>JBNJJQ010000005.1:0-317401 GCA_051750385.1 Bacillota bacterium | reverse complement strand
TTTCGATTGGTCCTTTACGATTGCTCATTTGGACTCCTCCTTTAATAATTCTATGATAATACCTTTTGAGTGAGGTGTCCAAATGAGTTAGGGGGCTAAATAGTATCACTACAGAAACCGTTGATATATTAAAAAATCCATCAATAAGTGAGTTAACAGGAAAATTTCTTTAAGCTTTTTAAAGCTGCAAACAGGAAATTGGACTAAATAATGTCCAAATCCCTAAAAGGACTTTCAAAAATTACGAAGAATTCATAAAGAATGCTAAAAAATCAAGCCAGGAGGAAATACATATGATCAAAGGACTCGACCACCTCGTCTTATTTTGCTTGGATACCGAAAAATCAAAGGAATGGTACGAAAAAGCGGGATTCGAATACTCGCACGGATACGAAGGGATGCATTGGTTCCATTTAGGCAGCGGACTTATCATGCTGCATCCAGCCGAAACGGTAACACCTGGAGAAACGGCTGTCCATGCCGCAGTCGAGGATGTTCATCAGCACTTCAGACAGGTCAAAGAAAACGGCCTCGTTCCAATCGATCATCAGGGGGGAAGCAATCCGATCGAGGAACCTGTCACCCGTCCATGGGGAGATATCGAATTCGAGCTTGATGATGTGGACGGACACCGCTGGGCATTTACACAACGCGCTCTGTAACTATGAAAAATGAGAACCTCTAGGAGGCAACCATGACCTACGAAAAAAACTGCCCGTTCTGCTACCCGCAGAACGATCCGTATCAAAACATTGTCCTGGAAAACGAAACATGTTATTACCTTCAGCATGATAAAGAACAGGACGTTCTGGAAGGCTGCGGAGTCATTGTCCCGAAAAAGCACCGCAACAATACCTTTGAGCTGACACGGGAGGAATGGAACGATTCCTATGATCTGTTGCAGCAAGCAAAGAAATATCTTGATGAAAAGTTTTCACCTGATGGCTACACATTAGGCTGGAATGTGGGACAGGCTTCCAATCAATCCATCCCCCACAGCCACTTTCATGTGATTCCGAGATACAACGATGAGCCGTTGGCTGGGAAAGGAATAAGGCATTGGCTGAAGCAGCCGGAGAATAAAAGAACACAGTGAAAATCGAAAAGGGCCCATCTTAGGTCCTTTTCTTGATTTTAAGAAATTTCCTTCTTTTGTATCATACATTTTTCGCAAGTTTGAGAAGGAGAATATGGTTTTGTAGTGAATAATATTAAAGTTGTAGCTAAAACATGAAGGGTTGGTGGGAAACATGGCTTTAAAAGCAGAGAAAATATTTGTGAATTTGCCGGTGAAAAATCTTGATGAGACGATAGAATTCTTTTCGAAAATCGGTTTTGAGTTCAACCCCCAATTTACGGATGAAAACGCAACATGCATGGTGATCAGTGACAGTATTTTCGCGATGCTGCTGGTGGAGGATTACTTCAGGTCTTTTATAAAAAAGGACATTTCTGATGCATCTAAAAGCTCGGAGGTCATTATTGCCCTCACTGCCACAAGCCGAGATGAAGTGGATGCAATCGTAAACAGGGCGTTAGATGCCGGAGCCAAACCTCATAATGACCCACAGGATCACGGATTCATGTATGGCTGGGGCTTTGAGGATCTAAACGGACACCTCTGGGAAGTGTTTTATATGGAAGAAGGAACAGCATAGTAAATAGAGAAAAGCAACCATCTATTACCTAAAGTGGAATAGATGGTTGTTTTTTTCTGTTAAGGGGTATCTGTTACTTAATAAAAGGCTTTATTAAGCATAAGTATTGTTTTGTATGTATACTAGCTGTTGATTGGAGCAATAGGCGAAGACTCCTGCGGGAGGCAGTGTTTAGTGGAGACCCCACAGGCGTAAGCCGAGGAGGCTCACGCAAGCCCCGCGGAAAGCGCAGCCTATTGCGGAAATCAACAGCGGTGTTTAACAGAGCTTTATAAAAAATGTAAAGATTTTGTGTAATTTTATGGGTGATTATAGAAATAACTAGTACAATAAGAGATGATAGATATAGACAGAAGCGGAGTTAACCTACATGGATATGATAAATTTCTTTAAAGATCTGCTAACAATGGATAACCTTTTGGAAGGGCTTCAAGATTATAAGTCATTCGGTCCCCTTCCGGGATTTTTACTGGTGGTACTAGAAGCGTTTTTACCTTTTCTGCCCTTGATTGTGATTGTCATGGCGAACGCTGCAGCATTTGGTTTATGGCTCGGATTTTTGATTTCTTGGTCAGGGACTGTGGTCGGTGCAGTCATCGTGTATTTTTTTGCAACCAAGCTGAAAAGAAATAAATGGATTCAGAGGCAGCTGGAAAAAGAGAAAATCCGAAAGACGATGTCATGGATTGAGAGGCATGGATTTGGGCCGATTTTCTTTCTATTTTGTTTTCCGTTCACTCCATCCTTTTTAATCAATATGGTGGCGGGCCTGTCACGTATAAAATTCTATCAATTTTTTCTTGCGCTGTTAGCAGGGAAGATGGTTATGATTTTTACGATCAGTTATATCGGGTATGATATTATTTCTTTTATCCGCGCTCCCATTAAGACAGTGATCGCTTTAACGATTATGCTTGTTTTATGGTATATTGGAAAAAAGGTAGAATTGCGCCTGCAGCTTTCAGCAGATAAATAAACTTTATCTTCGCAAAAATTGTTACTTTTCGTAGAGGTTGCAAACACGAATTTAACGGTTCATCGTGCTCTTTTCCTAACCGATGCACGAGGTAGGTTAGCAGTATTTACTATTATAAAGGTGAAAAATCCAAATGCCGATTTTTCACTTGTGAAGTAATAACCATAGTTTTGAAAAGAGCCTAATAAAAAAAGAATATTAACGAGAATTCAGTATATTGTGATAATAGATGGTTATTGGTACAATAGACCTAACAGATTAATTTCGGGGGTTATGAATTGAAAGAAAAGAATACAAACGTACAGCGTAAATCAGCGATGAAGTGGTTGCTTGTCTCTTTCCTTTTGGTTATTATGATTCGTGCCCTGTTCTTTTCCAATTATGTAGTGGAAGGCCATTCCATGAACCCTACATTAGAAGAAGGGAACTTTCTAATGGTCAATAAAATGGTTTATGCTTTCTCTGTACCGGAACGATTCGATGTTGTCGTGTTTCATCAGGACAATACCGAGGAAGACTATGTGAAAAGAGTAATAGGGTTACCGGGAGATAAAATAGAATATAAGAGAGATATGCTATATGTAAATGGTGAACTAGTGCTGGAGCCGTTTATCAGATCGGATAATCTTCGGATCCTTGGCGGGAACTTCACCGGGGACTTTACACTTAAAGAGCTGACCGGCGTAGAAAAGGTTCCCAAGGGTCATGTGTTTGTTATCGGAGACAATCGTCTTGGCAGCCGCGATAGCCGTCATTTCGGCTTTATAAAAATGGAAGACATTGTTGGAAAGGTTCATATCCGCTATTGGCCGGCCGATGAATTTGGTACAATTTTTAAATAGTTGGAGAGAGAAAATCTTGGAAACCGAGGCTTCTCTCTCTTTTTTTATTCAAAAAGTATAATCTGTATGTATTTTTCCATTATAATAAAATAAAGAGATGGAATATTCTGAACTAGGAGGCAAGATGATGTCTTCATCTGATACAAACACAATCCTCCATACAAAACTAACCACACCTATCATCAAGGATTATGTGTTAAGACGTGCAAAAGTGGCAAGAAAAATGAAAGCGGTTACCAGTCGTGGGGTGACCATTGTTCATTCTGGTCCCGGCTATGGAAAGAGTACCATTCTGGCATCCTTCGTTCCTACATTTGATGTCCCTACATATTGGTATACGGCGACAGCATTCGATGATGAACTGATTCCTTTTCTGCGTTATGTGGTACATGCCCTCAGAAGAGAGAGAGAAGGCTTCGGGGAAAAGATACTCTCTTATCTTGAAAGAATGGACCGGTATATCCGGGATGAGGAAATTCAGGATTTATGCTCATTGTTCCTGAATGAACTCTTGAATCTTGAGGAACCGATTATTTTTGTCATTGACGATTTTCATTTAGTTCAGGGAAACCCGGAAATTGTCACATGGTTCCACTGGCTACTGCAGCATAAATCCTCCAACCTGCATCTCATTTTGATTACACGGGAATGTCCGACTTGGGATGTTCTCACCGCAATGAAAGTGAAAAATGAACTCTTGGAATTTACAGAAGAGGATTTGAAATTCTCGAAAGAAGAAGTGGAGGTTTTATTGCAGGATATCTACATGGTGGATGTGACCGAAGAGCAAGTGGAAGAGGTCTATTCCCTTTCGGAGGGCTGGGTGATGGCCATTGGACTTTTGGGCCAAAGGTTGGGGGAGCAGTCATTACATAATGACCTGGTATCCACATCCGGTACATTGGACGATTTGTTCAAATATTTGGCGACAGAGGTCTTCACGAAGCAAACCCCGATGGTGCAGCAGTTTTTGGAGCAAACCTCGATACTTGACATCATGACAGGCGAGATGTGCGATGAAATTCTTGGTATAAACGGATCGAACTATCTGCTGCAGACCCTTGCGGACAGGCATGTCTTTATTAGTGCATCGGGACCCAATCAATATCGCTACCATGCCTTATTCAAGGAGTTTCTGGAAAGACGGCTGAAGCAGCAGGAAGAGCAATATATCCTGCTGCACAAACGATGTTCGAAGTGGTATATGAAAAAGCGGGATATTCTTTCCGCCATCTCCCATTTGGAAAAGGTGGCGGACTATACCGCCATTGCAGCCTTGATTCATGATTTTGGCTTCGAGCTTATCGAACAGGGGCAGCTTTCCTATATGCTCGAAAAGCTGTTGAGGATCAATGATAGGATAAAGGGAAAATACTATATGCTCTGGTTTATCCAAGGGGAAATCTACCGCTATCGCTGTCAGTATGAAGAAGCGGAAAAGGCCTATATGCTGGCGCTGAGGATCTCCAGGGAATATGAGGATGGACTTGCCACCATTCGATCTCTAAAGGGGATTGCAAAAATCTATCTGGATACCATTCAGCCGGTAAAAGCGGAGAGGCTCCTCTCAGAAGCTATTCATCTACTCGCTACAACTAAAGTGGAAGCCAAAGAGCAGAATCAGCTCTATTCCATCATGGCGGAAAACCTATTGAATGCCGGTCAGGCGACAAAAGCGCTGGCATGGTTTGATAAGGTAGAAGCTTCCTATAAACATAGTTCTGAGAATAATCTTGAACCAAGAATTATGCTCAGGTCAGGAAAGTTGCAAAAGGCTAAAAAATTGCTGACCTCCACTAAAAGGGAACAGGTGGAAGGAATCCTGCCTCAATCACATAGAGAAACAGACCTTCTGCTATCTTTAGTAGAGGTATTTATGGGGAATGCGGAACAGGCAAAGAAATTGGCAGATGCGGGGATCAAGCAGGGAATAAAACTGCAGGCCCCTTTTGTTGAAGCATGCGGCTGGATCCGTCTAGGTCATGCGGTTCAATTGATGGAAGGCTATGATGCAACACTTGCTAAGCAATGTTATGAAACGGCATTGAACATTATGGATGAATTGAATATTTCAAGAGGAAAAGCGGAAGCAAATATGGGGTTATGTCTTTTATATGCCAACCAAGGAGCTTTTGAAAAAGCGATTATTTGCGGGGAAGAAGCCTTAAAGGAAACAGAGGAAGTCAAGGACAACTGGCTTTCAGGCTTGATTTACCTATCCATGAAAATAGCCTCAATCGTGAATGGAAAATGGGAGAAGGTCGAGTACTATGGAGTACGTGCTTACAGTCTGCTCCATAAGTGCGGAGATGATTATGGGGAGCTCCTTTATTACTTCTGGCGCTCCATCCATTCTTATGAGAAGGAAGAGTGGGGAAACTTCGAAGACTCCATGAACCGCTTCCTGACGTTTCTTCAAGCAGGAAACTATGAGTTCATGCTATTTAACCGTACAACCTTTGGGCCGAGTGATATCCAGAAATTCACACCATTTCTGCAGGAAGCGCAGCAAAGAGATATTCAGCGGTCTTATGTGACATCCTTGTTAAATGAGCTAGGCTTTGCGAATGCTCATAATCATCCGGGCTATACGTTGAAAGTTCAAACTCTTGGCGGTTTCAGGGTATGGTTGGGCTCAAAAGAACTGGACTCCAAAGACTGGCAGCGGATAAAAGCAAAAGAACTGCTCGAGTATTTTGTCACGAAACGGAAAAAGCAGATCGTCAAGGATGACATTTTTGCAGCACTTTGGCCCAATGTTCCGGAAAAAACGGTGACAAGGGATTTCAAGGTCGCTTTGAATGCATTGAACAATGCTTTGGAGCCGGACCGTAAAGCGCGGACGGAGCCGTTTTTCATCCAAAGGAACGGAAACACCTATGGATTGAACCCGAGCTGCGGATATGTGCTGGATTGTATGGAATTTGAAACGCTTGCACATATCGGGCTGGATGAAAAAGAACCGGGTAAAGCTTTAACCCTGCTCGAAAAAGCGTTGGAACTGTACAAAGGAGATTTCCTGCCTGAGCAGAAATATGCGGATTGGTGCTTGAATGAGCGTGAGCGTCTACTGGTCTATTATTTACGTTGCTGTGAAAAAACAGCTCAGCTGCTTGTTGCAACCAGAAGCTTCGATCAGGCAATCCACTACTGCGAAAAGATAATAGAGAAGGACGCAACATGGGAAGAGGCCTATCGACTTCTGATGTTCTGTTATTATCAAAAAAACAATCGTCCGCAGGCAATGAAGTGGTTTGCAAAATGTAAAACCTATCTCGAGAGTGAACTCGGTGTGGAACCGATGTCCACGACAATGCAGATGTATGACATGGTACTAGGGAAAGCAAACTGAATGAGGATACCCCCGTACCCACATTTTTGGGTGCGGGGGTTTTTTGTATGTAACTCATTTGTAACCACTTCCTTTTACGATAAGGGTACAACTTTTCAAATTAGTTTAGAGGGGGATAATCAATGGAAAAATGGAAAATAGGGTTTCTGCTTGTCTGTATGATAATGCTGGTGCTTGCCGGCTGTAACAGCAATGCAGGAACAGATTCGGATTCGTCAAGTGGAGAAAATGACAAAAAGGTGATCAAGGTAGGCGTACTTGCTTCTCTGACAGGGGCTCTGGAAACCTATGGCAAGCAGACGGTACAAGGTTTTGAACTTGGCTTGGATTACGCAACAGAAGGAACCATGGAAGTGAACGGTCATAAGATTGAGTTTGTGGTGGAGGATACGGAGACAAAACCGGAAGTGGCCATCCAAAAGGCTACTAAACTATTAGAGGAAGATGAAGTGGATTTTCTAGTGGGTTCCTCAAGTTCAGGGGATACATTGGCAGTGCTCCCGCTTGCTGAGGAATATGAAAAGGTGATGATTGTGGAACCGGCTGTAGCAGACAGTATTACTGGTGCGGACTGGAATAAATATATTTTCCGTACTGCCCGCAACTCCTCGCAGGATGCAGTAGCAGGGGCAGCAGCAATCGCCGGTAAAGGTGTGAAAATCGCCACATTGGCGCCTGACTATTCGTTCGGTCATGACGGAGTCGCAGCATTTAAAGAAGCCGCTGTAGCTCTCGGAGCAGACATTGTGCTGGAAGAGTATGCGGATCCTGCTGCAACGGATTTCACATCCAATATCCAGAAAATCCTGGATGCAAAGCCGGATTATCTTTTCGTTGTTTGGGCAGGTGCAAATTCTCCATGGAACCAGATTTCAGATATGAAGGTGCAGGATAGAGGAATCAAGATCTCCACGGGAGCTCCTGATATTGCGGCTCTTTCCACGATGGAGCAGCTTATTGGAATGGAAGGATTTTCAGTTTATTATCATACGCTGCCTGCCAATCCGATAAACGATTGGCTGGTGGAAAAGCATAAAGAAAAATTCAATGGGCAAGTGCCAGATCTATTCACTCCGGGTGGGATGTCTGCAGCTATTGCCATCGTCGAAGCCTTAAAGAAGACAGAGGGGAAAACAGACACAAATCAACTCATTGAGACCATGGAAGGAATGAGTTTTGATACACCAAAAGGTCAAATGACATTCCGCCCTGAAGATCATCAGGCGATGCAGACCTTGTATGCGATTCGCTTGGAAAAAGTGGATGGAGTAGATTATCCGGTGCCAGTTTTGATCAGGGAACTATCACCTGAGGAAACGGCTCCACCAGTCCGGAATTAATCAAGGCTCTTTTCGTAAAGATTGTTGTTTTAAGCATAGAGCTAGGCTAAAGATAAGGTGGCCAAATTAAACACCCTGTTGGTTTCCGTTCCAGGCGTTCGCTTTCCGCGGGCGGCCTCGGGAGCCTCCTCGGCGCTTATGCGCCTGCGGGGTCTCCCTTGACACGCTGCTCCCGCAGGAGTCTCACGCCTTACACTCCAACCAACAGGGGTGACCAAAGTATAAAAATTCCCTTAATAAAGCAAAAAAAATGGATTTTGAATCTAATTTGAATTCAGTAGCGAATTTGATTGTTTTTGAGGCTCTTAGCAAATAATGTTTAACCTGTGAGTTGATTGTAGCGGAGGACACTTGACTCCTGCGGGAGGATAGAGGGCATGGGAGACCCCACAGGCTAAGCCGAGGAGGCTCCCATCCCTCCCCAGGGAATCTTGTGACCCTCGCTGCAATCAACGGGCTACATTTGGTATATCTATTTTCTAGGAAAAGCAACAAAGATGCGAAAACAGCCTTGATCAAGGAAGAGAGGAACTTCGGAGCTGTGCTCTGAAGTTCCTTCGTGCTATATTTTTGGACTTACATAAAGCTAAAAGGAGGGAAGCAAGGTGAATCCCATATTGGAAACAAAGGATCTAACGATAGCTTTTGGAGGGCATGTTGCGGTGGATGGGGTGAATTTCAAGGTGGAGCCCAATCATTTCAAATCGATCATCGGTCCAAATGGTGCAGGAAAAACCACTTTTTTCAATCTGTTAAGTGGACAGCTGAAGCCCACCAAAGGCCAAGTCTATTGGAAAGGGGAGGACATAACGAAACTGACTCCGATGAAGCGGACAAGAAAAGGGATAGGTCGATCATTTCAAATAACCAATGTTTTCCCTAACTTAACTGTTTTGGAGAATGTGAGAATTGCCGTTCAATCGCAAAAAGGAGTGCGGTACAACATGTTTTCCCACTTCTTGCACTTCAGGGATTTTGAAGTGCGGGCAATGGAACTTTTAACGACCGTACTGCTGGAAAAGAAAGCGAACTCGCTCGCCAAAAACCTGGCGCATGGGGAAAAAAGGAAGCTTGAGATTGCGATGCTGCTTGCACTGGAAACAGAGATCCTCCTTCTGGATGAACCGACCGCCGGAATGTCGATTGAAGAGGTGCCGGCGATTCTGGAAGTGATAAAGCTGATAAAAGCACAGGGAGATCGAACAATTATTTTAATAGAGCACAAAATGGATATGATTCTGGATCTATCAGATTCAGTAACGGTCCTTTTCAATGGAAGGCTATTGGCGGATGGCACTCCTGAAGAAATAATGAACAATGAAACCGTGCAATCGGCATATTTAGGGGGATTGTATGATGACAACGCTTCTTAAAGTGGAAGGGATTCAAACCTATATTGAACAGTTTCATATTTTGCAAGGTGTGGATTTTGAAGCGAAGCAGGGAGAAGTGACGGTTCTGCTTGGCAGAAACGGTGCAGGAAAAACTACCACTCTGCGAAGTGTCATGGGATTGAACCCGCCTAAAAAAGGTACCATCACATATAATGGGCAGGATATCACCGGCCTTGCAACCTATGAAATTGCCAATAAAGGAATCGGATATGTCCCGGAGGACCAAGGGGTTTTTGGGGAATTGACGGTAGAGGAAAATATGAAGGTCGCCATGCGAAAGCACGATGAGGCAACACTTTCCCGTCTGGATTGGATTCTGGATTTATTTCCGGATCTGAAAACTTATTGGAAGAAGCGTGGCGGAAATCTCAGTGGCGGACAGAAGCAAATGCTCGCGATCTCCCGTGCCTATGTCAATAACAGCAAGCTCCTGCTGATTGATGAGCCGAGCAAGGGGCTGGCTCCGATCATGGTGGAGAAGGTGATGCATTCCATTGAACAGATGAAAAAAGAGACGACTATCATTCTGGTGGAACAGAATTTTTATATGGCAAGTACCATCGGGGATTGCTTCTATATCCTGGATGATGGAAGAACCGTTCATAACGGGGTGATGAAAGAGCTTAAAGAGAATACGGAACTGCGGAAGCACTATTTGGGAATTGCATAAAAGGAGGGGAGCAAAGTGGAGGTTTTTATTAACCTTGCAGTCAACGGATTAGCGACAGGGATGCTGATATTCTTGCTGGCTGCAGGATTGACGCTCATATTCGGCTTGATGGATGTACTGAATTTCGCCCATGGAGGGTTGTTCGCCTGGGGGGCTTTCTCCGGTATCTGGGTATATAGCACAACTGGAAGTTTTATGTTAGGTATTCTCGCTGCCATTGCGACTGGACTTATTCTAGGTTTTGCTCTGGAAAGATTTATCATTCAGCCTGTATACGGCAATCATGTCCAGCAGATTCTGATTACCTTGGGGGTGATGCTTGTACTAAGCGAAATGATCAAGGTCGTCTTCGGGCCGAATCAGCTTAGTGCGAAAACTCCCTCCTATTTCAGTGGCAGCTGGGAATTTGGGGACATTATCATCATCAAATACAGAGTTTTCATTATTATTGTTGGCGCACTGGTTTTCGGGGCCATTTACTATATTCTGAGAAATACGAAAATAGGTCTTATTGTTCGGGCTGGTGTGATCAATAAGGAAATGGTGCAAGCCTTGGGCATCAATATTAAACGGGTATTTATGCTTGTTTTCATGGTCGGAGCGGCCATGGCGGCACTTGGAGGAATGCTTCTTGGACCATATTCGGGAGTCATATATGCCGAAATGGGGTTGGAGTTTGGAATACTTGCCTTCATCGTGGTGGTCATCGGTGGCATGGGCAGCATAACCGGTTCGGTTCTTGCGGCAATCCTGGTGGGATTGAGCGGAAGCTTTATGGCGTATTACGTACCGGAACTGGCATTGGCGGTAAACATGCTGTTGATGGCTACTGTGCTCATCTTCCGTCCGCAAGGCTTATTTGGGGTAAAGGGGTGAGGGCATGAACACGTATATGACAAAGCCTAATATAGTGTATCTATTAATTTTCATCATGCTTCTGACCGTTCCGTTTGTCTCTGATTCCCGAACCCTATTAATCATGTTTACCCAAATATTCCTGTTTGCGATATTTGCGATGAGCTATGATATTCTCCTTGGCTACACGGGTATCGTTTCCTTTGGTCATGCGATGTTCTTTGGAATTGGGGCCTATAGCACCGGCGTGATATTAAAGCAGTTTGATAGCACCATAGCAACATTGCTTCTTGCCGTACTTATTGGTGCAGTAATTGCAGGCGTCATCAGTTATCTCGTTGGGATGCTTTCCTTGCGGTTAAAAAGCCATTTCTATGCGATGCTTACCCTTGCCTTTTCCGGTCTGTTTTTAGTGGTAGCCGAAAAGTGGAGATCTCTTACATTCGGAAATGATGGATTCACCTTTTCCATTCCGGATCCACTAAAGGATCGGATGACATTGTACTTTGTTGCTCTATTAATGATGGCTGCCATTTTTCTTTTATTGAGAAGGTTCACCCTTTCTCCATTGGGAAGGGTGCTGCAGGCTATCAGGGAGAATGAAAACAGAACCGAATCACTCGGCTTTCACGTTCTTCACTATAAGGTGATAGCAAGTGTCGTTGCAGGTGTAGTGGCAAGCTTCGCCGGAAGCCTTTACGTGCTGACTCTTCGCTTTGTCAATACCTCCGTATTTGCAGTGGATGTTACGCTCGATGCCTTATTGATGACCATCATCGGTGGAGTAGGCACGCTGATCGGTGCCATTCTTGGTGCAGGATTGATCGAATTTGCGCATCACTGGTTAACGGATTTAGCGAAGGTGCATTGGATTTTTGAGCGCTGGATCATCTTTTTTGGAATCCTCTATATACTGGTCGTCATGTTCTTCCCGCAAGGCATCATAGGGACAGTAAGAATCTGGTGGGGGAAGAAGAAAGCAAAGCACCGCGCTATTAAAAACGATAACAACATTTCAGGTTAGGGGGAAAAAGATGATTACACAGCCGAACGTTGCATCCTTTGTGGTACGGTGCGCAAGCTTAGTGGATTGGGATCATAAAAGTCCTGTCTGGAGAATTACTGTCAGCCATGTGCAAGGAGAGGAAGAAGTATCGGTTACTTCCTTGGAGGAAGTGTATGAGTATATGAAGGATATATTAAGCAGGTGAGAGCGATGACAAGCGTTGGAATTGTCAGTACAGGAATTTATATCCCGGAAAATTTCATGTCGAGCAAGGAGATTTCAGAAAAATCTGGAATACCTATATATGTGGTGGAAGAAAAGCTGGGCATTAAACAGAAGCCCATTGCGGCAGAGGAAGACCATACATGTAAAATGGGAATCAAAGCCGCAAGAATTGCCCTGGAAAAGTCGGCAATAACAGCCGAAGAGATTGATCTGATCATTTATATCGGAGAAGAGCATAAAGAATATCCATTATGGACAGCGGCCCTATATATGCAGGAGAGCTTGGGAGCGGTGAATGCAATAGGGTTTGATATGGCATTACGCTGCAGCACCACCATCATGGCGCTGAAGATAGCTAAAGATATGATGCTTAGTGATGATGCTATCAACACCGTTCTGCTGGCAGGCGGTTATCGCAATGAAGATTTTATCAATTATGAAAACCAAAGAACACGCTTCATGTTCAACTTAAGCGCTGGAGGAGGGGCTCTTCTTCTTAAAAAGAATCTTGGAGAAAATGAATTGTTGGATTCCCACCTGATCACGGACGGATCCTTTTCAAAGGATGTCGTAGTGGTGGCAGGGGGGACGAAACATCCCATATCAACAGAAGCACTCGAAATGGGATTGAACAAACTGGACGTCCTGGACCCGGAAGGAATGAAAGCAAGACTGGAAGAGAAATCGATGCGAAATTTTCTGAAATCCATACGAGGATCTTTGAAAAAGAGCGGTTTATCAGAAGAGGATGTGGATTATTTAGGCATCCTGCATATGAAGAAATCGGCTCATGACTATGTATTAAAGGAACTTGGACTGTCCCAAAGCCAAACTATCTATCTGGAAGACTACGGGCATATCGGCCAGATCGACCAGATTCTAACGCTTGAGCTGGCCTTGGAAAAAGAGAAGATAAAAGCTGGTGACATTATCGTCCTGGTTAGTGCGGGTATCGGGTATGCATGGGGAGCAACAACCATCAGATGGGGAAAAGCTATCAATTAGGAGGGCGAGATATATGAGTGTTATCGAACAGAAAACAGTCAAATTGGCAAATGGCGAAACGTTCGGGTATAGAGAGCGCGAAGGAAGTGGAGAAACAATTTTACTTGTACATGGTAATATGACCTCCTCTCAACACTGGGACCTTGTAATGGAGAACATCGATCCTTCTTTTCATGTGATAGCAGTAGATATGCGCGGGTTCGGTGAGTCTACTTATCATGAAAAATTCTATTCTATCAAGGAATTAGCGAATGATATCAAGCTGTTTGTCGATGAACTGAATATTTCTGATTTTTCCATGATCGGCTGGTCGACAGGTGGAGCGGTAGGAATGCAATTTGCTGCCGATAACCCAGGCTACTGCAATAAACTGATCCTGCTCGCTTCCGCTTCTACAAGAGGATATCCGATTTTCGATACTGATGAAACTGGTCAGCCGGATTTATCCAAAAGACTTACAAGTTTTGAACAGGTCTTGCAGGATAAAACAAGAACCATCACCATTATACAAGCATATGAAACAAAAAATAAAGACATGTTGCGGATGATTTGGGATTTTGCCATCTACCATGATAATAAACCTGAAAAGGAGCGTTACGAGGCATATTTGGATGATATGCTGACACAGCGCAATTACCCGGAAATCCTGCATGCCCTAAACACATTTAATATCAGCGAAAAGAATAATGGCCTGAAGGATGGAACAGGAGATGTAAAGAGAATCAACATCCCGGTGCTTGTTCTTGCAGGAGAAAAAGATCTTGTCATCACTGAACAGATGACAAAGGAGATTCTCGAGGATTTAGGAGATAAAGCGACTTTCATTCCGTTAAAAGGGTGCGGGCACTCTGCCTTGGTGGATGATTTGCCGCAACTGCTGGAAGCCATTACAACATTTGTGAAAAAACAGGAGGAACAATATCAATGAGACTATCAGAAAAAGTAGCCATCATTACCGGTGCCGCCAATGGATTGGGGCTGGAGGCAGCGCGGGTATTTTTACGGGAAGGTGCAAAAGTGGCACTAGTGGACTATGATGCTGTAGCTGGGGAGCAAAGAGTCTCGGAGCTGCAGGCGGAGGGGGAAGCTGCCTTCTACCAGGTGGATGTATCGAACCAGTCACAAGTAGTGGAAATGGTCCAAATGGTAAAAGAAAGATTTGGACAGATTGATATATTAATAAACAATGCCGGCATTACAAAGGACAATATGCTGCTTAAGATGAGCAGTGAAGATTTCCAGAAAGTAATGGATATCAACGTCAATGGAGTATTCAACTGTACGCAGGCGGTAGTTCCCCATATGCTTGAACAAGGTGCAGGCAAAATCATCAATACTTCTTCTGTTTCCGGCGTGTATGGAAATGTCGGCCAAACCAACTATGCCGCTTCCAAAGCGGCGGTGGTAGGGATGACTAAATCATGGTCAAAGGAATTCGGGCGCAAAGGAATCAATGTAAACGCTGTGGCACCTGGATTTGTGGAAACGAGCATGGTCGCGACAGTTCCGGAAAAGGTGATCCAGGGATTATTACAGGTCATCCCGTTGCAGCGCCTAGGTAAACCGAGCGATATTGCCAACGCATATCTATTCTTGGCATCCAATGAGTCCGATTATGTAAATGGAACCGTACTGCATGTGGACGGCGGCATCATGATGTAGAGTACGTACTTCCGTGTTGTGGGAGTTTAATAAATGAAAATGTTAGTAAAAGAAGAGTATTGCTTTTTGTGTACACTAGCTGTTGATTGGAGCAATAGGCGAAGACTCCGGCGGGTGTTGCGTTTAGTGGAGACCCCACAGGCGAAGCCGAGGAGGCTCACGCAAGCCCCTTGGGTCGCTGCGCCTAGTGCGGAAATCAACAGCGGTCTTTATAGGGCCAACAGAAAAAACGAACATCAGGTGCGAGGAATGCACTTGGTGTTTTTTTGTTGTAATTTGTGTCCAAAAAACTAAACTTTCCTACCGAGCATATTCAATCTTGCGCTCACCTTCCTCTAGCGATTATGATGATATCATATTAATCATATAGTCAAATTTGAATAATCAACTCGTATAGGAGGACATCCAGTTGTTTAATGCACTTATTAAAAAACCAAAAGTAACACTAATTTTTTTGCTATTACTTGTTGTAATAGGTACTCTCACTTATTTTCAAATCCCAAAGCGTGAGATACCCGAGATTTCCATCAATGTGGGGACGATTACCACTGTTTACCCAGGGGCTGCGCCTGAGGTAGTCGAAAGAGATATCACCACACCGCTGGAAAAGGAGCTTCTTGATATTAAAGGGATGGATAGCGTCACGTCCGTTTCAGGTGTCGGTATCTCCAATCTTGTGCTGGAACTGACAGATGATGCGGATCGGAATCAGGTGTTTTCACTCGTCCGGCAGGCTGTATCGGATGCGAGTCGTCAATTCCCGGAGGAAGCATTTGAGCCAACAGTCAATTCAGACATTCAAATGGGTGTAATTGCGTCCTATCACTTATTGAATGATGACCGTTCCCTTTTACTGGAACAAAAAGAATTGATCAATGAATGGATTCCCCAACTGGAAAAGATTGATGGAGTCCGCAAGGTAGCTGTAAAAGGATTGGAGGAGGCAAGTTATACTTTAAATCTTGATTCCGACAAAATGCAGGAAACCGGAATCATCCTGCCTGATGTAATCACTAGCATCCAAAATGAACTCGAAATCACCCCACTAGGCAGCCAGGAGGCAGGAAACAAAGTTTCTCAGCTGACGATGGAGCATATTGATTCAATTGAAGATGTAGAAAATGTCTTTATCAAGAAAAATCAAGTTGGGGAATCCATTTATGTACGGGACATCGCAAGCTTGACACAAATCCCGGCAGAACAGGAAGACCTTATTGTCTATAACGGTACTCCTGCCTTATCGTTGACCATCATGCAGGAGAAGGGCGTGGACATCCCAACCCTCTATTCAAAAGTGGATGCAGAGATGGAGCGTCTTGCAAAGGATCTTCCTGATGAAATTGAATTGGATCTCTACTATACCCAGAATAAGATTGTGAGTAAAATATTCAATGATTTGGGTATCTCATTCCTTATTTCCATCTTTGTCGTCGTCTTGATCACATTCTTTGGTTTGAATGCAGTATCCGCCATTCTAGTAGCGTTATCGATTCCAATATCCATCTCACTGGGGCTCATCCCGCTGCCTTATGCGTCTGTGGATCTGAATCAGATTTCGATTATCGGGATGATTATCGCTCTTGGTATCCTTGTCGATGATGCCATAGTGGTAAATGATAATATCCAAAGGCGATACCAGCTAGGCGATGGACCATTGCAGGGGGCATTGACCGGGACGAAAGAAGTGCGGGTTTCTGTTATCACTTCCTCCCTTGCCATTGTGTTCACTTTCCTGCCGTTAACGTTCATATCCGGTCCGAACGGTGCCTTCATTTCGGCATTACCGACCGTATTGATTTCAACGATCATCGGCTCGACCATAGTGGCGCTCACGATTGTTCCAATCTTTCTTGCGTGGCGTCAAAAAAAGCGCCGAAAGAAATCGAAGGATGGAATATTAGGTCCTCAAATTGATAAAGTGAGTACTTGGTATAGTGACAAAATTTTGACGAAGATTGTAAAAAAACCGTTGCTTACAGGATTGGCGGTTCTGATTTTCTGTACCGCAACCTATGCTTTAGTACCATTTATTCCTGTTGTATTCTTCCCAAGTGCAGACAAGGAGGAAGTGACCGTGACTGTCACCTTGCCTGCAGGAACTCCTATGGAAGAAACGGCGTCAAGGCTGAAAGCGATGGAAGAAAGTTTGAAGAGTGACGAAAATATCTATGAAACCACTATATTTGCGGGGAGTGGAGAGCCGGGCATTTTCGGCAGTAAGTTATCCAATTCAGGTGAAAATACAGGACAGATCGTTCTGAGAGTCGATCGCGAAAAACATTCAGCTGCTGAAACGATTGAAGAATGGCAGCCTAAGCTGAGGGAAGAAAATCCGGATAGTGTCATCATACTTTCCACCATTGAAGCCGGTCCGCCTGTTGGCGCCCCGATTGCCCTGACGGTTATCGGAGAGAATATCGATGAATTGATGGAAGCTGTTAATGGACTGAAAACGGAAATTGATGCTTTGGAAGGAAGCGGTGTGGTAATAGATGATGTGGGTACACCTTTACCAACCATCAACTATGTTCCAAATCGCGAGGCAATGGAGGAGCATGGAATTACCGCACAGGAAATCAGTAATCTGATCAGACTGAAAACGGAAGGCATACCTGTTGGTTCCTATGAGGCGGGTATGGAAAGGGAAACCTTAACCATCGTCCAGGATCTGATGGATGAAGGGGAACCGTTGAATCTGGAAAACCTCGAGATCCCAAGCAAAATTGAAACCACGGAGTTTGGTGCACCTGTTCTTGTTCCTTTATCTGAGCTGGTTACCCAGGAGGAAACGGAAGTCCTGCCGCTTATTCCCCATAAAAATGGTGATAGAACGGTTACGGTTCGTGCGTATCCTGGTGAAGAGGATAAACAGAATCTTGAAAAGCAGGTCGAGGAGATTGCCAACTCCTATGAAACAGAATCCACTTCGATCTCTGTTGGAGGGGAGTCTTCAGCAAGAAGCGACTTCTTTATTGAAGTAGGGAAACTGTTCATCATTGTTGTTTTCTTGATATATATCCTGATGGTCATTCAATTCAATTCCTTGCGTTTGCCATTGCTGATTATGAGCTCCGTTTATCTGGCAATTTCGGGTGCAGTGATCGGATTGTTCCTGACACAGACAGGTCTTGGATTTATGGCGATGATGGGGATTGTATCCCTTGCTGGAATAGTTGTCCGTAATGCAACAGTATTCATTGAGTTTATGGAGCAGCGTTTACAGGAAGGCGCAACACTAAGTGAAGCGGTCATTGATTCCGGGAAAGCAAGATTCAGGCCGATCGTACTGACTGCCTTTACATCCATTGCGGCCTTGATCCCGATTGCGTTCAGTGGAGATGTGCTATTCACACCACTGGCAATCTCGATCATATCAGGTATCTTTTTCTCTACCTTCTTTACCCTACTGTTCGTCCCAGCGTTTTACTTTGTAATCAAGAGAAGAAAAGTGAAGGAAGTTTAATAAATCAAAGTTTATTTTGATAGGATTGTTATTTTGAAAAAAGTGCTTTCTTGAAAATAAGGTAGACACGTTAAACACCCTGTTGATCTCCGTTCTAGGCGTTCGCTTTCCGCGGGGCGGTGCTTGAGCCTCCTCGGCATGCCTGCGGGGTCTCAAGTCTACCGCTATCTCCCGCAGGAGTCTCACACCTTGCACTCCAATCAACAGGGGCGGCAGGTAGCACATAACGTCAGCACTATATTTCATTACTTATGGTATAAATCTTTTACATGAAGTCTCTGTTAGAGTAGAATGTTGATTTTTTAGAATCCAGCTGTTGATTGGAGCAATAGGCGAAGACTCCTGCGGGAAGAAGCGTTTAGTGGAGACCCCACAGGGCAAAGCCCGAGGAGGCTCCACAAACGCCCCGCGGAAAGCGCAGCCTAGTGCGGAAATCAACAGCGGTGTTTAATGAAGTCACTTAATAGTCGAGATGAATTCCTAAAAAGGGGTTCATCTTTTTTTGTGTAACTGCATTGTAACCACCCACCCTTATAGTGGTAATTACTTGAAAAGGATAAGGGAGAGATGGAAGTGGCATTTGATGGATCGTGGCTACAGAAGCGTTCACAACTGTCTCCTGCAAAAGTCGCCATTATTGATGGGGAAACTGGAGAGCGATGGAATTACAAAGAATTGTATAACCGCACTATAAATATGGCTGATAGATTGTGTCAACTTGGCATCAATCACGGAGAAAGAGTGGCTTTGCTGTCTCCGAATGATCCTTCTTACTTTGAATTGCTGTTTGCCTGCCAGGCAGCAGGGGCGATATTCGTTCCGCTCAATTGGCGGCTATCCGAAGAAGAGCTAATTTATATTCTGAAAGATTGCAAGGCTAAGTGCGTCTTTGTCCATCCGGACTATAAGGAATTTGTGAAGAATTTTCCTTGTGAAACGTTTCCTTTGGAAGAAGCACAGACCGATTACCATTCCATATCTGCTGAAATCTCTTTGAGGGATTCTTGCAGACATGCCGCAATCATTTATACGGGAGGGACGACAGGAAAGCCTAAAGGAGTCATCCTTTCCCATCAGAACATAGCGAGCAATGCAATCAATACGATAATCAGCTGGGGCTTGAGTGAACGGGATATTACACTCACCTGCCTGCCGATGTTCCATACGGGAGGATTGAATGCCCTGTCCACACCACTTTTGATGGCAGGTGGAACTGTCGTCATCATGAGGGATTTCCAGACAGATAAAGTGATAGACCTATTGAATCATTATCAGTGCACAGTGGTTTTGATGGTTCCGACGATGTACCATATGCTAATTGAACACCCGGATTTTTTAAAAGAGAGCTTTCCGTCCATGAAAACATTTCTATCCGGAGGAGCTCCCTGCCCCCTGGAGGTCTATGAAGCCTTTTACAAAAAAGGCAAGCTGTTCAAGGAGGGCTATGGACTAACGGAAGCTGGTCCTAACAATTTCTATATCGATCCGACAGAAGCCTACGGGAAAAAAGGCTCTGTAGGAAAACCCATGATGTTCAATGAAGTGAAAATAGTAAGGAAGAACAATGTGGAAGCAGGCCCGAATGAAGTCGGTGAAATATTTCTTAAAGGTCCACATGTGTTTACTGGCTACTGGTCGAATCAGGAAGAAACGGAGAAAGTGAAATGTGAGGGCTGGTTGCGCACAGGGGATCTTGGAAGAAAAGATGAAGACGGTTATTTTTATATTGTCGGCCGGGCGAAGGATCTGATCATCTCTGGCGGGGAGAATGTGTATCCCACAGAGGTGGAGCAGACAATTTCTCAGCATATTGCCGTTAAAGAGGTCAGTGTGGTGGGGATACCTCATCCAAAGTGGGGAGAGGCGGTTCTCGCAGTTGTTTCACTAAAGAGTCCGGCATCCGAAAAGGAGCTGACCACCTTCTGTTTTCAAAGGCTGGGAAAATATAAAGTACCCAAAAGGTTCGTTTTTGTAAAAGAAATCCCTAAAACAGCGGTCGGAAAAATAGATAAGAAGCTTCTGATGGGAAGGTATCGGGAGATCTTCATCTATGAAAAGGAACGCCTATAATTTACAATAAGATACACCTGGTTTTTTTACCGGACTAGGTGTATCTTTTTATTATAGGGAAATACTTTTATTGAAACTTTTACTAGATGAACTCGTACTAACTAATAGTGTAAAACTACTACCTGTAAGGCAGGTTTTTATAAATGGAATTTTATTTGGATTTGCTGCTGTATGCACCATATGTAACAGCTACATTATTATGTCTTGTCACGTATTGTTTTTATCTGGAGTCCAGGCAGGTCTGGTATCAGTCCCGTTCCTGCTCTCCATCCCTTGATACGAGCGGGGCAGTTTCCTATCAGGTCGATAGGAAAAGAAGAAAACGATTGGCCTTCGTTTACAGGAAACGTCCTACCAAGGAAACGCTCGATGATGAGGAACACCTTTCTTTCTACTAATTGATAAGTAATATACTTAAAGAACTAGTAGGAGGAATTTTCATTGAAAAAATTAACTATGGCAGTCTTGATGGTTGTATTGATGGCAGTACTGACCGGTTGTAATATGAGTGAACCGATCACTTCGGATACCCAGGGAGTGTGGAATCACTATTTTATCTTCCCGATGTCGCTCCTTTTGACTTCAGTTGCGGACTTTTCAGGAGGTAATTATGGCTTGTCCATCATTGTTGTAACAATTCTGATTCGACTTGTTATTTTTCCGCTTGTGATGAAGCAGCAGAGGACCACATTGGCAATGCAAAAGCTTCGCCCAGAAATGCTGGTGGTGCAAGAGAAATATAAAGGTAAGAAGGATCCGGCTGATCAGCAGAAAATGCAAAAGGAAATGATGGAGCTTTACCAGGCTCATAAAATCAATCCTGTCGGTGGATGCCTGCCAGTCATGATCCAGATGCCAATCATTATGGCGTTCTATTATGCGATAGGAAGAACAACAGAAATTGCCGAGCATTCCTTTCTCTGGTTCAGCCTCGGTCAATCCGACCCTTATTTCATCTTGCCGGTTGTGGCCGCAATCACTACGTTTATCCAAACAAGAGTGACCCTGACCCCAGACATTCAGCCGCAAATGAAAATGGTCATGAATATCATGCCGGTATTCATTCTTATTGCAGGTCTGACCCTGCCATCTGCGCTTGCCCTTTACTGGGTGATCGGTAACCTTTTCGGGATCGGACAAGGGCTGTTCCTGAAAAAACGAATGAAGAATTTGAAGGGAAACTCTTCAGAAGCCACTGTGGCGACCACTTAATCTTTTGACTAAAAAACACTTGAATGACAGTTCTATTCAAGTGTTTTTTCTTTTTATCCATGTAAGCAGAATCAATTAAAAGATGGGGTCCTTGGAATTCAATGCAACATCCTAATATTTGTATGCGGCTGGTTGGCATAACGGTCATTTTTTAAGTACAATAGAAGTGGGAAAATAATTATATAATCATAGATTTAGTGCGACCGGAAAAGTGAGAGCCGGTCGTCCTTTTAACCATAGAGACGTTTGGGGGAAATGCTGTGTCGATTCGTTTTTTGATAGGAAGAACAGGAAGTGGAAAAACAAAATGGTGTAGCGACCAGATCCTTCAGCAGTTGAAAGAGAATCCGGAAGGCCATCCGATTGTCTATCTCGTTCCGGAACAGATGACCTTTCAATCGGAATATCGGATGGTTCAGTCGCCTGATATACAGGGGATGATCCGGGCACAGGTATTCAGTTTTACCCGCCTTGCCTGGCGAATCCTGCAGGAGGTAGGGGGAATCAGCCGTTTTCATATTGATCAGACCGGGATACATATGCTTCTTCGCAAGGTAGTCGAGGAGCATAAGAATGAGTTTCAGGTGTTTGGCCGTTCTGCCGAACAGTTTGGCTTTATTGAACAGATGGAAAGTATGGTAACGGAATTCAAGCGTTACTGTGTGACACCTGAGCTATTGCAGGAAGAGATTGTCCGTATCAAGGATGATAGCACCATTTCAGAACATGAAAGAATGCTCGCCAAGAAGCTTTCGGATATTTTGTTGGTCTACCGTCAATTGGAGCATACTCTAGAAGGCAAATATGTGGATGGAGAGGATTATCAGCAGCTGCTGGCTGAAAAGATCCCTTTATCCTCCTATATAAAACAAGCAGATATTTTTATAGATGGTTTTCATAGCTTTACACCACAGGAAGTGGAGGTCCTGAAGCAGCTTATGGTGCATGCCAGATCTGTTACCGTATCTCTTACATTGGACAAGCCCTATGACGAGGAGGCGCCATATGACCTCCATTTATTCCGGTCAACCGGTACCACTTACCAGAAGCTGAAAAACATTGCACTCGAAGAAGGATGCAAGGTGGATAGCCCTATCTTGATGGAGGATGCCCACCGCTTTACGGAATCCGATTCATTGCGGCATTTGGAGCAATATTTTGACGTAAGACCTACCGTGGCTTATCCCGGTAAAGGTGAGGTCTCCATTTTGCAGGCTGTAAACAGAAGAGCGGAGATTGAAGGAATAGCACGGGAAATCACATCGCTTGTTCGTGACAAGGGTAACCGCTATAAGGATATTGCGGTCATTGTCCGCAATGCCGAGTCCTATGTGGATTTGATCAATACTGTTTTCAAAGATTATGAGATTCCCTTTTTCATCGATCAGAAGCGTACGATGCTTCATCATCCGCTTGTAGAGCTCTTGCGTTCAAGTATCGAGGTCATCACACGTAACTGGCGCTATGAGTCTGTTTTCCGTTGTGTAAAAACGGATTTCTTTTATTCGATGGATCAGGATATAGAAGAGATGCGGGAAAAGACGGACAAACTGGAGAACTATTGCCTTTCCTATGGAATTCAGGGGAAAAGGTGGACGGCGAAAGAACCTTGGAGATACCGTCGTTTTTTCAGTATTGATACTGAAGGCCCTTATGTGCAGACAGATGAAGAGCTTGCCTACGAACAGGAAATCAATGAACTGAGAAGTATGATTGTGGAACCGCTGTCGATGCTTGAGAAGCGATGGAAGCGTTCCAAGTCCATTGAAGGCTTCTGCAAGGCGCTATACGAATACATGGAGGACCTCGGAATTCCAGTCAAACTGGAGAATCGGATGAGAAAGGCAGAACAAGCAGGAAACCTATCATCTGCAAAAGAAAATGAGCAGGTGTGGAAGGCGATCATCAGTTTGCTCGATCAGATGGTGGAACTGATTGGAGATCAGCCTATTTCCATGGCGCTGTTTTCAAAAATGCTGGAGAGCGGGTTGGAAAGCCTGCGTTTCAGTCTTGTACCGCCAGCCATCGATCAGGTGATTGTTGCAAACTTTGATTTGTCGAGACTGACGGATATAAAGCATAGCTTTGTCATCGGGGTAAACGAAGGGGTCATTCCTGCCAAAATCAAGGATGAAGGCTTTGTTTCAGAGGAAGAGAGGGAGCTTCTCGCCACCTATGGACTGGAGCTTGCACCAACTAGCCTGGAAAGATTGCTGGATGACCATTTTCTTGTATATTCTGCTTTCCTTTCTCCTTCCCATCAGCTTTATATCAGCTATTCCCTGGCTGATGAAGAGGGGAAATCACTTTTGGCTTCCTCCTATATAAAGCGAATGAAGGAGATGTTCCCGGAGGTGGAGGAAAGGCTGATGATGAATGAACCTGCAGAGCTATCCCAGGAGGAGCAACTGATGTTTGTCCATACCCCGGGCACTACGCTTTCCAATCTTGCAGTTCAGCTACAGGCCTGGATGAAAAAATATCCCGTCGATCCTGTATGGTGGGATGTGTATAACACCCTTCTTGAGGATGAACAGTGGAACGGGCGAACCGAGCAGGTGCTGCAGAGTCTGTTCTATAGAAATGAAGCGAAAAAGCTGGAAGCGGGCGTCAGCAGACAGCTTTACGGCGATCATATGGAAGCCAGTGTATCAAGGATGGAGAAATTCAGTGCCTGTGCCTTTTCACACTTCGCTTCCCATGGATTGAAGCTGAAGGATAGGCAAATCTATCGTTTGGAGGCGCCGGATATCGGGCAGCTGTTTCATGCTGCACTAAAAACTATTTCCGATAGTCTGCGGCAAAAGGGCAGTGATTGGAAGTCGTTGACGAAGTCTGAGTGTGAACTGTTGGCAAAAGAAGCCGTAAATATTCTGGCACCTAAGCTGCAAGGGGAAATTCTTTTAAGCTCCAACCGTTTCCAATATATAAAAAGAAAGCTTGAAACCATCATTACCAGAGCAGCACAAATCCTGAGTGAGCATTCAAGGGCAAGCAAATTCACCCCACTTGGCCTTGAGCTTGGATTCGGCCAGAAGGAAGAGCTGCCTCCGATCAGGGTGGATCTGCCTAACGGAGTATCGATGGAGCTTGTCGGGCGAATTGACCGTGTTGATAAGGCGGAGGGCTCAAATGGCTTGCTGCTACGGATCATCGACTATAAATCCAGCAATAAGGCATTGGATCTGACAGAAGTGTACTATGGATTGGCATTGCAGATGCTGACCTATCTGGATATCGTCATCTCCCATTCAGAGGGATGGCTTGGTACTCAGGCGTCACCTGCAGGGGTCCTTTATTTTCATGTGCATAATCCGATGATCAAAACGAATGGAATGGCACCTGAGGATATCATTGAAGAGGAGATTTTCAAAAGCTTCAAAATGAAGGGACTTCTTTTAGGAGAAGAGGAATCTGTCCGTCTTATGGATCAGACGCTTGATAAAGGGCATTCCCAAATTGTTTCCGCCGGTTTGAAGTCCAATGGGGAGTTCTACTCCAATTCCTCTGTAGCAAGTGAAACGGAATTCACCTATTTGAGAAACTATGTGAGAAAGACCTTCGAAGATATCGGCATGAAAATATCAGAAGGTGAAACTAGCATCGCCCCTTACAAGCTGAAAAATCAAACACCATGTACCTTCTGTTCCTATAAATCGTTCTGTCAATTTGATACCTCTCTTGACGAGAACGACTATAGATTGCTGACAAATATACCGAAGGATGAAATTATGGAATCCATCAAAAGAAAAGTGGAAGGAGGAGGTCAATGATGGGGATGGAACTATTACCAAAACCAGTGGATGCACAATGGACGGATGACCAGTGGAAGGCCATTGTCGCAAGCGGCAGGGATATACTTGTTGCAGCGGCTGCCGGATCCGGGAAAACGGCCGTTCTGGTAGAACGGATGATTCATAAGATTGTGCAGGAGCATGTGGATGTGGACCGCCTCCTTGTTGTGACATTTACGAATGCATCGGCAGCGGAAATGAGACATCGTATCGGGGAAGCGTTAGAGAAGCAGCTGGAAAAAAGGCCGGCATCGCTCCATCTCCGCAGGCAGCTGTCCTTGCTGAACCGTGCTTCCATTTCGACCATCCACTCCTTTTGCTTGGATGTAGTGAGAAAATACTATTACCTGATCGATATCGATCCGAGCTTCCGCATTGCAGATACAACGGAGATTCAGCTGATGCAGGAGGAAGTGCTGGAGAACGTCTTTGAGGAAGAGTACGGAAAAGTGGGGAATGACGCTTTCTTCGACCTGGTGGATCGTTACACGAATGACCGGACGGATGAAGCGCTCCAAAAGCTGGTACTGGATCTGCATGAGTTTTCCAGGGCCAATCCGGCACCTGAGAAGTGGCTCGGGGATATCGCTGCTTTCTATCAGTCTGCCAGCCAGCTTCCTATCGATGAGCTTCCGTTTATCTCCATGCTGAAACGAGAGATGGAGCTGCAATTTCTTGGGGCGAAGAGTCTTTTGGAAAAAGCGATGGAGATAACCCTTGAACCTGGAGGGCCTGCTCCCCGTTCCGTCAATATCGAAGAGGACACAAAGCAGCTGGCAAGACTGCAGGCTGCACTAGAGGAATCATGGGATGTGCTATATGAAGAAATGCAGAGCCTTGATTTTCCACGGGCGAAAACCTGCCGTGGAGATGAATATGATAAAGAACTGATCGAAAGCTGGACCAAGGTGCGAAATAAGGCAAAAGGAATCATTCAAGGGATCAAGGACGAGCTGTTTTCCAGACGCCCGGAATCCTTCCTTAAGGACCTAGAGGAGCTGGCTCCTGTTATGGCAACTTTGGTGGAGCTGGTAAAGGAATATGGCAGACAGTTCAGCCTCTTGAAGCAGGAGAAGGGTCTGGTGGACTTTTCTGACCTGGAGCACCTCTGTTTAAGTATCCTGCGCACGCCAACTGGCTCAGGCTTTGAAAGGTCGGAAGCCGCACTTAGGTATCAAACCACTTTCAAAGAAGTGATGGTGGATGAATACCAGGATACGAATATGGTGCAGGAGGCGATCTTGAAGCTTGTGACGAAGGAAGAGGAAGCGGCTGGAAATATGTTCATGGTAGGGGACGTGAAGCAGTCCATCTATCGATTCCGTCTGGCAGAGCCGTTCCTTTTCCTGAGCAAATACAAGAGGTTCGGCACCACAGAAGAATATGGCGGCCTTCGCATCGATCTTAACCGCAACTTTCGTTCTAGAACAGAGGTGCTGGATGCCACCAACTTTATCTTCAAGCAGATCATGGGGGAGACGGTCGGGGAGATCGACTACAATGAAGACGCTGAATTGAAGTTTGGTGCAGTCAATTATCCACAAGCCGACGAGAGGGAAACGGAACTGCTGCTTGTCGACCGGAGCGACCCTTCCGCCGATGAATCTTTCGGAATGTCAGATGATGATTTCAGCCCATCCGCTTTTGACAAGGTGGAACTGGAAACGGCGCAGGTGGAGGCAAAATTGATTTCACGGAAAATCAAAAAGCTGATCAAGTCCGGCTACAAGATCTATGATAAGGATGAAAAGCGCATGCGCCCCGTCACCTACAGGGATTTTGTCATCCTGATGCGCTCGATGCCATGGGCTCCGCAATTCATGGAAGAGTTCAAGCAAGAGGGGCTCCCTTTATATGCGAACCTGAGCACGGGATATTTCGAGGCAACAGAGGTTGCGATCATGCTATCATTATTGAAAATCATCGATAATCCATATCAGGATATACCGCTTGCCTCTGTTCTGAGGTCCCCGATTGTGGGGCTTGATTCCAATGAACTGGCTCTCATACGAATTCAGCAGAGGAAGGGGAACTATTTTGACGCACTTTTGGTGTTCCTGAATAAATCTCCTGATAGTGTAGAAGAAAAAGAGGTTGTCAGAAAGGTGAAGGCCTTTTATGAGATGCTTCAGAACTGGCGGACATCAGCCAGGGAAGGGGCGTTATCTGAGCTTATCTGGCAAATCTACCAGGATACCCACTTCTACGACTTTGTCGGGGGGATGCCAGGCGGCAAGCAGCGTCAGGCAAATCTGCGTGCGCTTTACGACCGGGCAAGACAATACGAATCGACCTCTTTCCGGGGACTGTTCCGATTCCTGCGCTTCATTGAGAGAATGCAGGATAGAGGAGAGGATCTGGGAGCGGCAAGGGCACTTGGTGAGCAGGAAGATGTTATCCGTCTTATGACCATCCATTCCAGCAAAGGGCTCGAGTTTCCGATCGTCTTTGTTGCTGGCCTATCCAAGCAGTTCAATATGATGGATTTAAACAGCAGCTATCTGCTCGATAAGGAGCTTGGATTCGGTTCGAAATATGTAAACTCGCGCCTGCGGATCACCTATCCGACGCTATTGCAGCTGGCATTGAAGCGCAAAGCGAAGGCACAGTTGATTGCTGAAGAAATGCGGGTGCTTTATGTAGCTCTGACACGGGCGAAAGAGAAGCTTTATCTCGTTGGAACGGTGAAGAATTTTGAAAAATCCAGGTTACAATGGGGAGAATCTGCGGACTCCCAAAACTGGCTTTTGCCTGACTATGCAAGAGCTGGCGCGAAATCCTATATGGATTGGGTCGGTCCGGCACTTGTCCGTCACGAAGATGCAGAACTGCTCCGGGAAGGCCCGACATCATCTCTCGTACCTGATGAGATTATCCATCATACTGCATCCTGGAAGGTAACGGTCACCAATGTGCAAGAGCTGCTTGAAGAAATGGAGGCTGCTATACTGGAGGAGAATGAGCTTCTGGAAAAAGTGAAGCATGGCCTCCATGTGGACATCCAAAGTCCGCTGTTTGAAAAGGTAAAAGATCAGCTGAATTGGCAATATCCATTCAAGGAAGCAAGCAAACATCGCTCAAAGCAATCGGTGTCGGAGCTGAAGCGAATGAAGGAGCAGCAGGATCCGTATGCAGATCACTCACTTGTACAACCTGACCGGAAATACTTTTTGGATCGTCCATCCTTTCTTCAGAAAAAACGCTTATCGCCAACCGAAATAGGAACGGCCATGCATACCGTCATGCAAAACATTCCATTGGACGGAAATGGATATACACGCGATGAAATCCAGGCACAGATATTGCAGATGGTTCAGAAAGAGTTGATGACAAGCGAGCAGGCGGAAGTCATCGATATGGACGCAGTGGTCAGTTTCTTTTCCACCCCGATCGGCAAGCGGATGATACATGCCAAGAAAGTGCATCGTGAAGTCCCTTTCAGTTTTGCATTAAAAGGAAATGAAATTGGTAAAAATGCAGAGCTAAAGGAAGAAACCGTGCTTGTACAAGGGGTCATCGATTGTTTGATTGAAGATGAAGATGGACTGGTACTGCTTGACTATAAAACAGATACCATTACAGGAAGGTTTGCAAACGGCTTTGAAGAGGCGGAACCGGTTTTGCGAAATCGCTACCTGGAACAAGTTTCCTTATACGGAAAAGCGGTGGAGCAAATCTGGAATAAAAAGCTGACTGCCAAATACCTGTATTTCTTTGATGGAAACCATTTAGTGAAGATAGAAGAATAGAAAAAGTGCACAGGCGGAGAGGACAAGGTTCTTATCCGCTTGCGTCCTTTTCCGATAGGGGGAAAAAAGGTTGAGAATATTGCATACGGCCGATTGGCATTTAGGCAAGACATTGGAAGGTAGAAGCAGATTACCTGAGCAAGCTCAATTTCTCGATGAGCTAGCCACGATTGTAGAGGAAGAAGAGATCGATGTCATACTGATGGCAGGGGATGTGTATGATACCGTAAATCCACCGGCACAAGCGGAGGTACTATTTTATGAATCCTTGCAAAAGCTTTCCGATAAAGGACGACGACCTTTAGCTGTGATTGCCGGGAATCATGATAATCCGGATAGACTTTCCGCCTCCCAGCCACTCGCATCCACTCAGAGCATTTCTTTGCTCGGCTACCCTACCACGGAAGTACAATCCATTCAAATTCCAACTACCGGCGAACTGCTGAAGCTTGCATCTCTGCCATATCCATCCGAATCAAGACTGAATGAGGTGCTTTCCGAAACTTTTGATGAAAAAGTTATTCGCGACCATTATGATGCACGGATCCGTCAGCTTTTTGAAAAGATGTGTGAAAGTTTTACAACTGATTCCGTGAATATTGCGATGAGTCACCTGTTCGTTGCAGGAGGCAGCTCCAGTGATTCAGAAAGACCAATCGAGGTGGGCGGCGCATTTACGGTTGCTGCCGAAAGCCTGCCGCATCAGGCTCAGTACGTTGCACTTGGACACCTGCACCGACCTCAGACAATCAAGCGGGCGAAAACGCAGGCACGCTATTCGGGTTCGCCGCTTGCCTACAGCTTTTCGGAGGCTGGCTATGCCAAGAGTGTAACAATCATAGAAGCTGTGCCGGGGAAAGAAGTTGCAACAAACGAGATATTTTTGTCGAGCGGAAAACCTTTGGTACGTTGGAAGGCAACGGAAGGATTACAGCAGGTGTTTGGCTGGCTGGAGGAGAAAAAGGATTCCAATGCCTGGATTGACTTGGAGATACATGTGACAAACGCGCTATCCATGGAGGAAATTCACCGTGTAAGAAAGCTGCATGATGGGATCCTCCACATCAGGCCGATCTTCCCGGAAATGGTGGAAGAACGTAATATGGTGAAAATGGACAGCATGCCAATCGAAGAGCTGTTTGTACGGTTTTATGAAAAGCAATCAGGTGGGGCTCAGCCGGAAGAAGAGCTTGTACGTTTATTTTTATCCTTATTGAATGATGAAAAATCGGGAAGGGAGGGAGAAGCATGAAGCCGATAAGTTTGACAGTTGCTGGCTTGCACAGCTTTCGAGAGAAGCAGGTAATAGATTTTGAGGCACTTTGCCAAGGCGGTGTATTTGGGATATTTGGTCCGACCGGAAGCGGGAAGTCTTCGATATTGGATGCGATGACATTGGCGCTGTACGGAAAAGTGGAGCGGGCTTCCAATAATACGCAAGGAATCATGAATCATGCGGAAAATGTCCTGGACGTGTCCTTTGTATTTGAATTGGAAAATGCCAAAGGCAAGCAGCGGTTCAAAGTGGAGCGTACTTTCAAGAGAACGGATGATATCCGTGTGAAATCTGGCATTTGCCGATTGTCGGAAATCAGGGATGAGGAGCATCTAGTGATTGCCGATAAAGCGGGGGAAGTAAACCTGGCGGTGCAGGAAATCATCGGTTTGACAATTGATGACTTTACCCGTGCGGTTGTGCTGCCTCAAGGCAAGTTTGCGGAATTTCTCTCTCTGAAGGGTGCGGATAGACGACAGATGCTGCAGCGACTTTTTCAGCTGGAGAAATACGGAGATGAGCTTTCCCGCAAAATCAAAGAGGAGCTTCAAGGGAAAACGCGCCTGCTTGGTGAAATTCAAGCGGAGCAACTGGGGCTTGGAGAAGCATCGGATGAAGCGGTAATGACGGCAGAAGAGACGTATAAGGAATTGGAACTCTCTGTAAGCTCTTCCGAAAAGGTCCTTCAGGAAATAGAAACACTTTTTGAGGAAAAAAAGAAAAAGTGGGAGTGGCAGGCAGAAAAAGGGCAGGTGGAGCTTTCCCTCAAGCAGATGATGGAGAAAGAGAGTCACATTAAGGATTTGGAAGAGAAGGTCTCTCTTGCTCAGCAGGCTACTTCTTTGAAGCCCCTATTGGAAGATCTGATTGAAGTCGAGGCAGCATTGAATAAGTGGCAGCGCCAGTTTGAACAGGACACCATCAAACATGATGCGGCAAAAGAGCTCCTGAAAAAAGCTGTGGAGGCCTATGATGCAGCCAGAAAGAAAAAAGAATTGCACCATCCGGAGCTACTCCGGAAAAAGGAGCAGCTGGCAAGGGCTAAGACATTGGAAGACGGTCTGGTTCCGTTGAAAGCGGAATGGAAGAAGCTTGAAGAAGAGCTAGAGCTGAAAAAGGAAAAGCTAACCAAAGAAGAGCTTTTGGAAAACCGGACAAGGGAAATTTACCAGAAGGCACTAGCCAAGCAGAAAAGCTTGAAGGCGGAATTGACGGAACTCTCCCTCTCGGTGGGTAGAATGGATAAGCTCCAGCAAGCATTCGAGAAAAAGCAGGAAATCTCCCAGGTCCAAAAGAAGCTGTACGATACCAACGAAGAAACGCAGAAGCTGTTTGAAAAACTGCAGCAGTATCAGAAGGACAACAGTCATGCACAGACCGAGCTGCAAGAAGGGAAAAAAGGGCTTTTGGCATTTTTCCAAAGTACGGAAAAATATTATGCAGCAAGCTCACACCTGACACTTGAACTGGATTGGGTTGGACGTCAAGTGGAGAAGTTTCTTCAGGATGAAAGGAATATGGAAGAAGAGCTGAAGATCCATCAGCTTGCCATGGAACTGGCCAAATCCTTGGAGGAAGGGGAGGCATGCCCTGTATGTGGCTCCACCCATCACCCCAGTCGACCAGATCATGAAAGCATGAAGGAAATTGCCAGCAGCAAGGAAGAAAACGGAGTGGAGGCACTGATCACTTCCATCCAGGAGGAAAAACAGAAAATTGTTACTGTGAAGCTGAAATTGGAACAGCTGGCTTCTGAATTGTATCAAGAGCTCGAAGGATCCTATTCTTTGCCGGACCCGAAACCCTCTACGGAGCAGGTGGAAGAGTGGGAAAAGGAATATCGTGAAACGGCTGAACCGGCGGAACTGTTATTAAATAGATTCCATAAGATACAGACAGAGCAGAAATGCTTGCAGCAGGACCTGATCTATATTCAGGAACGAAAAGCACAGCTCGACCTTTCTTTAAGAAAATCAAGTCTTACTGTCAGTGAAACGCATAAGCTCATGCAATCCTTCGAGGAGCAGTGGGCAGGCTGGAATGAAAGATTGGAAGGTTTGCGAAAGGGTAGTGCAGAATTGTGCGAGGCCTGGATAGAGCAGTTCCCTGATCTGAAGCTGGAAACAATTGAAGCAGACTATCAGGCAGCAAAAGAAGTGGAAAAGCAGATGAAAGTGCTGCAGGAGCGAATTAATACAAGTGTTGAATTCATTGAGGAGAAAGAACGGGAATTACGGACGGTGCAGGAGCGTAAGCAGGAGGTAGAAAAGCTTGTGTTCCAGGAGAATCTTGTAAAGAAGCAGCTTCTGATTCGGATCGAGGAAACAAGTGGTGAAATAAAAGTTGTTGTGGGTGATTTATCCATTCTTCATGAACTGCAGCAGGTGGAAGAGAACCTGCTGAAGCTGAATGAAATGGAGGAGGGTGCTTATCAGAAATGGAAGGCAGCCCAAAACGACTATCACGAATGGGACAAAAAAATGAAACAGAGTGAGCAGATGGTTGCCGAAACCTCTTCACGCAAGGATCTTCTTTTAGATAAGTGGAGTTCTGCCTTTGAGAAGAGTACCTTCACATCCAAGGAGGAAGTGGAGACCGCGATCCAGTTCCTTGATAATATGGATAGTTGGAAAAAAGAAACGCAAAGTTATTGGGATGAGCGCAATATGCTCGAAAAAGATCGGAATCGATTGAGCGCCTTAATTGGGAAAGAGTCCATCACCGAAACGGAATGGATTGCCATCCAAGGAAGGGTACAGGATAACAGAAAGCAGCTAAGAATGGAAATTGAAGCAAAAAGTGCCGCCCATCATCACCTTTCCGTAGTAAAGGAAAGAAATGAGCGATACCGTAGCTTGGAAGAAAAGAAAGAGCAGCTTTCCGATGAAATAGGCTCCTATCAGAAGCTGCAGGCGATCTTCAAGGGAAACAGCTTTGTCGAATATTTGGCCGAAGAACAGCTTCATCAAATCAGCCGCGATGCATCCGAGCGTCTAGGACATCTTACTCGACAACGGTATGCGCTCGAGATGGATTCCCAGGGCGGATTCATCATTAGGGATGATGCAAATGGCGGAGTAAGACGGCCGGTTTCCTCCTTGTCTGGGGGCGAAACATTCCTGACCTCCTTGGCATTGGCATTGTCACTTTCGGCGCAAATCCAATTGAGAGGGGAATATCCGCTTCAATTCTTCTTCCTGGACGAAGGATTTGGAACACTGGATTCCGAACTGCTGGATGCTGTGGTAACGGCTCTCGAAAAACTCCAATCCAATCATTTGGCAGTAGGAGTCATCAGCCATGTGCAGGAACTGAGAGCCAGACTCCCAAGGCGCCTGGTGGTCACACCTGCCAAGTCGGAGGGGACAGGTTCCGTGGTCACATTAGAGAATCTGTAATTAGGTACCATAGGGATAGTGGAAGTTTAACGAATTGGACCTGAGAAGGTTTTCAGGATGGGGAAGAAGAAAAACGCGATTGGAACAATGTAAGCTATAAGCAATATAACCATAGCAAAAGGCCTAGCCCCGGAAAACCGGGGCTAGGCCTTTTGCATATACGTCGACATTCAAGTGGAAACTCCTGCCGGGGTCTGGCCCCCTTTTAAAAAAATTACTAAAAAATTCAACTAAAAATTTTACTAGTTGTTTGCGATGATATCCTGGTCGTTGATGTCTGGGTCGATGGTGTTGGTGGCGCTGAGGCCGTTGTTGGTGATGATGAAGTTACCGGTGTTAAAGGCTCCGGAGCCTGCTGAGGTCTTGGAGGCGCTTTTTGGAGAGATGTAGAAGGAATCCCCAAAATTGATGACGCCTCCCCCGACACTGTTGATTGCTACAGGACCGACAATTGCTGGCATATAAGACATCCTTTTTTGTATACGTGATAGTACAGTGTATGAAATTAGTTTTTAATATGTTCAGCAATGCGCCGGGCACTATTCATTGGCTGCAATATTCTGGTCATTTACATCAGGGTCGATGGTATTGGTAGCACTTAATCCGGTATTTGAGATAATGAAGTTTCCGGTATTAAAGGAACCCGATCCTGCATGGGCTTTTCCGGTTTCTTTTGGTGAAATATAAAAGGAATCTCCGAAGTTCATTGTTCCTCCCCCGACACTATTTACTTGAACTGGCCCTACAATGGCTGGCATTTATTTCCCTCCTATTCATCCAACTAGGTAGAAGAAGTACTTCCTATTAGCTGGCGTATATGCTTTATCCTTGCTTCCGCAAAAATGGAATTGGAAGATCCGACCTGTAAGATTGATGAAGAGGACACACCTTTAACAGAAATGTTGTTTACGATAATATTTGGATTTACATTGGAAATTTGTGTATTTATTTTCTCTGTTATAACGGGAGTCGGCGTATTCATATTAAAAATAGGATATGCGGCAAAACTGCCCTCATTCCCATAGTAGCGAGGATATTCCCTTTTCACAGCCAAGGCCTTGCTTTTTGCATTGATGCAATAAGAATCCCCGATATGCAAGTAGGAACTGAATGAAAGTGACAAAACATTCACTTCATCGACCATAGAGATTCTCATTGACTATTCCACCGTCAGCGGTACAAATGGACCAATGATGAGGGATTCCGCCGGGGTGTCGAAGTACGAGGTGAGGCAGATATTTTGCGTGTCTCCAACCAAGAAAATGGAGGAGGAGGATACTCCTAGAATATCTATGTTCTGAACATACAGGCCATGATTGACCACGTTAAAATTCAATGAAAACACCACTCTTTATATTTTATTTGGGAGATTTTGAATAAATGCTGTAAATGCCTGTTGCATATCCGCCATTAATTTCTGTTCGGCTAACTCTTTTATTTTTTCATCACTTAACCCTTTTTCCACTGCTTCGGTTGTAGACTGGTTTAAAGTGTGTTCTATCCTTTTCGGAAGCTGTTTGCAGACATCCTGTATCATGAAGTCGTAGTAGTGCTCCTCAAGCGACTTGCCTTGATTCTTTGCGATATCCCTGATCTCCTGATGGCCGTTCTTTGTCAGATAATCTCTCAGGTTTGATTCAATGGCCTTTGCCAACTGTTGGTTCCTTTGTGGTACAGGAACCTTCATGTTGTTTTGCGTCACGACAAAATCCTCTATTTCACCTGCAGACCCGGGTGTAAGACCAATATTTAGAGTCCCCTCGAGAGTCTCCACTTTTAATTGGTCGAACTTATATTCAATCCGTTCGATATTCATACTTGGTTTTTCTTTGATCCGGATGATCTCTTGCTGCATTTGTGTGAGCACTTCTTCCAAGGTTGTAATCTGCTTTGCTTGCTTTGCTGTTATCTCCAACAATTTCTGCATTTGCTGCTGCGATTCGTATAAATATTGCTGAATATTATAGTACATTCGACCACCCCTTTCACTCACAATTTGGCAATACGAGATTCAGTACTACTGTATGCAAATCAGTGTAGTTGGGTGAATGCCCAGATTATTTTTTCTCTCTGACTGTCCCTTCCAACGGGACGAATGGTCCGGAATATGTTTGCTGATCTGAAACCTGCTCTTCCTGTACTTGCTGGATTGCAGCGCTGGAAGACGGTGCAGGTCCGGTAAAGCCACCAGTATTATTTAAATTGGAAAGTGCTTTAATAACACCGGCGCTTCCAATTTGAAAAACGGAGGAGTTGGTCACTCCCCCAATTTTGATTTGATGAATGTTTATGCTTTGGTTGATAAAAAAATTGGTGGTCATCCTGCATCCTCCGTTTCCCTCTGCCATTACATATTTAATGCAATTGGCTGGTCATTGACATCTTGATCATACGTATTAGTCTGACTATTTGTGTTGCTTATGGTGACTCTATCTCCAGTGTTGAAACTTCCCGAACCTGCAAATGTTTTGGCTGCACTATAAGGAGACATCTGAAATACATCCCCTATATGGAAAATGCCGGAATTCCCTATACTGTTCACATTTACAGCTCCGACGATAGCTGGCATACATGGCATCTCCTTTTCAAAATTTCGTCACAAAGTGGTCTACCCTGCGCATTTGTTATTATCCTATGACAAATGCCCGGTATGGTGAGTAGAAATTGGGTGATTCTCTGCAGGTGATATCCTATATAGGAATATTTAGGTAAATCAGCTATAATATACGTATCATTTGATGGGAGGAATAGGATGAAAGCAGCTCCGATACAAGAGATAGATAGAATCATTGCTTTAGATATTATAAGAGGTTTGGCGATACTCGGTATTTTCCTTGTTAACATGCCATCATTTTTTTCGCCAATGCTCTATGTGGACCAGCGTACATACTGGAGTGACAGGTTGGATATCTGGACGGTAAATTTTGTGGACATAGTGGCACAGGCAAGCTTTTATACCTTGTTTTCCTTTTTGTTCGGGTACGGGTTCATCATTTTCATGGATCGTCTGAAAGAAAAGAATCTATCCGTTCCAAAGTATTTTTCCAGAAGACTATTGGTTTTACTGGCAATAGGGTGCATTCATGCATTCCTGATCTGGCATGGTGATATTCTGATTACCTATGCCATCACCGGTTTTCTGTTATTGCTCATGAGAAACATGACTTCAAAAGCAATGGTATGGACCGGGCTTCTTCTAATTAGCATCCCGACCTTCCTATTGACTCTGTTAACATTACTTTCCATGATGATGATGGATGGAAGCTTCGACGTTTACGAGGGGTATCAGGGTGCAGTGCTGCAGTCACTGGAGGTGTATGCGAATGGAACCTTCATGGAGATTACCAGACAGAGAATGGAAGACTGGGCATTTGTAAATATAGCGAACTTGGTATTTATTATTTTATCCATCTTACCGATGTTCCTTTTCGGGGCAGCGGCAGCCAAGGCAAAATGGCTTCAAAATGTGGAGGATAATCTCGGGTTATTCAAAAAGCTATGGGCGGTAACCTTGGTTTTAACACTAGTCTTTAAATTGCTTCCTTACTATGCGGGGAAAAACCTTGCAGTGGAATATCTGCAGGATTCTATAGGAGGACCTGCATGTGCGGTATTCTATTTCCTGACCATCGTTCTTGCAACAGATAAGGGCATAGGACTAAAACTGCTTTCTCCATTGAAATATGTGGGGAAAATGAGTCTGACAAACTATTTGTTTCAGTCCGTGCTCTGCACATTCATTTTTTACAGCTATGGACTGGGACTGTATGGAAGATTCCAGCCGTTTCACGGGCTTCTAATGGTTATAGGGGTATATGCGGTACAGATAATTCTGAGCAAGGTTTGGCTGTCCCGTTTCCATTATGGTCCAATGGAATGGCTATGGAGAATGGGGACGTATGGTAGGAGATCTCCGCTTAGAAAAAGTCAAAGTGAAAAGATGCGAGAATAATATCTCGCATCTTCCTATTGGGCAAAAGAATAGTTATTCGATTGATGAATGGAAAGCAATTGCTGCTCCCACTGTTTGTTCAGTAAAGCATCTAGCTCCTGACTGCATTGAACCGTTTCAGAAGCGGTAAATCCATACTCTTTCGCATAATGAATCATTTGTTTTCTCTTTAATTCAATTTTCAAAGCTAACATACGACTCTACTCCATTTTTATAAGATGCAATCGATTGTCCTAATTATGGCATGGTTAGAAAAAGAAAAAAAGGACTTCGCTAAAACAAGTCATAATATAACAAAATACTACAAAAAACGTTTCGATAGGAAAGGGAGATCAACCATTATGCATTTTCTTACTGCACAATTTAAAGGGAAAACATTTGTAGGTTTAACAGACGAAGCACAACAGTATATCATTGATCTTCATGAAACGGAACGGGTGAAAAATGGTGTGCAAAACCTCCCACAATCACTGTTGGAATGTATTGCACTAGGTGGATCTTTCGTGGAGACAGCTGCCAATTTAAGAGATTGGGTGTTAACACAGAGGGATGCGCCAACCTATTTCTATCAAATGGAGGAGGTTACCCTTTTGGCCCCTATTCCTCGTCCTGCTAAGAATGTACTTTGTGTCGGGAAAAACTATAAGGATCATGTCCTAGAGATGGGAAGCGAAGGGGACATCCCGGAACACATCATGATTTTTACAAAAGCGCCAACTTCCGTTATTGGGGATGGGGATGATATTATCCTCCATGAAAGTCTGACAAACCAGCTGGACTATGAAGGGGAGTTGGCAGTGGTTATCGGAAAGAAAGGAATAGGGATTAAAGAGGAAGAGGCATATGACTACGTTTTTGGCTACACTATCATCAATGATATTACGGCCCGTGACATGCAAGCGCGTCATAAACAGTTCTTTCTTGGGAAAAGCCTGGATGCATCCTGCCCTATGGGACCGGCCATTGTTCATAAGTCTGCTATCGAGGATCCTCATGACCTTGAAATCAGTACTCGCATAAACGGTGAGATAAGGCAGCATGCCCGAACTGACCTGATGATCTTTTCCATTCCGGAGATGATTGCCACATTGTCCAAAGGGATGACGCTGGAGCCGGGGGATATCATTGCAACCGGGACACCAGCCGGGGTCGGGAAAGGCTTTAATCCACCCAAATTCCTGAAGCGTGGGGACGTTGTGGAAGTAATTGTAGAAGGGGTAGGCAAGCTTACGAATATGGTTCGATGAAAAGTAAAAATAAAAGGACCAGGCACTCCTCCCCATAACTGAGGAGTGCCTGGTCCAATTTCTTACTATAATCCTAAACAGATAACACTTTCTTCACTTTACCGATTGCCCAATCGAGATCTTCCTGTGAAATCACAAGAGGTGGAGCAAAACGGATCACCGTTTCATGTGTTTCTTTGCATAGGAGACCTTCCTCTTTCAGCTTCTCGCAGTATGGACGGGCAGCTTCTGTCAGCTCCACACCAATAAACAAGCCTCTGCCGCGAATATCCTTGATGATAGGGTTGTTTATTTTGCGCAATTCATCCTGCATGTAATTGCCAAGCTCGAAGGATCTTTCCACCAGCTTTTCCTCTTCGATAACTTCGAGGGCAGCCATGGAAACGGCACATGCAAGCGGATTTCCTCCGAAAGTGGAGCCATGTGACCCTGGGTTAAATACGCCAAGAATTTCCTTGTTCGCTGCAACGCATGAGATAGGGAAGACCCCTCCGCCCAGTGCCTTGCCAAGGATATACATATCCGGCTCTACATTTTCCCAGTCACACGCAAACAGTTTACCGGAGCGGCCAAGGCCAGCTTGGATTTCATCTGCTACATACAGGACATTGTTCGCTTTACAAACGTCATACGCAGCTTTGAGGAACCCATCAGCAGGGATGTTGATGCCTGCTTCCCCTTGGATCGGTTCAAAAATGAATGCAGCTGTATTAGGGGTAATAGCACTCTCCAAAGCTTCAATACTTCCATATGGAATAACTTTGATTCCCGGTAGCATCGGTCCGAAGCCTTCCTGGTACTCTTCGCTTGATGACATGGAAACGGCTGTCATGGTACGTCCATGGAAATTGTCTTCACAAACGATGATTTCAGCTTGATTGACAGGCACTTCCTTCACTTCGTAGGCCCAGCGGCGAACTGCTTTGACCGCTGTTTCCACTGCTTCAGCTCCAGTGTTCATCGGCAATACCATGTTTTTATTTGTCAGTCCTGCGACTTTTTCATACCACGGTCCAAGCTGGTCATTATGGAAGGCGCGGGAAGTTAAGGTGATTTTATCGGCTTGATCTTTCAGTGCCTGAATGATTTTTGGATGACGGTGGCCCTGATTAACAGCGGAATATGCGCTAAGCATATCCATGTATTTGTTGCCTTCCGGATCCTCCACCCAAACCCCTTCCGCCTTGGATATGACGATTGGAAGCGGATGATAGTTGTTTGCTCCAAATTTTTCTGTAATGCTGATGATGTCGTGAGTTTTAGTGGTCATGAATGAAATACCTCCATCTAATCAATGTAATGGCTTTCCAAAAATATTATAGCATTGTTAAAATTCAAAATCTTATATTAAGGGAAAAAAGACGATTTATTTAGGTTTTTTAGCAAAACATGGTATGATACAAGTATTGTATTTTACTTGAATGTAAGGAGGAAACACGCATGACACATGCACATATTTCAACGTGGGCAGTTGCACTGATTCTATTTGTTGTAGCGATTGCTTTGCAAAAAAGCGGCAAAGCCAAAGGTGCCAAAATCGTCTCTATGGTTTTACGATTGTTCTACATATTGATTGTTGCTACAGGAGTACTTCTGCTTTGGGACATTAATATAACAGGAGACTATGTCATTAAAGGGTTAATGGGGATTGTTGTTATTGGTCTGATGGAGATGATCTCTGTTCGTACAAGAAAGGCCAAATCGACAACTATTCTTTGGGTCATTTTCGCAGCCGCGCTTTCGTATGTGATCTATTTGGGATTCAGTTTGGATATGGGAATGAACTTCTTCTAAATCATCCGCAAAAATGTCTGATCATCATTTATTGATGTCAGACATTTTTTTTTGCAATCCATCCTTTATATTCTTCTACGAATGTTTTCAATTTTACATGTTTTCCACTCTATAACTATGGTAAAGTTAACCTGAATAAATTGTAAAATATGCACTTGTTTTGCCAAAAGATGTAGAACGCATGGGAGTTTATGCTTATGAAAACTTTAAACCTTACATACCAAAATCCAAAAGATATAGTTCTATTTATTCGAGAACATGATATAGACTCCCATTCTAAGGTTCTTGTCCATATGTATGCGGGATCTATGAATAAGGATGAACTTAGTGGAATCATCAAGGAAATCAAAGGGAATCTCCCTCAGGCACAGATAGTGGGTGCTACAACTGATGGGGAAATTTCCATTGGCGTGATTTCCACGAATAAGATAATCATCTCATTTATGCTATTTGATAAAACATGTGTACATACATCAATGTATCCCCTTGAGGAATGCCGCTCTTTGGATAAATTAGGACAGCAGATTGTACAGGAAATGATTACGGAAAAGACGAAGCTTGTTCTTCTTTTGGCTAATGGTCTGCATTTCGACTACGATCGGTTGGCACAGGGGCTGGGACAATATTCAGATAATACGGAAGCGAAAATATTTGGTGCGTTGGCAGGTGCGAACGGTGAGTTTGGGGAGACCTATGTTTGGTTGAATGACACTATTACAGTGAATGGTCTAGTGGCAATTGCTCTTGATAGTGAGTATCTACAGGTTTACCCATTAACGAATCACTGCTGGAAAGAGATTGGCACCACATTTCTCATGACAAGTGCAGAGGGGAACATCATTCAATCCATTAATCATTTGACTCCTCTTACAATTCTGGAAAAATATCTCGGGGAGCAGTTTGTAAAAGAGCTGCCGCAGAGTGGCGCACAATTTCCCATGATGACGGTACGAAATGGGAAGAAGACTCCTTTATTTATTACACAAGTGTTGGAGAATGGCGGAATCAAGGTGGATAGAAGGGTATACGAAGGGGAATCCTTCACGTTTTCCTATGCCGATGCCCAAGGAATTATAGATACGACGAAATTACAGATAGAAGAGCTGGTAAATAAACCGGTGGAATCTATCCTTGTTTTTAACTGTATGGCACGAAGAAGATATTTCGGTCATTTTGTTGAAAAGGAAATTACAGCACTGCAGGAGGTTGCCCCAACAACAGGATTCTTTTCCTATGGGGAGATTGATCATTCCGCAAGGGGACAAGTGGATTACGTCAGCTTTTCGAGCATCACCCTTGCCATGAGCGAATCAACTGATATCAAGAACAGGTCCCCTTTGACGGTTGATTTTGAAATGCCGAATGAAACAAAGGCGGTACTGGCACTATCCCATTTGGTGGATGCATCCTCACGTGATATTGCAAAACTTAATAAGAGCATTGAAAAATCGGAGCAGCGGTATAAGTCTTTGTTTGAGCACAATTCAGATATTGTGTTTTCCATTGATCTTTTCGGAAGGGTGCTAAGTGTCAACCCCAGATTCTCGGAAATCTTCGGGTTCACCGAAAAGCAGATATTGAAGAAAAGTGCGTTAAGCTTTTTGAAGCCAAGTGACGTGGAACGGGTATCCAATCATTTCTTTCAGGCCTTGCAAGGTATAGAGCAAACCTATGAAGTGGACCTCATGGAACGGGATGGCCAAGAACGTACCTATCTAATCAAGCATATTCCGATTATTGTTCACGGGGAACGTGCAGGGGTCTATGGAATCGGACGAGATATTACAGCTCAGAAGAAAGCGGAAGAGCGCGTCGCATACTTGGCTTATTTTGACGCTGCTACAGCCTTGCCGAACAGGCAGAATTTCAGTGATCGATTAACTGAAGAAATGGAGGAACTCAAAAAAGCCAAATCAAAGCAGAAGCTGGCAGTGCTGTTCATTGATTTTGACCGATTTAAGCTCATCAATGACAGTTTGGGTCATTACGTAGGGGATAAGTTGCTGATACATATCATTGAGAGAATCAGGAAGATTTTGCCGAACAAAAGCTATCTCGGCAGGTTTGGCGGAGATAAATTCACCCTCTCCTTATCTGACTATAAAAGTATCGATGAAGTAATCAACATTGCCCAAGCGCTACTGAATTCGATCAATAAGCCGATTCTTTACAATGAGCAGGAATTCTATGTAACAGCAAGCATCGGAGGAAGCCTTTTCCCAAGTGATGGCGTGAACGCAGAAATTCTATTGAAGAACGCGGACGCTGCCATGAACCAGGCAAAGAAGCTTGGGGGGAATCGAATAAAATTCTATTCCAATGATATGAACCACCAGGCAATGTTCCGGATAGAACTGGAAAGTTACCTAAGAAAAGCATTGGAAAAGAACGAATTTTTCCTTTGCTACCAGCCCTTTATCGATATACAGTCGAAGCGGGTAATTGGTGCTGAAGCGTTGATTCGGTGGGATCATCCTAAATTGGGTCTGGTCTCTCCGGCGGAATTCATCCCATTAGCGGAAGAAACCGGCCTTATCACCGATATCGGGATATGGGTTCTTCGTTCAGCCTGTCGCGAGGCCAAAAGGTGGCAGGAAATAGGTCTCGGTTATATGACCATTTCCGTTAATGTATCTGCACATCAATTCCAGCAGCCAACCTTTATTGAGGAAGTGAAAAAAGCATTGGTAGCCAGTGGTCTCGCACCTTCCTATCTTCAGTTGGAGCTTACCGAAAGCGTCATGCTCCGCAATGCCACATACAGCATAGCGGTCATGCAGGAGCTGCAGGAGCTGGGAGTCCAGCTTTCCGTTGATGATTTCGGTACCGGATATTCCTCACTAAGCTATTTGAGGGACTTGCCCATCAATAACTTGAAGATTGATCGGAGTTTTATCAAAAATCTCCGCTTTGACTCGAAAGATGTAGCTATCGTCCATGCAATTGTTACGATGGGGAAAGGGTTGAACCTCAAAGTGATTGCAGAAGGGATAGAATCCGAGGATCAATTGCTGTTATTGGAAAAACTCTCCTGTGACGTTGCCCAGGGATACCACCTATCCAAGCCGCGTGCGCAGGAAGAGTTTGAAAGGTTTATCCAGGAGCGTCTCCCGAGTTTCATATAAAGAGCAAAAGCACCGTCCATCAGCAATTATGCTGAAAACGGTGCTATTTTATTCCGCTTTCCGGCGTTCCAAGTTCGTGAACAAGTAGCGTTTGCCGGTCTGTAGCGTATATTCGAAACGGTCCGAGTGATGCTTTCCTCTTGTAAAGTGATGCTGCACACTGCAAATGAAGGTTTCATTGTCATAAACAAAGAAATTGACGCCTTTATGATCTTTGCCGGTTTCCATGAATTGCATCGCATTATGGCAAAAGATGCAGTCATAAAGAGAAATCTTAGAGGAATTCAGGAGTTTTGTAAAATGGAAAAAGGCATCCTCTGAAAGTTCTTCCAAAAATTCCATATAGGCTAATGGAAGCCGTTTTCTGACTCTGACCGCATCTCCGTTATTCAGCTCATATAAATGCTGGGTTTGAAGCAATACCTCTCCTGTTTCCAGAAGTACGCCAAGAACCCATTCGTTAGATAATAAAACTTCTATTCCGTCCTCCGTTATTTCCTCCAGCAAAAAGGCTTCATCATCCTCTGCTTCAAAAAAAATCCACTGCTCATTAATGTTCTCGATGGTTCCACATGTATAAGAACGTTTTTGTCCGTATATGATGTTTTTTCTTTTTTGCAGATTCACAGGGCTTCCTCCAATGCGAAACATAGTAGTAATAGGAATCTTCTCTTTTCCCAATTCTGTCCCACTTTCAAAACCTTTAAACAGGGACTCTCTTACTTTCTTACATTCCCCATCTTTTGAAAAAATATATGGTAGAAAGACAAACATGAAAAAATGATGGATGTGTAGCAATAATTCATGGTATAAGCCCCAATTGCATAGTATAAAAAAGCCTTAATTTGTCTTTAGGCTAGCCTGAAAAATGTGGTGTGGATGTTGAACACCCTGTTGATTTCCGTTCCAGGGGTTCGCTTTCCGCGGGCGGCCTCGTGAGCCTTCTCGGCGCTAAAGCGCCTGTGGGGTCTCCCTTGACACGCTCCTCCCGCAGGAGTCTCACCCCTTGGACTCCAATCAACAGGGGAAACGGTTTGATTAGATTGCCTCCGTTTACCCATCCTTCTTCAGGTTAGTCATAAAAAATACATTGTTGATTTTTAAACGATGATGATTGGACGGGAAATCAACAGTTAAGATAACCGAGCCTGTCTTTAAAAAGGAGTGGTAGGGATACTATGTGTGGAATTACTGGATGGATAGATTATCAGAAATCAATTAGGCATGAGGAACATACGGTTAAAAAAATGGCCGAAACATTATCTTTCAGAGGGCCTGATGATACAAATATCTGGATGCAGGATCATGTGGGATTCGGGCATAAACGCCTTGTAGTGGTAGATCCCCAGGGTGGAGTGCAGCCGATGACCAGAAAGAAGAACGGTCATCAGTTTACCATCTGCTACAACGGGGAGCTTTATAATACGGAGGATATCCGAAAAGAGCTCCTGAAAAAAGGGTATACCTTCAGTGGACATTCGGATACGGAAGTGCTGCTGACTACCTATATGGAATGGAAGGAGGAGTGTGTTCAACATCTCAATGGAATCTTCGCTTTTGCTGTTTGGGATGAGGAGAGAGAGCAACTGTTTATTGCCAGGGACCGCCTGGGAGTAAAACCATTATTCTATCATGAAAAGGACGGGAAACTATTATTCGGTTCTGAAATAAAAGCAATTCTCGCACATCCAACCATTACAAGTGCAGTGGGCCATGACGGTTTAGCCGAGATTTTCGGACTAGGACCATCTCGTTCTCCTGGACATGGACTATTCAAGGATATCAAGGAGCTTCGGCCTGCCCATCTATTAACCTATTCCAGAAAAGGGCTTAAAATCAGCCGCTATTGGAATGTAGTAAGCAAGCCGCATACGGACAGCTTTGATGAAACGGTGGAAAAGGTCCGCGCGCTTTTTACGGACGCCGTTACAAGACAATTGGTTTCAGACGTTCCTGTATGTACCTTACTATCAGGGGGATTGGACTCAAGCGCCATCACAGCGATTGCCGCCAATGCATTCAAACAAGAAGGAAAGCCTCCATTACACACCTATTCCATCGATTATGAAGAAAATGATAAATATTTTAAAGCCAATGAATTCCAGCCAAACTCGGATGAATATTGGATTCGGAAAATGACGGAGACCTTTGGAACGGTCCATCATTACTCCGTCATCTCACAGGATAACCTGGTGGCAAATCTGAGAGAGGCTGTGCTTGTGCGCGATCAGCCGGGGATGGCGGATATCGATTCTTCCCTCCTTTGGTTCTGCAGGGAGATCAAACAGAATTATGTGGTAAGTCTATCAGGGGAGTGCGCCGATGAAATTTTTGGGGGTTATCCATGGTTCCATCGACCGCAGGATCTTGCTGCAAAGAATTTCCCTTGGATGCGATCGACGGATGCGAGAATGGACCTGCTTCGTCCGGAGTGGAAGAAAAAGCTGCAACTGGACGATTATATTACAGCCCGTTTTGAAGAGACGGTTGCAGAAACTCCAAGGTTAGATGGCGAGAGCAGTTTGGAGGCACGGAGAAGAGAGCTTTTCTACCTGAATATGATCTGGTTTATGACGACATTGCTTGATCGTAAGGACAGAATGAGTATGGGAGCGAGCCTCGAGGTGCGAGTGCCTTTTGCTGACCACCGTATTGTAGAGTATGTATGGAATATCCCGTGGGAAATGAAGATGCATGGCAACAGGGAAAAGGGGCTGCTCCGAAAAGCACTGGAGGGTGTATTGCCTGATGAAGTTCTGTACCGTAAGAAGAGCCCATATCCCAAAACCCATCATCCGATCTATACGCAAGGAGTTAAAAAGTGGTTGAATGAAATTCTTCAAGATAAACAGACTCCATTGCTTGAATTCTTCCAAAAGGAAAAACTGCAGCAGATTGTCGATTCTGAAGGAAAAGCTTTTCAGGTACCCTGGTTTGGGCAGTTGATGACAGGTCCCCAATTATTGGCGCATCTTGCACAAATTCACATTTGGTTTACGGAGTATGGTGTTACAATCAAGGAGTAAATTAATAATGAGGGTGATGATGGAGAAAAGCCCTATTCCAAGGTACCTAACTTTTACATTTTTACGCTAACCCTACCAAGTCCTCCGTTTTCATGAAGGAAAATAAACCTATTTTATAGAAGAATATGGTATGATTAGGCAAATAATCTCAGTGGAAATTGGCTGGATAAGGTGGGGTAAATAAAATGAAGCTCAAAACACTTTTATATCTTTCTTGTTCTGTCATTGCGTTATTAGTGGTGAATCTAGTAGATAAGTATTATTTTAAAATGTCTTTACTGATCAGTTTTGGACTGTTATTGGTCATTCACTTTATTCTATTCTACCTGATTGATGTAATTTTACAGAAGAAAGAAAGGTTCGTGGGAAAGGGGATGGGGATCACCTATATTTTCTTCCTGTTTTGCTTTTCAGTTTCGGTTGTCTACTTCTTATAAAAAAAGGCTGCAGCCCTCCAAATTAGGAAGGGCTGCAGCTTTTTTTATATTCCATTTATTTTGCTATGATTATACCTGTTTGGCTTTCTGTTTGGTGCTTCCCAGGTTGTTTAACCGGTGGACAAGACCCGTTCCGAATTCCGGTGCAGAGCTGTTATCAGAGAATACCGATTCCCTGAGCTCGTATGCGGAGGAACCGTGCTCAGCAAAATCCAGACCTGAAATTTCTTCTTCCTTTGTAACACGGATGCTGACAAAGCGGGTAACAAGGAAAAGGAAAGCGGCTACTGTTGCTACTGTCCATGCTATTACCGCCAATATACCTATTGCCTGAATTCCCAATTGACTCGCACCACCGCCATAGAATAATCCCGTTGAAGTGGAAAATAAACCTACAGCAAGTGTACCCCAAATGCCGCACACTCCATGAACTGCAATGGCCCCTACAGGATCATCCAGTTTTAACATTCTGTCAATGAAGGAAACCGATTCAACGAGAATTACCCCTGCAATGAGACCGATAATGATGGCGCCAATTGGTGAAACATCACCTGTACCCGCAGTAATCCCTACCAAACCTGCCAATGCTCCGTTCAGCGTAAGGGAAGCATCCACACGCTTATAGCGCACTTGAGAATAAAAAGCGGAGGCGATTACCCCGGCAGAAGCCGATAATAGGGTGGTCGTAATGACATGTGGGATAAGCTCGGGATCAGCAGCCAGTGTGCTCCCACCGTTAAATCCGAACCATCCAAACCAAAGAATGAAAACTCCAAGTGCACCTAAAGGGATATTATGACCAGAAATGACATTCACTTTGCCGTTTGAATATTTTCCAAGTCTGGCGCCTAAGAATCGGACTGCCACAACAGCGCCGAGCGCTCCAGTCAGATGCACGACCGTGGAACCCGCAAAGTCAGTAAAGCCCATTTCCGACAGCCAGCCTCCGCCCCAAACCCAATGTCCCACAACTGGATAGATCAAAGCGGTCATCACAACCGTGATAAGAATATAGCTGCTAAGCTTCATTCTTTCTGCCACTGCTCCGGAGATAATTGTTGCACATGTGGCAGCAAACATTGCCTGGAAGACGAAGAAGCCGATGTCCCCTTCACGTCCTGAAAGAAAGAATCCTTCCGTTCCGATGAAGCCTCCTGCAGATGAGCCGAACATAAGGGCATATCCAACTGCCAGATAGAGGATGGAGCCGATGGAAATGGTAAGAAAGTTTTTCATCAGGATATTAAGAGAGTTCTTGGAACGTGTAAACCCTGATTCCACCATCGCAAATCCTGCATGCATAAAGAATACGAGCAATGCACCAATCATGATCCAAACCATATCCATGGAAATACTCAATGTTTCCACTGTAGGAGCTTGCGCATGTGCCGTAGTACCAAGCAATAAGCCGCCTGTCATCAATAAACCGATTTTCTTTTTCATATAGATCAACCCTTTCTGTAATGGTTAAATAATTGCAAGTTTGCCAGTTTCCCCGGTACGAATACGGATGGCATCTTCAATATGATAGATAAATATTTTTCCGTCTCCTACAGAATTGGTGCTGCATGTTTCCTGGATGATTTGAACGATTTCATCGACAAATTCCGCTTCTACGACCATTTCGACTTTTACTTTCGGGAGGAGTTTAATTTCAAACGTATTGCCTCGAAAGACACCCTGCTGTCCTTTTTGCTGACCGCATCCTGCCACCTCTGAAACGGTCAGGCCGTTTATCCCTACTTCTTCGAGGCGTTCACGAAGGCTGCGAAATGTTTCTGGACGAATGATTGCTTCCACCTTTTTCATTATCATCTCTCCTTTTTATCTAATGTTATATTTCCTAACATCATATGGTATGTTTATTATCATATTTCATATTTATTCACTTTGCAATACGAATTTTCGAAAAATTCAGGCGAAAACGTTTACATGTATGTAAGGAATTCTAACAAGCGTACGAAAACATAAAAAAACACCCCCTATAAAAGGGAGTGCATCTGTTATTTGAATTCTATTAGGAAGCATTTTTCGATTCTGTTACAACAAAAGATTTATTTACCCAAACCTTTGATCTCCAACGTCGCAGCATAATAAGACCTCTAAGCCATTCATCCATGATCATGGCAATCCAAACACCCACCAATCCCAGTCCGAAGTGGATTCCAAGTACATAGGAGACGGTTACGGCAATACCCCACATGGATAGGATTCCAACATAAACAGGGAATTTTACATCCCCTGCAGCCCGCAGCGAGCTGATGACCACCAGATTAAAGGAGCGGCCGGGTTCCAAAATAATGGTTAGGAGAATCAGTGTACCTCCAAGTGCGATTATATCAGGATTGGTAGTAAATAACCCTAAAAGGGTATCAGAAAATATCGCAATTGGTATCGCAGTAAGGATGCTTATCAAAATTGCCAAACGCAAGCTTTTTATGCATCGTTTATATGCATCCTCTATATTGCCCGCGCCGATCTGGTGGCCTATCATGATTTGCGTACCTTGACCGATGGCAACACCGAAGAGGAAAATGAACATCATCAAGCTTTGTGCATAGACCTTGGTGGTTAAAGCTTCCGTTCCGATCATCACGATGAAAAAGGTGATGACGATCTGGGAGGTATTATAGGAAAGATGCTCTCCGGCTGACGGAATGCCGATTCTCAAGAGATTTTTCAAATGGTCCATCGGTAATTGGAAAATTCTTTTGAAAGGAAGCGGTTCTTCAATGCGTTTAAATAACAAGACGGTTATCACGATAAGACCAAGTGCGCGGCTGACAACGGTCGAAAGGGCAACACCTTCCACTCCGAGTACAGGGACTCCGAATGGCCCGAAAATGAACACATAGTTACCAATGACATTGAGAATGTTCATTCCGATCGTGACATACATCGCGTCTCGGGTAAATCCATAGCTTCTGATGGTGGCTCCCATTGTAATGACAAGTGCTTGAACAAATGAGAATACCCCAACGATTTTCAGATAGGAATCAGCCTCTGCCAGGAGCTCCGCGGGAAGATTCATTAGCAGCAGTAATTGTGAACTGAATCCAAAGACAATCAGGCTTATGACAATGCTGAATACAAGATTGGCCCCGAGGGATACTACGGTCACTTCAGAGGCAAGGGTTCTATTTTTTGCGCCGAGGTACTGAGCGACCAGAATGGAGGTACCCGTTGCGATAAAGCCGAACATGACAATTAGCATGAATAGCAGCTGATTTGCCACTCCGACGGCTGCTACAGAGTCATCCGAGTACTGGCTCAGCATCAGGATGTCTGCATTCCCCATTACCATATGCAATAATACTTCTATGAAAATTGGCCAGGTTAAGGCGAAAAGAGTCAATTTATTCGTGTTTGTTTCTTTCATTACGTTACTCCTTTTGATGATTCCGACATAAAACAATTTATAGTTTAACTGGATTTTATTATAATAGAAAGAGATGATTTCGATACTTATTGGAGTATTACGACTTGAGGTGTAAAGAATGTCAATGATTGCGCTTTCGATTCCTCCTTTCCCGACTTTTATCAGAGGGGGAGAATTCACCTTTCAGAAGGGGAAGAGCCATTTTTCCAGAGTATTTACCGTTTTTGATCTGCTATATGTAACAAAAGGAACACTCTATATGCAGGAGGATGAAGAAAGATTTGAAGTGAAAGAGGGACAGTATGTAATCCTGGTTCCGGGAAAAAGGCATACAGGCTACAAAGGGTGTGAAGAGGATACCACGTATTTCTGGCTTCATTTTGTCATTCCAAACGATGAGTATCAAGTGGTGGATACAAAGGAATTGGACTGGTCCTACGTCTATAAAAAGGAGCCGACATTCATAGAACCTGGCCACTATCGGTTTCACATCCCGCAGTATGCCGAGGTGAAAAGAAAAGAGATTGTGGAGCAGCAACTTGAAAATATGCTGAGTATCAGTGACGGGAATGCACATCTACCGGATGACTATCTGAAGCAGCAGATCTATTTTTCGGAGTTCATTTTACAGCTTCAAAAAGAAGCTTTTTCCATCCCTAGCGCGACAGAAAAAGTATGCGAGCTGGCCATGAAGCTGATACAGGAAAACTATCAGAGTCCGATAAGCATGACATGGATGAAGGAAGAGCTGAATTTTCACCCGGATTACATCACAAGATGCATGCAAAAAACGATAGGGATCAGCCCTGTACAATATTTGACCCATTTCAGGCTGCATCAGGCAAAACGACTCCTGGTGGAGACTGAATATAAAGTATCCACGATTTCGCGCGAAGTAGGCATAGAGGATGTCACCTACTTTTCCAAACTGTTTAAAAAGATGGAAGGGACCACACCGATGGAATATAGAAGGCTGGTGCATCGGAAATAGTTTAACGTTCTTTGATTAGAATGTTTCAGGTTGTGGAGAGTAGAACGAGGAATCGTACCGTGAGACAGAGGAAAAAGTACGAGTGACGGTACGAAAACCAGGTAAAAGTTCATATTCACAACGACCATCCTTAAAAAGCCTCATCCGCAAGCAGCCAAGCATGCAGATAAGGCTTTTTTTCACTATTACTTATTTATAAGCTAAAATCTGGAACCTGAATGCAGGAAGCTTTGCTTGCAGAACATCTGCATCAGCTGCAAACTCCTCGTCGTTCCAAATATCATGCAATACTTTTCCTTGCGTACCATCAGGCAGAGTCACAACCAATTCCTGATCACTGTTATTAACGATGAACAAGATTGTTTCCTCGTCGGATGTTTTTTCGTACATCACATGATTGGTCTCATTGCTCGCTTGGATAAATCGTATGTCCCCGTGGTTTCCGAATGTCGGACGCTCTTTTCTAAGGTGGGTAAGCTTTTTCACGAAAGCAAACATGTCCTCGTCCTGATTCTCTTTATCCCAGACCATACACTTGCGGCAGCCGGGATCCTGCTCGCCGGTCATGCTGATTTCGTCTCCATAGTAAATGCAAGGTGCGCCGATGAAGGAAAGCTGGAATAGAAATAAGAGCTTCAGTTTGTCCTTGTCATCTTCACAAATGGTCAGGATCCGTGGAGTGTCATGGCTTCCAAGTAGATTGAAGGCTACCTCATTTACGTTCTCCGGATAAGAGTGGAGAACTTTCGTAATGGAATGAGCGAAATCCTCCGCATTTGTATTGTTTTTTGCAAGATAGTCCAATGTTGCAGTTGTAAAAGGATAGTTCATAACCGCATCGAACTGGTCGCCTTGCAGCCACGGCATGGAATCGTGCCAGATTTCCCCTAGGATATAGACATCTTCTTTTTCAGCTTTCACTGCTTGTCTGAATTCTCTCCAGAATTGGTGGTCCACTTCATTTGCCACGTCGAGTCTCCAGCCGTCGATGTTGAATTCTCTTACCCAGTAGCGTCCTACTTCTAGTAAATAGTCCTTCACTTCCTGGTTTTCTGTATTTAATTTCGGCATATCCGATACGAAGGCAAATGCGTCATAGTTCGGCTTTGGCTTCGTTTGAACCGGGAAGTCCCAAATGTGGAACCAGTCTTTATACTTGGAAGACTCTCCATTTTGCAATACGTCTTGGAAGGGTGCCCAGTAGTATCCGCTATGGTTGAATACCGCATCGAGCATCACCTTGATGCCATGTTCATGGCAGGTTTCTACCAGTTTCTTGAATGTCTCTTTATCTCCGAACTGAGGATCGATTTCCATATAATCGATTGTATCGTATTTATGGTTGGAACGTGCTTTGAAGATAGGAGTGAAATAGATTCCTGTTATTCCGAGGTCAACAAGATGATCGATATGCTCGATAACTCCTTCGAAATCCCCGCCAAACAAGTTGGTTGTAGTAGGTTCAGTGCTTCCCCAAGGAAGTGCACCCTCTGGATCATTATCTTTATTTCCGTTTGCAAACCTTTCAGGGAAGATTTGATACCAGATTGTATCCTTTGCCCATAAGGGTGCACGGAACACATCCGCTTTATTCAAGAAAGGAAAACAGAAATATAGACCGCAATCCTTCGGTTCTTCTTCATAGAAGCCTTTTTCTGTAAGTGTCAGATTTTCTTCCTTTGAAGTAATATTGAAACCGTAGCGGAGCCTTCTGAATTCTGGGGATACTTCTGCAAGCCAATAGTCATATAGATCATCTGAGCCTGATTTTGTCATAGGTGTTTTTGTTGAGATCCATTCGGAATTTTCCCATACGTATGGATCACCATGGATCAATTCCACCGAATCTACATCATTCTTCTTTGTCTGAAGACGAATGTGAAGAGTAGTGTCGTTGTATGCGTAAGCAAAATTGTTTTTAGGGCGATGGTAGATCGCTTCTTTTTGCATCATGTATTCAACCTCTCCTTTATGCAATCGCTTGCATCTAATGTGAGAAAAAAATGGTTGAAATCGCTTCATTGCCATTTTATTCAACATAACCTTATGTCAAATTGAAATCGTTGTCAATGAAAAGCAAAGCAGAGCGGGGGAAGTGAGGGAAATGCGTTGGACGATCGTCTGGATGATTCATTATCAAAATGATAGGAAGCCATGTGTATCAATGGTTTATCGATAGATAGGTAGTTTAGGAGACGTTCCTATCTATAAATATATCAAATTTTTTAGAAAAAACAGGTTGTCAATTGGGCGATTACATGTATAATAAAAAGTGAAAGTTGTGCAATCGTTTTCACGAAAATGTAAGCGCTATATGATTTCGCTTACATAATAATGCAACCGCTTGTACAATCTAGTAAAAGACATACTTAAATGACGGAGGGGTCAATATGAAGAAGTTCCTAGTAATGTTAATGGTTGCGGTCCTTACTTTAGGCGTTCTTGCTGCTTGTGGTCCACAGCGTGACAGAAACGCTGGAGAAGGCAACGGCAATGCTGCAAACACAGGTGAAGGCACGACAACTGAAGGTGTAGAAAAACCAGAAAAGCTGACAGTTTGGGTAAATGATCAGGAAGAGCAAAAAGTTGCTCTACAAGAAATTTTTGATGCTTACACGAAAGAAACTGGAATTAAAGTAGAAGCTAACGGAATTTCCATGCTTGACCAAATCGAAGTATTAGCGCTTGACGCTCCATCTGGAAAAGGTCCAGATATTTTCTTCCAACCACACGATCGTATCGGTGATATCGTTCTTCAAGGTTTAGCTGATCCTATCGACTTAGGTGAAGATGCTGCGAAATACAGCGAAACAGCTATGGACGCAGTAACTGTTGATGGAGAAGTATACGGTGTACCTCATGTTATCGAAACTTACGGATTATTCTACAATAAAGACCTAGTATCTGCTGAAGAAGTTGCTACTATGGAAGGTTTAATGAAAGTTGCTGCTGATCAAACTGATCAAGCACAAGACAAATACGGATTCTTAATGGAAGCAACTAACTTCTATTTCATCTATCCTTTCTTCGCTGGTAACGGCGGATACGTATTCAAGAACGATGGTTCTGGCTTCGATGCTAAAGACATCGGTCTTGCTAACGAAGGTGCGGTTGAAGGTGGAGAATTAGTGCAATCTTGGTTCTCTAATGGCTATATTCCTAAAGAAATCAACGGAGACATCATGAATGGTCTATTCACGGATGGAAAAGTTGCTTCTGTCATCACAGGTCCTTGGAATATCCCAACTTATAAAGAAGCTTTAGGAGACAAATTAGGTACTGCAACATTACCTAAGCTTGACAATGGCGATGTTCCTAAATCTTTCGTTGGTGTTAAGACTTGGATGCTGAGCTCTTACTCTGAAAACCAAGAGTGGGCAATCGACTTGATGAAGTTCGTAACTAACTACGACAATGCAATGAAATACTACTCTGCTGCTGGTGAAATGCCTGCCCTTCAAGAAGCTCTTGAAAGTGATGAAATCGCTAACGATGAGTTAATCGGTGCATTCGCTGAACAAACTCAATACGGTGAGCCAATGCCAAACATTCCACAAATGCAACAAGTTTGGGAGCCAATGGGTTCTGCACTTCAATTCATTGCGAATGGCGACAAAGTTGCAGATGTTCTAGCGGAAGCTAAGCAACAGATCGAAGATAACATTGCTGCAAGTGGAGCACAATAATTACTAAGAGTTAGATGTTGGTGGATAGATGAAGCTTGAAGCTTGTCTATCCACTATTATTCTTTAAGAAGGAGGATCTGCTATGCCTAAGACAGCAACAACTGCGATGCGGAAACATAACCCGACCTTAGCCATGATCCTTTCCATTTTGTTTGCAGGGTTAGGACAACTGTATAACCGCAGATATGCGAAAGGTATTGCATTCATTATCATCGAGGCTTCATTTTTAATTACATTCTGGAACTTTCTTTCCTGGGGATACTGGGGGATTTTTACACTAGGTGAAATTCCAAAAGTGGACCACTCCATTTTTTTATTGATACAAGGTTTGATCTCGATTATCATTACTGTTTTTGCAGCTGCACTATACTATTTAAATGTCATGGATGCTCGCAGTAATGCAATTGATATCAAAACTGGAAAAGAAAAACCATCCGTCAGAGAAGGGTTGAAGAACTTCTATGACACTGGATTCCCTTATTTCATGGTAATTCCAGGACTTATTATGCTTGTATTCATAGTTGTATTACCATTACTTTTTATGGTGTCCCTGGCTTTTACGGACTACAATTTATATAATTCTCCGCCTAGGAATTTATTGAGCTGGGTAGGATTTCAGAACTTTACCAATCTGGTATCGATTCCACTTTGGAAATCCACATTCCTTAGCGTTTTCTCCTGGACAATTGTATGGACTGTTGTCGCAACTACAGCACAAATTGCTTTAGGACTTTTCTTAGCGTTGCTTGTTAACGACCCCCGTGTTAAATATAAACGCTTTATCCGTACAATGTTAATTTTACCTTGGGCAGTCCCTGCATTTGTTACCATTTTAATCTTCGCGGCAATGTTCAATGACCGTTTCGGAGCAATCAACCGTGATATCCTTGGTACAATTGGCATGGCTCTACCATGGTTGACAGATCCTTTCTATACAAAAATTGCAATAATCATGATTCAGACATGGCTTGGATTCCCATTTGTTTTTGCACTATTTACCGGAGTCCTTCAAAGTATTTCAAAAGATTGGTATGAAGCGGCAGATGTAGATGGAGGAACACGCTTCCAGAAATTCCGTTACATTACAATGCCACACATTCTTTTTGCAACTGCTCCATTACTTATCATGCAGTATGCTGGAAACTTCAATAACTTTAATATCATCTATCTATTTAACCAAGGTGGGCCGGCAGTACGAGGACAAAATGCTGGCGGATCGGATATCCTTATCTCCTGGGTTTACAAATTAACGTTCGAGACGAATAACTATAATATGGCTGCAGCAATATCCATTCTGTTAGGCTTGATAGTTGCTGGATTCGCTATCTTCCAGTTCCGTCGTACTCGTTCGTTCAAAGAGGAGGGTAATATCTAATGAACGCTAAAACCAAATCAAAACTCGAAGTATCTTTCATCTATCTTTTCATAGGGTTCATGTTCATCATTATTGCCTACCCATTATTATGGACGATAGGGTTATCACTGAATCCGGGTACCAGTCTTTATTCGGCATCAATGATCCCTGAAAACTGGTCATTGGTTCATTACAAATGGCTTTTTACTTCTCCTCAAAGTGATTATTTACTTTGGTATAAAAATAGTATTATGGTAGCTGTAGCAAATTCGTTCTTTTCTGTATTAGTGACTTCCTTTGTTGCTTATGCATTTTCCCGTTATCGTTTCCGAGGTAGAACGTATGGATTATATGCGTTTTTGCTACTGCAAATGTTCCCGGCATTAATGGCTATGGTTGCAATCTATATCCTTTTAAATCTGATTGGATTGGATGATTCCCTAATTGGATTAACCTTGGTTTATATAGGTGGTCAGATACCATTCAATGCATGGCTTGTAAAAGGCTACTTTGATACAATTCCAAAAGAATTGGATGAAGCTGCACGCATGGATGGTGCAGGTCACTTTGGCGTGTTTTTCAGAATCATGCTGCCACTTGCAAAACCTATCTTGGCTGTAGTCGCATTATTTAATTTTATGGCACCATTCACGGACTTCCTATTACCACGAATCATTTTAAGAAGTCCAGAGAAATTCACACTTGCATTAGGGCTATTCAATTTTATTGCCGACAAGTTTGCCAACAACTTTACCCGATTTGCCGCAGGTTCCATACTCATCGCCATCCCGATAGCGCTGATGTTCCTATTCCTGCAGCGTTATCTGATCGCAGGATTAACTGCCGGTGGTACAAAAGGATAATAATAGTATATAATCGTTTATGGAAAGCAAAGGTTCTTTTTATCGAAGAACAGCTAGCGAAAACTACTAAAACGATTTAAGGGAGGGAAGCGGAATTGATGAAAAGAGTGATGGGGCTCATTCTCATTCCGTTTCTTCTTTTTTCTGCATGGTTCGTACAACCAGTTCAACCTGTAAAAGCTGAAAAAGAAGAACACGCATGGCAAGATGAGATGATCTATTTTATTATGATTGACCGCTTTAACAATGGAGACACTACTAATGATTTCAACGTGGATCGAGATGATCCGAAAGCCTATCATGGCGGGGATTTCCGTGGAATTATTGAAAAGCTGGATTATATCAAGGACATGGGGTTTACCGCATTATGGCTGACACCAATTGTGAAAAATGAGGATAAGGGCTACCACGGCTACTGGACAGAGGACTTCTATGATACCGAAGAGCATTTTGGAACGATAGAAGAATTCAAAGAACTTGTAAAAGAAGCACACAAACGTGATATTAAAATCATTGTGGATATCGTGGTGAACCATACAGGCTATCAACATGCCTGGTTAAAAGAATCCGACAAAGCTGATTGGTTCCATCCAAAGAAGGATGTAAGAGACTGGGAAGACCAGGATGAGGTGGAGAATGGCTGGATCTATGGCTTGCCGGATTTGAACCAGGAAAATCCTGAGACGCGTCAGTATTTACTGGATATGGCCAAATGGTGGATTGAAGAAACAAACATCGATGGCTACCGACTGGATACCGTAAAACATGTCCCAAAGGAATTCTGGACTGAATTCGCACAGGAAATGAAATCCGTTAAAGAAGACTTCTTTTTAATAGGAGAAGTCTGGAATGATGACCCACGTTATGTGGCTTCATATGAGGAAACGGGAATCGATTCATTCGTGGATTTTCCTACTTATAATGAAATAACTCGTGTATTCTCTGCACCAGATCAGTCCTTGAGCCGATTGGATACAGTATGGGCACATAACCAGAACTTCTACTCCAATCCATATGTGATGGGGAAATTCATTGATAATCATGATGTGGAGCGATCTACGAGAGAAGCAATCAAGAAAAAACAGTATCCCCCTGCAAGAATAAAGCAGGCACTTGCATATCTCTATACCGCTCCTGGTATTCCAATCGTGTATTATGGTACGGAAATTGCCCTGGATGGTGGACCGGATCCGGATAACCGCCGTGATATGAACTTCCGTGCGGAGCAAGAGATTGTGGACTATGTAACCAAGCTTGCAGAACTAAGAAGCAGCATGCCGACATTGACACATGGAAGCTTTGAGATGCTCTATGAAGAAGGCGGCATGGCAGTTTTCAAGCGTGAGTACAAGGATGAAACTGCGATCATTGCAATCAATAATACGACAGGCACGCAAGTCGCGCCGATTGACCAGGAGAAGCTAGGGGAAGACTTGCAGCTTAGAGGCACTTTAAGCGATGAGCTTGTCCGAAATAAGGATGGTCAATATTTAGTCAGCCTGGATCGTGAGACGGCCGAAGTTTATACGGTTAGCGAAGATACAGGGGTGAATGTTCCATTTGTCAGTGCCATGGCACTAATCTATGGAGGCTTTGTCGCATTCATTGTAGCAGCGATAGTGAGACGCAGAAAGAAGAAAGAATAGAATTGTGTGTGGACATTTTCCATTCCGGGAAGTGTACCATACGCATTAATGTATCCGTTTACAAGTAAGGAGTTTTATATAAAAGGGAGGGGATAGGTGCATGGCAGTTACGATAAAAGATGTAGCCAAGATTGCCAATGTTGCACCTTCCACAGTTTCTCGCGTGATCGCGAACAGTCCGCGCATAAGTGAAAAAACAAAGAAACGCGTGAGAGAAGCAATGGAAGAGCTTGGGTACCATCCAAACTTTATCGCTAGAAGTCTGGCAAACCAAAGCACACAGGTTATTGGACTTGTGATGCCGGCTTCAGCTGATAAAACATTTCAAAATCCATTTTTTCCGGAAGTGCTAAGGGGAATAAGTACAGCCGCACACGAAAAGCAATACGCCCTTCAGATGTCCACCGGAGTGACAGCAAACGAAATTCTCGATGGTGTGATGCAGATGGTGCAGGGACGCCGAGTAGACGGAATCATCCTGCTTTACTCAGCAGTTGAGGATAAAATTATCAAGTACTTGCAAAAAGAGAGTTTTCCGTTTGTCGTGATTGGGAAACCATTTGAGCAGGTTGAAGAGATTACACATGTGGACAATGACAATTACAGGGCAGCAAAAGAAGCGACGGAGCACCTGATAGACCTTGGGCACAAGCGGGTGGCTTTTGTCGGAGGAAGTATCCAGCTTGTTGTGACGATCGACCGCCTCCTGGGCTACGAAAAAGCGTTGCGTACAGCGGAAATTCCTTACAAGGATGAATACATCATTCACGAGGAGTTCTTGAAAGAGGGCGGACAGGAAGCGGTATCCGAACTTCTTAGTTTGGAAGAGCCGCCAACGGCCCTCGTGGTAGCCGATGATCTTATGGCATTGGGAATACTGAATACACTACATGATATGGGAATCGATGTACCCGAACAGATGTCGATTGTCAGCTTCAACAATGTCCTGTTGGCAGAAGTGGCACGCCCGCCTTTGACGTCTGTGGACATCAATATCTTTCAACTTGGGTTTCAAGCAGCAAAAACACTGATCCAGAAGGTGAAGGATCCAACAGAACCGACGAAAAGAATCATCATTCCTCATAGAATGGTAAAGCGCCAGACGTGCAAGGAATACTTATGCACCACATTGGAAAGCTAGTCTGAATTTTGGACTGGCTTTTTTGTATGGGAGCAGCTGGTTTGGTGGTTTTATTGTAAAAATTCGAAAAAAGTTCGATAGAAAGTCAAAAAAGTTCAATAGACCTCAAAAAAAGTTCAATAGAAACCAAAAAAAGTTCAATAGGACTCCAGTAAACGAAAATTCCAACGAAGAAAAAGCTTCTCCTACATGACAGAGAAGCTTTTTCTTCATAACATGACCTCAATTCCTCTGATTCCTCACCCATTCACAATTTTTCCGCCATTCACATGCAAGATCTGTCCTGTCATGTAGGAGGAATCATCACTGGCAAGAAAAACGTAGCTTGGTGCCACCTCTTCGGGTTGTCCTGGGCGCTTCATCGGCGTGTTTGCACCGAAGCTTGCCACTTTGTCAGCCGAAAAAGTGGATGGGATCAAAGGGGTCCAAATCGGCCCAGGCGCGACACCGTTGACCCGAATTCCTTTTCCGACCAACTGCAGGGCAAGAGAACGTGTAAATGTGACAATTGCCCCTTTTGTAGCGGAATAATCAAGCAGGGTTTCGTTCCCGGCATATGCTGTCACAGATGTTGTGTTGATAATGGAGCTTCCCCCAGCGAGGAATGGCAATGCGGCCTTTGTCAGATAAAAGAAAGAGAATATGTTGGTGCGAAAGGTTTTCTCCAGCTGTTCCGCAGTAATATCCTCGATGCTTTCCTGAGGGTGCTGTTCTGCAGCATTATTCACCAGTATATCAAGTTTGCTGAACTTGCCCATACACTCTTCGATTACCATTTTGCAAAAAGATTCCTGCCCGATATCCCCGGCAATCAGATGACAACGACGGCCTTCCTGTTCCACTTGCCTTTTCGTTTCATTTGCATCATTATGTTCACTTAAATAGGCAATCACGACATCGGCACCTTCTTTTGCAAAAAGGATGGCTACTGCCCGTCCGATGCCACTGTCCCCACCGGTTATAATAGCCACTTTACCTTTTAGCTTTCCGCTTCCCTTATAGGAAGAATCCTCGGATTTTGGTGGTGGAACCATTTCAGACTCCTGGCCAGGCTGCTGATTTTGATGCTGTGCAGGCAATGTTTTCTTTGTTTGATTTGACATGTGGACACCTCCAATAATTCTTTCATATTATTGGGAAAACGCTTATAATTTATCCTAATTAAGTTAGAACAATACAAGGGGAAATGAGGGGGAACGATGGGGGAAATAATAGTTCGTGAGGCAACAAAGGATGACGCTGCATCCATTCTCGAGCATAGCAGAAAAGCATATTCTGAAAGCAGGAATCTTCTGACCACACCGGAAGAATTCACTATTACAGTCGAAGAGGAGCTCCGCTGGCTTGCTGATAATAAGGCTAAGAACAATCTTGTACTTGTAGCGGAACAGGATAATAGGATAATCGGAATGCTGAGTGCTCAAAGGGGATCGAGAAAACGGGTCCAGCACAATTGCCAATTTGGTATCAGTATTCAGGAAGCATATTGCAATAACGGGCTCGGCACCAGGATGATCAGGATGCTGCTTGATTGGGCGGCTTTAGATCCAATTATTGAAAAAGTAACCCTGGAAGTTTTTTCACACAATGATAGAGGAATCCATGTATATGAAAAGCTCGGATTCAAAGTGGAAGGCAGAAAAGAGAAGCATGCAAAGTTTGAAGATGGTACATATGCAGATGAATATGTCATGGGCAGATTTGTAAAGGGGAGTGGGAATGAATGAAAACGCTGGTATGCTTTGGTGACAGCATTACTGCAAGGGAAGTCGACAATGAAGGCCGAGAAAGGTTGACGCCACGGATTGCGAAGGAAATGCCAGATTGGAAGGTAATGAACAGTGGGGTATCAGGTAATACCACTGTCGACGCTCTACTGCGTATCGAAGAAGATGTTGTGAATCATCATCCTGACCTGGTCACGGTATTACTGGGAGCAAATGACTCTGCCATTCACCGGAATGTAGATATAGAGTTGTACGAAGAAAACCTGAGAAGGATTACAAGAACGATTGGTCCCGAAAAAATAATATTAATCAGTGCAGCTCCCGTCGTGGAGTCTAGGCAGGATGCAAGGAAAAATGATACGCTTCAAAGGTTTGCCGGTGTGGTGGAAAAGGTTGCAGCTGATACAGGGGCACACTATCTAAACTTTTTTGAAAAGATGATCGGGCATCCAGGCTATGAGGATTTCCTGACAGAGGACGGATTGCATTTCAATTACAAAGGGTACGAATTTCTTTCAGAAGCAATCCTGACCAAACTGAAAAGAATCTAAAAAAGTGCCAGGCACCCTGATAGGTGCCTGGCACTATGTACATATTTAGCGGTAGTTCACAAACTGAAGATCAATATCAAGGTCTGCAGCCCTTAATGCAGCGATAACCTGCTGGAGGTCATCACGGTTCTTACCCGTTACGCGCACCTGGTCGTCCTGGATCTGGGTTTTTACTTTCAAACCTGAGTTCTTGATGATGGTGTTTATTTTCTTTGTGTACTCTTTATCGATGCCTTGAACTAATGTACCTCGCTGGCGAACAGCACCCTTGGATGCATCCTCGATTTTTCCGTATTGGATATTTTTCGTCGGGACATTACGTTTGATCATTTTGCTTACCATGACATCCTTCAGCTGGTCGAGCTTGAACTCACTATCGGACAGCAGGACAAGTTCCTCCTTCTCCAGTTTGATGTCACTGACAGAGCCTTTGAAATCAAAGCGGTTTTGAATCTCTTTCAAGGCAATATTGATGGCATTTGTTACTTCTGCTAAATCTACTTTTGAAACAATATCAAAGGAGCTTTCTTTAGCCATGGGAATTCCCTCCATTTAAGGTTTAAAATTTTACCAAAAGGCAATAGAATAAAAAACATCGCATTCTGTTCTTAATTATAGTAGAATGAAGCGGTTTGGACAACTTAATGAAAGTCGGGTACACTTTACATAAGAACGGATGAAAAGGAATGGTTGGAATGGCTTTGGAAACAGGTACAGTTTTGGAATTGACAGTGGATAGGGAAACCCCACTTGGATATATGCTTACGGATGGGGAAGAGACCATCCTGCTTCATAAGAATGAAGCGACAAGGGAACTGCAGCAGGATGAAACAGTGGAGGTCTTTCTCTATTCAGATCAGAAAAGCCGCATTACTGCAACGATGATCATCCCTATGGGCTTAAATGGCCATGAGTGGATGGAAGTGGTGGAAGTTCTGCAAGGGCTTGGCGTTTTTATCAATATCGGAATTGCCAAGGATGCATTGATCCCAGAGGATGATCTGCCGGTATTTGAAGATGTTTGGCCAGAAGTGGGAGATCTGCTATTATGCCGCGTGAAGACGGACCGCAGGGGCAAATTGATCGGGAAGCTTGCGTCTCAGGATGTCATGCTGGATCGCTCCATCAATGCTCCATCAGACATCGTAAACCAGAATGTCCAGGGGACGATCTATCGTCTGCTGAAGGTCGGCAGTTATATGATTACCAATGAGGGATATGTCGGGTTTATTCATCACTCGGAACGAAAGGAAGAGCCGAGATTGGGCGGAATCGTCGAAGGTAGAGTGATTGGTGTGAAGGACGATGGCACCATCAACGTCTCCTTGCTTCCTCGAAAACAGGATGCCATGGATGATGATTCCAAAGCAATCATGGATTACTTGGAACTGCGCGGAGGCGCCATGCCATACAGCGATAAGAGTGCACCGGAGGATATCAAAGAACGTTTCCTGATCAGCAAGGCGGCATTTAAGCGTGCAATGGGGAAACTCCTCAAGGAAGGCCTTGTTACGCAGAAGGAAGGCTGGACTTATTTGAAGAAAGAGGAAGAGCAAGGGGAATAGTTTTTACTGCTTAATGAAGCGCGCGGTGGTGAACCCGCGCGTTTTTGTATGGGGAAGGATGGAATTTGCTTGGTGTCGGGTTATGTCGAGATATGTAGGTTCGTTGATATCAGGATGATTTTCGTGGATATATGAATTTTTTCGTTGAAATGACATGTGAAATCGTTGATATCCGGAATTTTTCATTGATATATCACCTAAAATCGTTGATATCCTAAATAAGACCAGTTCAGTACGTCTACTAATTAACGAGGGATGCCCTTTTTTATTGTAATGGATCGTTAGAACCCGTCCTAAAACGAAAAATCAAAAAGCCCGGCTCCCAAATGCCGGGCTTTCCCATTATAGATGATCTGTTTTCTTGGAATATTGTCTTCCGCCGTTTTTACGGCTCTTTTCGCGTTCCATGTTCTTTTCGTGGCGTTTGGCGTTATTGTCTTTTGCTTTTTTATCATTGTCGCTTGTATGTGGCATTAGGATGTACCCCTTTCAATATAAGGATAGGAATAGGTTATCCAAATGCTGAAGTTACTATGTGCCAGTTAATTATGCTTTGTCATCGTTCAGGAAGAATAACGCTATCGTGCCAGGCCCTGCGTGAGCACCTACCGCTGAACCGATTGTGGTGATTGTGAAGTTGCTGCAATCAGAGGACTCCTGTATCATCTCCTGAAGAGCTATGGCTGTCACTTCATCGTCACCGTGGCTGATTCCCACCCTTTGATTAATAGAGGTGAACCCATTTCGCTCTTTCATGACTTCAAGCATCCTGCGCAGCACTTTTTTCCGTCCCCGAATTTTTTCGAGCGGGATGAGCTTTCCATTCTCCATATGGAGTAAAGGCTTGATATTCAAAAGTCCGCCAACAAATGCAGACGCTTTGCTGACACGGCCGCCTCGAGCCAAATAATCGAGATTATCTACAGTGAAAACATGTTCCATATGGGATATGTCATAGGCGATATTAGCTAGGATGTCCTCTTTGGCAGCACCATTGACTGCTAATTCGGCCGCATGCTTCACCACAAGACCTAAGCCAAGGGAAGCACATTTTGAATCGATGATGGTGAGATCAAGGTTCGGATGCTCCTCCATGACCTCTTGCTGCATCAAAACAGCCGTTTGATATGTACCAGATAGTTCAGAGGAAAAGGCGATATAGATGGCAGTTTGACCTTTTTCTGCAATTTCGGTAAAAAGTTCTTTCATCGTGTTCGGGGATGCCTGGGAGGTCTTTACAACCTGTCCTTCCCGCATAGAGTTGTATACAGTAGAGGAGTCGATCGTTACCATATCCTCATATTCCGTTTCGCCGAATAAGACTTTTAGTGGTAACAAGTCCACATGAACCTGGTTAAAAAAGTCTTTTGGTAAGTCGCTGGCACTATCTGCAATGATTTTTATTGTCATTATGTCACCTTCTTTATTATACTTACATCCATGTATTCTTTTTGTTCCCTGCCGTGGAAGATTACTCCTTTTTTTCAGTTTACCTATTAAATGAAAACTCTTCAAGAAAAGAAATCGCAGCATTCGTTTGAGAAGGGTAAAAAGAGGAAAAATACATAGAATAAGGCAGTAGGTTGGTTAGGAGGTTATAGAGTCATATGATGATGCAGCAGCATGTGAAGAAAGTATTGATCGTATTAATCGGGGCATTTCTGAATGCCATTGCAATGAATTTTTTCTTAATACCAGCAGATGTGTACGCAAGTGGTTTTACAGGGGTGTCACAGCTGGTATTCCGGATATCCGAGGATTATTTTCCGTTTACCATTTCCACAGGTATTTCGTTATTCCTATTAAATATTCCGGTGACGATATTAGCCTGGAAAAAGGTAGGTCGTTCTTTTACCATTTATAGTTTCTTAAGTGTATTTCTGATGTCCCTGTTTCTCGAGATTGTCCCTATCTATAAGGTGAATGACGATATTCTCCTCAATGCAGTATTCGGTGGAGTCATAGCAGCTGTAGGGGTTGGATTAACCCTGAAGTGGGGGGCTTCAACAGGAGGATTGGATATTATCGCCATGATCCTTTCCCGTATGAAAGACAAGCCTGTTGGAACCTATTTCTTCGCATTGAATACCGTAATCATTATCACTGCGGGACTTGTGTTCGGCTGGGAAAAAGCGCTTTATACACTTGTGACGCTTTATGCATCAACAAGGGTCATTGATGCGATTCATACACGACATGAGAAATTGACGGCCATGATTGTCACGAAAAAAGGCAAGGATGTCAAGGATGCGATCCATGCAAAAATGGTTCGTGGAATTACATCTGTCCCTGCTAAGGGTGCATTTACCGGAGAAGACAAGGAAATGCTGATGATTGTCATTACCCGGTATGAAATGTATGATCTGGAACGCATCATCAAGGATGCCGACCCTAATGCATTCACCAATATCGTTCAGACAGCTGGCATCTTCGGCTTTTTCCGCAAGGACTAAAAAAAAGAAAACAGCGCAGCCATTCCTTAAGAGTGGCTGCGCTGTTTTTACTTACCTTCTAATGATTGCAAACGGTCCTGCAGTTCCCGAAGCTGGCGTTGTTCTGCTTCGGTTGTGTTTGCATAGGCGGAGGATAATGCGTTCTTTGCAACATCTATTTCATTTTGTACGGATGAAGAATGCATGTTGGCTTGTTCCGCATTCATGACTGCCTCACGTGCGGATTGAAAAAGTTGATTGCCCATAATCTAAAACCCTCCAAGCGAGTTCTGTTCGGCCTTGTGGGCTTTGCGTTCCTCAGCTTGTTCCATTGTCAGATGGTACGGGATTTGCTGATCATGCTGCTGCACAGAGTTCTTGCCTTGTTGTACAAAACGTTTGGATTTGCTGCTTCTACCCATTATGAAAGCCCCCCTTTTCATATAGGACAACAAGCGTCCACTATATAGTGTGAGACAATCGGGCAAATTTATTTGGACAAATAATTGGCAGGATTATAGCTTCAGGTATTTTTCGAGAAACACGGCTATGCCATCCTCCTGGTTGGAAAGGGTGGTTTCTTTTGCTTTCTCTTTAAGGCCGTCAATCGCATTTCCCATTGCGACCCCCATGCCGGCGAATTCAATCATTTCATAATCATTGTCCTCGTCTCCGAAAGCAATGATGTTTGTTTGCGGGATATTATAATAGTCGGATATCCGTTTCAGTCCCACCGCTTTACTCATACCGGTACGTACAATTTCAATGACATGCCACGGTGCAGCCCAACGTCGGTGGTCAATAACTTCTGCATGGACCTCTGTCAGGTAATTTCTTATTTTTGCTACTTCACTTTCGCTTGCGTGAATCAAAATACATGTAGGATCCTTTTTTAGTACCTGGCGTAAATCTCCGGTTTCCATTTTGGGATTTCCAAAGCTGAAAATATCCAACAGCTTTTCATCATGAAAGTGAAAATAAACATCATCGATCACTTCCGCCAAGATATTATGTATTTGATATTTTTCACTGACTTCAATGATTTCCCTAACTGTTGAAAGGTCAAGTGGCTCATGGTAGATCCCCCAATCATCGTTTCCGGGAAAATGCACAAAGGCACCGTTAAAGTTGACGATGGGAGTGGTCAGTCCCAATTCTTCATAGTACATGGAGCTTGCACGATAAGGGCGACCTGTAGCGATGACCACTTCATGGCCATGTTCACGCGCTTTTTGAAGGGCAAGTTTATTCCGGGCTGATATTTTTTTATCGTCGGTTAATAATGTTCCATCTAAATCGACTGCTATTAAATGTTTTTCCAACGAGATCAAACTCCTTTAAAATATAGGCTGTTCAATATAACTATTTCAAGTGTAACCTTTTTCAATTTTAACTGTCTACATGTTACACTTATTAGATACACGATAAGTTGAATCCTTAGGGGGGATCGTAAATTGATACATGTAAGCAAAGGGAAAATAGGAGCCGTATCTTTTTTACATATATGCGAAGCCTTATCTGCACATGCGCCGAAACCGACCGTCATCTTTTTCCATGGCTTTAAAAGTGCCAAAGAAAACAATCTGCACTATGCCTATCTATTGGCGGAAAAGGGTTTCCGTGTCATTTTACCGGATTGTATCCATCATGGTGATCGCGATAGCGGTCTATCGTCTCTTGAATTGACTCAATCCTTCTGGGAGGTTGTCATACAGTCCATTCATGAACTGGAAATTCTGAAAAATCATTTGATAAACGAGCGTTTGTCCATGGAAGATGAAATTGGTGTAGCAGGTACCTCCATGGGCGCGATCATTACCTTCGGGGCATTGAAAAAATATCCTTGGATTAAAGCGGCAGTAAGCTTGATGGGATGTCCAAGCTATCAGGAATTTGCCAAATGGAAAATCGATCAAGTGATAGAAATGGGCTTTACATTGCCGTTTGATGAAGAGCAGATAAAGCACTATCTGGAAAAACTCACAGCGTACGATCTGTCCCTGGAACCTGAAAAAATGAATGAACGTCCGGTCCTGTGCTGGCACGGCTCACAGGATCAGGAAGTACCAGCTGAACCTGTAATCGGGTTTGTAAAAACTTTAAGAGGTTATTATAAGAATAAACCGGAAAATATCAGCCTAATTATTGATGAACAAGCAGATCATAAGGTGTCCCGTAAAGGTGTTCTAGGTGCAGTGGATTGGTTTGCCGCTCATATGGGAAGCACGATAGAAAGCCAATTGCAAAATAAATAGTGGAGGAGCTTTTTGATGAACGAACAATTGAAAGATAAAATAATGGAAGCGCTGGAAGAAGTGGAGGATCCTGAGCTTGGCGTAGACATCGTCAATTTGGGTCTTGTCTATGATGTAGAAATGGATGAACAGCAAAATGTATTGATAACGATGACTCTAACCTCCATCGGATGTCCCCTTGCAGGTGAAATTGTGGAGCAAGTGAAAAATAAGCTGTCACCAATGGAAGAAGTCAATGAAGTGGATGTAAACATCACCTTCAATCCGCCTTGGGGCAAAGAGAGAATGTCACGTCTTGCGAAAATAGCCTTGAATGTGACTGATTAATCTACATAAAAAAATGAAGAGGGAGGATCAAGCATGAAAAACAAAGTAATCCTAGTCAGTTCCAATCAGTTGGGGAAAGGGGACGAGGACCTTGGGGAAGGCGTTCTCGAAACTTTTTTCACCCTTATCAAACAAAGGGTTGAAAAGCCGGAAGCCATTTTTCTGATGAATACAGGAGTGTTTACCCTTACAGAGCAATCCCTTGTTTCCGTGCATTTAAAGGAGATCCATGAATCTGGTGTTCCTGTTTATGCATGTAAAACATGTGTGGATCACTACAAGGTGGAAGAGCAGTTAATAAGTGGGGAAATCAGTGGAATGTCTCACTTTATTGAACTGGCAGCGGAGTATGAAGTCCTGACCATTGCCTAAAATCCCTTCCGCTCTAAATGGAATGATGACATGAAAATCTGGACTTTGGGAAAAATAGAAACGAGATAGGTTATCTCATGTAACCCCATTTACCTGAAAAGAAATGACATGGCTCTTTTTGTAGGAGGGAATCGGAATGGGACAAAATCATCAATTCAGACCTGGACAGAAAGCTCCGAACAATGGAATATACTTGGAAATAGGCGAAACGGGAAGTATGGTGAAAAACCCGCAGAAAATCAATCTTAAAGCGGGGGATACTTTTCCGGAGACTGCCAATCATAATCGACTGTGGGCTAAAAAGCGTAGACCATAGGATAAAACGTCACCTTTCTTGCAGAGGTGGCGTTTTTTGGATTATAATAAAACACAAAGGTCAAAAAAGGTCAAACCGAGGGCGGGTGTTGATATATGGACATTCAAAGCATGACCTCCAAACTGCAGGAAGCAATCATTCAGGCAAAGGATTTGGCGGTTAGCATGAATCACCAGCAGATGGAGTCTGAGCACGTGTTACTTGCATTGCTTCAACAGGAAGATGGGTTAGGGAAAAGAATTTTCTCAAAATTAAACATAGATGTACCCATGCTAATAACGGAAATGAAAAACCTATTGAAGAGTAAACCTGAAATAAGCGGTACCACAGACGTGTATATAGGAAAAAGCTTGCAAAAGGTATTTCAGAAGGCGGAAGAGTGGAAGGGAAGATGGCTGGATGAGTATCTGTCAGTCGAACATGTCCTATTGGGGCTATTCGATCCAGCCATCCACCATTTACAATGGCAAGAACTCTCGAGGAAATTTTCAGTTACGGCAGCAGGGCTGGAGAAAGTGATTTTAGAGATAAGGGGGAACCAAAAAGTGACATCACAAGAACCGGAAAATACATATGAGGCATTAAAGAAATATGGCAGAGATTTGATTGAGGAGGTAAAAGCGGGTAAGCTTGATCCGGTTATCGGCCGCGATCAGGAAATTCGCAGGGTCATCAGGATACTGTCCAGAAAAACCAAAAACAATCCTGTACTGATCGGTGAGCCTGGAGTTGGGAAAACAGCCATTGTGGAAGGCTTGGCTCAACGAATTGTCAGAAGGGATGTACCAGATGGTTTGAAGGATAAGACGATCTTTTCTCTCGACTTGAGTTCCTTGGTTGCAGGAGCTAAATACCGCGGGGAATTCGAGGAAAGATTGAAGGCGGTGCTTTCGGAAATCAAGAAAAGTGACGGTCAGATCCTCCTGTTCATTGATGAGCTCCATACCATTGTAGGAGCCGGAAAAACGGAAGGTGCCATGGATGCAGGGAATATGCTCAAACCGATGCTTGCGCGTGGGGAGTTGCATTGTATCGGAGCCACTACATTGAATGAGCATCGCCAATACATCGAAAAGGATCCGGCATTGGAGCGCCGTTTCCAGCAGGTTCTTGTGGAAGAGCCTACTGTTGAGGATACTATATCGATTTTACGGGGACTTAAGGAGAGATTTGAAATCCATCACGGGGTTAATATCCATGATCGGGCAATAGTGTCGGCTGCCGTTCTTTCTGACCGCTATATCTCCGAACGTTTTTTACCGGATAAAGCGATTGATCTTGTTGATGAAGCATGTGCCATGATCCGGACTGAAATCGACTCAATGCCGTCTGAACTTGATGAAGTAACAAGAAAAGTGATGCAGCTTGAAATCGAAGAAGCTGCCCTCAAAAAAGAAAAGGATCAGGCGAGCTTGGATAGGCTGCAGCTTCTGCAAAAGGAGCTGGCGAATCTGAAGGAAAGGTCTTTCGGAATGAAAATGCAATGGCAGCAGGAGAAGGATGCCATTCAGCATGTAAGGCAAAAACGCGAAGAACTAGAGAAGGCAAAAAGGGATCTGGAAGCGGCGGAAAGCAATTATGACTTGAATAAAGCGGCAGAACTCCGCCACGGGAAGATCCCTGCTCTTGAAAAAGAACTGATACAACTTGAAGGCCAGGCGAAGGCCGAAAAAGGAGCACATTCCCTGCTTAGAGAAGAAGTGACTGAGGATGAAATTGCAGGGATAGTGGCCAAATGGACCGGAATCCCAGTTACGAAGCTTGTTGAGGGAGAACGTGAAAAGCTCTTGAAGCTTGAGGAAATTCTTCATGAACGGGTAGTTGGCCAGGAAGAAGCAGTTCAGCTTGTTTCAGAAGCTGTCCTTCGTGCAAGGGCGGGAATAAAAGACCCGAACCGTCCAATCGGCTCCTTTATTTTTCTCGGTCCGACAGGTGTTGGGAAAACCGAATTGGCTAAAGCATTGGCACAGTCCTTGTTTGACGATGAGAACCATATCATCCGGATGGACATGTCCGAGTATATGGAAAAGCATGCTGTTTCCAGGCTTATCGGGGCACCTCCCGGTTATGTTGGCTATGACGAAGGCGGCCAGCTGACTGAAGCAGTGAGGAGAAAACCGTATTCCGTCGTATTGCTCGATGAAATCGAAAAGGCCCATCCTGATGTTTTCAATATCCTTTTGCAGCTCTTGGACGACGGAAGAATAACCGATTCCCAAGGGAAAACGGTGGATTTTAAAAATACTGTCATCATTATGACCTCCAACATAGGATCGCATTTTCTTCTTGAGGGGGAGATTACGGAAGAAACGAAGGATAGGGTACTGCAGCAATTGAAAGCTCATTTCCGACCAGAATTATTAAACCGGATCGATGATACAGTCATCTTTTCCCCGCTATCCAAAAAAGAAATTGGACTGATTGTGGAAAAGCTGATCAACGAATTGCAAAAGAGGCTCGAAAGCAAGCACCTTCAACTTAAGATTACCGAGGAAGCAAAAAAGCATATCGCTGACCGTGCTTTTGATCCTGTATTCGGAGCACGCCCGCTCAAGCGTTTTATCCAGAAATATATCGAAACCCTGATTGCAAAAGAAATCATCAAAGGGTCCATCCAGGATTTTCAAGAAATTATTATTGACCTCCAAGCAGGAAAATTGGCTATTATGACTAATTAATAGATAAAACAGAAAAAGAACTTGTCCCAGAAGGCCAAGTTCTTTTTCTATCGTGATTATTAGTGTTTTTCAACAGGCTCGTTTGGCAGCGCTTCCCCAATCAGCATAACAATTACGGAAAAGACGATAGCAACAGTTGAAGCTAACATGTAATTATATGTATCACCCACCATGTTTGCAACAACATATGAAAGCATGTTTATCAGAAGAAGTGACCAGAAAACAGTCCAGAATACTCGCATCTTGACTTCCCCTCCATTCTCTTTTGATAGATAAAGCATTAAATACGTTGGTTCAACACCTATAAGAAGCCAGGTGCACAGCTTTTGTGTATCCATCGGATATTTTACCACAACCAGCGCATATAATAAATGTAAAATGTTTAAGCTTGTAGAAAAAGGGGTTGAATATTTATGAATAGTGAAGAAAAGATGCAGGAACTTGAAATGCTCCTATCCCAGGAACAGAGCAATTTGACTGAGCTAGGAATAGAAACCTTGCATAGGCTTAAGCAAGAGCTACAATATGGAGCTGAATGAAAAAGGGAAGATCAAGCTAATCTTTCCTTTTTATTTTTAGATGAATGTCGTTTCTCCCAATTGTGTTTGTGGAGGATGCATTTCTTTTTTAGTGAAATTAAGCCTTTTGCCTTTAACAGAGCAGGATTCTTTTACATAGCATATTCTATACAAGTTTGTAATTCGGAGGCTGGGTGAGGAATATGGAAGAAAATCAACGCTTTTTTCAAATGGGCGGACAATGGAATGCCGTTCATGTGCCGGAAAAACCAAATGGCTTTGGTGTATTGATAATCGGTGATACAAATCACTTCGTTGATGATCATAACAGCCTATGGATCCAGCATATCGGAAGAAAACGTATCATAGATGAAATTGTAAGAGCTGGATATACCGTTTTCTACTCCAATTTATATGGAATGCACTGGGGAAGTTCGAGATCCGTCCTGCTTGTAAGGCAGCTGTATCATATTATTCAAAAGCAGGAAATTCTGAATGATAAGATTCATATTCTGGCCGAAGGAATGGGAGCCCTGACTGCGCTTCAATTGGCGGGAATGTTGAAAGAACAGATCCGATCGATCGCACTTATCAATCCTTGCATTGATCTCAGTGCCCAAATGGAACAGGAAAAGGATAGGAAGTTCTTTTATAAAAAGCTGCAAAAGGAGCTGGCTATGGCATACGATGTTTCTGTGGATGAGCTCAAGAAATTTACTGATTTTCCGGCGTTGGAGCAGCTGTTGATTTCCCTGCCAGTGAAAATTTGGCAAACAACCACCAATATCAGCTATGACCCAAACCTTCATTGTAAAAGATACGAAGAACTCAGACAAAAAAGCGGGTTTCCGATTGCAGTCACCTATCATCTTGTGGAAAAGCGCTATGCATATGGAGGGTCCATCTGCCAATTTTTTAAAAAATTTGAACAGCATTTATAGTAAGTCCCTATCCGATTATCAGTTGATAGGGACTATTATTATGGACATTTGCATACGATACAGTATTAAACTAATGGTTGGAGTGAAGCATGATGAAAAATGCAATAGTGGCTGGTGCCACCAGTTTTGTCGGCTTCTCACTATGTCAGAAGCTGATACGGGGAGAAGTGGAAGTGTACGGGATGGAACTTCAAGAAAAGAAGTTTGACCTCGAGGAAGATAAACTGATGGAAATTGGACGGAATGCCTTCTTTCATTATCAAGGCAAAGCAGATAAGGGTCAGTTTAATGGCAGTGAAAAATTTGATGCTGCCTATTTATGTCTAGAGGCTGAGGAACTGTCCGAAAGGGAATATCTCGAGAGTTTCAACTATCTATCCAATCTATCGCGCAGGGTGTTCCTTGTTGTTCCCCACAACTTGGCTGAAAGTGGGAGCCTCCTGCAAAAGAATCTGGAGGACTTGCAAACAACATTGGTGATTCATCCTGCTTTGTTTGGTCCATGGCAGCCTGATAAGGAACCGATTCAGAGAAAGATAATGGATGAATTGACAGGAAAGCCAACCAGAGACAAACTGGAAATGGAAAACCAGGATATTCTCTATATTGAAGATATTGCAGAAGTGCTTATAAGTCTCGCTGAAAATGAAAATGACACGCAGAGCCACACTGTCCGCTTGGTTAATAAAGACAGAAAAGCCTTGGAGCTTCTTGCTCATGAATTGGATATTTCCATTAAGGATACAGAAGCAAAGCCAGAAAATGAATGGGAAAAAGGGGCAGAGGTGGTCTATGTGGAATCTGCGTTTAAGGTAACGGAAGCATTGGCAATCCAGAGGAATCACGCAGCCAAAAGACTGAAAATTGATAGTCCTTAATGGAATCCAAAAACAATTAACTGAAATTTTAACTTTTCCTTTCGCTTTACGAGAGGTACAATATAAGAGTAATTAAAAACAGCAAGTACATGGGAGTTTTTTCCGGGAACTAAGGTGGTGCTTCATCATGAAAAAGCCAATATGGTTCATTCTTCTTGTTTTTCTCTTTTTATCTGCATGTGGACAACCTGATACCGAAACAAAGCTTCAGAAGGTGGGACTGCTTGTACCTGACTCCATTGATGATCAAGTATGGGGAACCAAGGGGTATAAAGGCCTTTTAAGGATACAATCGGAATTTGGTGTAGATGTCTTCTATGAAGAAGGAATACATAAGGAAGAGGAAATCATCAAAGCGGTTAAAAAGTTCGAAAATGAAGGAATCAATCTCATATTCGGTCATGGCAGTGAATATGCAAAAGTGTTCAGTGAAATAGGTGACGAGTATCCAGACATACACTTTGTTTGTTTTAATTCAGATGTAAGTGGGGATAATGTTACAAGTCTGAATTTCAAAGCAAATGCAATGGGATTTTTCGGTGGTATGGTTGCTGGAAAGATGTCGCAATCCAATAATATAGGAATCATTGCAGCATTTGAATGGCAGCCGGAAGTAAACGGTTTTTTTGAAGGTGTCCTTTATGAAAATCCCGATGCAACGGTCTACATAGAATATACGCAGGACTGGAATGATCCTGTACTGGCCAATTCCAAGCTTGAAAAAATGCTGGCTAGTGGTGTGGACATTGTCTATCCTGCCGGTGATGGATTTAATGTTCCCGTTATCAACACATTAAAGGATAGAGGACTTTTTGCCATTGGATTTGTATCCGACCAATCGGATCTAGGGGAGAATACAGTATTGACAAGTACCGTTCAGCACGTTCCCGCCTTATATGAATTGGTGGCAAAGCGTTTTCTTTCGGGTGAGCTCGAGCCGGGCAATAGCTATTTCGACTTTGAAGATGGAGTCATTTCCCTAGGCACTTTCAGTCCACTTGTCAGTGAGGATTATCAAGAGGACATAATGGATCATATCAAGAATTATAATGAAACAGGATTATTACCTAATCAGACAGAAAGTGGGAAAGAATAAATGGAACAGGATAGAACGATGCAATACATGGCAATCGCCATGAAATATTTACCCGAAGCAAAACAGATGCTGGATGAAACAGGACTGACACTTGAACCCCAGCACATCCAACCGTTAATATCCCTGCTTACAAAAGTGATGGACGATGCTTATGAGCTGGGAAAAGAGAATGCTTTAGATATCGAATAAAAAAAGGATGGCCCTATGTGAAAAAAATAGGGCATCCTTTTTTATTTCTTGTCACCCCTAAACACCACTGTTGGTTTCCGCACTAGGCTGCGCTTTCCGCGGGGCTTGCGTGAGCCTCCTCGGCTTCGCCTGTGGGGTCTCCACTTAACGCTACCTCCCGCAGGAGTCTTCGCCTATTGCTCCAATCAACAGCTAGTATCCTGAAAAACAATGCTATTAACAAAGACTATTTCTCAGCAGTTTACGAATTATTTCTATTTTAGTAATGAGTGCACACAACAAATTATAACTTTTGCTTTTTGCTCCATTTACATGATTCGGCGAGTAGAGTGGTCCTCGCCCCCTGTTGGTTGGAGCGCAAGGGGTGAGACTCCTCGAAAATGCGAGCATTTTCTTCGTGCGATGTATCGCTGCCGAAGCTTTCCTTGTCCTGCGGGAGAAGCGAGTCAAAGGGAGACCCCACAGGCGCGAATGCGCCGAGGATGCTCCCTGACCGCTCTGGATAAGCGAACCCCTGGAGAGGAAACCAACAGGGGTGTTTTGCAGTTACACTTGCCATTTTTTACAGAAACGATCTACTTTTTCTTAAAGTATTCAATGATCGGGGAAAACTCTTTTAGCATCGGTTTTAATTTATTGACCGATTCCATGATGGAGTCGACCTGCTCAATCAAAGCAGAATAGTCTTCTCCGAACTTCTTCTGATGGCTTTCTTCGGGTTGCTCTGCCGGTTTTTCACTTCTCCTTGGCGGACCGAACATCAATCTTGTAAAAGGGTCGGCATCCACATGCTCCTTTTCTCTGTTAGCCTGATCCTCACTCATTTTAGTCACCTCGTTACATTACTGTGTTGTCAAAATAGTGTATGCATCCTCTAAAAAAAAGCTTGGGCATTTGCCTTGTTACACGGTTGGGAAGTGAAAATGGGATAAGTATATATTGTCAAGATGCTAATAATAAGTTAAAATTAGTACCAAGTCATAATATTTGATAATAAAAACTGCCTGATTAAGGGTGGCGCATGAGTGGAGGCACCATCACAGTATATTCAGCCATATTAAAAGAGAGTTAGGTGTTATATCAATGAATGCAGGGATAGTTGGAATCGGAAGATATGTACCTGAAAAGGTACTGACAAATGCTGATTTGGAAAAGATGGTAGATACAACGGACGAATGGATAAAAACGAGAACAGGAATAGAGGAAAGAAGAATAGCAAGTGATGAAGTGGATACTTCAGATATGGCCTTTTACGCCGCTGAAAAAGCGTTGAAGAATGCAGGAATAACCGCAGAAGAAGTGGAAATGATTATCGTGGCAACAGTGACGCCAGATCATCCCTTCCCTTCTGTTGCATGTATGATCCAGGAAAGGCTTGGGGCAAAAAAAGCCAATGCATTTGACATTAGCGCTGCATGTGCAGGTTTCATGTATGGCATCATCACTGCAAAACAATTTGTGGAAGCCGGAACCTATAAGCATGTATTGGTGGTAGGGGTGGAAAAGCTATCCAAGATTGTGGATTGGGAAGATCGCAACACAGCCGTGCTTTTTGGAGATGGTGCCGGAGCTGCGGTCATAGCTCGAGTATCCGAAGGTCGAGGTATCCTCTCCTTTGAACTTGGAGCAGATGGAACAGGTGCGAAACATCTTTACCAGGATGAAACCATTATCATGAACGGCCGTGAAGTGTTTAAGTTTGCGGTCAGACAAATGGGGGAGTCATCCGTTAATGTATTGGAGAAGGCTGGGTTGACGAAGGAGGATGTTGATTTCCTCATTCCCCACCAAGCAAACATCCGTATCATGGAGGCGGCCAGGGAACGTCTGGGACTGCCGGAAGAAAAAATGTCAATGACAATAAATAAATACGGCAACACATCTGCTGCATCCATCCCGATTTCCATTGTGGAAGAGCTGGAAAACGGAAAAATCAAAGACGACGACCTGATAGTTATGGTAGGATTTGGTGGAGGATTGACTTGGGGTGCAATCGCAATCAGATGGGGAAGATAATGAACATAATTGGATATGATGTTGGAAGGAGTATATTCTAATGCAAAAAAGAAGAGTAGTAGTAACAGGTCTTGGTGCGGTGACACCAATAGGAAAAGATGTCAATGAGGCTTGGGAAAATGCAATCAAGGGTGTATCAGGGGTAGGACCACTAACACGTGTGGACAGTGAAAAATTCCCGGCAAAGGTCGCTGCAGAAATCAATGACTTCCAGCCTGAAGATTATATGGATAAAAAAGAAGCGCGCAAAATGGACCGTTTTACACAATACGCCATTGCCGCTTCCCTCATGGCAGTAAAGGATGCAAACTTGACGATCACGGAAGAAATCGCTCCTAGAGTCGGGGTATGGGTTGGTTCCGGTATAGGTGGAATGGAGACATTTGAAACTCAGTATAAGACATTTCTGGAAAAAGGCGCACGCCGCGTCAGTCCTTTCTTTGTACCGATGATGATTCCTGACATGGCTACGGGACAGATCTCAATTGCCTTAGGGGCAAAGGGTGTAAACTCCTGTACGGTAACCGCTTGTGCGACAGGTACGAATTCCATAGGTGATGCATTTAAAGTAATTCAGCGTGGGGATGCAGACGTGATGATTTCCGGAGGGACAGAGGCTCCATTGACAGAAATGTCTTTTGCCGGCTTCAGTTCCGCCAAGGCGCTTTCCTTAAATCCTGATCCAAAAACAGCAAGCAGACCCTTCGATTTAAACCGTGACGGCTTTGTAATGGGAGAGGGAGCAGGTATCCTGGTACTTGAAGATCTCGAGCATGCCCTAGCACGTGGAGCCCGAATCTATGCAGAAATCGTAGGCTATGGGGCAACTGGTGACGCTCACCACATTACAGCACCAGCTCCAGGCGGAGAAGGTGGCGTCCGTGCGATGAGAATGGCTATAAACGATGCAGGTCTCAAGCCTGAAGAAATTGACTATATCAATGCCCACGGTACAAGTACCGAATACAATGATAAATTCGAAACATTGGCGATCAAGGAAGTAATGGGAGAGCATGCGCAGAACGTTGCAATAAGCTCCACTAAATCCATGACTGGCCATCTGCTTGGAGCGGCTGGGGGAGTGGAAGCGATTTTCACGATCAAAGCGATCGAGAACTCCATCATCCCTCCAACCATCAACCTTGAAACACCGGACCCTGAATGCGACCTGGACTATGTTCCAAACGAAGCACGCAACAAAGAGGTCAAGGCAGCAATGAGCAACTCGCTGGGATTCGGCGGACATAACGCTACGATAGTATTCAAGAAGTACGAAAACTAATCTATTTATTTTTGAAGCACCAGCCTCTAAATTAGGGTCTGGTGCTTTCTTTTTGTTTAAATGAGGGGAGTTTGGAATAGTGCTTCCTCATCTCACCAATTTCCCCGCCCCGACATACAATGGGAAAAAGTGAAGAAAAGGGCTGTAGAAAATGAGCATAATTCATACGGATCGATGGTTGGAAGAAGACTACCATCAACCCTTGAACATTTCCAAAAAACTTCTGAAATACTTTGAGGATGTTACAGAACGAGAATTATACGAATACTTGATCATGCATGGAATGTACAGACCAGTGGAAAATGGAAAAAAAACAGTAGAGAAGTTGATCCAGCTTGATTGCTGGAATGTAGTACTCAAAGAGTGGAAGCGATTGAAGAGAATGTGGAATGGTCCGGACATACCAATCTTCATTTTTCCGTCTGATGAACTTAATCCCCAGATAAAAAGGGACTTTAAAGGAAAGTCAGGAGTAGCTTTCAAGGATAAACTTTTTCTGTTTCTTCCCCAGGATATTGAACACAATGAACTCAAGGCCCTTTTTACACATGAATATAACCATATTTGCGTGTTGGCCAACAATCGGAAGAAAGATGATCACTATACCCTTGTGGAGTCGGTATTAATAGAAGGTTTAGCAGAGAGTGCAGTAAAATACAGTTTGGGAGATAGATATACAGCAAATTGGACGAAGTACTATTCGGACAAAGAGCTGAACTATTTCTTGGAGAGATATATAGTGCCTAATAAAGATCTTATAAAAAAAGAAAGAGAGCACATGAAAATTTTATATGGAAAAGGGTTCTATCCCAAAATGGTTGGATATTGCGTAGGATATTACTTGATTCAGCGGCTATTGGAGGAAAAGGAATGGACCTATCCAGCCGTGATGAAAAACAGTCTCTCTGATGTCCGAAAACTATTAGAGATATAATTCTTTGAGGAATAGTGTAAAAATAGCAAAAATATTAAAAAACTAGCAAAAAAAGCTAGTTTTTTTGCATTTTTTTGTATATAATCAGTTTTTGTAGAAGATTGTTATTAGTCCAAATTAAAAAAATTTTTAGTTAATTTTCAAAATTAGCTTGATTCTGTAACGAAACTGTAATAATATACAAACAGACGATAATTATTTTCCGATAATTTAGTTTTTACAGAATAATATCAAGCTTATATTGAAGTAATCCTGTAATAAATAGCATGGAAGCCTACAAAAAAGTTTCAATTAATCAGGCGATAGACTGTTAGTTTAATAATTTTGTAATATTTGCGTTAAGAATTAACCGAATATTTTTAACAATGAATTTACAAAGTGGATTACTGTAGCATCAACAGAACATGCATCGAAAGAGAAAAGGATGGTGAAGGCTAAATGTCAGCTTTATTGGAAGTGAGAAACCTACAGACTCACTTTTTTAGAAAAAAGCAAGCTATTCCAGCAGTTGACGGTGTAGATATCTCCATTAAGAAAGGAGAGACTGTCGCATTGGTTGGTGAATCCGGATCAGGTAAATCGATTACTTCCCTATCTATTATGGGTCTAGTACCCAGCCCAGGAGGAAAGATAGTAGGCGGAGAAATATTGTTTGATGGAAAAGATCTAACAAAGCTTTCAGAGAGTCAGCTTTGTAAGGTGCGCGGGAATGAAATTTCAATGATTTTCCAGGAGCCGATGACTTCCCTGAATCCCGTACTGACCATAGGGGAACAGATTACGGAAGTATTAATGCTCCATCAAAAAATGTCTAAAACAGCTGCTGTGAAGAAAACGATTGAAATGCTTGAACTCGTTGGATTCTCAAGAGCGGCGCAAATTATAAATGACTATCCGCATCGACTTTCCGGTGGGATGAGACAAAGGGTAATGGTCGCAATGGCGATGAGCTGTAATCCAAAGCTCCTCATTGCAGACGAGCCTACAACAGCTTTGGATGTTACAATCCAGGCGCAAATCCTTGACCTGATGAAAGACCTGAGCCATAAATTTGATACTAGCATCCTATTGATTACACATGACCTTGGGGTTGTGTCAGAAATAGCTGATAGAGTCGTAGTTATGTATTGTGGTCAGGTAGTGGAGGAAGCATCCGTAGATGACCTGTTCGATGAACCTTTGCACCCATATACAGTAGGATTGATGAATTCGATCCCAAGTATCGAGGCAGATATTTCAAGGCTAGAGTCCATTCAAGGAAATGTACCACCACCGACGAATCTGCCGCCAGGCTGCCGTTTTGCACCACGTTGCCCACAAGCGTTTGACCGCTGCTTCAATGAAGTGCCGAAGCTTGAAAAGAAAGAAGGGAATCGTTCAGTACGATGCTTCTTGTATGAAGGGAAGGAGGCGTAAGCATGATTTCAACAGATACGCAAAATACCAATACATTACAGACAGACAGCTCTTCCGACTACCTTCTTGAAGTAAGAGGCCTTAAGAAGTACTTTCCGATCAAAGCAGGCTTGCTGCAGCGAAACGTTGGTAACGTAAAAGCGGTGGATGACATCAACCTGTTCATTAAAAAAGGCGAAACGCTTGGTATCGTAGGGGAATCGGGCTGTGGTAAATCCACTGCCGGACGAACACTTATACGTCTATATGAACCTACTGAAGGGGAAATAATCTTCAAGGGCCGCGACATTGCGAAAATGAGTGAGAGCGAGCTAAGAAAGACGGTAAGACGTGATATCCAGATGGTTTTCCAGGATCCATTCGCAACGCTGAATCCAAGGAAAACACTACGCTCCATTTTAAAAGAGCCGTACAATACGCATAATCTTTTCACTAAGAAAGAGCGAGAAGAGAAAGTGCAGGAACTGCTTGAAAAAGTGGGACTTGATCCTTCTTATATCAACCGATATCCACATGAATTCTCGGGTGGTCAACGTCAGCGTATCGGGATTGCCAGAGCATTGGCATTGAATCCGGAATTGATTATAGCCGATGAAGCAGTATCAGCATTGGATGTTTCGATACAAGCCCAGATCATCAACCTTATGCAAGATCTACAAAAAGAAATGGGATTATCTTACATATTCATCTCCCATGACTTGAGTGTCGTTCGACATATAAGTGATAGAGTTGGAGTTATGTATCTAGGAAAGATGATGGAGCTTGCAAGCAAAAACGACTTGTACAACGAGCCGTTGCATCCATATACACAAGCCTTGCTATCAGCTGTACCTTCCACACGTCGCAAAGGTCAGGTGAAGCGAGAGCGCATCGTGTTGAAGGGTGAGCTTCCAAGTCCGGCAAATCCGCCAACAGGCTGTGTCTTCCATACACGCTGCCCGGCAGCAATGGAATCCTGCAAACAGATCATACCTGAATTCAAAGAAGTAAAACCAAATCATTTTGTCGCTTGTCACCTATACGAATAGGTGACAGGTTATCAAATATATACCCATTGAAAGGGGGAGATAATCTAGATAGGCTAACATTCTTTACCTTTCATTTTCAGAACATTTAAAAATTTCAAGGGGGAGTTAAACGTGAAGCAAAAGTCATTATTACTTATCGCTTTAACACTGGTGCTTTCATTGTTCTTAGCTGCGTGTTCTTCTAACAACACTTCTAACAATGTAAACAACGCTAACAATGGTAACAACAACAACAATTCTGGAGCAAAAGAAGAAGAGCCGGCTGATAGCAATGAGCCTGTACAAGGTGGAGACCTTGTAATCGGTTCTTCTGGTAACCCTACTCTATTCAACACTCTTTTCTCTGCAGATACTGCATCTTCTGCTATCGAAGGTTTCGTTTACGATTCTCTAGTTGGCGGTAACACTGAATTCGAACCTGAATTAGCGATGGCTGCGAGCTGGGATCCTTCTGAAGATGGTCTAGTTCACACAATCAAGTTAAGAGATGATTTGAAATTCCATGACGGCGAAGCTGTAACAGCTGAAGACGTTAAGTTCACATTCGAAATTCCATTACATGAAGACTATGATGGTCCTCGTGCAAGCTCTTTCGAAAAGATCACTTCTGTTGAAATCGTTGACGATTTAACAGTTAAGTTTACTTTAAGTGATGTTGCACCTGATTTCCACATCACATTGAGCTATGGTATCTTACCTCAGCACATACTTGGTGACGTTCCTGTTGCTGAAATGGGTGAGCATGAGTTCAACAGAGCTCCTATCGGTTCTGGTCCATTCAAATTTGTTGAGTGGGTTGACGGACAATATGTAAAGGTTGAAGCGTTTGATGACTACTACATGGGTCGTCCTTACCTTGATACACTTACTTACAAAATCGTAACTGACGGTGACCAATTGTTAACGCAATTAAGCACTGGCGACGTTCAATTCACAACTGTTCCTTCTACTGACCTAGAAACAGTTAAAGAATGGGAAGGTCAAGGGAAATTGAAGATTGAATCCGGTCTTGCTCTTTCTTACACTTACTTAGGATACAACCTACGTAACCCATTATTCCAAGACAAATCTGTACGTCAAGCTTTAACTCATGCAATCGACAGAGAAACTATCGTATCTTCTGTAATGAACGGTGACGGAGAAGTAGCTCACTTCCCTGAGTCTCCACTTAGCTGGGCATATGATGATTCCGAAACTCCTAAATTCGAGTACGATCCTGAAAAAGCTAAAGAAATGCTAGCTGCAGCTGGATGGGCTCCTGGTGCTGACGGAATTCTTGAAAAAGACGGACAAAAATTCTCATTTGAATTAAAAACGAACCAAGGTAACAAAGTTCGTGAAGATATCGCGGTTGTTGTTCAACAACAATTGAAAGACGTTGGAATCGAAGTTAAGCCAAACATCATGGAATGGTCTGCATTCTTAGCGGATGTTAACCCTCCTGCATGGAAATTCGACGCTATCATCCTTGGATGGAGCTTAGGAACTGATCCAGATCCATCTGGTATTTTCCACTCTAAAGAAATTGAAGAAGGATTAAACTTCATCAACTACTCTAACCCTACAGCTGATGAGCTTATGGACAAAAACTTAAGCACTATGGATCAAGAAGAGCGTAAAGGCTATATCGTTGAAGTTAACAACATTATTGCTGAGGAGCAACCATATACGTTCTTGTACTATCCAAACGTACACCGTGCGATGCCTGCTAACTTAGAAGGTTATACTTTCCACGCGAAGTCTGACTTCTACAAGATCAATGAATGGTGGTTAAAACCTGCTAACTAATAGTTACAGGTAGAATTGGAGGGGAGGGAGCAATCCCTTTCCTCTTTTCATGAATTTGACAGTAATATCAGAGCATGCCGGATGGATCTCTGATAATTATATAAACCCTGACACGTTTAACTCCGCTTAAAGTAAAGACAGAAAAGGAGAATCAGCTATGATCTCATACATTATCCGCCGTTCTTTAATGGCTATTCCCTTGCTTATCGGTATCACGATATTATCCTTCGCCATTATCCAGATGGCGCCAGGCGGACCATCTTCCCTGATGATGGACCCAAATATAAGTAAAGAGGATTTGAAGAAATTTGAAGAGCGTTATGGATTGAATGATCCAGTGCATGAACAGTACATCAAATGGGTAACCAACATGGCCCAGGGGGATTTTGGAACTTCCTTGATCAAACGTGGTGTCCCTGTAAGTGAAATGATTATGAACCGTCTACCTAACACATTGCTGCTGATGATTGTTTCCACGGTTCTGGCAGTTATTATCGCAGTACCATTTGGAGTAATTTCCGCTAGAAAACGTTATTCATTAACAGACTATGGAGTCACTGTCACATCCTTCATCGGGTTGGCTACTCCAAACTTCTGGGTAGGTCTGATTCTGATTATGGTATTTGCTGTCCAATTAGGATGGCTGCCAACAGGTGGAGTTGCGACTTTGAACGCCGACTTCAGCATTATCGACCGTATCAAGCACTTGATCATGCCGGCATTTGTACTTGCCAGTGCGGATATGGCCGGTTTAACCCGTTATACTCGTTCCAGTATGATTGAGGTATTAAGTCAGGACTACATGCGTACAGCACGTGCAAAAGGTCTTAAAGAGCAAAAAGTTGTGTACAAGCACGGATTAAGAAATGGGTTAATTCCTGTTATCACGATTTTTGGACTTATGCTTCCTTCCTTTATTGGTGGGGCAGCAATTACAGAAAGAATTTTCAACTGGCCTGGAATTGGTTTGTTATTTATCGAATCCGCCTTCCAACGTGATTATCCTGTCATCATGGCCTTAACAGTAATTTCAGCGGTCTTAGTAGTTATCGGCAACCTGATTGCAGATATTCTCTACGCAGTCTTTGACCCGAGAATCGAATACTAGGAGGGGGAACATCGATGCAAACTCAAACATCGCCTCAAAACAATACAAACTTGTCGTTAGACCCCAATTTAAAAGCTAAACCGGACACATTGACGAAAATCATGTTCCGCAAGTTTATGAAGAATAAATTGGCTGTCATTGGAGCTGTTATTTTAGGTATCATCATGTTTGGTGCATTATTTGCACCATGGCTTACTTCTCATCCTTATGAGCAGCAGAACTTGCTGAATAAGCTACAGTCCCCTGGTGGAGAGCATTGGCTTGGTACGGACCGCTTTGGCCGTGACGTTTTTGCCAGAATGCTTTATGGCGCAAGAATCTCCTTGTTGGTAGGGTTCGCGTCCGTTATTGGTGCAATCACTATTGGAACCGTTGTTGGAGCTGTCGCAGGTTACTTTGGTGGGTTAATTGATTCTATCTTAATGAGACTGGTAGATATCATTCTTTCCATTCCGTCACTATTCTTGCTGATCACTCTTGTAACTATCTTTGATCCAGGTATCGATAAACTGATCATGATCTTTGCCTTAACTGGCTGGACAAGTACAGCTCGTCTAGTACGTGGTGAGTTCCTATCATTAAGATCTCGCGAATTTGTTCTTGCATCCAAAACAATTGGTACAAGAAGCTATAAAATCATCTTTGCACATATCCTGCCGAATGCACTTGGTCCAATCATTGTATCTGCTACGCTAGCAGTTGGTGGAGTTATACTTGCAGAGTCTGCATTGAGTTATTTAGGATTGGGTATCCAGCCACCAACACCAAGTTGGGGGAATATGCTGCAGGATGCACAGAACTTTACGATTATGCTTAAGCACTGGTGGTACCCTTTATTCCCAGGTTTAGCGATCCTATTGACAGTACTAAGCTTCAACTTTATCGGTGACGGCCTTCGTGATGCGCTGGATCCAAGAATCAACGAATAAAGAAAAGTCAAGATGAACTCTTGACTTTTCTTTTTTTTTGCAAAAATCGGAAAGAACCGCCTGTTTTAATAGGAAAGAGTCATCATCCCTACACTCAAACATAAACTAGTAGTACAAGAATGGACAAGGAGTTCGTTTATTATGAAATATGACGATTTTTCAATGAGTGACGGATGATGATAAGAGGTTTTTTCTTTCTATGTGGTTTTGGTATGGCAGTTTCCGGAGGGATTAGTATCCTGGCCTATTTGAATCTATTTGCCACAGGCAGCAGTATAGTAGAGTTTCTACAATTTATACTTTTACGTCCAGAATGCTATCTGCTTCCAGTTGGAATAGGAACTGTAACCTGGACACTCTTTGCGTTGCAAAAGAACAGGCCAACATTCAGGAAAAAAGACTGAAATGGAAAAATATATGGCGTATATGGAATAATTTCGCACCTCACTGCCCATACTGTTTGATAAATAAAGAGTAGATGTGAAGTGAGGGGTATGATATGTTGTATCTTCATGACGTATGGGTAAATTGGTTTGAAGGAGAAGAAAACGGATATAATGTTTGCCATTTTCACGAATGGAGAAAAGACGATAGTGTGGAGCTATTAGATCAGGTTCCATTACTAAAAGTAGAGTCTGTTCTATTCAACTACATTGAAAACGACCTCCAAGAACTGCCTCCATCTTTACTAGAAGAGATTTTTCAAAAAAGCTATATCAGGAAAAATCATGAGCGGATTCAGTTAGATTATTGTTTTGTTGTGACAGATGGAAAAGGAATTTTAGCTGTGGACACAATCGGATATAACATTCCAATCAGAAAAAGCAGGTTAATTCCTAGACAGGAACAATTAGTATATGACATGGTGGAAAGCCATGATTTTTCAGTGTTTGCCTTCTCGCCTAGCACAAAAACGGTGAAGGACTATCATATTTTATCACCATCACCGGAGATTATGAATGGACTGACCCGTAAGGAAAGACAATTGAAACAACTGTTATTTATGGCGCTTGATCAGCTAAGGTCGACGAGCAATGTTGCTGAAGTCCGCTACTGGTATACGGAGTGGAATCCATTGCACTATAGGGAGATTCAAAGAATGACATTTGAAGAAGTCTGGACACAATTATTTGATGAGACCAGGGATGGATGGTCCTTGAAGCATCAGCTGTTCTGTGAATCATTAGTAAAAGGACAACCATTCTTTGAAAAGCTGTGGGAATTGGAGCAGCATCCAAAAGTGAATTAATTGTTTCCGAGGGAATAAAGAAAAGAGTAGAAGGTGTATGAACACCTCCTACTCTTTTTATTTATCTTCTTTTCTTTCTACCTAATCCCATTGCATTTTCTATTTTTGCTAAAGATTTCATGGCGACACGGTTTGCTCTTTCTGCACCTTCATCCAGGATGATATCCAACTTATCGGATTCTATTAAGTCATAGTATCTAGTTTGAATTGGCTCCAATGCATTTACTACCACTTCAGCAAGGTCACCCTTGAACTCGCCATATCCTTTTCCTTCATAATATGTCTCTAGTTCCTCGATGGATTTATTACCAAGGATGGAATAAATGGATAAGAGGTTGGAAACACCTGGTTTGTTTTCCTTGTCAAATTTTACAATTCCTTCAGAATCAGTCACTGCACTTTTAATCTTCTTTTCCATTTGTTTTGGTGTATCAAGCAAGGAAATGAATGATTTTTGGTTAGGGTCTGATTTGCTCATTTTCTTGGTTGGCTCAGTCAATGACATGATACGAGCGCCGACTTTAGGGATTTTCACTTCCGGAATGGTTAATATCTCACGGTACTTCTTATTAAACCTTTCAGCCAGGTCACGAGTCAATTCAAGATGCTGCTTCTGATCTTCCCCTACAGGTACAAGGTCCGTGTTATAGAGTAAAATATCTGCTGCCATCAATGGCGGATACGTTAGTAGACCTGCAGTTACGGCCTCTTTTCCAGCGGATTTATCCTTGAATTGAGTCATACGCTCCAACTCACCGATGTATGCAACACATTGCATCATCCAGCCCAGTTGTGCATGTGCAGGGACTTCCGATTGGATAAATAATGTCGCTTTCTCTGGATCAAGTCCAATCGCAACATACAGGGCAGCGAGTTTTCGAATACTGTTTCTAAGTTCAGTGGGATCTTGATGAACAGTGATTGCATGCTGATCTACAATGCAGAAATAACTGTTATATTCATCCTGTAATTCAATAAATTGCTTCATTGCACCGATGTAATTTCCTAATGTAACATTGCCACTCGGCTGAATGCCAGAAAATATTGTCTTCATATTGACTCCTCCAATGTAAAAAATGTTAAAAATCCATACAAAAAGGCCCATTCATCCCAAAAAAAGGGACGAATGGACCGTGGTACCACCCTTATTATTTCATGCAATAACTTGCAGAAATCACTTGGCCCTGTAACGTAAGGCAACGTCTTCGCCTACTCATTTCTTTTCAGCTAGATGCTCAAAAGTCCATTCCTGAACGTTAGTTGTTTGTTCCCACCACCCACAAACTCTCTAAAAACTAACCTGATCAGTACTACTCTTTGTCATTGCATTTTGTAATAAATTGTACTTTATTATAGCTTAATTACTGGTAAATATCAACTATTATAATAGACGAATAAGCCTAAAAGCATACAAGCAAAAAGAGTCGAAGCACCGATAGCCATCGGGAATATGTTGATAGGATCAAGTAATTCGGAAGGATTTCTCATCTCTGTTGCCAGATCCTCTTCCAATTGCTTATCAGCCTGTTTAGTAGCAAAGATTTTTCTGAATCCATAAGTAATTCCATCAAAAAAACCTTTTTGAGTGACTAGAATGAGCAATGAAAAGAATAGGGTGATTCCGGAAAAGAAGAAGGATGTATTAATGAATACGAGTAAAGAAAAAGTACCGTAATAGAAATATCCTGCACATATTGTTAATGACAAAAGAACCAAAAAGTAGATGACAGCGGATTTTAATGTCTTATTCATAATTCCTCCTAAATAAGTTGCTAAATTGTATTGTAAAGAAATGAATAGAATATGACAAATTTAAAGAGACTATAAAAGGAATAACCTGTAAAAATAAATAGTAAAATTAATGAAATGTTTGTAAAGAAATTGCAATAAAACTCATGAGATTAACGCATTCCTTATAGGTCTAAAGAACTATTTTTGTAATGGTAATAGTTGAAAAATCAGTATTTTGTAAAATTGTTGTTAAAATAATGAATGCACAATGTTTAGAAAACTTGTATAATAAAAATCGTTACCTCGAATTACTCACAAAATTCGACACATTTCTTATGGGGGGTCAAGTAAATGAAAAAGTCAAAATTTTTACTTCTTTTAGCGCTTTCACTTGTACTTAGTGCATTTTTAGCTGCTTGTGGCGGAGGAAACTCAAGCCAGAACAATAGTGGAAAAGGTGAAGAACAACCACCTGCTGGTGAAGGTGAAGCAACTGGACCACAAGTTCTTAATGTTTTAGATTCTGCTGAAATTCCTACAATGGATACAGTTAAAGGAACAGATGCAGTAGCTTTCAACGTAATGAACAACGTTTTTGAAGGTCTTTACAGACTTAGCGAAAATGATGAAGTAGTTGAAGGTATCGCAAAAGAACATAAAGCAAGCGAAGATGGACTTGTTTACACTTTTACACTACGTGAAGATGCAGTATGGTCCAATGGTGACCCTGTAACTGCTAAAGATTTTGTATACGGTTGGCAACGTGCTGTGGATCCAACAGTAGGATCTGAGTATGGACCTTATATGATGAATGGCAAAATCAAGAACGCAGAACAAGTATCTGCTGGGGAACTTCCTTTAGAAGAGCTTGGTGTTAAAGCAGTTGATGACTACACACTTGAGGTAACATTAGAGCAACCTGTTGCTTATTTCGAATCTTTAATGACATTCCCGACTTTCTTCCCGCAACATCAAGGTTTTGTTGAGGAGCAAGGTGAAAACTACGCTCTAGAAGCAGAAAACCTAGTTTACAATGGACCATTTGTTCTTTCTAGCTGGGAGCATGAAGTAGGCTGGACAATGAAGAAAAATGCAGACTACTGGGATGCAGAAACTGTAAAATTAGATGAAATCAATGTAAAAGTAGTTAAAGAAGTATCCACTGGGGTTAACCTTTACACTGCAAAACAAATTGACATCTCACCTGGTTTAACTTCTGAGTTTGTTGACCTTTACAAAGAAGATCCAAACTTGATTCAATACTTAGAGCCAACAATCTTCTGGTTTAAAATGAACCAAACGAAAAATGAAGCATTAGCTAACTTGAACATCCGTAAAGCACTTACTATGGCTTTCAATAAAGAAGATCTTTCTAAAGTTGTATTGAACAACGGTTCTGTACCAGCTAACTTCTCTGTACCTGTAGAATTCGTTCAACACCCTGAAACTGGTGATGACTTCCGTGATAAATTCGGCGACTTCAACAAATTCGATGCTGAAAAAGCAAAAGAATTCTGGGAAAAAGGTCTTGAAGAGTTAGGAACTGATGCAGTTACAATCGAAATTCTTGGTGGAGACACTGAAACAGCGAAAAACATGCAACAATACCTTCAAAACCAATTTGAAACGAACCTTCCTGGTTTGACAATCAAATTGAAAGAAGTACCATTTGCACAACGTTTAGATCTAGATTCTGCGATGGACTATGACATGCAATTAGCTGGTTGGGGTCCTGACTACCTAGACGCAATTTCTTTCGCTAACCTTTGGATCACTGATGGTGGAAACAACAAAATGGGTTACTCCAACCCTGAGTATGACAAGCTATTAAATGATGTAATGACTACTTATGCGAACGATCCTGCAAAACGCTTCGAAGCTATGCAAGAAGCTGAGCGCATCCTTCTTGAAGAAGATGCAGCGATTGCACCGATCTACCAACGTGGTACGACAAGATTATGGCAGCCATACGTTCAAAACGTATACAAACATAACTTTGGTCCAGACTTCAGCTACAAGTGGGCATACATTACTGGAAAAGAATAATAAAGCTATTTCAGTATAAAATTTTTACTTCCAAACTTCAGAAAAAGAGAGTATATTGAAATATATACTCTCTTTTTCCCTGTAAACAAATTGTCGAATTATAAGGAAAATTATAGACAGTTCGACTATTCACACTTTTTTAGGAGGTGCAAAAATGACTAAGTATTTATTGCAGCGTATTCTCTATATGATCATCACCTTATTTTTAATCGCTTCATTTACATTCTTCTTGATGAAACTAATGCCAGGTACTCCGTTTACTATGCAGGAGAAAATGTCAGAGGCCCAAAAAGCAATACTTTTTGCCAAATACGGTCTTGATGATCCTGTCCCAGTGCAATATGCAAAATATATTCTAAGTCTAGCACAAGGGGATCTTGGTATTTCCTTCAAATATGACAACAGAAGTGTTACCGATCTTATCATGCAGCGTATCGGACCTTCCGCACAATTGGGTTTCCAGGCCATGCTGGTTGGAACAATCATTGGGATCTTCCTTGGTGTAGTTGCAGCGTTAAGGCAAAACACATGGGTGGATTACGGTTCTACAATTATGGCGGTATTAGGTAAATCCATTCCTTCATTCGTTTTTGCAGGATTATTACAATATTATATTGCGGTAAAATTAGGTTGGTTCCCGGTAGCCTTTTGGAATGGCTGGGAATATACCGTACTCCCTACAATTGCACTCTCCATGTTCCCAATTGCGATTTCTGCGCGTTTCATGCGTACAGAAATGATTGAGGTTTTGGGATCAGACTATATAACGCTTGCAAGAGCAAAAGGTGCATCTTCTTTTGATATCGCATTCAAACATGCTTTGCGAAATGCACTCATTCCAGTGGTAACCGTTCTTGGGCCACTTGCGGTAAGTTTAATGACAGGTACGCTTGTAATCGAAAAAATATTTGCAGTACCAGGATTAGGGGAACAGTTCGTACGTTCCATTACTACGAACGATTATCCGGTTATCATGGGAACGACTCTTTTCTTTGCTGCACTATTCATTTTGATTGTACTGATTGTTGATATCCTCTATGGAGTCATCGATCCGCGTATCCGTTTGGCAGGAGGTAAGAAATAATGAACAATAATTATGAAAAACTTCCTAAAGATCTATTTGAATCGGCAAAGCAAGATCCAAATAGAGGCGAGAAAATTTCCAAACCAAGTTTAACCTATTGGCAAACTGGTTGGTTGAGATTAAAGAAAAACAAAGCTGCAATTGTCGGTGTATTTATTCTTTTCTTAATCACGTTTCTTGCGATTTTTGGACCATTTATGAATAGTCACGGCTTCAATGACCAAGACCTGATGAGAGCCAATCTACCAGCTAAGGTTCCTGGAATTGAAAATCTTGGAATCATGGATGGAACTAGAAATGGTGTTGATATTTATGAACAACGTGGTGTCACGGACTATTTCTGGTTCGGAACAGATGGTTTAGGTCGCGATTTATGGACTAGAATTTGGGAAGGTACTCGAGTTTCTGTCTTTATCGCTTTATTGGCAGCATTAATTGACATGGTGATCGGGGTTGCATATGGTGGAATTTCCGCTTATTATGGCGGCCGCGTCGATAATATCATGCAGCGTATCATTGAAGTATTGATTGGTATTCCTAACCTAGTAATAGTCATACTGATGATATTGGTCATGGAGCGAGGAATGTTGGCTATCATCATTGCCCTCACCATAACCGGTTGGGTCGGAATGGCCCGGGTAGTCAGGGGGCAAGTATTAAAGTTGAAAGGCCAGGAATTTGTTTTGGCTTCGAGGACTCTCGGTTCATCTGATAGAAAAATTATTACAAAGCACTTATTGCCCAACGTAGTAGGCGTAATTATCATAAACACAATGTTCACTATACCAAGTGCGATTTTCTTTGAAGCTTTCCTTAGCTTCATCGGATTAGGGCTACAGCCTCCAATGGCTTCCCTTGGTACGTTGATTGAAGATGGTTATAAATCGTTACAGATTTTCCCACACGTCATGATTTATCCTGCAATAATCATCAGTTTACTGATGATTGCGTTCAACCTTGTTGCAGACGGTATGCGTGATGCATTAGACCCTAAAATGAAGGACTAGTATAAAGGCAGGTGAAATGAACATGGAAAAAATACTCGAAGTAAAGAACTTACACGTTTCATTTGATACATTCGGAGGGGAAGTTCAAGCAATTCGTGGCGTTAACTTTGATTTGAAAAAAGGGGAGACGCTAGCGATTGTTGGAGAGTCCGGATCCGGAAAATCGGTAACAACAAAAACCATTATGCGTCTATTGCCAAAAAACAACTCCCATATCAAAAATGGTGAGATTCTGTTTGACGGAAAAGACCTTTCGAAGCTTTCCGAGAAAGCGATGCAAGGAATCCGCGGTAAAGATATTTCGATGATCTTCCAAGATCCGATGACTTCGCTTAACCCGACGATGACTGTTGGAAAACAGATCATGGAGGGTATTATCAAACACCAGAAATTAAGTAAAAGTGCAGCAAAAGAAAAAGCGATTGACCTATTGCGTTTAGTGGGTATTCCGATGCCGGAAGCACGCTTTAAGCAATATCCGCATCAATTCTCCGGTGGGATGAGACAGAGGGTAGTTATTGCAATCTCCCTGGCTTGCAACCCGAAAGTATTGATTGCCGACGAGCCGACAACTGCACTTGACGTAACGATACAAGCACAGATTCTTGACTTGATGAAGGATCTTCAGCAAAAGATTGAAACCTCCATCATCTTTATTACACATGATTTAGGTGTTGTAGCAAACGTAGCGGATCGTGTTGCGGTTATGTATGGCGGTCAGATAATTGAAATGGGGACAGTGGATGAAATTTTCTACAACCCACAGCACCCTTATACATGGGGCTTGTTGAGCTCCATGCCTGATCTGGAGCTAGGAGATGACGCAGAACTTTATGCGATTCCAGGAACTCCTCCAGATCTGACTGATCCACCTGTTGGTGATGCATTTGCAGCACGTAACGAATTTGCCATGCAGATTGATTTGGAAATGGAGCCTCCAATGTTCCAGATTTCAAAAACTCACTTTGCAAAAACTTGGTTATTGCATGAAGACGCGCCAAAGGTTGAACCGCCACTGGCTGTTCAAAAACGCAGACGTCACATGCCTAACAATTTCGATAAGCCTGTTATGATAAAGGACGGTGAATAACAATGGCCACTAGTGAAAAATTATTGGAAATCCGTAATTTGAAGCAGTATTTCAATGAAGGAAAGCCTAATATGGTTCGCGCTGTGGATGGATTGAACTTTGATATCTACCGTGGTGAAACACTAGGTCTTGTAGGGGAATCCGGTTGTGGTAAATCTACAACGGGCCGCACGATCATCCGCCTTTATGATGCTACAGATGGTGAAGTATTGTTTGAGGGCGAAAATGTCCACGGCAAAAAATCCAAAAAAGAACTGTTGAAGTTCAACCGTAAAATGCAGATGATCTTCCAGGATCCTTATGCTTCATTGAACCCAAGAATGACAATTGCTGATGTTATTGCAGAAGGCATCGACATTCATGGTCTTGCGAAGAATAAGAAAGAGCGCATGCAAAGAGTATATGATCTCTTGGAGACTGTAGGACTCAACAAAGATCACGCTGGTCGTTATCCACATGAATTCAGTGGTGGGCAGCGTCAACGTATTGGTATAGCAAGAGCCTTGGCTGTTGAGCCTGAATTTATCATTGCGGATGAGCCTATTTCTGCACTTGACGTTTCCATCCAGGCGCAAGTCGTAAACCTGATGAAAAAGCTGCAAAAGGAAAAAGGATTAACGTACCTTTTCATCGCCCATGACTTGTCGATGGTAAAATACATCAGTGACAGAATTGGTGTTATGTATTTTGGGAAAATCGTCGAGCTTGCTGATAGCAATGAGCTATACAACAACCCGATCCACCCATACACCAAGTCTCTATTATCGGCTATCCCTCAACCAGATCCTGATTCCGAGCGCACTCGTAAGCGTTTTGCATACGACCCCAAAGCACACGGATACGGTGAAAACGAGGAACTTGAGCTTCGTGAAGTGAAGCCGGGTCATTTCGTATTATGTTCTGAGGCAGAGCTTAAGAAGTATCAGGCAGAAAACGCTGTTGTTAAATAAATCTGTAATAAAGTAACCGGTCCATTTTATGGATCGGTTATTTTTTTTCATGGGTCTGTAGGGGAGAGACCTAAGAATAAATGATAATTTTGTAAAATAATCGATTAATAAAAGCTCGGCACCCTTAATAAAATATATAAAACTAAAAGTTACACTAGTCTGCTTCACCATTATGGTACTCTTGGATTATTTTGAAGAAATTTGCTAAAAAAGCCAAAAAGAAGTCGATTTTCCTTTATAATAAAACTAACAGAAAATGAGATGAAAATGGGGGAGAATGATGAAAAAATGGTTCGGTGGCTTAGCTGCTGCAGTGGCACTAAGTATGATGTGTTTCTCTCCAGTGCAGGCTGAAGAGGAAAGTCTTCAGGTTGGGAAGCACATGACAAAAAAGGTAGAAGTACATGAAAAAGAATTACCGGTTTCCATGGCAAGATTCGCATTTGATTCAGGCTATGAGTTTGTGTATCCTGATGCGGTGCGAGGAATTTATGTGACAGCGCACTCTGCTGGAGGTGAACGTTTTGAACGTCTGATTAATCTGCTCGACTCGACAGACCTTAACTCAATGGTTATTGACATCAAGGACGACCACGGATATCTGACTTACATACCGGAAGAGGGATCACCGTATATGGATATTGCGCAGCCTTATATTGGGGACACTCAGAAAATGATGAAAAAGCTGGAAGAAAAGCAGATTTATCCAATCGGTAGAATCGTAGTTTTCAAGGATTCTGTTTTGGCAGAAAAGCGGCCGGATTTATCTTTTGTTGAAAATGGTCAGGTCTGGAAAAATGGAAGAGGGGAATCCTTCGTAAACCCATTCATGAAAGAGGTTTGGGATTATAACGTGAATATTGCAATCGAAGCTGCAAAAATGGGTTTCCAGGAGATCCAGTTCGACTATGTACGTTACCCTGAAGGATTTGAAAAACGAGATACCACACTTCAATATGGATATGGTGATTATAAAGATCTTGAATTGGATAATGTTCAAAAGCGTGTTGAGGCAGTAACTGATTTTGTGGAATACGCGCGAGAAAAACTTGAGCCATACAATGTTCAGGTTTCTGTGGACATATTCGGCTATACTGCAACCCTTCCGGAAGCTCCCGGGATCGGACAGAATTTCAGCCGTATCTCAGAACGTGTCGATGTAATCTCATCCATGATCTATCCAAGTCATTGGACTTCCTATTTTGGTGTAGATAAACCCGATACGGAGCCTTACAAAATTATTGCAGAATATGCAAAATTTGAAAATGCCAAGCTGGATGAGCTGGAGGATCGCCCGGTATCAAGGCCATGGATCCAGGACTTCACAGCCAGCTGGCTTGGAGCAGGAAATTATATTCCTTATGGCAAGCAACAGGTGGAAGATCAAATTCGAGCATTAAATGAAAATGGAATTGATGAATTCCTTTTATGGAATGCCGGCAACACATATACTGATGGTGTAAATTTCAAACCGCTCGGAGAATAATCGATATAAACAAAAAGCTGCCTCTTATTTTAAAGAGTGCAGCTTTTTCTTATCTATTCACTTTTTTTCGCCGCCGACGCTTTTCCAGCCTGTTTGCATGCTAGCGGATTTATCGAAGCTTTCCGTTCCTTTTTTGTTGCGGCCAAACAATTTTTCACCGATACCGTTGGCCAGGACACCCATTACGGCCGTAATTGCTATAATCAGCGTAGCTACAAGTCCAAAATCAATAAAGTATTCTATCACACTGACATCCCCTTTGCCTTATGTATAAATACATCCTGCTTCTATTGTAATTTATGACTATCACAAAAGAAAGAGGGTATATTAACGTTGAGGTATGTTTATGTATGTTATGCTTGAATAGAAGAAAGAAAAGGCTCTTTTCGTAAAGATTGTTGTTTTTATGTTCTGTTAAAGATAAGATGTCAACATTATACTCCCTGTTGGTCTCCGTTCCCGCAGGAGTCTCACGCCTTGCAATCCAACCAACAGGGGTGAATAATAGTATAAAATTTGCCTTCCTAAAGTTTGGAAAATTGGACTTTGTCTCATATTTTCTTTTCAGTAGAGCCAATAATGTTAAAAAACTGAGTTGATTGTAGCGGAGGACACTTGACTCCTGCGGGAGATTAGAGGGCATGGGAGACCCCACAGGCGAAGCCGAGGAGGCTCCCATCCGTCCCCGGCGAATCTTGTGTCCTGAGCGGAAATCAACGGGCTGCATTTAATGCTTACATTTTATCTATTTAACAATAATGAATGCGAAAACAGCCAAAGAAAAAGATGAAAGGGGAACAGTAAAAAGAGATGAATTGGTATGAAAAATTAAATCAATATTTTCCGGTAGAAGAGATGAAATCAAAAGAGCATATGGAGCTATTATTAAAAGAAAAAGGGCATATGTACCATAAGGATGAAGGCGAGCATCATGTTCTGATGTATGCCGAATTTGACCAGTTTATTTTTATCGACTATCTGTTTGTATCAAAAGCGTCAAGAGGTCAGGGACTTGGCCACAAACTCCTGGAAAAGCTTAAACAGAAAGGGAAGCCGATCATCCTGGAAGTGGAGCCGGTGGACTATGAGGATACGGATACGGAAAAAAGGCTGAAGTTTTACAAGAGGGAAGGCTTTGATCATGCATCCTCCATCGGGTACAGCAGAAGATCATTGGCTACAAATGAAGTGAATCAAATGGAGATACTATACTGGTCACCGAACAACCAGGATGAGGCGGCAATCTTCGAAGGAATGAAACAGATGTATGAACAGGTTCATACATACAAGGACAAGGAGCTGTACGGAGAGTCCTATGAAACGGTCGATAAGGTGTTGAGCTTTGACGACGAGGATAATGGTAATAATAATATACTTTCCAAGCTTTAATCATACGTACATATGAAAAAAGTGCTTCCATAACGGAAGCACTTTTTTATTGCACCTCTTCATATGCTTTTTTCATGAGCGCTAATATTTCCAGGTATCCTTGGTCATTGGGGTGGATGTCATCCTCTTCTATATGAGTGAGCTCCACTTCTTTGTTGACGAATTCTTGATAAGGGTCTATGAATAGCGTGGATTCTGAAGCCAGTTCTTTTACGGCTGCATTGAATTTTGGTGCATATTCTTTACCAAGCTGATGGAGGGGATGGCCAGAAGGATATGGATTATATAGTCCAATCAGCAGTATGGTTGCTGTCGGGTTTATTTCCCTTACCATTCCATAGGTTTCCTTCAAGGATGTTTCTAATATCTGCATATTCAGATCCAGCTGCCCCTCCTCCGGGTCAGGCTGGGAACGGACAGTCTGTAAAAAGTTATTCCCCCCAATGGAGATGGAAATAATATCTGCGGTTTTAAGTCGGTTCCTCAACCCTTCATCCCCTGAGAGCAGTGCCAGAAGTCCAGTCGAAGTTATTCCTGGGATACCGTAGTTCTCCACTTTGACTGTATTGTCTTTTCTCAGATACTTTGTAAATTGGGGTACAAATCCATGGATGCGCAAGTAGTTCTCTTCAGAAGAGCCGAGACCTGCAGTCAAGGAATCCCCTAATGCGATATAAGTCAACTGTTTAGGAGACTCAGCTATTGCAGGAGGGTACATGAAGAAACTGCCGAATATCAGAAATGCAGTCAACAAAAGTTTTCTGCCCATCGTTTGTTTCATCCTCTCCACAAGATATAGAAGTTTATATCTCCGCTTTTTCCAATTTCTTCGCATGTCTTTTTTCTTTAAATCGATCCAATAGATAGTACAGGACTGGAATAAGAACCAGTGTGATTAAAGTGGCAAAGCTTAGTCCGAATACGATGACAATCGCCATCGGCTGCTGAATTTCCATCCCTTCCCCGATTCCTAAAGTAAGAGGAATCAACCCTAATATCGTGGTAAGGGTAGTCATCAAGATGGGACGGATTCTTGTTGGTCCGGCTATCAAAATAGCTTCTACAGTGGATTTCCCATCTTTCTTCAATAAGTTGACGTAATCTACGAAGACAATCGCGTTGTTTACCACTATTCCGGTAAGAATGAGCATCCCGACCAGGGAACCAACCCCAAGCGGCTGGAAAGTAACCAGCAGCCCTACAATAATTCCGATAATAGTAAGTGGAACAGAAAACATGATTATAAAAGGATAATAGTAAGATTCAAACTGGGCAGCCATTACCATATAAACCAGGACAACAGCAAGCGCAAGTGCCCCTCCCAATTTGAAGAAAGCATCATTCATCTGTTCATCCTGTCCGCCGATGGTAATTTTGTATTGTTTGGTTGGGATATAGACATTTTCCTTTAGCGTTTTCTCAATATCATCCACCACACTGCCTAGATCGCGGTTCACAATATCGGCATTAACTGTTATTTCACGTAAGCGGTCGGTTCGGTTTATCTGACTCGGACCTTGTCCGCGACTTACAGATGCAACAGCTTGAAGCGGAATGTTTTCCCCTGTTGGTGTACTGATGAGCAGGGTTTCCAGATCTTGAATGGAGCTTGTGTACGTGTCTTCGATTGTCAGCCGGATATCCAGCTCTTCCCCTTCACGAGCCATTCTGGATGCCACAACTCCCCTTGTTGCACTGGATACGGCCGAGGCGATCTGGGCACTTCCAACTCCGAACTGACTTGCCTTCACCCGGTCAATGTCGACGACTATTTCCGGATTACCCTCTGTGTAATTGGATCTCGGCTCTCTGATTCCTTCTATATCGGATAAAAGCGTAATGGTCTGATCCGCCATATCCTTTAATGTATCAAGATCAGGTCCAGTAATACTAAGGGATACAGGGTTTTGCGAGAAACCGGAGTCACCGGAGGATATGGAAATCTCCACTCCGGGAATGTCCTGCAGCAGCTCTCTGATTTCATCTCCGATCTCTGTATCAGCCCTGTTCCTTTCACTCAAAGGTACAAGCAAAATACTGTAATTTGCCCTATTAGACTGTGTACCGGCCGAAACAGAGAAGTTATCAGTTCCGCCGACAGTAACAAAGGAAAGGTCAATCTCTTCTATCTCTTTCAGTTTCTGATCGATATCCTCCATCACACCGTAGGTAGCATCAAGTGAGCTTCCTTCCGGCAACCGCGCTGTCATCGAAATAAAGCTTTGGTCCTGCTGTGGTAAAAATTCCTTTCCGATAAACGGTGTACCAAAAAGGGAAGCCACCAGAAGCAATAAAACAAGCGATATCGTTTTCTTCGGATGCTGGAGGGCCTTATGTAGTATGTTTTTATACCATAAAGAAAACAAGCTGAATCTTTCTTCGAATCGCGAGCTCTTCTTATTGACTTTCAATAGTAGGGATGAGAACAAAGGTACAATAATCAATGCTGTGAACAATGATGCTAAAAGCGAAAACGATACAACAAGTGCCAATGGTTTGAATAGTTGTGCAGCCAACCCGTCGACAAAAACGATCGGCAAAAATACAATGACGGTGGTAAGTGTGGATGCGATGATGGCAGGTCCGACCTCACTTGTTCCCTCAATTGCCGCATCTTTCAGCGAATACCCTTTCTGCCTTAAGCGATATATATTCTCCAAAATAACAATTGCGTTATCCACCATCATCCCAATTCCCAATGCCAATCCGCCAAGCGTCAATAGGTTAAGCGTCTGTCCGCTGAAGTACATAAAGATGAACGTGGTCACAATGGAAAGGGGGATGGAAAAAAGGATTATTAACGTACTTCTCAAGTTCCTTAAGAAAAAGTAAAGAACAAGAGCTGCGAGCAGGCTTCCGAGAATCATGTTGGATGCTACAGCACGTATGGACTGTTCGATAAACTGACTTTGATCAAAGATAGGCTTTATTTCAACGCCTTCAGGAAGCGTTTCTTTGATTTCCTCCAATTTCTTATTGATATCATTGGCCACCGTAACGGTATTGCTTCCCGACTGCTTCAGGATGGACATCCCTACAGCAGGCTCACCGTTCAGATAGCTTAACTGAGTGGTAGGCTGAAGCGTTTCCTTTACTTCGCCAAGCTGATCGAGCTGGATGATCCCCTTGGAGGTTGGGATAGGGAGCGTCTGAATATCAGTGATCGATACATACTCCCCGGTAATTCGGATAGGGAGGTCCTGATTCTGGTCGGTTAAAGCACCACCAGGAAGATTCAAGTTTTCCGATGCAATGATTTGCTGCAACTGATCAATGGAGATTCCAAAGGAGGAAAGTGTATTCGGGTCCAAGGTGACACGAACTTCACTTTCTGCACCGCCTTCGACTGAAATGGAGGCGATTCCATCCACACTATTCAGCTCAGGTTCGATTTCCTGTTCTGCCAGCCTCTTCGCTTTTACCATTTCACCGGAAGGGTCTGTAATAGCAAGCTGTACAATGGGGAGATCACTTGGATTAAATCTCAGAACCCGCGGCAACTGTGCACCTGGAGGCAAAAAGTCCCTCACAGAGTCAATCCGCTCCCGCATATCAAGCGATGCGAAATCCATATTGGTTCCCCATGTGAAAGCGACAAGTACCAGAGAGCCGCCAGTTCTGGATATCGAAGTCACAGATTCAACATTCGGCAAAGTGCCCATCGCATTTTCAATTGGAGAGGAGATCAGATTTTCGATTTCCTCAGGTCCGGCGCCTTCATAGGTAGTGGTGACGGCCACAATCGGGAAGGTTAATTCAGGGAATAAATCAACCGTCATGCTCCTCATACTGACAGCGCCAAGTATGAGCATAAGCACAATGACCATGCTCATCGCAATTGGTCGCAGTACAGATAGCTTTGCAATTTTCATAAAATTTGCTCACTCACTTTGTTCTGAAATATCTGTGCCGTCTTTTAACCGTTCTTTTCCGTTAACGGCGACTTTCTGACCTTTTGTCAAGCCTTCGACAATCTGAATCATTTTTCCATCACGAAAACCGGTAGTAACATCACGGCGCAATGCTTTTCCGTCTTCTATCAAATAAACATAGGGGGTTGCCTCTTCATATAGTATCGCATCATTCGGGACGACAATCTGTGCATCGAGATTATCAACCGCCACATATGCGGTTGCACGCATTCCGCCTTTAATGTATTGCTCTGTATTGCTTACAGGAATGATGACCGAGAACATATTAGTCTGCTGATTGACGGTTGGAGAAACTGTTTCTATCGCTGATTCATAAGAATCCGATAGTCCTTCAAAAGAGATGGTGACTGTCTGTCCGGACTGTAATTTTGAAACCTGATAGCTGTTTACTTGAAAAGTCGCTGAAATATTGTCCTGCCTGATTATGGTTCCGATTGGTACATTGGGAGCGGCAATTCCATCTTCCACTACATTGAGCTCCGAAACGATGCCGTCTATTGGACTTGTAATGCTGGCAGCTTCAGCAAGCTGCTCCGCCTGTTTCAGACCTTGCCGTGCCTGATTTAACTGTGCTTCAATCTCTAAAGTATTAAAGGAGGGCATTTGCTGCGCCTGGCTCGCTGCTGTGGAGAGCTGGGCTTGCTTTAACATCACTTCCATCGTACTTTGGAGTAAATCAAGTGAAGTGACAGCGCCTGTTTCAACTCCATCTAAAAGTGCTTGAGATTTTTCTAAAGATTGGTTTAATTCCCCCTGCAACTTGGGTATATCAGTTAAAGAGGCTTGACTTTCAGTAGCCTGTTGCATTTCTTTCATTTTAGAGAGGGCATTTTCCAATTCCGACACTGCGTTTTGGGCCTGAGTTACCTGCTCATTGGCAGCTGTAGGATCTAATGAAACAATTAAATCGCCCTTTTTGACTATATCACCAATTTTCACATGAACCTTTTCAACGGTTAGGGGGGAGGTAGTGAGGAGCGGTACTTGGGTCTCAGGTACTGCCATTCCAACTAATTCAATGGTATTGCTAATGTTTTTTTCTATGACTTCTGCGACCGAAACAGGTACTTTGTTAGATTCCGTGTTTTGACTCGTAATCTCTTTTTGGCTGCAGGCTGTAGAAAATACTAGCAAAAAAATTGCAGGAAACAACCATGTTTTTTTCAATTTCTTTCACCTCATACTTATCATGTCTAAATATAAAACTAACATGTATTAGAAACCCTTACAATTCTTAACTATCCGAGCCATAAGGAAAGGGCATATTTGTTAACAAAATGTGAACAGGTGAAAAATGATGAGAATTAATTTCAATTAAATGAAACTTTTCGTCACTCTTATACGTTATATATAAGGAGAAAAGTTGTACAAGTAGGTAAAAAAAAGAAACTCTACGAAAAAGCGAACATGTTGTGACAACTTGTCTAACTTTTAAAATACTGTACCTTTTTACACCTAAATCGTGTATAATACTTAATAGAAATTCCTTTTTTATAGTAATTTCAAATTGAGAGTGATTCACAATTAGAATCCTACAGCATGTTCTTTTTCGAATAAATTAAGAATAAAAGGAGAGGGAAAGTTCATGGTAACCTTATATACATCTCCAAGTTGTACGTCTTGCCGCAAAGCGAAAAATTGGCTAGAAGAGCATAACATTCCATATACAGAAAGAAATATATTCTCTGAGTCTTTATCCATTGATGAGATCAAGGAAATCCTTCGCATGACGGAGGATGGAACAGATGAAATCATTTCTACAAGATCAAAAATCTTTCAAAAGCTGAATATCAATGTAGAGGCAATGCCTCTTCAAGAATTATATTCTGTAATAAAGGAACATCCTGGTCTTTTAAGACGACCGATTATCATTGATGAAAAAAGATTGCAAGTAGGGTACAACGAAGATGAAATTCGTCGCTTCTTACCAAGAAAAGTAAGAACGTTCCAGCTGCGAGAAGCTCAACGCTTGGTAAACGGATAATAAATCAATAAAAAAAGCTTCTACATGATTCAAATGTAGAAGCTTTTTTAACTATTTCCGCCTGTTTTCTTCTGAATGACTGCGACAACAAGCACGATTATTGTCAATATGATAGGAAAGGCAGTTCTCCAACTTTCCTGATGTATCAATGCCTGGATTACCGGTTCATGTATCATCATTTTTCCTGCGGTAAAACTAAGAATGCTTGCCCCAAAATAGATAATTATAGGATATTTATCCATTACCTTTAATATAATTTTACTCCCCCATATTATTATCGGGACGGATACAATCAAACCGATGACCACAAGCAGAAACTGACCGTGGGCGGCCCCGGCAACGGCCATTACATTATCAATTCCCATTATGATATCCGCCATTACGATGGTCCTGATTGCAACACCAACAGAAGTACTACCCTTGATCATCTTCGATTCGTCTTGTTTTTTCAGGAGATTAATGGCAATGTAGACCAATAGGACACCGCCTACAAATTGCAAAAATGGGATGGCAAGCAAGTATACTGCCCCAATGGTGATAAGTATCCGAAAAATGATGGCCAAAAAAGTTCCGGTGACTATAGCCTTATTCCTGTATTGCTCCGGAAGGTTCCTGCATGCCAATGCTATGATGATTGCGTTGTCACCTCCAAGCACAATGTCTATGCCTATGATAATCAATATAGAAGTTATTAGGTCCAAATCCACACTATCGCCCCTTCTTGTCCATTCTTAATAAATATAGTGGGGCTTGTCTGGATTTATGACTTAATTTTGGACTCGATTCAGGCGGTTTGTGGGTGTGGGAAGCGTAAAATAGGCAGATGAACGATTTTTAAAAAAATGAGCTTTTTTATTTCCATTCTTCCTTTTTTTATCATAAAATAAGAGTACAAGGTATTCCATCTTTGCATAGGATATAGGTTTACGGGCTGTGTGAAATGGATAAATTGTAACAAAGGCTAAAATGTTTCGAGGAGGGTCCCTTCCAAGGAAAGACGGAGGAAAATGAGAAGCGGACAGTATAGAGGATAGCTTATCTCATGCTTATACAAGGGTTATGAGGTTCGTGTTAAAGAGAGCGCTGATCATTTACCTAATCAGAAGGGAGTGTTGTTAGATGGAAATCGAACGTATTAATGATCATACGGTAAAATTTTATATTTCATATGGTGATATAGAGGAAAGAGGCTTTGACCGCGAAGAAATCTGGTACAATCGTGAAAGGAGCGAAGAGCTCTTCTGGGAAATGATGGACGAAGCCCACGATGAAGAAGATTTTATGGTGGAAGGGCCATTGTGGATCCAGGTACAGGCTCTTGATAAAGGCTTGGAGGTAGTTGTGACAAGAGCTCAGCTTTCCAAGGACGGGAAGAATTTTGAAGTTCCTGTTTCCGATGACAAAAAAATCGATATCCCTGTGGATGAGCGAATTGAAGCTTTGATTGATCAGCATTTCAATTCCAATCCCAAAGTGGATAATAAAGAAGATAAGCTCGAAGAAGAAACAGATCTATTGCAGTTCATGATCCGTTTCAAGGATCTCGAATATATAATTTCTGTCAGTCATCGTCTGCAACACTTGGAGAATTTAAATAACAGCCTCTACTTCTTTGAAGGCAGCTATTATTTATATGTAGATTTTTCCAGTGAGCATTATACGGATGAGGAAATAGATAATGTGCTTAGTGTTCTCCTTGAGTATGGGGATGAGTCGGCAATGAGCATCCACCGTCTCCAAGAGTATGGTTCCGAAGTTGTGAAAGATACTGCTATGAAGGAAATGACCATGCATTTTCCACTTAAATAAAAAAGACCGATTTCACTTTGTTGAAATCGGTTTTTTTTCCAGACAGATAGATGTACTTAGGGAGATGAAGTTTGTTGAAGAATACGGTTAGGGTTTCTGTTTTTGTATTGGCAGTAGGAGCTGTACTATTTGCCACCCAGGGAATATGGGAAGGGTGGCTGCTAGGTTCGATATCTATACTTTTTACGATTAGCGTCGTCTTTATTGGATTTTTAATTTCATTGGAGAACCGGCATCCTACTAGAACCCTGACATGGCTGGTTGTCCTAGGCAGTTTTCCGGTATTGGGATTTTTCTTTTATCTCCTGTTCGGACGCAATGTACGAAAGCGGAGACTGTTTCAAAGGAAGGCTCTATTGGATAAAGAAGCGATAAGGGAAATTGAAGGGGAACGAATCTATACCAAGGAAGACATCGCTTTATTAGGAGAGAGTAAAAGAAGCATTTTCCAGCTATCACAAAACATCGGAAGAAGTCCCATTTCCTTTCAAACGGATACCGAAGTGCTGACAGATGGCGACCGGACCTTCTCGAAAATTCTGGAAGAGATCAATAAGGCGAAGCACCATATTCACTTGGAATATTACATAGTGAAAAATGATGAAATTGGCAATCAAATCAAACAATTATTGATAGAAAAAGCAAAGTCAGGCGTATATGTGCGTTTCCTTTTTGATGCTGTGGGCAGTCTGGGTCTTGGCAAAACGTATTTGAAAGAATTACGTGCAGCTGGTGTGGAAATCGTTTCTTTTTCGCCGGTTGCATTCCCAGTTTTCAACAATAAAGTTAATTTCAGAAACCATCGTAAAATAATTGTGGTTGATGGGGAAGTTGGCTTCGTCGGCGGTCTTAACATCGGGGATGAATATCTGGGAAGGGATGAATACTTCGGCTATTGGCGGGATACCCATCTGTTCGTAAATGGGGAGGCAGTCCGTACGCTGCAGTTGATTTTTCTGCAGGACTGGTACTATGCAACCGATCAGTCATTGCTGACCCCGAGTTACCTGACCCCAACCTTAACCGAGAGAAAGCATGGCGGGGTACAGATGATAGCCGGCGGTCCTGATCAGGAATGGGAAGTAATAAAAAGCCTCTACTTTTCCATGATTACCTCGGCTCAGAAATCAATCTGGATTGCCTCTCCTTATTTTGTTCCGGATGATGATATTTTCACCGCCCTGAAAGTTGCTGCGTTAAGCGGATTGGACGTCAGGCTTCTGGTTCCTAAACGACCTGATAAACGAATCGTCTATTATGCCTCCCACTCCTATTTTCCAGAGATGATGGAAGCAGGGGTGCAGATCTATGAATATGAAAAAGGCTTTTTGCATAGCAAGGTCGTGATAGTGGACGATGAAATCGCTTCGATAGGAACGGCAAATATGGATATGAGAAGCTTTCATCTAAACTTTGAAGTGAATGCATTTCTATATAATACGGAAAGTGTATTATCTTTGGTGGAGGACTTTGAAAAGGACCTTCTCGAGAGCAACCCGATCGTAAAAGGTGTGTTTGCAAAACGGCCATTCTACCAGAAAGTCGCGGAATCCTTGGCGAGACTCGCTTCGCCACTACTATAGTATTGGGGCTGTCTGAAAGTGACTAATTTCACTTTTGGGCAGTTTTTTTGTGTTTGTGGGGGGTGGAGGTGGGTAGCTGTGATGGAAAGGGCTCATTGCACCAGCATGAAGGTCTTTTTGGACTGGGTACCTGTGTGAAAAGCTCATCATAGCGCGAATGAATGGCTTTTTGAAGAGGGTATTGCTGTGAAAAACTCTTCATACCACCGATGAAGGACCTTATCGCCCTGAATCCCCAGTAAAAAGTCCATCATAAGCCCGATGAAGGACCTTATCGCCCTGAGACCGCAGCAAAAAGTCCATCATAAGCTCGATGAAGGACCTTATCGCCCTGAGACCGCAGCAAAAAGTCCATCATAAGCCCGATGAAGGACCTTATTGCCCTGAGACCGCAGCAAAAAGTCCATCATAAGCCCGATGAAGGACCTTATCGCCCTGAGACCGCAGCAAAAAGTCCATCATAAGCTCGATGAAGGACCTTATTGCCCTGAATCCCCAGTAAAAAGTCCATCATAAGCTCGATGAAGGACCTTATCGCCCTGAATCCCCAGTAAAAAGTCCATCATAAGCTCGATGAAGGACCTTATCGCCCTGAGACCGCAGCAAAAAGTCCATCATAAGCTCGATGAAAGACCTTATCGCCCTGAATCCCCAGTAAAAAGTCCATCATAAGCCCGATGAAGGACCTTATCCCCCTGAAACCCCATCAAAAAGTCCATCATAACTCAAATAAAGAAATCTACCCACACATCTCAACAAAAATCACTTTTACAAGTAGTTTTAATCCAAAATACTATTTTCAAAATGCGAAAGGATATTGTCGAGCGATGCAGAATATAGGGGGAGAACATCAAAAAAGGAGTGAGGCAATGTTTGTTGCAAAAAGAGAAGATGGTATCCTTATAACCTTGCATGATCATGATCACCAAGACTCATCATCACAGGAGACAATAAGGAGATACAAGTATAGTTGCCCGGCATGCGATTCGGAAGTGAAACTGAAAAGCGGGAATATACGAAGAATGCATTTCGCTCATCTGGACACAGTATGCAGAGCTTCCACCGAAGCGGAAACAACATATCATTTAGAGGGGAAAGCAAAGCTCTATCAGTCATTGAAAATAAGTGGCTCCCCCCAGTTGGAATACTATATCCCGGAGACCAGCCAAAGAGCGGATGTAATTTTGAAAGCCAAGCGGGAATTTGCATTTGAATTTCAATGCTCTCCCATCCACCCTTCCATCATCGAACAAAGATCCACACTATATGAATCAGAATCCATCATTCCCATCTGGCTTATCGGCAAAGAAAAGCTCGGAAACATTCAACCCTATATGAAACTATCCGCGTTTCAATGGTCTTTTTTACAAAATCATAAAAAAGGCGATACCCCCTACATCTTAAGCTTTTGTCCACAATATTCGGTCTTTCATTACCTTCATCCACTTTTCGGTTTTAATAGCCTGGATTCCTATGTATTCTCAAAAACAAGCAAGGAGTGGCAGTTGCATCCCCAACATAACAGAAAACACCCGCCAAGGTACTGGAAAACAAAATGGCTACATTCGAAAAGGAGATGGAGATACGATTTCTGTCTATACCCGGCAAACCAGAAGCTACGTAATTATTGCTACACGAAAATGCAAATCCCGCTGTCATTATGTCCTGCAGTTATTGGGATACCGGTTTCATCCTCCTATTGGTTTCAGACCCCGATTCTCCAGTGGCAGGCCTGGCTGTATTTTGACTCCATCTATCATACCCCCATCCATTCCATCATTCATATTCCATCTTTGATGAACCGTTTTAATCAACGCATCCAACATGCCCATGTGAAAGTCAAGCAGCTTCCGTTAGTGAGGTTTGGACATTATACAAATGCTATTATGGAATACCTGGAGCAACTTTGCGCAGTTGGCATTCTGAAAAAAGAGAGCGAACTAGTCTTCAGGAAGTCAGTAAGTGAAAAAAGATACAACTCGATGGAAGAGGCAACAGCAGATGATAAGGACATTCTGGACAGGATTGTCTTGAAATTGTGAAGCACCTACAATTAATGAAAAGAAAAGAGGGAATAATAAGCTTGCGTCGAATAGGTAAAAGATGCATATTTTTAATTTTTATCAAGGGGGTACCAATTCATGGCAGAACAAACAGCCGTTAAGAAATTACAAGAACGTAAAGACATCTCTGCAGAAGATACATGGAGATTGGAAGATATTTTTTCAAGTGATGAGGCATGGGAAAAGGAATTCCAGGAAGTAAAAGGGATGATCGGCAAAATACAGGACTTTGAAGGAACACTTTCCAAGTCTGCAGAAAACCTGTATGAAGCACTTCAATACCAGGATTCCATCTCAAGCCGTCTAGGCAAGCTGTATACATATGCTCATATGCGCTACGACCAGGATACTACGAACAGCTTTTACCAAGGCTTGAATGACCGTGCAACGAACCTATATACACAGGTGGCAAGCGCGTTATCATTCGCTGTACCGGAAATTTTGACGATGAAGGAAGAGGAAATAGCGAAGTTCCTTAAGGAGAAGGAAGAGCTTTCCCTTTATAAGCATTCACTCGACGAAATTAACCGTCAACGTCCACATGTATTATCTGCAAAGGAAGAGGCCTTGCTTGCAGAAGCTTCCGAGGTGTTGTCGGCATCCTCCAATACATTCGGCATGCTTAACAATGCAGATCTGACATTCCCATCAGTAAAAGATGAGAACGGGGAAGAAGTGGAGATTACCCACGGCCGTTATATACGTTTCCTAGAGAGTGAGAACCAGGAAGTGAGAAAAAATGCTTTCAAAGCTGTTTATGAAACCTATGGGAAATACAAGAATACATTTGCGAGTACTTTAGGTGGTACTGTCAAAAAGGACAACTTCCAGGCGAAGGTTCGCAATTACGATTCTGCGCGTCAATCCGCACTGAGCAATAATAATATCCCTGAAACTGTGTATGACAATCTGGTCAATACGGTCAACAAGAACCTGCACTTGCTTCACCGATATGTGGAGCTTCGCAAAAAGGTGCTTGGTGTGGAAGAGCTTCATATGTATGACCTATACACTCCACTGATCAAGGATGTAAAAATGGCTGTTACGTATGATGAAGCGAAGGAATATATCCTGAAAGGGCTGACTCCGCTTGGAGAAGAGTATTCCGAGATCCTGAAAGAAGGCTTTGAAAACAGATGGGTGGATATACAGGAGAACAAAGGGAAGCGCTCCGGTGCTTATTCTTCCGGAACTTATGGTACCAACCCGTATATCCTTATGAACTGGCAGGACAATGTCAATAACCTGTTCACTCTTGCGCATGAGTTTGGCCATTCCGTACACAGCTACTATACAAGAAAGACTCAGCCTTATCCGTATGGAAACTATTCCATCTTTGTCGCGGAAGTGGCGTCCACTTGTAATGAGGCATTATTGAATGATTATCTATTGAAAACCATCGATGATGATAAGAAGCGTCTTTATTTACTTAACCACTTCTTGGAAGGTTTCCGTGGCACAGTATTCCGCCAAACGATGTTTGCAGAATTTGAGCACAAGATCCATGAGCTTGCTCAGAGTGGTGAGGCTCTGACATCCGATTTGTTGACAGAAACCTACTATGAGCTGAATAAGAAATATTTTGGTGACAGCATCCATATTGATGAGGAAATCGGTTTGGAGTGGGCAAGAATTCCTCACTTCTATTACAACTATTATGTTTATCAATATGCTACAGGCTATAGTGCAGCCACTGCTCTCAGCAAGCAGATCCTTGAAGAGGGCCAGCCTGCAGTGGACCGCTACCTTGAATTCCTGAAAGCGGGAAGCTCGGACTATCCAATCGAGGTATTGAAAAAAGCAGGAGTGGATATGACACAATCCACACCAATCGAAGAGGCATGCAAGGTGTTTGAAGAGAAGTTAAAGGAAATGGAAGAGCTTCTATCATAATATGCAAAAGACTCCCCATCTATTTGAATGGGGAGTCTTTCACTTTCTAAACCCTCGGAATCGATCCTTATTATTGAGCATACCCATAAACAGAAACACAGAAAGAAACAATAGGGGCGAGGTAAAATAGAGGGGGTATATTTCCAAAAGACCTAATATGTTGATGTAAAAACAGAATGCAATAAACAGTATCGCAAGTATAAAGGGCAGTTTATTCATGACTTTACCCACCTTCCCGGCGTTTTGTCCACTCTTAGTTATATGTATGTGACAAGTCCTCAATCTTTTCCTTAAAAATGAATTTACTGTTGTTTGTGACAATGTTGTGAAATTGAAGGGAAAGTACTTGTCAAAAGTCGACAAAATTTGATATATTAATATCGTGAAACGAATCACAAACAAACATATACCCCTTTGTTTGACCGTGAAAAATTTCTCCCATCCCCTTTGTTGTCTATATGACAAGAAGAAAGCCTTGGTCCCTGACCAAGGCTTTTCTTTATATCACGATAATTATTAAGCTAAATATCTCCAAAACGTACCGTATTTTACAGGTACCTGTTCGACTTTCTGTGCCAGCTGAAGCTTTTTCAGCTCCCGTTCCACTTCCACAATCGGCAGGTTATAGACGACCGATATTTCTTTTGTGGCAACAAATTGGAACTGCAGCAGAAAGTCCTCTAAAGGAGGCAACATTGTAGGGAATGGGTACTCACCTAGCATGTCCTGTAATATATGGACATACACATCATAAGAATGATAGCCGGATACCTTGATTCCTTCCTCCTCAATATTTTCATTAAAGAACACAAGCGTCGGTATTTCATTTACTTCCATCTCATTTGTAATCTTCAAATCGCACTGCAGGGCCTTGGCGGCGCTTTCCCCGTTCATATCACCGATAAATTCCTCTTTATCCAATCCAACCGATTCTGCACAGTCAATGAGTACTGGAAGCTCTGAAATATTCTGCTTTTCGAGAAACAGTACTTCCTGAAGCTTGCGCAAAAATTTTGTGCCAGCTTTTTTTCCTTGCAATTCCGCCGCTTTGATTGCCATGGATGCGGCATGAGGAGTTGCGATAGGGTTTTCAAGCCAAAGTGAACCGTCACAGGACATCCCTGACCGAGTAGCCGTCCGCTCCCAAACCTGGGCCATCGATGCTGCGTAATGCTTTTTTGTCAAATTAAGAGAAGTCAACCGGCCGCTTAGTACGTGCTTGATTGTAAAGTACTGGCCGTACTGCATCTGCAATTTTTTTAATATTGGCTCCAATGCCCAGCATTCAGGGCAAAGGGGATCAATGAAAAAATACACTTCAATCGGCTTGTTTGTCGTATGTCGGATATTATTTAAATAGAAAAGCTGTTTATCGTTACAGGTCACATGAATCTTCCTTTTCTTCAGGTTTGTCTGGAGTATTAACCATATGATGAGCCGTTAAAACTAAACGCTGAAAAAATTCTTTTCGATATGAACCCTCAAGTCCAATTTCATCCATTGCTTCTTCCATACAGGCCAGCCAAGCATTTGCACGTCTTGGGGTTATTTTAAAAGGCAAATGGCGTGCACGCAGCATCGGATGTCCGTGCTCACTTGTGTAAAGGGAGGGACCTCCAAGGTACTGAGTAAGAAACTGCTTTTGCTTTCTTGCTGTTTCCGTCAAATCATCAGGGAATATTGGAGCTAAATCAGGATGGCGACTTACACGTGAGTAGAATGCATCTACAAGTTCATGAATAACCTGCTCTCCGCCAATATGTTCAAAGGGTGATTGTATGTTATTCATTTTTCTTTAACTCCTTATTCAGTTCAATGTGTGATTGTATGTATATTTTAGCAATGTGCTTATTATATCTCAAATATTTCGATTCCAATCTTACAAATAATAGGTGGGGAGAGGAAAGTCAAAAAAGAGCAAGCGCCTAAAAGCGCCTGCTCTAAAAAGATTTTTTAAACTTAACTAGTCAAACTGCCCGTCACCTTGCTAACATAATTGATCGTTTCTTTAAAAGGAGGAATCCCATTATACTTGTCCACATTTCCTGGACCAGCATTGTATGCTGCAAGTGCAAGGGATACATTCCCGTCATAGCGGTCGAGCATTTGACGGATATACTTGGTACCACCCATAATATTTTGTCTAGGGTCGGTTGCATCATGGACACCAAGTCCTTTTGCAGTCTGCGGCATTAACTGCATCAATCCGAGAGCACCGGCATGACTTTTTGCAGAAGGATTGAAATTGGATTCATGCTGAATGATTGATTTAATTAAAGAGGGGTCAACTCCATACTTTACCGAAGCTTCGTCGATAAGATCCTCGTAATCAGATCGTACGGCCACACTGGAGACATTGCTTCCCCCTATATGAGATAGAACAGTTTCCGGTAGATAGGTCGAAAGGCTGGAAAGATGGGCCATATTCAATGGATGCGATGATGCAAATGGTCCGGCGTGCTTTGCCCCGCTGTTCGGCTGTTGCATTAACCCTTCAAACAGACTGGCAAATGATTGATAGCTTGCAGTCGGAGAATGGGATGTCTTGTTGCTCTGCAAATTCTGCAGGGCTTGTATTTGAATCATGGAACGAACTTGATCGATATTCATTTCAAATCACCTATTCATTTAGTCTGCACACTTTTACATCATAAAAGCGGGCAATTTTATTTTTCGTTTCGCGGATTGGGATGTGATGCTCTTTTAGCAACTCGTGAAAAGCCTGTTGTCCTTCTTGGTAGTTGCTGACTTCATATTCCACTTCAAAATCGCTGGTCTGCAGATAGTGGCTTTCATCCAATACGAGAAGGCCATTTTTATAAGGAATCTCCACACGATTTGTTTTCAGGGAACCGAAGTAACGAATGTTTAATGAATCAATATCAAGCTCATCTTTCAAAATATCAGCGATGACTCCTGGTATAAGTCCTTGGTCTTCATCGAACATAATAGCCTTTTCTTCCCCTGTAATGGCTTGATGGGTCTCTAGCAATCCCTCGTTCGCAGGCTGTTTGAGTGTAAGGGTGTATGTGTCTTCTTTTTTGCGGATGCGAAGTGCACAGCCACATTCCTTCAATTCAAATTTATCCGTATCAAAATAATGGTTTTCCTGAGAGAAGAAATCTTCCGGACGTACTTGTAAGCTAGAACATAGAGTCGTAAATTCCTCAAAGGTAACGATGTTTTTAAATTCTATTTCAATTTCCTGATGGCTCATATTATTACCTCTCATCATTGTTATACTTCCATTATCACTTGCATTTATATAGATAGCAACGATAAACTGTTATTCTTGTAAGAATGAAAAAATTATGCTCTTTCCGTAAAAATGTTACTTTAAAAATAGGGCTGGGCTAAAGATAAGATGTCAACAATAAACTCCCTGTTGGTCTTCGTTCCAGGCGTTCGCTTTCCGCGGGCGGCCTCGGGAGCCTCTTCGGCGCTTTGCGCCTGCGGGGTCTCCCTTGACACGCTGCTCCCGCAGGAGTCTCACGCCTTGCACTCCAACCAACAGGGGTGACTTAAAATAATAAATTTGCCTTACTAAATGTACAATAATTGCATTTTATCTCAATTTTCGTTTGAGTAGCGAATTTAATTTGTTTTAAAGCTCTTCCTTAAAGCAAATATTATTTAACCCGTGAGTTGATTGGAGCGGAGGACACTTGACTCCTGCGGGAGAGTAGAGGGCATGGGAGACCCCGCAGGCGAAAGCCGAGAGGCTCCCATCCGTCCCCGGGGAATCTTGTGTCCGCAGCGGAAATCAACGGGCTACATTTGATGTATAAATCTATCTAAATAGCAACAATAAATGCGAAAACAGCCAAAAATTAAAAAGTAGCGTTTCCATTTAGATGATAACTGGGAATTATGATAAAATAAATGTAGGATTTAGGTTGGAAGGAGATTATTATGCAAAAGAGAATAGAAATCACACACACATCATGGAATGAAGAGCAACTTTTACTTCAAGCGGATCCTGTTTCGTTTTCATTGGAGGAAGTGGCAGCGGGCAACAAAATGCTGGTGGACTCTGATAATTTATCCTTTATTTATATACTGGAAACGCCTTCGGAATTCATCTATGTAAGCGTGAAGGATACATATTGGCAAGATTTGAAAAAAGCGATGGAAGAAAAGAAGGCGATTGTTCTTGTTGTTGATAAAGTTGCCTTGCTTTTAACAAACATAGAAGAGGAACTGGGCTATTTGATAGAGAACATAAAAGATAATGCCAATTACGGGGAAGAGATGGAGAAACGAGTAAACGATATTTTCTAAGGGGTTTGGCCAATTATGATACAGCATTGGGATTTGTTTTTAGCACCTTATAAACAGGCAATTGATGAAATGAAAGTGAAATTGAAAGGGATGCGCAGCCAATTTACCATGCAGTCGGAGCATTCTCCGATCGAGTTTGTAACAGGCAGAGTTAAACCGATAGCAAGTATCCTGGACAAGGCGACAAGAAAAGGCTTTTCACTTGAGAAGCTGGAAGAGGAAATGCAGGATATAGCCGGAGTCCGGATGATGTGCCAGTTTGTGGATGACATCTACCGGGTTGTGGAATTGCTGCGGATCCGAAATGACTTTGAGATTGTGGAGGAAAGAGATTATATTTCCACGAAAAAAAACAGCGGCTACCGCTCCTATCATGTCGTGATCAGGTATCCGGTTCAGACTATTGACGGGGAAAAGAAATTACTTGTTGAGATCCAGATCCGGACGCTTGCCATGAATTTTTGGGCAACCATCGAGCACTCCTTGAATTATAAGTATAGTGGACAATTCCCTCAGGATATCCAAGAGCGTCTGGTACGTGCGGCCGAAGCGGCTTATCTGCTTGATGCGGAGATGTCACAGATCCGGGGAGAGATTCAGGAAGCACAGGCCATATTCTCTAGGAAGAAAGAAAATAAGGATACAGATTAATTTTTTGCCAGGACTTCTTGAACAATATTTTATTTCAGGGGTGGGAGTATGAAGTTTGCAATTACCTCCAAAGGGGATTCCGTGTCAAATACGCTTATGCACAAAATGCGGACGTACTTACAGGATTTTGAATTGATCTATGATGAGGACCAGCCTGACATCGTCGTGTCGGTAGGTGGAGATGGAACATTATTATACGCCTTTCACCGATACCGCAGCAGGCTTGATAAAACGGCATTTATCGGGGTGCATACCGGACACTTGGGTTTTTATGCAGATTGGGTACCAGAAGAGATTGAAAAGCTTGTCATCGCCATTGCCAAAACACCTTATCAGATTGTGGAGTATCCGTTGCTTGAGGTAATCATCCGCTATATCGACGGTGGACGTGAAGCGAGATATCTTGCATTGAATGAGTGTACAGTGAAAAGTGTGGAAGGCACACTCGTTATGGATGTGGAAATCAAAGGACAGCTTTTTGAGACGTTTAGGGGAGATGGACTATGCATTTCTACTCCATCAGGCAGTACAGCATACAATAAGGCGCTTGGCGGAGCCATTCTCCATCCTTCTTTGCCGGCGATCCAATTGGCTGAAATGGCTTCCATCAATAATCGGGTTTTCCGTACTATCGGTTCCCCGCTTGTCTTGCCGGACCATCATACCTGTTTGCTGAAGCCGGTGAATGATGTGGATTATCAGATAACGATTGACCATTTGACCCTTCTGCATAAGGATGTCAAGTCCATACAGTGCAGAGTGGCCAAAGAGAAAATCAGATTTGCGCGCTTCCGTCCATTTCCGTTCTGGAAACGGGTCAGCGATTCATTTATTACGGATAAGTAAGAAAGAGGTCCATAAAGTGAACGTGTTTACGTTAAAATATCTAGTTGATGAAGGGGATTCCGGTAAGCTTCTGCGTGAATTTCTAAAAGAAAAACAGATTAGCAAAACAGCTCTCACTGAGATTAAATTTTCCGGTGGGGGCTTGTTTGCAAATAATGAGAGAGTAACTGTCAGATATCCGTTAAAAGCGGGAGACCAGATTAAGGTACAGTTCCCGAGGGAAATCCCAAGCGAAGATGTGCTGCCGGAAGCCATCCCGCTAAATATTGTTTATGAGGACGATTATTTATTGGTTATCGATAAACCTGCCAATATGGCTTCCATTCCGTCACGGGAGCATAGAAAGGGCACCTTGGCCAATGCGCTGCTGCATTATTATCAATCTTGCGGCTACGAGGCAACCATACATATTGTGACAAGGCTTGATCGAGATACGACGGGCTTGATGCTGGTAGCGAAGCACCGCCATGCACATCACCTCTTTTCCCTCCAGCAAAAGAAATATGCCATCAAAAGAAGATATGAAGCGATTGCCCACGGGATGTTGGAAATCAAAAGTGGACGAATAGAAGCCCCTATCGGCCGGAAGGATACAAGTATCATTGAACGGGAAGTCAGATCGGATGGTCAACAGGCGATTACGAACTATGAGGTGCTTGGCGGGTATCGGGATTATTCTCATGTATCGCTCTGGTTGGAGACAGGAAGAACACATCAAATCAGAGTGCACATGGCGCACCTGGGTCATCCATTGGCTGGAGATACCCTTTATGGAGGAGATAAAACACATATTGCCAGACAGGCGCTTCACAGCTGTGAACTATCCTTTTACCATCCAGTTAGAGAACTGCAACTGACCTTCCATTCAAGACTGCCGGAAGACATGTATAGCCTTGTGGAGAAAGAAGAAAGCTAGTTGGATGGCTTTTTTAGGCTGTTTTTTTCGCAGAAATTGTTGCTTTTGACGAATACGATATAAACACGTAAATTTACCTATCATCGTGCTCTTTTCAGTATATTAGATAATTTAATTTTTAAATTATGCGAAGTTTATCTCGGTAAAAAATCCAAAAGCCGATTTTTTACGATCATAAGCAACAAATTTTATGAAAAGAGCTTTCTTCTTTTATCTTCCTAGTCCCATAATTCCCGGAATTTTTCCTTCACAAACGGCATACTGGATGGGACTGATTCGACGGTCATTTCTGGGTATCTTAATGCAGAGAGCTTGCCTCCAAATACGGCACCTGTATCTATATTAGCCGTCCTATTCACTACCCTAACTTCGCGAACCGGTGTATGTCCGTATACAATCCATGCATCCCCATCATAATGGACTGCCCAATCTCTCCTGACCGGCATGCCGTTTTCATGAAACTCACCCGTTATATCACCGTACAGGACAAATGATTTCACCCTATTGCTGTTTTGGCCGATGTACTCCTTTTTGATTCCTGCATGTGCAATAACCAGCTTTTTATCATCCAACACATGATAGAGGGGAGCATTTTCATATAGGGAAATAAACCGGTTTTTTATTTTATCTTGATCACTTTCGGAAAGCTGTTCATATTCCGCAACCGTTGTTTCAAGTCCATGTGTTTTATGTACTTTATTTCCAAGAAAGTAGCGATACAGCTTATTGCAATGGTTACCCGGAACATAGTAGGCTAGATTGTTCACAACAAGGTCATTGACGGTGTCCACCACTTTCAAAGAAGCGGGGCCCCTGTCGGTAAGGTCACCCACAAAAGCAAGCTTTCTTCCTTCAGGATGTTTATAAAGATTGTCCCTTTTTTCGTACCCCAATTTTTCTAATAACTTATTGAATTCGTCATAGCATCCATGGATATCGCCGATAATATCTACTTTCATGAACAATCACACCTTTCAGTTTCTATATGAGTGAATAAAAAAACCTAGTGAATACTAAGAATAAATCAACATATTCGTTATTAAGATTGTGACTTCCTTTATCTTTCTGTTAATTTTTACGGTAATTTATACTCCCGATTGGTTAAGCATGGTATAATTTCTGCTTATAATATTGCCGTTTTCGCATACATTTTTTCTTATGACGTATGCAACATACACACGCAACATACTTTACTTTCGTGCTCTTTTCCGGTTTGCTCGCTTTTTTTCTTACTGGAATTTTTTGTTCTAATAACTGTAAAAAAGCAACAAACTTTAAGAAAAGAGCTTATTACATAGACATATGATTGGAGATGATATGGGTGTTTGAACTGCCAATCAAAGAGCCTGTGCTCGTATTTACGATAGCCATGATCACATTTTTCATATTTCCCTATTTCATGAAATTATTGCGGGTTCCTGGGTTGATCGGACCAATTTTGGCTGGAGTGATTATCGGGCCAAACGGACTTGCCCTGCTGGAGCGGAGTGCCACAATCGAGCTTTTAGGCACGGTCGGACTATTATTTATCATGTTTATAGCAGGACTGGAAATGGACTTGGATGGGTTTAAAAAATATCGTAACCGTAGCATTGTCTTTGGGATGCTGTCGTTTTGGATTCCTCAAGCGGTAGGAACAGGTATCAGTTTATTGCTAGGGTACAATCTTGCAGCCTCGCTACTGATCGGTTCCATTCTTGGCTCTCATACATTGTTGGGGTATCCTATCGCAAGCCGCTTGGGCATTGGAAAAAGCAAAGCTATTACTACAGCCGTTGGTGGGAGTATCCTGACAGATATGTTTGCCCTGTTGGTATTGGCTATCATCACAGGTGCAGCAGCAGGGCAGCTTGATATTTACTTTGGAGTCAAGTTGACCATTTCCCTCATCGTGTTTGTTGCTATCATTTTCCTGGGAACACCTTTCATTTCACGCTGGTTTTTCCGCAACGTTTCAACGGAAGGGCCAATTGAATTCATTTATGTCATGGTACTGCTGTTCACCGCTGGATCACTTGCACTTATAGCAGGTTTGCAGCCTATCATCGGAGCATTTTTGGTAGGGTTGGCATTGAACCGCTTCATCTTTGATCAGGGGCCATTAATGAATCGGATACGCTTCACTGCGAATGCTATATTCATTCCATTCTTCCTGCTGTCGGTCGGTATGCTCATGGATCTAAGTGTCTTGGTTGGCAATCCGAAAGCCTGGATATTGACGTTGGCGATTGTTTTTGGGTTATTGTTCAGCAAATATATGGCATCATTCATTACGAGCAAGTTTTATCGATATTCACTGGATGAGCGCCTTGTCATCTTTGGATTGACGACTCCCCAGGCGGCAGCCACACTGGCAGCAACTTTGGTGGGCTTTAGTGTCGGTCTGCTCGATCAGGCTACAGTAAATGGTGTAATAATCATGATTTTGATTACATGTATCATTGGCCCTTACCTGGTTGAAAAATATGGCCGGAAGCTTGCTTTGATCGAGGACCAGCGTCCAATCAAAAAAGGGGATGCGCCTGAACGGATTCTGATTCCGATTGCCAATCCCAATACGATGGAATCACTACTTGATCTGGCATTTGTCATAAGGCAGTCCCTATCAAAAGAGCACCCGCTTTATGCACTTAGCGTTGTACAGAGGGATATTTGGGCTTCTGAAGTTGATGTTGCAAAGGCGGAAAAAATGCTCGGTCAGGCTGTTTCGTATTCCAGCGGAGCAGATGTCCCTATCCGTGTCACTACTAGGGTGGATCGGAATATAGCCATCGGGATCAACCGGGCAATAGCCGAAGAAAGAATTACTACACTTGTTGCAGGATGGAACGGGGAGAGAAGGGCTCCTCAGAAAATATTCGGTGGAGTCATCGACCAGGTGTTGGATCAATCCAATGTCTCGGTGCTCATCTCCAAGCTTGGGCACCCATTGAACACAACAAAGCGTATCATCCTTATTCTGCCGAATGGAATTGATCACAAGCCCGGCTATTGGGATGCACTTGCCACCATCAAACAGATTGCCAGTAATCTTGGGGCGACTATTCATTGTTATGCCATCAAAGGGTTCCCAGATACTTATAAAGCTCATATGAGGGAAATCAAACCGAATCCTCCGACAGAAGTGGAGTGGGTGGAAGGATGGACATCCCTGTATGAGGACCATTTACCGCAGTTAATGGAAGATGACCTTGTAGTGGTCATCAGTGCCAGGAAAGGTACGACAGCATGGCATCCACAGCTCGAGAAGATACCTGGCAAGCTCGCAAAAATTAATCCCGAAAGCTTCATCATCTACTATCCTACCGAAGCCAAGGAGGATCTCCGCGGCACGCGAGGAACAGAATTGCCGAAGGAAGTACTCCTGGAGAGGGATTATGATTAATGAGATTATTATTTTGTGTACCTGTATCATAAAACCCGTTGATTTCCGTTCCAGGCACTGCGCTTATCCTTAGGCGGTCCGGGAGCCTCCCTTGTTCCTTCCGCTTCCTCCCGCAGGCATGCCGAGGAGGCTCAAGCACCGCCCCGCGGAAAGCGAACCCCTGGAATGGAAATCAACAGGGAGTAAAACAGAACACACAATTATTTTTCGGGTTTTCATTGTAAAAAAGAAAAGTTCGCATTTCGACAGGATTATGCTATAATTATGACTAGGTACTAATAACTTATATAAATAGGAGGTTATAAAAATGACTTTATCCTTAAATGGTCGTACATATGTAGTAATGGGAGTAGCGAATAAAAGAAGTATAGCATGGGGAATTGCCCGTTCCTTGCATGATGCAGGAGCAAGACTGGTATTCACTTATGCAGGAGAACGTTTGGAAAAAAGTGTTCGTGAATTGGCAGAATCCCTTGATCGTAATGATTCCTTGGTACTTCCTTGTGACATAACAAAGGACGAGGAAATTCATACTTGTTTCCAACAGATCAAGGAAGAAGTAGGAGCTATTCATGGACTTGCGCATTGTATCGCTTTTGCCAATAAGGAAGAGCTGCAAGGCGATTACATGAATACTACAAGAGACGGCTTTTTGCTTGCTCACAACATCAGCTCCTATTCATTGACTGCTGTAGCGAAGGAAGCAAAAGACCTGATGACTGAAGGCGGAAGCATTGTGACCTTAACTTATCTTGGCGGTGAAAAAGTGGTTGCCAACTACAATGTTATGGGCGTAGCAAAAGCAAGCCTTGATGCAAGTGTAAAATACCTGGCGAACGACCTAGGAAAGGTTGGCATCCGCGTCAACTCCATTTCCGCTGGTCCGATCCGTACATTATCCGCTAAAGGTGTAAGTGACTTCAATTCCATTTTAAAAGAAATCGAAGAAAAAGCGCCGCTGCGCCGTGTAACCACACAAGAAGAAGTGGGCGATGCTGCATTATTCCTATTCAGCGACCTTGCTCGCGGCATTACAGGTGAGAACCTGCACGTGGATTCCGGATACCACATTTTGTAATATGAATGACAGCATCACCACCGAGGACTTCCGGGTCTTCGGTGGTTTTTTTATTGGCATGAACTGTTCAATAAACCCCTAATTAAAAATGGACAAATTCCCTTCCGATTTCTCACCATCTACCCATACTAGGCACAGGAATCTAGCATATTTTATAGAAAGGAGGGAAACAAACGGATGAAAGTGATAGTATTAGATCCTGGCCATGGTGGTCAGGATCCAGGGGCTGTTTACCAGACCTTGATGGAAAAGGACGTCAATTTGGACATGGCAAAGAGGGTAAGGGATCATTTGGAGAAGAGTTATGAGGTCCGTATTGCTATGACAAGAGAGGCTGACACTACAGTTTCATTGGAGGCACGGACCAATCTCGCAAACTCGTTGAAAGCTGATTACTACTGCTCGATCCATCATAATGCCGGTGGCGGGACTGGTTTTGAGAGCTACCGGTTTAACGGGAATGTTACGAATCAGGATATTGACTTTCAACAGACCATCCACAAAGAAGTCGCGAAGGTGATGACGGAAAAATATAATAGAAGAGATCGAGGAATAAAGCGTGCTAATTTTCATGTGTTAAGGGAGACATCCATGCCGGCAATTTTACTGGAGTTGCTGTTTGTTGATGATGAGGGTGACCGAGCACTCATTCGTAATGATGCTTTTCTAAAGGATATCTCCAACGCGATTGCGGAAGGGCTCGCAAAAGCATTGACTCTGCCAAAGAAGACGAGTACCAACATCTATAAAGTAATTGCCGGGTCATTCAAGGATCGTAAAAATGCAGATGCAAGAGTCCTATTTTTAAAAGAGAAGAAAATGGATGCCTTTATAACCCAGACGACATTGAACGGAGCACCTTATTTCCGTGTGCAGGCAGGTGCTTTCAGAGAAAGGGAGAATGCAAAGAGATTTGCCCAGGAAATCAACAGGCTGGGAGTAGAGGCGTTTATATTGGCGGAAACCGATGGAACACCACCTGCCCCGACTCCTCCAAAACCGGAACCACCAAAACCGCCTCCACCTCCACCTGTACCAACGCCTACGGGTTTTACCATTATGGGAGAGTCTGTCCTAAAAGGGGAAGACTTGGATGCATTTGTCCAAAAGGTGAATCCGAATGCTCCGGTTCTTGGAGAAATCTATGAAACAATCGGAAAAGCATATGGGGTCCGCGGTGATGTGGCATACGCCCAAGCGATTCATGAAACAAACTATTTCAGTTTTACCGGAGTGGTGAAGCCAGAGCAGAATAATTACGCTGGAATCGGTGCCACAGGTGGAAGGGTATCTGGTGCGAGCTTTGAAACACAAGAGGAAGGAGTCTTGGCTCACGTACAGCATCTATTCGCCTATGCTTCCAAGGATCCGCTGCCAGAGGGGTACCCGAAAGTTGATCCGCGCTTTGACCTTGTGACAAGAGGAATCGCCTATGGGTGGACGGACCTCAATGGACGCTGGGCCGTTCCAGGGGAGCAGTATGGGCAGCTTATTCTAAGAATCTATGAGCGAAAACTGGAAGATTCCATTACAGAAAAACAGCAGGAAATTGAAGCGATGAGAGATGTGCTTGTGGAAGTCCGAAAAGCAAATTGAAAATCCGAGCTCTTCTGGAAAAGGAGAGCTCGGATTCATTTATTTTATCAACTGATTCAATGCCCCGGATTTGATTCTTTCATACTCAAAAGCCTCTGCCAATTCCGTCTCCAATAGAGGAGTTTTCCGTACATAGCGCTCGCGGATCACATCATACAGTTCATATGGGAAGAGCATGTCGATGAACATGATTTCCTTCTGCTTTTCTGTTAATGGCGAGATGGATTCATAGGCATTGATCATGATATGGAACTGTTCCTCATCCCAGACACCGGTCGTGTCAAGCAAAGGAATGATCATTTTACGAAGGTCGCGGATCGGCAGGTCAAAGGAAACCGTGTCCAGATCAATAACCCAGATCTGTCCGTCGTTGCCAAGCAGGGAATTTCCCGTTCCGTAATCCTGATGACAGAGAGTCGGGGAACCTTTTAGTTCGGATACCCACGCAGGATATTCGGATTGCTTCAGGCGTGCGAGTGTGCTTCTGCCTTCTTGGATAAATGAATCAATCTCAGCCAAATAAAGCTGGGAGAATGGATCCTCTGGCATCGTTTGGGCCATGATTTTCCAGGTTTCCATCTGCTGGCAGCGCTTGATATAATGGTTCGGCCAGCGCCCCAGCTTGGTGAAAATGGGAATGCCATCTGGTGGACGATAGCCAATGGAAGCAGTATGGAATTCCGCCAATCCTTTCATGATAAATTCAAGGTCTTCCTGGACGGTCAATTCAAAAGGCCGCCCTTCGATCCATTCATAGACAACGAACAGGAAGGGGCCGTGCTTGGTATAGAGCACTCCGTGTTTATTTGGAATGATGCCAGGTACTCGTGTTCCCTTCATGGCCAGATAATTTTGCGCATTGATGGAAAATAACGCTTTTTTTTCAGGGCGATGAATTCTTTTCAGACAAATCGGTCCTTCGCTTGTATGTATTTTCCATACAAGCGCCATTTGACCACCTTGTACCACCTCGATTTGATTAACGGTGACCTCCCAGTTCTTCAAAATTGTTTCCGCCAGGGAAATCAGTCGTTGTTCTTCTTCTGGAGATAACACATATTCCTCTTCTGAAGCTTCATTTAGAATTTGCTTGTTTTCTTCTGACAAACGATCCACCATCCTCTTTTAAGCCGCAGCTATTAGCTTGCTGCAGACATCTAAGATTGTTTCCGCACCCCAATAGGGAAATGCATTTTCTTTAAGGTATGGTTTTTAAAGAGAAAGTGTTAAAGAACAAGAGGAATTTGTTACAGTGAAAACGCCCTTTTTCGAAAAGGGAAGAGGGAAAAGCTTCAAATATGGCGGCTCATCCATACGATACTTGTAAACTACCGTTTTTAGGTGAATGGAGGTAACATATGAAAATTGCATATATTGCAACAGAAAAGCTTCCAGTGCCGGCTATTCGTGGTGGTGCGATACAGATCTATATTGATTCTGTTGCAAAAATCATTGGTGCAAAGCATGATGTCACAATTTTATCTATACAGCATGAAGAGCTGGAGCAGCAAGAAAGAAGAGGGCATGTCCGCTATATCCGTTTCGACGAAAAGAAGTACCTTCCTTCCATTCTTTCTCATATCAGCCAGGAAAACTATGACGTGATCCATTTATGTAATAGACCAACTTGGGTGAAGCAGGTTAAGGATGCGGCTCCACAAACAAAGATTGTTTTAAGTGTCCATAATGAAATGTTCACCTATGAAAAATTGAGTGATGCCGAAGGGAAGGAATGCTTGAACCTTGTTTCAAAGGTTGTTACGGTCAGTGATTTTATTGGAAGAACCATCACAGACCGATTTCCTTTTGCTAAATCCAAAGTTCGGACCGTTTATTCTGGAGTGGACCTTGATACTTTTCAGCCATTGTGGACACCAAAAGGGAAACAGGCAAGAAATCAGGTTCGGGAAGAGCTGGATCTGACGAATAAAAAGGTGATTCTGTTTGTCGGAAGATTAAGTAAGGTAAAGGGACCTCATGTTCTTTTGCAGGCTCTGCCTTCCATTATTCGGGAACATCCCAATGTCATGATGGTCTTTATCGGATCCAAGTGGTTCGGGGATGACAATATCAATAACTATGTAAAGCATCTATATACCCTGGGGGCGATGTATCCCGAGTATGTAACATTTATAAAATTTGTCAAACCGGTTGATATTCCGAAATTATTTGCCATGTCTGATGTTTTCGTTTGTTCGTCCCAATGGCAGGAACCACTTGCACGTGTTCACTATGAAGCAATGGCTGCAGGGTTGCCTATTGTGACAAGTAAAAGGGGAGGAAATCCGGAAGTTATAGATGAAGGGCGTAATGGTCATGTCATATCCGACTTTGAAAACCCGGAAAGCTATGCAAAAGTCACCAATTCTTTACTCCACAATGCAAACAACCGCGAAAGTATGGGCAAATATGGCCGGAGCAAGGTCGAAAGGGAATTCTCTTGGAAAAATGTAGAGAATAACTTGCTGGCTGTGTACGAAGAAGCAGTAAAAAAATAAGAAAGAAAGGTGATGTCTTGTGGAAGAGCATCAAGAGTTGGAAGAGCATCAAGAGTTGGAAGAGCATCAAGGGGTGGAAGAGCATCAAGATGTGGAACAGCATCACTTGCAACAGGTACTGGAATTTTATCCTTTTGAAATAAATGATGTGAGGCTGCTTTCGAGTAGAAGTGGAAGAACGACGTGGGAAGTGGACTCGACGGAAGGCAAGAAAATTTTGAAACAGGCAAGCATGAAGCCAGAGAGAATGCTGTTTATCGCAGGTGCGCATCAGCATTTGCATAATAATGGTTTAGCAATAACGCCAATCCATGAAACAAAAAATGGGGGAATTTGCATCGGTGCGGGTTCATTTGGGTATGTGCTCTACGACAAAGTGGAAGGCAATGAAGTCATCTATTACAACAAAGAACAGATGCTGAAGGCCATGGAATTTGCAGGGAATTTCTATCAAGCATCCAAAGGGTATATACCGGCTGAAGATAGCAAAACACGCGGTAGATTAGGAAAATGGCATAAACTGTTCCGCTGGAAGCTTCAGGAACTGGAAGGGAATAAAACGATTGCCGAGTCGTATCCGACCGACGCTTTCTCCCTGCTTTTTCTTGAGCATGTAGATGAAATGATTCAGCGTGCAAAGCAGGCATTAGCAGCACTGGATGAACCGGTCTATCTGGAAGTATCCAAAGAGGTAAGCAGCCTTAAAGGGTTCTGCCAGCAGGATTTTACCTTGGCTAGATTCACAGAAGTAGATGGTGCACCCTTTATGAAGGAGTTACACTCCATTACGTATGACCTGCCAACAAGAGATCTTCGAATCATTTTAAATAAGATGATGAAGAAGTTTTCGGTGTGGGATGATCATCTTGTGTTTGACCTTCTTCGGGCATATCATAAAACAAATCCTTTATCGGAAAACTATTATAAAGTGCTCAACATGGATCTTTTATTCCCGCATCTGTTTTGTGCAATCGGCCATAAGTACTTTCTGGCGCAAAAAAGATCGTGGTCCGATGAAAAATATATCTGGGCATTGCAGAACATCATCGCTCTTGAACAGTCCAAGGGTGATTTCCTGAAGAGGTATCCTTCCATTTACGGAGAAATCATATCTGGTCATGGGGAGGGAAATTAAATGTCAGAAAGTCCGAAAATACCAAAGCTGGAGCTGGAGAAATTCACTTTCTCCCCTCCAGGCCCAATGGGTTGGAATATGGCGGAGTATGAACAGCTGTTGGAAAATCCCGATCAGCTTGTTCTCAATGAGTCCACAGTCAATTCACAGCTGGATGCATTAAAAGGAATTCAATTAGTGGAATTTTCATTGAGTGGAGAGTTAAAAGCAAAGCATACTGCTAAATCTATGCCCGATACTGAAGGGAAATTGGAAGAAGTTCCAGAAATCATAATCGAGGAGTCTGAATTGGAAGAAAAAGTTCCAGAAGAAATTGCAGTAGAAGTTGCTGAGGAAGGGGTTGCAGAAGAAGGTCCAGAAGAGGTTGCAGAAGAAATTCCAGAAGAAGTTGCTGAGGAAGAGGTTGCAGAAGAAATTTTGGAAGTTCCCGAGCCTCCTCAAAAGAAAGTCACCATTATCATAAAAGAAACGTCCTTGAAAGTGCCTTGGATCTCACCGTTATTGTCCAAAACCAAAAAAAATAGGAAATAATTCCGCTAATGTTACTCATCAAATTCGGACACTCTAGCATATGTTATTTATATATTAATAATTATATAGAAAAAGTAGGAGTGATAAGGATGACAAATGAAGTGCGTAAAGCAAAGCTGAAGCTGGATTTCGAAAACGGATTTAGCTTGAATCCCGATTTGAATTCTGAAGAAGCTTTAAAAGCAGTACTAAAAGCTTTAAAGGATGGCGATGTTTCTGAAGTGAAAATCGCTGTTGAGTACAATGATGGGACCGAAGAGGATTATGAAGAGGACGAAGAGGAGGAGGAAGAAGTAGAAGCAGAAAGCAACGACGACGATGACGACGACGATGACGATGACGACGACGATGACGACGATGACGACGATGACGACGACGATGACGACGATGACGATGACGACGATGACGACGATGACGACGATGACGACGATGACGACGATGACGACGACGACGACGACGATGACGATGACGACGACGAGGACGAGGAAGAAGAATAAAGCAATAAAGAAAGTGCCAGGATCTCTTTTAAGAGTTCCTGGCACTTTCAGTTGTGTCGTCAAGTTTCGAAAAGAGGCGGCACGTAAGAATGCACTTGGTCGTAGACTCGTATCAGTCTATCTGAAACATGCTTGTAGGTAAAATTGATTTCAATAAATCTACGGCCATTATGGCACATCCAGCGTGTCAGCTCAGGTTCAGTCAGGCAGTAGTGGATGGCTTTTGTGAAAGCACTTGGTTTGTTGTAGTCGTCAATGATCAAACCATTGTATCGATCAAGGATTACTTCTGCATTGCCGCCTCTATTTGTGGTGATAACAGGTATACCTGCAGCCATCGCTTCATAGTGGACCCTTGCAAGTGGTTCATTCCATTGGGAGCTACAAACAAATACATCTCCGCCAAGAAAGGCTTCATGGATGAAGTCCGCTGGAATATATTTGGTGAAAATTATGTTTTCTTTAAAGGGCAGAGCCTGTTTGTAGAGGGAGTAGACGTACTTATTCATTCCGTTGTCACTGAACCACTTGCCGCCTACCACAAGCAACACAAGGTCCTTGTGTACTTTTAACAATTGTGCCAATGACTTAATCAGAATATGTGGACCTTTTGTTTTACTTAATCGTCCGACAAAGAGAATGACTTTTTTATCTTCCAAATTATATCGTTTACGGAAATTGCTTCGAATCTGCTGCCCTACGATGCTTTGTCGTAAGGGAAAAGAAGCCAGGTCGACTCCTGAATAGACAACGCTTATTTTCTTCTCCGCTTCTGGAAAACGCTCTACCACAGTATTTTTGATAAAATTGCTCACAGTAGTGATGGCACTTATCGTTTCCACCACTTTGGCTCCCTCTTCATCGGAAAGTTTATGGGCTGCAAACATTTCATTATGCAGGCTTAGTACAAATTTGCTATGTGGAGATGATTGGTGGTAAAGAAGTACGTTCTTTGGACGGTTGCAGACATGAATAAGGTCAAAATGATGGCGGGTAAGTTCATTAGCAACATGCTCACGGTACTCGCTTCTTGGAAAACGGATGTAGTGAACCCCGTCTGCAGTTTCCCGGTCTGGAAGCTCCTCGTCAGCTACAGAAATTATCGTAAGTTTGTATTTTTCTTTAAGAAATGGAGTGACGCCATCTATCATCATCTGGATGGCACCACCTTTGACAGCGGGTGAGGGCAGCTTTTCTGTACAAATGATGGCAAGTTTTACGACTGATTCGGTTTGTAAAGCTCCTGAATATAAAGCCATTCTTTTTCTAGCCCTTCTTTTAAGGGTATGGCAGGAGAATATTCGAGTAGTCTTTCTGCTTTTGAAATATCTGCCCATGTATGCTTCGGCTCTCCTTTCAATCTGCCGGAAAATGAAAGCAATGCCTTCCTACCAGTAACCTTCTCTAATTTGGAGATGATATCCAGTATGGAAGAGCGTTCTTTTCCTCCTATATTGATGGTCTCTCCTAGCACTCCATCAGCTGTCAGCGCCGCTTTCGTGGCAGTGATGCAATCATCGATATATGTGAAGTCTCTTGTCTGCAAGCCGTCCCCGAATATGGATATCGGCTGGTTGGTATGGAACTGCCTCATGAAGCGATGGAAGGCCATGTCAGGTCGCTGTCTTGGTCCGTAGACAGTAAAATAGCGCAGCACTACAAGTGGAAGACCAAAGCTTTTTTCGTACACTCTGCACAATTGCTCCCCGGTAAGCTTGGTGATTCCATAAGGGGAAAGGGGATTAAGAACGGACTCCTCGGAGACTTTACCCACTTTTTCTCCATAAACAGAGGACGTGGAGATGTAGATAAAGCGTTTGATATTTATGTCTTTCACTGATTCCAGCAGCTTTTGAGTTGCCAGGATATTGTTGTACATATATGGTGCAAACTCATCACCCCAGCTGGAACGGACCCCTGGAATGGCAGAAAGGTGGTAGATCGCATCCACTCCTTCTAGTAGCTGTTCGAGGTCCGTATCGAGTAAATTTTCTTTGATTAAGCAGAATCGTGGATGATCCAACAAGCTTTGAATATTTTTCCTCTTAAAAGAAGGTGGGGTTGGACCGATGAATGTATCGACCCCGGTAACATTATAAGTTGGTTCCTCCAGAAGCCTTTCACAAAGATAAGACCCAACAAACCCTGCGGCACCGGTTACAAGAATTTTCATCTTCGACCCACTCCTTTATAGACAAGTCCGTGCTGTTCGACTTCTTTTTTATCGACACAGTTTCTGCCGTCCAGAATCAAATCTCCCTTAAGTGACGCTTTGATATGCTTCCAGTCCATTCGCCGTATCTCTGGCCAATCGGTTGCGATAACAATGGCTTCTGAGTCCAAATAGGAGAGTTTCAAGGTTTTATGCTGTGTAGCTAAATGGCGCTTACCATTAGGAAGATGTGCCTTAGGGTCAAACACATGAACATCTGCGCCAAGCGAGTGAAGGCGGGTAATCAGCTCGATAGCGGGTGAGTGCCTGATATCATCTGTATGTGGCTTAAAGGCAACCCCCAGGACGGTTATCTTTTTATCTTTTAATAAAGATAGATGTTCTCCAAGCTTCATGATATAGGAAACTATTTGTGTGCTGTTAATCAATTGGACCGCTTCAAGGATGGGGGTCTGCACGGACTTGACGGTAGCAGAAAAGTTAAGCGACTGAAGATCTTTCGGAAAGCAGGACCCCCCATATCCGATCCCTGCCTGCAGGAATAATGCGCCAATCCGAGGGTCAGTCCCCAAGCCCTTTGCAACTTCAGTTACATCTGCATCATAAGCTTCACACACACGTGCTATTTCATTGATGAAGGAAATCTTCGTTGCAAGAAACGCGTTGGATGCATACTTGATCATTTCCGCTCCATTCCAGTTTGTAATGAGAAGGGGAGAATCAAGTTTCTGATAGATTTCTTTGGCAATCGCTTCGGAAACCTTGTCACCATCCCCCAATCCAATGACTGTTTTGTCGGGATGAAACATATCATGGATGGCAGAGCCCTCCCGCAGGAATTCAGGATTTGAAACAATATTGAATAAAGATACAGAGATGCCTTTATCCGCCAGGTATTCGTTCATGCTTTTATTGGTACCAGGAGGGACGGTGCTTTTGATGATAATGGTTTTATACTTTGTTAAACCTTTGGCAATTTCATCAAATGCCGAGTACAGATAGGTCAGATCTGTACTGCCATCCTCTCTGCTAGGGGTTCCCACTGTAACAAATATAACGTTGCACTTATTTATTGATTCCGCTATATCGGTGGTGAATGAGATTTTCCCCTTATTCTTTTGAAGGAGATCTTCAAGCTGCGGTTCGTAGATGGGGACTTTTCCCCGATTAAGATCATTTATTTTGTTTTCATTCACATCTATACAATAAACGGTATGACCGAACTCTGCTAAAACCGCCGTGGTGGTAAGACCTACATAACCTGCTCCGATAATGCAAATTTCCAAGAATGACACTCCCCTCATCACAACTAACACTGTGAAATATCCTTAATATCTTATTAAAGGACAATGTTGACTTGTGACGAAAACCCAGCCCAAATGTAAAAAGAGAGGAAGAATGGGAACGAAAAGTGGTGAAGACAACTTTCTTGAACTCAGTAATTGAATAGGATAAAAAAAACGCAGGATTGAGGGATTAATTTTGGTTAAAAAAGCGATAATTCCAGCAGCAGGGTATGGTACTCGCAGCTTACCCATCACAAAAGTGCTGCCAAAAGAAATGTTTCCAATCGGTGTTAAACCTGCGATCCATTATGTTGTCGAAGAAGCGATCGAATCTGGAATAGAAGAGATTCTGATGATTGTATCGAGGAAGAAAAATATGATTGTGGATTATTTTGATCATTCCTTAGAGCTCGAAGCCTTTCTGGAACGGGAAAATAAACAGCATCTCATAGATCTGATCCCCATTCCATCCGTACCGATCCATTATGTTCGGCAACCCTACGCGAAGGGGTTGGGGGATGCGATAAGGCTAGGCAAAACATTTATTGGAAATGAACCTTTTGCAGTATTGCTTCCGGACGATATTATGGTTTCCGAGAAAGAGCCCGCTTTAAAGCAACTCATCGATTCCTATAATGAGACAAAAAGATCCGTGGTAGGTGTGAAAGAGGTGGAAGAGTCTCTCTTAAAGAATTATGGTGTCATCAGCGGAGCGGAGACAAAACCGGGTCTATTCCATTTGGATGAGATCGTAGAGAAGCCGAAAAGCAAAGCACCGTCCAAGCATGCCGTAATAGGGAGATATGTGTTTACTCCGGCGATCTTCACCATGCTTGAAAATGCCATATCAAAGGAAGGCGAAGAAATTCAGCTGACAGATGCCATCAAGGAGCTTTTAGCGGTGGAAGACTGCTATGGAAAGGTTGTTAATGGTCAGCGATATGATATCGGAAGAACCGAAGAATATATTGCTTTGATCAATCGAATTCATCAGTTGGAAAAAAGGTCTGACTAATTGCTGCCAGGTATGTGCCTGGCACTAGTTTTCCCGGAAAAAGAGACAGGCTTCATGCATACATATTAAAGATGAGTGGAGAATTAGGAGGTGCCAAAAGTGAAGAAACAGACAGAAAAAATAAAGCACGAGCCTCTACTTTATATTCATACCAAAACAAGTTCGAATGTGGATGCTGCGATGCAGAGTTCCTTGCTATTAGAGGTGAAAAAAAGGAAAGTAGAGAAGTCAAAAAGTAGGATAGAAGAGGGAAAGGCTGTGTCTTCCAAACAAAGGGGCAAAAAAGCAGGGGAAGAGATCAAAAAACCGAAGAAACCGTTTCATACCTTATCAATCGAGGAAAAGATTCATTATTTAGTCGGGCCCACTATGGATGCACCAAAGAAAATGTGCAAAATCATAACAACCGAGCGGGAATATATAGGGAAAGTGGAGGGGTATCATAAGGAAATCCTGGCAGTAAATACACCAAATATCCCTGAATCCATATTTTTAACGCTACAGGAAATCAAGGAACTTCATATAATCGGTATATAAACAATAAGAAAAGGCTGACCTTATTTAATAAGAGTCAGCCTTTTCTTATTTATTGATTGCAGATTCGATTTCATTCTTTAATGCAGCAAGTGAGAGATTGCTTAAATCCTCTACCTGTTTCACCTTTTCGGCAAGCTGTTTCAACCTGGCTGGGCCGTTTAGTAATAAATGTTCCAGTTTTTCCTGGAGTTTTTCTTCCGGTTCATCATAGTCGGCAAAATACTCGTTAAGATTAAACTCATTCAGAAGGCTTCTTACTTTGCTCAATTTACTTAGGCAAAACGTGGGAACAAGATTGCGAATACCAACAAGGGAAGGGTGAAGCTTAAATGATACGAGAAAATCCAACGCTTGAATATGACTGTATGTGACATCCAGGTATTTATAATCCACAATCACAACATCTGCATGAGGATTGTGAAAGAGGATTCTTTCTTTAAGCTTCCTGCAGGTATCAAAGTCTGAAAATGTATTCCTTTTGTCCACGACTGCGATCAGGGAGAGCTGGTATTCCTTACTGGAAAGAGTGGAGAGGATTTTTGCCATTTTCTCTAAAGGAAAATCATTGTAAGAAAAGCTGCAAACTCCCACAGTTTTTTTATTCACTTTTTTAATAATAGGGAAATTAGGCTGTTTGAAACTGAAAGCGATATCCGGCACCTGTTTAATTACTTTATTAAGCTTCATATAGTTTGCTAGTTTTTCGGAGTTTGGATCTCTCACATATAAACCTTTGGATGTGGAAATGATTTTCCGGTATTTCTCCACCTCGGCTATCGGCCATGTATCGGGAGGATAGAAGTCAACTATGCCGACGCCATAAACCCAATATGGCAAAGAAGCCAATTCAGCAGGAAAGTAGAAATCATTATAGGAATAAGGAATGATAAGATCACCACCACCAACAATGATGCTTTCGCATTTGTACTTATCAATGTGCATAATGATAGGGAAAACATTATGATCATGAAAAACCTGTTTATACGTTTCAAGAAAGAGCTCATCCCCAAAATTTCCTTGTCCGTAATAGCCTGCAATACCGATTTTCATTATATTTTCACCTCATTCATATTTTTCTAAAGTAGCTGAGTCGTGGGTTGCCTAGGCGAATATGACAATTGGAGGAGCTTGATAAGTGGAAATTTGGCATTTTACCCAGATTGGAGACTAATTCCGTTATCTCCACGGAATAGGTTGTATTGATTCCTTCCTTCCAAGCCATTTCTTTATAAGGAAATACTGCTGGCTTATTTTCAAAGCTGATTGTGTCGGGATTCCAATTTTCCGGTGTATAGCTGATGGCAACTTTTACTTCTTCCAATACTGGAGGGTATGACATATCGAAATCTAAATAGATGTGCTGATAGTCAGAAAGTCTGTCATTTGTGGCAGACTGAAGATAGCATTGGTATATACCAAGAGGCTTCTCACCGATAAAAGGTGGATCCTGTTTGAGATTTTTAGTTTCATAATAGGAATTTACTGTACTGTGATTCAATGGCTGTTCCTCTATCTCGAAATTGGATGACCTTAATAGGATAGGTGTATGGGGATCCTTCATGTGCACATCAGGAAAATTATTGGATACTGACTGGATGATAGACTTGTAGCGTTCCTCCCAACTGAATTGCTTAGCGTAGCTTGCTAGATAGAATGGATTTTTCCTGTATTTAATGGCCTTTGAAACCAAGGAAACAAATATTTCGGGAGTAGCTCCGATATCCACATAGGGGTTCATCTTTTTTAATTCGGGAAGGTTGGTGGAAACAACCGATTTTCCAGCAGATAAATACTCATAAACCTTTACAGGGTTCGTACTTTCGGTTATTCGATTAAGTTTAAAAGGAATGATACAAATATCAAAATAAGCCAGGATGGCAGGCAGTTCCTGATAGTCTCTATATCCTAAGTAGTAGATATTAGGTTTATCGATTTTCTCTGGAGTCAACATGGGACCGACAATAAGAATTTGACCTGTGGGAAACCGGTCAGATAACATTGCTATGATGTCCTGATCCACCCATGGGGCCCATGCGCCTATATACCCGATTTTCGGACCTTTTACCTGTGGCAGCCCTTCTAGACTATCTATAGAGATACTTCGGGAATCGTTGAAAAACTCCCAATCGCAGCCATTGGGAACTAGAGCGATAGGCGTAGATGGGGATAACCTTTTCATTTTTTTCATTAAAAGGGAAGCGGTACAAATGATAAAGTCCACTTCATGTATCCATTTTTTCTCTTCCTCTTCCCAGTCCGGAAAGTCATCTACGCAATCATAGACGGTATGTGATGCCTGGAGATTCCGTGCGAAAGGAATCTTTTTGCTCCATGAGGTCCAATACAGCTTCTTTTCTGTTAGCAGAGGCAGAATGTGATCCAAAAAGAACTGGGCGTGGTTGATAACAAATAAATTTTGTTCGACTTCCTCAAAGAGGTTGCCTGGGTAGTTGCTTTTATTAAAAAATAGGACGGTATGAGCATCTTTGGCAAATTGATTCATAAGATGCTGAGGACGCTGCCTCATGTATGTCCAATCGATGGTGGGAGGATAGATAATTAGTGCCATAGTTCACCTCTAGAGTGTTTAGTTTAGAATGATATCGATAATTTGATTGCTTACTCCAACTTGGCCGTATGGATGCGTCCAGCCATTATTTTTGGATAAGCTATCCTGAACTGCTTGAAGAATGGCGTGTTTATGGTAGCCGGCAATAATGTTTGCGCCGCATTCCACCGTTTCAGGCCGTTCTGTATTTTCCCGTAATGTCACACAAGGAGTACCCATGATACAGGATTCTTCCTGTAAACCGCCGCTGTCAGTAAGAATCAGTTTTGCGTGATGCTGCAGATGAATGGTTTCATAGAATGTAGGGGAAGGGTCTATTAGTAGAATATTAGAGTCATGCAGCAGTCTTTGATACATATCATGATGCATGAGAATTTTTTTTGTTCTAGGATGCATGGCGAAGACTAGTTTGAAGGTATCCTGTCTGGCAAGATCTTCGATAGCGGAAATGATGGAAGCCAATCGGTCAGGACTATCCGTATTTTCCTGGCGATGGACGGTCATAAAAATAAATTCCTTTGTACGGAGATTATAAGTTTCCAAAACATCTACCACCTGCCGATTTCTAATATAATCCACTGCATCTACAATCGTTTGTCCTGTCAGGTGTAGACCTCTTTTTATGCCTTCTTTTTTCAGGTTGCTGACAGCTTCATGGGTCGGGCAAAATAAATAAGTGGAGAGATTATCGACGAGTATGCGATTAATCTCCTCAGGCATCGTTTTATCATAGCTTCTGAGTCCAGCTTCTACATGGGCGATCGGTGTGAGTGTCTTTGCGGCAGCGAGGCTGGCAGCAAGGGTTGTATTCGTATCCCCGTGTACCACGATTTTATCGATTTTTTCCTTCAGGATGATTTCTTCCATCTTCAAAAGAATGCTGGCTGTTGTGCTGGCATGGGAGCCGGATCCGACTGCAAAATTATAATCAGGTTCTGGGAGTTGAAACAAATCCGATACCATGCCATCCATTTGATAATCATAATGCTGCCCCGAATGAATAAAAAGGTGGGAGGAATCCCGTTTTTTCAATTCTTTAATTATTACGGCCATTTTAATCAGTTCAGGCCTGGTTCCTACAATTACGGCAATTTTCATCTGCAAGGTCCTTTCATTGTTTTTTAGAAAAGGAATCAATGAGGGTGATTGCTTGTTTAACTCGATGTTCCCATGTATTGTTCAATGAAAAATCTATTCTTTCTTGAGAACTCCCAGGATCGGCTAGTCTGGTTCTGACCTTGTGAATAAATTCGGAATGGGTGCTTCCGATATCTATGAGATCTTTTTGAAAATGGCATTCCGGCAGAGGGGTGGAAACAACTGGCTTTCCTGTTGCAAGGTATTCATACATTTTGACAGGATTTGTCGCAAGGGTAACAGGTGTAATCCGAAAAGGAATGATGCAGACTGAAAACTGCTTAAGGTGAAATGCCAGATCGTCATGTGGCAGATGCCCCAGGTAAGTGACATTCGGTAAATGGCCTAGCGTAAACCTTTTTCCGAATTCAATACCAATAACCACTATTTCTGTATCCTTTAATGTGCTGGCAAGTCTATGCATTAACCTATCATCTATCCATGGAGCCCAAGCCCCAATATAACCTACTGTTTGTTTTCTAACTGCTTGAAAAGGGCTGTCAGCTGGAAAATGGAGTCCCATATTTTTGTCATAGGCATTCCGTAGCAGCTCGATTTTTTTATCCGGATATTCTCTAACCAGACGAGAATGGATTCTCTGAGCGGTGCAGACAACTGCTGAAGAAACTGCAATCATTTCTTTTTCAAACTTCAGCCAATCAGAAAATTCATCCACACAATCATAGATTATCCAGTCAGCTTCATATTGTGGCATTGTATCCACTAGTCTTGACCAGGAGCACCATACTCCTACACGACTATTATGTTTTGTACGTACTGCTGCTAATGATTCTTTTAACCATTTATCATGTTGGTGAACTATGAAAAGATTAGGAAACAGTTCTTCGATTTCTTTTTCTTGTTGTGTTTTATTGAAATAGAAAACCAAATACCCTTTATCGGCAAACTGCTGCATTAAATGCTGAGGACGCTGTTTCATAAAACTCCAGTCTATGGTGGGTGGGTAGATGATGATGTCCATGTATAGTCCCCCTTATGTGATACTAAAAGTTTCCAACTCCTCATAATCTATTGTATGTACAGGAATATCGGTTGTGTGGACGCATTGCTAACTTTTACTCTTGTAAATTATATGAAATACCATTATTAGAAGAAGTGATAAAATTAATTTAAATTTTTTTAGAAACGAGGGAGAAGGAATAAAAGATCCATTTTTCTCTGTAGTGATTTGTACGTTCAATGATTCTGATTATCTGGTACATGCCATTCAAAGTGTACTAGTACAATCCTGTTCAGATTGGGAGTTAATAATTATCGATGATGGATCTACGGATAAAACAACACAATTATTAACTTCATATAACCGGCACCCCTTCATTCGAATTGTCTCGTTGCCTATTAATAAAGGGAAAGCGAACGCCCTCAATGAAGCTCTGAAAATTGTAAAAGGCACTTGGATGATAGAACTCGATGCGGATGATTGGCTAGCCTCAGAATGTCTAGGATTAATAAAAAATGTAGTAGTGCAGGTAGTTCTTGATGTTTCATTTATTTATGGAAATTATGGAGAATGGAGGGAACGAACGAGAGATAAGAAACTATTCTTCTCACATGAATATCGTGGTATGGATGATTTCAACATAACCACCTATCTAGAAAATCCCATACCCCTTGCTCCAAGAATATACCGGGTGGAAGCATTGAAACAGACAGGAGGTTGGGTGTTAAATGATAAACATTCAGGCAGGCTGTTTGAAGATGTATATATAATCACTCAATTAAGTAAAATGTATAAGATGCTACACATAGATAAAACCATATATCACCGGAGACTCCGAAAAAATAGTATTTCCCATACATCAAGAAAAGTATTTGAAGAATGGCTGGAATGGCTTAAGGGGGAGTTAAAGTTGTAAAATAAAGACGGTAGACTCCTCTACCGTCTTTATGTTTTAAGCAACAACACCAATCAATACTCTTATACCTTCTACATTACCGTAATATACGTTCACAATTTCTATTGGTTCAATATACGAACCGTTCCGCACTTCCAGTACGAAATAAGTGTTTTCAACAGATAGCAAGGTTCCTTCCAAGAATTGATTGGTCAAATATACTTCAAGTTCACGCCCGATATACTGTCGTAGAATGTCCGCGAAGCTCACAATATTTACCTCCTTCTTTAACCTGTGGTGACCACACTTGTATATGGCAGAATTACTACATTTCCATTGGCTTCAATGATTTCAACTGCCTCCACTCCAACTAGCCTTACCTCCCCTGTAACAGTTCCAAAGGTTGCGGTAACAGTGACAATTTCACCTTGATTCTCTAGGAAAAATTCACGAATAGCTGGGGTTTCTCCAGCCAATTCCGCTTCCAATATAGCAATGCGGGCCGTATTGGAAGCTATTGCAGCTTCCGCAGCTGCTAATCTGGCTGCCAATGGACCACAGCAATCGCCATTCCTTGGAGAGCAAGTATCTTCACTAACAGGAGACGAGCAATTATTAATTCTGTCAATAAAGCTATCTTCACAGCAATTCTCTATATATACAACACCCATTAAAAAACCTCCTTTTCGTGTGTTTGGGGATTGTTTCCTTTATTAATTTATTCAATTCTGACGGATGTGTACATCATTAATTAAGACTCGGGAGCCCTTTTATGAAATTATCATAAAATGAAATCATATGTAAAAATGCATTGTTTAAAATAAATCTAACAAGTGGTAGCTATTAATGATCACTTATTTTATGCTGGTAAGGTTTAATCTTGATAGGTTTACATGAAAACAAAGTGTAAAGAAACGGTTGTTTCACAATTCTAATTATTGCCAAATTCTACATACTAAAAAGCCCATGTATATCCTATTTAATACACATGGGCTTAGTATAGCTATTTGCTAGTTGAAGTAGAATTAACCTGCTGCTGGAGCTGCTGGTACTGGTGCAATAAACGCGATATCTTTACAACATACATACAATAATTGTCCTGCTACAAACGGTGCTGCTACAGTAACAGCTACAAAGGTAATTATTCCAGATTTTTCATCGATACATGCAATTCGGAATGTACCTTCTAATGCACCTGCAGTAGATCCGACAATTACTTCTTGACCTAATAAATACTTAGGAAACTTCCCACAAAAACAATCTTGCTTATGATCATCGTGCTTGTGATCATCCTTCTTATGATCATCCTTCTTACTGCAACATGACTTATACTCATAGTATAAACTCATATATTTTGCCTCCCTCTAAATTTTGGTTTAGGAATTTTTTCTTCCTACAATAAAGTATTCTCGGGAGGTTGTTTGGAGCGGGCGAATCTCTTAGTACAAGTGCCTTTTTTTCTTGTAAATTAGTAGTTTTGCCTATTATAAACTTAGTATTATTTTATTTTTGCTAGGCAAGGGGGAGATACCTTTACAATAAATGAATGCTTCAATGGTAATTTTAGAGGAAATGCTGTTCTTATCGATGAGGATTTCGAAATTCTGAAAAGTAACCTGCTCCCCTTGGGATAGATTAGGCTTTTGGTAGGAACGGATCCAGTATTCTCCTGTATTCCTGATTTTGTCCTTCCAATCCTCTGTCGCGTAAATCCAGTCAGCTGCGGGCCGATCCTGTCCTGTATTTGTAAGAAGCTTAGGGTTTGAAATCTTCCCTGATAACACAACGTTTTCCATGGGGGTTATTTTAAGGCAAACAATCATGTCCTCGAGATCCGTTTCTCCAATATTGACAATCGTCAAGTCGCTGATGACCGTTAGAGTTGTTTCTCCTTCATAGGGCAAAAGGATGGAATAATTGAAGTAACTGAAAAGGCTCGGTTCCTTTTCTTCTATTATGGAGAGATTCTGCACAGTTTCCTGAAGGGCTTTTTCTTCCTCCAATTCGACTTCCAGCTCCAAGACTTTTTTTCGCAATTGCTCGAGTTCGAGGGAGTAGGTTGATATGTGCTGCTGTTTTAATTCCCTTATTTTATTTTGAAGATATCTATTGCGAATCGCTTCCTTTTCCAGCTCCTGCTTAAGCTCTGCAATCCGGTTCTTGTATTTGGAAACCTCAGCGCGGTAATAGATCACCTGCTGCTGAGTTTTGAACAAGTCCTGCTGATTATTATTCATCGCTGCTTCTAACCTCCTCCGACTCTCCATATTACATTCTATGTAAGGAAGTTCCAATCAATAATAAGTCTTCCATTAAACAGTAATAAAACAGCCAACAACATTCAGTGGGATCCGAATGTTGTTGGCCTGTTAAAAGTTTGTATAAGGGTTGTTATCTTGGTCTTTTATGTGCTGGGAAGATTTCTGGGCATTGTGGCGGGAATTCTTTTGCTGGGCACATTAAGCCTTCCAAGATTTCTTCACGCGGACGGCAGATTCTTGCTTCGATTTCCAATTTTACGTCTGCTTCCATTTGAATATCCAAGCAAAGAGTTATCGCTACATCTAATTGTGCAAAGTCTGGAGTTGCGATCAAGTTGGAATCACACTCAAAGAATGTTACGTGACAGTCCAGCTCAGTTCCTTCAGGAGCACATAGCAGGAATGTTTGGATTGATGCAAATGGGATGGCTTTGGAGCAGCATACTACATGGCCAGCTGCATTTACAAGGTGAACTGTTACATACCCCTTGATTAATACTTTCACACGTTGCAGGGTTACTTCTGTTCCGTCTGGAAGTGTTACCTCTACATCAGGACGCCCATTCGGTTGATCGATTTCCTTACATGTTAACCCTTTGTGGTGGCGGTGGTGATGATGTGCCTTGGCATTGATTCTATGACCATGTTCATCGGACAAGAAGCATTCTACGGCTAAGCCGCCAACCTTTGCATCACACAGGATATCAGCAATATTCGCATCATCATCATGTTCAAGGTCACAAGCAAATAAACCATCTAAATCAGAGTTACAGATGCTTTTTACAGCAACGTCAACTTGACGTGATACCCAGTCGTAAACCTTACGAGTCTTAATACAGACTCTTTCAGTTTCTTTATGACTCACTAAAAACTCCTCCTATTAATTTAATACCCATTTGGGTTACGGGACTAATGTATAGTATGAATTTTGTGGGTAAGTGTGCAGAGACAAAAGCCCGAATTTCTTTTTTCATAAAAAGCTGTAATATTTCTTAGCTTGAGAGAATTACTTGTAAGAGGAACGTTTAAAGGAGGTTGCAGATTAATGAAAAGTTTCAATAATGATAATGTCGTAATACTTCAGCAGAAGCTGATCCATCTAGGGGCGGAAGTGAAACGACTACAGGCGGAACTGCAAAAAGTAAAGGATATAGACCGTATTAAGAAGTTGGAAGCTGAAAATCATGCCTGGCTGGAAGAAAGGGATCAATGGAAGGAAAAGATTGAAAAATTAGAATCTGCAAATAAAAAATTGGAGGAAAAATGGAAAGAAGAGCACAAAAGCTGTGAGGCTGCCTTGGAAAAAAAGAAAAAACTTAAAAGGGAAATGGCCCTAATTCAGGAAGAGCTATCAAATTACGCAGCCACCATACAAAAGTTGGAAACGGTATCAGGGAACTCCACAGAAAATGATGAAATAAGAATGAAGCTGGAACAGGAAAACAAACAGCATCTTGAAACCATTGAGAGTTGTAAATATTCTATACAACGTTTGGAAAAAAAATGCACTGAAACTGAACAACAGCTTGACGAAGTCCAAAATGAATGGACGGAATCAAGAAACCAGCTGCACTCTACGCAAGAAGAATTGGCTGAAGCAAGATCGCAGCTTCACTCATTACAACAAGAACTTGTTGAATCGGAACAGCATCTACACACGATCCAACAAGAATTGGAAGAATCACAAATGCAATACCAAAATGTGCAGCAAAAATTAACTGACTATAAGGAACAATACGAAACAGTGCAACAGGAACTAGCTGATACGAAGGAACGATACCAAGCAGTCCAAAATGAATTAGTTGGCTCAAAGGGACAATGCCAATCACTTCGACTAGAAGTGGAAGAATCACAGCAGAAATGCCAAACAGTGCAACATGAAATAGAAGCAGCTAAACAGCAATGCCAAAGCTTGCAGCAGGATTTAGATGACTCAAAACAGCACTATCAGGCCGTGCAGCAGGAATTGGTTATCTCAAACGAACAATGCCAAACATTCCAACATGAAATAGAAGCAGCTAAACAGCAATGCCAAAGCATGCAGCAGGATTTAGATGACTCAAAACAGCACTATCAGGCCGTGCAGCAGGAATTGGTTATTTCAAACGAAAAATGCCAAACATTCCAACATGAAGTAGAAGTAGCTAAACAGCAATGCCAAAGCATGCAGCAGGATTTAGATGATTCAAAACAGCACTATCAGGCAGTGCAGCAGGAATTGGTTAACTCAAACGAACAATGCCAAACCCTCCAACATGAAATAGAAGCAGCTAAACAGCAATGCCAAAGCATGCAGCAAGATTTAGATGACTCAAAACAGCACTATCAGGCCGTGCAGCATGAATTGGTTATTTCAAACGAACAATGCCAAACATTCCAACATGAAGTAGAAGCAGCTAAACAGCAATGCCAAAGCATGCAGCAGGATTTAGATGACTCAAAACAGCACTATCAGGCCGTGCAGCAGGAATTGGTTATCTCAAACGAACAATGCCAAACATTCCAACATGAAATAGAAGCAGCTAAACAGCAATGCCAAAGCATGCAGCAGGAATTGGTTAACTCAAACGAACAATGCCAAACACTCCACCATGAATTAGAAGAAGCAAAACAACAATACCAAACGGTGCAACAAGAATTAGAAGAAGCAAAACAACAATGCCAAACGATGCAAAAAGATTTAGATGATGCAAAACACCAATACCAAACAGTGCAACTAGCATTGGAGGACTCTAAGCAACAACTTCAAACAGTCCAGAAAGAGCATATGAAATCGGAAGAACATCTTTCTAGATTATCAGAAGAAAATCTGGAATTAGTGCAGGAAGCAAAAAATCAAAATGGCATTATCGCAGATCTTGAAAGCCACCTCATCCAATCCAACAGAAAAGTAATGGATTCCGGGAAAGAAAATGAACAGCTTCAAGAGGGAATGAAGACGGTAGTTTCCTTGAATGATAGCCTGGAGAGTGAAAATGTGGAATTCAAAAAGAAAGTGACTCAGTTAGAAGCGGATTTGAAGGGTGCTTATGAAGAAATAAATAAATTACGTGCGTTTGTCGGCAATCTCGAAAAGAAGGCGAATTTTTTCTTCCCTAATCATACGGTGGTGGCAGAATGGAAGGAGGAGAAAGCGACATCCGATAAGCCTTCCAATAGTGAAGAACCAAAAATTCAAAGCTGGTTCTATAATAATGTAAAAAAAGAAACCTGAATGTGAAAAATTGTATCAAAGATTTGTGCTAAGACGGAAGACAAATTGGTCATATCAGCATAATATGATATAAGTAGTTTCATATATATGACCAAGATGGAGGTTTACGCTATGAATTATTATCACTATTCCAATTCTCAGCCCCCAACAGGGAAGGGTTCTCCTAAGGTAATTGTTTCCACAACTTCATCGCCTAGGAAAAAAGTTAAGAAAACCTCTGGGTGCGGGTGCGGAAAGAAAAAAATCATAACAACTGATTAAGCTTTTTATTATAGAATCTCTCTTCCTGACATAACCATGTATGTAAGGGAAGGGGGATTTTTATTTTGGATGAATGGTATTGGTTCCTTTTATTGGGGCTTGCAAGTTTTCGATTGACCCGGCTTATCATTACCGATAAAATAACCAGTTTTTTAAGGAAACCTTTTATTGAAGAAGTGGAAGAAGTAAATGGAAATGGTGAAACGGAAACGTATGTCCTCATAAAGGGAAAAGGGGTGCGGGGCTTTTTCGGAGAGCTATTAAGCTGTTACTGGTGTACGGGAATGTGGGTGACAGCAGGTCTGTTTTTCCTCCTCTACCTGTACCCATTCGTAGGTAAGCCAGTGCTCGTTATTTTGGCCGCTGCAGGTCTGGCAGGAATCATTGAAAGTAGCGTAAATCGAATAATTTCTTGAACAAAAGCGGCCATCTAAGAATGGCTGCTTTTGTTTTATTACATAATTTTCATCAGGATAAGAATATTAAGGGATAGAGTATTTTTTTAGGAAGGTGAAAAGATGAAATATTGGAAAGCTTTTTTTGTACTAATTTTACTACTTCAGATACTCAGTGCCTGTGGTGGAGTAGATTTTAAAGAAAGGGTGGAGGATACTGTGACACAGACTTCCACAAAGAAGAAAAAGAAATCGGATAAGGAAAAAAGGGCAGAAGAGATTGCAATTGATTTCAAAGAAGTAAAGGGTGCGGTTGCATTCGATTCTGAGGATGAGCTGCTTGTCGCTTTTCATGTCACCCAATTTCAAAAGTTCTTCACGGAACAGATAGAAGCTAAGGTGAAAAAGGCCTTGGAAAAAGAGTTTCCAGATGAGAATGTGATCGTTTCCCATGATTTGAAGATACGTCTGGAAATAGAACGATTACGCAAGGACATCAAAGAAAAAAATCTAACCGAGAAAGAGATTAATAAGCGAATCAAAAAAATTGATGATCTACGAAATGAGAAGGCATAGAAGGGGTGGAAACCTTTGAGTAAAAAAAACAATCAGCAAACACCCGAACAGAAAGAATACCAGCAATTTGAACAGCAAAGGGAACTAAAAAGACCGGTCTGGAAGAATTGCCTCATCGCCTTTTTGGTTGGAGGAATCTTTTGTATCGTAGGACAGGCTATTCAGCTTTGTTATATCCATTTCTTGAATTTCACAGAAGTTACAGCAGGGAATCCGACGGTCGCTACGATGATTTTCCTTTCCATGCTGTTGACAGGATTTGGTGTCTATGATCGGATTGCCCAATTTGCCGGGGCAGGCAGTGCTGTTCCCGTCACAGGGTTTGGTAATGCTGTAATCTCTGCTTGTATTGAACACCGCACAGAGGGATTTGTTCTAGGAGTAGGATCCAATATGTTTAAGTTAGCCGGATCTGTAATACTGTTCGGTGTGTTTTCCGCGTTTGTAGTTGCACTTATTAAAACGGTCATCATGCAGATAGGAGGTTTCTGATGCTAAAAGGAAAACAATCTTGGACATTTGCAAATAAGCCGGTTATTCTCTCTGGAGCGGCAGTCGGCGGTCCTTTTGAGGCAAATGGGCTGCTTGCTGATGATTTTGATCTATTACACAAGGATCTTTGGCTGGATGAGGATAGCTATGAAAAGGCGCATAAAGTTCTGCTGGAGGAAGCATGCAACAAGGCGGTGCAAAAAGCCAATATGGAGTTGGAGAATGTGCAATTCATGCTGGCTGGTGACCTGCTTAATCAGATGACACCGACGAACTTTGCAGCTGAAGCTTTGGGTATTCCTTATATCGGTATATTCGGTGCGTGTTCGACATCGATGGAAGGTCTGGCGCTGGCAAGCTTTCTTGTGAACTATGGTGGAGCGCAGTACTGCCTGACAGGGGCATCAAGCCATAATACGGCAGTAGAAAAGCAGTTCCGCTACCCGACCGAATATGGAGGCCAGAAACCTCCGACGGCACAATGGACTGTAACCGGAGCAGGCGTAGGGCTTATTGGTAATGTAGGGGTAGGACCACATGTGACAGCTGCAACAATCGGTAAAGTGATAAATATGGGTTTAACGGACCCTTTCAATATGGGTGGTGCCATGGCTCCGGCGGCAGTTGATACATTAAAAGCGCATTTTAATGACCTTGGAAGAGATCCCTCCTACTATGATTTGATCGTAACGGGGGACCTTGGAGAAATCGGAAGACAGGTATCGCTTGATCTCTTGCGTGATGGTGGATTCTCGATTAATGACCAGCAATATCAGGATGCAGGGTTGTTGATTTATAACAAAGATCAGCCAGTGTTAGCTGGAGGAAGTGGGGCAGGCTGCTCAGCGACCGTTTTTTATGGGCACCTCCTAAATGAAATGAAGAAAGGAAACGTAAAACGGCTTCTGATGGTCGCCACTGGGGCACTATTATCTCCTTTATCCTTTCAGCAAAAAGAGTCCATTCCTTGTATTGCACACGCTGTATCAATTGAGATGGGAGGAAATTAGCATGCTGCTATCGTTTTTTTGGGCGTTTGTAGTCGGAGGGCTCATTTGTGTCATTGGTCAAATCATGTTTGATGTATTCAAGCTTACCCCAGGCCACACCTTGAGTGCATTGGTTGTAGCAGGAGCGATTCTTGACGGACTGGGTCTTTATGAACCATTGATCGCATTTGCAGGTGCAGGGGCGACCGTGCCTATTACAAGCTTTGGGAATTCATTGGTTCATGGTGCGTTGGAGGAGGCATCCAAGCATGGGCTGGTCGGGGTGTTGACCGGAATGTTCGAGGTGACGAGTTCAGGTATCTCAGCAGCCATTGTCTTCGGATTTATTGGAGCATTACTATTCAAGCCGAAAGGATAAAGACCATGGAAGAAAAATTAATTCTAAGCTATAATCTTGCTTCTTTAAAGATGATACGCAGCAGTATTCATGTTTTTGCAATGGAAGCGGTCGATGAAGGGGCACGGCAGAGCTACCACGAATCCATGATGAAAATTGATGATCTTGTTTCCACCATCAACATAAAATTGAAAAATCAAAACCAATCGACACCAGGAAATTAATAAAGGGGCTGGCTCGATATGCCGCAATGGACAGAGATTGCGATTCGCTCTTTTTCCATCATTGTAGGACTTTTTATCATAACCAAGTTATTGGGGAAAAAGCAGCTTTCGAAACTTTCCTTTTTTGAATATATTGTTGGTATAACAGTAGGGGATATTGCAGGTACACTGTCCATGGATTCAGATCTTGAAGTGGGAAATGGGATTACCAGTATTCTTATATGGTCATTGTTTCCATTGGTCATTTCCCAGATTTCTCTCAGGTCTAAAGGTTTTCGGGATATAATTGAAGGAAATGCTACTGTTTTTATAGAAAATGGGAAAATCCTAGAACGAAATTTAAGAAAAGAAAAATATTCGATTGATGAACTGATGGAGCAACTGCGAAAGAAGGATATCTTCAACATTGATTATATTGAGTTTGCAACCTTGGAATCAAACGGCGATCTAAGCGTCCTTTTAAAGAAGGAACATCAGCCGATTACGTATGGGGACATTTATTCGGACAAGCCGCATATTACCGAACCGCAGACAGTGATAATGGACGGTGATATACTCGACGAGCCGCTTGCCAAGATCGGGTTAAATCGCGGGTGGCTTAAAGCTCAGCTGGAAAAAGAACAGGTGTTGCTTGAATCGGTTTTTTTAGCGCAGGTTGATTCTAAAGGGAGAATCAGTCTGGATTTATATAATGACAAATTGACGCCGGAAAAAATGAAAGAAAGACAGCTGGTGCTTTTGACACTTGAAAAGTGCGAGGCTGACTTTTCCTACTTGACAAAGATTACTCCCACCCATACTGAAAAGGGGGTGTATGAAGAAATTTCTGCGCAGCTGGCAAGTATTAAAAATAGATTGAGCCCGTTATTAAAGGATTGAAGGACCATCTTGTCAATCTTTTACATAGACTATTTTGAGGTGAAAACATGGGAGATTTTGATTTCGGAGAAGAACATCTGAAGTTTATGTTTGAGCGGTGGAAGGTGATGGAAAACCTGAAAGAGACTGAAAAGCTCGGCAAGGATCATATTGCAAGTCCCGAAGATTTTATAATGAATGCGCAATCGTTGGAGGCCAGATTGAACAAGTACATGGGAAATCTGGAAAAATGGATGGAAGGTTCACGAAGCAAGTTGGATGGAATGGATCAAACGGATTAGCATGGAAGCGGATGAAGTAAGGAACTTCCTTATTTATCATCGGCTTTTTTTTATTTGAATTTTCTATTTAAAAGTGCCCAAACCGAATGGGAAATTACACATATAGTAATAGGGAATCTTCATTAAGGAGGTGCGAGATTATGGGTTACTATGGTGGCTATCCTTATGGCGTAGGTGGAGCAGGATATCCTGGTTATGGCTACGGCTGTGGCGGCAATACTGGCGGTACATTCGTACTGATTGTCGTTCTATTCATTCTTTTAATTATCGTTGGTGCTTCTAAATTCTATTGATAAATAGAAAAGAATGAAGAAAAAGCGCGGATTACCGTGCTTTTTTTCATGAATGGCCCTAAATTGAAACTGTATCCAAGTAACAAACCCATTCTTTTACACATACAATGAGGTATATCCGAGAGGAGGATGTATAGTGGACAATAATTTATTCAAAGGAATAGAGAAGAAAACCGGTGTAAACATGAAGGATGTATTTGAACTCGCAAATTCGATGCAAAATGCAAATTTCAAAGATGAGCAGACAGTTCGTAATCTTGTCAGTCGTGTAGCCACCCTTGCCAATAAAAAGGTACCTAAGGAACTCGAAGATAAGATTGTAAATACATTGATTAATGGAAATAAGCCTGTGGACATGGGAACTATTTCAAAAATGTTAAATGACAAGAAAAAATAGCAAATAAAAAATCTGGCTCTCCACCGAGTGCCAGATTTTTTTTATAACTAGACTGTTTCCAAATCGCTCAATACCAAATTCCTGTCGCCATCTTTTTCAATATGTGCAGCCGCTTCATGCGCCAGGCGCAAATAGTCCTCTTTCAGTTCCTGCTCGCCGCCTACACTATAGGCACGGGCCATGGCTTCATAAGCAAATGCCAAATCAAAGTCCTGTATTTGATGCTTTAGGCAAATGGCCAAATTACGTTTTGCATGATACAGGGAAGGCTCTGGTCGTTTCAAAACAGCATATACCCTTGAGATCTGCCATTCTCCGCGAGAAAAATGTACAGGTTCGCCGATCTCATTCCAATGATAGCGCGATGCGTGTGCTTTATGTACCATTAAAAAATCTTCCTCTTCCGTACGAGCGTCCTTTTCCATGAGGTCCCATACTTGGTTGAAGAGGGATACGGCAGTTTTACGATGGAATTGTGTCCACTGGTCTGCGTCTTGAAGTGTTTTTGTCATAATATTCCCCTTCATTTTTAATAGTCTGTATATTTAAATAGTATCATGAATCAGGTCGCTGCTTTATATTAATTTGGTATTTTTTTAAAATGTAAACTAATGATCTGTCTTTTTGCAATCTCTTCCTCCAAAAGTTAAATGAAGAGTAAATCCAGATTTTTCTTTCTTGCATTTTCAAATGCAAATAATAATGATTCATCTGTCAGTTCCGTAATGGCACAATTGGATTTGATGGATTGCATCGATAGATCATTCCCCTGTCTTACCAAAAACGGTCTGAATTTTCAGTTACGTCCAACTCATACGTGGTACATACCCCAATTGGAATATTTTAAACGTTATTAAGCACATCAGGAAAAATAAAAAAGCAATCCCATTTTAAAGGGATTGCTTGGTGATTTATAGAATATCTTTAATGAATCGTGACATATAGGCTTTTTTTCCTCTTCTGTTTTCAGGGATGGAAAGAAACAATGCTTCCTGTGCACGTGTCATGGCAACATATAGCAATCTGCGCTCCTCTTCAAGGGCAAGTTGTTCTCCATTGCGAAATGCCTCCAAGGAAAATTCATGGGGGAGGCTCCCGTCTACTGCACTTAGAATATATACATGATTATACTCCAAACCCTTTGAACGATGGATGGTCGAGAGATGAATAGCATTGCCGTACTTTTTGCTCAGCTTTTTCATTTCATCCGTTTTGGCGATCATATCATCTACATGCTCCAAGAAAGCAGCAATTGAATTGAATTTCTTTGCGACAACCTTTAAATCACGGATATCATCCGAGCCTTTCTCAAGGGCATTGCCTTCATTCCCGCGTTTTTTAATATAGTCATCAAAGCCCATGTCCTTTTCAATCATTTCAAGTGCCACAAGAGGCGTGACCGTTTTCAAAGTGGAAAACAGCGGTATGATCCTTTTGATTTTTTTTAGTTGAAATGGCTGCAGATTCGATATTTTACTCAATGTCATTACCAGACTGCAATCCTCAAGAATGCTTAATGCTTTTGCATCCTGAAGGCTAGATTGCCTTAAGAATAGGGCGGGCAGTATATCAGAAAATGCCTGTACATCGTTTGGGTCCCGGCTTAGACGGAGAAAACCGAGGATAGCTTTTACAATTCGCCGCTTATAGAAGCTTTCATAATCCTGATCCAATGTAAACGGCAGGCCTGACTGCGAAAGGCGCTCGAAAATCGCTCTCGCCGCACTATGTGTTCGATACAATACCGCAAAATCACGTGGTTGTTTTCCCGTTTCGATCTGCTCCTTCATATCCTGTACAATCAAGGTTGCCTCTTCTTCTTCATCATAGGGAAAGAACAGAACAGGCCAGGTCTGATTATCATGTTGAGCCACCATTCTTTTTTGCTTACGGCTTTTGTTCATTTGGATAACCAGGTTGGCAGTTGAAACAATGCTGTGGGCGGAGCGGTAATTTTGGGATAGAGTGACAACTTGGGTGTTCGGGAAATCAAGGTGGTAATTCAGGATGAAGTCTGGATTACTACCTCTAAAAGCATAAATACTTTGATCATCATCCCCAACAGCACAGATGTTTCCTTCAGGTGCGAGAAGCTTGATGGTTTCATATTGTACTTTGTTGATGTCCTGAAATTCATCAATCAGAAAATAGCGGAAGCGTTCCTGATATCTGATCAAAAGTTGAGGATTCTCCAATAAAAGCTCATAGCAGCCGATAAGCATATCATCAAAGTCAAACAACTGCTTCTCTTTTTTCCAATCCTCATAATCGTTGTACAAGCTAGCTATTTGTTCTTCAAGCTTATTGCTTGGTGAAATCATTTTGGGTGTCAGCATATTATTTTTCCAAAATCCGATCTGCTGAATTGCCTGATCAAAGGGGAAATCCTTTTCATCGAGTCCGATTTTCCTCCCCGCTGATTTCAGAAATTGCTCCTTTTGCCAGTCCCACTTGATGAGGTTATCCCCATTCCAGCGAGCGGGGTGATGATGGGCCAGCATTTTATAGAAGATACTATGAAAGGTACCCGCAACAAGGGTGGAAAAAACCCTTGCATGCTGATCTTCATACATTTTCAATCTTTCTTTCATTTCGTTTGCGGCTTTTGCTGTAAATGTAATCAGCATAATGGAGCGGGGTTCTATCCCTTTTTCCTGCACCATATAGGCCACCCGGGTTGTAAGGACGCGAGTTTTGCCGCTGCCTGCTCCAGCAAGAACAAGAAGCGGTCCATCAATGGAGGTAACCGCTTCCTGTTGAGCAGAATCAAGGAAAATATTTTTCTTCTCAATTTGTTGGAAAAACCCACCTAAAGTAGAAAGGGGAGCCGAATTTTCTTTAATAAAGATGGGCAGCCTAGAAAGCAGCTTAGGATTTTTCCATTTTACTTGTTTGACAGCATTTGTACCGGAATCGGTCGCTATTGATCTGGATTTCGGAAAACGGAATCCATTACGCTCCTCATAGACTTCTTCTTGAGTATTGGTAGGCGGAAGAGTCTCCAGTACCTCTATAGGCATTTCATGGACAATGGATGTATGTATATGGTGGAAATGAGGTTCTTTACGAAGACCGAGATAGAGTTTCACGCTTTCTCCACAAACCGTACACTGGAGCTCGCCTTTAACACCCGCTTCAAATATTTCCTGATAGCGTTCTCTCGTCATTTTTTCTAAATGTATGGATCGTTCGTTCCAAATGGCAGACTTCATTTGTAAAACTCCTTTAACAGTCAATCCTTCTCATAGTAACACATAATATATCAATAAGACATGTGGCATTAATAGTTTGTTAATTTCTAAAAAAGGGAAAAATGAAGAAAGGAGTGATGAATCATGGGCTATGTTTTGCCTGTACAAATGGATGCATATACGCAATATGCGAATCGCTTAAATACAACCAAGAAACTGATCAAATTGGATCCGGTAATAAGACCTGCATTCTACCGAGTTGATTCCCAGTACTCTTGGGAGGATATCCAGAAAAACACCAGAACCAGCTTGTACAGAGGGAAAAGGGATGAAAAGGCTGCTGAGTATATTTCTGACCACTTATTGGCGGAATTAACAGGAAAGGGAAGGTATGTAAACGAATCTATATAGAAGGACATTTTTAAAGGAAGTGCTTGGTATGGATTTTAAATGGATAACAGAATCGGTGGGTTATTTTCAAGGTGCAGTGAATATTGGATATATCAAAGTTTCCTCCCAAGAGGGGCTGATGGTTGATGCTGGGCTTGACGAACAGGCGATGAAAAAAGTGTTGAGGCACCTTGGTGAGCATGAGTTGCCTCTTACACATCTATTCATTACACATGCCCACGCGGATCATTATGGAGGCGCCGCCTATCTTCAAGAAAAACAGGTGATACATACATATGCTCCCTTGCTTGAATCGGCTATTTTAGAGAACCCGATACTCGAGCCACTATATTTATTCCATGGAGTTTATCCATTGCCTCATTGGAGAAACAAATTCCTGGAAGGGAAACCTGTCAGAGTGGATACCATTTTAATAGAAGAAGAGAACCTGAGGGTGGGGGAGGTCTGCTTTAAAACCATTGCATTGCCAGGTCATAGCTATAATCAGTTTGGTATTATAGCAGAAGACATCCTTTTTGCTGCAGATGGCTACTTTGGAAAAGAATCATTAGACAAACACGGGATTCCTTATATCGTGGATGCAGCACGTACTTTGGAGAGTCTGGAAAAAATAAAAAAACTTCCGTGCAAGGGAGCGATACCAGGACACGGAAGCTATGAAGAGGACTATGTAAAAACGATTGAAGAAAATATCAGAGTACATAAGGAAATCGAACAATTAGTAGAAGAAAATGTTAGAGCAAGCAAAAGCGGAATCACTCTGGAAAACCTTGTAGCAAACTGTTGCAGCAAAAAAGCGATAGTTATTAAAAATGCACCTTCCTACATGCTTTTTCGAACAGCGGTATCGGCATACATAACAAAGTTAATCAGTGAACAAAAGGTTGATTTTGCAGTGAAAAATAATCAGTTGGTGGTCGAGTCGCTCTCCAAGTAGGGAATGACATATAATGGCATCCCCCTTTCCCATTCAGCAAAGATCAACTCTTGTGGTGTGTGGTATCCCAGCTTCTTGATTTCTGATAATAGCCATTGCTCAGTAAGATCAATCTCTTTCAGGTTATCCGACAAGATGCGTCCGTCGGTAATGAGAGGGATGGAGAGCGTGATTTCTTTGTTTGGCACATTCAAATCCCTGTTAATAGGGGTTTCATATCCATACTTTTTAAGAACGCTGACTGTACCGTCGGTTTCCAGAATTGCATATTCCACTTCCCTTAGGGAGAAGGCCCCTTTGGAACGGAGGAGATGGCGAAGCTGATCAATATCAAGTTTCGCTTTTTTCAGTTCTATTTTATTTATCCGGCCTTTATGTATGACAATGGAAGGCCGGCCTTCTAGCCATGACCTTGTACGGCCCCATTTTTGTGTAATCATCTCCAATAAATAAATGAGTAGTCCCCATAGAAGAACGGTAAAAAGTATTTTTACAACCCCAATATCTTCATCATATAAGGCGTTTCCGACAAGTTCCCCTAAAACCAAGGCTGAAATAAAATCAAATGGTGTAATCTGGGTAATCTGCGTTTTCCCCAAGAGCTGGGTAAGGGCAAATAGTGCACAAAACCCTATTATCAACTCTACAGTGATTCGTCCATATTCCATCATAATTTGGCTGTCATCCTTCACTTGTTTTCCTCCTAGTAGTGTACTCAAGTTAGGGAGAATTATGAAAAAAAGGCGAACACCCAAATTTAATGGGTTGTTCGCCTTTTTATTTAGAGTGTTTTCTTCATGGTCACATGAGGTATACCTGCGTCCATGAAAATATCAGAAACCGTTTGATAGTCGAGCTTTGAATAAAATCCTTCAGCATGAGTTTGAGCATTTAATTTCACGGAAGTGACGCCTTTGGATTGGGCATATTCTTCGATAAATGTCATGATTTTCCGACCGGAACCTTTGGAGGTGCGGTGGGAAGGCAAAACACAAATTCGTTCCACTTTACCGATTCCATCAACTATTCGAAATCGTCCAGCTCCGACTGCCTGATCTTCATCATACAGGACAAAATGGGCAGCCTCGTCTTCAAAATCATCAATTTCTTCTTCTATTGGTACTAATTGCTCTTCTACAAAAACGATTTTCCGAACGGAATAAGCATCCTCGAGCTGTTGTTCATTTTCCACTATTTGTACGTGCAAGGTTTAGCAGTCCTTTCCAAAACGAAATGTTTCATACACTGTCCACATGCCATCCTCAAGCTGGTATAGCAAATGGAAGCGATCCACGATTTCTTCATGCTCAATGTCTGTCATTTTCAATGCACCAAGAACATCAGAGTGTTCATCATCCGATAATTTTTGTCCGATTGTTATATGCGGTACGAAGGAAAACTCGCGGTTATCATTGAAATACCCGGTTCCATTGTGCAGCTTTTCGTGAAGGGAAATCAACTCTTCGTTCGGATCCACTTTTAGATAGATGACATTATTAACGGGCGCAAAGGAGCTAACCTTGTAAATGTTCAAAGGGATTGGAGCAGTTTCTTTAGCTATGGAAGAAAGCTCATAAGTGACAGATTTCATGTCGTTTTCGTCAATTTCAAACGCAGTCTTCAATGTGACATGTGGCGGAATTAACGCATAATGCGCATCATAGCGTTTACGATAAGAATTTACAAAGTCCTGTAGTTTTTTTGTTGGAAAAATAGCGATTCCATATTTCATCCAATATCCCTCCTACTTATGTAATTGTTTATAAGAAACATGAATATTTCTATTCCTTATTTTATCGTAATTTTTCGGAAATAGATAGATAAAGAATTCTGATAGTTATGAAAGCATTTTTGGCAGTGCTTGTTTCAGATCTGGCTGCCAAAAAGTCCAAGTATGCGTCCCTTCGAACTCCTCATAGAATACGGAGAAGTTCTTTTCCTTCATACGTTCATGAAGCTTACGGTTTGGACTGATAAAGTTTTTCTTCTTGCCATCGGTGGTAGGCACTTCCGTTTCCTTTGTTCCAACCACATGATACAAGGTTAGTACGGAAGTCTGATGGAAATCCTCGATTTTGTTCAGCACTATTTCATCTACATACGGTGACTGCATGATGACTTTTCCGAATGTATGTGGATAGGAAAGGGCCGTCATGAGCGAAACAGTTGCACCTAAAGAATCTCCGATTAACGCACGTCCCATCCCCATTTGGTAAGTCGGATATTCCTGGTCGATAAATGGTGTCAGTTCGTGGGCAAGGAAACGGATATACGCGCTCTGCTTGCTGCCTTCCGGGTGATACTTTTCTCTGCGATCCAACACATTCTTATATGGTATCCCGATGATAATGGTGTTTTGAATTTCCTTACTCTCTAATAGTTGATCAGCAATCGTTCCTATTCTGCCCAATGTGAAGTAGTCTTTTCCATCTTGGGCGATAAGGACATTGTATTTATAGAGCGGCGAATAGTTAGCAGGTGTGTAGATCATTAAGGTCATTTCTTCTTGCAGTTCATTGCTGTATAGTTTTAGTTCTTCAATTTTTCCTGATGCTTTTTTCATTAATTTAGCCTCCTATGATGTCTTATTCCACTCTCGTAAGCGCTTTAGTCATAATCATATCATATCTCCCTAAAAAAGTAGGAATCCTGCGCACATGACTTTATATGAAAAAGATAAAAATAATTTGATTTTTTGTTGTCAATATATTGACGAAAAATTCATACGTTATATAATAGTTCTTATTCCAATTATTCCGATTAAAATTATAAGGATTAAATAGAAGCAGGTGATACTTATGTTTTTACAACTTTCCGATATAACGAAGCAATATGTACAAAACGGTGTGGAAAATACCGTCCTTACCTCCATTAATGTGGATATAGAAGAGGGAGAGTTTGTTTCCATTTTGGGCCCTTCAGGCTGTGGTAAATCCACCTTGCTTTCCATGGTGGCTGGTTTGCTGAAGCCGACCAGCGGTGAAATCCGATTACATAACTCGGTAATTACAAAGCCTGGTAAGGATAGGGGAATGGTGTTCCAACAAGCAGCCCTGTTCCCGTGGATGACGGTCGAGGAAAATGTCCTCTTTGCCATCAGAGACATGAAGAATAAAGAAGCACGATTGAAGCGAGGGCATCATTATTTGAAAATGGTTCAGCTTGGAAGCAACCTCACTCAGTACCCTCACGAACTTTCCGGCGGAATGCAGCAAAGAGTGTCGATTGCACGTGCTCTTGCCATGGATCCCGCCGTATTGCTGATGGATGAACCTTTTGGCGCCCTGGATGAACAAACAAGATTGCGATTACAGCAGGAGTTGGAAACCATCTGGCTCCAGACTAAAAAGACGGTTCTATTTGTTACTCACAGCATTCATGAATCCATCAAGCTTTCTGACAGAATCCTTGTCATGGGAACAAGACCTGGAACGATTATTGCAGATATAAAAGTGGGTCTTCCACGTCCCAGAATGAGAACCAACGAAAAGGTTGCTGAACTGGAGCTGGAGATCAGCAGTATGCTTGAGAAAGAGATAGATAAAGTCGTGAAAGAGGAGTTAAAGCAATGAAACCAGGAGTTAAGCGCCTTATATTTTTTGCGACACTATTTATTGTCTGGGAACTTTTAGTGAGGATGATCGGCTGGTCACCGGATCTCATGCCAAAGCCGAGCAATGTTGCGGATGCACTAATAACTGGATTTGCAGATAAAACACTGATCTATGACCTAGTGGCAAGCTTTAAACGATTGGCTGTAGGGCTCGCAATCGCATTGGTTATAGGAACACTGCTTGGTATTTGGCTTGCAAAATCAAAAACTGCCGATGAAACGCTAGGGACGTTGGTGCTTGCACTGCAAAGTGTACCAAGCATTGTTTGGCTGCCACTTGCCATCATCTGGTTCGGCTTTAATGAAACTGCCATCATTTTTATTGTCACACTAGGTGGTACTCTGGTTATGACGATTAATATGAGAATGGGAATAAAGAGTGTCCCTCCACTTTACATAAAGGCCGCTTCCACCATGGGTGCAACAGGCATTGAAATGTTCTGGAAAATCATCCTGCCCGCTTCTGTCCCTTATGCTGTTACAGGAGCAAGGCTTGCATGGGCATTCGCATGGAGGGCATTGATGGCTGCGGAGCTTCTCAGCATGGGGCCAGGACTTGGCTACACGTTGAAATATGCAGCAGACTTTGGGCAGATGAGCCTTGTGTTTGGTGTCATCATCATTATTTGTGTCATCGGTTCGGTTGTTGATTTAGTCATCTTCCAGCGTTTCGAAAAAAATGTCATTCGCCGCTGGGGCTTGGATTCATAAAAAGAGAGTATACGAGGGAGGAAAGAAGATGAAAAAAAGTTGGTTGGCAGTCAGTGCAATATTTTTGCTGGTTATGGGGGTTCTAAGCGGTTGTGGTTCAACCAGTGGTTCTGGAGATGGAAAGGAAAAAGTGGTAATCGGATATTTTCCTAACATCGATCATGTTCCGGCAATGGTTGCAAGAGAAAAAGCACTATATGAAAAAGCTTTGGGTGACGAGTATACAGTGGAATATAAAACATTCCCTGACGGTGGAGCATTTATGACAGCATTGAAAACCGGGGATATCGACGGCGGCCTTGTTGGTCCGGCACCGGTTATGAACAACTATACAAGTGGAGCGGATGTGAAGATTGTGGCAGGAGCTTCCTCTGGAGGTACGGTCATTATTGCCAGCAAAGAAAGCGGCATTACTTCTGTTGAAGGGCTTGATGGAGCAACGTTCATTACACCGGGAATAGGTTGTACACATGATGTGCAAATGGAAACATTTCTGCAAGACTTTGGACTTTCATCTGCACGTATCGGTGGTACATTGAAGCATGTTACCGGTAACCCTGCACAATATGCGGGCATGTTCGAATCGAAGAAGGTGGATGCTGCAGCTGTACCGGAACCTTGGGCTTCGGTCCTATCAATTGAGTATGGAGCAAAGATCCTCGTGGACAGTAATGAAATATCCTTTGGATCGACTCTTCCGAATACGATTTTGGTAACGACGGGCAAATTGATTGATGAAAAGAAGGAACTGGTGGAGAAGCTGGTGACAGCACATCAGGAATCTATTGACTTTATCACAGAAAATCCGGAAGAATCAAAGGAGATTGCGATTAAATCGATTAAGGAATCCACCAACCAGGAGCTTTCTAAAGAGGTTGTCGATTCGGCTTGGGAAAGAATTCGTTTTACTAACGACGTGGATGCGGAAGTAATCCAGGAGTTTGCAAACTCTTCCTTTGATCTGAAGTTTCTTAAAGAAAAACCAGATTTCAAAGATCTTATCGATACACAATTCATTAACTAGCACAAAAGAGTGGTGTCGGGCTATAATAGTCTCGACACTTTTTCTTTAGTTAACTAGGGGGTCTTACTATGAAACATTTTTTTGCAATGTGTGTTTTTACGTTATCCATTCTATTGCTTGGTGCATGCAGTTCAAATAAGGAAATAAATTTGGATGAAGAGTTTTCCATGAAGCTTGAAGTAAGTGAGCTTACAGGTAAAAACCAGGCCGAAGAGGCATTTTCGACTTCTGATAAAAAAGGTGAATATTGGCTGGCCAACTTCATCTTCACAAACTGTGATACGGTATGCCCTCCAATGACAGCGAATATGGCGAGAGTGCAGCGCCAAATGGATGAGGAAGGGATTGATATATCCATCGTTTCCTTTAGTATCGATCCGGATGTAGATACTCCAGCAGCGTTAAAGGCATATGGGGATCAAGTCGAAGCTGATTACAGCAGTTGGGACTTTGTTACCGGATACTCACAGGAGGATATTGAAAGGTTTGCGAATGTCTCCTTTATGGTACCGGCAGCCAAGGATGAGTCCTCAGACCAGTATATGCACAGTACAGGGATCTTTCTTGTAGACAAAGAAGGCTATGTACGGGAACAATACAGCGGAATGGATGTTCCGTTTGAGGAGATCATGGAGGACCTTAAAAAAGTAATAGATTAAAGCTTCAATAGTATGGAAGGAATAAACATGGAAGTTGTCGAACACTCATAGTGAATATGGGTGTTTTTATTTATAGGATAAAAAATATATATTGGAGCATAGACAAATGAATATTATACAAAAAAACTTCTTAACACAAAAGGAATATCAGAATGTAGTCCAGCTTTTGAAAGAATGCGAGAAACATGATGGCTTTACAGTAAGTGCAAGCATTAATCTATCGATGCTGCAAAAAGCGGAAGGAAGTCATTTGGATTTATTATTGAGCTATGATGAGGAAGGATCAAAGACTATAGGTTTTTTAGGAGTCTATTCCTTTGTTGTCAAAACAAAGGTGGAACTTGCAGGGATGATTCATCCAGACCATCGAAAAGCTGGAAGATTTACAGAGATGTTGACTTGTGCCCTGGAAATTTGCAAGAAGCGCGATGCTGATGAAATCCTGTACGTCTGCCCGGGGACTTCGGCCGAAGCAAAAAGCTTGATGAACAAAATAGAGGCAACGTATAGCTTTTCTGAATATACGATGGAATACTTCAAGGAAAAGGAGAGTGGAGCTGAAAATACAATTCTGGAACAGAAATTAGAATTCCTTTTGGCCGAGGAAAAGGATGTTGAGATCATTGGCAATCTGTTGAGCGACGGTTTTCATTTTGAACATGCCAACGACAGTGTTACCCCATTACTGGAAAGAAATCGAACACAGGAAGGGTTTGAACTTTATATTATCAAATATGGGGGTAAAGAGATTGCAACGTTGACCATTTCTAATGAAGAAAGCTCGATGTATATTAGTGCTTTTACTGTCACTCCGTCAAAACGCGGAAAGGGAATTGGGAGGGAAATCCTTAGAAACGCGATCGAACTGATACAGAACAATTATCCCGGTAAAAAGATCAGGTTGGATGTGGATGTGAAAAATAGCAATGCCTTAAAGATGTATGAAGGTATTGGATTTCAGAAAATAAGTGGCTACGACTACTTTTTGCACAAAGGGAAATAAAGTAAGTAAGGGGTTTCATTTTGGAGCTGAAGAGGTGGCAGCAATGGCTACCTCTTACACCATTTAGTATGGTTTAGTATGGGATTTTACATTGTTTTTTCCTGGGTGTTCAGATGAAGTTGCTGCTTAGGAAGGTATTGATCAACCAGTTGATCAAGCTTTTGGATTTTTTTTAGTGCGGTAATCTTATCAATTTGTTTGTAATGGTGATTTCCACCTTGTTCTTCATCCATCTCATCGGCAAGCTTTACAACCTTTTGAAGAGGGCTACGCTTAATATCGGATTCCGGTAGATAGGAATCGGTATGAAGCAGGATGGCAACGGATATCTGTTTTGCGTTTTGCGGGTTTTCTCCTAACCGGATTAACAGCTTATGAGCCCGTTCTGCCCCTTTTATGGCATGGATATCATTTTCGCGATAAAGCTCATAGTCCCATTTGCCTTGTCGATACCATTCGTAATGCCCTATATCATGTAAAAGAGCCGCCTTAGTGGCCAGATCAACACTGACATTGTATTTGAACGCCAGATGAAATGCATGGTTGGCCACCTCTAGTGCATGCGCCACCCCGGAACGCTGCAGGAATTTCTGTGTGATTGGATGTAAAAAAAGATCTGTTAAAGTTACTTCTCTCATTAAATCTCCTCCCCTGGTTAGTAATTGAGAAAAATATATTACTGTATAGAATACCACATTGGACAAACCTAAAACAATAGGACAAAAGTGGAAATTATAATGAGATATAGTTACTTTTGTTCTTTAAGGGAACAAAAGATAGAATGTTTTCCAGAAGAAATGTCCGCTTTGTGTTACGTAAGTGGCAAAAAGCAACGACTGTACGTCCATCAATTTGCAACACAGAGATTTTACGTTGTGAAATCTGGCCGTCTTTTGCAAGGTAGATTATTTCAATTGGCGTCTGGCGTTGAGAATAAAGTGATAGTAATCTGTGCATTCAACCCGACCTCCTTTCCATAACTATTATATGCGAACATACGTTTTGTACGCAAGGTAAAAAAGAACATACATTCTGTTTTATTCTTGGAGGTCGAGCATATACTAATAAAAGGAATATATTTTTCATTTTGTAGAAGGAGAGGAAGATATGAAAATTTCCACTATCTTAAAGTGGGTAACGGGGGGCTTGGAAGCCTTTCTTGCCATTCCGGTCATTGGAGGTTTAACCGTCGTCTCCTTTTTGTATGCTCCGCTTGGCATACTTCTTGTTCTACATATTGTGACGCTTGTTTTCAGTAGTAAGGAAGGCGAAAAAAAGCACGGAAGTATATGGGGTATTATCACTTCGTGTTTGGGCTGGGTCCCGATTCTTGGGTGGGCATTGCATACGGTAACTGCAATCCTGTTGATGGTGGATGCTTACGCGGCAGGGAAGAGGGAAAAAGAAGTGAATCATATTTAATGGTGGAAGCCGCTCTCCATTGAAGAGCGGTTATTTTTTTCAAGAAATAATAAAAAATCCTTTACAAAGAAACCTGTCCTATCTATAATTAATCTTACATCTTATATATTGCGATCTGATAGTTCAGCGGGAGAATACTACCTTGACAGGGTAGGGGTCGGGGGTTCGAATCCCTCTCAGATCATCCAATGAAAAAGCTGCAATCCCTTGATAAAAAAGGGATTGCAGCTTTTTTTGCACGCTTCACTAGATATGGATTTGTTCACTGATATTCTTGAATTGCACATTTACTGCACATTTATATTAAAAAAGTCTTCTTCAAATTTTTGAGCTGTAAGTTTTTGTAGTTCAGAACTAACATGTGAATAGTAGTCTAATGTAACCTGTACTCGGCTGTGTCCTAGTCTATCTGCTACAATCTTTGGGTTTTCACCTAGTGACATTAATGTTGTAGCATGGAGATGTCGTAGATCATGAAAAGTGATTTTAGGTAAATTCGCTTGCTTAATAAGCGTATGAAACTGTCGAAGTAAGTTTCTTGGTTCAATTGGTTTTCCATCAAAAGTACAGTTAACCAAGTCATTATCTATGTAACTAATTCCTAATTTGTTTTTAATTAAATCCTGCTTTTTCTTATGTCCCTTAAGAAGTGTAGAAACATATTCAGAAATCATTACAATTCGGTTTGAAGAGTCAGTTTTTACACTTTTAAAAACTATCCCATCATTTTTAGTACGTGTTAAACTCCTTTGAACATGTACTTTTCCACTTTCAAAATCTATATCATTCCATTTCAGGCCTAAAGTTTCTCCTCGTCTCATGCCAGTGAAAATTCCTAACAAATAAGGTGTTTCTAAATTTCTTTCTGTAACCAAATTTAAAAACCTTTTTGTTTCAACTTTAGTCCAAAGTGCTTTTACTTTTGTTGTTTTTACGCTTGGAGGAGATGCATCAGAAACAGGATTGGTTTTTAATAATTTCCAGGTTACAGCTTTTTTAAATGCTTGATTTAATATAGAATGCATTATTTTAATATAGGCTGGAGATAATCCTTCTTCTACTTTTGCTTCATAAAACTCGTCAATTGCAAGAGTATCAATATTTGAAAGTCTCATTTGCTTAAAGTAGGTGAGTATATGTTTATCTGCAACAGTTCTTCTTGATTCAGCAGTAGTTACCTCTACATTCCTTCTATACGTTCTTTCAAACCAACGATTAAAAAAGACATCAAACTCTTCAATAGAAGGCTCAAAGTATGAACCATCAACTACCTTGGATTGGATAAGAGTTAATTCTTCTTGTGCAGCTTTCTTTGTAGAAAAGCCACCTCTATATTTTTGTTTTCTTTTACCGGATTTAGGGTCGGAACCCACATCTAATCGAAAGTACCATTTACCAGTTTTTTTATCCTTTTTTATATTCACTTAGATACTCCTTTTTTTTATTTTCAGGATACAGTTTCGTTATAAAGTAAATTAGTTAAAACTGCATTTTTAAATAGGTAAAAAAATCTGAACAGTTTTTGTAGAAGGGAATACCTAATGGATGGAACTAATAGAACAGTTAATGGGATAATTGGGGCTAATCTTGGAGCAGGTTTAGGGACAATTAGGACATTATTTAATAATAGCTCTCGCTTGTTGAAGATTGGTGATAAATGATTGTTTTAAAAAAAGTTCAATCGTTTTAAGAGGGTTGATATAAACGATGTTGTATTGTCAACAACAGGATCTTTCTTATTCAATTAAAGGGCCAGATTGTTGAATAACACTTAGACATTAAGGTATATTAATATTCATTTAAGAATATATTGATTATTCTGTTGAAATAGCATTGTTAGTTATTTATACTAAAAATGTAAGATAGTGGTTGCAACCTGCTTACATCTTTTATAAAAATGTGTACATAGGGAGGAAAAAATGAATAAACTTAAAATTTTTATGTACACTAGGTTTCTCTCCTCAAATTTCTAAGGGGGAATCGATGATAGTTGCAGTAGATTCCAAGTTAGTCAGCGATATTAATAGAACTTTTTCATATTATCCACCATCACAAATTTATTATGAAGATGGTACAGGTTATGGTGGATGGATAGATTTACAAAACGTTCAAACAATAACAAGTGGTTATCGAGCAATATACGGTGGTGAAATTTATCCCGTATGCACGGGTGGAATCTGCCCATACAAAATTCCAAATGAAATGCTAGATTAAGATTATCCTAACTGATAATTAGTGGAACAAATATAAAGAACATGCTCCGAGCATGTTCTTTTATCATTATAAATCAAGAGGGAGACTAATATGATTTTAAATGTGAAAGACATCTATAAATCTTATGGGAAAGAAACCGTACTGAAAGGTATAAGCTTTGAGATTGCTAAACCAGACATATTCGCCCTTGTCGGTCCGAATGGTTCAGGAAAATCTACACTATTGAACATTATTTCTAATTTGGTTGGCATGGATAGCGGTAAGGTCACCATCCTAGGAAAACAAAATAGTAATTCCGAAATATTCAAGGAAATGTCCTTTATGCAGGATAATACTGTTTTATACGAATATTTGACTGGATACGACCATCTGCAGTTTATTGCGGAATTGCATTCTATTCCCAAAGAACAAATCCTCCAAACATCCCAAACTATTGGAAATGATGGTTATTTACATAAAAAAGTAAAACATTATTCCCTTGGAATGAAACAGCACCTACTCTTAGCTATGGGCATTATCAACAAGCCCAAATTATTAATATTGGATGAACCATTAAACGGCCTAGATCCAACTAGTGCTATAAAGGTTCGCGAGTTATTGCTAAGATTGGCGAATGAGGGTACGACCATTCTATTATCATCTCATAATCTAGGTGAAATTGATCAGGTAACACCCAATATTCTTTTTCTAAAAAAAGGTGAGTTAATTAAAGAAGAAATAAGCAGTCATCAAAAGACTTTTTATACACTTGAGGTGCAAGATGTAGATAAAGCAGTTCGTACCCTGTTAAGTAATAATATGAATGCAACAGTAATGGGACACCGGATTAAATTTCAACTCAACAACAGCCAACCTTTACATTTAGTAATAAAAATACTGGCAGAAAACGGTGTTGAAGTTCATGATATTGAAAAACAACTAATGGGAGCAGAAGATCGCTATAGAGAAATTTTCTCCACAAAGGATGACCAATATGAAAACGATGCTTAAATTCGAGTGGAAAAAAACATTGAGAAGTAAAAGATTTCTTGCTTTAACTTTGTTGGCACTATTTTCGGTTTCATTTATGTATTTCTATTATTATAGTATGCAAAAAGAGGAATTATCTGATAAGAGTAGTATTTATTCTGAATACAATGACGAAACCTTTTCTTTGGTAACGTTTTATATGGAAGCATTAAGCCAAGAAGACGCTCATCCATCTACATCTGTTCTATACAAGAATGCAACCGAAATGAACCAAAGCATACTTTCTGTGCAGCGGGCCATCAGTCAAGGGGATGTGGAAAATCTACCTGAACTAGAACTTGATTTTATACAAAGAGTAGAAAATCATTTGGATCTGGGGGGAGAATTTAATATTCTCGCTCAGGAAGACCTTATGCTATGGAAAACAAAAAACGAAATATTAGTTAAACATGGTTTGCCATATGAAATGGAGGAATACCCCATTTCAACTGGCACCTTTATGAAATCAATGCTAGGTCTATTTCTAGGTATTACTGGCAGCATAATATTTGTATTATTTTTTAGTGATAATCTAAACGCTGAGTTCGAGCAGCATACCATTAGAACGTTGGTTACACAACCAACAAAAAAAAGGACCATATTATCGAGTAAGTACATGATTCTGTTTATTTATGCTTGGATATGGGCAATTTTCATTATCATCTTCAGCCTAATAATCCCTTCTTTCTTTCAAGATGAAGTAGGAAGTTTTAAGTATCCTCAGCTTGTTGTAAATCATATGGGATACGATTTTATAGATACTTCCACATTTATCTTGCGATTATTGATTCATTTTGTGGGTACTTCATCCTTTGTCATAAGTATGCTATTACTGCTTAGCACAATATTTAAAAAACGATTTATGACAATTATTTCATTTTTATTTCTTTACATAGGCGGAAGCTTGTTGACCACTAACATTCCATGGTTAAAAGTCAGTTGGAATCCATTTTTGTATATTCATATCTCAAAATATCTGGAAACCACTAATAGTAACAGCTTAGTTTTTCCTTTGTTCATTTTGATAGGATATTCATTTATTGGAATTCTATTATCATTTGTTTTTATGAAAAGAAATGGGTTTTTAGATTTTAATTCCCTTCAACAAAAACCGTTTAGGGGTGGAAAAGTATTCAATAAGATAAAGGCTGGAAATGCAGTGCTCCTTTTCGAAGCAAGAAAACTTTTGAGAAAAGGACAACTGAACCAATTAGTAATCATTTTATTAATTGCTGTCATTGGAGCATATGTGTACTTGGCTAGTCAGACGAATCAGCGGCAACAAGATTTTTCGGTATATCTGGAGAATGGTATAACTTTTCAAAAGGAACGAAAAATTCCTTTTACAGAAGCACAGGTATTATCCAAACAAAAGGAGATTGTAGAATTAGAGGCTCAAAATTCATCAGAAGAAGAGGCTCAACTTAAACTAAGGGTAGCCAAAGAGCATTTAGAACAATTGAATCGAAGTCTAGATGATCAAGTGAATGATTTAAAGAGTTTTGAAGAGATGGTTGCAGCCTATGAAGAGCAAGATTGGACTGAATTCTATAACTACTGGATCTATCAAAACCAATTATGGAAAGGTGATATTGAAACAGACAAATCTTTAGAATCTTTCATTTCTGACATCACTTATGAGGCAAGTATTGAAGAGAAAAAGTGGTTAGACCGTTACGAAATTGCTCCATTGCAAGATCCGGAGATACTGTACACGATTTATGAAAAAAAGCTGGAGAAAAGTGAATCAATGAAGATTGATAGTACAGGGCTTTTTTCTTTGTTTTTATTTTATGATTTGAACATCTATTTAGGTTTATTCATAATAATCCTTTTTCTAATAGCAACAATCTTTGCATCAGAACAAGGCAAGAATAGGACCATTGACTTTTTGAGAACCCAACCCTTACGTCCTTCAACACTATTAACCGGAAAAATCATGGTATCAAACATGGTTGCTGGAATAATGTTTCTAGCTTTCTCCATGGTCATGGTACTGGTCGGAACTATAGGTAATCGGTTAGGGGATTGGTTTTATCCTGTTCTGTATTATGATACACCTCAACAAACAGAGGCTGCAGGATACAATGGTTTCATTATGGACCAGGGAGCATTTCATTTTATCCCAATGGGAGAATACTTGGTTTACGCAAGTTTATTGGGGTTATGTTCCTTATTCTTTTTGCTTTCAATTACCATCGGATTAGCGGTATTTATTTATAATGAAATGCTGATTCTAGCACTGACACTCTTTATTTCAATGTTGGGCCATACACTTATATCAAGCGAAAAGTTGATGGGAATTTCCCATCTAATCCCCTTCTCTTATTTGGATATTGGGAGAGTGATCAATGGGGAGAGAGGGGTTGCTTTGGAGAATGGTCTGGTACAACCCCTATTAGGAATAGTGGTTTTAACCACCAGTTCAGTTATCATATTTGCAGGTGCTTTTATTTTTCAGAAGATTTATTCCCGTTAAGTCTATGAGGGTATTTATGTATTGAAAAGTGAAAACTAATTTTTTTAACTATAAGTGTTTATTCAACGAAAAGCGCAATCCTGGAACGAGGGTGTTAATGACGTTTTACAATGCCTGAAAATTGACGCGGCTATTTGTCCCGAAACTGATGGATTCTCTGTCCATAATAAAGGGGAAGCAGCCCTTTGCTTCCCCAACGATTTTACAAATCAACTTGATACATCTCATTTCTCTAAATACAGGCTGAAGTCCTCGTATTCCTTTCATCAATTCAATTTCACGGTGAAATTGTCCTTTCGCATCCCCACGATAAAACTTCGCTTCAGATCCTAATTGTTCCAATAGCCTTTATAAAAATGGCGAGGGGTTAACTTAGAGTCAGAAAAATAAAAGACGTGGAATTTCCCTTTATCCAATTTGTCCACAAACTTACGGATTGTCGTTGTTTTTCCAGTACTACTACCCCCACTCAGAACGGCAAAAAGTTGTCTCTCAGCTGCATATTTATGTCTCCCAAGAATTTCTTGAAAGTCTTATTAGTTATGATATTAGTTGGTTTGCTCTTGATAGGGTGGAATGGAGGAGTTTCCAAAAATGAGTTGCTCGAAGAAGCATAATCGTTTCAAAAAAAGATTGATAAAGATCCATCAGCAACAGGATTTTTCTTATTATATTAAACGGTATAAAGCGGAATTGTGAGAGCGACAGCAGTTAATAAACTCTCTCTGATCATACAAAAAAAGCTGGAATCCCTTGACTATGAAGGAATTCCAGCTTTTTCTGAAAAACAACAATTGATTTTATACATAGAAACATATTAATAGTTTTTACCCTGGTGAAAACCTTCCGGTTACATTGACATTAACAGGTGTACTTAAGTCATTACTAAATTGAATTCGGACTTCTCCACCATCGTCTGCAAATGGATATTGCCAAGCAACATTTTGCCAGTCATCAATAGTAGCCCATTTGTAATATGTAGTCCAGTCTTTGATTTGTGGTCTAGCATCGACTGTATAGTCACCACCTACGGTATAAGAATTTAGTTCAATATTGTGAACTTCTGTGTTCTTGTAGTAATAGGTGTAAGCGCTACCATTAAATTTACCTACCGTTTCTGAATATCCATGTGATACCGCGGCTTGTGAAATTCCAGCTAAAGTAAGTAAACTAAGAGTTAAACATGTAGTTCCAATTATTTTCCTCTTTTTCAAGTTAAACCCTTCATTACCAAGTAAATATATTACAATTATAGCGATTGCAAAAAAAATATACAATACTTTTTATGAATTTTCTATATTTTTAGAAAAGAGGCTATTTTGCATTTTTTTACTATTTAGTTTATCATTATAAAGTGTCATAAAATTTGGTTATGAAAGGAAAGATACTTTTGTTTATAAGACAGCTAAAAACCGAGTTTTCTAGATATTTTACCTTTAATAACGTAATAATTCCAATACTAATCATTCTTTTTTTACCAACATTAATGTTATTCATTGTTAAAGATAAGTACATCTTGATTGAACCAATTGATGCTTTTCAACAAATATTCTCCCAATTTATTCCATTATTATTTCCTGTGATATGTATCATAATTTACTTACCTTTTTTTTCGCATGAGTTAAAGAATGGCTTTATTAAATATGTCCAGCCCCGCATGTCTATTTCTACTTATCTAATGAGTAAATATATTGTTAATGTAACTACTACTGGAATTACTATTTTCTCAATGTTGTTTTTAACTTTTATTTATGTTCAATATATTGATCCTTTTATAGGATTAATTGAATATACACCAAATTTTCATGGAGAAAATGCTCCTGAAGTGACCTTTTCACAAATAATAAAATATGGAGATTTAGTATACGGAGTTATTTATTCAATATGGGTAGCCCTTAATGCAATTATTTATTCAACTGTAGCATATCTCCTTTTATTGATTTTAAAATCAAATTTTATTGCATTATCTGCTCCTTTTCTTTTTTACCATGTTTTCAACTTTATTACTGGTGTCTTAGGTGAACCGAAATTTCACCTATAAGTACAATATTCCCTTTTAATATTACTCAACAACCTATCTGGACAGTTACTGTACCATTTTTATTTCTTTTAATAATAATTTTGTTTGTATTAATTTATTTTTTGAAAAATAAGGAAGATTGGTTGGAGAGTTAATGCAAGGTAAAATATTCTCTTTTTATAACAATTTCACTATTAATTGGATATCTATCGGTGTAATAATATATTTTTATGGAATATTGCTAAAAAAAAGAATTATGGTGGATTCCATTAATTCTAAGAGTATGATAAATGGTTGGGACTTATCATTACAACTTATTAGTGACTTATATTTAATAGTTTACTTTATCATTCCAATTTTTATTTATATTTCTATAAAAATAATAATTAATAATTATAATTTTGATATTTTAATACGTTTGAAAAGCTACAAAAAATGGTACTTGCATACACTTTCCCTGTTCTGGAGGAATAGCATTATAGTAATTACAATTTGGATATTTGTTTCTATGTTTATTATGTTAGGACTTCCTTTATCGTTTTCTTGGAGTAGTTTTAGTCTATCTACTTCCATCTATAATAATCTTTTAGAGTTAACGAAATTCACCAATTATCCATTAATAGGATTATTATTGCAAATATCTGTACTAATATTTGCAATTTTAGCTCTCCATACTTTTTTTTCATTAATTTATTTAATATTCAAAAACGTGTATATTTTATTGACTACAGGAACGCTTGTTTTTTTTATAAGTATTATAGGATTCAAACTTTTCCCGTCGCATGTATATTTCTTATCACCACCAACATATTTCTCTTTCGTAAAACAAATTCATTCATTTTCTTTACCTTATGAGGGTTTATTATATTTAATTATCTTTGTATCAATTTGTATCATATTGATAGTTTTATTAGATTACAATCTAAAATCATTTTTATTAATCCTTAAGACTTACACACCTCAAATTGTATATCTCATTCTGGTGGTTTTAGGCATTTTTTCGGTGTCTTTGTCTAAAGATAAAATAGAATATAGTATCTTAGATATATGGATCGTTACTTTTAGTGGAAGTAGTAACAGTTTTTTTAATTATACTCAGTATTTTTACTATTGCATTGTTTTTTTTGGTTATACATATCTCATTAGTATTTTAATAAGCAGAGAAGTAGATAATCTCGGTTATTATAAGATTATTAGATACAAAAATTTATTAATGTGGTATTGGAATTTGATGAAGCGATATTTACTGGGTATTTTTCCACTCCTTATATTCTTCTTTATACTTTGCTATATTATTTCATATTCTTTAGGCTTTAATAATAGCTTCAGTTTTAATAGCATTAATAACTCGCATTTTGAAGTCTTTTATCACTATTTTTTTAACGGTTTACTTCAAATATTATTTTATGTAAATAGTATATTTTTAATAGTTTGGCTAACTAGACAATCCATTTATGGAATTATTTTATTAAGTATTTACATGCTTATAATGTTGCCGGGTATAAATAAATATGGAATAATTCCTATCGGTTTAAATAGCTTTAACAATCTATTTGAATTATCTCTTATAAATATATCAATGGGTTTACTTTCTGCTAATATTTTTGTTTTTGTTTTAATGATTATTTCTTTTAAAAGAGTTTCAAACTTATAGGAGGGGGTTCTATTATGTCATTAATAATTTTAGATAAAGTGAGTAAGAGCTATAAAGGAATATCGCTTTTTGAAGATATTAGTTTATTTCTTGATAAAGGTAAAATATATGGATTTACTGGCCCAAACGGATCTGGAAAGTCAGTATTATTTAAAATGATATGTGGGTTTGTTATTCCAGATCGTGGTGAGATTATTGTAAGAGGCACATCACTAACAAAAAGTAAATTTCCAGATGATTTTGGAGTTATAATCAATCGGCCGGGATATATTGCAAATAAAACTGGGTTTCAAAACTTAAAAGATTTAGCTAGTATTCGGGGGAAAATAAACGATAGGAAAATAGAAGAAACCATGGAAACTGTCGGATTGCAACCTAAATTAGAAACTAAAGTAAGGAATTATTCTTTAGGAATGAAACAAAAACTTGCATTAGCACAAGCCATTATGGAAGATCAAGAGGTCCTAGTTTTAGATGAACCTTTCAATGCGTTAGATTCAGAAAGTGTCGAAAATATCCGGAAGTTACTATTATTGTTAAAAGAAAGAGGAAAAACAATATTATTAACTAGCCATAACAAAGAAGATATTACAATATTATGTGATGAAACCTATTATATTAACAAACTTAAGTTGGAAAAAATTTAAATGGAAGTACCTTTATTCTGTAATATAGGGATTTATCCCCCATTTAGGGGAGGAGGTAAAGAAGAAAATTTTTAAAACCGATTACTTTGCCTTTTCAGCTATTTAGCTCGGACTTTTTTCCATTAAACTCCTTGTTTTAAGAAGCCTGTTTTCTATAATATTGTGTAGTTCAAATAATAAATAAAAGGGTTTATGTGATTTATTATCTAATTTTCGAAAAAAATGTTATACAGCTACAAACCTTCATGCTATGTACAAATCAGTTATATAAAAAATCTCATACTTAGAAAAAAATTCAATATGATTTAACGTTCACTTTATTAATAAAGTAACCTTGGCATTAGTACAACAAGCTAAAGAAAAGTCAGCAATCATAATTTTGAACGGGCGCAATTCTGGATTAAACAGAAATGCTCTCTTTTTAATGAATAGAGGCATTTTAAGGGTTGTTTATTATTCTTGAATCCTTGTTCTTCAAGACTATCTTCAACAATCAGGGCCATTTAATGTAGTAAGACTTTTATGTTATTAACCAAAAAAAGCTGATGAGTTTACAAATAACATCCAATACGATTTTGGATATGAAAGAGTACTATTTCTTGTACTGGAAAAACATTTTTGAGAAAAATGTTAATTGTTTTTTTCTTTCTTTTACTGCTTTCCTTGAATTATTTCTTCTCTTTTTTTCATAAGCTCCTCTTTTATCGCTTCTTCTGCTCGGGCTTTTATCCTTTCTTCTTTATTCTTACTTTTATTTTCATAAAAAGGCATTGGTTGAGGGTGGATGTAGTACGGCTTAGGATTAGGGATGGGTTCGAGATGTGCTGAATTGGACTTTGGTAAAGGAAACATACCGTTTGAAAAAGTCTCATTTTGTTTAAAAATACTAGAATTACATTGCTCACTGTTAATATGTGCTTGGGAAAAAGATAACGGAAAAATGAATGATAAAAAAGCGTACAAAATTAGTTTTTTCATTTTTATACTCCTCCTTGTAATAAAAATTTATAAATTAATATATTCATAATAGTATTTTTTATTCTGATAAAAATAATAAATCTCCTCTGTTTTAAACTATTAATGTAATTCTCTTTTTTGGGAAAAAATAAAAATTTTAGGAGGTATTATTAAAAGTTGAAAAAATTATTTGTCCTTCCATTTCTTTTAGTGCTATTGTTAAGTTCAGAATATGTGTATGCTGATCATGGTTGAGTTTCAAACACTGCTATTCTGGGGAAAGTATTTCCGAATGACTTTTATGGATCAAGTGAAACATACGGATATGGTGTCACTGCTTCAGAAGTAACTGTTATTAAGGCTACAGCAGGACTTTATTCAAATAATGTCTTAAAAGACTCTTCCACTAAATTTGAATATTTCAAAACTCACGCTAGTACTGATGTATTTGCTAGTCTCTCACCAGGTTGTAATGACAAGATAGAATTGTATACAAGGGGTGAGGCTAGTTATACTGATGGAACAGGTTCAATAAGTACGGACTACCTTTTTCAATATCCTGACTGTGCAAGGAGTATGAATCAAGATAATATAGAAAGAGAAATTGAAGATAATATAGAACAATTTGATAGTAATGTTATAAAAGAAATAACTGGAACTGTAAATATGTCACTTAACGATTATATAAATATTAATTACGAAACGCTTTTTTCTGAAAATATTGAAAAATATAGTAGCTTAAAAGAAATCCTGTTATCGGTGATGTTTAAACAAGAAATAAACTCCATAAAACCTTACATATATTTGAATAATACAGAGAATAATGGTGTTATTCTTGAAAAGACGGCTGATGGAACTAATAATGTTTATATTGTTGAGGTAAGGAATGGCAAATTTGAAATCGTAGAAACTAAAACAGCTAAGGGCCAACAAATGAGACCAGATTTCTAATATACTTACTCTACCTCTTTAGGTATAATCAAATAATAGTAATTTTGTTAGGATCGCATAAAAAATTCCAGAAGAATCCTTGATTTTCGTCAAGGGTTCTTTTATATTGTGGTCGCTCCTTACTTAAGAATAGGGCGCGATCCTGGAACAAGGATCAGCGCTCACTTTTCATTTTAGGGCCAGATTGTTGAACAACTTATTGTGGAATTTATGCCATTTCAGGACCTAACGGTGAGAAAATTGAAATTATTTTAGATGAGAATTTAATTGCACAGATTGAAGAACTGTATAACAAGATAATAAGGGATTTAAATATAGAGGAAATCCTTAAACTTCTTGAAGAAACAGAAGAAGTAAAGGACCTAGAAGATATCTTTAACAATGAAAAAGAAATAGATGATATGCTCAACCATTTATTTTCCATTTACCAAACACCACTAAGCAGTGGTGTTGTCTTTTTTTCTTTTCTCCATTTTTCTAACTGGATCACATTTCTTATATAGAAGTTGGGAAACTTAACTGATTTTAGTATTGTTTATTACTGTTTTTAACAAGTACTTTCCCAATACAATTATATTTTTTGTCATGATACAATTAAATGGATAAATTAGGAAGGGTGGTCAGATACAGTAATTTCTATTAAAAGGTACAGTCTACGTTACTTTAATAACCATGATAATTAAGGGGGATGTTGTATGAAAAAGTTTCTATCAATTTGTATTACTCTGGTACTAACATTATTAGTTGTTTCAAACGGTGAAGCATCAGCTCAATCAATCGGTCTGGAAGATTATGATTTAAAACCTGGTAAAATCAATAAAAGTGAGTTGGACACTGAATTAGTACAAAAACTTGATAATAGAGTTGATAAGATAAACAAGTATTTATTTGAAATTCAAGATCTAGAAGTTGCATTAAAAGACGCAACTGAAAATAAAGAAAAAAATAACATTCTTAAGAAAATATCAAAGGTAGAAAAGAAACTAAAAGAAATTGGTGTAGATGCTATTCCTGTGGAAGAAGAAAAAAGTGATGATTTTTCAATTGCTTCAGTAGGTTATGGGGATTTCTCAGTTAGAAAAGCGACTATTTACTACGACAATGATATGCAAATGTACGTAATAAGTAGTGGTTGGGACTGGAATAACGACGATTACTTAGATGTAGGTTCAATAGGCGGGGATAATGTTCTAGCTATTCAAGTCTTAGGGCATCAAGTAGCTGTTTATGATGAAGGAATTAGAACTTATAGTAAGTCCGGAAAATTATTTTCCCCAGCAAAAGGTAATTTTTATTTAGATGGATATGGCTATGCAGCTAAATTTAAAGATGAACTTAACTTTAGTGGTTATAACGCACATAGGGGAAGCGTTTGGTTCTATTTTAGATTTACAAATGGAACTCCAAAAGTTAATCTTCTCACAATAAACACTAGATATGGACATAGTTGGAATTCTAACACGATTACTGGTTTAGGAGGAGGACCGTATTCCGCGTCAATTAGTTGGCAGTGGCAAGATAGGGCCATAGAATCCGAATCAGTATCGCATACTGATATTTTCAGGTAAAATATAATGTAGGTCTGTATCTTTTATAGGGGGAGTTAGTATCAAGAAAACTATTTTTCAGTTATTTTGTGTTACTCTACTTTTTGGCTGTACATCCAATACAGAAGATAAGGATTATTATGTGGAAGATATAGAAAACATTATAAACAGTAAATATTCAGAAGAAAACGTATTAAAAACTCAATTAAAAGACAATATTGATATCATTATTTATGAGGCGAATGAGTTCATATACTTCTTTTACTTCTTGGATAATACGTTAAGAAACCACCATAGAATTTCTTTAGAACTTGTTGATAAAGAAGGTATTTGGTGGACTGCTGGAACAGAAATAAACGGTGATTCCCATGTATGGGGGATTGTTAATGAAAACGAAGAGGTTCCAGTGGGATTAACCAATAATGATATGAAATTTCTTCACTTAGATTTCGAGAATTACACAATTTTTTATATTGTTACAGAAGAGAAGATAAACTCTCCAATCATATTTACCTATTAGCAGAATTAGAGATCTTAACAAGAACTAAAAACAAAAAGAAAACAAAAAAGCTTGAGATGCTATTAACGGGTTCGGTTTTGGAGTACAAAAAAGGAATTAACAGGTTTATTCGCACTACAAAACGCATAGCTTTTAACAGTAAATTAGCATACAAAAGAGCGGGGGAACTGATTTCCTCCGCTTTAATTTTTTATTGAATATTTGCATCGAAATGTTCATTAACGTTTATAAATAAAGGATAATCTCATTTTTGCGTCAATTATGGAAAAATATGTTTATTAAAAATCCTTGGAGGCATGAGATGAAAGTCTATCAATTTAGTAAGTAAAATGGAAAAAAATCACAAAGTTTAATTCGGATTTTATCATGACGCGTATTACACAAACGCAAAATAGGGCTCATATAGGGTGTATGCTTTTAGAGGAGAACGGAATAATTGGTTATCATCAAGCAGTAGTCCGGCAGCTTTTAATAATAGTAGAAGGCGAAGGGAAAGTAAGAGGTGAAGAAGAAAATTTCATCTCAGTTAAAAGTGGTGAAGCTGTTTATTGGAGAAAGGATGAATGGCATGAAACTAAAACAGAAGTTGGCCTAACTGCTATTGTAATAGAAAGCGAAGAGTTAGACCCTTCATCTATGAATCCTTTACATGTATGACTTACTAATTGCTTATTTAGGGGAGGTTAGGTATGGCTAGGGATGCTATTGGAAGAAAGAAGAGAAGAAGGTTGAGGAAAGAAGTTGGTTTTGGCTGCCCAGTAGAAGGGTGCAGAGTCCCATTTCTGGAATATCATCATTTCGATCCACCTTTTAATGAAGGGAAAATGCATAACGAAGATGGAATGATAGCTCTTTGTCCAATTCACCACAGGCAAGCTGATCAACGAGCTTGGTCAATTGAAGATTTACATAAAATGAAAAGAGCTGCTCACAGGGAGAAACCAAAAGGTAAGTTAGGCTGGAGTATCGACAAAGGAATAGTAATATCAGGAGGTAACTACTTCTTTTCACCATCACTAATAATGAGAATTAAAGGAAAAGAATTATTCAAATTAGAGCAAGATCATAAAGGTAAAATTTATGTTAATGCACTACTATGGAATAATCAAAAAGAAATCATAGCTGAAGTTAAAAATAACGATATGGTATTAAATCATATGAGAGTAGAGGACATTGACTGTATGGCTTCTGGTAAAGAAATTCATTTTAAAGCCCCCGATAATTCTAATCATGTAAGAATTAGGTTCGAACGCCAACCCATTGAGGAATGCTTGTCTCAAGCAAAAAACACATTAGATGGTAGTATTGTTGAACAAGTTTTACCTGAGATAAAAGAACGGGAGGCTTCTGGGATGATAAATGTTATCAAATTTAGCACTACTATAAAAGAGGACGACTTTATCTTCCATGCAGGAGAGTCTAAAATTACTTTTGATTTTAGAAAAGTTGGGTTAGATAAAGCAGAATACTATGGTAGGTCACATGGGGTCAATGGAGCACTCCATATTGCAAAGAAGGATGGTCAAGAACTTATATATTTAGGTAAATAGGTTACTGTAAAAGTTGAGATTGAATTAGTAACTGCACTTTATAAAAAGGTTGGTAATTTACTGTATCCACCCAGTGAAAAATAAACTTATAGTGAAATTTATCTTGAAGTCGAGTCTTTAAGATAAGGGCCAGGAAATTGCATGGGGAGAGGTGGGGTTTACCATATTTACTAGAAGTAGTTTATTTGACTCTCCTGAAAAAATTCCAACCTACATACCCAATGATTACTTCCTTAATATTGATAGTAGTGATGTATAACTTTTCGAATATGGTCTTTGCTCAGCAATCTGGAGCGATTATGGAAGAAAATTAGTATTTTTAAATAACTGAATTGCTAAGGCATCTACCCTTATTGAAAAAATTACAACTTTATTTTACCCCCATTCAAATACAGGACGGGGGTATGGGTGTTGGATGTATTAAACTTAAATAACTTTTTGAATTTTGACATTTCCTTATTGCAAGTGATGACAGCTTCAATGGTACTACCCCTATAACTATAGATTTTTCACTATAACAAACGTAATTAATAAATAATTCATGCAACGAAAAATAAAAAACACAAACAAAACCAATAAAAGGAAAAATAGAATAAAATTGTTTTTGTATTCATAGGGTTAAAAGGGTGTACCAAAACAAAAAGGAGAGGGTTTAATGACAAATATTTTACTTGATGTGAGATTAAGAAAGGCTATTGCTACTTTATTAGTATTTACAAGCATGTGTTTTGTATTTTCTTTTTTTCCATCAAATGCTGGTGCTGAAGATGGTGATATTGTAATTACAGAAGAAGATATTGAGTTATATAATCAACATGACATTGTCTTTGAAGCACTATATAATGAATTTGAGGACGGTATTTTAAGGACTACAGATGATGTTAATAGATTAGTACAAATATTAGAATCTAACGATATTGCTTATTATGATGTTAATAGTTATATATAAGTTGATATAGAAGAGGTAAAAGCCCTTATAGATGCTGGCGAAGAAGTTCAACTTGAATGGGCCATAAAAGTTGGATTTAGAGCAATAATTGTTGCATTTAGATATGGTGGATGGTTATTAAGTCATATTTTAAGGCCATTTAGTGCCTCCAAAGCTATATTAGTAAGATCTCGATCTGCTAGTATTGCAAATAAACTAGAATCAGTTAGAACTTATACACAAAGTGCTATATATGGTCAATTAAGAACAGTACTACCGGATGACATTGCATGGGACTTGGCTAAAGTTATCACGAACTTACTCATATAATTCTATTATTATAAATTTCAAGGGGAGGTAAAATAGTTGTTCTTAAATTATAAGGGTATACAAAGTATATTTGTAACATTGCTTATTATCTTTTTTACTATTTTCCTCTTCTTTGGAAAAGTATTTATCACTATTTTTATACTAGGAAATTTATTCCCAAATTCTATAAAGATTAATTCAAATTTATCATTATCTATTTATAGTTTGCTTATTTTATCTTTTTTTATAGTATTGATTGTTATTGGCTTTATTCTTGAAATTACTTTAAAGGTTTTTATAAAAAATGTTAAAGATATTTATTTCTTAGATGTAATATTCTCCATATCATTATTCGGTATTTACCTTTTTATTATTGACAATATCATTCCTGGGATTGAAACAACTTTATTGGGGAAGGCATACATTGGCTCTGTATTACTTTTAATATTTATGGTTATAGCCGCCTTGCAGAAAAAATTCGATTTTTAGTAGAACTTGCTTAATACTAGTCGTACTGCTAAATTGACCAGATGACTGCTGTAGACTATCACGTACTACTTCTCTTATTTACAATACACTATGGTAAATTTCGAATGGATCTAGAAAAAAGACTTGCACTATAATAAATTCTTCAAAGTAAATGGACCAATTCAAAAGTATTGGTCCATTTACTATTTTTCCCTAAATTACGTTTTGTAGTTCAGTTGCTGGTTCTACCCCTGATACTGGAAAAGCATATTTGAAGGGAGTCAATTAGAAAAATGTTCTACTAGGGACGTATAACTTTGTTGAGAATTAAAGTTTTTAGTATGTGGATGCCAATAGAATTACTTACCTTTGGCAAGGTTGCAACCAATGATTAAAGTGACGGATACTAACCTAGCCGTAACTCCATACGGTTAAGATGCTAACGGCTGTAAAACCTATGATGAATTTGGTAACGTCAAAGAAGTAGGGTCTAGTTCCTTCCTTAACGAAGTGAAATTCACAGGGGCCGTCCATGATACATCAACGGGTCTACACTACATGAATGCTCGTTATTACCAGCCAGAGACGGGAAGGTTTATCTCTCAAGATACGTATAAGGGAACAGCCTATGAACCATGGACCCAGCATCTATATACGTATACAATGAATAGCCCTACCAATTTCATCGATCCAACCGGACATCGTGCTATGTTTGCAGTTGGAGAGGGGGGTGCATCGAGGGAAACGCAAGAAGCGTTATTGACTGCTACAAAACCACCTAGTCCCGCACCTCCAAAAAAGAATAATAAAAATTCCTGGAGTGATATGATTCATACTGGGTTGGATATCGCAGGGTTTATTCCAATTTTTGGAGCGGTTGCTGATGGTGCAAATGCGCTAATGTATGCTGTGGAAGGTGACTATGCAAATGCCGCGTTAAATGTAGGTGCAATGGTGCCTGGAATAGGTGATGGTGCAAAAGCCGCAGCCATGACTGCTAAGGCTGCGGGTGGAGGCTATGCTCTTCTGAAGGGTGCAAATAAGGGTACGGGAAAATATCAAGTTGGAGCATACAAAGATATTAAGGGAGTAGAAGGGCTTGACGCACATCATGTGGGACAAAAAGCATTAATGAAGGATTTAGTGGAAAATTATGATTTAAACACTGCTCCTGCAATAAATGTTCCTAAGATCGGTCATACAATAAAAGGCCCTAATGGAATAGTTTCAAGAAGTACCGTAGGAATAGACAATCCTAGACAGCTATTGGCAAGGGATATTATGGAACTAAGAAGAGTCTATGATGACATACCAAATTCTGCATTAAAAGAACTTATTGAATTAAACAAAAATATGTATCCAGAAATGAGGAAATAAGATGAATGAGATTTTTGTTAAATCACTTTATGAGTCTATAGTTAAAGAGAACCTCCCACTATACAAAAACTTGTATGAAACAACAAATGTTACTCCAAAAACAGATGATTATTGGAAAAAGGCTATTGGTTTTTACGATAGTTTAACTGACGAAAATAAAGATATATTAATGAGGATAATTGAACAAACCATGATTGATACTATTTCAAATATGCTAGGAGTAATTGATGGAAGTTCAACTTTAAAAGATTGTTCGTTAGAACCTAAATTACTGCTTGATTCTATTGATACAGAAGGAGAACTGCAAGATTCGTTCTTAGAATTCATAGAAGAAAGAGATAGCGACAGCTAATTGTAATTATTATTGCAGAGATTTTCATAAAGAGCACAATTAAAATATTTAAATAGTATAAATGAATTATATTACCTTGATTGGCTAAAAACCTTTCAAGGTTTTTTTACTTGCCAAATACATTTTACTTTAGTTTAGATTAAATCAGTTAATATTTGAGTGAGACAGTATGAAAATTAATTGTATGAGAATCGAGAGCTCATGAAGGTAGTACCATCATGGAGTTTGGTTTTTATGCTAGGATAGGGTGACAAGTACGATAATTAGGCGAGATGATATTTTACATGACAGGGGTAGTATGACATGGAATGGCTAAAAAACTAACGAAAATGACAAAGCTCGTGGCGATAAACAATGGCTAACGTGTAAGACTGTTTCTTATACTGCTTTGGCTTATAAATTTTGGGTTGTATTTTTACTAGAAACGGTCATATAATGCTCGATATTCGTTTAAAAAGCGTTACACAAATTACAATTTATGTAACGGGAGGGTGAAAATTTGAATGTAGTTGGCTATATACGAGTCTCGACTCAAGGGCAAGCAAGAGATGGATACAGTTTGAAATATCAAGAAGACGAAATTAAAGCGTACTGTAAGGAGCAAAGCTTGAAACTGATACATATTTTAAGAGATGAAGGAATTAGTGGCGCAAAAATGAATGAAGAAGCACTAGAGATAGACAGGGTGGGCTTACAGGAGATGTTGGCCCACCTTTCGTCTGTCCAAATAAATTATGTGGTGGTATTGAAAACAAGCCGATTATGGCGGTCAGATATTGTAAAGGTACTGATTCAACGAGAGTTGAAGAAATATGACTGTGATATTAGAAGTATTGAACAGCCAACTTACAGTAATTTTTTCATAAGTTAATTTATTTTACCAAATACCTGATAAACCTCTACATTCTACCAACATGATTATTGACATGTTTTCCAATTACCGAAAAAAAGAGCCCTAAGGCTAACGTGTTTCTTTCATAGCCTAATTATCAAATCAAAGCAATACAAACAACTAATTAAATGTTCACTCTGTTTTTGATAAATGTTGATAAATCTTTTGATTTTCTTTTATCTTTATTTGATTATTTCTAATTTGGTTAGAATGTACATAACCTTTGGTAGTAAATAAGTCACTGTGTCCTAATAATTGTTGAACAACTGTTAAATCTGCACCTGCTTCTGACATGAAAGTAGCAAATGAATGCCTAAGTGAATGAATATTTACTTTAGGTAAGTTTGCCATTGTTAAAAATTCTTGAAATATTTTTCTAATCTCTTTTGAAGTAAGGTTAAATATATTATCTGAATCCATTAGATTTTTGTCTGTACAATAGGCTTTAATACTATTTGATAATCCAGATCTAAGTGGAATAGTCCTGCTATTATTATGTTTAGTTTTAGATAAAAAAATTGTATTGTCATCCCAATATATTTCATTAACCTTTAGATTGATTAATTCTGAAATTCTGCAACCAGTAGTTATAAAAAAAGTAAATAAAAGCACATCTCGATTTAAGTTTTTACTATAACTCACTAAATAGTGAAAAAACTTTAGCATCTCATGCTTACTTAAGCACGTAACTTTAGGGTTCTTAGGTTTGTACTTTTTGAGTTCAAAATTTATCTCTAAAACAATATTATTAAAATCATAATTTCTATGCAGAAATTTAAAGAAAGCAGATATAGCTGTCCGTCGATCCTTTAGCCAATGGTATCCCTTATTCAAATTATTATTAAAATATTTATCAAGGATAGCAGCATCAATAGGTCTATAATAAATTAAATGTCCTTTATTGTCATAGACTTCATAAATTTCATTTAAATGTATTTTTTCAACTGGGGTGTCGATTATCTCTGCCAATTCTATAGAGAATCTGGAAAGTTGATATTTATACAGCTCTTTGGTCCTCTTTGAATGTTGACTAGTTTTTATAAACTTTTCTATCTCCCTACTTAATTCTCTCATCTTCATTACCTCACTTTATTAATTCCTTAATTAATTCTTCAAGTGGAAATGGAAACTTTTCATGAACTTCATGTTGTAAGTCTTTTGGTAACAGTTTAGTGTATCTTGCTGTTGTAGAGGGGCTTTCATGACCAAGAATTTGACATAAATACATAAGTTTCATATTTGATTTCAAACAATTTACTGCAAAAGAGTGCCTAAAGGAATGTACGGTTAAATTTGAATCAAAACCAATTTTAGATCGTATTGTGAATAAATTGTATTGTATACTTCTTACAGATACCGGGTTAAATCGTAAATCTCCTTTGTCACGACTGAATAAATAGCTATTTTTTGCTTTCTCGAAATCGCTTACTCCAGTTTTGTCTAAATAAATTATGAGTGAGTTTTTTACTTGTGGGTATAATGGAACAAACCGTTCTTTGTTGCCTTTTCCGAGCGTATAGATATAATTTTCATTAAAACTCACATCTTTTATCCTCAATTGTTCTAGTTCTTTAACTCGCAAGCCAGTACCTAGTAGAGTAATAAAAATTGTTTTCCATAGTAAAGAGCATCTTCTCTTTTCTACAAGTTCGAAAATTTGTTTCAACAAAGAATCTGTAAAATACCTCGGTAGGTAACTGGTCTTAATCTTATTAAATTTAAAGCCAAGGTTTTTTGAAGTATAGCCATGCTCTGAGGCGAATGAGCAAAGACGTTGTAGTATTCCAATATAAGTATTTATGGAACTTCTCTCTATTGATTCTGTCATATTATATAAAAGTGCTTCATTAATTTCTGAAAAGAGAAGTTCTTTATTATTACTGATAATGTAATCTTTTAGTCGCTTCAAAAAGCTCAAATAGTATTTTACAGTGTTTTTGGATTTTACACCTATAATTTCTTGGCGGAGTAATGTATTTATAAAATCATCGATAACAAATAATGCAGTTAATGATTCGTTTACATGTGCAACATTTCCATCTCTTTTGTTATTTATAAATACAAGGAAATCATTATAATCTATTTTTAAGTCTTCACACATTTCTTTTATACTAAATTTACTTACGTGTTTAATGGGCATCCTCAATAACCTCTCTTTCAATAAAATTAGGTATTGGGTTATGTGGAAGTGAATTTTTAAGTAATCGTTCTACACTTTTATGTTGATAATGCAAAGTAGACACCCAATGCTTATGACCTAAAGTATCGGAAATATCTTGAAATACATTGTTGTTTTCAAATGCGTTTGTTACATAGGTATGTCTTAGTGCTCGTGCATGAACTTTAATTTGTCCAAAAGCTTTTTTATTTTCAATATAAATCTGTAAAGTTAAGTATTTTGTGTTTGTTCTTTCACCATTATTTTTAACAAAAAAATAATCATTCTTAAGACCAAGACTTTCTCTGATGATCATGTAATGTTTCATTGCTTTTATCACAAAGCTATCCAATTTAAGTTTTCTCGTACCTGATTTAATAGAATATAGCCTAATTGTCTTTTCTGTAAAATTAATGTCAGTGACAAGCAGGTTACTCGCTTCTATTGGCCTGCATCCAGTTTCAATGTATAAAAGAAGTAATGCGTAACTTCTAGTTTTCCTTATAAGGTTTTTGTTTTGCTTAATACTTTCCGCTAGGTGAATAATATCTTTTTGTTCAATAAATAAATTTGCTCTTCTTGTGGGAAAGAGAAGATTTCTGGGAATCTCGTATTTATACGGAACTCGGTTATACAGAAAATGCATAAATGCTTTATACGCTTTCATACAATGGTGAGCACTTTGAGGAGTAAGTTCTTTTTTTTCTATTCTTTGAAAAATATAGTTTTCAAATGTGATTAGAAAATCCTCTGATATATCTATAAAGTCTGAAATAGAATCAAACGATATATTAAATTTACTTCTGATATCTTTTGTGATTTTTCTAATTTGAATTTTGTAAGATTCGATAGTAACTGCTGAATAATTGCAATCTTCAAGATGCCTTCCAAATTCTTCTACATAGGGAGGGAAAATCGCTCTTTTCTCTTGAACCTTACGCCCCTTAATCTTTTCCTGTTTTTTTAATTTGATATGTAACTCTTTATTTTGTTGATAAAATGCTGCATGTTCCATCTAAATCTTCTCCTTTTTTGGTCTTGATTTATATAAAATCTCGATTATACTATTAGTAATAAATGATTTTTTTTTTGCTTTTCAATAGATTAGCGGTATATAAAACTTTGCGGCCTTTGGGCTGATGGCATTATCAAAAATAGGTGAAGTCTGCCTACCGATGATATGTGATCAGTTCAAAGGTCTTTTTGTTGTATCATCAGTATCAACAAAAAAGAGCGGGTTTAAAACCTACCTTGCGTATTATTTGGGTAATACGCAAGGTAGAAACCAGTTCTAATTACAATTGAAAAAGACTTTTGAGCCTGGAGCATATGCTCTAGGTTTTTTTATTTAACAATAAAAAGTTTTGAAACTGTAAAGTGCTAAAGGATCTGATTGACGTCAAATCAAAAGTTAAGGGGTGTTGCATATTGAATATTTAAATTATTATCTAATTTGGTACTGCCATTGCTTTAAATCCTTAAAAGGGATGAATCTTTATTATTTTCTAAGTTATAGATGGAATAAAACATTATCCTATCCCAAAATGGGAATATTGGAGAAAAGTAATGTCGGTTTGTTTTATATTTTTATTGGTGATATAGGATGCCTAGTAAAAATCATAATGATTCATTAAATAAATTGAAAATATCTTTTAAGGCTGATATAGATTTTGCACAGGGGAAAATAACATATGAAGAATTTGTGAGGCAACATAAACATGGTTATAAAGAGAAATGGATAGAGATGCCATACGTTTCTTTAGATTTTTTACTTGTTCAGTCTTTCTTAAAGAAATTGAAAGTTGTAGACAGGTTGAGGGCTGTAAAAGACATTTTTGGTTATTCATTTAAGGAAATTCAACTTATGGGTGAATTCGGGGGATCCGTTCATAATTTTTTTAAAAACCCTACTTTAGGTGAAGGACATGAACTAACGGAAACACTAGCAAGAATTGCTATTACACTTGATATTCCAATACAGTATGCAAGTAGTAAAGATCCTTTTATGAATGACATGGATAAGTATGAGTTTTTGGATTATGTAATGCTTGATAAAAAAATTGAGCTTGAGGATTTTAAAAATAATATTATTCGACCTGCGCACAGAGTCATTAGAGGGTATCGATTAAGGAATTCCAGTCGAGATTTAATTAGTATTTTTAAAAGTAGAGAAAATTATATAAATGTAAGAGTTGATTTACGAAAGACATTCTATTCCATTGAATTCTATCCAACAACACTACAATTTATAGATTACGAGTCAATTAATATGTTAGAAGAAGTATTAAAGCTGAATGTTCATTTTATCGTTCTATCAACAGCGTTACTAAGGGATACAAGAAAAATAATACTTATTGGGAGCTATATATTAAAACAAGATCGGGATGCAAAAGAATTTAAAGATGAACTTATTAAGAACTATCAAGGTATTTTATTGTATCCTTCTAAAAAGGAGATATCCCAATTTGGGGATTTAAGTTAAAAATTTTATATCATAGGCCAACCTCTTCAATATCAACATATTGAGGAGGTTTTTATTATGAGAAACACAAAAGAATCAGACAAGTTAGAATATAAAAGAAAAAATGCCGTTAAGCTTCTCGAACAATGGATAGAGATATTAGAACGGGACACCCAAAAGATAAATGAAGGAAATAATAATGAAGAATAAAAGGATAGATGATTACCCAATTGTATTATCGGCTAAAGATATAAGTGAAATCTTGCAAATTTCAAAACCCACCGCTTATGAATTAATGAACCATTCTGACTTTCCTGTCATCAAAATTGGCAGATGTAAAAGAGTATTGAGAGATGAATTCTTTAAATGGATATCAGAATAAGAATAGTAAATTATAAAGATGCTTTACTATAAGCAACCTCAAATAATTCTCCGTATAGGATAAGTTGAGGTTGTTTTTTAAAATGAATTTTCATTTAGGGGGAGTTACTTGTGACCAAAAAAGAATTTGAAAATATTTTGAAGGATTATCACTCACTGGATGATTAATTCTATAAAAATTTAATATAGATCAATGATAGATGCTTGCGAGGGGTTAACGACTCAAGACTGAGAGGAGGCGGTGGTGTCAAAACCTCAAGGTGTACGAGGAGACCCTATTTACAAAGAAACTGTTAGAAGAGAAAATAGGTACTAGATAATTAACAAATATAGAGGAAAGATTTCAGTTATTCAGTATAGACGTCACTTAATAAAAGATGATAGTTCTATTGCACAGAAATTGCACAGACTTAATTTTCTTTATTGTTTTTATTTGCTCTATTTACAATTACATACCAAAAACAATGATTTTTCCATACTTATATGACTCAATTTTACTGATTTCACCTCAATTTATTTTTCACTTGATTTTGACAGGGTAGGGGTCGGGGGTTCGAATCCCCCTCAGATCATCCGATAAAAAAGCTGCAACCCCTGATTATTAAGGGGTTGCAGCTTTTTTGTCACGCTCCGAATTTAAATACAATAAATGCCTCAGTAGAAAGGGAGCGTCATGAAGAAAAAGACGTACTAGATATAATACATATTAAGCATATTTTCATCAGAAAAAATGGGAAAGTTGGCCCCATTCAAACAAAGACTTTCGCTAAGTTGAGAGAAATGGCTTCATTACATTATCAATAATTCAATACGTTAACTTCACTTTGTTATTAAATATTTGGTTTTTGTTTCTGAAAATAAAGTGTTGACCACTAAAATCAATCACTACTTCTTCGCTATAAAGATCTTCGAAATTTTGGGCAATTAAAAATTTTAATGCTCCTGTATCTTCTATTTTCTCAAATATATATGCATCTCTTCTAGGGATTACTTTCATTTCATATATATTATTTACAATATCACAATCTCCTAGTTCAAACGATAATTGGATCATGTGATTATTATCTACTTTGTGTAATGCTTCCTTTGCACTCTCTGTAACTATAAAATTCATTCTAAATCTATCCCTTCATTTTTTATTAAGAATTAGCTAGATTTTCCCCCTGGTTAAATAAGGTAATAGCCTTTCAGGTATTAGAAATAGAAAGGCTGGTGCCAAACATTCCTTACGATTGTTCTCTGTAGAAGGTTCTCCCTAAATTAATATTCGAAGTTGCTCCTTCATCATTTCCTTAAATTCGTTTTTCTCCCAAAGTGTTAATACTGCTTCTACGCCCAATTGCTCCACTAAATTTACTACAACTCTATAACCAAGAAATTATCCTAATCGCATGTACATAAAGTGATTGCCACCGTTTAACGAAACCATTCTTTAAAAAAGGTCCATTTTCTATATCATTTCAATATCCTCTAAAATTTTGGGAAACAATTGTTTGGTATCAAAAACTGGCGGATAATGATCGGATTTGTTGCACCCATCATTTTCATAGATAAACGAGAGGGGGTAACAATTATTGCTTATAGTATAAAAAGGGAAAAATCGAATGTTCTTTTTAGGTGTCAACGGCATAATGGAAAGCCTATAACGAACAACGCTATAGGCATTTTGAATAAAAGTGATAAAGTCTGTACCTTGTTACTTTTGTGAGAATAAAAATGCAATATTTCGTCCGGGTAAAATCTTTAATCCGAGATATATTATCTAAAAAATTTCTACCAATTGTAATGTTGATAAAAATAAGTATCTACATCATATCCATAATTTGCTGCGATTGTATTTAAGGAGTCATTCGAATTTACTATGATTACATTAGTTCCGACCTCTACCCTCTCGTATAACCATTCCACATCTTCGTTATGCATTCTTATGCATCCCAAACTTGCATACTTACCAATTGAATCAGGATTATTATTTCCATGAATGGCATAAGTAGTTCCATAAGTGTCATTTACTTTCAGACCTAACCACCTATTACCTAATGGGTTTCTTGGATCTCCCCCGGGAATATTTTTTTTATAATATGGCCTATTTTTTATTTTATTTACAATAGGATAGATACCCTCAGGTGTGAAGGATTCTGCTTTTCCGGTGGCAACTGCGAAGACTCTCACTAGCCTATAATCATCATAAAAAGCCAACGTATTTGTGGCTTTTTTAATAATGATAACTTGACTATTGACTGATGTAATGCTATCCGCATTTACAGTATGGTTGTATAAAAACTAAAAAATAAATGTTAAACAAATATAGACGGACTTTCTCATTTTGAACCTCCCGTTAATTGATTGAAAGTTTTTAAGACTGTGGCGCCTGCTTCATTTTATTAAATTTTTCTCTAAAGCGCTAAGGTAATTAAAGGAATGAGAGGAAAAATTCGAAATGCAATAATTAATTGAATCTTAAAAGCCAAAAATGTAAATACTCCATTTATGCTTTCCCTTTTAAATAAGCTATTAAAATTCAGATATATATAACAAATGGAGAGTACACCATGAATTATAAATTGGTTATCCCTGTATGGGCTATTGGATCCTTTTTGATAGTTCTTAACACTACAATGTTTAACGTATCGGTTCCAAGCATTATACACGACCTGAATATAACTTCCGAGAAAGCTTCTTGGATTGTTTCATCATATTCAATTGGATTTGCAGCGTCTTCAATTATATTTAGTCGGCTGTCAGATTTCATTCCAATACGAAAACTAATGTTGTATGGAATCATAATTCTAGGAATTTCATCAATTGTCGGCTTTATTGTCAATGGATTTAATTTACTCCTTATAGCTCGTGTATTTCAATCGATAGGAGCTGGCTCAATTCCGGGGCTAGGAATGGTTCTTTCAGCAAGATATGTCCCAGTTAAAAAAAGAGGGCAAGCGATATCCATACTTGCTTCAGCTAGTGCCTTAGCTTTTGGATTAGGCCCTTTATTTGGTGGGAGCATAACAGAATTTTTTGGATGACGAACTCTGTTTCTAGTTACATGTATGATAATACCTATAGGTTTGTTCCTATATACGCTACTACCTGAAGAGAGTACAAGAAGAAATCACTTTGATGCATTCGGCGCTATAATCCTAGTTTTGAGTATGGTTAATTTGTTATTTACTGTTGCAACATTTCATGGGATCTTTCTTCTTATCAGTTCAATTTCTATTTTAGCTCTATATTTTCGTTTGTGTACCACGCAAAACCCATTTATATCACCTAAACTTTTCCATAATGCCAAATATATTAAATTAATTACTATTGCGTTTTTTTCGTTCATTCTTAATATGGCGATGTTGTTTCTTATGCCATTAATTTTGACAAACTGGTATGGGAAGTCTGCTTTAATGGTAGGATTATATATTTTTCCAGGAGCAACGTTATCATCCATTTTAGTGGTTTTTATAGGACGATTAATAGATAAATACAATAATTTAAGGTTTCTAATTATAGGACATTTTATTATTACCTTGGCCCTTTTTATAGTCAGTGTCTGGATCGGGAATTCTCCATTAATTGTTTCTATGGCATATTTACTTTTTGCACCATCATTGTCTACGATAACTGCGTCCCTGGCAAATGAGATTTCTCAAATTTTACCGGACAACTTGATAGGTTCAGGTTTGGGGCTCTCCTTGTTAATGCAGTATACAGGAGGTTCTTTGGGAGTTGCATTATGTGGCCAATTATTTGTTTGGATAAATGATTCGGTGATTCTTTATACCTATCAACAAACTTTCCATTTTCTATTAATTATATCGATTTTTCCTATCATCTTACTTGCAAATTATAATAAAACAAGAAACTAAAATAAAAAATTGGAAATAATATTATATTATTAATTATATAAAAATGGTTGACTATTGGAATTTTCATGAATATTATTATATTTAATTAAAAACATTTGAATTAAAAGTATTCAGGAAAAGCTTTTTGAGAGGAGTAATAGTACTCTTTTACTTTGAATTATAATCAATGTGTAAAAAGAAAAGTATGAAGCAAAATATAAACGGTAAAAATTTTAATAATGGGGGTTAAGATATGAGGAAAAGAAAGAAAACATATAAAGAGTTATTGGAAGAAAACAAGCTACAGATTTCAAATGACTCAATTAAAATGGAGGAAATTTCAAAAGCGATTGATGAAAGAAAAATGAAAGAATCGATTTATCGTTAGAATCAGCTTTTCCGCATCGTAATCATTGGATTAGTGTCAAGAAGGTTGATAGGTAGTAGCTGATTTTATCAAGGCATGGATATCCAAATGATTAAATATAAACTATTGAATACTTAACATATTTAGGAATCTTTATTGTATGAAACTATAGTCTGATTTCGAATTAATTTGCAAATAAAAAGCCAAATTAAATTAATAATTAGGCTTTTTATTTTTGAATAATATTTGATTAGGAAAGTGAATAAATTACTTTATTATGTTAAATTCCTCTAACAGAAGTTCCTCTGTTTGTGGCATTGTTAATCCCAAATGCCAACATCCCATACCGGCAAGTCCATATTCACGCACTAATTTAAATTTGCTAAGTAAACTTCTTGGATCTTCGAACCACACCTCATGTTGTAAACCTTCTTTATCAATATATCTAAACCATGGTGCAGCGGCAGCTTCATCATAATGAACTTCGCTTCGATAGCCTGTATAGATATCAATTGCCTTTTGTGTTGAGTATGCTATACCTTTTTTATTTTCCCCTGTAATTGTCCAATCATAAGCATATTGGGGGATACCTAACATGATTTTTGATTTAGGGACAACTGAAATTGCATAATCCAAGGTGGCTCTCACTTTATTAATTGGGGCAATCGGCCCGGAAGGTCCACCTGGCCAGTGCCAATCGTATGTCATCAAGAACATTTTATCTAGATATTTCCCTAATTCTGCATAGTCATATGCTACAGAATGAGAGGGGGTTTGATCCCCTTCTTTGGGTGGAACAGCCATCATTACTTCCATTCCTGAAGGATGTAACCGTTCGGACAGCTCTTTGATAAACAAGTTAAGATTGTTTCGATCTGCTTTTCTAACCTGTTCGAAGTCAATCACTACCCCTTTATAGTCATGGCTGTCAAGAAGAGAATAGATATTATTGATTAATTTTTTCCTAAGCCACGACTCACTTATCATTCCGTGTGTTAAGTCAGGATCAAATCCTTTTTCACTTAAATTAGTAAGTGTTGCAAACGGAGTAAGGTTTTCTTTCCAAGCAGTTAGTTGCGCCTGATTTTCATTTTCTTCTATTATATTTCCAGAGTAATCAAAGCGATATTCAAAAACAAAAATACCTGAAAGGGTGCGTTTATAATTTGCCAGCATCCAAGCATTGGTGTGCTTGTCTTTTGGTACAAAGTACGTTCCTGTCCAAACACTCATTTTTTTAGGTTTAGGTATAAGTAATTTTTGTCCGGATTTAAGTACTCTTGTATTTAAATTATTTACACTCATTAATCTTTTTTCACTTATCGCATGACGAGTTGCAATATTCCAAATACTATCTCCTGGTTGAACAAAATAAGTAGTTCCAGGTATTAAAATCGATTGTCCTAATACTAATTGAGAATTATTGGATAGTCCGTTCAGTTTTGCTAGTTCATCTTTATTTACTTTATATTGATCAGAAATCTTAAACAAACTATCCCCCTGCTTAACCTCATGAATAACTTGTGCATTTCCTAGTTTAGTGTTGGGTGAGAATGCTAACAAAAACATTAATACAAGAAATACTCTTTTGTACATATTACTACCTCCTAATTATCATGAAATTAGTATCATACCAGGACTGATATTTTGATTCAGGAAATTTAGACCAAATAATAGTGTGTTAAAAAATATGAAAGGCTCTATTTTATTTATTTTATTGTTGGGCAATATAACCTTATGATATTTACTAAGGTGGGCTTTGGGAATGTGGTCGAGTATTTTTAGAAATAAACAAAAAAAAGAGGTAAAACAGTTAAAAACAGTCCTTGAAGAATCAAAAAAATCAAGCGATTTCACTTGTTTTTCTCCATCCAATATGGAAGATAAAATTTTCATTTCTTATTTTACCTCATTAGTTGATTCTGAAAAATTCCAAAGAGTTTTACTCCCATATATAAAAGCAAATATAGACAAAATAAATTCCTTAGAAAAAGTAAAGTCATCTCTCCCATTTGAAAATATGGTTATTACTGAAGATGCTACTGTTATCAATGATAAATTGAATAGAGGATATATATTCATTCAAATCAAACAACAAGATAACAAAGGTTTATTGGTGAATCTAAGGCTGGCGGAATCTGGTTATAGGTTATCAAATGATACGGAAAATGAGTTTAGTGTAGTGGGTCCAAAAGTTGGATTTATAGAGAATTTAGAAACGAATATTTTTCTTTTAAGACAAAAGTTTGTCGCTTCTAAGCTAGTTTTTGAAGAAGTAACAATTGGCAGGAAATCAAAAACAAGGGTTATGATCGTGTATATTGATGGGTTAACTAATCCTACTTACATAGAAACAGTGAGACAAAGATTATCCGAAATCGATTTCGGTGTTGTTTTTGATAGTTCCCTGCTTGATCAAATTATTACAGACAATTCCTTTACGCCTTTCCCTTTGCTGTTAACAACAGAAAGGGTAGATCGAACAACTTATGCTTTAGAGTCTGGTCAAGTGGCTATCATGTGTGATGGTTCTCCATATGTAGTAACAGGTCCCTCAACTTTGTTGGATTTTTTTATATCACCTGAAGATTATTATTTGCCTTGGATTACAGGATCCTTTTTTCGGATCATTAGAATTTTCGGAGTTATTTTTTCTCTTTTTTCTACTCCTGCCTATGTGGCTTTACTTACGTTTCATTATGAAGTAATTCCGCAAGATTTATTAGGACCCATTATCAGCTCAAGAGCTAATGTACCGTTCCCCCCGGTTATTGAAGTAATATTTTTGGAATTGACTATTGAATTCTTAAGGGAAGCTGGTGCTAGATTACCGACAAAAATAGGTCAAACTTTGGGGATTGTTGGGGGCATTGTTATTGGACAGGCATCAGTTGAAGCAGCACTTACAAGTAATATTTTATTAATCGTAGTATCTCTCTCTGCATTAGCTTCATTTACAACACCTATTTTCAAAATGTCAAATGCGATAAGACTTATAAGATTTCCCTTCATTTTACTGGCCTCAATCTGGGGTGGATTTGGATTACTAATAGGTGTTGTTATTATGTTAACTCATCTACTAAAATTGAAATCCTTTGGTAATCCTTATATGGTTCCGCTTTACCCTTTTAGAGTGAAGGATTTCACAGATTCTTTTATCAGATCTTCGTATGAAAAAACAACCAAACTTCCAGGATTTCTCAGGACTTTAAGAAAGACACGATATCAATCCAAGAAAAAGCTGGACATAAAAGAGGGGATAGATCATGAATAAAACTAAACAAAAAAGAAGTATGTTATTTTATTCATTAACTATAGTTTTATTAGTATTAATTACAGGGTGTTCAAGGTATAAAGTGGTAGATCAAATTAATATAGTTGACATTATGGGTTTTGGCTATAACGGTACCGAGGGCAATCTTTTAGGATCTGTTCTGGTGCATGAATATCGAGAAGGGAAAGATAAAGATTATGTCAGGCTAATTTCTTCTAGTGGGAAAAATGCTACAGAATCCTTAACAAATATTAATCAAAAATCACCGTACATACTAGAAATTGCTAAAACTCGTGTGTTGGTACTTGGAGAAGAATATACTAAAGAAGTAGGCATTGGAGATATAGTTAGTTCTATTTGTAGAGATGCAAAAATTGGAACGACAATGAAAATTGTCATTTCCGATGAACCATTACCTTTACTTTTTAAAAAGTTGGCAAAAGAAGAAGGAGATTATCTGCCTAACTTAATCGAACAGAACATGATTTATCATAATACTCCTTATTCTAACTTGCATATTTTTCTTTATGACTTTTACGGTAAAGGTAGGAATGCAATTATCCCTTTTATAAGTTTATCAAAGGATGGTGAGATAATAATTGAAAAAATGGCTGTTATTGGGTCCGATAGAAAGTTGAAAATGATTTTGGACAGAGAACAAACTACACTCATGAAACTCTATTTAGATAAGTCAAAAGAATTATTTTTTACAATACCGATTGAAAAGGATAACCAAAAAGGAACAATTACGATAAAAAGTGTTTATGGTCGATCAAAAACCATTCCTACTGTTTCTGATAGTTCTATCAAATATTTTTTAAGTATAAAAAGTGTACTAATTGATTATCCCACATGGATAAACTTGAAAAATGAGTTTCCTTTCCTGGAAAAGGAAACTGAGAAATATATTAATCAAAAAGTCCAAGACCTTTTTAACCAATTCAAAGAAAACGATGTTGACCCACTAGGGATAGGCGACGATTTCCGAAGTCAAGATAAGCATTGGAAAGAAGAGGATTTTTATAAGTCCGTCTACCCATTTGTAACAATGAAAACGAAAATAACTGCAAATATTTTTCAATCTGGTGTGGGGGATGATGGAAATGAATAGAGCACAAACAGATGTCAGAGAAAATTCATTAGTCTCTCCGTTTTTCATCTTTTTTTTGATCCATTCTTCCCAGACAGGGATAGGTATGCTAAGTTTTCAACGGGATATTGCAAAATATGCAGAACAGGACGCTTGGATATCTGTATTAGTAGGAGGATTTACGCTACATATTATTCTTTTCCTGATGTTTAAACTCCTTGACCAATCTCCTAATAAGAATCTAATTTCTCTTCACACGGAGTATTTTGGTAAAATTATTGGTAACGCTCTTTCTGTTGTGTTTTTAATATATTTTTTGCCAACGGTTGTTCATTCCTATGTTGAGATTTTAAATGTGTGGGCTTTTAATACAGTTAGACCATGGGAGTTTACATTAATTATTTCAATAGTAATTTTTTTTATTGTTTCAGGTGGATTTAGGGTAATAACAGGAATTGCATTTTGGAGTATCCTTATTCCAATCATACTGTTTTTTGTTTTAGGATATACGTTAAAATACAGTCATTTTTCCAATCTTCTACCTTTATTTGGACACGATATAAAGGATATTCTAAAATCATCGAAAGAAGCTACAGTAACTTTTCTAGGTTTTGAAACTTTGTTTTTGTTCTATCCTTTTATTAGAAAATCATCAAAGACAAAAATATGGGCTCATGGTGGCTTACTATTTACAACCTTATCATATGTATTAATAACTATTATTACTTTTGCTTATTTTAGCGGTGGACAATTGGCACATATTATATGGCCTACATTAGTAATGACAAAAATAGTCCAAGTTCCTTTTATCGATAGATTTGAATATATTTTTATCTTTTGCTGGTTACTAGTCGTTTTACCCCCGATATGTTTGTGCATTTGGTCTATCTCGCGTGGTATGAAAGAAATGTTTAATTTTACACCAAGTTATACATTAATTGGAATCCTTATTCTGCTGAATTTAACAACAATATTATTTAACGAGCGAGATTCTATCGAAATGATAAAGACCTTAGCTTCATTAAGTGGTTATTACATACTTCTGTTATACATACCAATTTTGTATTTGTTTGTATTAATTGTAAATAAATTTTTCAGAAGGAAAGCGAGATAAATTATTTTAAAGAATTTTTTGGAAAAATCTGGTCAGGTGAAGCTCTACTGTAAATTAAGTATAATCATTTCATAATCAATAGGTGCCAAATATGGGCAGATTCCACCATATTTTTATTAGGTGATCTGTCCTTCAAGGATGGAGTCTCCATTCTATAATAACGAGCTAGCAGTCGTAATAGGATAAAGCTTCCCATCAAAAGCAAATGAAACCCTACCTGTTTCTTCAGAAACCACTAGCACAAGAGCATCGCTTTTTTCTGCTAACCCCAAAGCCGCACGGTGACGTGTTCCCAGTTTTTTTTCTCCTATAACTCTGTTGGTCAAAGGGAGAACGTTTGCTGCCGACAAAATCAGATTAGAACGAACAAGTACGGCACCATCATGAAGAGGATTTCCGGGATAGAAAATTGATTCCAACAATGAATGTGATAATGTTGCACCAATAGGAGTTCCCGGACGGATTAATGAATCGAGTTGATTTTCACGTTCAATCACAATCAAAGCACCATGTCTTTGATTTGAAAGATGTTGGATACAAGTTGATAAATCTAAATATTTATCGGTATATGGGGATAAATAACAATTCATATAATATGACGCAGCAAACGTTTCAATTTGTTCAAATCTTTCCTTTATACTCTCAAGTCTTCCTAACAAACAATAGTTTTCATTTTCTAATGAGTCTAATCCGCTATTAATTTCAGCCGAAATTTTGTGTAACCCTTCTTTCAATTTTTGTTTAAGTGGTGAAAAGTCACAATCTTTCTGATTCATAATTAGCCTCCCAATCAGTAAACTTTATTCAGTTATTCTGGATTCGCAAATTCCTTGTCAAATATTACCGTGTACCTATTATGCGTTGATGATTATCCCACTTTCGGATATTCTCTCGTAAATTCAAATTGAGCGGACGAATTTGTTGTTTAGAATTAGTTTACCTTATTATTTGTAGCAGCTATTATAGTTAGTCTTGAATAATTATACATATTAGTATTTTTATTCCTTCTCTGTAAATCTAACCTATAAGGTGGGATTGTTAAACTCGACAATAAACAAAGTAATTAACAATTGAAATTAAGAAATGTAGTTGACAATGAGGAATATATGAATTAATATTATCTCGTATTCAAGATATTTTAATTAAGTATTCTTGAATCAAGTGTTTTTAGAGGAGGTGGTTATGATAGAAAGAAGCTGTTCAAACCAACCATTCTTAATGCTTATGCAAACGGCTAGAGTGATTCAAGAACAAATTAGGGATGATATGACCAAATTCAACTTAAGTATTACAGACTTTTCGGTTTTAGAGGTCCTTTTTCATAAAGGTAAACAAACGATTCAGCAAATTGGTAAAAGCATATTAATATCTAGTGGTTCAATGACTTATGTTATTGATAAATTGGAACAGAAAGGTTTATTAAAAAGAAATGCATGTCCTGATGACCGTCGAGTTATACATGTGACCCTATCAGATACAGGACTCGAATTGATGAAAGTAATTATGCCGAAACATAAAAAATTTGTTGATGATACTTTTGATTCATTAGATATTAATGAACTAGATACCTTGGTGTTACTTTTGAAAAAGTTAAAAGAAAAAGTGGTAAAATAATTTTTTATATTAATATATCTTGAAGTCGAGATAAAATATGAATTTGGAGGAATTTACAATGATAGATATTGGATTATTAATCATTAGACTGGTAATTGGTGCTTTATTCATTGGTCACGGTGCTCAAAAATTGTTTGGTTGGTTCGGTGGTTATGGATTAAAAGGGACAGGAAGTTGGTTTGAGTCAATTGGCATGAAGCCAGGAGTAACTATGGCTCTATTCGCGGGATTAACAGAACTTATTGCAGGATTATTGTTTGCTCTAGGACTTTTAACTCCACTAGCTGGAATTATGATTGCTGGAACTATGTTAATGGCTATTGTAAAAGTACATGCTCCAAACGGCTTATGGGCAACATCAAATGGATATGAATATAATCTAACGTTACTTGTAGTGGCTGTAGGTATAGCTTTAATAGGCGCTGGTCAATATAGTCTTGATGCTTTTTTATTCTAAAATATCTCGGAATGAAGATTCTCTCATGAATTAGAAAGACTTTCTACATCAGCTTTTAATTCTCAACATACAAAATATGTAACCGAAATTGACCCAATTACATTTATCCAAGTGAAAATAAGATAAGGGGATAATGGGCAATATAAATACGGTTTATGCTGGCTCTCAGGAAAAGTTGCAGATCAAAGACCACAGGTTCCCCTAAACCAATAAGTGATTTTTCACCTATATTTAAATTAAAATAGTAAGAAAAATAGGAGTGAAGATAAAATTGAGTAAAAATACAATGGGAATTCACCATATCACTGCGATCGTTGGTCATCCTCAGGAGAATGTTGATTTTTATGCAGGTGTGTTAGGGCTACGATTATTAAAGAAAACGGTTAATTTCGATGATCCAGGGACTTACCACCTTTATTTTGGTGATGAGGGGGGGAAACCAGGAACAATCATCACATTTTTCCCATGGGCAGGGGCCCGTCAAGGTGTTATAGGAGATGGTCAAGTAGGAGTTACATCTTTCGTTGTTCCAAAAGGTGCAATGGATTTTTGGAAAAAAAGGTTAGAAATATTCAAAGTGACATTTACTCAAATGGAAAGATTTGATGAACAATACTTGGAATTTGACGATCCACATGGGCTTCACTTGGAAATTGTTGAAAGAGAAGAAGGAGAAGCTAATACATGGAACTTTGGAGGATTAACTCCTGAAGTTGCGATTAAAGGATTTGGAGGTGCGACTTTATTATCTACTCAGTCAGATAAAACGGCGGAATTATTAGAAAAAGTAATGGGTCTTGAACTCGTTGCAAAAGAAGGAGATTTTATTCGATTTCGATCTTCATCTGAGATTGGAAATATAATTGATTTAAAACAGACCCCTATTGGACGTGGGCAAATGGGTGTCGGAACAGTACATCACATTGCATGGCGAGCTATTGATGACCAAGATCAATTGGATTGGCAAAAATATATTTCAGAGAATGGCTATCAGGTAACTCCTGTACAAGATAGAAACTACTTTAATGCCATTTACTTTAGAGAACATGGGGAAATACTTTTTGAAATTGCAACTGATCCTCCAGGATTTGCCCATGATGAATCTTTAGCGACAATGGGAGAAAAGTTAATGTTACCACAAAAGTATGAACAATTTAGAGGGAAAATTGAAAGGAATTTAATACCGTTTGAGGTAAGAGAGTTGAACGAATATTTTGAAAAGGAATGAACACATTGCTATCAATTGATCCTGCCAATAATACTGAAAGAGGAAACTATAAGTTTCTTATAGGTAGCGTTATTCCTAGACCCATTGCTTTTGTCACAACACTTTCAGAGGATGGCACTTTGAATGGTGCGCCATTTAGTTACTTTAATATAGTATCGTCAAATCCCCCGATGATTTCATTATCCATTCAACGCCCAGAGGGGAGACAAAAGGATACAGCGAGAAACATTATTGAATCAAAAGAATTTGTTGTTCATATAGTAGATGAACAAAATGTTGAGAAAGTAAATAAAACTGCTGCCAATCTTCCGTCTAATCAAAGTGAAATTGAGTTAGGTAAATTTACCCCAGTAGAAAGTGAGAAAGTTTCAGTTCCAGGAGTATGTGAAGCCAAAATTCGAATGGAATGTGTCCTTGAACAATCTTTAGAAATAGGTGGTTCGGATGCACCAGGATGTGATTTTATCATTGGAAAAGTTGTTCAATTTCATATTGAGAATGACATTTATAAAGAAGGAAGAATTGACCCAAAGGGCTTAGCAGCTGTAAGCAGATTAGCAGGTGTAAATTACGCGAAAATAGGTGAGATTTTTTCCATAGAACGACCAAATGAATAGCTTGAAGAAATATTAAGAAAGGAGGATAAAAAATGCAAAAAACAACTGGTATCCATCATATTACAGCAATGGTGAACGATGCCCAAAGGAATATTGATTTTTACGCAGGTGTCCTTGGGTTTAGACTTGTAAAAAAGACGATAAACTTTGATCGCCCAGAAGTGTATCATCTTTATTTCGGTAATGAAAATGGAGAACCTGGAACTGTAATTACTTTTTTTCCATGGGCTAAACAGTTAAAAGGTCGAATTGGAACTGGTCAGGTCGGAGTTATTAGTTTTGTGATTCCAATCGGGTCCCTTCCGTTTTGGGAACATCGCTTACAAAAATTCGGCGTAGAATTCCAGACCTCTAAACGGTTTGGTGAAATAAATATCATATTTAATGACCCTGATGGGCTTCAGCTTGAGCTTGTAGAACGAGATGATGGACCAATAAACAGTTGGTCATTTGGGAGAATTCAAGCAGAGAATGCGATTAAAGGGTTTGGTGGAGCTACATTATTTTCAGCCCAACCTAATAAAACAGCAGATGTTTTAGAAAGTTTTTTAGGACTTGAATGTATAGGCGATGAAGAGGGGTTTCTTCGCTTTAGAGCTGAGGCAAATGTAGGTAATATCATTGACATTAAGTTAACTCCTTCGGTTCGTGGGCTAATGGGAGCTGGAACCATACATCATATAGCATGGCGGGCAAAGGATGATGAAGATCTTCGTAGATGGGAAACTCTTCTTAAAGAAAAGGAATATTTTCCGACTGAAATTCGTGACCGAAACTATTTCAAAGCCGTGTATTTCTACGAACAGGGAGGGATACTCTTCGAAATAGCCACTGACCCGCCTGGTTTTTCAGTTGACGAACCTATCGAAAAACTGGGAAATAAACTTATGTTACCTTCGTGGCTAGAGTCAAAACGACAAGAACTAGAAGAAATCTTACCTATTGTAGAAGTGCGTGTTCTGGAGGGGGATAAATAATGCAACATATTTTTAATAAGGGAAAAGATTTAACTAAGCCAACATTACTATTACTTCACGGTACTGGTGGAAATGAATTAGATTTGTTACCTCTTGCTGGAAGTATTGACGATGAAGCATCTGTGTTAAGCGTCCGAGGAAATGTATTAGAAAATGGAATGCCACGATTCTTTCGTAGAATAGCTGAAGGTGTGTTTGATGAAGAAGACCTTATTTTCCGTACGAAGGAATTAAATGAGTTTCTTGATGAAGCAGCAAAAAAGTATGATTTCGACCGAGATAATATGATGGCCATTGGGTATTCTAACGGTGCTAATATTGCTGCAAGTTTATTATTTCACTACCAACATGCATTAAAGGGTGCCATTCTTCATCATCCAATGGTACCAAGAAAAGGAATTGAACTACCTGACTTGTCAGGAAAATCTGTGTTTATTGCAGCTGGGACAAATGATCCCATCTGCTCACCGATGGAATCTTCTGAACTAAAATCGTTATTAGAAAAAGCAAACGCAAATGTAGAAGTTCATTGGGAAAATAGAGGTCATCAGTTGACAAGAGAAGAGGTTGAAGCTGCGGCAAATTGGTATCGTAATAAATAGTCCTACTTTTAAAAAATAGATTAAATATAAAATTAAAAATTTATGGAGGTTAAATTAGTTATGTTAAAAAATGAATTAGGGGCACTTATTTTACGTGTAACATTAGGAGTACTATTCTTTATCCATGGGTTAGTGAAATTTCAAGGTGGGATTGAAAATATCGTAGGATGGTTTGATAGTATAGGTTTACCAGGTTTTATGGCATACGGAGTTGCTTTGCTTGAGATGGTTGGCGGTATTGCCTTAATTATTGGATTGGCAACAAGACTTTTCTCTGTTCTATTCGGTTTATTAATGATTGGTGCAACTTTAAAAGTCAAACTTTCAGTTGGCCTATTAGGGAATGGGCAAATGGCTGGATATGAATTAGATTTGGCATTTTTAGCTATGGCAGCTTATCTTGTGATCAATGGAAGCAAATTGTTTTCAGTTAGTCAATATATTTTCAGAAAGGACAAAGCTATCTCAAAATCTATATAAAATAGGAAAACTTTAATTAATCCAACAACAGTGAAATTTATCTCGAATTGATAATATTTCAAATGAGGAATTATGAATCCTAATTAAACTCAGTGAGAATTAATAATTTAGCTATAAACATAATTCCATTAAGAACCCTATGGCAACTTAAAGCTTAGTTATCTATCCCTTTTTAGGGGATGATATTCAGGGATTCTTTGGAAGGGGTGGTTTTATAGACTGAGGAGTAAAAATTATTAAGAAAATATTAAGAATTGGTGGTGTTGATCAATGGGTATTTTAAGTAGATTATTTGGAAATTCATCTATAAAGGAGACGGAAAATATGTCAAATGTAAAATTAGCGGTTATTTATTACAGTTCATCAGGTACAAATTACCAATTAGCTCAATGGGCAGAGCAAGGTGCAAAAGAAATTGGTGCTGAAGTAAAAGTATTAAAAGTTCCTGAAACAGCTCCACAAGCAGCAATTGATTCTAACCCAGTATGGAAAGCACACGTAGAATCTACAAAAGATGTACCAGAGGTAAAACTTGAAGACCTAGAATGGGCAGATTCCATTATTTTCAGCATACCAACTCGATTTGGAAATATGCCATCACAAATGAAGCAATTCCTTGATACAACAGGAGGGTTATGGTTTAACGGTAAACTTGCTAACAAAGTAGTAAGTGCAATGACCTCAGCTCAAAATTCTCATGGTGGTCAAGAAGCAACTATTTTATCACTTTATACAACAATGTATCATTGGGGTGCAATTGTGGCAGCTCCTGGTTATACAGATCCTGTAACGTTTGGAGCAGGTGGTAATCCATATGGAACAAGTGTAACGGTTGGTCAAGATGGAAAAATGATTGAAGACGTCCAAGCAGCAGTTAAACATCAGGCTAAACGTACAGTGACTGTTGCAGAATGGGTAAAGAAAGGAAATCAATAAATAAAACAGAGCCAATCGTATTTTCGATTGGCTTTGTTTTATTATAATAATCTTTCTAAGGATAATGGAAAATTGATTAGGTAATTATAATAATAAATAAATCGTTTGGGAAGGATGTTTTTTTATGGAGAAAAAAATGTTAAATGCTCTTTTAACTTTATGTATTGTTTTCTTACCATTTTTATTCAAGGGATCAAAAATGAGAGAAAATTTAATTGTTTTCTTTTCAAAAGGGGTTCTGGCAACAATAATAGATGCATATGTTGTTGGTTCCAAAAGAGTTGAATATCCAGTCCGTCCTTTTCCTAAAATTTTCAAAACAAACATTATTTATGATATGTTGTTTTTCCCACTATTAAGTGTCATCTGGGTTAAACAATCTTATAATGATAATTTAGGGAAAATTCTATTGAAAAGCTTGACATGGAGTATCCCTATGAGTGTCGGTCAATGGTATTTTGAAAAAAATTCTAGATTATTTAAATGGAAAAAATGGTCCCCATTTCATACTTTTGGAAGTGTTAGTTTTACTTTATTTACGATAAGAGGATTTGTTGCATTGATTAAGAGATTGGATTATATAAATAATGCAAGCTAAAACAAATTATAAACCGTTAAATAAAAGTTTATAATATGAAGAAGGCACAATAAAGTTAGAAGCAGTTCTTTGGAGTATTGCCCTACCTGGTTTTGGTCAGTTATTAAATGGCCAGTTATTAAAAGGAATTATTTTTATTCTTTTAGAATTCATGATTAATGTTATGAGTTCATTTAACCAAGCAAATATGTTTAGTTTTCTTTGGGAAATTTCGGAGGCTGGTAGGACGATTGATTACCAATGGCTTTTGTTTTATCCATGTGGAAGGGAAAAATCCTCGATTATCGTTTCTCCCATTTGCTTATTTTATATACTTAAAAATTGGTAATTTTATATGGTACGAGCCTATTGACAAGATAATTTGAAAGAGGTTTAATAGTAACAGACCTATTGTTCTTTTTTTGGGAGGTATGTTATTATGAACAAAGGAGATCGAACTAGAAAATATATTATTGAACAATCATCTTCTTTATTTAATAAACAAGGTTATAAATCAACTTCTATTTCAGATATTATGACCACCACAGGTCTTAAAAAAGGGGGTATTTATAATCATTTTGAAAATAAGGACCGTTTAGCCAAGGAATCATTTAACTTCTCATTAAATACACTTAAACACCAGTATAAAGATGCAGTATCTGTAAGTGCATCTGCTTATAAACAGTTAAATGCATTTTTATCAGTTTTTAAAACATTATCAAATGATGAAGTAATTGTAGGTGGTTGTCCATTAATGAATGCTGCAATTGAAGCAGATGATTCAAAGATAGAGTTTGAAGAAGCAATCAAAGAAGGCTTTACCGATTTTATTGCATTTTTAACTAGGATTATTGAACATGGTAAAAGTGAAGAAGAAATTAAAAGTGAAATTGAATCAGAACAAATAGCCGTGTTCATTCTCTCAGCTATTGAAGGTGCTTTAGCACTAACTCGATTATATAAGGATAAGAAATACTTGGATATGGTGGATAAACAAATTTTTGAATTATTCTTTAGTAATAAGTGATTATTTTTTTGTGAAAAAACAGACCGATTGTTCTTTTTTTTAGCGTGTGATTTGATTGTGTAAGTGAATTCTTTTCTTAAAAGTGAAGTTTTTTTGGATACAATAATTATTGTTTACTGAAGGGAGAATTTTAATGGAGAATACCATTAAATTAAATTCAAAACTAGAAATTTCAGTACCATCTATTGCAAAATTAATAGGGTTTTATCCAATCGAAATTCGAACAGGCGAAGCTATTTTGGAACTTGAAACAAAAGTAGATCATTATAACCCAATGGGAACGGTTCATGGAGGAATCCTTTGTGATCTTGCAGATGCAGCTATGGGAATTGCCTATGCCACAACATTACAAGAAAATGAAAGCTTTACAACAATTGAATTAAAAATCAACTACTTCAAGCCTGTTTGGAATACTAAGTTAAAAGCTCATGCAGTTGTAACGAAAAATGGAAATAATATTGGCTTTATTGAATGTAATCTTATCGATGAAAATGAGTCTTTAGTTGCTAAAGCCAGTTCTACTTGCATGACTCTAAAAGGAGAAAAAACAAGTAATCGATCTTTTAATTAATATTATAAGATTGTTTGGAGGATTTAAATGAATCGTAGAGTCGTTATTACAGGTTATGGTGCCATCACACCATTAGGAAATGATGTCGAGACATTATGGAGTAACATAAAGAACTCAAAATCTGGCATTAAAAATATTGAGTTTGAAGGTTATGAAGGCATAAATACTAAAATTGGTGGAAGGATTGATGATTTTTCACCTGAAAAGTATTTGGATAAAAAAGAGTTAAGTAAGTTTGATAAATTTGTCCAATATGCCTTTGCCGCTGCAAAACAAGCATTAGATCAATCTGGATTAAATATTGTAAATGAAGATGAAACTCGCCTAGGGGTATTCATCGGTTCAGGAATTGGAGGAATAAATACAGTTCTAGAGAATCATCAAACCTTATTAGAAAAAGGCGCAAGAAAAGTATCTCCATTTATGGCACCAATGATGATAATAAATATGGCTGTTGGAATTGTATCGATAAAAACGGGATTTAGAGGTACAAGTTTTTCACCAGTATCCGCTTGCGCAACTGGTAATCATGCGATAGGTGAAGCTTTTTTAAATATCCGCCATGGATATTCCGATGCCATATTAGCTGGTGGAACAGAAGCGTCGATCAATCCATTATCTTTTGCGGGTTTCTCTAGAATGAAAGCAATGTCAACGAATAATGATTCACCAATCACAGCGAGTCGTCCATTCGATAAGACACGAGACGGTTTCGTAATGTCTGAAGGGTCTGGAATTTTGTTACTTGAGGAATATGAACATGCGAAAAAAAGAGGGGCAACAATATTGGGAGAAATTATTGGTTATGGATTTACAACAGATTCCTATCATATTACTTCACCAGATTATAATGGTGCATTTCGAGCAATGAAGCTAGCGATTGAAATGGCGAACATAGAAACAACAGCCATTGATTATATAAATGCGCATGGTACGAGTACACCAGAGGGCGATAAATCAGAGACAAAAGCTATTAAAAATGTATTTGGTGAACATGCTTACAAGCTAAAAATTAGTTCAACAAAATCAATGACGGGCCATTTATTCGGTGCAGCAGGCGGAGTTGAATCCATTATCACTCTTAAAAGCATTTCAGAAAATTTGATTCCTGCAACAATAAATTATGAACATCCTGATGAGGAATGTGACCTTGATTATGTACCAAACAATCCAATAAATGCGGAAGTAAATTACGCGATTTCCAATGGATTTGGTTTTGGTGGACATAATGCTGTTTTAGTATTTAAGAAATTTAATGAAGATCGATAGATAATTAGGGGAATGTATTAGGCGACAGTTTCCATATTAAAGACTGCAAATTTTGTTCGTTAACTATTAGAAAATTTAATTCGATTGATGAACAGAAAAATGACTGGAATTTAATAACACGGTCAGATGGAATTTGGGGCATTTCATTGCAATTACAGATAGTATGTTTTTCTGTAATCTTACAGGAACATTTAGTTTACCAATTGGTTTATCTAATTTCTTTTAAAGGCGGTAAAAAACCACCTAAATGGACAATCCAGCCACCAACTAAGGCAGATTTGATCAATTTTCTCGAATCGCAACTATCTAAAATGAATGAACAGTTTAGCATAAGAACATTAGACGGAAAATTAGAAAATCCATTTTTCATCCGTGGAACAAAATTTGAAATAATTGGAGAAGTACTAGGATTTGTCACAATTCATGAAGTACAAAACCAACGACATAGACCTATATTTTAAGAGAAATCCAAAGATTACACACGAAAGTATAAACTAAAAGGATGATTTCAATGAATAACTTAAAAGTAACTGCAGAAACGGTAGAAACTTCTTATATTGATGTAAATGGAATGAAAATTGCGTTTCGAAAATTTGGAGTTGAGTCTGAAGTACCACTTGTATTCTGCCATCGTTTTCGCGGAACAATGGACGATTGGGATCCAGCAGTAGTAAATGGATTAGCAGAACATCGAACACTTATCTTATTTGATAATGTAGGTGTTGGAAATTCTGAAGGAGTAGCCGCAAACAGTATTCCAGGCATGGCAGATTATGCAATTGCTTTTATTGAAGCACTTGGACTAAAGAAAATCGATTTACTTGGTTTTTCTATGGGTGGTTTCGTAGCACAAACAGTAACAATTACAAGACCAGATCTTGTACGTCGTCTAGTATTAGCTGGTACAGGTCCAGGAGCTGGTGAAGGAATCCAAGGAATTCAAGCGGAAGTATTCCAAGTTGCACTAAAACCGGTTAATGTTGATGAAGATTTCTTATATCTATTCTTCGAGCCAACTGAAACGAGTCAGATTAAAGGAAAAGAATACCTTAAACGACTTCAAAAGAGACACAAGGATCGTTCTCCCTTAGTTAAACAAGAATCGTTTATGGCACAAGCACAAGCATTACAAAAAACAAGTGGAGAAGATTCATTATTCCCACGGCTAGCTGATATCAAGCAAACTGTACTAGTTATGAATGGTGATAATGATATCATGGCTCCAACAATAAATTCATATATTATGTCACAAAAAATTGAAAATGCTCAACTAATCATCTATCCAGATTCAGGTCATGGTTTCTTATTTCAATATCCAAAAATGTTTGCAGAACATGTTACGACATTTTTAAATAATGACTTAGAGTAAATGATTGAGAAAGTTATGATGACTCATTAATTGAAGCATCTCAGTTTGTAGACAAAAGGGTTTCGGAATGGTCACATTCCGAAACCCTATAAAAATGACATTTAGGTGCATCAAATTTAAATCTTTCACTCATTATTGCACAAAAATTGCATATTCTTATTTTTTTAAGGTTGCTAAATTAACTGAAAATAAACTGGAACAACCAAATCCCTTGATATATCTAGATTTATTTAATTTATCTAGATAAAACATGAGAGATGATTTTGACAGGGTAGGGGTCGGGGGTTCGAATCCCTCTCAGATCATCAATTAAAAGGCCCAGATTCCTTTGGAGGAAATCTGGGCCTTTTTCTGCGTTTATTTTCCTCCTAATAATGGCCGGTTCTGTAGATATAACTCCAAATTGGGGCTATCGCCTTCAAGGATCTCGGTTGCAATTATTTTGGCAAGAAGTTGGCTGTAAACTGTACCATTGTCCCCGAAGCCAAAAAGAAAATAGCTGTCAGGATATTCATCGTATTTTCCTATGATAGGTAGGCCATCTTTTGTACCGCCATAAAATCCCGCTAAATAATATTCAGGTTTTACATCTAACTCCGGTAACATATTTATTAATTCCTCGATCAGTTTGTCTTTTTTGTGAATCAGCATACTATCCCGTTCTTCAGCAGAGGTGGTGTTTTCATCGAGTCCGCCGATGATGATCCGATTGTCGGCTGTCGTGCGCATGAATAGGTATGGTCTAGCCGTCTCCCATATAAGTGTCCTATTATACCAGGAGGAAAGGTCATTCACTATATTGGTGGTAACGGTATAAGTACTTACAAAGGAAACTTTCTTTTCATTTTTTAGCTCTGTTCCCTCGTACCCAGTTGCAAATATCACTTTGCGGGCTTTAATGGTAAATCCGCTCTTAGTCGTAATATTCATGCGCTTTTCCTGTTTATCATAATGATGACCATTCATTTCAGTGTTTTCAAATAACCGTACCTTTCTTTTTGCAGCATAATCAAATAGTGCATGAGTATATTTGAAAGGATTCAGCTCACCATCGCCATAGGAATAAATCGCCGCCTCCCTCTTGAAGGGATACTTTGTCTCAATTTCCTTTTGTGTCAGTAGATCCAACTTAAACCCATGCTGTTTTAGCAGTTCATATTCTTTTTCCAACCGTAATACATCCTCTTTGCAGCTTGCCAGACAGAGTGTATCTCTTCTAGTAAATTCGGCATCCATTTCAACTCTCTTGGAAGCCGCTTCTATGTCATCTATCGCCTCTCTCAATAATTGTAGATGCCTTGCAATATACTCCTCCCCATAGGTATGAATGAGATCGGTGAACATCTTTTCCCCGGAATATTGTATGAGTGCCGTGTTTGCACTTGTACTGCCTGAAGCGATTCTGCCTTTTTCTATGACCGCCACTCCCAAGCCTTTATCAGCCAGATAATAAGCGCATTGTGAAGCAGAACCTCCTCCGCCAATAATCAAGACATCGCAGTCAAGATCCTCCTCAAGTGAAGGATAAGATGGAGCATCCTGCAAAGTGGTGGGCCAATAATATGTTCCTGATTGTAGGTTCATGTTACTCCTCCTGCTGAATAATTGCATACTATTAATATTTCCTACACTTGGACGGGCATACAAATTTGCCGTGTATTTTATTAATATATAATTCAATATGCATTCGAAAAATGAAAGCTGCCGAAATGCATGAAAGTACCTCTATAATAGTTGAAAGATTGGACATGCGGAAATCTCGCTTGTCTATTTTTTTGCAGAGAATGAGTAAAGTACAAGCGGAATCTTCCGCTGAACATAAAATGATATATGTAGTAGGGCTTATACAATTTGCGTACTGCCATCGTAAAGGGGGGTTAACTGGAAAATCGCTTTATTTTCGGCTGTCTCTTTTTTCTTTCCTGATGAAAGCGTACAAGCAATCTCTATTAATTTTCATACCATTTACTAGAGGGGAAAGGAGGTGAAGATTGTGGGAGTAGTGTTTTTAAAGTGCTGTGAGGAAAAGCATCATCATCATGAATGTTCATGCGAAAGATGTGAACGTCCAGTGGTTTCACCGGATATGGCCAACGGTGCAAGAAAATGTATGGAAAGTAGGGTTTCTCCTTTAAGGTATTGGTACTATTGCGAATGTTGATGATAGTATAGTTCCTGCACTCTGAAACAAAAGAGATGGAAAGGAGAGTCCGGTAATTGATTGACTACTGGCCTTACTTTCCATTATGTTGATAGCGATTGCAATTGGAGACAAACTATTTGTTAAATACGGTTGGATAGAACAACCACCGTAGAAGAGGTTCATAAGTCTTGAAGAATGAAAAGAGACCTGTATTGGTCTCTTTTTGTTTAAAGCTACTTTTCAAAGTATAAATGATAGTGCAATTGGCAACCCGGATTGAAATCTGATTTGCACACAGGACACTTGGAATGGCATTGCAAATACTCTTGAATGCTTAGCTCGGTTTTGCAGGACCCGCATAAGATAGCTTTTTCCTGCTGAGTTCCTTTGGGCCAAACTTGCCGGTGGTGGTCCGCTTTTTCATCATGGCATTCGTAGCAGGGGAAATATGTTTGACAGCAGTAAAATTTTATCGCAATAATATCCTTGTCGGAATAATAATGAACACACCTGGTTTCCTCATCTATGGTGCGTCCCGAAACTTGGATTATTTTCGATTTCTGCATGTGATCCCTCACTTCTGCACTTTTTCCTTTAATCTAAACATAAAAATAGATAGATTTCTACTGTTTAATTATACGGCTGCCAAACAATTTCACCGGTTTTGTGTTCTTCATTTATTTTCACTTGGAACCGATGCTTTTTGTAGAAATGAACAAGCCGTTCTACATGATCCCAGTCTCGCTTGGCAATATCTCCTGTAATGTACCGGATGTTCTGCTCCTTGGCCATCTCTTTTAGATAGTTCATACAGATTGTCCCAAAACCCTTGTTTTCCGGGCCTTTGATGTCACCAATAAAGATGGTATCTTCATCCTTGTAGGTAGCCTGGATATAATAGTCCCATTGTCCACGGTATGCGGATTCACAATCATTTAGCATAATCTTGCATGAGTGATTGTCATAGTTGGTGTAAACCACTACCCAAGTATCTTCTTTTGTCTGATCAATGCCGATTACTTGCCACTTTTTGGCGATTTCTCTCATGTTTTCTTTCATGCGAAATATCTGAAGTTCAAGCTCATCCAATTCTTTTTTAATCTCTTCTTTATTTTTTACAGTATTTACTGTCTCTTCTTCGGCTAAAAATAAGCTTGTAAAAGACATCCAATTCCCCCTTATTACCAGAAAATACTTCTTGCCGTTAAATTTTTTCGTCGTTTTATTACAATCAGCATTAAATTATACAGGTGATTAGGAAAGTTATCAAATAAGGATGTATAAAGACATAATAAAAACGGGTCGTCTCAAGGATCGACCCGCTTTTATTTTTCGTAATGGGAGCGCAATTAGAAATGATGTTTTTGCGCTATTAGTAACTTGCTTCATCACAAGCATTATAATTGACATAAAAGTGTTTTAATTCGTTTGCCGCGGTTAAAATTCCATGGTAGCTTTTCTTACTTAAACAACGTAAGCCCTTACCTCTCTTACGTCCTTACGGCTCCTAGGCCGTGCCAGTACGATTAAGCTTTGCTTAAAAAACTATATGGAACGCCAGTGCATCCTTGTGATCTGCTTGTAAAACTAAAGAATGTCATAACGTCCTTCCTTTCAATATCAAGTTACTAACTGTTTTGGACCAGTGCCCAAACTCTTATTATACACCAATTGAACAATAAGTCAAATGAATAGAGATTTAACTTGATTTTTGTATAAAAAAACCGGCAGTAGCACTAGCTATTGGCCGGTAGATTTTATTCAGAAATATACTGTTTGATATCTGTCAGTTCGGAGCGGATCAATTCAGCATACTCCCCTTTTCCGGCAGATTCAAGATCGTGTTGTATGATGTTGAGCAGATCATTTATTTTGGAGATTTTCCTGGAAGCAGCCTGCTGCGTGTTTATATTGTGAGTAGTTTCTTCCACTGGCGTCGGAATCAATTTTTCCCATGCACCGCTTTGGATCTTTTCTTTGATCTGTTGGAATTCGAATTGAATGTGATTGTAGGAAGCTGATTCATTTAAACAGACAAGATGGATGATATCTTCTTTTTGTTGATAATTATAATGGATAGTAAACAGAGTGGTGGGCGACTCTATTGTATTCAGATTTATCTCCATCTTCCCGGGTGAAGGGACGTTCAGGAGTCGCTTTAACTTGTTCCTGCTTTCAACATCAACTAAATGGAGAAACGATGTAACAGGATAAAAGAGGTGGGTTACCTCTTTTGAAACATCCAGGATGGAAAAATCGCTTCTTAATTTAAAGTAGGGTACCGGTATACGATACATTATAGTAACACTCCTTTTTGGACGAAGGAAGCTTCACTCTTGTAATTATTCAACCACTCATACAGAAAGGCAGCATCTTTGGCAATGATTGTATCTTCCCTACAGCAAGAGAGGAAAGCGGCTTCTTCATGGAGGCGACTTCCTACAATTATGGTTGCTTCTGGATGGATGGCTGCCAGTCTTTTGATTGTATCTTTCAGTTTCGGCAACAGGTGTCTGATGGTAATGGAAATACAGATGATTTCCGGCTGCCACTTCTTCAGACTATACTCGGCATAGTCCAAAGGGAGATTGGAACCAAGATCATACACATCCCATCCGAATTCCTCAAATAAGGAAGAAGCCATTTTAAGGCCCAGGTAATGCTCTTCTCCTTCCACACAGAAAAACATGGCCCTATTGGAAGGAGTTTGGGAAATGGGGTCCGTACCTGATAGGGTCATTTCCTTTTTTTCGAGATGATATTTAGATAGAAGAAGATCGCTTACACCAGTAGCGAGATGCTCGTCGGCAACCGTAATTTCATTTTTCTCCCAAAGCTCGCCAATGTGGTACATGGCATCCCGAAATAGAAGATCATATATATATGGGCTATTGTAACCCTGTTCGATTGTGTCTTTTATACTAGCCCATCCTTGAATAACATTCTTCTCAAGAAAGTGGGCAGACAGCTTTTTTGCAACTTCATGCATACTAATCCCCCTTATTGGATGTCTAGTAGTTAGATACAGTATACTATATTTTGGGGAAATCGATAGGCGGAAAGTTTTTGTGTCATATTAATAATTCCTAAAAAGTCTGATTATTTCCCTCAAATGATATATACAGGGTATGAAAAATATTTTATGCTATAACTATTCTAAGATGCAAAGGGAGTGCTTATTTGAACTATCAACCAAGTGTACAGGAAACCTTCACATTAATCAAAGAGCTTGTTTCCATTCCAAGTCCTTCGGGCAATACCAGCAAAGTAATCAGTTATGTGGAAAATTTCCTGCAGGAGTATGGGGTGGAAACAAGAAGGAATCGTAAAGGCGGGCTCCTCGCCACCATAAATGGTACGAACGATAAGGAACATCGGATGCTGACTGCACATGTGGATACATTAGGAGCGATGGTTAAAGAAATCAAATCAAATGGAAGGTTAAAGCTAACCATGATCGGGGGCTTCCGGTGGAATTCCGTAGAAGGGGAATATTGTGAGATTGAAACATCGATCGGCAAGGTCTATACAGGGACTATCCTCATGCATCAAACTTCTGTACACGTTTATAAAAACGCTGGGGATGCAGCCAGGAATGATGAAAACATCGAAGTGCGAATCGATGAAAAAGTGTCAACGAGAGAACAGGTGAAGGCGCTAGGAATAGAAGTCGGAGATTTTGTCTCATTTGATCCTCGTGTACAAATGACGGAAAGCGGATACATAAAATCAAGACATTTAGATGATAAAGCCAGTGTTGCCATCCTGCTTAATATGATCAAGCATATTCAAACCGAGAAAATAACTTTGCCATACACAACGCATTTCCTTATTTCCAATAATGAAGAAATCGGTTATGGAGGGAATTCCAATATCACTCCTGAAACGGTGGAGTATCTTGCCGTGGATATGGGGGCATTGGGAGATGGCCAGTCCTCCGATGAATACACGGTTTCAATCTGTGTGAAAGATTCCAGTGGGCCGTATCACTATGGCTTGCGTAAACATCTGGTGGAGCTCGCGCAAAAAAATGAAATAGGGTATAAAGTTGATGTTTATCCATTTTATGGGTCGGATGCATCTGCTGCGATTCGTTCCGGTCATGATATTATTCATGGATTGATCGGGCCAGGGATCGAATCGTCCCATGCTTTCGAGCGGACACATGAAAGCTCCATTCTCAACACCCAGAAGTTGATCTATCATTATCTATTGTCTGAGATGGTGAAATATTGATTCATACAAAGAACAGCCAAATAGGCTGTTCTTTGTTGTTCCTAAGTAAAATACTCAATTCTGGCTTGTGGGAGGGAAATAGGAATGAATGTATTGGGATAAAGTTTCCTTGATTTCTGTAGCCTCATCCTTGTTGTAGACATATTTGCCAATGCCGTAACGTCCCCATTTATATTGCCTTTTTGCTTCATCCAGTTCCAATTTGGTCATAGGATAATTCTGTTGGATTACGCGTTTAGCAGGCTTGGTGAACCGATGCTGGATCAGTTCAAAGGTTAGATCTTCAGTAGCGTGTGCCGGCAGCTTATCATATAGCTTTTGGAACAAGGTTTTATAGCCGTCCTCCCAGCCTTCATGCAAATAGATGGGGGCAACGATGAAACCAAGTGGATAATCGGCGCCAGCGACTTTTGCAGCGGCTTCGATTCTTAAATCAAGAGAAGAAGTCCCAGGTTCAAAATTCTTGATAACATAGTCGGCGTTGACACTAAAGCGGAATCTCGTTTTCCCTTGATGGTCTGCATCAAGAAGGTGGTCGACATGGTGGAATTTGGTGACAAAACGAAGTTGGCCATGCTCCGATTTTCCGAAATGTTCAATAGCCCTTTTTAACGAATGGGTAAGATGGTCAATTCCTACGATATCCGAAGTGCATGATGCTTCAAATCTTGTTATTTCGGGTGCGCGTTCCTTCATATAATTATCTGCAGCTTCAAAGATTTCATCCAAATTTACATAGGTACGAATATATGGCTTGCTGCCCATAGTTGTTTGTAAATAGCAATAATGGCAATGGCCCATACAGCCTGTTGCAAAAGGGATGGCATATTCTGCAGATGGTTTCGAAGAATCAAACTTCAAGGTCTTTCTTACTCCTACAACGAGCGTGGATTTAGCAATCCGATACTTTTGAAAATCATTATCCCCCGGCAGGTTCCGTATCTGATTATGGGAAGTGGTTTCCCTGATCTCAAGCCCCATTGCTTCAAATTTCTGCTTTAATTCCCTTCCAAGCTCATACTCCAATGCCTTAGGTTCAATATACACCAGTTGAGGGACAAATGGCTTCAAAATAACACCTCCTAATCATATGTAGGCCCAAAATAGTCATTATACATAGCTTCAGCATCATCCAAAGACTTGAAAAAGACAAACTCATCTGATAGCGGATAATAGGTATCGTATAGAAATAAAGCTAATTGACTTGAATCGTGCGGATCAGGTACCACTTGCGCTTCCTGCACGGTTGCTACATTTTGGGTATGTGGGTTTCGATAGAAAAGATAAACTGAGTCGCCGACCGTTAAATCAGCAGAATTGGACGGTTGGGGTATTTCCACGGTTTTCACCTTCTCCAATAAATTCTCAACTAGTGTTTATTCTTTTATGAGAGCAGACAATTATTCTTGAGAAATAATGTCAAGGGAATTCCTGTAAAAATATTATAAATTTTCGAAACTTTTACAGGTTTTAATCGTCTATTATTTAAAAGGGATATTCTGGGGGAATATAATTGAATAACGTGGATTTAAGGCCTAAACCTAGGTCTGCACTTCGAATTTGGTTAGGAACTCAATTCTACATAGCAAAACGATGGATTGAATGGAAAACGGATTCTATAAAGTACGCAGATCTTCAGACAGATGAAATGCTGCCATACCTCTCATTTAAACATTCCACTCCCACCTTAAGAAAGTTAAAGGACGTGGATATGTGGTATCAGCATAATAAAGTGATCAATCTTCGCATAGCTGTACAAAAATTAAACGGTATTGTACTGAAGCCTGGAGAAACATTTTCGTACTGGAAGCTTATTGGAAAGCCAACTAAAGAGAAAGGGTACGTAGATGGAATGGTGTTATTTTACGGAAAGTTCAAGCCCGGGCTGGGTGGCGGACTGTGCCAGCTTTCCAACTTGATATACTGGATGACGTTACATACTCCTTTAACAGTGACCGAACGCTACCGTCACAGTTTTGATGTGTTTCCCGACTCAAGACGGACACAGCCTTTCGGAAGTGGGGCAACCTGCTCCTACAATTACTTGGATCTGCAGATTCGAAATGATACCAATCAGCCTTTTCAACTTTGTGTCATGGTCAAGGGGGACCAATTGGTCGGCGAATGGAGGATGGCCAATCCACCTCTTGTCAGGTATAAGGTGTATGAAAAAGATCATCGTATAACTCCTGCATATTGGGGAGGTTACCTTCGCCATAACATCATTCATCGAAAAGTATCGAACTTGCAGGGGATTGAGGTGGATGATCAGTATATAACGGAAAATCATGCTATCATGATGTATGAACCGTTGCTTGAAGCATCCGAAAACAGCGGTTAAATCTACTGCAAGGTGTGAATAAGTAAATGATTAAATTGCCAAAAGAAGCAAAAGACCAAATGATTGGCAGTATCCAGACCTATTTCGAATTGGAGCGGGATGAAACAATTGGCGAGCTCGGAGCGGAAATGCTTGTTGATTTTTTTGTGAAAGAGATTGGTCTCTTCTATTATAATCAGGGTGTGGATGATGCCAAGCTGATGGTCGAGCAAAGATGGTCAGCTGTGGAAGAGGACCTGGAAAGTTTGAAACGTTCAACGAGATCCAATAGGTAAAAAGGTAAAAAGTCCTTCACTGATGACAAATAGTGGAGGGCTTTTTGCATGTGATATGAATGATTAAGCATTTCCGCAGAGAGTTCAAAAGTTTCACATCTGAACAAAAGTGGAAAGAAAACTATAGGTGGTGACGATTATGAAGACGAATGTATTGGTGATTGGAGGCGGAGTAGGAGGTTTAACGGTCGCTCTCAAGCTTGCAAGGTGCGGCATAGGAGTAACTTTGGTGGAGCAGATGAAGGGAAGCCCCCACCTATATAAAGGAGAACTCGTCCAGCCAAAGACTTTGCAAATCTTTGACAGTATCGGCCTTTTACCACCTGTATTGGATGCGGGGCATATCATTAACAAAATAGATCTGGTCGAAAGAAAAAAAACGGTAGATGTTAACAAGGGAGAATTGCCATTTCAATCAATGAGTTATAACATTCTGCCAAAACCATACCATCATGCTCTTATGATTCCTCATGAATCATTAAAAACCATACTGCTCGAGGAAGCGGAGAAATATCCTTCTTTCAAGTATATTCAGCCGGGCAGGTTTATGGGATTTGAAAATGGTCTGGCAAAAGTCAAGCTCGCCAAGGAAGAGGTTTTAATTGAAGCTGACTATTATGTGAGTGCCGAAGGAAGAAAGTCGAAGGTCCGAGATTTCATGAGGCTGCGCCGGAAAGAAAAGAAATATGATCATCATTTTTTGACTGTAACCTTTCCAAGGCCCAAAATCCTGACGGAAGGGAAAATAATCTCAACCGACCGGACTTTCCTAGGACTCTTTCCGCTTCCAAACAACATGGTGAGGTCTGTTTATCTGATTCCCAAGGGTTCCTATAAAACAATGATAGAGGAAGGTTTGGAATCTTTTTATGAAAAATACTTAGAACTGTGTCCATCCTTGGATGGGTATGTGCAAAGAATAGAATCATGGAAACAGATACAACTGATGATTCCTGTCCATTATCATGTTGCAAGCTATGTAAAAGATAATATCGTTCTATTGGGAGATGCCGCCCACAGTGTCCATCCCATGGCCGGTGAAGGGATGAATCTTGCTATCCAGGATGGGGATGTGATCGGGGAGCTTTTCTGTTGGATGTATGAACATAACCGCCATTCAAGCGAACTTTTATCATTATACGAAGAAGTAAGGAGACCGCGTGTTCATCATATTCTGAAACTGAGTCATTTATCTGCGCTTGCCTATTCCCGGCCTTTGCGCTCTTTTGTATCGTGGAGAAAGAAAGTGATGGAACAGCTGACCAATGACCCTGTGCTTCATATTAAGCATATGTTGAATATTTCCGGATTGGGAATTTGGAAGGAAACCATCATCGATAGGGCTATTCAGACGGGAGTGGCCCCAAAAAGAAAAGAAGAGGTGGATTTTCACTTGGATAAGCGTCATCTATTTACGAAAAGGGATGATTATCCTTGGAGGGACATGAAGGAGGAAGTCAAGGGATGATAAGTGAATATGTTCGACTATTCAAAGCAAGAGGATATATGAAAAGAAATCTGCCTTTTTTATATAGTTGGCATGCATATGTGGGCTATGAGCTGGACTTGTACGAAGCCTTTAAAAAGCCAAAAACAATAGCCGAAGTTGCACAGGAATTCTCCCTGAAGGAGGATCTCCTTGTCAGATGGGTGGAAGTTGGAGGAGTAATAGGCTACTTGAAGCAACGCTCCAAACAGAGATATCAGACGGTCAAGCGCTTCATGGTACCCTCAAGCAAGAATAACCCAAGATCGACAGGCGTACTTCTGAAGGAAATGATGGAGCTTCATATTCCAACCCTTATAAAGTACCCGAAAATGATGCAGGAGGATCAAAAAGAGAACTTTAACCAGGATAAACACGGAATGGTGGTAGCACAAACTTCTTCCTTATTAGAACAGTTGGCTGTACCAAGAGTAATGAAGGTGATGAAGAAAGCGAACCCGAAAAGTGTAGTGGATGTCGGCTGTGGAAGTGGTGGATATCTGTTGAAGCTTTCGAAAAGATTCCCAAAGGCGACCATGCTCGGAATAGAATTGAATGAGGATGTTGCAGAGGAAGCAAAAAGGAATTGCATGGAGCATGAACAAATAGAGATACTTTGCAAAGATGTACAAGAATGGAGGCCGGAGTCGAGAGTGGATTTTGTTATGCTGAATAATATTCTTCATTATATCTCCCCCGACGATCGAACCACACTGTTTAAAAATATCAGTGAATGGTTGAACCGTAAAGGAGCTCTTTCCATCGTGACTCCTATCCACAATTCTAAGCATGGTGGACAGTTTTCAAGTGTATTTAACAGCTTCTTTACTGCTTTTGATAATCTCTATCCCCTTCCTTCCGAAGGTGATTTGGAAGACTTGGCTGGACAAGCGGGTTTAAAAGTGGAAAAAATGAAGCCGGTCATCAAAGAAGGTGGCTGGTATCAGATTACTCTCACTAAAACAAAATAGTAGTTTAATAGGGTCTGCGAAGAATAAAAACTCTTTGTAGGCCGTTTTTTTGGTTGGAAAACCCTATGATAGAAGAGTATTCCTTAATATTCTAATATAAGGAAACTTTGTAACAATCCCTTAATATACCCGTTACTCATGTAACGAAACTGTTATTCCACTGTTCTTTTAATCTAGCAGAATCATGATATGATTGTAAACATTGAGTCAGAATACATAGGAGGTATTTCGTATGAAGAAAACCATGTTTTCATTAGTAACAGCAGCGGCCCTTGCAGGTACGTTCAGTCTAGGTTCAAATGCCTCTGCTGCAGAAGTAACGGTAAAAAAAGGTGATACCCTTTGGGACATCGCCAACGCAAATAGCATAACAGTACAGGAATTAAAAGACTGGAACAATCTTTCCAGTGATCTGATTCACCCTGAACAAGGATTAAAAGTGGCATTATCCGAAAACTACAAAATTGTTAAGGGTGATACACTTTGGGGGATATCCCAAAACTATGAGGGAATTACCTACCAGCAATTAGCTCAATGGAACTCCATCGAAAATCCTGACTTGATTTATGCAGATGATGAAATAGTTATCTATACAAAAGGAAATCCAAATCCAGAACAAACTGAAGCGCCAGCTGAGGAGCCAGTAACGGAAGCGCCAGCTGAAGAGCCAGTAACAGAGGCACCGGCAGAAGAAGCGCCAGCTGAGGAGCCAGTAACAGAGGCACCGGCAGAAGAAGCGCCAGCTGAAGAGCCAGTAACAGAGGCACCGGCAGAAGAAGCACCAGCTGAAGAGCCAGTAACAGAGGCACCGGCAGAGGAAACACCGGCTGAAGAAACACCTGCCGATGAGGAAGTGGTACAGGAACTAACCATGTCTGCAACTGCCTATACTGCTTCATGTGAAGGCTGTTCAGGAATTACTGCAACAGGCATCAACTTACTTGAAAACCCAGACATGAAGGTTATCTCCGTTGATCCAAATGTCATTCCTTTAGGTTCTAAAGTATGGGTTGAAGGCTATGGAGAAGCGATTGCAGGAGATACTGGTGGAGCAATCAAAGGCAATAAAATTGATATCTTCATTCCGGACAAGCAAGACGCAATCAACTATGGTGTTCAAGAAGTTCAAGTAAAAGTATATAAATAATAGTTGTTCTAAGGCTGCCCTTTTGGGTGGCCTTTTTGGTGCTACAAGAAGGACCTAATTGCATGGAAGCAGGCTCAAAAGCCCATCATAAAGCGGATGAAGGACCTTTCCATAGTGAAGGAAGCTCGAAAAGCCCATCATAAAGCGGATGAAGGACCTTTCCATAGTGAAGGAAGCTCGAAAAGCCCATCATAAAGCGGATGAAGGACCTTTCCATGGTGAAGGAGGCTCGAAAAGTCCATCATAAAGCGAATGAAGGACTTTTCCATTGTGAAGGAGGCTCGAAAAGTCCATCATAAAGCGAATGAAGGACTTTTCCATGGTGAAGGAAGCTCGAAAAGTCCATCATAAAGCGGATGAAGTACCTTTCCATGGTGAAGAAAGCCCGAAAAGTCGATCATGCAATCTTCCTTCAAAAATCTCTTCCAAGAATCATAACTCTCTAGTAAAATATTAGAATATTCTTTTTGGTCGGAATTTTCCGGCTCTATATAGGAGGAAAGATAATGATTCGACAACTAACGGAAGCTGATCATGAAGCCTGCTACGATCTAGTAAAGGAACAGGCTGCTGAAAATTTATTTATAATTGGGGATATCGAAGCGTATGGCTATGAACAGGATTTCCAAAAGCTATGGGGGGACTTCGACGAAATTGGAGAACTGCGTGCAGTCCTGCTCAAATACCAGGAAAACTATATCCCTTACGCAAAGCCGCAGAGGGATTTTGATGCGAAGGGTTTTGCGGAAATTATGCTTCGGGATAAGGATTTCGCCATGATGTCTGGTCTTAAAGAAATAACGGAAAGATTGGAGCCATTCTTAAGTGGTCGACTTAAACGCAAAAGAGAGACCTATTATGCGAAATGCACACAACTGAATTCTTCCACAACGGAAAATGTATCAACGACAGATGTGTACCTTGCTGTGCCTGAGGAAGCGGAGGAACTGGTGGAGCTGCTGAATGGCGTTCCTGAATTCAGCGACTCCATCATTACGGTCGAACGAAAGCGCAGGGGGATCGAGAAAGGGGTATCCCGATCTTACTTTATTAAAGAAAATGGAAGAATGGTTTCTACTGCTTCCACTACAGCGGAAAATTCCTTATCAGCAATGGTCGTTGGCGTTGCAACCCTTCATGACTATAAGAAAAAAGGCTATGCCACGCAATGTATGGTAAAGCTTTGTCACCAATTACTCCAGGAGGGGAAAGAATTGTGCCTGTTTTATGATAATCCAGCAGCGGGAGCCATTTATAAGCGAATCGGGTTTCAGGATATCGGCTTCTGGATGATGTATACATTTATTAAAATGGAAGGCTGAATCTATCCATACGTTCTGAAGGACGTTTATCAATTTCTCATAGTGGAATATAAGAAATACTATGAAAAAATTGTTGTGATAGGATGAAGTGTCTTGAAGATAACGAATGTAATGATGAAGTGGCTGAATACTGGCTATCTGAGAGAGAAATGGATGGCTATCTTGCTTGTCTTGTTTGGCATGGCAGTCAGCGTATCAGCGGGGGTATTATTTCTGGAACTGGCAGAAGAAGTCCTTGAGGAGGAAAAATTTGCGTTCGATCAGGCGATTATGAGCTTCCTTCGATCACATGAATATGATCTGGTATTTTCGAAAATGAAAATCATTACAGAAGCTGGCTCGGTATGGTGGATTGCTTCTGTCACTGCAATTACTGCCGTATTCCTCTGGTTCTACAGGAAGGATAGATGGGGTGTCCTGTTTTTCATCATCGCAAATGGTGGGGGAGGACTGCTCGTTCTGCTGTTGAAATATGTGTTTCAGCGTCCGCGTCCCTCCTTAAATCCGGCCTATGATGGGAACGGATTCAGTTTCCCTAGTGGCCATGCTACTGGGAGTATCATCCTTTACGGCTTCTTGATATATTTGATAGCTAGGGAAAGAAAACTGATTATCGGTAGAATCGCTGCCATTACCGGTTTGCTTTTCCTTACAATCTTTGTGGGATTTAGCAGAGTCTATTTGGATGTCCATTACCCAAGTGACATCCTTGGAGGATTTGCCGTTGGAACGATCTGGCTGTTATTCTGTCTTTTTTCCTTGGAAGTTTCAAAGATAAAAGGAAAGCGAGCTTTTATAGGTAAACTGATTTCTCATAGAAATTGAAAAAGACGGCAGGGGTCATCATATCCCTGTCGTCTTTTTCATTTGGTTTTTCTTCTCTTGTTCTACTTGCTCCATATACTTGTCCAACAAAACCTCTTGATCTTTGGTTTCATATTTTTTCTCCAGAACAGGTATCAATTTTTCCCATGAAAGGGTTTGTTTATATAGCTCGCGATCGAATTCATGATTCAATTCCTCTAAAGAAAGCTTCAATGCATCCGCAAACGCCTTTTGCTGAGGTATGTCAGTTTGATCTGGCCCTGCTGATATCCACTGATCCAGTTCTTCTTCTGTTACTTTCACTTCGTATTTCTCTTCAGCGACAGTTATCCAGGCTTGGTTTTCCACCTGATTTTTCTTGGCTATCTTCAAAGCCTCATCTGGTGTCAAATCCCTCTTATTTGATAGTTTCTCATCACCGAGAGCTCTTATCACCCATTTTTCCAAGGTTTTATCCTCTAGATCAAAAGCTTTGGCACGCGCTACCACATCTTCAAAAATAAATACATATTCCCCGTAGTTGAGTTCAGTATTAGCAAAAAAATTATCTAGTGGGGCATCGGTAGTAGGTTCATTTTGTTCCTGACATCCTATTAACAATAGTAGAAAAATGACGATAATAAAGATAATTGATTGTTTTTTCATATACTCTCACCTGTTGTTTTTCTTTTATCCTACCAAGAAACAGGAAGATGAGCAAAAAGAAACCTATTAATTAAGAATGAAAGGGAGTGACTTCCTTGTTTAAATATATGTTGAATCTTTTATTTATTTTAATATTAGGTCTAGTGGGATATCATTTTTTCGATTTTATCGATGAAGGATCCCTATTTTCCTCTACCACATTAGCTTCTGTACAGGAAATCGAGCATAAGGAATATGAGGAAAGTGTCGTCTACCAGCCTGATCGCGAGATAACCACGTTAGAGACATTAAGTGTCCAGCATAGCTATCTGAATGATATTACAGGATGGGGAGGCGTGGAAACGACGAACATCCGAAATCTGATAACCTCCGACGAGTGGAAGGAACTTAAAGTTGCAGTTAATTGGATGAAAACAGAAGGGTTTGCCCCATCCAAAATCCTTAATGATATGGAAAATGCTCATGGATTTATTTTGCTTGTGGAAAGGGAAGGAGACAGGACTGCCCTTCGTTATCTCCACCGAATTTTTCATGACCTGGATGTGACGTTAAATGAAGTGACGGAAGAAGAGGGGGATACAACTATTTGGGGTGTCACACATGCCTTTGGAAATAATCGTGATATAAGAAAAGCAAATAACCATTTAAAGAACAACTTCTGAGGAAGGCGACAAGTTTCACGCCATCCTTTTTTATTAGATTGAAAAGTTTGAAAAATTAGAAAAAATATAGAGGAAATAAAAGGTTTTTGTCCTTCTTTGTAGAAATAGTAATGTGTTGAAAGGAGAGAAGGAGGAATCATAGTGAAAATCACAGAATTTATGGGGAATAAGGTGTGTACCCTTATTATGGAGTCCGATGGTCATAAAGTAAAAATTGAGTTTATGTATTCAGAACATCATCCAGAAATTCTTGACTATAGCTTTCGAATCAATGGCAATCCTTCCTTGCAGACAAGAAACAGAGTAAACGACCTGGCCGAAAAGAAAATGCATGCCCTTTTCTTTGAACTTACACAAAATGTGATCTAAGCGACTCTTCTATGAAGGGTCTTTTTTATTTCTTTACTTTGATTGATGCAAAGTAGAGAATTGTTAACTGCTGGTGATGCATTCTACGTATTCAAAGACGTAGAAAACTGTATCCTAATATTACGGAATTACTAACAAAAAGTCGTGGAAACCATAAAGAAGATTCCACGGCTTTTTTTTTATCCAAGGAACTCTATGGAATAAGGGAGGGATGGGTGCTTCAATGCCTTTTCTGATTTGCCAGCGTAAATTTCTATCGTTACTGGATCAATCTGTGCAGGTTTATCTTTCGGATACCAAGGACGTCCTTCTTTCACTAGCACAAAAACCCCATGTCTATCCCCAAAAAAGCGAAAACTTTCATTTTCAGAAATAAATTCATTTTTTACCTCTGATAGGAAGTCAGATAATTCGTCTATATTGCTGGATGGGAGACCCACTTCACAGATATCGTAAAGCGAATTAGTTCTAGCATATATTGGAATATCTCTTGCAAGGATTTCAAGTACATTTCCTTCTGGATCATGGAAATACATTTGCTTCCCTTTCCAGAATAAACTGGTGCTTCCATGTTCATCCGGAAGCAGTAGACTTGTATTTTCCAAAATGGAATAAAATTGGTCAAAGTGCATTTCATTTGTACGGAACGCCAGATGGTAATAGGGCCTACGCTCAGATGCAACGAAGGTAAGTCTGGAAAATCCAGCCTGGACAGAAAAGCTATCAGCATTTTCCAGATTTAGCGGCAGACCTAGAATGGAAGTATAAAAGTTTTTCATTTTAATTAATTTAGTCGTCTCTAAAATCACATTTGCTATTTTCATCAATCATCACCCTTTCTCTATAACCATCGTACCAACTGTTGGATTCCAGACAAAAGGTATAGAGACCGGTATTTTTCTACATCTTTTGTAGGAGTATTACTTGTTTGTATTCACAGAAAAATGAGATAATGAGAATGAAGGGGAGGGGTATATGCATATGAGGATTACAATTGAGGAAATGAAGAAGTGGGATTGTAAGGATGAATTAAAGGACTATCGCGAAGAATTTTATATAAATGAAAATAGCATTTATCTTGATGGCAATTCACTTGGTTTATTGTCAAAAAGGGCGGAACATGCATTGCTGGACATGCTTGATTCATGGAAGAAGCTAGGTATCGACGGATGGATGAAAGGGGATAATCCTTGGTTCTATTTCGCTGAAAGGCTGGGAGAATTGAGTGCACCATTGGTTGGAGCAAAAAAGGAAGAAGTCATCGTAACAGGCTCCACGACTGGTAACTTGCATCAGCTTCTTGCAACTTTTTATGAACCAAAGGGGGGGAAAACAAAAATTGTTGCTGACGTATTGAATTTCCCGTCTGATATATATGCCATCCAAAGTATGTTAAAGCTGAAGGGATACGACCCTGCAGAACATCTCATCCAAGTGGAAAGCCGGGATGGAAGGCTCATAGATGAGCAGGATATTATGGATTCATTGAACGAAGAGGTGGCCTTACTCATATTACCAACTGTCCTGTACCGTAGCGGCCAATTATTAGATATCCAAAAGATAACACAGGAAGCACATAAACATGGAATTCTGGTGGGGTGGGATGGCTGCCATTCGGTTGGTGCCATTCCTCATCAGTTTCATGAGTGGGATGTGGATTTTGCCTACTGGTGCAATTATAAATATTTGAATTCAGGTCCCGGAGGAGTTGGTGCGCTTTTCGTTCATGAAAAGCACTTTGGCAGGACGCCTGGTTTAACAGGTTGGTTTGGTTCCAAGAAACAAAAGCAGTTTGACATGGAGCATCATTTTACACCTGCTGACACGAGTGGTTCCTATCAGATTGGTACACCGCATATTTTCAGTATGGCACCGCTACTCGGATCACTTAGAATGTTCGATGAGGTTGGAATGGAGAAAATACGAAAAAAATCGCTGCATCAAACAAGAATCCTGATGGACCTCATTGAACAGGAGCTGTCGGACTATCATTTTATTATTGCCAATCCAACAGAGGACCGCTATCGAGGTGGACATGTCAGTCTGGAGCATCCTGAAGCAGCAAGAATATGCAAATCTTTGAAGGACCATGGAGTCGTCCCTGATTTCAGAAAACCATCCATTATCAGGTTGGCACCTGTTGCACTATATACCACATACGAAGAGATTTATCAGATGGTCGCCATTCTAAAAAGTATTATGCAGGATAAGCATTACGAAAAGTACTCAAATGAACGAGAAGTAGTAGCCTAGGAGGAGTATGATGATTATATACGATATTTCACGGACGCTTCATGCCAAAACACCAACTTGGCCCGGGGATACACCATTCTCCTATTCCCTGAACTGGACAAAAGAGGAGTCGGGATCGGTTAATGTAGGGAGCATCGAAATGAGTGTTCATACGGCTACGCATGTGGATGCACCATATCATTTTGATGAGAATGGAGCAAAGGTAGACCAGCTTGAACTGTCTGTTTTTATGGGTCCGGCAATTGTATTGGACGTGTCAGAGCTTAAGGAGCTAACCCGTGAGAGTCTTGAAGAACTGTTAAAAGGGCAAGTTAAGAAACGGATTCTATTTAAGACAAGCGCCTGGAAGGATGAAGAGGTATTTCCTGGGAGTATCCCATCATTGAAGCTTGATGCTGTAGCTGTTTTAAAAGAATTGTCTGTACCTTTAATAGGAGTGGATCTTCCAAGTGTCGATCAACTGGATAGTAAGGAACTTGCAGTTCATCATCTGCTGCACGAAGCGAACATCGCCATTTTGGAAGGAATCGATCTTCGAAATGTAGAGGAAGGAGAATACCAGATGGTTGCGCTACCATTAAAAATAGATGGTGCGGATGGGAGTCCTGTCAGAGCCGTTCTTGTACGAAGTTAGCCAAATAATAAAGGTCACCTCGGGAAAGCAAAAGCTCCGAGGTGATTTTCGTAGGCAGACTTAATTGATTATACCTGTTCCTGTAATTTTCACGCTAACTTTGGGGATGATTTCAATATTAGGATAGGTTTCCCTCCAATTTATTTCTTCCCAGATTGAATGGTGATGGACCCGAAGCTCTTCCCCGATTTTAAGGACATCGCTATTGGATTCCTGGATAGTTTCAATGACTTTTCTGGACTGGGCTTCTATAATCTTTGCCCCCTTTTTAGACAGATTGTCCACCCGTTTTTTATCAAGTGGACCATTCTTGGGATATTCTGCAATCGAGGTTTTTAATGGAAGATCCACAACTACTTTAATGGAATCAGGGGACTTTGCATCTATTTTTATGTTTGGTTTTGCCTTATTGATATTTAATGTCATGTACTGATTCCTCACGATCTTTTCATCCTCATGTACCTTCAGAACCATTTGAGTCTTTTTCCCACTATACCCTGTCATCAGCAGTAATATTGTTGCATCAGTAGGAGGCAGAATTTCCCCGGTAAAGACTTTATCGCTGATCAATCCGACCCCGCTAATCTGTATATCATGCGGTTCGATTCTCTCGATAACAGGTAAAACAAAATCCGATGATGGATCAAACATTATGGGACAAATCGTCTGGACAGTTTCGTTTGCGATAATGGTATTTTCTTCTCCATTTTCCAATAGGTCTGTAACAGCCTCAGTCAGCAATGTTTCTTTTATTGTACCCATCTCAATTACATCGGAGGAATTTCCCTTTACTATAGCAAGCTCTGCTCCGAGCGGTGCTCTTGGATCTCGGTAAAGGATATCAAGAATAGAATATAGATCCTCCTTTGCCAAGTCCTCTCCAATGAGATAAACCCTCATTTTACTTGGGGAAAACTCACCAGGTATTTTTCTATCCAGCTCCAGCCGTGTTTCCCTTAGGGTAATGCCAGACGCCTTTACAACAGCGACTGTGGCCTCCCCGGGTTCACCCCCTACACTTCCTTTCTTTGATTCCCTGATTGCGACTGTGGAAACAATCTCACCGTTATCGCCTTTATCAAACCCGACCGTAAACACAAGCTTCAAATCTTTCAGAAGCCGCTGATCCCAGCAGGAAGTAAGGAGAAGCAGGCATATCAACAAAGTAATAAAGACGGATAGCTTACGTTGTGCGGGCATTGTTTTTCTCCTTTCCGGTTTTTTTTCTGAAAAATCCTACTATCAACAACAAGACTGGCAGGATGAAGACAAAAGAATAGATGATGTATTGGAAAAAGGAATCGATTTTCTCGATGATGAATTTGTCTTGCAAAAAGAAGCCGGATACAAAAATTGGTATGACTATAATTGGAACGAAAGGGGAGTGCGATTCCGTGTGAAACAACTCCTTTAACCCTTTGCTGGCCTGATACAAATAAATGATGATCGAGTTGGTCATCGGTATGACCCAAATGGAAAGAAATATCAGGTCAAGCCTCTCGATAATCTCAAACGAAATGGCCTTTAACATATAGAGCACAGGCTCTGGCACTAAAGTAATTTCCTTTGGGCTGAAAATAATCAGGCTCGTGAAAACAAGAAAGGTATACACGGAAATGGTAGTGATATTAGCAAGAGTCAGGGTTTTGAATGTTTTCTTTTTTTCTTTTAAAAGAGGATAGACCATCAGGATGATTTCAAATCCTGTTAAAGCGATAAGTACATCTTTTACTGCTAAAAAAATATTTGCAATTCCGCCTTCCCCGACCGGGAGTATATAAGATATATTGGCATCTCGATAAACAGTAGAGACCAGTAGGACAAAAAATAGGACAACACCTGTCGATAAACTGAAAAACCTCGCAATTGTCAGAATATTATCAGTTGCTAGATATACTGCTACAACGATAATCAGCAGATAAATGATCCAGAAGGGTGTCAAGGTGAGAATCCACTTATTGATGAGACCGGTTTGCAGAACTGTTACAAGTGCGGCTACCGCAGTAAAATAAAGCAAATAGGCAATAACCACGATAGAACCCATAAATCTTCCAAAGAGATGCTTTGAGATCTGATAAATATTTTTCTCAGGAAACCACCTAGTTATTGTCAGGAAAATATACAACCATATTTGAATTACAATTCCAGCAAGAATAATGGAAATCCAGCCGTCCCCTTTCGCTGTACTGTGAACGGCAAAAGGGAGGGAAAGCACGCCAACTCCCATTTGTGATTGTATGACTAAAAAATAAAGCTGACCTTGGCTGATTGATTTCTCACTTGCTTTTAGCATAAATAATCTCCTTAGATTCTCGTCTTTCTCTTAATCCGGGGCTGAGTATCACTTGGACGGGACCGAAACAAAGGGAGAGGTGCCCTGATGATGGTATCTTTCATTTCCGACCATCTTAATGTAGAAAATGGCGCGAAAAACGGTGTACCGAAAGATTCCAATTTGCACAGATGAATAATGACAAACATAAAAAAGAAACTCATTCCGATAAAACCGAACAGTGAAGCGAAAATCATGAATGGGAATCCTAGTAACCGGATCGAAGAACCCATTTCCGCAATCGGTACAATGAAAGAGGAAATGGCTGTAATCGCTACTACAATAATCATCGTATTGGAAACCAGATTCGCCTCTACAACAGCTGTCCCGATTACAAGTCCACCAACTACCCCAATAGTCTGAGCGATGGGGTTTGGAAGCCTGATAGAAGCTTCCCGCAAAATTTCCAAGGTTATCTGCATCGCAAGTGCTTCCACTAATGGAGGATATGGAACATATTCCAGTGAAGATTTGATGGAAACAACAATCTCGGTGGGTAACACCTCGTAATGATAGGAGACAATCGCGATATAGGTTGCAGGCAGACCAATTGTAATCAGGAATCCAATGATTCTTAAAAACCTGATAAAAGAGCCGAAATACCATCTGCTATTATAATCATCCGGAGACTGGAAGAAGGAAAAGAATGTAACAGGTGCTATCAACGTGCTAGGACTATTATCTGCAATGATAGCAATCCTGCCATCCATGAGATTGGCTACCGTCCTGTCAGGTCTCTCTGTACTTATCATGGTAGGGAATATGGAAATATTATTGCTCATATATTCCTCGATATGCCCAGGAGCAAGGATGTAATCCGTATCAATGTCCGCAAGACGCTTTTCCAAATTCGATACAGTTTTCTTATTTGCAAGATGATCGAGGTATATCATCGCCACTTTAGTATGGGAGTCGTTTCCAATGGAAAAATATTTGATTTTCAGTTTTGGATTCTGAAGGCGTTTTCTAATCAAATAGACATTTGTTTTCAATGTTTCTACAAAACCCTCGTGTGCGCCACGGATAACGGTTTCACTACCGGGTTCGGCAATATTTCTTTCAATCAGCAGCTGTGACTGGAAAACCATTGCAAGAGGGTTATCCCTTTTTAACAGTACTGCGTTCCCTTCCAACAGATAGGTTGATAAATCTTTCACACTGTTTGTTTCTCTGATGAATGCTTGAGGAAGCACTGTGTCAGCATTGTCTGCTTCACTGATATGGATGGGTTTAATGATTTCCTGTTCAATAATTTTCTTTTCTGTAATACTTTCAAGATAAATTAGAAATGCGTCTTGTTTCTGATAGGGTGTATAATCCACGACAAAGTCCTCAGAATGGACAAAAAGTTCCCTTAAAGTCATGATATTTTCATCAACATTTGTAGAAAGTACCCCTGTCGCATTCATCTGAGTCATGAAAATTACACCTCCAATTTTCCTAAACTACCCAATTACGTTATTTTCCTGAGTTCGTGAAATATTTATGCATTACTACCAATATTCTTTTGTTATACTTGACCTATTATGTGAACGGTAGGGGTTATGAAATGGATAAGAATGTTTCCCTAAAGGTATCTGTCAGAAAGCTTGTGGAGTTTGTAGAGATGTGCGGCAGCATTGACTCTCGCTTTGTTGGAACGAATATCATGCAGGAAGGAACAAAAACTCATCAGCGGCTTCAGGGCAGCCGTGGAGAAGATTATGAAAAAGAAGTGCATCTGTCAATCGAATATCCGTATCAATCTATTCTTATTCAAATCGAAGGTAGATGCGATGGGATTTTCCGTAATGAAAAAGAAACGATCATCGAAGAAATTAAGACAACTGCAAGAGAGCTGTCCAATTTGACGGAAGAAGATTTTCCGACATACTGGGCCCAGGTTAAAATGTATGCCTATATTTATGCCAAACAGCAGGAGCTTGAAAATATTTCTGTGCGTCTCCTTTTCGCAAAACGAGACAGCCTGGAGGAGAGGCTTTTCACAAAGACCTATTCCTTGAATGAACTAGAGGACTATGTGGAAGGCATTGTATTGGAATATATGGACTTTATGGGGACCATACTTGACTCCGAACAACAAAGAAATGAGAGTTTAAAACAGCTGGCTTTCCCGTTCCCAAGCTACCGTCAGGGACAAAAGGATTTAGCCAAAGCGGTATTTAAAACTATTAAGGAAAAGAAGCGACTTTTCGCCAAAGCTGCCACGGGGATAGGAAAGACGATTTCTACCATCTATCCCACTCTGCTTGCCATCGGAGAAAAAGAGGGCGAGAAAATGATTTATCTTACCGCCAAAACGGTCACAAGGCAGGTGGCGGAAGAAGCTTTTCAACGATTAATAGAAAACGGTTTGCATCTGTTGGTAGTCACCATAACTGCAAAGGAAAAGGTCTGCTTTCAAGAAGAGATTCGCTGCCAAAAGGAGTTCTGTCCTTTTGCCGATGGCTATTATGACAGACTTAAAGATGGCCTGAAAGACATCCTGGCCAATGAGCTGATTATGAACCGGCGGGTAATCGAGGCGTATGCCCACAAGCATAAACTTTGCCCGTTTGAATTTTCCCTCGACATTGCGATGTATGCAGATGCCGTTATCTGTGACTACAATTACTTCTTTGATCCCAAAGTAAGGCTGCAGAGATGGAGTGAGTTCCATAGAGACACCATCGTCCTGATTGATGAAGCGCATAATCTTGCAGACCGGGCCAGAGATATGTACTCTGCCTCCATTTCCAAAACGATGTTCCTGCAAACAGCAAGAATCATGAAAAATGTAGACAAAGAGCTTTATGGAAAGCTTAAAGGGGTAAATGATGGTCTGTTGGAGTGGAAGAAAGAGCTCTTGGACGAAGATCTGTTTGTTTTACCAGAAAAGCCGCATCACATTATCGAGCTTGTAGCAAAGCTGGTGGAAGAGTGTGAAAGGTGGCTGAAGGCTCATCCTTCAGGTACAGGATATGAGGAGGTACTGACGTGCTTCTATGATGGCCAGGCCTTTGTCAGGGTGGCAAAAGAATACAATGCGAACTATAAAACGATTGTCACCATATATAAAAGTGAAGTGCATGTGAAACTTGCATGTCTGGATCCTTCTTCCGTGATTAGATCTTTAACGAAGAAAGCTTTTGCAACGATATTTTTTTCTGCAACGATGCAGCCGCTCGGCTATTATCAGACGGTGCTCGGCGGGGATAAAGAGGACTATCATATATCGATCGAATCGCCATTCAAAAGGGAGCAGCTGAATGTGTATGGAAGGGCAGTCTCCACGAAATACCGCGATCGGGACCAATCCATCGAACCGATAGTCAGATCAATCATTTCAACCTTGCATTCAAAGGAAGGAAACTTTTTGGTGTTCTTTCCTTCTTATGAGTATTTAATGCAGGTATATGATGCTTATATGAAAAGCAATTTGCCTGATCATGTGAGGACGATTGTCCAGCAGCCTGCAATGACTGAGGCGGACAGGGAAGTCTTTCTGAATAATTTCCAGGCACGCACGGATACGCTGCTCGGTTTTGCAGTTCTCGGTGGGATATTTGCAGAGGGCATTGATTTAGTTGGAGACCGGTTAAACGGAGTTGCCATAATAGGGGTCGGTCTACCCAAAATCAACTTGGAGAGAAATGTCATGAAAGAACATTTTCAGGAGCAGGGCTACGACGGTTTTGATTTTGCCTACGTATATCCCGGTATGAATAAGGTGCAGCAGGCAGGAGGAAGATTAATCCGAACCGAAAAGGATACTGGCTTTATCTTGCTTATCGATGACCGCTACTACACCTCCAAATATCGAAGTCTCCTACCGCCTGAATGGCAGAACTTCAAAGACCTGAGAGATTGAAAGAATTCCTTTGGCTACCCTGAAAATAAGTGTGTGTTCTGTTTAACTCCCTGTTGATTTCCGTTCCAGGTATTCGCTTTCCGCGGGGCGGTGCTTGAGCCTCCTCGGCAGGAGTCTCACACCTTGCACTCCAATCAACAGGGGGGCAGGTGACGCATAACCTCTGCACTATATTTTCATTTCTCATGGTGTAAATCTTTTACATGGTCTCTGTAAAAGATTATTGAACTTTAAGTTGCCTAGCTGTTGATTGGAGCAATAAGCGAAGACTCCTGCGGGAGGTAGCGTTTAGTGGAGACCCCGCAGGCGGAAGCAGAGGAGGCTCATGCAAGCCCCGCGGAAAGCGCAGCCTATTGCGGAAATCAACAGCGGTTTCTATGGGGACAATTCTTTTTAAAAACTTTACAATCCCTTTATGTGGAATCAATATTTCTTGGCTATGATATAGTTAAACAATTGCTGAGGGTGATGGCCCATGAAGGGGAATTTAAAAAAGGCTTTGGAGCAGCAAAGGGAATATTATATCAATAAGCTACTTTTGATTGGAGTATATGACTCGCTTATATTAAAGGGCATGACGACAACCGAATTAAAGGATGAATATAACTATTTTTATTATGATGTGCCAAGCAGAAAGTGGAATGAAAAACGGAAAGAAAGCTAAAAAACCTAGTCTCTCAAGGAGAACTAGGTTTTTTTAGCTTAGTTTACGCTATACTCTTTTTTCAGTTCCTGCTGTGCATCTTTTCCGATATGAAGGGTGCGAGTAGGGAAGGCGATGACCACATCTTCCTCTTCCAGGATTTCCATGATCTTGAAATTCACGTCCTCTTTTACCTTCAGGAATTCTGCCCACATGACAGTGCTAGTAAAGAAGTAGATGAATACATTCATGCTGCTTGCCCCAAAATTATCAAATCGGACGAGAATGGTTTCCTGATGTACTTCCGAGTGGTCGCGGAGCATCTGTTCGATTCTGCGAGTTACCGTTTCAAGTTTTACTCTGGAAGTATCATATTGGAGTCCAAGCTCGAACGTGATTTGACGCTTGCCCATTTTCGACCAATTTGTGATGGGCTCATTCGAAAGCGTGGCATTTGGAACAGTAACCACTGCTTGGGCAAAGGTGCGAATCCTTGTGCTTCGGAAAGAAATATCCTCAACAACGCCCTCCACACTAGGAGTTTTAATCCAATCACCCATAGTAAAAGGCTTCTCTGTCACGATGATGAATCCGCCTAAGAGATTTTTTATGGATTCCTGAGCAGCAAGTGCAAACGCCAGACCACCAAGTCCAAGTCCTGCAACAAAACCGCCTACATTATAATCCCACTCTTCTAGAACAATGCTCAATGTCAACGCAATTAAAATGAAGCGGAATACCTTGGTGAAAAAAGGCATCACAATTTTATCCACTTCAAAGTCCAATTTAGTAGATAGCTTCGAAAACAGGACGGATGAAGAAGGGATAAAGTTGAATACTCCCCATGCAATCAAGAAAATGATTGAAGAGCGCATCAGCCGAGATAATGTTGCTGCCTCCATCAGTTCAAATGGAGCTGCCTTCAAAGCGAAGAATAGACCTAATATCACAAAAAAGGTACGCACCGGTTTATTAAAGGCTATGACGATGTAACTAAATAGATCGGTTGGTGTCTTTTTGGATAGCGACAGGATCATTTTGAAAAAATATTTGGTGAACAGCTTCCTCCATAAGAGAAAGAAGGACAGGATCAAAAGTGCAATACCCAGATCCAGCCAGAAATCCATATCTGTCCAGAATTCATAAGTAAATGTTTCGGTAAAGCTATTTATTATTTTGCTCAAAGGTTCAGACCTCCCATAGATCAATATGTTCGAAACGGCATAGTTGCGTAATTCATAATGTCTATCAATCTATTATAAAGCATTATAATACTACTTTCAGAGACGTATTTCAATTGATAAAGAACTCGCTATTTTTTGAAAAATTTATATTTTTATAGAATTCAAAATAATTTAGTGGTAGTATTTTACTATATTTATTTCGGTTTTCGTAAAGTGGGGGCTTTTATGCAGATAACATGGAATATCACGAAATCGTTTCTATTCTTTCTTTTTGTAGCAATTCTTCTGATTTTGGCAGTTCTATTCCCTAGGTCTCCTGATATTGGGGTATCCGGAAAAGCCATGACGCTCGAGTATGGCTACGAATTTTCTTGGGATGCCTATAGGCATAATATCTCCATGTTTTTGGATGATGTGACAGACAAGGGGACGCTGGGTTTTACTAGATACAATAACCAGGCAGAAGAGGAAATTGGTTTACATATGGCAAGAAGCTTGAAGGTTATCATTACCGCCTTTATGATTACGATGATTTTCGGGGTACTGAAGGGAATTTATGATTTTTATGATCGATGGGGAGGCTGGAATATATTTGGTAAAGGGCTGACTTGGATTGTTCAGTCGATTCCTGATTTTTTCCTTTTAATCTGTCTGCAATGGCTGATTATCTTTTACCTCCCATCGATAAGGATCTTCGGGCATGACCATTGGTACAGCTTTTTACTGCCCTCCTTACTGGTATCCTTGTATCCGATGATGTATGTGGCAAGGATCACATCCGCTGCACTAAGCAATGAAAAAGGAAAGCCTTATATTCAAGTGGCAAGGTCAAAGGGACTGACCGATAAAAAGGTGCTTTGGAAGCATATGCTGCGCAATAGTCTCTATCCTATATTTTCCAACCTTCCGTCAATGATGCTTTATCTCCTGTCAAATCTATTGATTGTGGAGTATTTATTGGACTACCGGGGAGCAGCCTATCGGATGTTTCAGGCATTTGATGTAAGCAAGGCGCTTTCAGGAAGTATGAAGTTTGCAAATGAGTCCGGTCTGATCATCGGGTTCGGATTAAGCTTTATGATGATTGTGTTTATTTCGCAGCTTATCAGCCTTTTCGTGCTGAAGCTTGTAGAACCAAAGTAGGTGATAGATAGATGAAACGAAATTGGACGTTAATTGTGGGTAGTTCCTTTTTATTCTTTTTGGTATTGGTAACGTTGGTTGGGCCATTCTTACCATTTATTGATACGGTACTGGAAAGTAAACGGGTCGTCTTTACGAAAGATGGTATTGAAACCGCGCCATTTGAACCTTCGGAAAAACATGTTTTTGGCACAGATAGAGAGGGCAGGGATTTACTGAGTGTTATTGTTGTTGGTGCCAAGGATACGCTACTGCTGATCGTGGGAGTTGCATTACTGAGGTACAGTGTTGCTATGCTACTAGCATTATTGTCGATTAACAAAAAAGGTCCTGCTAACTGGATCCTGCAGGGTTGGCACCAGATTTTTTCTGCACTTCCCGTTATCTTTTCTGCAATCATCCTATTGAACCTTCCCATATTTGTGTTTAACGATAATCGCTTTATCTGGGCTATTATCATTCTTGCTTGCATTGAAGTGGGACGTGTCGGCACTGTTCTGCAAAACCAGTTTTTTCGAATCAAACGCACCCCATATGTGGAAGCAGGTATTACAGTAGGGGTTTCCTCGGTTACATTATTTACGAAGTACTATATTCCGAATGCATTACCTGAACTGATCGTTCAGTTCTTTCTTGATTTGGGAAGGATTGCGTTATTGATCGGACAACTGGGGATCTTCAGTATTTTTATCACACAGGAATTTGTCCAGCTTTCCTACGGCTCCGGGGAAATTATGAATACGAGTTTCAACTGGGCAACTCTACTGGGTGAAGCTAGAGGCGATGTCATCCGCTCGTTCTGGATTCCGTTCTTCCCGGCCTTGGCACTGGCGTTTGCTGTTCAGACATTCAATATTTTTGGTGAGGGTCTGAGAAAACATTTCCATCGTTTAGAAGCCTAAAGACTGTCGAAAATTCTCGACAGTTTTTCTTTTGTTCTTTAAAATAATAAAGGTGTTTGGAAAATAGTTCGTTAGGAGAAATAACGATGGGAATAAATCAAGATAATCTGCAAAAATTGACTCATAAATTGCCTGCATGGTTGCCTGGAACCATTTTCGTCTTCCTGATTGCTTTGGCAGGAAAAGCTTTTGGAAATCTTATTCCGGCCATAGGTGGAGTCATTTTTGCGCTACTGCTTGGGATTGTACTGCGTAACAGCTTGAAGCTGAATGAGGCATTTCTACCCGGAATTCAATTTGTTGTAAAAAAATTGTTAAAAGTCGCGATTGTTCTGTTAGGTGCGACGTTAAGCATAGGTAGCATATTGGATATAGGCTCACAGTCCATATTTGTTATTTTGCTGGTAGTGACCGGCGGTATTCTAGTGACACTATTGGCAGGAAAGTTTTTGAAAATCGATAAAATGCTAAGCTTACTGATTGGTGTAGGTACAAGCATTTGTGGAGCAACGGCGATTTCTGTTGTGAAAGGGGTCGTCCAGTCAAAGGAAACAGTAACAGCCTATGCCATCTCCACGATTTTCTTCTTTAATATATTGGCTACTTTGCTCTATCCTTGGATAGGTCAGTGGCTGGATCTTACTGTCCTGCAGTTTGGAATCTTGATTGGTACCTCCATCCATGATACCTCATCGGTTGTTGCTGTCGGTTATCTTGTAGGGGAGGACGTCGGGGAAGTGGCTACAACGGTGAAGCTTGTACGGACACTGTTCATTCTTCCCTTGGTGCTAGCCATTTCTTTTATCATTGTTAATAAGAGTGATAAAAGTGCCAGCATTAAAGGTGCGTTTCCCCTATTTATCATCGGGTTCCTTGTCATGAGCACTTTGTTTTCTGTCGGTGTTGTTTCACAAGGAGTAAGCGCTTGGCTTGGATCGGTTGCCAAGTTTCTGATCATCATGGTCATGGCTGGGGTCGGTCTTCAGGTGGAATGGAAGAAATTTCGTGCATTGGGCTTGAAGCCGTTTATTGCTGGGTTTATCGCCTCAGTGTTTGTAGCGACAATAAGCCTGATCTACGTTATATATATGATTGTTTAGCACCCTGGGATATAAGGGTGTTTTTTTGTGATTGGAAGTATTAAGAATTTGTGTCGGCATGTTCCTAACCATTCATCAACGGTATGAATAAATGAAATGCTGCATTACACAAAAACAAGCTCACCTTAATGCGGTCAGCTTGTTTTTAAGAAATGATATCCTTTCTTTCAGATGGCATATCAATCTGTTGTAAAAGGACGTTACGCAGGGAGGCCAGATAAAATGGGGACAGCATGGATGTAATGTCCTGCCAGTTATCCAGATTAGGCCGATAGACAATCAGCTTAATTTCCTGCAACGTAGTTTTTTGGAGAAAGAGCCGGTATCGACGACTTTCCACGGGTTCGGTTTCATCCAAAAACTCCAATATTAAGGTTTGGTCCATTTCAATGATAGGATGGACAATCGCAAAGGCCTGCAAATTGATCACCTTTCCCAATAGAAGCCGATTCATGGACGAAAAGAGCTTCCTTGTTTTAATGACCATTTTTTCCAAATCTCTGCCATTCTATACTTTTTTCAAAAAGGAGAGAACCTGTTCAATGGGTTGCTGAGCTTGTATTTTTCGGTAGTCCTTGAAAGGATCACCCTTTTCTTTCAAACGTTCCATTACACGAAAGACCGTGAAAAAATCCGGTCTTAGTTTTGTATTCACTTCCGTCCAAAATAGGGGAGCGGCCACTGTAGGCTTAGTATTTCCTCTTAAAGAGTAAGGGGAAATGATGGTTTTTCCTTCTCCATGCTGGATATAGTCTACATACACCTTGTTTCCTCGCCTCTTTTTTAAACGCTCAATCGTAAATATGTCCGGCTCTGTGGATACAAGGTACTGTGCGATAAATTCAGTGAAAATCCTTGTGTCTTCATATGTGAACGCCTTTTCCGGAAGTGGGAGATAAACTTGCAGTCCTTTTCTGCCTGAGGTTTTCACAAATGCCTGAAGCTCCAGTTGTTCAAATACCTTTTGCATCATTAGTGCGCCTTTAACAGCTCCAGAGAAATATTCCACGGATGGAGGATCCAAATCAAATACAATTTCACATGGGGAATTTTCTCCGATTTTCTGAAAAGGGATATGGAATTCCAGAGCCAGCTGATTGCCAAGCCATAGAAGGGTTTCGAGATTGTTGCATACAATATATCGGATGCCTTCCTCAAGTGCTGTATCTACAAATGGAGGGGCATAATCCGGACAGTTCTTTTGGTAGAAGCTTTCACCGAACATACCATGTGGAAACCGGATTGTGGTCAGTAGACGATTTTTCAGAAAAGGGAGAATGTATGGTGAAACCGCCTTTAAATATTGAAGATAATCCAATTTTGTAACAGATTCATCCTTCCAAAGAGGTTTCTCCGGGTGGGTGACATTCACCGACTTTGGGAGGTTGAGGTCTGCTTTCTGCAGGTTTTCAATTCTGCAATCCTTTACTTGGACGTCAAACCTGAAGCGGTAGAATTCCGGGTGCCGTAATTGACCCAGGTAAAGCTCCAAATATAAAAGATCCATACAAATTCCAGGCTCCACATGGATGAATTGATTATCTTCTTTATAGCTGTTCTCTTTGACCACCGATAAAAGGGCCTGGCGTTCATCCGTACTCATCCCATGGGAAAATAGACCGATAGGGACGATGCCTGAATTTTTATAAAGTCCAACATGAAAAAACCCATTTTCCTTTTGATAGGAAGTAATGAAGCAGGTAATGATCTTATAGTTTTTTATTTTGATCCAGTCGTTGGTTCGCTTCCCTTGTCTGTAAAAACTGCTAACCTTTTTAGCAATCATGCCTTCCCCATCCCCCATTTTTATTTTCTCCCAAAGAGTGTCTGCTTCTTTGTGGAAAGGGACATATTGTAAAGGAGAGGCGCTGTCTGCAGTTGGAGATAATGGCAGTTGTAATGTGGAAAATAGAACCTTCAGTTTTTCCTTTCTTTTGAATAACGGTGTATCATAAAGTGATTCATTCTTCATCTGCAGTAAATCAAAGACCAGATATGTTGAAGGGTTTGTTTGAGCGAGTGCTTCAACTTTTTCTGTTTTTTTGGTTCTGCCCCGCTTTTGAATAGAAGAAAAATCGGCTTTCACCGAAGATGTAAGAATGGCAATTTCCCCGTCTAAAATTAATGGAAGGTTCTGCTGAATAACCTCATTTTTCAGCAGGTTTCCCAGGAAGTTTACCACTTCAGGAAACTGCCTGTTCAACGACTTTCCATTTCTGCTTTGAAGCAGAATATTATCCTTTTCAATGAAGGCCAGACATCGAAATCCGTCGTATTTGACTTCATATACCCATTCTTCCCCAATTGGAGGATCACGGTGTAAGCTCAATAGCATAGGTTTAACCATTTTGGAAATCCTTTCATCTGGATTGTCTTTACATCTATTTTGCTTTAGAAAAATAAAACTATGTCAAGAAGGTGAAGTTTTGTACCAAGGAGTGTTTCTCGACCGGGATGGCGTTATCAATGAAGTACTGACTAAACGGGTCAAATTTGTTAATAAACCTGGAGATTTTCACTTTCTGCCTGGAGCTTTGGAAGGAATAAGGTTACTGACTGAAGCGGAATTCAAGCTGTTTGTCGTAACCAACCAGGGAGGAGTAGGGCTCGGCTATATGAAGAGTAAAATGCTTGAGGAGATTCATCAATATATGGTTAAAGAGATAAGCGATGCAGGAGGAAGAATTGAGGAAGTGGCAGCTTGCATCCATAAGCCTCATGAAGGCTGTCTGTGCAGAAAACCAGGGCCGAAGATGATTGTTGATCTGGCGGAAAGTCATGAAATTGATTTGCCACGGTCATATATGATAGGGGACAGGGCAGTCGATATAGAGGCAGGAAAAGCGGCAGGAACAAGAACCTTATTCATCGGGGAAGAACATGGGGTGGGGGATTTCCATTTCGTTTCCTTGTTGGATGCAGCTAAGTGGCTTGTTAATCAAAAGCAAAGCGACCAGCTTGTTTAGCTGGACGCTTTCTTGCGTGTCGTACGTTTTTTAGGTTTCGCTTTTTCTTTCTCGCTTTTTGGCTCGGCAGTTTTCTTTGCTTCCGTTTTCTTTTTAGCAGGTTTCAATTCCTGATCTTTTGTACGCTCTATGCTCGCCTGAAGGGCGCTCATAAGATCAACGACATTGGTTTTGCCTCCCGCGTCCTTCGGAGTTGCAGTGCTTTCCTGATTGTTCACTTTTTCCTCGATTAAAGCAAGGACAGCTTCCCGATAGTCGTCATGATATTTTTCTGGATCGAATTCGGTGGTCAGCTGGTCGATCAACATGATGGCAGTTTTCAATTCCTGTTCGTTGACATCTGCTTTTTCCGGCACACTTGGTACTTCGCCTACTTCTCTCACTTCGTCGGGATAATGGACGGTTTCCATGACCAGGCAGTCTTGGTATACCCGTACAATCGCAAGCTGCTTCTTGGAGCGGATCGTAATTTCCGCCACCCCGATTTTTTTGGAGCTTTCCAATGCTTCGCGGAGTAGAGAGTAAGCCTTGCTGCCATTTTCGCCAGGTCCCAGAAAGTAGGATCGGTTGAAATAGATGGGGTCGATGTCCTCAAGCTTCACAAAATCAATGATTTTCACGCTTTTATCCTCATGTTGTTCTTTCAATTGTTTCAGCTCTTCGTCATCCAAAATGACATATTTCCCTTTTACATATTCATATCCTTTAACAAGATCGGAAGTACCTACCTCTTTTTCGCAATTGGGACAGACCTTTTCATACTTAATTGGGGTATTGCACTCTTTATGGAGAGTGCGAAGCTTGATGTCCTTGTCCTCGGTTGCAGAATACATTTTTATGGGAATATTGACAAGACCGAAGCTAATTGAGCCCTTCCACATTGTATGCATGGTTCTCACCTTACTTTTCACTTGAATTTTGATTATTTAACTGACTTCATTAAACACCGCTGTTGATTTCCGCACTAGGCTGCGCTTTCCGCGGGGCGTTTGTGGAGCCTCCTCGGCACGCCTGCGGGGTCTCCACTAAACGCTACCTCCCGCAGGAGTCTTCGCCTATTGCTCCGATCAACAGCTAGATTCTTAAAAAATCTACAATAAACTAACATAGACCCACATGTAAGAGGTTTACAAATAAGAAATGAAAATATAGTGCAGCCGCAGACTTCTTTGTCCTGCGGGAGGTAGCGGTAGACTTGAGACCCGCAGGCAAGCCGCGGATGAAGCCCCGCCACGTGATCGCTGCCACCTGGAACGGAAATCAACAGGGAGTCAAAAAGAATGCACACTAATTTTCAGGATTACTATTTATTTGAAAATTTAGATAAAAGCACTTTCTTTGTGCTTCCTGTTAGTTTATCCTGAAAAAAAGAGAAGAGTATTTTAAATTTTGGAAGGGGGAAAATTATGTGCGGTTATTTTTTTACGGGGTTTCCAGGATTCATCTGTCAAGAGCTGGTGAAAGAATTACTGAGTGAAGATCAGAGGCTGAAAAAGTTGTTTTTGTTGGTGCTTCCAACAATGAAAAGCCAGGCATTCCCCATTATACAAAACTTGCAGCTTCAATATCCTGATACAAGCATTACTCTCATAGAAGGTGATATTACTCAGCCAAATATGATGATAAGTGACAAGGATTTAACCTTATTAAGGCAAGAGGTGAATTATGTATTTCATTTAGCAGCGGTCTATGATTTGGCTGTGAAAAAGGAAATCGCCTATCATGTAAATGTTAATGGGACAAAGCAGGTGCTTGAATGGCTTAAAACATTATCCAACCTGAAGAGGTTTATATATTTTAGTACAGCATATATCGCTGGCCTAAGGGCAGGAATCATCTATGAACAGGAACTGGAGCATTCAGCGGGTTTTAAAAATCATTATGAGCATACGAAATACCTTGCCGAGGTGCTGGTTGAGATGGAGAAACAGGTGATTCCTACCACTATCATCCGTCCAGGTATCGTTAAGGGGCACAGTGAGACAGGGGAGACAATAAAGTTTGATGGACCCTATTTTATGCTGAATTTTCTTGATACCTTGAAATTCCTGCCGTTCATTCCACACCTAGGGCGAGGTGAAGCAGAGTTTAATGTCGTACCAATTGATTATATTGTAAAGGGAACCTGTCATCTTGCACTTTCGGAAAAGGCTGAAGGGAAAACCCTGCACTTAACGAATCCGTCTCCTATCTCCATTAGGGAGGCTTACTGTATTGTAACTGAAATTCTGCTTCAGAAAGCTCCAAAAGGATCAATTCCTCTCGCACTTGCGAAATCATTTCTCTGTGTGCCAACAGCAAGAAAGTGGTTGAAGGTCGAACGACAGGCATTAGACTATTTTACTTGGAAGGGCAGCTTCAATTGTTCAGAAGCGAGAGGAATATTAACGGAAGCCAATATTCACTGTCCGTCCTTTAAAGAAACGGCAGATAATATGGTGAAGTATTATAATCAGCACAAAAATAACCGGATGAAACATGTTCAGATTAGCTAAATTAGGAAGGAAGTTAGCCTTAATGTTAGGGTTGGCTTCTTATTTTTGTAATTTAGTAAACATATTGACACGGTAGGGTTGGGTAATTCGAAGTATTCTAAAAATATTTTTTGTTTCTCCCCCGCAAAAATTGACACATTCACGTAACATTTGGTGAGAGTGAAACAGCTTTCATAAAATGTAAAAGGAGGAATTAAGCAGAAATAGCAACTTACATGGTTAAAATTGGATAATTTAATTCGGATTTAGGGTCATTACATAAGAAAGGGAAACGAAACATAAAAGAGGTTTTGTGCAACTTTGTTGCATGAAGAGCGTCTTAACAGGTTTTTACATTGACATTTTCTAGAGAAAACGTCACCTTTATATATAGAAAGGTGTCTTTTTCGAGATTATGAAAAAGCCTCCTTCTTAAAATTTGCTTAATATACGGACTCATAGATGCTAATATCATGATTCTTTAAGCAGGGAGAGAGGTGAGGCCAGTGCTGAGCCTACTTTTTAAAATCGGCAAGCGACGCACCAAGTCCCTCGAGGATGAAGTGCTTGAAATTCAAGCTGGCAATCTACAATTACAAAACCAATTAATTAATAAATATAAACCATTTATCGCAAAGGCTGTATCCTCTGTCTGCAAAAGATATATAAATGAGACGGATGATGAATTCAGCATCGGATTGATTGCATTTAATGAGGCTATTGAAAAATACTCAAAGGACAAGGGAAGTTCCCTTTTATCCTTTGCAGAATTGATCATCAAACGCAGAGTGATCGATTATATAAGAAAAGAAAGCAAAAATATAACGGTCACGATGTCAGAGCAGGATATCGACCAGGATGATTATGCTTCAAATAAGATTGAAGCAACGTTATCAGTGGAAGAATTCCAGAAGCAAATCGACCAGGAGCAGCGAAAGGAAGAAATTCTTTACTACCAGACTGTCCTTAAAGATTTTGGTCTTTCTTTTTCAGACCTGCTGGAATGTTCGCCTAAACACGCGGATGCCCGCCAAAATGCTATAGAGGTTGCGCATACATTGGTCCAGAACCAGGATTTGAAGAAGCATCTCTTTGAGAAGAAGATGCTGCCAATGAAACACCTTGAAGGTCTGGTTGATGTGAGCAGAAAAACAATAGAACGCAACCGGAAATACATTATTGCGGTATCCATTATATTATCGGGGGATTATATATATTTGAAAGATTATTTAAAAGGGGCGGTAACGAGTGAAAAAAGGGATTGTGCTCGAAGTTCATGACGACTATGTCACAATGCTCACTCCGGATGGAGAGTTTTTGAAGTCCAGAAAACAAAAGGGGCAAGTGGATATCGGGGAGGAAATCATTTTTTTTCCATTGCATAGGGGAGCAGCGCAGAAGAGGAAATTGGCGTCATTTATCAAGATGAAGTGGGCAATTGTTACGATGCTTACGGCCGCTGTTCTGTTTTTTTCCTTCTATCCGAAATATGTAAACAATCAAGTTTATGCATACGTTTCATTGGATGTGAATCCAAGTTTTGAGTTGGGTTTGAATAAAAATATGCAGGTCGTTTCCATTGATGCTTTTAATGAAGAAGCGAAGTTGTTGCTTCCGCGATTAGGGGATTGGAAAAATGAAGATCTTAGCAAAGTTTCTTCTGATATCATGATGCTCTTCCGACAAGATGGATATTTAAAGTCAGGTGGGGAAGTTGTTATTGCATCTGTACTTGCAGACAGTGAAAATCTGGTGTGGAAGAAGAAAATGCAAAATGAGCTATCTTCTATCTCCAAAAATATTCAAGGGGAAAATGTCAGCGTAACGACACTTGAAACTACAAGCGAAAAGCGTGAAGAAGCAATTAAACAAGGGGTTTCACCGGGTACATATGTTCAAAACGAGCGTAAAACGGAATTGGTCGATAAAGATGATACCTCCAAAACAATAGATGTAAAAGAGGACTTGCAGGTTTTCCCAAGCAAGGTGACGGATGTCGAGCAATTACAGGTGAAAACTGAGAAGGAAAAGCAGGAACCTCCTGTTGCTGTACGAAGTAAAGAGTGGAAAGATCAAGAAGGAAAACAAGAAAATCATGATAGAAAACAAGAAAGAACACATAAGCATGATGAAATAAAAGAACAAAGAAAAGAAAATCATGACAAGTGGAAAGAAGAGAAAAAAGAGTATCGCGAGCAGGTTAAAGAGGAAAAAAGGGACCATAGAGAAGAACGGAAACAAGAACAGGAACAAAAGCGTGAGGAAAGAAAAGAAGAGCAGAACCAACGTAAGGAAGATAGAAAAAATGAGCGTGGGCAAAACAAGAACGATCATCATAATCGAAACAAAGAACGACACTAATTTTGACTAATGCTATTATCCATCTTATTTTAATTTCAGAAAGGCTCCTGAATTCGGGAGTCTTATTCTCGTTTATACCGCTTCCACAACAAAAATAATCCCAGAGCCGTAAGCCCTGGGACTCGCCAATTTATTCAATTATTTTCCTTTAAGTTGAGATTGTGCTTGAGCTACTAGTCGTTTGGTAATTTCTCCGCCAACAGATCCGTTGGAACGGGATACTGTATCCGAACCAAGTGTAACGCCAAACTCTTGAGCGATTTCGTATTTGATTTGATCTAAAGCCTGTTCTATTCCAGGAACCAATAACTTGTTGCTGCTTCTAGCCATGGTAATCACTCCTTTTTTATATACAACTTTTGTAGTAAAAGTTGTATAGTTAGTATGAGGCAAAAGAAACGATCAATACTAGTAAGTATCAGACAAATCATGTAATATAATGAGGATTATGAAACTTTTTCAAAAGAAAGTCGTACATAAAATAAGAGTTCAGAAATCAGTTTCACATTGAAAGGGTTCCTATGATAAAAATTAAAAATGCTTTCAGTAATAAAATTCATCATTTTTCACCTGCACAGTTGATCTTCACTTTCTATTTAGTTGCGGTAGTGGTCGCCGTCTCGTTGCTGAGCTTACCGGTTGCCAGACAGGAGGGTGCTGACTGGACATTTATCAATGCATTGTTCACTGCAGTCAGCGCTGTTAGTGTAACAGGTCTTACGACAGTAAGTATAGTAGATACCTTCACCGTACCAGGTATTATTATTTTAGCTTTTGTTCTGCAGTTTGGTGGAGTAGGAGTAATGGCTGTTGGAACGTTTATCTGGCTCATCCTGGGCAGGAAAATCGGACTGAAAGAAAGAAGATTGATGATGATTGACCAAAATCAATCCAATTTATCTGGAATTGTGAAGATGATAAAACATATCCTTATTCTCATTCTTACCATAGAGATTATCGGAGCAATGATATTGGGAACATATTTTTTATCCTATTATTCAACATGGCAGGAAGCCTATTTGCATGGTTTCTTTGCATCTGTCAGTGCCACGACTAATGGAGGATTCGATATAACAGGGGAATCGTTGGTGCCTTTTGCAAAGGACTACTTTGTTCAATTCATTACCATTATTCTAATCATTACTGGAGCCATCGGTTTTCCCGTTCTGGTGGAAGTCAAAGAATTTATCGCAAATAAAGGGGGAAGATTCCGGTTTTCCCTTTTTACCAAAATTACCACTATTACATTTGCCTGCCTGATCACCTTTGGAACAGTTGCCATACTTCTAATGGAATTCAACCACTTTTTTAAAGGGATGTCCTGGCATGAGTCCTTTTTTTATGCACTGTTTCAATCTGTGACAACAAGGAGCGGGGGGCTCGCAACCATGGATGTGAGTGAATTTACGCTCCCAACCCTGCTGATTATGAGTGGTCTGATGTTTATTGGTGCCTCACCAAGTTCAGTCGGGGGCGGAATAAGAACGACTACCTTTGCTCTGAATATCTTGTTTTTATTCCACTTTGCACGAGGCAACAAGTCCATTAAATTATTCCGCAGAGAAATCCATGAGGAGGATCTGATCAAGTCGCTCGTAGTATTACTGCTTGCTCTATTCATTTGCTCCTCCGCAGTAATCATATTAAGCATTACCGAAACCTTCACCTTGATACAAATCCTGTTTGAGGTATGTTCTGCGTTCGGAACCACCGGGCTATCCATGGGCATTACCCCAGATCTAACCACCATCGGGAAATGCGTGATCATGTGTCTAATGTTTATCGGGAGGGTAGGCTTACTCACATTCCTATTCATACTCGAAAGCCGGCAAAAACCGCCAAAATACCATTATCCAGTTGAGCGGGTCATTATCGGATAGCATATACGTAAAAGGCCAGTCACTCTCTGAATACAGAGTGACTGGCCTTTCGACGTTTTGGAGGAATTTCCTGCCGGGGTCTGGCCCCTAATCGTAATATTTTTTGTCATTTGGTCTCATATTAAGAGGGATGAAATAATTTAAGGTAGGTACGCGAGATGGAACATGAGAAAAAATGGGCAATTGCTTCGCTAGCATCGATACCATTGGTCATGACTCTTGGTAATTCGATGTTAATTCCTGTTTTGCCTACTATAGAGAAGAAGCTTAAGATAACTTCTTTTCAAGTAAGTATGATTATTACAGTGTATTCTATTGTAGCGATTATTTTAATTCCTATTGCAGGATATTTGTCAGACCGACTGGGACGAAAAGCAGTCATCATACCAAGTCTGATCATAACGGCAATCGGAGGTGTCATTTCAGGCTGGGCGGGCTGGAAATTGAATGACCCTTATTGGATTATACTTGTAGGACGGACCTTGCAGGGGGTGGGTGCTGCTGGGGCGGCGCCAATTGTCATGCCTCTTGTAGGGGATATGTTCAAAAGTGACTCTGAAGTAAGCAAAAATTTAGGGATTATTGAAACCTCCAATACACTTGGCAAAGTGCTAAGTCCTATATTAGGTGCGGTTCTGGCCGGTTTCGTCTGGTTTATGCCCTTTTTTTCTATACCGGTCTTTTGTCTAGTTTCTATTCTATTAATGATTTTTCTAGTGAAATCGCCAAAGAAAAAAGAAGAGCCGCTGCCATTTAAAGAATTTCTTCAAGCCGTAAAAGCCATTTTTAAAAAGGACTGCAAATGGTTATTTGCCATTTTCTTTATCGGTTGTATATTAATGTTTGTCCTATTCGGGGTTTTATTTTATTTATCGGATTTATTGGAGAAAAAGCATCAAATCGATGGAATCAAAAAAGGACTTTTCCTAGCAATTCCATTGGCATCCCTTTGTATTGCTTCCTTTATCACAGGAAGGAAAATCGAGAAAAATAAAGTATTGATGAAATGGCTGATTGTCATCAGTATTGCTGTCTTAGGCGGGGCGGTTTTCGCCAATAGCTTCTTTTCCAATGTATGGGTCACAATGGGTCTGTTTCTTATAGGTGGGATCGGAATCGGGGTGGCGCTGCCAAGTCTTGATGCGCTTATCACCGAAGGTATAGAGAAAGAGGAGAGAGGGACAATTACTTCCATCTATAGTTCCATGCGATTTATTGGAGTGGCATTAGGCCCGCCAATGGTGGCGCTATTGATTAAAAAGTCAGACAATATGATGTTCTACGTATTGGCAGGAACTTGTGCTGCAGCTCTACTTATTTCATTTAAAGGGATCGATCCGCCAAAGGGTGAAGAAACCCCACCCGATAATTGTTAAACAGTAAATGGAAAAGCAGCCAGAGTAAATGCTCTCGCTGCTTTTCCATTTTGATTTCAATCTCTTCCGTAACTGACGTCCTTATCGGGATGTGTGAAGGGTACACCTTGTGGCTTCTTTGCATTTTCCACAAGCTCGCGATTTTCGCTTGAGTTCCATCCAATATCATTAGTCGGATGCACCCATTGATCTCCTGCCATGACAGAGGGATCCACCTCATCGGTCCAGTTGTTCAAGGGAGATTCTTCAGAATTATACAAGCTATCTCCTATTACAACACCATGCTCATTCACAAAAGGTGGCTGCATTTTAATACCGGACCCTTTAAATGAAGGGGAATTAATTTGGTGGGGCATCGTCTCCTCCATAAAAGGGTTTTCAAGGTCTTTATTTTTTTTCTTCACCAGTTTTCACCTCCGTGGGGTATAGTTTTAGCATTTCTATAAAATAAATAAGTATGTAAGAAATGAAAAGGAGATGGTTTTGATGAACAAGGAATATGGATTTGCAAACATTCCCGAAGAAAAGCTTGGAGCCATTACAACACTCGAAAACCAAATGAGGGAAGAGCTAGGGGAAGAGATTGTATTAATCGCTTATGAAAAAAACGCAAACGGGCAAAATAAACATAGTTCAAGGGGGTGAAGAGTATGGCAAAACGGAAAGTGGCACATGATGCAGCAAAAAATAATAACAAGACACCGAAGGAAAGTCTGCCTGACACGGAGTTTGCAGCAGAGTATCAGACAGAGGATATGATCCGTGGTGCAAATCGCAACTCGAAAAAGGGAAGACAAGGCAGGTAAGGAGGATAAAAAATGGACAAAGGTGCAAAAAAGAAAAAGCAGAAGCAGGCACATAAAAAGGACCATGCCATTCCTGAAAATAGATTAAAAGAGGAATTCGGTCCTGAGTTTGGAGATCCGAATGCCGCGAAAGCGTTTGAGGGTGCCATCGAGTCTAAAAATAAAAGCAACAATAAAAAATGCTAGCATCAGCTAGCATTTTTTATTGTTGAATTCGGAATGGGAAACACTTCTGTCTGATTCGTGGATTGATTGAAATACACGAGCAGATAGCTTTCCTCCTGTTTGATTTCACCCGTCTGCAAGTAGTGAGAAAGATCGAAGGAAACAGATTCGAGCATAGTGTGCTTATATAATTCTTTTTCGTTAAGCTTCAGTGCCGTGAATTTTTCCCCCATAATTTCTGGGGACTCCAATACGTTTTGATAAAGTGAAGATCGATTCTGCTTTGTCAGCTTGTCCTGCCACCAAGGCTTCCGTGGTTTGAATTTCTGATGAAGAAGATAGTCGTACTTCATCAGACCTTCTACAACGGTAAGAGAATTTCGATCAGATTCCTCAAGGAAGGCATAAAGGCGTTTGTATAGATCCTCGAGCTGGTGACCGATTCTCGCCCATCCCTGCTTATCCCAAAAAGAGCCGAAGTTCTGGAAAAAGTCGAAAGGCGTAGGGAAGATCTTTGTCACCAAATGCTCCACAGTCGTATCCATTCTATGGTCGTTCCAGAACTTCTCCAATACATCCTCCACCTGTTTGATACGGATGATATCATCAAAGCTCAATATATTATTGCCCAAGATTTCATATGGAGCATGGTCCATGTAGATATAGTCATGCTCGTGGGCTCGAATTCGGAGTCCTGTTCCACGAAGCATCTTCAAAAAGCCAAGCTGAAGCTCCTCAGGTCGAAGCGCAAATACATCGTTGAACGTATTCTTGAAGGAATCGTAATTCTCTTCAGGCAGGCCTGCAATTAAGTCAAGGTGCTGATCGATTTTGCCACCTTCCTTGACCATCGTCACCGTTCTTGAAAGCTTAGCAAAATTCTGTTTACGCATAACGAGCTCATTGGTTGCATCGTTTGTGGACTGCACACCAATTTCAAAGCGGAACAATCCGGCAGGAGCTTCTTCATTTAAGAATTGAATCACTTCCGGACGCATGATATCTGCAGTGATTTCAAATTGGAATACCGTTCCTGGCTTATGTTCATCAATTAAAAAGCGGAACATCTCCATCGCATAGCTTCGGCTGATATTGAAAGTCCGATCGACAAATTTAATTGTTTTTGCCCCGTTATCCATCAAAAATCTGATATCATCTTTTACTTTCTCGCGGTCAAAGTAGCGAACTCCCACTTCAATTGAGGATAAGCAAAATTGGCAGCTGAAAGGACAGCCGCGGCTTGTTTCAAAATAGGTAACGCGTTTTCCAAGCTGGGATAAATCTTCCTCGAAACGATATGGAGAAGGAAGCTCCTTCAAGTCGACCTTATTGCGCTGAGGAGAAATTTTCTTTTCCTCGTCCTTGCGGTATGCAAGGCCACTTATGGATGAAAAGTCTTTATCCCCATCCAATTGCTCCAAAAGTTGCTTGAATGTAATTTCCCCTTCGCCGATGACAATAAAATCCGCATCGCTCAGGCGGTCCAGCCAGTAGGAAACATCATAGGTCACTTCAGGCCCACCGAGGACAATAATAAGCTCCGGGTTTACCTTCTTTAACATACTCATGACTTTTATGGTTTCTTCGATGTTCCATATATAGCAGCTGAAGCCGATAACATTGGGCTTTTTCTGAATGAGATCGGAAACGATGTTCATGACGGGATCCTTGATCGTATACTCAACAAGATCCACTGTATATTCAGGTTCTGCATATGCTTTCAAATAGCGAATGGCAAGATTCGTATGAATGTATTTCGCATTTAGGGTTGTCGCAATTATTTTCATTTTAAGTCCATCAAACTCCTAGTAAAATAATCTAGTTTTACAAAATTAACTATAACTAATATATCTTATCATAATAAGGACTTCAGGGTAACGAATTCATCATTTTCGGGATCAGAGTAATAATCCCCTCCCCTGCCATTTACTACCTACCATTATCTACAAAAAAACTCGTAATATTACAAAAGTATTTCTGAAATGACTTTTTTATTGCTTTGTGTGTCGGAGAAAAGGAATTTCAGGATGGGCGTAGAAGTTGTTAAAGGGATAATAAAAATAACTTTTTTTATGGGGGAAGAGTGATGATCCAACACATGGTGAAGGAAGAAACCAAAAAGTTGGAAGCAAAAGTGGAAGAGTTACAGCAAAAACTCCGTACCATGGAGAAGCAGAATATGTTTTTACAGCTTACTTTTGAGCACGCCAATGATGCAATCATATTGTTTAATAAAAATCTTGAATTTTTTCAAGTTAACAATAAAGCATGTGAACTATTTGAGCTTTCCAAAGAAAAATTGCTTCAACGGAATCTTTATGAATTCCTTGATCTGATGCCAAAAGAGGAAGTGAATTACCAGGAAGCACAATTGGACAAATTGGGGGAAGCCGAAAATGAGCTGATCCTGCGATTGGATGATGGAAAAGTTAAGTTTGTCGAGTATTCGGCAGTGCGAAATCCTGATGAAAGTGGTCTGGATATTTGTATTATTCGGGATGTCACCTCCAAAAAGTACCTGGAAAATGAAACGAACAAAAGCAAGCAGATGTATCATGATGTATTCAATAGGGCTGTAGATGGTATTGTCGTTTTTGATAAAGAAGGGTTCTTCATTGATGTAAACCCAGCTTTCTGTTCTAATTTTGCCATGTCAAAACTGGATTTGCTACAGGCAAAGCTGGATGATTTTGTAGAGAATGATGCGAGATATAAAGTGGAGAAAATCTGGCTCTTATTGGACAAATATGGACGAGTGAGAGGTGAACTTCCGGTACTGCTTCATAATGGGGAAAGGAAGAGGTTTGAGGTCACCATCACCGCAAACATCTATGATGACTATTATTTGGCTATTATGCGCGACGTGACCGAAAAGCGAAATATGGAGCTGCAGCTTCAAAAGAGCGAGGAAAGATTCAGGGAAATGTTCCAGCATGCTTTGGATGCCATTGTACTGGTCGACAATCTCGGAAATATTATGCGCGCGAACCCTGCTGCAAGCAGAGCGTTCGAACTGCCTTTGGATGAATTGGAGAAATCAAAGCTGCAGCAGTTTATTCAAAAGGGAACAAGCAAAGTACCTACTATCATCAAAGAGTTCAATAAAAAAGGCGAGATTCGTGAGGAGCTCGAGTTCCATATGCCGAATGGACAAAAGAAGCTCTTGGAGTTTACCGCCAATAAGGGCATCATTGATGGATATAATATGATCATTTTCAGGAATGTCAGTGAGCGGAGAAAGATGGAAAAGGATCTTCGCGAAAGTGAACAGAAATTCCGCAAGATTTTCAATAACGCGATGGATGGTATTATCCTTTGGGATGATTCCTGCACAATCATAGATGCAAATCCAAATGCCAGCAAGATCTTTGAACTTTCACGGGAAGAGTTGATGGCGCAATGCCTGAAGCAGTATATTCCGATGGAACGGATAGAAGAAATGAAGCAACGATGGGTTCAATGTGAAGAAAATGAAGAGTTGAGTGGAGAATTGTGCCATGATTATGGAAAGGGTCCGCGTATATTTGAGTTCTCGGCAAAAAAGAATGTAGTGGAAGGGCTTCATATGACCATTTTCCGGAATATTACGGAAAAACGTGAAATGGAAGACCAGCTCCGCAAATCAGATACACTGACAGTCGTGGGGGAGCTCGCGGCTGGCATCGCACATGAAATAAGGAACCCCATGACAGCATTAAAAGGATTTATCCAGCTACTGCAAAATAGTATGGAAGACGGTCAGTATGCCATGTACTTTGATGTCATTACATCAGAACTAAAACGGATTGAGTCGATTATTACGGAATTCCTGGTTCTTGCCAAACCGCAAGCCATTTCCTATCAGCAAAAGAGTGTGGTCAAAATTATGCAGGATACTCTGGATCTATTGAGCGCACAGGCGGCACTTGAAAATGTCCAATTCGCTAGTCTTTATGAAGAACAGCTTCCAGACGTCTATTGTGAGCCGAATCAGTTGAAGCAGGTTTTTATCAATATTCTAAAAAATGCCATAGAGGTAATGCCCAAGGGTGGAAAGGTTACAATAAATCTGAAGCAATTGGAAAACGAGTTTCTGTTGATCTCCATAAAAGATGAGGGGTTGGGCATACCAGGGGACAAAATAAAGAAACTTGGCGAGCCTTTCTACACGACAAAAGACAGGGGAACAGGCCTGGGTCTTATGGTAAGCTATAAAATTGTGGAAGAGCATAATGGTACAATAGAGGTGGAAAGTGAATTGGGTAAGGGAACAACTTTCCATATCAAACTCCCGATCACCCAAACCTTGAAAAGCTAGGCAATAATAGGAAAAAGGAGATTTTCATGTATACCTATAAAAAGATGAATTCCCCGATTGGACCATTATTCATACTTTGTGATGATAATAGTCTAGTTTCCATCCTGTTTGACGAAAAGGAGCTATTTGACAAATATCATTCTGCGACAATAGATGAAGATTCAGATCATGCTTTGTGTACAATGGTGGTAGAGCAATTAACCGAGTACTTTAACGGAGAGAGAATGGATTTCAGCATTCCGATGAATATGCATGGAACTCCATTTCAGATGGAAGTATGGAATGCTCTGCGTGATATTCCGTATGGAACAGTAAAAAGCTATCAGGAAATTGCAGTAGAAATCAAACGCCCACTTGCTGTAAGGGCTGTCGGGCAGGCAAACAGGAGAAATTCTTTACCAATCATCATTCCATGCCATCGGGTGATAGGGAAGAATCAGGCACTAGTCGGCTATGCCGGAGACAAAATCGGGATGAAAGAACAACTTTTAAAGTTAGAGGGTGTACGATAGGAAATCTCCTATCGTTTTTTTTTGTACAATCTTTTCTATAACCTGTATCAATTTCAAAAAAAATTCATATAATTTACTAACACTAAAAAAGTTGCGTCAGTGCAAAAAAGGAAGTGGAAGAAAAATGGGGAAAGTAAATAAAATCGCCTTTTATACCAATGTTTTAACCAAGCTTCAAATAATCAGTGAAGAGGAAAAAGAAACAATTTTAAAGAAGATGACAAAAAAAGGTTGAAATATGCATCTGGTTTGATTATTATCTAATTAGATATATGTCAAATTGAAAGGGTGTTTCCTATGCAGCTAAATAAGTTGATCAGTTTTCATAAGGCGATGGGAGATCAGACAAGGATTAAACTTCTGGTATTGCTGGCTGCCGAGCAGCCTTTAAGCGGACAAGTGCTTGCAGAAAGGTTGGGAGTCAAAGCACCGACCATTTCCCATCACATTGCAAAACTGAAGGAAGTAAGTGCCGTTTATGAACGAAGAGAAAAGAATACCATTTTTTATTTTCTGAATGAAAAAGCCTTGAAACAGCATTCTGAGGCGCTGTTTCATGTACTGAACAGGGGGAGAAGTGAGGTGGAGAACCTGGAGAAGGATAAAGAAAAGACTCAAATACTACAAAATTTCTTATTGCCGAGTGGTTTGCTGAAGACGATTCCGGCACAGAGAAAGAAGAAGTTGATCATTTTTGAGCATATCATCAAGGATCTGGAAATAGGGAAAAAATATGCGGAAAAAGAGATCAACGAACACATCAAGCAATTCCATGAAGATTACGCAACAATCAGAAGGGAATTCATCATCAACCATTATATGTATCGGGAAAATGGAATTTATGAATTGAATCCTAAAGAGATGTGGGCAAAGTAAAGGACATGGCGCAAAAAATATGCGCCATGTCCTTTATATTTCAGATGAACAACTCTTTTATCTTTGAACGGTAATCTCCGTTAATGATGCCTTTTTCGGTAATGATAGCGGTAATGTATTCATTAGGTGTGACGTCAAATGCAGGATTGAAGACGGATACCCCCTGAGGAGCCACCAACCTTCCTCCAATATGAGTGACTTCTTCGGAGTCTCTCTCCTCAATGATGATTTCCCTTCCCGTTTCCTTAGACAGATCAAAAGTGGATAGTGGGGCAGCAACATAAAATGGAATGTTCAATGCATTTGCCAATATAGCAAGTCCGAATGTCCCAATTTTATTGGCGGTATCACCGTTTGCAGTAATTCTGTCAGCACCAACAATAATCGCGTTGATCCCTTTTGATTGGATGGTATGTGCAGCCATATTATCCGTAATCAGCGTGACATCCACACCAGCCTGCAGAAGCTCCCATGCTGTAAGGCGGGCACCCTGCAGAACTGGTCGTGTTTCGCATGCATAGACACTTAACGGGAAGTTTCTTTCTTTTGCCAGATAGAAGGGGGAAAGGGCAGTTCCGTATCTAGCAGTTGCAATGGAGCCGGCATTACAAATGGTAAGAACTTTATCACCTTTTTGGAATAGGCTTAGCGCATGCTCTCCGATCTCCCTGCATGTCGCTTCATCTTCCATCTGGATATTGATTGCTTCGTGAATAAGCATCGTTTTTGCTTCATTCACAGAAGAAGCAGTTGCACAAGCTGAGAGAAGACGCTCCAAAGCCCAGAATAGATTGACAGCAGTTGGTCTTGAGCTCGCCAGATAATCACTGTCCTCCTTTAGCAGAACTTGAAAGTCAGTGATACTGGAAGTCTCGTATCCCTGAGCGGAAAGTGTGAGTCCGTATGCTGCGGCAATGCCAATAGCAGGGGCTCCTCTCACTTTTAATGTTACGATTGCATCAAAGACATCCTGGAGGGTGTGCAGTTCTAGAAAAACCGTTTCCTGCGGCAATTTTTGCTGATCAAGTAATCGTATGTGGGTATCTTTCCATTCTACAGAAAGCGGTATGTTTGTAAGGGTAGTCATGGTGTGTCATTCTCCTCTTTTTACTTTCTCTAATAAACGCTCCATATCTTGTGTGCTGAAGATGGTTGATTGTTGCAAAATAAGTTGACGTCCGAGTGTAATCGCAATTTCTTTACTAGCCAATCTTCTTGTTGAATCCTCGATTCCATCCAAGTCCGCTACATGTGCCAAACCGATGGTGCGACGGATCAATTCACATCCGGCAAATCCAATGGCATCCTTGAAATAGCCCTTGAGAACATACTCGAGATACCCTTTTGTCCTGGTGAAAGTTTCTACACTTGAGCTATGCCAAAGTGTGGCAAAGGTCTCCTCGAAAGTTTCCCAAACCTGATGAAGATGAGAAAGGATAATTTCATTATTTTTTGTACGGGTGATAGCCTGAAATAATAGGTTTGCAAAAAATTGACCGATATCAAATCCGACTGGTCCGAAGAAAGCGAACTCGGGATCAATCACTTTGGTCTCTGTTTTATTGGCAAAAATACTGCCTGTGTGAAGATCGCCATGCAGCAAGGCTTCTCCATGTGTCAGAAATTTATACTTCAACTTGGCAACTTCGAGTTTCAGAGAATTATCCTGCCATAGTCTTTCAACCGTTCCTTTCAGTTCAGGTTCAAAATCATTGGTGTCACTCTCATGGAAAGGGTCGGTGAAAACAAGATCCTCTGTTATTTTACAGAGCTCAGGATTGCTGAAAGCTTGCTGCAATCCTTTTTTGTCTTGCTGATTACAGCCGAAATCGGAAGTGAAAAATAATGTTTTTGCCAAGTATTCACCGATATGCTGTGATAAATTCGGGTAAGCTTTCCCTGCTATGAATCCGGTTCTCACAATGTCCAAATGGGAAAGATCCTCCATGATGGTTAAAGCTTTGACTTCATCTGTATGGTGAATTTGCGGAACAAGCTCTGGAACTAATGGAATAAGGTTTTTAAGGTAGTTCCCCTCGATGGTTGCACGATGCAAGGTCAAAGGCCAGCTTTCTCCAACAACCTTGGCATACGGCAGGGCCTGTTTGATGATGAGTGCTTTATCGTTCTCATCCTGTATGTGAAAAACGAGGTTTAGATTTCCGTCCCCGATTTCCCTGCATCGGAGTTGATCGTGGACATGGAAGTATCCCAATTCTTTTGTTAATTGAATGGCGGTAGCTTCCGTTAACGGCTCATAGCCTTCTTTTAGTGCAATTGTCATGTTTATTCCTCCATTTTAAAAAGTGTCAAAGGAGGGGCAGTGAAAAATAAAAGCCCCTTTCCATAAGAAAGAGGCTTGAAGATTTGTTCTTCTCCCCTCTTATCTGCCAGAAATGATTTCTGCTGGAATTAGCACCGTGCCTTATGGAACTCAAGGTTCCGGCGTTAAAAGTTAACGCCCCGTCTCGCGACAGTATTACAGTCGGTTGCTGGGTTTCATCGGGCCAAATCCCTCCACCTGCTCTTGATAAGAGATCGTGAAAATATATCTCACGAATGTATTGAATTGTTGGAAAATTATCACTTGTTGAAAATAATACCAAGTCGAAAAGAGGATTGTCAATAACTTTTTTTGATTGAAGGCTATAACATTTCATTAAGCAGGGTTCGTGCTAATCTGTTAGGAAAGCTGAGGTCTAACAACTAGAATAGTATGAATTCTTTGGATAATACCTTGAAAAATAATTTGTCACCTGTTATTATTAAACTATTATTTTTGTTCGTCATGATGCAAAGTCAGAAACAAGTTTTCGTCTTGAAGTGGAATGTAGAGCAAGAATAGTAATATTATTTACGTGGGTAAACCACAAGGAGGAACAAACATGTTACAAGGTAAAGTAAAATGGTTCAATGCAGAAAAAGGTTTCGGTTTTATCGAAGTTGAAGGTCAAGACGATGTATTCGTACACTTCTCCGCTATCCAAGGCGAAGGCTTCAAAACTTTAGAAGAAGGTCAAGAAGTTTCTTTCGAAATCGTTGAAGGTGCTCGTGGACCTCAAGCTGCTAACGTTACAAAATAATGCTAGCCAAATAGAAAAGGATCCCAACTTGTTGGGGTCCTTTTTGTTTTGGATTTTTATGGGTAGAAAGTTTTCTTTGAGTGGGAGTCGGTTGGAATCGGAGGGTATGGTCAATTGGCTGATATCTTCCAAAAAACGTCCGGTTGGAATCACATAAAAGGGAAAATACGGAAATGATGGTCTCAAAACAGCCGGTTGGAACCACGATAACGGGAAAATACGGAAATGATGGTCTCAAAACAGCCGGTTGGAACCACGATAACGGGAAAATACAAAAATGATGGTCTCAAAACAGCCGGTTGGAACCACGATAACGGGAAAATACAAAAATGATGGTCTCAAAACAGCCGGTTGAGACCATGTAAACGGGAAAAAACAAGAATGATGGTCTCAAAACAGCCGGTTGAGACCACGATAACGGGAAAATACGGAAATGATGGTTTCAAAACGTCCGATTGAGACCACGATAACGGGAAAATACAAAAATGATGGTCTCAAAAGGGCCCTTTTGCTGAGGTCAGTATTAAAAAAGCTGTTAAACATATCCCTTCTCCTTCCAAGGCTCCAACTAAAGTATAAAAACTAAAAAAACTCCACCCTCAACAAAAAGGTGGAGACATGAATCAATATTTTAATAGTATTGCGGTCTTCTATCCTCGAAAATAGGAATCTGCTTTCTTACCTCATCGACCTTTGCCAAATCGATTGTGGCTGAGATGGTTTCTGCTCCTTCGCCTGCTTCAGCAAGGATTTCTCCCCATGGATCGATAATCATGGAATGTCCGGCGAACCCATTCTTGGGGTCGTAGCCGGATCGGTTGCAGGCAATTACATAGCATTGGTTTTCAATCGCTCTTGCAATCAATAAAGTCCTCCAATGCGCGACTCTTGCTAATGGCCATTCTGCAACCACGAAGATCGCTTTGGCATTTTTCGTGGTATGCGCGCGGATCCACTCCGGAAACCTGATATCGTAACAGATGAAGCCTGCGCAGTTTTCCCCATCAAGCATAAACATTCCATCTGTTTTTCCAGGCTGAAGGAAATGGTGTTCATCCATCAGGCGAAAAAGGTGCAATTTGCTGTATTCCCCTGCAACCTCCCCGTCTTTGTTAACTGTAAGCATGGTGTTGTAGATTCCACGGTTGGTCTTTTTGGCAATTGACCCCCCGACAATATGGGCATTCTGTTCCTTTGCGAGCGATTTCAGTAATTTGGTCGTTACAAATCCACCGGAGTCTGCAATTCTATCAAGTCTGCCCAGATCATAGCCTGTGGACCAGAGCTCGGGTAGAACGATAATGTCCGGGTTATCTTTTCCTGCTTCTTTTACTAGCTCACACACTTTCTCTATATTGGCTTCGGGGTTTCCGAAGGCGATATCAAACTGAATGCATGCAATCTTCCATTTCATGTGGTGGCCCCCCTTTTTTAGAACAAATAAATTTTATTTTTTGAAAAATTCCTTTACAAGTTGTTTTTAACATTATATGATTTGTGACTAGGATTTCAAGAATTTTTTAAGTAGGTGAGCAAATGAAACATTTCCAAAAATCTGAACTATTAGGTCAGCTGCCGACTCAATTCTTTGCCTCCCTGGTGCAAAAGGTGGGAAGGGTGGTGGCCGAGGGGCATGATGTCATCAATCTTGGACAGGGCAACCCGGATCAGCCGACGCCAGAACATATTGTACGTTCCTTGCAAAAGGCTGTAGATAATCCCATTCATCATAAATATTCACCATTCAGGGGCAACGACTTCTTTAAAGAGGCGACAGCTGAATTTTATAAAAGAGAATACAACGTAGCGCTCGACCCGAAAACAGAAGTGGCGGTACTATTTGGCGGCAAAGCTGGTCTTGTTGAAATTCCGCAATGCTTGTTGAATGAGGGCGATACTGTGCTTGTACCAGATCCCGGCTATCCTGATTACTGGTCAGGGGTTGCCCTTGCAAAAGCAAAAATGGAATATATGCCGTTAGAAGAAGTATATCATTTTTTACCAAATTATGAAGAGATAGATGAAAGAGTTTTGGATAAAGCGAAGCTAATGTTTTTGAACTATCCCAATAATCCCACTGGTGCTGTTGCCACATCAAAATTTTTCGAGAGGACGGTAGAACTGGCGGATAAGCATGATATTTGTGTTGTACATGATTTCGCATATGGAGCAATCGGATTTGAAGGGAAAAGGCCGATAAGCTTTCTGCAGACTTCGGGTGCGAAAGAAGTGGGAATTGAGATTTATACCCTATCGAAGACCTATAACATGGCAGGTTGGCGTGTTGGGTTTGCTGTCGGCAACCCAAGTGTCATCGAGGCGATCAACCTATTGCAGGACCATATGTATGTGAGCATCTTTGGGGCGGTACAGGAAGCAGCGACTACCGCACTGCTGGAATCGCAAAAATGTGTGGGAGAATTGGTGGACCTTTATGCTGAAAGAAGGGAAGTTCTCATTAAAGGGCTACGGGATATAGGATGGGAAGTTGCTGCGCCGCAAGGTTCTTTTTTTGCCTGGTTAAAGGTTCCAAAAGGATTCACATCCACTGAATTTGCCGATAAACTGCTAGGTGAAGCTCATGTGGTTGTAGCACCGGGAATAGGATTCGGATCCTATGGTGAAGGATATGTGCGTGTCGGGCTGCTGACAAGTACAGAACGCCTGAAGGAAGCGGTTCGAAGAATTCAAAAACTGGATATTTTCTGAATACTTTATTGACAACTGCCCGGAAGGATGTCATAATTCCTGTTAGATTTCCTTTATTTTAAATTTAAAAATATTATATATATTGCGTTTTCTTATCAAGAGCAGGTGGAGGGACTAGCCCGATGATACCCGGCAACCGACTTATGTACATAAGCACGGTGCTAAATCTTGCAGCTTTAATGCTGGGAGATAAGAGGATGTTAGGATGCCTAACCTCTTCTTATCGAAGAGGTTTTTTGTGTTTACATACCATTTCACGTGTTTGAAAGGATGATAGATATGAGTGAAATTATTGCCACATACCTGGTACATGACAGAAAAGGGAACTTGGAAAAAAAAGCGGAGGGTATTGCCCTTGGTTTGACCGTTGGATCTTGGACCGATTTGCCGCTATTGGAACAGGAACAGCTGAAAAAGCATAAGGGCAGGGTGGTCCATGTCCAGGGACTTGAACCGAGCGAGACAGTGAACAGCTATTTCGGAAGCCCCATTACGAGGGGGATTATTCAGATCGGTTACCCAAGCTTAAACTTCAGCAATGACCTACCAGCAATTTTGACAACTGTGTTCGGAAAGCTTTCTCTCGACGGTGAAATCAAGCTGATAGATTTGGAGTTTGCGAATGAACTGAAAAGCCTATTCCCCGGACCAAAGTTCGGTGTGGAGGGGATCAGGGAACTGACAGGCGTAAACAATCGTCCGTATGTCATGAGCATTTTTAAAGGTGTAATTGGTAGGGACCTCATATTCCTTGGAAATCAGCTTCGGGAACAGGCACTTGGGGGAGTCGATTTTATCAAGGATGATGAAATTCTTTTCGAGAATCCGCTCACTCCATTTGAAAAGAGAATTGCAGTCGGCAAGAAAGTTTTGGAGGAAGTATACGAGGATACAGGGCATCGCGCCTTCTATGCTGTGAATCTTACCGGCCGAACGTTTGACTTGAAGGAAAAAGCGAAGCGGGCTGTTGAGCTTGGAGCTGACATTTTACTATTTAATGTCTTTGCTTATGGGTTGGATGTGCTGCAAGGTCTTGCTGAGGATAAAAACATTCAGATACCGATCATGGCACACCCTGCAGTGAGTGGAGCTAGTACTCCATCTGAGTTCTATGGAATTTCCAACGAACTGTTACTCGGAAAACTCGTTCGGTACGTTGGAGCTGATTTTTCCTTGTTTCCGTCGCCGTACGGCAGTGTCGCATTGCCTAAGAAGGAAGCACTGGGAATCAGAGACAGCTTAACAAGGGTAGATGAAGGGATGAAAGCTGCCCTGCCTGTTCCGTCAGCTGGAATTCATCCAGGCCTTGTACCGCAACTCTACCAGGATTTCGGTAAGGATTCTGTAATCAATGCAGGTGGTGGAATTCATGGACACGCTTTGGGCGCTATTGGCGGTGGTTCGGCTTTCAGACAGGCGGTTGATGGAGTGTTGGCTGGAAAAACATTGAGCGAACAGGCTGAAATGAACCAGGCACTGAAACTCGCAATTGAACAATGGGGCAGTCTGGAGGTGGCAAAATGAGTGCAGGCCAGCCAATGATATTTTGCGATTTTGATGGAACAGTTACAGACAGTGACAACATCATTGCCATAATGAAGAAATATGCCCCACCTGAGTGGAATGAATTAAAGGATAAAGTGCTTTCGCAGGAGATATCCATTCGAGAAGGAGTGGGGAAAATGTTTTCCCTGCTTCCCTCAAGCCATAAGGAAGAAATCAGCACGTACATTATAGAGCATGCCGCGATTAGAAAAGGATTCCATGAATTTGTGGAATACACGAGGAACCAGCAGATTCCCCTTTATATTGTGTCCGGAGGAATAGACTTTTTTGTGGAGCCCCTGCTGCGTGGCATTGTGCCTCGGGGCCAAATCTACTGTAATGAGTCTGATTTTTCAGAAGAGAGCATCAGGATTCACTGGCTGCATTCTTGTGATGAGGAATGCCAAAACGAATGCGGGTGCTGTAAACCATCTGTTATTCGCAAACTTGCAGACAAGAACACTTATAAAATAGTGATTGGTGATTCCATTACAGACCTGCAAGCGGCGAAAATGGCGGATAAGGTAATAGCCAGGGATTTTCTGATTGAAAAATGCGAAGAGGAATCCATTACCTATGAAGCATTTGAAGACTTCTTCGATGTGATAAAGATACTGAAGAAGCAGGAGGTGCCATCATGAGTAAACAAAACGCAAGGTGGAATGAGCTTGCAGATGTAAAGGAGGAGTTGGCAGGCCGCGATTGGTTTTTTGGAACAAGTGGAAATCTTTCCATCAAAGTAACAGATGACCCTTTGACTTTTCTTGTATCAGCAAGTGGAAAGGATAAGCGGAAACGGACACAGGAAGATTTTTTGCTAGTCAATGATGCAGGGGAAGCGGTCGAAGAGACCCATCTAAAGCCTTCCGCGGAGACACTGCTTCATGTGGAGGTGTACGGCAAGTCAAATGCCGATTGTTCCCTTCATGTTCATACAGTCGACAATAATGTCATTTCGGAATTATATGCCGAACAGAAGGAGATAGTCTTTACAGGCCAGGAAATTATCAAAGCATTAGGCATTTGGGAAGAAGGTGCCTCTGTCAGCATTCCAATTATTAAAAACCATGCTGATATTCCAAAACTTGCGAGGGAGTTTTCGAAGCATATCCATGGAGACAGTGGTGCTGTGCTGATCCAAAATCACGGAATTACGGTCTGGGGCAAAACTGCTTTTGAAGCAAAAAAACACCTGGAAGCTTGGGAATTCCTGTTTTCCTATCACTTAAAGCTTTTAAACGCGAAAAACAGTATTAGAGGAAGCTTACAGGTCCAATGAAAACCAACCTTGAGGAGGAAAAAGAATGGCTGAAATCAGAATTCATCAATCAAACGACAAAATCAAAGTACAAGAAGAAGTGGAATCCTTTTTGACTGAAAATGAAGTGATCTATGAAAAATGGGATACTTCCAAGCTGCCTGGTCATCTTCAGGAGAATTTCGCATTGACAGACGAAAATAAAGAGGAAATCCTCTCTGTCTATCAAAATGAGATTGCTGACATTTCGGCACGCCGTGGATACAGAGCCCAAGATGTCATCTCTCTATCCGATACCACTCCGAACCTGGAACAGCTTTTGCAGAATTTCAATAAGGAGCATCATCACACCGATGATGAAGTCCGCTATATTGTGAGCGGGCATGGGATCTTTGTCATTCAAGGCAAGGACGGCAACTTTTTCGACGTGGAACTGGAGCCAGGAGACCTGATATCCGTACCACCAAATGTCCGTCATTATTTTACCCTCATGGAGGATAGAAAAGTCGTAGCCATACGGATTTTCGTTACAACTGAGGGATGGGTTCCGATTTATGAGAGCCAAACAGAACAAATAAATAACTAAGTAACCAGGGGCAATTGAGTGGAATTATTTTCACTCAATTGCCTTTTTTGGTTCTTTTCGTAAAGGTTGTTGCTATAAGAATAGGTCCGGGCTAAAGATAAAGTGGGTACAATAAACACCCTGTTGGTTTCCGTTCCAGGCGTTCGCTTTCCGCGGGCGGCCTCGGGAGCCTCCTCGGCGCTTTGCGCCTGTGGGGTCTCCCTTGACACGCTGCTCCCGCAGGACAAGGAAGGCTCCGGCAGCGATACATCGCACGCAGAAAATGCTTGCATTTTCAAGGAGTCTCACGCCTTGCACTCCAACCAACAGGGGTGAAACAAAGTAAAAAATTTGCCTTACTAAAGGGTACAAAAATTGCATTTTATCGTTATTTTTCGTTTCAGTAGCGAATTTATTTTGTTTTAAGGCTCTAACTATTAGCAAATAATGTTTAACCCGTGAGTTGATTGTAGCGGAGGACACTTGACTCCTGCGGGAAGATAGAGGGCATGGGAGACCCCACAGGCGAAGCCGAGGAGGCTCCCATCCGTCCCCGCGGAATCTTGTGTCCCTCGCTGCAATCAACGGGCTATATTTGATGTGTACACTTTAATCTAAATAAAAACAAAGAATGAGGAAACAACCTCTTTTATATGAGTAATCACCCCATAAAGAGGGAATATAATGGGAAGTGGTGAACTGATGCAAATAGGAGGTTATTTTATGGAGCATATAGTGATAATTGGTGGAATAGCGGGTGGCATGAGTGCGGCTTCCAAGCTTAGAAGACTAAAGGAAAATGTGAAAATAACCGTTTTTGAAAAGGATGAACATATTTCATATGGTGCTTGCGGTCTTCCATACTACATATCTGGAGTGACAGAGTCGCACGAAGATCTGTTGGCGCGTACTGTGGAGGATTTCGAGAAACGTAATATCCGGGTACATATTCAGCATGAAGTGAAAAAAGTGATGCCAAAGCAAAGCATCGTGCTTGTCCAAAATCTCCAAACCGGGGAAACGAAGGAAGTGAACTATGATAAACTACTGATAGCTACCGGATCAAAACCAATCGTGCCTCCATTTGTACCAAAGGATGCAGCGAATGTTTTTACGTTAAAGACCCTGAACGATGGAATAGTCATGAGAAACTACTTTCAGGAAAGGGATCATGTGAAAAGGGTTGCGATAATCGGTGGTGGATATATCGGTATGGAACTGGTCGAAACGATGAAAGAATTAAAAAAGGAAGTAACGGTCATTGAATTACAGCCACATATTCTTCCTAACTATGATGAGGATATGGCTGAAATCTTGGAGAATTCCTTAAAAGACAGAGTGAAATTCCTCACCTCAGAAGAAGTCGAGGAGCTTCACGTTGTGGAGGGGCAGGTAACCAGCGTAAGCACGAATAAAGGGAAATATGAAGTGGATGCAGTTATCGTGAACATCGGGAATAAACCCAACACGGAATTTGTCAAAGACATTGGCCTGAAGATGTTGGAAAATGGTGCCATCATTGTCGATAAACATCAGCAAACCAGCATACCCTCCATCTACGCTGCCGGGGACTGTGCGACAAGTAACCATCTTCTTTTGCAAAAGCCTGTAAATATCGCATTGGGAACTACAGCCAATAAACACGGGAGAGTCGCAGCGGATAATATGGCTGGAATTTCAAATTCCTTTCAGGGAATACTTGGCACAAACGTAGTGAAAGTGATGGAATGGACAGCTGCAATGACTGGATTGACCGAAAAGTCTGCCAAACAGGAGAATTTAAATTTTAAAACAGTCAAGATTGAAACCAACAGCCATGCATCCTACTATCCTGATGCAAAGCCTTTTCACATCAAACTTGTCTATGAAGTAGAGTCAAAGAAATTACTTGGCGCCCAAATACTTGGTCAGGATGAAAGTGCGGCAAAGCGGATAGATATCTATGCAACAGCCATTACATGCGGATTGACAACAGAACAGATCGGAATGCTGGACTTAAGTTATGCACCGCCCTATGCAACAGTATGGGATGCGGTTCAGGTTGCAGCAAATGCAGCAAAATAAATGAAATATTTAATAAGGTTTAAAAGTTTTAATATTATGAATTTTCTTTACCTTTGTGAGCAAATATGCTATTGTAAAAGTAGTTTTATCTACATAAATAGAAGTGTTTTGGAGGAGTGAGGGAATGAAAGTACGTTATAATTTTGTGCCTAAGCAAGATGTACAGTATTGTGAGCCGAACTATACGGTGAAGGACGCGTATGAGAAAATTAAAGAGACAGGTTATCGCTGCATTCCCATCCTGAAGGATAATGGGAGAAGTTTTGTAGGGCTTGTCTATAAAGTGCATTTACTGGATTACCTATACGAGGGGAAAGGGTCGGAAAACGATTCTGTGGAGTCCCTTATCCAAAATCAAGATGCATTCATTTTCGAGGAAGACTCCTTTTTTCAAGCGTTTTTCACAATTAAGCGACTGCCATTTATTGCAGTCCTGAACGAGGAAAATGAATTTCTCGGGATTCTGACTCATGCAAACGTCATGGATGTACTTGCTGATTCATTTGGAATGAAAACAGGAGGCTATACCTTAACCATTGCAACAATTGAACATAAAGGTGCAATCAAGGATCTTGTTTCCATGCTGAAGAACATCAACATTGACGGCATGCTTACGCTGGATAACGGGGAGAAATATTTAAGACGGATTATCGTGAACCTGCCTGCAGAGCTACCTGAGGATAAGCTTAATAAGATTGTGAAAAAGTTGGAAGAGAAAGAATTCCGCGTTACCCATGTCGATCAGATTGATGTGATGAAATAATTCAAGTGAAAAACGAGCATCTTCCCAAGAGGAAAGGATGCTCGTTTTTTATTGAGGAGTCGTAATCAATTCCTTTTCTATAAGGATAGTCGATAAAGTGACAGGCTCCGCTTTTTTCTTGAGTGCAGGGATATATTGTTTCAGAACACTGGCTGTCTTTTCTCCTGCAATGCCCACATGACCGATGGCAATGATACTATCATCCACCTCTGTTTTTCTAATCAGCTGGTTCGTCTGCTTTACGATATGGTTGGTTGTGTAAACCTCATCAAAAAACAATTCATTTTCCAAATAGGGTACAGAAAGTTCTGTGGCAATTTTTGAAACGACACTTTTTCTTGAGGTTTTACTGTCCAGATAGTAGAGGTGCCTTTCTTTGCAGATACCAAGGATAATCCGCATCACACGCTCATCTGCAGTGGCTTTTGATCCCATGTGGTTATTGATTCCAACGGCGAATGGAACGGCATCAATTGCTGCATTTACTCGCTTTGCAATTTCTTTGTTGGAGAGGTCCGTTGTGATTGCTCCAGGACCAAGCCAACTCCTCTTCCCTTTAACAGGTTCCATTGGAAGATGTAAAATGACCTCGTGTCCCAATTTATGCGCAAGCTCCGCATCCTCTTTTGTTGTAGAAAGAAAAGGCATCACGGCAATGGTCAATTTAACTGGCAGATGAAGAATTTCTTCGGTCCCCTTCATGTCATTTCCGAAATCATCAATTACAATGGCTACTCTATTGCCATGTTGATTGTGCTCCTCTGCATGAATGACGCTGCTGCCTAAAAACACTGATAATACGGATAAAATAGCGACTAGATTTTTCAACTTTACCACTCATTTCTAAGATGCTGTAAAAGGTATGTAAAGGTATTAGGGTTTTGGTGAGGCTCAATTCGACAAGATTTTCGCTTTTTTGATTTCCTTGTTAGTAAATATCCTTCATTACTTACATTTTGTACAAAAACTGTGTATTCATGCAGTTTGGTGAAAAAACTTAGTGAAAAGATTGTCTAATATTGCGATTCTATTTACATTAATAGAAATTTTTGTAATAATTCGAAAGGGAGAGCAGAGAGATAAAAGGAGCGAATTATATTGTCGTATGAAGGGTATGTAGAGAACCTATTGATTCTGATTAAGGAGAAAAGGGACTCTATGATTGTTTTGGCCAATAAAACGGGTTATATCAGTGATCAGACAATTAAATGCAGCCAGGATTTAGACAAGCTAATTTATGAGTATCAAAAAATGATCTACCAAAAGAAGTCCATATAAAAAAACCATTCCAAAAAAGAATGGTTAGAAGATTTGAATCAGCCAGATCATGAATAATAGCCCAAAGATGAAAGAGTAGGTGGAAGTGGTTTCATATCCATCTCCATGGCTCTCAGGAATGAGTTCTTTATAGATGATATAAAGCATCGCACCTGCCGCAAAAGCAAGACCATAAGGAACCAAAGTAGAGACAATGGAAGTAAGGTAAAAGCCTAATAAGGCCATCGGAATTTCCACTGCTCCGGTTAATGTAGCTACAAGGAATGCTTTCACTCGATTGATTTTTTGATTCATCAGGAAAAGCGCAACCAGAAATCCCTCAGGAGCATTTTGCAGACCAATTGCAAAAGCAATCAAATTTCCCGTATCATTTGCATCCGAAGCATAACTCACCCCAACAGACAACCCCTCCGGTATATTGTGCAGTGTGATGGCAGCAACGATAAGCATGGCTTTCTGGTCAAACTCGATACCTTTTCTATTATGTTCGAGGTCTATATGTGGAATGGACTTTTCCAGTAAGGTCAAGGTAAAGACCCCCAATAATAGTCCGATCGATAAGGGGAGAATCCCTCCGTAATTTAGTGCCTCAGGTATAAGGCTTAAGGTGGAGGCTGCCATCATGATGCCAGCAGTGAACGCTAGTAGTATATCCTTCCATCTGTGTGAAATGGAATTTTTAAGAAAGAGAATCGGTAATGCTCCTATACCTGTAGACATGGCAGCAAGGATGCTGCCTGTTAATGCTTCTTTCATCACAATTTTCCTTTCAAGGCTTTTCTTTGCCGGTAAATGAATTTTATATATTTGATTGTTCAGAAACGGCATCATAACACTGCACTAAGCCGTTTTTTTATTTTGGAGTTAATATTTATTTTTGATTATATAAAAATTGAGATATCGAGTAAATGAAAGTGAAATCTACAAGGAGAATGTTCATTCCCCTTTGTTCCATATTTTAGCATACTTCTACTTAACTTTGTCGAATCGACCAATTTATTGTTAAGATAGAGGGGATTACATATTTTTCAACTTGGATTGACGAATAAGGAAGTTTACTATAACATTGGTTTTAATTCAAGATATTTGAAAAAGGAATGAAGATCATGACGAATAGAAACGATTTAGATGTCTCTTTAAAATTATTCATTGTACTTTCCAGAGCATACCGAGCTATTACGGATAAAGCCAATCAGTCCATTCAACGCTTTGACCTGAATCCAACTGAATTTGCAGTGTTGGAGCTTCTCTATCATAAGGGTGACCAGCCGTTGCAGCAAATAGGTGGAAAAATCCTGTTGGCAAGCGGAAGTATCACTTATGTAGTGGATAAACTAGAAGGCAAAGGCTTGCTTGCCCGTAAAGCATGTGCAAAAGATCGCCGAGTGACCTATGCGCAAATTACGGACGCCGGAAAAAATCTACTCCAAAACATCTTCCCACAGCATGAACAACAAATTCACAACCTGCTGGCCGGCCTTCAAACAGAAGAAAAAGAACAGGCAATCGACCTCATAAAAAAACTCGGGCACTTTGCTGCCCAAACAGAAAAAAACTGACGAGAGTCAGTTTTTTTTGTTTTAATAAAGGGCAACTAATAGGCCACTAAATACTAAATAAAGGGCCAGACCCCGGCAGGAGTATGACGATTTATGTAGAATATTAAAGGGTGAATACTGTTTGCAAAGGGGACGTTTAATATGAGATTTGAAGAGTTTGCATATACACGGCCAAATATGGATGAGGTCGAGAGCAAGTATAATGCTGCGTTAGTCAGGTTTGAGGGAGCGACTTCCGCTCAGGAGCAGGAGGAAGCCATCAAGGAAATCAATGAAATCAGAAATGAGTTAAGCACGGATTTTAATCTTGTGTACATTCGCCATTCCATTGATACGACAGATGAATTCTACAAGGAAGAACAAGATTTTCTGGACGAAATAGAGCCGTTGACAAAAGCATTGGATACAAAATATTATAAAGCACTTGTTATATCTCCATTCCGGAATGAGCTGGAGAAAAAATGGGGGACTCAGCTTTTCTCATTGGCTGATTGTGAATTGAAAACATTTGATGATTCCATCATAGAAGACCTTCAGCAGGAGAATAAGCTTACGACAAAATATTCCAAGCTGATCGCATCAGCGAAGATTCCATTCAATGGGGAAGAGTTAACGTTGGCGCAATTGGACCCTTTTACGGAGTCCACAGACAGAGAAATGCGTAAAAAGGCAAGTGAAGCGAAATTCGGCTTCTTTAATGAGAATAAAGAGGAATTTGATGATATTTTTGATGCTCTGGTCAAACTCCGTACCAAGATTGCTCAAAAGCTTGGCTACAAGAACTTTGTTGAGCTTGGATATGCAAGAATGACACGTACGGACTATGATGCAGATATGGTAGCCAAATTCCGTGATCAGGTGAAGGAATATATTGTTCCATTAACTGAAAAACTGAAAGAAAGACAACAAGCGCGCATTGGTGTCCAGGATTTGAAGTATTACGATGAAGGATTTAAATTCAAAACCGGAAATGCTACACCAAAAGGGTCTCCTGAATGGATCATTGAGAATGGAAGCAAAATGTACGAGGAACTTTCACAGGAAACAAAAGAGTTCTTCCAATTCATGATCGACAAGAACCTGATGGATCTAGTGGCGAAAAAAGGGAAGGAAGCAGGAGGATATTGTACATATATCCCAACCTACAAAACACCTTATATCTTCTCGAATTTCAATGGTACAAGCGGTGATATCGATGTACTTACACATGAAGCGGGACATGCTTTTCAGGTATACATGAGCCGGGATTTTGATGTGCCTGAATATAATTGGCCGACCTATGAAGCCTGTGAAATCCATTCGATGAGTATGGAATTCTTTACATGGCCATGGATGGAGCTTTTCTTCAAGGAAGATACGGAAAAATATAAGTTCTCTCATTTAAGCAGTGCGATTTCATTCCTTCCTTATGGTGTTACTGTGGATGAATTCCAGCATTTTGTTTATGAGAATCCAGAAGCAACTCCTGCTGAGAGAAATAAGGCATGGCGGGATATTGAGGATAAATATCTTCCAAACCGAGATTATGATGGGAATGAATATTTGGAATCGGGCGGTTTCTGGCAACGACAAGGCCATATTTATCGAACGCCTTTCTATTATATTGATTATACATTGGCTCAAATCTGCGCATTACAGTATTGGAAGCTTTCACAAGAAAACCCTGCGGTAGCATGGAAATCCTATTTGGAGCTATGTAAATTGGGAGGAAGCAAATCCTTCACGGAATTGGTGAAGTTTGCACAACTTCGATCTCCATTCGAAGATGGCTGTGTGGAATCAGTTGTAGGGGAAATTGAAAACTATCTGAACAAAGTAGACGATAAAGAATTATAAAAGGCTGTTTTCGCATAAATTGTTGCTTTTGACGTACTCAACGTAATCACGTAATATACTAGCCATCGTGCTCTTTTCTGTGTAGTTGTTTCTTTATCACTGTGAATAATATGGGGAGAAATGCTGTAAAAAATCCAAAAGCCGATTTTTTACGTGAAAAATCCAGAAGCCGATTTTTTACGTGAAAAATCCAGAAGCCGATTTTTCCAGGTCATAGAGCAACAAACTTTAAGAAAAGAGCTTTATAAAAAGAAAGCTGTCGATATTTCGGCAGCTTTTTCCAACGAAATCAAGGCATTTCCGACAATATTCTACTTTCCCTTTTTCCTTTACTTTTGTAGAATGGTAGTTATATAGTGTATAAATGGCTTTGATATTGATTTTATTTTTTGTTTGTCAATATTCGGTTAAATACATATTCAACTAATTGAAGATACTATACAAAAAACGCATTGACTACGTTTAGAAATAATATTAAGTATCAGAAAAGGAAGTGACCCTATGAATACAAATTCTTTGTTTTCAAAAGTGCAAACACAAAAAATCTATGGGGAATTCCCGATTTCCATTTCTAATATTTTTTCCGATTCCAGGCAGGTAACAGTGGATTCCGTTTTTGTCTGTATTAAAGGATATACTGTCGACGGCCACCGATTTATTTCCTCTGCCATTGATATGGGTGCGAAAGTGATCGTGGTCGAGGATCTGCCGGAAATGTTGCATGAGGATGTCTGCTACGTGAAGGTGAGAGATACGGAAAGGGCACTGGGACAGCTCGCGAATGCATTTTTTGACTACCCCTCCACCAAGCTTAGAATTGTCGGAGTTACAGGAACGAATGGGAAAACGACAGTGACAAGCGTCATCAATAAAGTAATGAGAAATGAAGGCTATAAGACGGGCCTTAGTGGTACGATTGAAATCGATATCGATGGGGATAAGTTCCAAAGCAAGAACACAACAAGTGATGTACTCACCATGCAAAGAATGCTGAAGGACATGGTGGATGCAGGTGTGACGGATGTTGTAATGGAAGTATCCTCCCATGGGCTTCTGCTTGGTCGTTTGGCCGGGGTGGAGTTCCAGAATGGTGTATTTACCAATCTGACACAGGACCATTTGGATTTCCACGGTACCATGGAAAATTATAAAAACGCAAAAGGGCTGCTCTTTTCGCAGCTCGGACAGGATCTCCGTAAAGACAAGGCGGCAATTCTAAATATGGATGATGAAGCTTCCAACGATTATATCAGTATGACGAGTGCCAGAATCATTTCATACGGCATCAAAAATGATGCGGATTTCAAAGCAAGTGATCTGGAGTTTTTCGAAAGTAAAACAGCCTTCACTTTACATACGGATTTTGGGGAGTACAGATTGGAAGTTCCGTTTGTAGGTGAATTCAACGTTTACAACATTCTTTCCGTTATCTGTGTACTTTGGGATAAGGGAATGCCTTTTGAGAGAATTCTTAAGCATCTTAGTGAGGTAACACCACCAAGTGGTCGGATGGAAACGTTGCAAACAGGGGATCAACGAAATGTCATCATTGATTACGCCCATACGGAGGATGCAATCGGGAAGGTGCTCGACAGTATCAAGATGTTCTCCAAAGGGAATATCATATCCATTATTGGGACAGGCGGTAATCGAGATAAAGATAAACGTCCGAAGATGGGTAAGATCGCAACAGAGAAATCAGATTACGTGATCTTCACCACCGATAATCCTTTGGATGAGCCTTATGAAGAAATTATAAATGGAATGGCCGCCGGGGCAGTGGATGACAGATTTGAATGTATCGGTGATCGTGAACAGGCGATTTTCAGGGCCATCGAACTTGCTAAAGAAGACGATGTAGTATTAATAGCAGGCAAAGGGCATGAAAATTATCAATTGATTGGTACCGAGTCTGTTCCTTTTAACGATGGGGAAGTAGCATTAAGAGCAATCAGAATATATCCACTTACAGAAAGTATTCCGACAACATAGATTTTACACATACCAACTGACTGAAGTGCATGGATTTCCCATGGAAAAGCTTCAGTCAGTTTTTTTATTTCTATGAAAGTATATTGTCGAAAAGGGATGTTGAAATGAGGGGAACCATTAGGGGAGTTTTCTTCATCTGTATCTTATTGTTGGTTGCCTGTAGTGGTGTAGAAGTGAGCACAACAAAGGAACATGTAAGAGAGGATGAAAAAGTAAAAGAGGAGAAACCTGTTCAAAGAGAAGAAACAATAGTGGAGGAATTGCCTGAACTAACGGAGGAAGAACAACTAAAACAAGAGGCCTTGGACGAACTGGCAAAGAGAGAAAACCATGTTCTGATCGATAGTGATTATGGAGAGTCCAATGAATTCCATGAATTTGTTACAGGTGTAAAAACAAGGATGAAAACCGAGGAAAAAGTCATAGCATTAACATTGGATGCATGCGGAGGAGAAAATGGCAGTGGATATGATGATGAACTGATCGGATTCCTGGATCAGCATAACATAAAGGCGAATCTTTTTGTGAATGCCAGATGGATAGAGGCGCAGCCCACTATTTTTATGGAGCTTGCAAACAATTCTTTATTTACGATAGAAAATCATGGTACAGAACACCGGCCTTTATCCACCATCCCCCGTTCTGCTTGGGGCATAGAAAGTACATCTTCAAAAGAGGGAATCGTGGAAGAAATTATCGGGAATCAGAAAATTATATTGGAGCATACAGGAAAGCTTCCAAAACATTTTCGCTCGGGAACTGCTTTTTACGATGATGTATCGGTTAAAATAGCCCAAGACCTTGGTTTAGAAGTAGTGAACTTTGATATTCTAGGTGATGCAGGAGCCACTTTTACCGCAGATCAAGTGAAAGATTCCATGCTTCAGGCAACCTCAGGATCGATCGTGATCCTTCACATGAATCACCCGGAAAGCGGGACTGCTGAAGGAGTGAAGAAGGCGGTTCTAAATTTATTGGAACAGGGCTTCAGCTTTGTTCACCTACAGGATTATGAACTCGAGTAATGTATACTATTACAGTTTAGTTACAGCTACATAAAAAATTTGATGCGGGTCACGATAACAGTGGGAGGTTGATATCGTGGCCTGTTTTTTCCATCTGTTATTTTCGGCAATGCTGTTTTTAAACTTTTCTGCGTGCCAATCAGTAATCAAAATTGATAACGCGCAGGAGAAGATGCCGATTCCTTATGTAAGTGTCCCGATAAAGAATTCGGAGGAAGTAGATCGATTGGGATTAAAGAGTGATACTACTCAGAAAAAGAGAAGGCGTGCTCGTGTTCCTGAATTCAAAAGCAGGGGATTTCGTCTAATCACAATAAATAAAAAAGGCTTGTTGGTCACCTATTAGTAAATATGGTGACCAACAAGCCTCAAATGGCATTCTAGTTAACTTTTACTGTCAATTCTTCCTGTTCAACCTCCACTTGAAGAGCAGGAGGAATGGAATCCAACTCCAACAAAACATCAGCAATGGCATCTTCTACATGTTCCTGGATAAGTCGGCGTAATGGTCTAGCCCCAAACTGAGGGTGGTAGCCTTTATCCGCCAACCATTCTTTTGCAGCTTCCGATAATTGGAGTTTACATTGATGCTCTTCCATCAGCGTACCTGACAAGTCGTTGATCAGAATATCGACAATCTGACGCATATGTTCTTTTTCAAGCTTTGCAAATTCAATGATATTGTCAAATCGGTTAAGGAACTCCGGTTTGAAATAGGACGATAAGGAATCAAGAATCGAGCCTTGCAATGTATTTTCAGGCTTCTCAAAACCTACTGTAATCCTCTTGTCTGTCACGCCTGCGTTGCTTGTCATGATAATCACAGTGTCTTTGAAGCTGACAGTTCTACCTTGGCTATCCGTCAGTCTGCCATCCTCCATTACCTGAAGAAACAGCTGGAGGACATCTGGATGAGCTTTTTCCATTTCATCAAGCAGTACAATGCTATAGGGATTACGGCGAACCTTTTCCGTCAGTTGTCCAGCTTCCTCATGTCCAATATACCCTGGAGGAGAACCGATCAATTTGGATACGGAGTGCTTTTCCATGTATTCGCTCATATCAAAGCGGATATATGCATCCTTGGAACCAAAAAGCTCCTCGGCAAGTGATTTGGTAAGCTCCGTTTTACCAACCCCAGTAGGACCGACAAATAAGAAGGAACCAATAGGGCGTTCTTTTCTTTTTAGACCTGCACGACTTCTGCGAATGGCTTTGGCAATCTTTTGGACTGCATCCTTTTGTCCAATCACTTTTTTATTTAGATTTGCCTCAAGATCACGGAGTTTTACTTGTTCTTCCTGTTGTAGCTTTCCAACAGGAATGCCGGTTTTTTCTTCTATGATTGCATAGATGTCATCCACTGTTACTTCAAGTTTCTTCGGAGTCGAATTATTTCTATTCTGTTCAAGCTTTGCTTCTTCGTCTCTTAGTTTTGCAGCGTATTCATATTTCTCTTCATCCAATGCTTTTTGTTTTTCCTTTTCAAGCTGTGCGAGTCGGTAGTTAATTGCCTCCACGTCCACTACATCCAAGGTTAAATTCTTCTTAGCTCCTGATTCATCTAATAAATCAATGGCTTTATCAGGAAGAAAACGATCCTGAATATAGCGATGTGACAGGCTTACGCACGCAATTATCGCTTCTTCCGTATAGGAAACCTGATGGAAATCCTCGTATTTGGATTGGATACCTTTAAGGATCTCAACAGCTTTTTCAGGAGTAGGCTCTTTCACCATCACAGGTTGGAAGCGTCGTTCCAATGCTGCATCCTTTTCTATTTGACGGTACTCCTTCAAGGTTGTAGCACCGATGAGCTGCAGCTCGCCTCTGGCCAATGCCGGTTTCAACATGTTACCAGCATCCATGGATCCTTCCGCAGACCCAGCTCCCACAATTAAGTGCAATTCATCTACAAATAGGATGACATTTTTTCTTTCCTGCAGTTCTTGGATAATCTGCTTCAGCCTTTCTTCGAATTGACCTCTGATACCAGTATTGGCAACAAGTGAAGCAACATCCAACAGATAGATTTCTTTATTCTGAAGCTTGGCAGGAACATCTCCGGTTGAAATATTTAGAGCAAGTCCTTCCGCAATGGCGGTTTTACCTACTCCAGGTTCCCCAATTAGTACTGGGTTGTTCTTGTTTCGTCTATTTAGAATTTCAATTACTTTTTTAATTTCTTGTTCTCTTCCAACAACAGGGTCAATCAATCCTGCTTTTGCAAGATTCGTTACATTTTTGGCCAATTTATCCAGAATTCCGCCGCCCTGTTTGGACTCTTTAGCATCTTTGAAGTTTGACTCTTTATTAGGTCGATAGTCATGCTCCCCAAATGGAGAGTGTCCGGAAAAGCCTTGGGAAAATCCAGACGGTGTCTGTAATTTTGCTCTTTCTTCTTCAAAGCAGGAAGAGCATAGGATAAGTTGCTTTTGTTCTGAATTAAATTGGAACTTTACATGAATAGTTGCTTGATTCTGTTCGCATTTTTGACAAATCATTCTTTGCTTCCTCCTTAAGAATTGAATTGTTTGACTTTCTTTGACCATTTAGGTTTAGCAATAGTATACTTTGACCTTTTTTGACTTTCAAGTATTTTGTCTGTTAGTAAATATTGGGTAAAAATATATTCGGTATATTTAGAAAGTTTGTTGACTTCTTCTTGAGACTGTTGTTATAATTGCAAAAAGAATCAATCTTATAAAAATCATATAGCAAAACTTCTTATTAAGAGTGGTGGAGGGACAGACCCTGTGAAGCCCGGCAACCTTCAATGATGTTGAAAAGGTGCTAATTTCTGCAGAATTTTATTCTGAGAGATAAGAAGAGGACCTTGAATGGAAGCCTCTTCTTATCGAAGAGGCTTTTTATCTGTCCAAAAGGGGGGAAATTAAAAGTAATATTATCCGTTATTACTCAATATGGTAGATAGTAAATCAATCATCCATTTAATGAATTAACGCAATGAACAAAAAAACTGAATATCTCTTATCGAGAGTGACCGAGGGATCAGGCCCTATGAAGTCCGGCAACCATCAGGAACAGTTAATCTATTTCTGAAAAGGTGCTAATTCCTGCAGGCGGACTATGCCTGACAGATAAGAGGAGGAAAAAACCTCTTCTTATGAAGGGGTTTTTTATTTTTTTGCGGTTATAACACCGCTGTTGATTTCCGCACTAGGCTGCGCTTTCCGCCCCGCGGTCGCTGCCACCTGGAACGGAAATCAACAGGAATTCAAACGGAACACACACTTATTTTCAGGATAGCCTTTATTAAAAATTAAAAACGGGGGTAAAAACATGACCAATACAAATGATGCTTATCAATTAGAAACGCTATTGTTACACGGAGGGCAAACTCCTGATCCGACTACGGGTTCCAGAGCGGTCCCCATCTATCAGACAACATCCTATGTGTTCAATGATACAGAGCATGCCCAAAATTTATTTGCCCTGAATGAATTCGGCAACATTTATACTAGAATTGGAAACCCTACAGTCGATGTGCTGGAAAAGAGAATTGCGCTGTTGGAAGGTGGAGTGGCGGCCGTTGCAACCAGCTCCGGCATGGCTGCAATAGCATTTGCCATATTAAATATTGCCCATGCCGGTGATGAGATCGTTGCAGCAGGCAATCTGTATGGGGGAACATATAATCTTTTTGCTGTCACATTGCCGAAGTATGGGATAAAAGTGAACTTTGTGGATGGAACGGATCCCGAGAACTTCAGAAAGGCGATAACCCCAAAAACCAAAGCGATTTTCGGCGAAATCATTGGAAATCCGAGCTTACATGTTTTAGATGTTGAAGGTGTTGCCAAAGTTGCACATGATCATGATATACCACTTATTATTGATAATACTTTTGCATCTCCATATCTTTGCAATCCGATTAAGTGGGGAGCGGATATTGTGGTTCATTCCGCAACAAAATGGATTGGTGGCCATGGAACGACAATCGGAGGAATTGTGGTGGATGGCGGTACATTCAACTGGGATAACCCTAAATTCAAAGCCTTTACTGAGCCGGATGAAAGCTATAATGGCGTTCGCTATGCAGAAACCTTCGGAAATCTTGCTTATGCTGTTAAGTTGCGTGTCCAGCTTTTGCGTGATTTTGGCGCATGCTTAAGTCCTCAAAGTGCATTTCTTCTTCTACAAGGATTGGAGACGCTTCACCTAAGGGTGGAAAAGCATAACGAAAATGCAACCGAGCTTGCAAAATTCCTTCAAGATCATCCAGCTGTGGAATGGGTATCCCACCCTAGTCTTCAAGATCACCCGGCGCACGCATCCGCTCAAAAGTATTTGAGAAACGGATATGGGTCCATTCTCAATTTTGGAATTAAAGGTGGAAGAGAAGCTGGAAGAAAAGCCATTGATTCCATCAAGCTTTGGTCACATGTAGCCAATGTAGGAGACGCTAAATCCTTGATTATTCATCCAGCATCCACCACTCATCAACAGCTTACAGGGGAAGATTTGAAAAAGACAGGCGTAACAGAAGATTTGATTCGCCTATCTGTAGGAATTGAATCTATCGAAGATCTGAAAAAGGATCTAGACCAGGCACTTTTCGTAGCAACAGGCAAATCCGCCTTGAAAGTGGAAAGCATTTGATATGAAAAAGGTGGAAGGACTGTGACAGAGTGTGATTGCAAAACAACTGCCGGTAGAGTATGGATCGAGCGACTGGTGCTTGAGAGTGGAGAAGTATTGGAGAAGGTGGAAATTGCCTATGAAAGGGTTGGAAATAAGAATAAGGAACTTATTATCGTCTGTCATGCCTTGACAGGAAACCAATTTGCAAGAGGATCAGAGGAGGAAAAAGGGTGGTGGCATTCTTTTATTGGTCCCGGATCTTATATTGATACAAATGACTATCAAGTAATAACGATGAATGTTCTAGGAGGGTGTAATGGCTCCACAGGTCCAACTTCCCTGAATCCAAAGACTGGTGAAAAATATGGAAGCAAGTTTCCGTCCGTCACAATCAGAGATATGGTGCATGCTCAGTATTTGGCATTAAGTGTGCTTGGGTATTCCGAAGCGAAAGCGATTATTGGAGGCTCTCTTGGGGGGATGCAGGTGCTCGAATGGGGAGTAAAATATCCGGATTATGCAGATATTCTTATTCCTATGGCTGTTACCCCTTATTTTACTGATTATGCACTGGCTTTTAACTGTATTGGAAGAAGAGCCATTACGACAGACCCACTTTGGAATAATGGAGATTATCAGGAAAATGAAATACTGAAAGGCCTTGAAATAGCAAGAATGGTTGGTCTGGTTACTTATCGCTCTGCCAGTTTATTCAATCATCGTTTTAACAGGGAACAAAAACATACGCAAAAGGATTCTGATATTGAATATCAGGTGGATTCCTATATGAAATACCAGGGTGAGAAATTCACACGACGTTTTGATGCTAACAGCTATCTTTGTCTTTTGCGGGCAATGGACCAGTTTGATATTGGCTGGGAACGGAACGGTTGGAGGCAAGCACTTAGCCTAATAAACAGTAAAGTGTGCATGATAGGCTTTTCAAAGGACCTGCTCTATCCCACTAGTATGATAAGCGAAGCAGTGGAAGAACTGAAAGCGCATGGAAAATCTGCAAGTTATGTTGAGGTTGAAACTGAGTTCGGACATGATGGCTTCTTGGTTGAGTTTGACAAATGGGGAATGGTTGTGAAGCGATTGCTTGAAGAAAAAGAGAGAAGGGAAGTGACTCATGTCTAAAATATATGTGGCACTATTGGGATTTGGAACAGTTGGAAAAGGTGTATATCGTACGATTGAATCACATCAAAACCGCTTGCAGAGTCTATTGGGAAAAGAGGTTAAAGTTGTTGCCATTCTTGTTCAAAATTTGGAAAAACATGTGACACCGGATGAACAGGTTCTTCTTACCGAGAACTTTGAGGATATTCTGTCTCTTCCGAATCTTCATATTGTCATTGATGCCATTATCGGCAGGGAACCTGGATTCACTTATCTGAAAAAAGCAATGCATAAAGGTTGTCATGTTGTTACGGCGAATAAAGAAATGTTTGCATTTCATGGAATCGAGCTGCAGGCATTGGCTCTGGAAAAAGGAGTTGGTCTAGGCTATGAGGCGACCGTAGCGGGAGGAATCCCCATCATCCAAACGATTCGCCAGCTTCTTCAGGTCAATCATTTTCAAAAAATCGAGGCGATTTTAAACGGAACCTCCAACTTCATTTTAACGAATATGAGGAAGTTGGGCAGTACTTTTGCTGAGACGCTTCAGCTTGCAAAAGAAAATGGCTATGCAGAAACTGATCCTACCAATGATATTGAAGGATATGATGCCCTTTATAAAGGCATGGTATTGAGTCAGCTGATTTATGGAGATCAGCCCTGTATCAATATGGTTGAAAGAAAAGGAATAACAAAGATTCAGCCGAAGCATTTGAAGGTTGCAACGGAAGCGGATTTCAGGTTCAAACACGTGGTCACTCTCTCCAAGTCAAATAATGAAATCCTATGTAAGGTGGAACCTGTTCTTGTAACAGACTCTCATCCTTTCTATCAGGTCGAAGGGGTTCAGAACAGTGTTTCCATTACAACCGATCTGTTGGGGACTTTGCAGCTGCAGGGTCCAGGGGCTGGCATGTTTCCTACAGCGAGTGCGGTGCTAGAGGACATCATTCAGTTGGAGAATGAACCTAAAGCATCTCCTGCTGTAAAAGATTCTGTAACTGATCAGGATTCTTTATCGCAATGGGTTATCTTTTGTGAATACCCTGAAATAGAAAATTTCGGTCAAAACATTTCAGTCATCGAAAAGCTGGATGATACAGCCTGGATTATTGAGGGTCAGGATATTCCTTTAGGGTTGTCACACAGTTCGAGTGCAACCATATTCCCGTTAAAAGGGAGGTATGAAAGGAAGAAATTGCCCCTCAAGGTTTAATAGTTACTATTAAAAACTTGTAGTTGAAAGTTTAGATAGCCCTTCCCAAAAAAGCGCTTCTTTCCTAACTGCCTGTCTCATATAATGTGACAAGCAGTTTTTTCATTTTCGATGTGGAGAGGATGCTTAAAATGGTTTAGAGGTGGGGGCGCGGTTGAGTAGAAGTTGGCTTGGTGCCTTTCAGATAGGTGCGGTTTATGTTGGGACAATAGTGGGAGCTGGTTTTGCAACTGGCAAAGAAATTGTCCAATTTTTCACCCAATATGGGTGGATAGGATTCTTCTCCATCTTAATCAGTGGGTTTTTATTCATTTGGCTTGGCACGAAAATGATGTTGGTTTCCAAGAGGATAAAGGCGACTTCCTATAAAGAGTTTAATGAATATCTGTTTGGGGTGTCTGCGGGTACAGTGGTCAACCTCTTCATGCTCATCATTTTGACCTGCGTCGGAGCTGTGATGCTGTCCGGGGCAGGCGCTGTATTTGAAGAACAGCTGGGATGGCATTATCAGCTTGGGTTATTGCTGACAGTCGGATTGGCTGTGTGTGTTGTATTAATAGGTGTCAAAGGGTTGGTGGGTGTCAACATTGTGGTGGTGCCAGTCATGGTCGGCTTTAGTTTTTTCATTGCAGGAAATGCCTTAATGGAGCACGGCCTTGATTTCCTGACCCTAGCATCGCAGCAGCCGTCATGGAAGGGGTGGATTTCCCCTGTTACCTATGTCGCCTTCAACTTGGCAATGGCTCAGCCTGTTCTTGTACCTCTTGCAACAGAGGTCGATGACGAATGGGTCATTAAACGTGGCGGTTTTATAGGTGGCCTTGTCCTTTGCTTCATCTTGATAACCTGTCATATATCCATCGCCTCCTTGCCGAATTTCCAGACGTTTGAAATTCCTATGGCAGAGGTAGTGAAGCTTGGGATGCTTTCCTATTTTGGTATGTATGTGTTTGTCATTTACGGAGAGATCTTCACATCCGTTGTCAGCGATATTTTCGGTTTGCAACGGCAGTTGGAAAGCATGTGGAATATTCCTCGCTATATCGTAACGATTGTTTTGGTTTCAATCATATATACGATCAGCCAGATAGGTTACGGAAGTTTAATTGAACACCTCTATCCACTTTTCGGCTATATAAGCATCGCATTTCTGATACTTTTAATTGTGAGGAAATGAAAGCAGGCGGGACAAGCCGTTCTCGGTTTTTCCTGCCTGCCTTCATTTTTAGATTATCTCCAGTTGTCATCTTACAAACATCGCTAATATAGCAACAACAGGAATAGCTGCCATTAATGCATTTCCTACATGGAAAAGGGAATTAATCGTACTTTTGACTTCCGGGTAGTTCGCTACGAGTTCATTTCGTTTTAGAAAATTAAAAATGGCATTTATCACTACACAAACGACGACTATCACTAATGGGATAATCAGGTCTGCGTCAGAATCAGCTAATGTCATAAATCCGAAAACAATTAACACTATCGGAAGAGCTTCAATAAATGCTACAAACATAAAAAGCCTTGTTTGTATTTGAGAAATGTTCTCCGGGTGCATAGCCAGCTGTTCCATACTTGACCTGAGCAATAAAGCTATTCCAAAGCATGCAACTACAGCTGCTATGACAAATAGATAAATGGCATCCATACTTTTTCCTCCTTCTTTCAATCATCCAAGAAATCATTTTACCCTATTGTGGGGAAAAGGGTAAACCAAGAATTAAAAATTCAAAGGCATAACGACAAGCAACCAGATATCAAACACCAAATGGGAAATAATGATCAGCACCAAAGATCGTTTCCATTCGAATAATGCTCCCCAGACAATTCCCGCTGTAAATGCAGCAGCCACTAGCATAAGGTTTCCGGACCATAGATGTGCAAATGCATAAAGGCAGGCAGCAATCATAACACCTGCAGGACCGTTGTTCCATTTTGAAATTGCATCCTGTATATACCCTCTCCAGAAAATTTCCTCACCCGGTACAATAATGAGTACCAATAGCAGATAATGCCATATTTCTGATGGTCCCACAATCGTATATAACTCTTTAACTTGTGAAAGAAAAGGAAAATCAAAGAGCTTGATAACAAAATAGGTCAAGAAAAAAATAAGATAAAGTAAACTCCCTGTAATGGCACCAATGAGTAGAGATTTAATGGATGGTATTAGTGATATATCACTTTGGAGTGCGAACTTCAGGCTTATGAAAAGCAAAAGCGTTAGTGCTAGCGGGAATAAAAGCCAAAACAAACCGTTGAAAGTAAAGCTGATACCAATCAAGATATTGGCCAATATCCACAATGGCAGGACTGATCTAATTCGACTCATAATCAACATTCCTTTATTGTTGTTGCAACTATTGTAGCAGAAGAACATGTCTTTCGAATAATTGTTTTTCCATATACAAATCATAAGAACAAGCTTGCGAAAGGAGCAGATATGGATGACACAATCTAAAAGTCAGCAGGAACGCCAAAGAAAAGTACGAAAGCAATCACAAAATGAGCATGGGAAAGTCAAGAGCTTCGAACAATTAGCGGATGAAGCTGGAAAAAAGAGCAATTAAATAAAATCTTTTAAAATAAATGGCACATCAAGTTGGGTGTGCCATTTATTTTATCCGCTTTAAAGATATATCAAAAATAATCCTTATGTCCCGTTTTCAACTGCTGTTGAATAGTAGCCGAGTGTCCATCGCATACTATGGGAAGAAATAACAGGTGAATGGGGTAGGAAGAATGGCGGAAAGCTACAAGAAAAAGAGATATGCTGCGATTATCAGTCCGTTTACGACGAGCATCCTTCATTATCGTAAGCCTTTTGTTGTGGCGTGGTGGGCTGCTTCATTCCCCGGTTTTGGCCATTTTATGCTTAATAAGTATTTGACAGCATTTATTTTAATCTCCTGGGAAGTCTTAATTAACAACGCTGCCCATCTGAACGAAGCCATCTATCTTTCCATGATAGGGAGGTTTGAGGATGCAGTGGGGGTTTTAGATCAGCGCTGGATCATCCTTTACATTAGCATTTACGTGTTTTCCATATGGGATAGCTACCGTTTGACTGTAGAAATGAATAAACATTACACCATGGCTTATCGGGATGGTTTTCCGATTATCATCAAAAATACAAGTTCGCTTGAAATAAATCTTATCGACAAAAAGAGCCCAATCCTTGCTTTAATCTGGTCACTTTTGACACCAGGACTAGGGAATTTATATGTTACAAGGATATTATCCGTCATATTTATCTTAACTTGGTGGCTGATTATCACATACCAGGCGAATGTATATACCGCCATCCACTTTACATTAATGGGGGATTTCAGTCTTGCCAGCCAGGCATTAATACCTCAATGGTTATTATTTATCCCATCCATCTATTGTTTTGCAGCGTATGATTCCTATGTAAGCGCAGTGGAGATCAATAAGCTCATTGACCGATATATGAGCAGAGAGCTGAAGGAAAAATACCAGGACCTCGAATTTAAAATGCCATTATAGAAAAGAGTTGAATGTAATGTACATTTTCGCGACATTTAAATATAACATGGAAATGGAACTTACATTACGTGAATTGGAAGAACTCGGTCTATCTAAAGAACAGTTGCTTGTCATTCCTTTGGATAAAATCAAATACCAATCCAAAATGATTGATTCCATGCATCGTTCAGATGGACAGAGTTTAATGGATTTATCCGCAATTTTTGGTATCATCTTTATGTTACTGGGTGTTATCTATGGATATGTTTTATATTTGGGACCAATTCTATGGGGACTTTTCGGATTGGTTTTTGGGGTGGTATTAGGCTTTCTGGTCGACTATTATACTACGAAGAAAAGTGAGAAGAATATGAGAAAGCGTGGATCGGATGCAGATTTGATTCTGATGATACATTGTGACAAGGAGAAACAGGAAACAATAGAAAAAGTCCTATGGAATAATCTTGTTTTAGGGGTAGGTGTCCTGGAAAGATAAAAAGGCTATTAATATCAGGTTCCTGAAATAGGTGCCTTTTTTTGCGTGGTCAGCAAATCCAAGCTCCATCCTTTTCCAAAATGTACAATGGAAAAGGAGGAATATAAATTTCAGCGGAACATCAAATTTTTGTATTCGCTTGAATATCCAAGAGAAAACAATAAGTTTTTTAAATTCTGATTAAGTTGTTGTTTCTCCAGCTCCAGATAGTTTTCGCTTTTTATCGCTTCAAGTGTGTGCTTCGTAAACTTCCATATCGCTTCTTTTCTGGATGAGGTGGAATGATTGGAGATAATGGTGAAAGCATTAAAAACCGAAGCGATTACATCAATATCCCCTTTACCATAACGGATGATTGGAGCGAAAGCGATATTTAGATATTCAAAAAAGTCAGGAGTTCGGACAATGACTCTTAAGTTCCGATTTTTATCATTGAAATACGGTTGGGGTCCATGAAGAGAGCTCAGTCTGGAAAATAGCGTACTTAACTGCTCAATGCAATGGACAGCTGTACTGGGATCGTTGATGCCGGAGGACAGGGCCCGTACACCAATCTCTGTTACCTTTCTAATGCCAAATTCCACATCCTCCAATGGAGCTCGTGCAAGGGAGACGGTTATCTTTGTCATGAATTCATCTGTATGGATGACTTTTTCGTTTTGGAAAATGGCCAACAAGGGAGTATCCTCGTTCACATAGTCCCCCTGCTGCCTTTCCACACGTACAATGCATTCGTATTTACATGCTGCTTTAACCAGTGCTTGTACATCAATGTATTGGACATATCCCGGTTTTTCACTCATAAGGATGATGGGCTCTTTTGTGGCAATCTCATTGCCTTCCCAATCATCCCAAGGAGAGTCAGCTTTTTTAGAACCCCATTTATCATACAAATCCTCAATACTATCAATAGTCTCTAGCGTAATGTTATGGAGCAGATTACTCACTTGAATCCAGGTGGTAACATGCTGAATGAAATAGACGAATACAATCAAACATAGAATTGCTATTGCAACAGCAAAGGTTGGGGCAAGGAATAGTTGCTTTTCCCCGGTTTCTTTAAGGAAGAGAAGCAAAAGGATACAATAGATGAATCCACCTGTAAATATTCCTAAAACCCTTTGAGTGGCATGATCAGTAATGAAATTCTGCAAAGCCCTTGGTGAAAATTCTGATAGATAGGTGGTAAGCACGACAAGTATTGTGGAAAAAGTAATAGTGGTCATTGTTAACAGAGAGGAAGCGATGGAACTCAAGATGGTCTGTGAGAGAGAAATATCAGCTAAAAAGATATCGGGAATATTGCTTTCTCTGCCAGAGCCAAGAACAAGATGGTCAATGGATAAGGTTAAAGCCGCCAACATTGAAGAGATGATACCATAAAAAGACAGCAGATACCAAAAACTGGTGCGTATGCGTAAAAAGGTTGCAGACCTCGTCATTCATTCCCCTTCTTTCTTCCTGAATAAAAGATAGTAGATTGTTATGGTGAAATATGTTATAGTAACAAAGTTAAAAAGTTAAATTGAATAAAGTCTACGCATCTCGATGCAGTAGGAGAGGTTCTAGCAAATACCCTCTATAAAAAACTAAGGACTGAACATAACTATATTCCTTAGGATATAGTTTTTTTTATTTGTTTTTATGTTTACGCTAGCCTCCATAATTAGGTAGCGTTTTTTCTGTATTGAATATAATTAGTTCGTATGTAAGGAGAGATTGTTACCATGAAAAAACAAGAGAAGGCGATGGTAGTATTCAGCGGTGGCCAGGATAGCACAACTTGCTTACTTTGGGCAATGCGAGAGTTTGAGGAAGTGGAAGCTGTCACTTTCCATTACGGTCAGCGTCATGAACTGGAGATAGAATGTGCCAAGAGTATTGCAAAAGAGCTTGGAGTGAATCATCGTGTGCTGGATATGTCACTACTAAGCCAGTTGACTCCAAATGCCCTAACTCGTCCTGAAATTGAGATTGAGGAAAAAGAGGGCGAGCTTCCTAGCACATTTGTGGATGGCAGAAACCTGTTATTCCTTTCCTTTGCAGCAGTTGCAGCAAAGCAGATGGGTGCAAAGCATATTATAACCGGCGTATGTGAAACGGATTTCAGCGGCTACCCCGACTGCAGGGATGTGTTCATCAAATCATTAAATGTGACCCTCAACCTTTCCATGGATTATCCATTTGTCATTGATACACCTTTGATGTGGCTGAACAAAGCGGAAACCTGGCAATTGGCAGATGAACTGGGTGCCCTGGATTTCGTAAGAACGAAAACCTTGACTTGCTATAATGGCGTCATTTCAGATGGATGCGGGGAATGCCCGGCGTGCAAGCTCCGAAAGCGTGGACTTGATGAGTATTTGGCAACAAAGGATAAAGGGGATGTGTCCTCATGATGCAGCAGATGTATCCACAGGTTTTTCATGATTTTCAATATGAATTGAATAAGGATATGCATATTGCAGCCGCACATTATATTCCCTCTGATGCGGCAGGTAAATGCAAGCAGGTCCATGGGCATACGTACTTTGTCAATGTAACTGTTGGTGGGGATGATCTTGATGAAGCTGGCTTTTTGGTGAACTTCAAAGATTTGAAAGTACTTTTACATGATAAGTTTGACCATACCATTTTAAATGACCATGTAGATGTTTTTCGCTCTGACAACCCTGATTACTTTCCGACAACGGAGGTAGTGGCGAGAACCATGTGGGAAACGATCGAGAACCATCTGGCGGCACTTCCCAATAAACCGACATGTCTGCAGGTTTTTGTTCGTGAAACACCTACCAGCTATGTGGTCTATCGTCCGAAAAAGAAAGGGAAGAAGGATTAATGAGCACCAAACTACCAGTATTAGAGATTTTTGGACCTACCGTGCAAGGGGAAGGGATGGTCATCGGAAGAAAAACCATGTTTGTACGAACAGCTGGCTGTGATTATCAATGTTCTTGGTGTGACTCCGCGTTCACATGGGATGGCAGTGCAAAGGCTGATATCCTTCTGCTGACTCCTGAGGAGATTTGGGAGCGCCTGGTAGGGATTGGTGGTAAGAAATTCAACCATGTGACCATATCCGGAGGTAATCCAGCTCTGTTAAAAAACATGGGAGCGCTTGTACAGCTCTTACACCAGAACAATATTCAGGTAGCACTTGAGACACAAGGCAGCAGATGGCAGGACTGGCTCTATGATATTGATGATCTGACCATTTCCCCAAAACCGCCAAGCTCCTTGATGGAAACTGATTTTAACGTGCTCGATGCTATCATCTCACGTATAAAAGTAGAACAGACATCTTTGAAGGTCGTAGTGTTTAATAAAGACGATTTGGCTTATGCAAAAAAAGTCCATAACAGATATCCGCAACTATCCTTTTTTGTACAGGTGGGAAATGAAGACACCGCAACAGAGGAAAATGATAAGTTGATACAAAAGCTTCTTGCTCAGTACGAATGGCTGATAGAAGAAGTGATGCAAGATGAAGGCTTGAATAATGTTAGAGTGCTTCCGCAACTGCATACCCTTGTCTGGGGAAACAAGCGGGGAGTATAGATCAGAGGAGTGTTTAATATGTCAGGAAGAAAAGACCATGAACTTGAAGGTGTGACCTTACTCGGAAACCAAGGAACAAGTTATCTATTCAACTACTCTCCAGATGTTCTGGAGACATTTGAAAACAAGCACCCGAACCGGGACTATTTTGTCAAATTCAATTGCCCTGAGTTTACAAGCCTATGTCCGAAAACCAATCAACCCGATTTTGCAACCATCTATATCAGCTATATCCCGGGAGAGCTGATGGTGGAAAGCAAGTCACTGAAGCTATATCTATTCAGCTTCCGCAACCACGGCGACTTCCATGAGGACTGCATGAATATTATCATGAACGACTTGATTGAACTGATGGATCCACGCTATATCGAGGTTTGGGGGAAATTCACCCCGCGTGGCGGCATCTCCATCGATCCGTACACAAACTATGGAAAACCGGGAACAAAATATGAGGAAATGGCACAATACAGACTGATGAACCATGACCTCTACCCTGAAAAGATAGATAACCGTTAATACCCGTTAGGTACAACATCATGTTGTACCTATTTTTTTTTGCTAAAAAGGGAGGAAGGTGAAAATAATAAATACTGACAAAAGGAGGAATGCAGAATGTCTCATGATATGGTGAAGCTTTCATGCGCAGAAATCAGTACACTATGGACGTTATACCTTAATAATTCAATGTCTGTTTACGTGTTAAAATACTACCTTGAATATGTCGAGGATCCTGAAATACGAAAAGTGATTGCAGAGGCCTATGATATAGCATCGGATAATGAACAAGAAATCAAACACGTATTTTGGAAGGAACAATATCCGCTTCCGGTTGCTTTCTCTGAAAATGACCTGAATTTAAAAGCGCCTCGTCTATTTTCGGATACTTTCAAGCTGTTCTATGTCCTGCAGATGGCTAAAATCGGAATGGTTACATATGGAGGCTGTCTTGCATCCGTATCCCGGAAAGATATTCGATCCTTGTACCAATCCTTCCTTCTAAAAACAGTCGATATTTTTCAAAGCGTGACAGACCTTCTGCTTGAGAAAGGGCTGTATGTAAAAAAACCATACACAACAGTCCCGTCAAAAGCCGAGATGGTCGAATCCACGAAATATTTCAGTGGGATTAACCCTTTTGTTTACAAGCGGACCCTTAATACAATAGAAGTTACTCACCTGAGTATGAATATTGAGACGAACCAGATAGGTATGATGCTAAGTACCGCCTTTTCCCAATGTGCGATGAATGAAGAAGTGCGGGAATTTATGAAAAAAGCGAAGCAATTGGCTAAAAACCATATACATACCTTTATTAATATATTGACAAAGGATGATGTGCACGCCCCGATGTCTTCCGATTTTTCCATTACCGCATCAACCTTACCGCCATTTTCTGATAAACTTATGATGTTTCATATCAGTCTCATGACGGCAGCAGGTATAAGCAATTATGCTACAGCAGCAGCTGCCAGCCAAAGAAGTGACCTGGTAATCAAGTATGAAAAGCTCTCATCTGAAACAGCCTTACTCGCAAAAGAAGGAGCTGATCTGATGGTAAAAAACCGCTGGATGGAGAAACCGCCATCCACAGCAGATCGAAACAGATTGTCTGAAAAACCTCATTAGTTGTAGAAACCAGAAGGATTTGTTATAAAGAGAATAGAAATAGGAAGAGGAGAAACATTATGAATAAGACAAAGAATGCTTTAATCCTTGGCTCTACGGGATTAATCGGGAGCCGGTTGACAAATCAAATTTTGGAAAATTCTGAATACGCAAGTGTGTGTACTATAGTGAGAAGACCAACCAGCATAAAACATCCAAAGCTGAAGGAAATAGTCATAGACTTCACGAGAATTTTGGACTATATCGAGGAGTTTCATGTCGATGAAGTATTCATCTGTTTGGGTACCACTCGAAAGCAGGCTGGATCGAAGGAAAGTTTTAAAAAGGTTGACTATGATTATGTAGTAGAAACGGCAAGACTGGCTAAGGCTCAGGGTGTCCAAAGGATTGCTGTCGTTTCTGCCATTGGCGCTGACTCACAATCCCGTTTTTTTTATAATAAGATTAAAGGTCAGATGGAAGAAACGGTAAGCAGTATCGGAATCCCATCCACCTATTTCTTCCGGCCTTCTTTGCTGTTGGGAGACAGAAAGGAAATCCGATTAGGTGAAAAAATGGGGGAATGGCTTGGGAATGCGGTACAGCCCATCTTGATAGGAAAGCTAAAAAAGTACAGGTCCATTGAAGCGGAAAAGGTGGCAAAAGCGATGGTTGCATTCATGAAAAATAGTAAAAAAGGAGTGCACCATGTAGAGTCAGATCTAATACAAAAGATAGGCTGCCTATGACAAATGTTGTTTTTTCCTATATCAACTGCAAATTTCGTTTTCGATTTGAAATATAAGGGAATACATTTAAAAAAATAGGAGTGTATACCATGTGCCATTATAATGAATTGCGGAGAATTCGAAAATCTGGCCATTTAACCATTCCCAAAACAATACGAGAACAGCTGGAAATTTCTGATGGCGATGTATTAATGATTATGGAAAAGCCGCTGGGCCTAGTGATGAAGCCAATTGAAGAACAACATGTTTTCAACGAGTCCGTCGTTTCGAATAATGGAAAAGTGAATATACCCGTAGAAATTAGAAGAAACCTGAATATAAGCGAAGAAACCCATTTTACTGTAAAGCTTGATAAGGAAAAAAGTGCGGTTGTATTAGATATTTTAGAGGAAGAATTGGGATAATTGGTTAAACAAAGAGCAAAAAAAGGAAGATTGCATTTGGCAACTTCCTTTTTCGTTTTGGTCATGGAAAACCCAGAGCCTTTTGAATTGAGTCAGTATTGTCCTATGACTTTGTAGTTTTTGTGATTGACCACTGTTCTTTGTTCAAGCTCCAGATCACGATAGTTATTCATGTAAGTCAAATCGACAATAACAGAGTTTTCATTCACTTTTTCTACTACCCCTTGCAAACCTTCTTTAAATTCAATAATATTCCCCACTTCTGCCTTTTTCATCTTCTCTCTCCTTAAAATGTTTTGTATATGTTGTAAACTAAAGAATGGATTTTAAAAAGTTATTATATACATTTTGCATTATTTTTGTAAAAACGTAAATAGTTTGAAGATAGTTTTTTCTAAATTTTCTTTTAATTTAACTGTAACACCTTTATTTTTTGGGCATATCATGGAGGGAGTAGTAATTTGTGAAGAGCAAATTAACTCTAATCATTTTATTCCTTATCCCCCATAGAATCCCTTCTCCCAAAAAAGAAGGGGTTTTTTTCTTTTCAAATGAAGCCTTTTCTGAAATAATACGATATTATAATAATAATTTGGACAGATGAAAGACGAAGGTGAGGAAAAGTCATGAACGAAGAGTTAGCTGCAGAAATTCTGGATAAATTGAAAAATGGGGAACTTCATCAATATCTGGTGACAAAAGAGGAGTTCATGGAGTTCCGAAAAGTGCTTGTCTCAAGAGACGACTTTAAGCATTTTCGAGGAATTGCCAAACATAATGGCGAAGTGATCTACCAATACATGCAAGAGGCGAGAAGCTGAACCTTATTCTAATGGGATAACAGCGGTTTCTAAAACCCGCTGTTATCCCATTTTCTATAGCACCACATCTTTTAAATTTCTTAACGCTCCTCTTCTCCAGGATTTCACTGCACTCGCTGTCGCCCCTGTCTCACAGGCAATTTCCTCTATTTTCTTATTATTTATGATATATTCTACTAGCCATTTCCTTTGATTTTCTGTAAGATTCTGAGTATAGGCTTCCATGTCTTCCCTAATGGTGGATTCATGGTAAGGGATGGCATCCAATCTAAAATCGTCAGAAGGCTCTTCTGCTGCTGCAAACTTGATTTCTTTTTTTAGGAAATTAAGCAATTTTCCCCGAATGGTGGAATATGCATAGGAAGTAAATGCACCTTTTTCTGCTTCAAAAGTAACGGTAGCTTCCCATAGTGCAATCATACCCTCCTGCAGGTAATAATCTTGATTTTTATAAATGTGCAGCGAATGGATAATATGATGAATCATGGGAGTGTATTGCTCTAGCACCTCTTCAAAGGGTTCCTTCATGTCTGTGATCCTTTTGAAAAGCCGGCTTTTCATTATTCCGCGGTACTTACAATGTAGGTTGTTTTTATTAATCCTGCACATCTCAGAATAAATGGTATGTGCATAGTCAAATAGGTAGTTTATTAAGTTTTCAATGGTGTTATTTGGAAAATGGAGGTTACCTGCATCGAAATACAAAGAATTTAATAGAAAAAGGGGTAATGGCCATGGAATATAAAAAGGAAAATGAAAATAAGCTAACCAACCAAACGATGTACTTATGGAAGAATGATCAGGAGAAGACGGTACAGGGGTTCCTATTGTTTCCGGAAAATGTCCCCGATATCCAGTACATAAAAAAGCTCCTGCGTCATATTTATATGGCAAAAGAGACGATAAAGATGTCCATATGGTTTGAAGGCGATGTTATACAGATTACAGGGCGAATTCAATCATTTCGTTATAAAGCAAACAGGCTGACGATTAAAGATATAGATAAAAACACGTACCATATCCGATTATTTGATGTGGTGGAGATTATCAGACGTCCACAAAGATAATAGGTGTTAAAATGAAGAGTCCTTTTGTGGGCTCTTTATTTTTTTTGCGTAATCAAGCAAATCCGGAAAGAAGAGCAATGGATTTTCTTGTATATTCAGGCGCTTTCTAGGAAAAATAACATATACAAGAATGGTCAGAGGAGGGTTTAGATTGAAGAATATTTTTCAAAAGCTTTTTAAATCAAAAAATAAATCCATATCTAAATCCGATTCAGGACTTGTTGAGAATTTGACAGTAAATGAACTGTTAAACCAAATGCACAAATCTGTGGACTTTCTGCGATTTACTTGCAACACGGAGGACGGTAGAAAAAAAATCTGGGTGAACTACTATTACACTTTGATTGATACAGATTTCTTGCACAGAGATATTCTTCACACGATTACAACCAGACCATGGAACAGTCTTGAGGATCTTAAAGACCTTCTACCAATTGAAATAGTAACCATTTCAAAGGATTCCAATGAAATCAGGGAGAAACTGCTTTCCGGTTTCATGTACTTGCAAATCCATGAACATGATCAGATTGGATTGCTGGTAAGATCTGAGTTTATTCAAGCTCGTGCGGTATCCCTGCCAGAGGTAGAATTCAGCGTAATTGGCCCAAAGGAGTCGTTTGTTGAAAATATCGACTCTAACCTGAACCTGATTCGAAGAAGGCTGAAAACCCCTATGTTGACGGTTGAACAGCAGCAATTAGGAACAATATCAAGAACAAAAATAGCCATCATCTACATCGATGGCATCACAAATAAAGAAAATGTAGCGACCGTCAAAGAACGCCTATCAGAAGTACAGTATGACCATATTAATGATAGTTCCTATATTACTCAGCTAATCTCTGATAATGCAAATACAATATTTCCACTGCTTTTGGATACGGAAAGGCCAGACCGGGTTACTTCCGCTTTGGTTGAAGGGAAGGTGGTAATCATGGTGGACGGCTCCCCACATGGACTGATCGGGCCAACCACACTAGTAGAGTTCTTTTCCTCATTTGAGGATTACTATTTAAGCTATTGGCTGTCTTCTTTCTTCCGGTTAATACGACTTTTCGGCGTTGCCTTCTCCATTTTGGTGACTCCGGTCTATGTTGCCGTACTGACATACCATTATGAGCTTATTCCAAAAGATTTGCTCAGCACATTGATTTCATCCAGAAGAGAGGTACCATTGCCCCCGATACTGGAGGCGATTTTTTTGGAATTGACAATCGAATTATTAAGGGAGGCTGGAGCCCGATTACCGACAAAAGTAGGTCAAACAATCGGTATCGTGGGCGGAATCGTAATTGGAACCGCTTCGGTGGAAGCTGGCCTTACGAGTAATGTACTACTCATTATCGTAGCGCTGGCTGCACTGGCTTCCTTTACAACTCCTGTCTACAAAATGGGTAATACCATTCGGCTATTGAGGTTCCCATTTTTATTGTTTGCGGAGCTATGGGGATTGCTCGGAATAGTTTTTTGCTTTTGCATACTGGCTACCCATCTATTAAGATTAACTTCTTTGAACAAGCCGTACTTGGAGCCGATCTATCCGCCGCGAATACAAGATATGAAAGATGCTTTATTGCGCTTGCCTTTTTCTTTTCAAACCAAACGCCCTAATCAATTAAGAACGCAGAAAAAAGAGAGAATGACAATGAAGAAGAAACGGAAACAAAAGGATATTGATGGCGAATAGCCAATGAAGGGAGGGAGTACATTGAAACAGGTTCCAAAGAAGTTTCAGGTTTCACCTTTTTTAGTGTTTTTTCTGATTCATAGCACACAGTTTGGGGTTGGGGCACTAGGTTTCCAGAGGATTATCGCAATGTCTGCCGGATATGATGCATGGATGGGGATAATTATATTTGGTTTATACACGAACTTTATCATTTATTTCATCTATAAAATTTGTGAAAAGAGTAACGGGGATTTAGCAAGTGCCCACCGATTGGCATTTGGAAAATGGATTGGGAATCTTTTCAATCTAATTTTTGTCGTTTACTTTATTTTCACGACGGTAACTGTATTGAGAACCTTTATTGAAGTTATACAGGTTTGGCTGTTTCCGGATTTTAAGACCTGGTTGTTTTCCTTATTATTCCTTATTTTAGTCTATTACATTATTTCCGGAGGTTTTAGGGTGATTACCGGAATTGCCTTCTTGGGAGTTGTCCTTCCCTCCTATCTGGCATTAACGCTGATTCTTCCTTTGGAATATGCTGATTTCAGGAACTTGCTTCCAATATTCGATCACTCAATAAAAGACATTTTGATTTCCGGAAAGGATATGACCTTAAGTATGCTGGGTTTTGAAACCCTGCTCATTTTCTATCCGTTTGTAAGCAATCCTGAAAAATCAAAAAAATGGGCACATCTCGGGGTTTTTGCGACTTCTATCCTTTACCTTTACCTTGCTGTAGTGACTTTTGCCTATTTCAGTGAAGGCAAGCTTGAGAAAAATATTTGGGCTACACTTTCCATCTGGAAAATCATTGAGCTGCCATTTGTTGAACGAATGGAGTATATAGGTATAGCCAACTGGTGTCTTATCATTCTTCCCAACGTATGTGTGTTTCTTTGGTGCGCCAGTCGTCTGGCTAAACGAGTCTTCCATACCAAGCACAGAACCACCCTTATCATTCTCACAATATTAGTTTTTTGTGTTATGCAAATGTTTGAAGATAGGAAACTAATTAATGATTTAAATAATTATTTGGGGCAGATCGGATTTTACATGGGGTATATATATATCCCCGTCCTGTTTGCAATAGTATCTTTCGCAAGTTGGAGAAAGGAGAGGAAAGCAAATGCTTCTGCGTAAATGTAGTATTTTAGCTTTCCTTCTGATTCTCCTATCAGGCTGTTTGGAAAAAGAAATCGTGGATGATATCAATATTGAAAGTGCGGAGGGATTTGACCTTTTGGAAAGCGATGATGTAATGGGGACTTTTGTAATCCCAATTTATCAAGCTGACCAATCCATTACCAATGAAACCTTTTCTGCAATTGCTAATATGAATAGAGATCTAGTAAGAGAGTTGCAGAAAAAATCCTCAGCACCTATTGTGAACGGAAGCTTGGAGGTAGTACTTTTTAACAAGGACTTAGCTGAAAAAGGGATCGTAAAACTAGTTGATGCCCTAGAAAGGGACGCTAGTATTGGGACTAGTCTATATCTTGCTGTGGTAGATGGGCAAGTAAAGGAAATCCTTAATGGAGAATATGGAACAGAGGGAACAGGAAATTACTTATCAAACCTCATTAAACATAATATAGAACGCAGGGATGTACCTAAAACTAATTTACATGTTTTTCTATCCGACTATTATCAAAAAGGGAAAGATCCGAACCTTCCTTATCTTAAATTAGTCGACGAAAAGGTGATGATTCTGGGAACGGTCATCCTAAAAGAGGGGAAACTGGCAACTGTAATCCCAAATGAACAGCTTTTTTATTTTAAATTTCTCGTGGATGAATATACTGATGGGGCAACAAGCATAAAATTACCCAATAAAGAAGAATACGTTACCTTAAGAAGTATCAAAACTAAGAGGAAAATTAAAGTGAAATGGGAAAATGGTGAACCCCAATTTCATGTTCACCTTAAAATGGATGGGCTTATCAAAGAGTATTCAGGTGGAAAGGTGGACCCTAAAATGATTGAAGAGTTCCAGAAAGTGTTTGAAAAGGATTTGGAAAAGAAGTCAACGGAATTGATCACTTCCTTTCAAAAGGAAAATGTCGATCCCATTGGATTCGGTTTTGAAGCGAAATCCCGAAAAAGAGGGTTTGATTTCAAAAAATGGGAAGAGCAGTATCCAAATATAAAAATTAAGGTAACGTCAGAAGTGAGAATAATCGGAACAGGTATTACGGAATAAGGAAAAATCAAGACTCAGCAGAATATACTTAAGAAAGCCACTCAACCGAGGGGGAGAGGGAAATGCCGCAAAAAGTCTTGTTATTCTGTGATCCGGGAATCGATGATTCATTGGCGATTATCTACGGGCTTTTAAGTCCTGCAATCGAATTGGTTGGGATCGTATCCAGCTATGGCAATGTCGATCAGGAGCAAGCGACTCAGAACGTTGCCTATTTATTGGACTTGGCGAGAAGACATAATGTAGTATTGATTGGTGGAGCAAAAGGGCCGTTATCCGGGGAGTTTACACCCTTTTATCCGGAGATCCATGGGGAAGAGGGGCTTGGACCGATTCGGCCACCTGCCACAATAAAGGGAGAGCTGCTAAACTTCGATACGATTTTTAAAATAATTGAAGAATACGGAAAAGAACTGCTCATAGTAGATGTAGGAAGAATGACATCACTTGCATTGGCTTTAAATCTTGCTGGAGAAGAAATAATGAATTCGGTCAAAGGTTTCTACTTGATGGGAGGAGCTTTCCTGGTCCCAGGTAATGTAACTGCAGGAGCTGAGGCGAATTTCTATGGAGACCAGCTTGCAGCAGAAATAGTGACAAGCAAAGTGAAGAACGGGGTAGTGTATCCTCTGAACGTGACAAATGATGCAATCATAACACCGGAAACCATCAATAATATTGTGGCAACTGAAAATAATCCATATCAGCCTCTGATGAAAGCTATTTTCGATTATTATTTTGAAGCGTATCAGAAGCTTGTCCCAGGAATAAAAGGAAGTCCTCTCCATGATGTACTCACCTTATTTGCCATTTCCATGCCGGAAGCATTTAAATATGTAGAACGGAAAATTTTTATCGGTACAGATGATAATGATCTGAGGGGGGTAAGCATTGCCGATTTCAGACCAAAGCCTGATATTAAGCCGGGAGAAAACAAGGTGGCAATAGCCATGGAAGTTGACACACAGCTATTTGTGAAGGACTTCATTCAGGTGATGACCAATAAACTGCCGATCTCAGAATAATGAAAAGGAGGATGTACAATGGCTGCTGCACATCCTCCTTTTTATTCCTATTTTCAGATAATTATATATTTCTTTATTCATAGATTTGATATGATGAGTATAGATGCTTTTGGAAAAGGAAGTGATAGCATGACACAGCATGAAGAGGAGATAAAGTCCACATTGGTCACCAAAAACTCCTTGATAGATGATTTTAGGAAACTAGGACTAAAAGAAGGACAAACATTGCTTGTCCACTCTTCCCTGAGCAAAATCGGCTGGGTATGCGGGGCACAGGTAGCAGTCATTCAGGCATTACAGGAAGTGCTGACAGACAAGGGGACTCTGGTGATGCCGACTCACACCGGAGATAATAGTGACCCAAGCGAGTGGCAATATCCTCCTGTTCCTTCTGAATGGTGGGATACGATAAAAGTGGAGACACCAGCTTTTGACCCGGACATAACTCCTACCTATAATATGGGTGTAGTACCGGAGTCGTTCCGCAGTTTTCCAAATGTTGTTCGCAGCAGCCATCCCACGCTTTCCTTTGCTGCGTGGGGACAGCATAAACATTTTGTAACTGATGGACATGGTCTCGACGAAGGTTTAGGGGAGCATTCCCCATTGGCAAGGATCTATGACTTGAAAGGGAGTGTCCTTTTACTTGGAGTGGACTATGAAAACAATACCTCCATGCATCTTGCGGAACACCGACAGCCTGAAAAGACGCTTATAAAAGCGGGGAGTGCCATCATGGAAGATGGGGCAAGAGTCTGGAAGGAATATCAGACAATATCCTATCAGGACGACGTATTCAATGAGATTGGCAAAAAGTTTGAATTGAAATTTGAGGTCAAACAAGGGTATATAGGAAAAGCTTTTTCAAGGTTGATGGACCAGAAGGAGCTAGTTGATTATACATATGAATATTTTTTGAATTTAACAACCTGTAAGGAGTAGAAGCATGTCATTTCAACAATGTTCAAACTGCAAGGAAAACGTAAGATATTCGACAAAATTGACATCGATTTTCTTCGGTTATCGTCCCATTATCTGTAAGGCGTGTGGAACGGTACATGAAGTGGACGAGCGCTACCGGTTTTTATTTTCTTTATATACAGTCATGATCCCGATCATTGTAATTTATATCATAACTGCGATGTTCGGCATCGATTCAAGACTGGCTCAAGTGTTACTGGTACTGTTTCTCGGAAGTGTCGGTGTTCTTTACACAGGGAGTCGAATAAACTATCATAAAAGCAAAATCCAGCCAATTAACAAAGAGAAATAGGTACGTAAGATAAGGGGGAAAAGAATGGAATTATTCTTTTATACTGTGGTAACTGTCATTATCATCTACATCCCGATGTTTTATCGATTAAATCGTACACTAAGAAAGCTCGAGGATCGAATAGTTGATTTGGAAACAAAATGGGAAACAAGAAACGTTGTTCCACTGCAAAAAAAGAAGTGATGGAACAATATTTCTTTAAAGGAAAACGAGAGGATCTCCGATTGGGGACCCTCTCGTTTTTTTGTTTTCATACCTGATTTAATACCCAAATTAAAAATGTTGCAACAATAGCTAGTGAAAGTGCATGAAGAACGAATGAACTGATAAATTCCTTTGCTAGTACTAAATAATGAAACTGACTTCTAGATTTGTTGCGAACAATTCTTCTTCCTCTTGTATCCATCACTTCACTCCTAAACGCATGAAGAAATTAGTAATTTTATTATACAAAATATTCTAATAAATTTTAAGTGATTATAGAGAAATTTGTAAAAAAAACTAAATTTATGTACATCTTTGTCAGCGCCTGTTGAGTAGTTCAGACGTAATTGTTTTATCGGCATAATATTTTTTAAGTTTAGCGAACACCATGAAAAATATATTTGCAGGAACCTATTGACGTTGTAAATTGACTTAGTGTACTATCTAACTAGAACATAGTGTATGAGTTAACTAGGACACTGATATATTAGTAATTGAGCGGAGGAGATTTAATGGGATCGGCTTTTAGAGGGTTGTTAAGGAAAGAGTGGGTGGTGGTGAGACTTGGCTTTCTGTTTACTACAATAGGTCTCCTGGTCGGGTGGCTGATTAGTTTCGGTTTTTCCATCTATTATAAAGAGCCTGGAATTAGTGTGGTGGTGACAACCATTCTTCTAGGAATTCATATCTTTTACTTTACTGTATTTCTGCTCAGCAGCTTGATCATGGAAAGTAAATCACATCTTTGGTTGCACTCCCCACAATCCACGACTTCTCTTCTCTTCAGCAAGATTTTGACAGGCATTTATCTGCAGGTTCTAAGTTTTGTTATTTTTGTAGCAGCAATGGTCATATTGGTTGAATCCACTAAATACTTAGATAGTTTTTCTTATCTCTCATTTATAGTTTCCGGAGGATTAGGAATTACTGTAAGTGGAATCGAATTGGGTCTTTACTTGATGTTTTACTGGGCTGTTTACCATGCTGTAGGAGCAGTTGCTTTGCTTAAGAAGTTTAGGGTGCTGTTCTTCTTTCTATTCGTGATTCTCTTTCACTCTCTATTGGTTTTTATAGAAAATACAGCATTCATTGGTTTTATTTCAGGTCTATGGCCATTGCCGTTGGAACACATGAATGGCTTGTATTTTAATGTAGGCCAAAATGGAGGTTCCTTTTATACAGACAGTAAGAAACTGCCAATAGGATATGTCCTTTTATATTTTATCAGGACAATGTTTTATTTTTTTATTACCTCATGGCTTCTTGAGAAGGTGGTGGAAACAAAATGACAACCAAATACGAAAGTAATAAACCGATCTATCTGCAGATTATAGATCGCATCAGCAAAGAGATTGTCCGTGGAGATCTTAAACCTGGAGATAAACTGCCTTCCGTCCGGGAAATGGCAATCCAGTCCGGGGTTAATCCAAATACGATACAACGAACCTATAGCGAGATGGAAAGGATGGAGATTGTGGAGACGAGAAGAGGGCAGGGGACCTTTGTAACGGAAGATTCTGGGATGGTTGTTCAATTAAGAAAGTCGATGGAAGCAAGTGTTGTAGAGAGTTTTGTTCAAAGCATGAGAGAAATTGGGGTAACAGAAACGGAGATCATTCATAGTGTAGAGGAATTTCTGGCAAAGGGGGAAGTAAAGCATGATTAAATTTGAAAATGTGACCAAGAAATATGGAAGTGATCATGCAGTAAAAGATGGGAACATTTCTTTGGATGCAGGAAAAATAATCGGGCTGCTTGGTCCAAACGGGAGCGGAAAGTCAACAAGCCTGAAGCTGATGGCAGGTTTGGTCAAACCGAATAAAGGGAGAGTGACGGTGAACGGGGAGGTTGCGACAAGAAGGATTGCAAGAAACGTTGCCTACTTGACGGAGCTGGATTTCTACTATGAACCTTTTACAGTAAATGATATGGTGCAATTCTACGCTTCCCAGTTTGCAGATTTCCGAATGGAAAAAGCGGAAGAACTACTCCGGTTCATGAAATTGGAGCGCGGAAAAAAAATAAAGCAGCTATCCAAAGGAAACAGAGGTCGCCTGAAATTGGTGTTGGCCCTGGCTCGTGAGGCGGATTATATTCTACTGGATGAACCATTTTCCGGATTGGATCCGATGGTTAGAAACTCGATAGTGAAGGGGCTCCTTACCTACGTGGACTTCGGAAGACAAACGATTGTCATTGCCACTCATGAAATTGATGAAATTGAGCCATTGCTTGATGAAGTTATTTTAATAAAAAATGGAAACTTTTTGGCCCAGGAAAACGTAGAACAGATTAGGGAAGTGGAAGGGCTGTCTGTGAAGGATTGGATGATCCGCTCATTTGAAGAGAGTGCGGAGGGATGAGCATGCATTGGTTTACAGGGTTGTTTGTAAAGGACTGGAAGCTTTCATTCAAAAGTGCATGGCAGAATGTGCTTGTCATCCTGGCAGTCTGGATTATAAGTATTGTTGCATCGATTTATATGGGAAATCCATATATTACTACTGCTGTCGGGATTCTGCTATTAGTAAGTAACCTTTTTTATATCAGTATTGATATATGTCTGAGCTTGCACAAAGAAACGAAATCCATGCAATGGCTCCATAATCCTAATTCGGTCTTCAGCTTATTGTTCAGCAAACTGGTTGTTTCCTTTCTGTCATTTTTACTATCTCTACTTGCAAGTATCGGATTACTGATGCTTTCATCTATTTTTCTCGATACTCCCATATGGAGGGAGAAAGAGGAAGTCTGGGAAGTTGGATCACTGCTTGTCAACATTTCCTTAACAGGATTATATGGTGGAGTTTGGATGTTGTTTATTTGGGTGATGATGAAGAGCGTTACTTCAAGGGGATTGCTAGGGAAAGTTTTGCAGGTCCTGATAGCTCTTCTTTTACTGCCAATCATCAGTCTGCATGTAATATTTCATTACACTCCCTGGTATGAGAGACTCTTAAGTCTGGGGACGTTCTCAACATCAAATATTGGGTTGAACTTCGATGCTGGAGAAGGTGCACTGAATTTTGGTTTACTGATGGGTGAGTTTTCCTTCGCATTAATGGGGGTCTTTTTTCTCATCAGTATCCTGTTATTCACGTTTTCAGCATTCATGATGGAAAAGAAAATGGAAATGTAAAGCGATTAAGGGGGAACTGGAATGAATGAAATAGCTGTAAAGCTTACAAATGTCAGCAAAGAAATTAAGGGGAAAAAGATTATCAAGGATGTTTCCTTTGAAGTGTACAAAGGGGAAGTGTTCGGCTTCCTTGGACCGAACGGAGCTGGTAAAACCACTACCATTCGAATGATGGTGGGACTGATGGGTATTACATCAGGAGATATTTTCATAGAAGGTGCCAGCATTAAAACCAATTATGAGAAAGCGGTCAGCCATGTAGGTGCAATCGTCGAAAACCCGGAAATGTACAAATTTCTTACGGGCTATCAGAACCTGATGCAATATGCCCGCATGGTACCTGGAATAACCGAAGCGCGTTTAGCAGAAGTGATTGAATTGGTTGGATTGACAGATCGAATCAAGGAGAAGGTGAAAACCTATTCTCTTGGTATGAGGCAGCGCTTAGGAATTGCTCAGGCCCTGCTACATAATCCTAAAGTTTTGATTCTAGATGAGCCGACCAATGGCCTGGATCCAGCTGGTATCAGGGAAATTCGTGATTACTTAAGAAAACTTGCCAAGGATGAGCAAATGGCCATTGTGGTCTCGAGCCACCTATTATCCGAAATGGAATTAATGTGTGACCGGATCGGCATCATCCAGCAGGGAGAGTTGCTTGATATCCAAAGCATCCGTGACTTTATCCAGGATGGAGTGTCCTCCTATCAATTTACTGTTGCACCAATGGGTGATGCACAGCAATTGTTGGAATCATCCGGTTTGGCAGTGACTGCGACTGATGACATTCTCCAGGTTGTCCTTGAAAAAGAGAGAGTACCTGAAATAGTGGCAAGTCTAGTAGAAAACAAGATTGCAATATTTGAAGTAAAAGAAGTGACAAAAACCCTCGAAGACAAGTTCCTGGAAAAAACGTCACAGAAGCGAGGTGCCTAGTATGATAAATCTGGTACAAAATGAACTGATCAAATGGTTCCGCCGTCCAAGTTTTTATGTAATGAGCATCATTCTAATCGGACTATCCGTTATCGGCGTAGTATTTACAATCATGATGGGGTCCATGATGGATGACCCAAACCAAGGCCAGGGACAACAGCTTGGCTGGAAAGAACAGCTTCAACAGGATAACGAAAACTTTAAAATGACGATGGAAAGCGAGTCCGACCGTGACCACGGATACTTGGAACGCCAATATGCAATAAATGAGTACCGCATTCAGCATGACTTGGAGCCTACTACAGAAAATTCCGTGTGGACATACATTAACGACAATCTAGGATTAACAAGCATCATCACACTTTTCGTAGTCATTATTGCAGGCGGTACCATCGCCAGTGAATTTACCTGGGGCACCATCAAGCTCCTCATGATCCGCCCTATTAAAAGAAGCAGAATCCTAATAGCAAAATACCTGTCGGTTCTGGTATTTATGGTCATCTTTTTCTTCATTTTCTTTGGAACATCCTTTATCGCAGGAGCCATAGCATTCGGGATGAAAAGTGCACCGGAGCTACTATATGTGAGCGGGGATGTGTTCGAACTTCATCCATTGGTCTATATATTGGTTAAGCTGCTCTTAAGTTCGCTTGGAGTTATCATGTTTGCCACCATCGCCTTCATGATCTCCAGTGTATTCCGTAACAATTCCTTGGCAATTGGTATCTCGCTCTTCCTGCTTTTTACAGGTGCACAGATCACCCAATTGATCGGAATGAAATTCGAGTGGGCGAAGTATTCGCCATTCGCCAACACTAACTTCAACGCCATTATCGACGGCATGCCAATCGTTGCCGGAACCACTTTCTGGTTTTCGGTAGTGATGTATCTTCTGTATTTTGTAATGCTGCATGTGATCAGTTTCTTTACTTTTGTGAAGAGGGATATTGCTGCATAGGGTTATATGGAAAACGTTTACCCGCCTTTCCTTATAGATAGGCGGGTTTTGTTTATTCTTTTATTGTTGAAAGATGAAGTGGCGGGATAATTGTTCAAAGTGGTTGATATATTGGTTGGTTAGGTTGAATAAAAATTTTTGTGGCTGAATTCCGGTGCCAAGTGGTTGAATAAAAAATGGTGTGGCGGAATCCTCTTCATATATGGTTGGATTAATTCGTGTAGGTGTTGGAATGCCACCAATGTACCCTTTAAGTGGTTGAATTACAGTCAGAAGTGGTGGAATCGAAAAAATATTGAGAATTCCATCAATTTGACTAAGAAAACTGGATTTTGAGAATAAGCAAACATAGTAAAAGCAGTTGATACTACAATTTAGTGACAAAAAAATAATTTTTTCTCTAAGGAAAAACGCTAATTCATCTCAAGAAACAGGTTGATAAAATAAAATTTACGTTTACTTATAAAATTTAGAAAAAGAGAAGGAGATTGTACCAGGTTTATCAAATTATAGCTAAAACCTTAAAAAGGAAGTGGTTAGTTGACTATTGTTAAAGATAGAAAGTTGTCATTTAAAATTGAAATTTTGAAAGCTTTGGTAAGGAGGCTCGATCTGAAACATCCCAAATTTCAAGAAATCAAGGCTGAGCTCGGGAAGTGTATGGCCGGTTTCAGGGGAGAAAAATCAATCAATTATTTTTTAAATCTGATTCCTGAGTTAAATTGTGAGTATCTTATTTTTCATGATCTTAGACTTCCCTACAAACAATATTTCTTTCAAATTGATACACTAATCCTATTTCCTAACTTCTACTTAGTACTCGAAATAAAAAACTACGTCGGAACCCTTCATTTTGACCACTCATTTCAGCAACTTATAAAATCAACTAATAACAATGGTATAGAAGATAAAATGGTACTTGGTTGTCCGATCGTCCAAGTGCAGCGACAGCAAACTCAGATAAAAGCTTGGTTTAAGCAAAATACGTTGCCGGACCTTCCAGGTGAATGTTTAGTTGTAATGGCAAACCCAAACGCTCAAATTATTGCCGAGTCACACAAAAATATAGTAGAAAAGTTCGTTATCCGGAGTTCAGTACTTTCTAGGAAAATTGAATATCTACACAGAAATTATGCGGTGGAAGTTTGGTCAAAAAAAGATTTAAAGAAAGCAAGTAACCTCTTATTAAAAGGAAACCAGCCAACAGATAGTCTCAATATCTCTGAAAAATATGGAATAAAGGAACAAGACTTAGTAAAGGGTATCCACTGTCCAAAGTGTGAAAATTTAGCAATGAAAAGAATAAGAGGCTGTTGGTATTGCTTACATTGTTCACATAAGTCAAAAGATGCTCACATGAATGCATTAAAAGATTACAACCTACTGATTGATACAAAAATAACAATAGCTCAGTTTAAAAGATTTCTAGGAATTGTAAGTGATACTTCTGCAAGAAGAATAATAAAACAATATAATATACCTTCATATGGAATAACAAAAGGTAGATACTATCTTCTTGACCAATTCGTTTGATTTTTCTTCTTTTCAATACCAACTCCAAAACCTTTCCACCCCATATTCCGTCTAAACCTATGTATCGATACAAAAAACAAAAGAATAGGTGAATAATAGTTATGATAAAAGTGAGCAGGATTTCTCATGATTTTATTGTGGGGAAGAAAAATAAAGAGACGCGGGTGTCGGTTCTGAAAAATGTGGATTTGTCCATTTATGAGGGAGAGATTGTTTCCATCGTGGGAAAGAGCGGATCGGGCAAGTCGACTCTGCTGAACCTGATGAGCGGGTTTATGAAGCCGACATCCGGAACGATTGAAATTGCAGGAACGGATGTGACGAAGCTGACCGAAGCGGAATGGTCCGATTTCCGGCTGAAGAATATCGGCTTCATTTTTCAGAGCTTTCAGCTGATTCCCAGTATGAGTGCGTTCAGCAATGTGGAATTGCCGCTGAAAATTAAGGGGATATCGAAAAACGAGAGAAGATCTCGAGTACTCGAGGTATTAGACCGGGTCGGATTGAAGGGGTTCGAGGAATACTATCCTAGTGAACTGTCAGGCGGTCAGCAGCAGAGGGTAGGCATTGCCAGAGCATTGATAACGAGACCTGGTATCATTTTTGCGGATGAGCCTACCGGAAGCTTGGACAGTGAAACGGAGCTGGAATTTCTGAATTTCATTCAAGAGTTGAATACAAAGGAAGGTATCACTTTTGTCATTATTACGCATGACAAGGATGTTGCAAGTGTGGCGCACCGTACGATAGAGCTCGCGGAGGGCAGTGTTATGGAAAGAGGAGAAATCTATGAAGTTCAAAGATAAATTTCAATTTGTAAGGGAAAATATGAAAAAGAACCGAAGCCGTGTTTTCATGACGATTCTCGCAACGGCGATGGGATGTGCCTTTTTAATGGTGCTGGCCTCTGTCGGGTTTGGGTTGCAGGAAACGATCATTAAGGATGTCACGCAGAACGGTGTAGTAACGGAAGTCGAGGTAAGCGGAAAAAATAACGGAGATAATCCCGAGTCAAGCTTAGGGCTTTCCCAAAGTGATATTGAATACTTTGAAGAGATGGAAAATGTAAATACAGTGGTTCGCCGAAAGCAGCTGAATAACTGGGAATCCTTCTATACATTGGAGGATTTTTCAAGCAATGCCGAAACAAGGGTGGTCGACTATCCATCAGAGAAAAAAGCGGGATTTTCTTTGTCGGAAGGGCGCATGCCTGAGTCTGTGAATGAGGTGGTGGTCGGGTTTCATTTAAAGGAAACGTTTGGCAAGGAAGTGGATGGTCAATATCAGGAGTACCAGGATAGTCTGATCGGAAAAGAGATAACCTTGTCTGTTCCTCAGCTTTTCGATGAGGAAAAGGAAACGAAGGAATTCACCTTTACGATTGTCGGGGTTGCTGCTGAGCCTGTCAGACAGAACAGCTACCAGAATTTCGTCAATATTTCGGAAGAGAAGATGCAGGAAATTGAGGAATTTACGGGTACGGCATATGGAGCATTAATTGATCCGTCCATGTCTGAAGAGATGATAGAGGATATGAAAAGTGCGGACTCCTCCTATTCATATCTTGGTGTATATGCAACAGACATGGAACATGTACAAGCGATATTGGACAAGGCGAGAGTGGACGGATACTATGCGTACTCACCGCTTGAGCAGCTGAAGGAAATCAATCTATTGTTTGCTGTCTTGAAAGTCGGACTTTTGTTTGTGGGTACCATTGCTGTCATCATCGCTTCTATCGGGATTTTTAATACGATGAGCATGGCTGTTACCGAGCGGACACAGGATATCGGAATCATGAAAGCGATTGGCGGAAGCCCGAAAATGATCAAGAGTCTGTTCCTGATGGAAAGCGCCTATATTGGAATCATCGGAGCACTAATTGGAACTATTGCCTCCTATATGATCAGTTATGGCGTGAATCTGGCATTGCCCCATGTTATCAAGATGGTGTTTAACGAAGAGATGGGTACAGAGGTCATGCTATCGTACATACCTTGGTCGCTGACTGCAATCTGTGTAGGAATCAGTTTGATCGTTGCCATTCTCTCAGGATTGAAACCGGCAGCAAAAGCTACGAGAATTGATGTATTAAAGGCTTTACGAAGAGATATTTAACACAAGCTACTGCCTTTCATTGGATAGGCAGTTTTTTTATTGCCGGAAGGTGGTATAGAAGAACAACAGGACCTCGTACAACACCTGAAAAAGTAGGTGATAAAGATGGAGCTTTTGAATGTGTCCTATATGAAAAAAGGGAGAATGATGGGCTTCTTTGATAATTTTCCTCATTCAAAGGTGCTGTTCTCCCGTGTGAGAAAATATTATTTTGTCTCAACCGTCTACTGGGATGAGAGGGACCAGGTCGTGACACGTGCGGATCTTGAGAAAATGGAGCTGCTCTTGAACAGTTATTTTGGAACGGAATCTAACTATAAAAACCGCAAAGCATGGGCAGATTAATGTACAAAAAATAGGTCAATGCCTTAGACTCTTTTGTTCTCAAAGAGGGGATAAGGAACTGACCTATTTTTCATGCCGGTTTGACGACCATCAGCAGGAAAATCAAGAAGCCCAGGAATGATACGAACATATAGAGATTACTGAGGGCATTCAAGGCTAACACATGTTTAAGAGGCAATTGGGTGGAGGCTCGATTATCTGGATGAAGCAGCCACTGTTGCAGTTCATATAGTCTTGGTGAAATAAAGCCGATAACAAGAACCTGAATGGCAAGGTAAAGCAGAAGGGGTGCAAAAAGCCAGAACTGGAGAATGGAACCATAGTCCCCGAATATTACGAGCAGAATACCGGTGATGACAGCGATTGTTCCACCGATTTTTGGGAAATAATCCAGTTTATGCTGCAGAAGTATGTTATGACGCAGGTCAGTGATGGTTTGATGCTTCCGCAATAGAATATTTCCGAAAAATGTGGGGCCAATTCCGATAATTGCAACCAAGACATGAAACCAAACCAGCCATTTCATAGGCATCCCCCCTAAAGATTATTAATACAATATATGAGAGAATGGGAGGTTTCATGTGCTCGGATGCAATATTTACAGAGAATGTCATTACATTTCGTCAGGAGCACCCATTCCTAATAAATACAAGCTTTCCTGGATGACAAGTGTCGTAGCGTACACTAACGATAGTCTGCTCTCTTTTTCCTCATCATCTGTCAGGAACTTTTCATGGCCGTACCAACTATTGAAGCTTTGACACACATCCACAATATACTTGGCAATAACGGATGGATCGAAGCCCTCACAAGCTTTCTCAATTGTGCCAGGAAACTCATATAGCAATTTTGAAAGATTCCAGGAATAGTCATCATTAAGTCCTTGTAATGGGGCTTTCCCGGTAGCAGACCAGGATGCTTTTCTTAAAATGGAGCATGCCCGGGCATGAGTATATTGTACATAAGGGCCGGTTTCACCTTCGAATTTGAGCATATCTACCAAAGAGAATTCAATGGAGTTCAAGCGGTAGTTTTTCAGATCGTGAAAGATGATGGCCCCGACTCCCACAAGTTTTGCAACCTCCTGCTTGTTCGGTAGATGAGGATTCTTGGCTGCGATATTTCTTTCTGCAAGTTCAATGGCCTCTTGAATCACTTTTTCCAGGAGTATTACTTTTCCTTTTCGGGTAGACATTTTCTTGCCATCCTTCAATAAAAGGCCAAATGGGATATGGTGCATATCCTCTGCCCAGTGTTCGCCCATTCTTTGAACAACAGATTTTACCTGTTGGAAATGGACAGTCTGTTCATGTCCCACGATATATAGAGCTTTTGCGAAGTTATATACCTTTTTCCGATAAAAAGCGGCAGCCAGATCCCGGGTTGCGTAAAGGGTTGCGCCGTCAGACTTTTTAATCAGGCAAGGAGGCAGTGAAAGGTTTTCATCCAGTTCGACCACCTCGGCACCGTCGGATAGGGTTAATAGATTCAACTCTTTTAAGCGATTGATGATAGCATCCATTTTATCGTTATAAAAAGCTTCCCCGTTATTGGAATCAAATTCGATGCCAAGCAGGTCATAGATTCGCTGGAATTCAAGGAGCGATTCCTCACGAAACCAATTCCACAGCGCCAATGCTTCCTCATTTCCGTCCTCCAATCTTTTGAACCATAGACGTCCTTCGTCATCCAAAGATGGATCGGTTTCGGCTTCCTGATGAAATTTTACATACAACTTTAATAATTCAGGGATGGGGTTTTCACGGACTGCTTCCGCCAAACCCCATTTCAAATAGGCGGCAATCAGCTTTCCAAACTGTGTACCCCAGTCTCCCAGGTAGTTGATGCGGACCGTTTGATAGCCGCATTTCTCCAGAATATTTGCTATTGAATTGCCAATAACCGTGGATCGCAGATGTCCCATGGAAAAGGGCTTGGCGATATTGGGGGAGGAAAGGTCGAGTACAACGTTTTCTCCCTTACCAATTTGAAGGCTTCCAAAATCTTTTCCCGATGCAAAAATGGATGAGACAATTTCCTTCTGAACCTTCTCTTTTTGCATAAAGAAATTGACGTAAGGTCCAACTGCTTCGGTTTTCATCACCAATGGATGATGAATCATGGAGGAAAGGGAGGATGCAATGGCAGGTGGAGCCTGTTTTCTTATTTTTGCAAGATCGAATACCGGGAAGGCAAAATCTCCGTGCTGTGCGTACTTTGGTTTTTCGATTCTATTGGTAATCTGCTCAATTGTTAGTTCCGGAAAAGCATGCTGAATGGATTCAGCTATCATCTGTTTGATGTTCATAACTAGCACTCCTTTTTTTATAAATAAAAATGCCCGTCACTTCAACTTAATGAAGAGACGAGCATTGTAATCCCGCGGTACCACTCTTATTGCTTTTTCCATAATGAAAAAGCCGCTTATATCCGACAAAGGGGATAAACCTGATCCATTTCCAAAGTGCGCTTCCCTTATCGCATCGCATTAGGCTCCCACCGTCCCTAACTCGCTACCTGACCCGCGATAAGCTACTCTCTTTTTCATTAATGGCCCTTACATGAATTTTTATTAATTATAAAGGTTTTTATTAAAGTTTCAATAGGTATTATGGCTTGAGATTGTTTTTCCTTGTAAGCTGATCAGTTGAAAAATCAATCGTTGGAGGAACGAAGATGTTCATCATTTCATCCAGTTCTTGACTTAATTTTATCGTTTCATTAGAGGTTAAACCTGTTTTTTTAGCAGTTTGCATCATCTGATTGCGCTTTTTTTCTACTGCAAGTTGTATAAGTTTCATCATGTTCACTCCCTCTAACGATATATCTCATTATAAAGGAAAACAAACTGTAAGAAAATAGGTTATGTGTAAAAAGGAGGTATTATCGTAAAAAACTTCGTAAAACGAAAAGAAGCATTTATTGTACATCTTTTAATAAGGGGTGGTACGCTCGAAAAAGACAGGTTTATCACTTCTTTTGTCGACAGGCAGGGATTGGGGGAGGTAGGGGCGAAAAATGATTTTAGAAGGCTATGAAAAGAATAATGGTATAGTAAGTTTTTGTTGCAAATACAATGAGCTAAGGGGGATTGTGCGATGAAAACGAAAGTGGAGAGTATGGAAAAAATGAATGTGTACGCCAATGAAATGGTTAGGCCTTTGCTAAAAGATGAGGCAGAGCTTGCGCAGGACCAGCTCAGAAAAGCACTTGAAAATGTCCTTCGTGCCATGGTGGATATGACCAATATTCAATTGGGCCGTGAGAAAGATGCCCAAGCAACGCTTCAGACCACATTAACGAGGATGAGAATTGCGCATAATTGTTTATTCCCATATGCATCCAGTAGCGTTCAAAGTGAGATTCACATAGCAAAGGCACTAGAAGTAAAAAAAATAAGTATTCCTGCAAAATAAGTATCATGGACCATGTGCTAACTGCATGTGGTCTTTTTGTTTTATTAGGGAATAGTAATCTTTCTGATGAAAGAGTGTACAACGGCATTGAATTCGTCTGGGAATTTGGTGGGAACCTGGTGTCTGGCTTTTCCGATGTAGATGACTTGCGTCTCGGGGTGGAATGCTTTGAATTCATTCTGATAGTGGTGAACATAGTAATCCCTTTGTCCATACACAAGCAGAATCGGTGCTTTGATTTCAGCGATTCTTTTCGTGCAATCATACCTCATTCCCTCTTGATACATCTGATAAAGAATATTGGCATTGGTTTTATTTATGTAAGTTTCCAGTTCCATTCCGAATTCCTTTGTGTAGGCGTGGGCATTTCCGATAACCCTTGCCAAAAGCGGAACCGCATGAAGCTTTGCTGCAAGAATGCCAAGAAGAAACTCTCCAAATAATAGGGAGGAATTTACTTTAGGGAATGCCCCAACAAGTATGATCCCATTTACAAGACTTGGATAAGTGATGGCAAATTCCATGGCAATGGATGCTCCATTTGAATAGCCTATCAAGATTAATCTATTCAGTCCCAGTTGCTTGCAAACATCGTAAATGTCCTGAGCGAGTAGAGGGAATTGTATCTTCTTTTGGTTGCTGCCGCTTTGACCGTTTCCTCGCAGATCCAGGAGCAATAAGCGATAACGCTTAGCTAATGGCAGCTGTTGGATGAATGTAATGTGTCCCATTCCTGGAGGGTGAATAAAGACAAGTGTGATGGGTCCACTTCCTATAAGTCGGTAATAGATACCGACATTATCCCTTGTAGTAGCATATGGCAAGAATGCTCACTCCTTCTGAGATTGCTCGGTGTAGTAATGCATGAGAATCATTCTTATGAATAGTCCAAATACAATTCCAGGTATGACAAAAACCATTGGGAGCCAGACTGGTCCAAGAATTGTTCCGTACACTTTTATCTTCGCTGAAAGCATAAGACCTACAGTGACAAAGTAGGCACAGCTTACAAATGGCAGGTAGGAAAAAGGGGCACTTCCTCCACCGGCATCCTTATATGCATCCCACATTGCAAAAAAGTACAAGCAAGGATAGAACATCAACCACAAATAGTTTGCATCTTCAAAAGCTCGCTTGATTTCACCATTGAAACTATACATGATTATGGAGTTGAAGTTGGCTTGTACATTAATGAGGACCTCTAAAAAAATGAAAATAATGCCCTTGACATACCGCTTGTTCAATAATTGGCCGAATCCTGGTAAGGCAATGCTCCATAACAATCTTTCCAAAGACTTATTCATCGGACAAACTCATTTTATTGTAATTCCAGAACCATGCCTCAGAACAATCAAACTCCTGCGGATGTGAAATTGCTATTCTATTTTGGGTAATAGGCAAGGAAGTCTTCATTTCTAATATTCCTCCAACCAACACTTAATCTACTCTTATACTAGCCTATAGTTGCGCAAATTATGTTTAATAATGAGTCCAAAAATAAAAAACGCAAAGAA
>JBNJJQ010000004.1:0-318477 GCA_051750385.1 Bacillota bacterium | reverse complement strand
GGGAGATGTTTTTAAGACATCTCTCTTCTTCATTTTCTATAATTCATCTTAATCCGTAAGCCTTAATTACCTCTTGGTCGATGCGGTTTCCTGCATCATCCCATGCGCTTGCGCGGAGTGAGACAAAGGTTCCACTCTTACTTGGATTCTTAATGTCGGTTGTCCAGCCATCACCTTCACGAACCAATTTTACCTTTTTCCACGACTTGCCTTCATTAAACGAAACTTCAAGAGAAGCACCGTCTATTTTTCCATTTCCTGGTGCACCAGCTATCTGTGCCGCGGTCAAGCCCAGCTTTGTTGTATGGCCTGCAAATGCATTACCGTTCATATCGGTCTCCACTTTATAATCAAGTGATATCAGCGGAAGATCTGTATTATATTCTTCTTGCTGTTTTGACCAAAACGTCCATTCTGTATGAGTGCTGACAGATGTAGCCCACCGCTCCGCATCACGAGAAGCATCACTCACCAACCGATACTTTGTATTCTCCGCTGGGAAATTATTGAATATATTAAGATCCTGGACATTCTGTTGCTCCTTAACAAGTGTCGATCCTTGATAAAGTTTCAGTGTTTGCTTCGGTGGAAAATTTTCTGCTCCTGTGTGCCCAGTCCCTGAATCAGCCCAGGCAGGAACATTGAATTGTAACCAATTCCCTGAACGTTTAGGAGTCCAGAAGCCCTCACCGAAGCGGGGACGTACAACTGGTGCAAACCATTCCTCATCCAGATGCTGCCCCGGCTTGTAAGTCACTACCGGCTCCCGAACTTCCCAATAGCTGTCAAGCACGTTAGCCTGGTGGTACCAAGATGTGCCTTCCTGAGCTGACACCCACTCAGTTCGGACAGATGGAAGAGATAGATTATTAAGGAAACCAGCTCCAAATGTACTGTATGGTCGAATATCCCAGCGAAACTCTGCTCCTGGTGCAGGGCGGTCCGATTTATATCGAGAATTTATTTTCACAAGATCATTCGTTTTAGGAGAATAGTTCAAATCCTTTGGTACAACGTTTTGGTGGCCATCGACAAGATCATATACATATGGCGTGTCGGGTGTCCCCTCAACGTTTAAAGTTAATTTTCCAGAACGGGCGGCCTTTATAAGTTTATCACCCTCAGTTCCGCTAACGGCAGCGACTGCAATTGGCACATCTGTAAGTGTATAATCTTCATTTTCAACTCCAACCCATTCGCTAAGCTCTCTTGGGCCATCGTTAACCGTAATTAGTAGTTTAGCACCTGCTGCATGTGCCGCTGCAGCACGCTCAGAACCTGAGACCTCATCACTGCGATCAACAAGAACGACCTTGCCTTTCGCATTGAGACGGTTATAATCTTCCGTAGCCCCTTTTCCTGCATAAACTGCTGTCAAATGATGTTTACCTTTTAATAACGTGCTTCCTGCCTGAGGTATATTATCTATCTCTTGCCCTTTGAAGTTTACGGTCAATAAAGGTTTGATAAGACGCCAACGTGTGGACATATCGAGCTCTCCATATTTGACTTCTTTAGTTGGTTCCGCGTACATTTTATCGACCCATACCGGGAGAATGTACATGGCATTAATAGTTTTTGTCCCACCAAAGGTGCGGTAATATTCCATTCTCCTAAAACTCGCTTCACTCTTTTTCGGAACGTTTACTGTATATTCGTGTGCCTTACGAGCGTCAAGTTCAATGGTTTTTGAGTCATTCAGAATAATTTCCGGGTTACCGACGAGCGCAACACCTGCGTGATCGGTGTTCACATCAACATCCATCAACGACATGACAGAATAGGTTCCAGTTGGAAGTCGTAATTCCTTAGTTCCCTCCACTACCATGAATTCTGGCTCCTTATTCGGACCAACGAGGGAAATAATGGCTCTGTTGGGAGATCCGTCACGATCTGTTGCATTAATTGTAAGCGAATACCTCTCATCTTCTTTCATCATTCCCATTGCCGTATGAGCAACCGTTTGGTCGTTCACTTTGGCAGAAAGATGACCTTGATATCGGCTTCCGAGAGCACTAAATTGCGGGTCAAGCGTAACTGTAATATCAGCACTTCCTTTAGCTGCTACTGTAACCTTATTAGCCGAAAGCTTTAAAAGACCTGCAGGAGCCTCTGAACCGCTACTATCTGTAAAAGTTGCTGAGAGATCCAATGTAACTGATTTGTCGCTTTCGTTTGTATACGTAACGGTCTTCTCAACCGGAACGTCCCCTTCATGCGGCCAGTCGAAGAAACCAAAGTCCAAGGACCCTGTCGCACGGACAGTACCAAAAGTTGCAGCTGCGACGTCAAGACGGCCAGTTCCACCCTCAAACGGTTTAACGTTATCCAATTTCTTTGTTGAACTCATCAGGGCATCCTTCAGTTGTGCCCCTGTCCAATCGGGATGGCGTTGCGAGAGAATCGCTGCAGCACCAGCTACATGTGGTGTTGCCATCGAAGTACCGTCAAGACTGATATAAGAGCCGCTTCCCTGACTTGATAAATGGGAGCGGGCCGCTACAATTTCTACACCAGGAGCGACGAGATCAGGCTTTAATCCCGAATTTCCAAAGCGGGGTCCCTTGGAGGAGAACCAAGCAAGATTATCAGACTTGTCAACAGCACCAACTGTAAGAGCCGCATCAGCAGCTCCAGGTGAACCAATGCCTTCAGCACCAGTGTTGCCTGCAGCAATAACAAACAATGCACCCGTCTCTTCACTTAGCCGGTTCACTGCTTGAGCCATCGGGTCAGTTCCGTCACTTGGCTCGCTGCCCCCCAAACTCATACTGACAATCTTGGCGTTTTTCGCTGCCCACTCCATCCCTTCAATTATCCAGGAATCCTGACCATACCCATTATTACTAAGTACTTTACCTACAAGAAGACGTGCTCCTTGAGCTACCCCTTTATTAAGTCCATCAGATGCAGCTCCTGTTCCAAGTACAGTGGATGCTACATGTGTACCGTGTCCATTGTAATCAAGGGCATCTTCCCCTGGAACGAAGCTCACTGCCTCATCTAGCTGACCAGCCACATCCGGATGTTCTGTATCTATCCCGGTGTCAAGGACGGCTACAGTAACGCCATTTCCATCGTATCCGGAAGCCCATGCCTTTTGTGCCTCAATCTGTGGAACACTTTGTTCAAGGTTCGCTTTTACACGGCCATCCAGCCAGATTTTCTCAATCCCATCATTCAATTGTACAGTTTCCTCTTGAGAGAAAGCTGCCATTGGTAAGACGCCTTCCGAATCTGTTGCACGTTGCGTAATATCGTCCCAGAACGTTTTAACCTGTTCCTTTTCTGCAGATACTGCAGCACCTCCAATACTTTCTAGAAGATTAGTACGTGTGGATCCATCCGGAGCTGCAGGCATATCTGCTACAGAACGAGTCTTTGTCGGGGCATACTGTACTATCACTGGTATAGTAGATCGCTTTTCATCATCATAACCGTCCGCAATGAGAGCAGTGATATTAAACAAATCCCTATCAAGAAGGCCAGAAGCTAAATATGGCATCGCTTGATTAGGAATGACAAACGTATCCTTATCAACTGTCAGAATACTCGCGCCGCCTCCAGCTCGATCAGCGGGTTCTACACTTATGACACTCTTTCCATCTGCAAGGTCTGTCACGGTTACAACATCGCCTGTTATGAGCGTAATGAAATGTTTGCCATTACTAGCCTTAGAACTTTCGCTAATCGAATTTGTAACTACTGCTTGTACATTGAACGCATTTTGATTATTTGAAGATGGACCATTCGCAATAGCTTGAATGGAAGGAAATGTTAACACAACCGTTGTTAGCATAGTTGCAATAAGCTTCTTTGAATTTCTCATCAATTATTCTCCTGTTCTAAATCTATTAGGTTATTATGAATATTAGTGCCTTATTATTGCTGACTAGGCAGGGATATTTTTGGAGCAGGTCTTATTTTAGAAATTTTAATTTTAGTAATATTTAAGTTACCTCTCTAAAAATCTGGTGGATTATACCTCCTCCTATTTGATTTAAGCTCTTTTTAAATATTCATAATATACATATAATTATTATGATAACTTTATAGTACATCTCACCCACCTAGCGAGCAATCGGGGTTTTACAGCTTACTGTAAGAGGACTTAAATCAATAAAAATAGTAAAAGAGAACCATTTTGATATGAGGAATTGCAAATAAGACCCTAAATAGATACATAGAGTTGGGGTCACCGATCGTAATATGAGATACATGCATTCAATTGGGTAAAATGCAAAGAGGAGGCAATCATGATCCAAGGAAAAATCATCAAATTTTACCGGGAACTTCAAGGCTTGAAACAAATAGATTTAGGAGAAGGCATATGTTCGAAGACACATATAAGCAAGATTGAGCGGGGGCTTATAGTAGTATCAGAGGAAACCATAGAATTGTTGGCCAAAAGACTTCGTATAGACATGAAGTCAGAGATTGATACCTACTTAAGCTTGGATTTGTTATTAAAAGAATGGCATGAATCTATTATCCTGAAACTAAACGCAAAAGCAGAAAGACTAAAGATGCAACTGGATGGGATCGTTCTCCTGCAACTACCTGATTTCAACTGTTCCTATAAACTAATACTCACGAGGTATTATTTATTGTTTGGGAAAGGTATACTCGCTGAGGGCCTTATTGAAGAAATCGACAGTTGGAATGATCTTACTCCGTACAATCAAAGCATGCTTTTACACATAAAAGGAAAATTTTGTCTCGATTATCAAAAAGAATACAAGAATGCGATTTCTTATTTAAAAAACATTGATCTAACTTATTACAATAATCCTGAATTTTATTATGATTTAGCCATTGCCTACCAATGTATGGATTCCCTTATATTAGCTTATTATTATGCAAATATGGCACTTCATTTTTTTACAGAAGCACACAGTTTTACACGAATAATTGAAACAGAAATGTTGATGCTGATTCAAGTTGAGCAAGAAGAATTTTTTGACCCAAAAGATTCAGGGTATCCGAGATTAATTGAAATGGCCGAAAATTTGGGCTTAGACGATCAAAAAGCCAAACTACTTCACAATTATGCCTATCAACAATTTCGTGACGGGTACTATGAGAAGGCTTTGGAATACTATGAGGCGGCCATGAAACTACGAGTGACTTTCCATTCACATTATCTAAGTTCACTAGAAGGTTATTTAAATGCCGCCACAAAGCTCGGAATAATATCTGACACAGAATTACGGTGTTTAGCCAAGGAGGGTTTCTCTATAGCAAATAAAATAAATGATACAATGTATAAACACTATTTTCAGTTACATATATACAAACTTCAAAAACAAAAAGAACAATACTACCGTTACTTGGAGTCAGATGCTTACCCGTATTTTAAAGAAATGGGTTACGGTCTTGCCACTCAGCATTATGAAATTAAATTATTTGATTATTATATGGAGAAAAAAGAAATGGAACAAGCAAATAAATACGCATTATCAATTGTTGAAAAGTACCGGAAAAATGATGAACTCGTATAATCATAGAAAACACAAGTAAAAGCACTCTCTACTAAAGTAAAGAGTGCCGTTTCATTAAATATTTAATTGATATATATTCCCTAATTCAAACTGAAATCCCCTGACGTTGTCCTTACCTTCAACAGATACTTTCCGTCGCCGATCTTACCTAGGATCTCGTCCTCCGCTTTTTCCTCGTACAGCACTTCCTCCAGGTTGACAGTGCCGTCACCTGAATTTGCACGGAAGTCGAGTGACAGGGAGGTTGGTGCATCGCGGAAACTAACTTTTACATCTCCACTTGTCGCTTCTGCATGGATATTACCCTGCACTTCATTGTTATCAATCGTGATGTCCCCTGAAGAAGCCTCCAAAGTCAGGTCACCTGCCGCATCATAGACGGTAATATCCCCTGATGATGTATCAACGGAGACCTCTCCTTCTACCCCATCGAGTCTAATGTCCCCGCTGCTTGCTGACACAATGAACTTTTCCGCTTTCACGTTCTTCAAACGCATGTCTCCGCTGCTTGCATCCAGTTCATAAACAGTTGCCACTGTAACGTCTTCAGCACGGATATCACCCGAACTTACTTCCGTAAGCATCTCCATAGAACGGATTCCCTTGATGTCAAAATCCCCTGATGACGCATAGAGTCTGATTGATTCATACTCTTTTTCCGGAAGCTCGATGACCATCTGGAGGGTGATCATGATGGCGCCGAAGCGGAAATTCGGCTCCTCGATTTCCACCTTCAACGTATCTCCATTTTCCTTTACTTTCAGTTTAAAGTCATCCTTATAACGCTCACTCACTTCCCCAGCAAGCTCCACATTTATTTCCTCACTAGTTGTGGACACCACTTTTACATCAATGGAGGACACGTCGACCTCCACCTTCATGATCTCTTCCCCATTTACTGATTTGGCATCCTGAAATCCCACCGTCTTAAACGAAAAAACATTCGTAAACTGCCCAGCAGCAACCGTTGCCCCGACTACGATCAGGATTAGAATTAATAGGACTGTTCCCACTTTTTTCACGCTCCATCCCCTCATTTCTATCTATTGTTTTATTCTCACACTGTAATTTCTCATTGCCTTTGGGATTCCTTTTATTTCTAAGATTCCGCTGTAGACAAAGGTTCTTAGTCGGTACTCGAGAAAGGAATCATTCACCATGGCATCTAGCTGACCGTACATTTCCCCAATAATCCTTGCTGATTTGATAAAAGCATCCTTCCCGTTCTCCTTTTGTGCCTCCCTTGCATGGTAGAGAAGCTGTTCATCGTAATAATCCTCAGAGACACTTTTGATTCCGTCCTCTTCCCAGATACGAAGCACTTCTTTTGTATTGGACAGCTCCAACCATTGTTTCACAAAAATGCGAATCTCCTCTTTTGATAAAGGAGAGGAACCTTTTTTCTCCAATATTTCCTTCAGCTTCTCAGGATGAGCTTCGGCAGTTTGACGAAGAAAGTGGAACGTATCCGCTGTGTCATATAATTGCTTATACGCCATTGAAGTGTTGATGAGGCGAACCTCATTTTCCCTCCCCTGAAGAACACGGAGGATATAGCGAACGAAAACTTGCTCGTTGGCATTATCTGCTGTCCACACTGCGATGGGCATTCCCTCCGGAATGTCACGGATCTCCTCCAAAACTTTCGCCAGCCTGTTTTCATATTCATCTTCCATGTAATCTCCATAAAAATTAATATGATCTCTCAGCCATTCATATCGCTCCTTGCGTCCTTTCTCTTTCTCAAGTTTCCATAAAGGACCAATGGCAAAGAATTCCGGGAACCCAATTACTTTATGGTCCCGCTCCAGTCCAAACCTAAGAGATCCAGCCGCTGAATCCCCGGAGACAATATGGACTGTATGAATGTCCTTTCTCGGTGGAGGAAGAAGTGATGAGCAATCTTGTACTATATGGTTGATTTCTTCCATGATTTCCTCTTTTGGAACATCGTTAGAATACAGCATTTCCAGTCGTGCCATAGCAAGGAAAAGAAACTCTCGTGCCTCACTTCCTGATAACTGTTCAATCGAATCTCGTATTTTTTGATGCATCTATGTACCCCCAAGGAATATTTTACCTATAAATAGATAATATCAAATTACAAGCTTGTATAGTTAATAAATGTAAAAAAACATCTACTTCTCTAAAAGAGTAAATAGATGCCTTTTTATGTTCAAGTTTTTAAATGGATAATTTGCTTCCCGCTACTTCCTCTAAACTCGGCAGTGCAGAAATTGCCCCTATCTTCGTACATACCAAAGCCCCGACTTTGTTGCTAAAAACGACCATTTCTTGCAGCTTTTCAAAGTCTTCTATGATGCTTTTCGGGTTTGGCACCATCGCCAATCTATAAAGCATAGCTCCGACAAATGCGTCACCTGCTCCGGTAGAGTCGATTGATTCCACTTCCATGCTCGGAATAATATCCGACTGTTGTCCATTTGATAGGAATGTTCCTGCTTTCCCTAATGTAACTGCGACGATACTTGCCCCCAGCTCATGTAAGACGGAAGCTCCATTCTTGAGATCCTTTGTACCAGTGATGATTTCCATTTCTTCTTCACTTACTTTTACAAAATCCGCCAACCCAATCCCTTTTTGCGCCAGTTGCACAAAGTTCGGTACTTGCCCGCGCCAAAGGTCTTTTCTGAAGTTCGGGTCAAAGGAGAGGAATTTCCCCGTTTCCTTTCCTGCCTTCATCGTATGAAAATAAGTGGTTTGGAATGGTTCTTCGAGCAATGCCGTAGCAGATCCGAAATGAAGGATTGAGCATTCCGCCAATTTACTTTGGTCAATCTCTCTTTCGGTCAGAAAGGCATCCGCACCGCGGTTAAAGGTAAAGTCCCTTTCTCCATTTTCTTTCAAGGAAACAAAAGCCAAGGTCGTTGGATGCTTGTCATCCAATACAAGCATAGAGGTATCCACCTCTGACCTCTCTAAGGTCTGTTTCAAAAAGTGTCCGAAGGGATCATTCCCGACTTTACCGCAGAACATGGCATGGCCGCCTAACTTCACGGCGGTTGCACAGACATTCGCCGGCGCTCCCCCTGCCTGCTTCTCGAAATGCTTTCCTTCCACCAGGTCAATATTTACTTCGGTACAGAAAAAGTCGATCAGTAATTCTCCGATGCAAAAAATGGATCCGCTCAAAGTTGGATCACCGTCCCCTTGTTAATAGTAGTTTTTCAGATGATATAGGGGCAGAAACAGAGCAAAAACTGGCGAATAGCACCTTTTTTACCAAGTTACCGCTCCTGCACGTTTTATTTTTGTTATGCTGCCTGTTTGGAGAGGGTTATTATATCCCTATTCTAACAGATTCGAGTAGCATTCTAACAACTTCGATGATCATTCTAACAGATCCCACAATCATTCTAACAAATCCAGTTTTCGCCTAAGCTCCCACCAGACTGCCACCATCGAAAAGCAGCACGACTACCGAATACCTTACGCCCCCCAAATAGACTTCATTTCCGTCAAATTCAAACTACCCAGCTTCACTGTACCACCCTCGGCAAATAGCTGAAGCTGCTGATATGCCTCCTCCGGGAACACGAGGCTAGTAAATGCGGCTTCGCCGTCGTTCGCAAACACTTCGATGGTCGATGCATCAAGAAAGATTTGCAACTTGATTTTGCTACCCACCGCGTTGACCTTCCCCTCCTGGACAGCTTCAAAAGAAACGGAAAAGCTGTTGTCCCCGGCATACGTCCGGTCCACTGCCAGAATTCCCTTCCCTACATCATAGCTGACTACCAGCTTTTCTCCGTTAGCGTTCAGAAGAGCAAGACCAAACACCGAAGTATCCTGCACTTCAAATTCCGCCAATATTTCCACACTATCACTCACAAGGTCATAGACAATACCATTGGCTTCCACAATCAAATTTTCGTAGACTACTGTTTCTTTCCGAAGCTCATTCACTTCCTCCACAGGCTTCTGAACCAGGCGGACTCCTTCCTCACTTGACACCAATGACAGCTCCCTTGGCAAGGTCATCGCACTTCTCCAGCCTTCTGTTGGAACTAGATTCGCGTAGCGCCAGTTGCTCATCCAGCCGATATAGATCCTTCTGCCGTCAGTTGAGGGAACATCCGACCAGCTTACTCCCGCATAATTATCTCTGCCGTAATCAAGCCAAAGGATGGTGTCATCGGAATTATCGTTCACGAAAACCGATCCATCGAATTCTCCGATAAAGTATTGGGTTCTGGAGCCTTCCTTGTAATCATGGTTATCTCCGATGCTTACAAGCAGCACCCATTTCTGGCGGCTCTCATCACCAGCTACTGGCAGTCTGAAAAGGTCCGGACATTCCCAGACTCCGGCATGTGATCCTTCTGTATTTCCAAATTCACTGGCAAACTCCCAATCTATTAGATTCGGGGAAGTATAGAGCATCAGGGATTGCCCGGTAGCCAATACCATCACCCATTTATTCGATTCCCCATGCCAGAAGACCTTCGGATCACGGTAATCGGTGATATTTTCATCTGATAGGACAGGGTTTCCCTCATACTTGATCCAAGTTCTTCCGGAGTCCCTGCTGTAGGCGATGCTTTGACGCTGGCGTGGACGCTCGGAATCCGGATAGGTTCCCGCACTTGTATAGATCGCAACCAATCCCGGATCATCCGGGAAGAAGCCGGTTGTATTATTCCAGTCCACCACGGCACTGCCAGAGAAAATCGCGCCATGTTCATCTGGTTCCAAGGCAACAGGCTGATGCTCCCAATGAATCAAGTCCTTACTGATGGCATGGCCCCAGTGCATCGGTCCCCACGTCGTTCCAAAAGGGTGGTGCTGATAGAATAGATGATACTCCCCGTTAAAATACACCATGCCGTTCGGATCGTTCAACCAATTCTTGGCTGGTGAAAAGTGATATTGCGGGCGATGCTTTTCTTGATATGTCACTGTCATTATTATTTCCTCCTTTTTAAGGCAACGTATTGAAAAAGGCTGTACCTGCCAAACTCTGTACAGCCTTCCCAATTTTTCAAACTTTATTATTCTTGGTTTCGGACATAGCCAGCCTGTTTGATTTCAAGCCATTCCGACAATCCGTAGCGCTCCAATTCAGCTAAGTATTCTTCCCATTCTGTTTCCACATTGCCATTGGTGATCCATTCGGCTTTCTTTCTGTGGACGTATGGAATGAGATCTGCTTCAATTTTGGAGAGGCGATCCAATTCATCCATGGAGAAGAATACTCTCGGATAGATATTCTCCGCCTGCATATCCGGGACCATAACATCCTTCATTAATCCAAGTCTCCAGGCTGCATCGTCCGGTTTAGTTGTTACTGTATCATAGTACTCATCCAAAATGGCCAACGGTCCGCCGATGGATGTTTTCTCTCTTAATTCTACAGGAGCCGTCCCATTCAATGGAAGGTGTTTGAGCATATTGGCGCTTTCATCCATTTCAAAGATGTTCTGCTGCTTGTCGTCGCCATACGTCCCCCAGTTGTTCTGGACGGATTGGTGCGGGTCATACAACTGGTCGATCCATTTTGCAGTCAGCTCCAGGTTCTTGTTGGCACTCGTGATGACCATTCTTCCTCTGTCAAAGCCCATGCCATTTGTTCGAGCGACATTCTTATGGCCGTCCGGACCTGCAAGGGCAGGCATCAAGTCATACTTATCGTTCATCCCAGTAATGTTCGCCTTATCCCAAGTGAAGTACAGGCCGTAGCGCTCTTCCTTCCCTTTCGCCAGGTACGTATTCCAGTCCTGCTCAAACGCTTCAATATCGATCAATCCCTCATTATAAAGCTCATTGAAGAATTTGATTCCTTCTTTATAGCCTTCCTGTGCTGAGGTGAAAATAACTTCCCCCTCATTGCTTACCACTGTATGATCCCAGTTATCGCCTAGACCGAATGATCCGAATAGGAAGGAAAGATCCTGCCCACCGTCATTGATGATCAGGGACATCGGAATTTCGTCCGCTTCGCCGTTGCCGTTTGGATCCTGTGTTTTAAAAGCGATCAGAACCTCTTTTAATTCTTCGGTTGTGGTCGGCATTTCCAAGCCCAGCTTATCGAGCCACTCCACATTGATCCAAGGGAAGCAGTCAACAGAGTGGATACTTTCCTTCCCTGCACCCAGTTCCTCGATCCATGGAAAGGAATAAATATGCCCGTCAGGAGCCGTCATCATCGCTTTGTATTCCGGTGCTGCCTCCAGCACTTTTTGCAGGTTTGGCATGTGGTTTTCAATCAGTTCCTCAACCGGGACAATCGCCCCGTCCTTTGCCAACTTCAACAATTCATAGTCACTATAGCTGGCATTCAGGATGGCATCCGGAAGCTCACCGCTTGCGATGGCCAGGTTTCTCTTTTCGATGAAAGTATCATGTGTGTAGTTCTTCCATTCGATGTCGACTCCTGATTGCTCGGCCAAACGCTGATAAATCAGCTTTTCATTTGGATCGGTAGGTGCCATCGGAGAGCTGTTTGTCATAAACTTCAGGCTGACTTTTTCTTCTAAAGGAAAGGTTACGTTGGATAGCTTATAGTCCTCCGAAGCAGCATTTCCACTGCTTTTGTTGCTACAGCCTGTTGCAATCAACATTCCCGAAAGCAGTACCGCAGACATTGTTTTCACCGTTTTTCTCATCATAAACCCCTCACTCTGCTTGTTTTATTTTTAGGTTGTTTTCGCATTCAATGTTGCTATTTAAATAAAATGTACATATCAAATGTAGCCCGTTGATTGCAGCGAGGGACACAAGATTCCCCGGGGACGGATGGGAGCCTCCTCGGCTTCGCCTGTGGAGTCTCCCATGCCCTCTACTCTCCCGCAGGAGTCAAGTGTCCTCCGCTACAATCAACTCACCGGTAAAACATTGTTTGCTATTAGGAAGATTAGGAAGAGCTTAAAAACAAATTATATTCGTTTTTGAAATGAAAAATTGAGATAAAAAGATAAAATGCAATATTTGCAGATTTAGTAAGGTACATTTTTCACTATGAGTCGCCCCTGTTGGTTGGAGTGCATCCTGCGGGAGCAGCGTGTCAAGGGAGACCCCAAGCGCAGAGGAGGCTCCCTAGACCGCCCGCGATCGCTGCCACCTGGAACGAAGACCAACAGGGTGTTTAATGTTGACATCTTATCCTTAGTTCAGCCCAATTCTTATGCAACAATCTTTACAAAAAGAGCCTATTTTAAAGACCCTACCATAACGCCTTTTTCAAAATACTTCTGGAAGAATGGATACATAATCATTAATGGCAAGCTGGCAATGACAATCGAGGAATACTTGATCATTTCTGATATCTTCTGCAGCTCGGCTCTTGCCAGCTGATCCCCGATCATTCCAGGCTGTACTTCGTTCTGGATCAGGATCGACCTGAGTACAAGCTGTAAGGGATACAACTCGCGGTCCTCAAGATAGATCATGGCATCAAAGTAGGCATTCCACTGACCGATGAATGCGTATAACGCTAGTACAAAGATGATTGGCTTGGACAGAGGGAAGACGATTTTCAGGAAAATCTTGAACTCCGATGCCCCGTCGATTCTTGCCGCTTCCTTCAGTTCTTTCGGAATTGCTTTGAAATAGGTTCGTGCGAGAATAATGAACCAGACATTGATGGCATTTGGAACAATGATTGCCCAGACTGTATTCAGCATCCCAAGGTCACGCACCACCAGATAGGTCGGAATCAATCCGCCGTTGAAGAACATAGTAATAATGAAGAACACCATAATCGTTTTCTTTCCGACGAGGTCATCTGTCGATAGCGTGTAGCCAGCCAGTATGCAGACCAGGACAGTGACAATCGTGAATCCGGCTGAATACAGAATTGAGTTGATGAAGCCTCTTACAATGGTTCCATCGGAAAAAATTCTTTTATACCCCTCAAGCGTCCAGTCGGAAGCTTGGAGCGAAAGCCCCTTCCTGAGTATGACGTTCGGCTCCAAAAAGGAAGCCAGTAGTACATATAAAAGAGGAAGCAGAACGATCAGCACCACCACACTTAGCAGTACTTTATTTATCAGTAGCAGCAATCGATCACTTCTTGCGTTGTTCATCTCTTGTCCTCCTTTCTATAAGAGTCCTTCACCTTCGTTCAGTTTTTTCACCACTTTATTGACGAAAATGAGTAGTGCTACATTAATGATGGCGTTAAACAGACCAACCGCTGTCGCAAAGGAATAGTCGCCTGCCTGCAATCCCCGCTTATATACGTAGGTTGGGATTATCTCGGATGACGGGATGTTCATGGCCGTTTGCAGAAGGTAGGCTTTCTCAAAGCCGATTGCCATGATTCCGCCGGCAGCAAGAATAAATAGGACCGCCATAACCGGTTTTAACGTCGGCAAATCGATATGCCAGATCCGCTGAAGAAGTGATGCACCGTCAACTGTTGCTGCGTCATGCAACTGAGGATCGACATTGGCCAATGCTGCAATATAGATGATTGACGCCCAGCCCGCTCCCTGCCAGACACCGGACCAGATATAAATTGAACGGAACGCATCAGGGTCTGACATGAACGAAACTGGTTGATCCATGAAAATAGACAGAATCGCATTTATCGGTCCTGTCGGGGAAAGAAAGAGAAACACCATCCCCGAAATGACAACCACAGAAATGAAATGTGGTGCATAAAGAACCAGTTGGATGTTCTTCTTGAACTTTGCCCGCCTCACCTGATTCAGCATCAAAGCCAAAATGATCGGGATTGGAAAGCCTATCAGAAGCTCAAAGGAACTCAGTTTGAGCGTATTCATGAATATTTCCATGAAATTCGGTGAGGTGAGAAAGCTGGTAAAATGCTTCAGACCAACCCACTCACTTCCCATGATTCCTTTGATTGGACTGAAATCCTTGAATGCGATGGTTGCTCCGTACATCGGGATGTACTTAAAGATGATGGTTAGAATAATAGCTGGGGCGATGAGCAGGTAAAGGATATAGTTCTTTTTCATGTAGTTCAGCTTCTTCGCCATTTTACTTTCCGTTTTGATTTTCGTGGCAGTATCTTTCCCAGCCTTCACTATTTCCTGCAATGCTAGCAACCTCCTTTTGTAAGATTTCTTCTCGGTAAATAAAGCGTTTTCATTATCTGATTAAAAATATAACAAAATCCCAGAACGGAATATTTCATTATCTTTGGGACTGACATTCTAATATTTTTGGATAAAAAAATCCCCCAGCCAACATCGCCAGGGGATACTAGTTATTTATTAATCTTCGAAGGCCTTCAGCCCATTGTTGATCTTTTCTACCGCTTCGTCCGCTGCCTCTTTCACATTTTGGCCCGAGATTCCCACATCTTCAAACAATTCCTTGATTGCCACACTGACCACAGGATAGGCAGGAGTGACCGGGCGATTCTTGGAGTAGTTCTGCGCCTGAGTAACAAAGATTTTTTTAGGGTATTGATTCAGCTCAGGGAATTCCTTTGCGACAGAATATCTTGCAGGTATATCCCCTGTGATTTCTACATATTTTTTTGCTCCTTCAAAGCTCGTTGCATATTTGACAAACGCCCATGCCTCGTCAGGGAAATCCGTTTTCTGTGAAATCCCAAGGGCCCAGCCCCCGTTTGGAACTACCTGGTTCTTTGCTCTCGGTAACGGAGCGATGCCATAATCCTTCCCCAATTTAAAATCCGATCCTCTCTTTTCATAGTCTGCCAATGTCCAGGAACCCATTACCGACATGCCAAGATGCCCCTCGACAAACGGATCAGTCGGCAGCTCCACTGTTGCCACCTTATGAGTGAAGTAAAGGTCCTGGTAAAATTGCAGTGCTTCGAGAGCTTGTTCCGAATTCAAATAGCCTTCCGCTGTACTACCGTCTGGACTTAATACCTCCGCTCCGAACTGCCATAATAACGGCAGTTTGAAATAGGCAGGAGATTCCCCGTCGCTGAACCCCTGGGCAGGATCGATGCCATAGATATCCTTAGAAGGATTGTTTAATTTCTTCGCAATGTCCACCACTTCATTCCAGGTCAATGGCTGATCCTTGGACGGAAAAGGGACACCTGCTTCTCTGAAAATATGCCTATTATAAAATAGAGCCACACCGGACTCGACGATATTCGCTAAGTAGATTTCCTCTTCATACGTCAGCCCCATCAGTGTGGTTTCAGGGATATCTTCCATATTCCCTTCCGCTCTCATTTGCTTGTCGATCGATAGAAGCGAACCGGAATTTGCATAGACCGCCAAATTCGGACTGTCAATCGCCATAATATCAGGGGGATTTCCGGCTGCAATTTCCGTTCTCAGCTTCAGCTCATAATCTCCGTATGGAATGGAAACCATATTGATTTTAATCGCAGGGTGTTCTTTTTCAAATGCAGCAACAATCTCCCTGTAAGCCCTGTTCTCCAGAGAGTTCCCATAGTTTCTCCAGAACGTCAATTCCGTCACGGGCTGGTCTTTCGCTTCTTCCTTTCCCGAATTGGTGGAGCTGTCGGGGAAAAGGGTGAAAAATGACAACACATAGGCTGCAATAATCAGTATAATGCCCGTTACGATTCCAATGGCCATCCTTTTTTTCATCATCATACCCTTTCCTTCTTTAGACATGCATCCTATGGGACTTCCTGTATTCGACCGGAGTCTGCTCAAAATGCTTTTTAAAAACGGTGCTGAAATAACCGGAATTGGAGAACCCGACCAGATGGGCTACATCGATTATTTTTAATTGCGGATCCCTGAGCAGCTGCTCGGCCTTTTCAAGTCGCAGTCCTATCAGAAAATCACTGAAATTCTTGCCGATATGCGTCTTGAACATTTCCGATAAGTAGGCACTATTGATATGAAACTGCTCCGATAAGCTCGTCAGGGATATTTCACTTGCATAATGCTGTTCCATATAACGGCGCACCTTTTCTACAATCTCGGATCCATTCGAGGAGCTCCTGACTTCCCTAACCTTCCTGATGATGGACTGCGCCAGTTCTGTCAGGTGTTCGATTACTCTGCTTTGAGAATTCAGTTCCCAGATACTCTGCTGGCAATTCCAGATTCTATCATGGATTTCATTCGTATCAATCTCATATTTTCTTGCATGGGCACTCAACAGAAAAAGGATGCGATTGGCTGAGAGGGAAAATGTCAGGGCCGACTGCCTGGTCGTATACCCCAATACCGCTTTCACATTGGAGATAAAAGCATCCTGGTTGGCATGTTCGATGGCATTGATCAGCCTTTTTTCATAATCTGTGGAGAATTCGAGCTTTTCCTGTTGCACAGCACCTTCTAGCACCTGTGACTTAGAACCAAGCTGACTTTGACTCCACGAAAGCAAGGCAGAAATATAGCCTGTCTTGAATGCAGCCTGTCCCCTCACCACTTTCCCGATGCCAATCACCGTTTCCAAGCCGAGGAACTCTTTTACGGTGCGCTGCAAATCGATGATGAATGGCGAGTTGTGTGTCAACTGTTCAGATTCAATCCTGTGGATAAAATGAATCATATGGGAATAGTTCGCATCATAAAAGGAATGTGTACCTTCCTTCCCTTCAGCTATTTCCTTGCACAGCATCCGGAAGGGCAGCCAAAGTTCCTTTAAGCTGCCGGAACTGGAAGGGCTGTCGGACTCTCTGATTTCCACGGTGACAAACTGCACTTGCGCCTTTTCATTTGCAAACTCCTCGAGCTGCAGCTGTCGCAATCTCTCCTGTGCAATATTGAGCTCCGACCATTCCTCTTTGACTAAATAGAGCAGGTATTGTTCTCTCATCTCTTCAAACTGGTTATGAACGAGGCGACTCATCTGTTCGGATTGCCTTTCCTTCTGCTTTTCTGCTTCCAGTTCCTTACGGATTCGTAGAAGTGCATCCAGCAATTCATCTGGAGCTACCGGCTTTAACAAGTAGTCCTTCACTCCCTCGATCATGGAAGAACGAACATATTCAAAATCGGAATAGCCGGAAAGGACAATCACCTTGACCTGCGGATGCTCCTGACTGCAGCGCTTTACAAATTCCATTCCGTCCATGATCGGCATTCTGACATCTGTCAGGACGATATCCACATCCATCTGTCCGAGCAAATCGAGTGCCTCTTTTCCATTCGAAGCTTCCCCGACAATTTCGAATCCTTCCTCGTCCCATTCCACCTTCATCCTCAACCCTTTACGGATCTGAACCTCATCATCTGTTATCAACACTTTCATCATGTATATCCCCCTTTAGTCTTATACACAATGTTACCTTTGTGCCTTTCTGTGCTTTTGATTGGATTTCAAACGAAAAATCCTCGCCATAATACAACTTCAATCTCCCCAAGACGTTCTTTAATCCGATGCTGTTCCCTTTACTTGCCAGAACTTCATTGAGCTTGTTGTTCTTGTCGGAATGCAACATATCGGTAATCACTTCTTCTGATATCCCAACGCCATTGTCTTCCACCGAAATGTAGATCTTGTTATCTGCCTTTTGGGTCTCTATTTTTATGACAGCATGTGTATTTTCGATAAAACTGTATTTCACCGCATTTTCCACAAGCGGCTGTACCACAAACCGGATGATCGGGAGCGATCTCGTATCAGGATCCTCCTTCACTTCAATGGAAATGTTGTCTTCATACCTGACTTTCAATATATCCGTGAAATTTCGGATATAGTTGATTTCCTCTCCCAATGTCACCACATCGCTTGACGTATCCAAGGAATATCTCATCATGCGACCAAGATAAACAGTGACATTCATGACCTCTTTATTCATACCCTGTGCAGCCAGTCCGCCGATGATTTCCAATGTGTTGTTCATAAAATGTGGATTGATTTGAAGAAGCAATGCTTTATACTCGGCATCCTTTCTGCGGATGTTTGCCTCGTACTCTATTTTTATCAACCTATTTAACCTGTGGATGGTCTGATTAAACACCTTTACGAGATAGCCAACCTCATGATTGTCCGATTTAATGGTGGGCATCACCAGCTTGGCGCGGTCAAAGTCCCCCCGCTCCACATGCTTCATCGCTTTTGCCAGCTTCCCTAACGGACTGACGATATTGGAGGAAAGCAGAAAGGAGGCGATTCCGGTCAAAATGAAAATGAAGGCACTTGTCAGAAGGAGCTTATTCTGCAACTGATCAATTTTATGGAATAATTCCGATTTCGTAATCTCGCTGAATAGTATCCAATCTCCTATTGTCAGTTTTTGATAGAATACAAGGTATTCCTCCCCATCATGATTCATTTCAAGCAGTCCTTCATTCGGCCTGCCCGCTTGTATACGAGCCAGGCTCTCCCTCAATACATGTTCCGGAGTTTTAACCTTTCCGGATAGGACATTTTCTCCTGCACCATTCAATAGATAAACACGCCCACTTTCGCCGAGCTGTATCTTGCTTAGCGCCGTTTCAAGCAGAGCCGAAGGGAAATTCACCTTTATCACACCGGCAAGCTCCATGGTGTTGATATCGAACAATGGGAGAAGATAACTGTTTATGGGAATCTCGCTTATTTCATTTCGATGCTGGTATTCATCCGTATGCGTTTTGACCCAACGCTGTCCATCATCCGGGAAGTCTTCAAACCACTTCATTTTCTGCAAGGATGGGTTGTCCGTCCACAAGCCAGTTCCGTCATTCAGAAAAATGGAAAAGGACATCGTATTGGAGTTGTTTATGACCATCGAGGAAAGCTGGCCCCTCAGCTCATTTTTCATCATGAGACGCTCGGTCTCAGTAACGCCCGTATTCTCCCGTTCCATCCGCAGCCATTGCTGTGTGGTCTGATCGACAAGCACCTGCTTTCCCAGATCCTCCGCCTGCCTTGTAATGGAATCAATATACAACGAGTACTGATCCATCATGTCCTGCGTCGAGCTCTTTGTCTGGTTCTCAATTATGGAAGTAAACCAGCTCGGGATCAGAAAGGACAATACTAAAAAGGGAACCGTCAACAACAAAGTAAATATTAGAAATATACGATTGCGTAAAGAAAAGAACATATGGCCCCTCCATAAAATAGAACGTCTCGTAATCTATTGATTCTCACCCGTTACAATAATCTTACTATTCTTTTTAATCTATCATAAGTGTGTAAACCTTACCATATGGATTTAAAAGGGAAAAAGAGGGCTAAAAAGACGAGCTTCACAAGCACCACATGGATGAGATTGAGGTCAAATGATAAAAAGGCAGCTATTTGCAGCCGCCTTTATTATTAATGCTTTAACCATATCAGATTATTATCGGTTGAAAAATTAGCAGCATTATATAAAAATAATATGTCTTGTATCCCCTCGGTGTCTAAATAGTCATAAATATTATGATGATAATAGCGTAAATCTATAACATGAATTTCTTCAAAGTGATTCGCTAAAAAAGGAACCAGTACATGTGCGTAGGAATCTTTAATTACCGCAAGTTTTCGTCCATTTTTAAAAGATGAAGTAATTTTAAGTGAACGATGGTTTCCATCCAAGAATAAAGCATACTGGTCTTTGTTATTGAGGTGATCCCATTCATATAGACTGTTTGTACTTTTCTCTCCCTCATCGTATTCCAGGATGTATGCAGCATCAAACTTCGGCTCAAAAACCTCGATTTTATCAGGAGTGATATTGAAAAGGCCAGCTTTTGAATGAAAGGTACCCAGAAAACTTGCGGAGACAGTACGAATTTCAAAGTCATCGATATCATAGGCTTTCATCCCCAACCTATTTGCCGCTTCCCTATAGGCATAATACGCTCCTCTCATGGTCCAATGGTGATCCGTTCGAAAGTAGAGCGGCTCCTGCTTATTATGATTTAACACCTCATACACATCTACCACGTCCAATGAAGCTGTCGATTCTTCCTTTATTATCTGCAGCAAGTCTGCTTGGCTAAATGAGGGGGCAAGATAAGGCATGTAATTTTTGTAGACCTCTACAGATGTCGGAGCCAGTAGAAAATAGGTGTTAATATTTTGTCTTTTTACTTTTTCAGCAAAATAACGAAGATGGTTCATATTGAGCAACAATTGATCTCCAGGCCTCGCAAATTCTTCCAACAAATATGCTTCTTTTCCAAAATAGATCCCATTATTCTCTTGCTTTCCGGTAGCTTTCTGGGACTCCGCCTTTATTCCTGTCCAAAATCTTTTCCAAGCAAATTGGTCACTTACGTACTTTTCGAAGTCATTTGTAAACTTTCCGGATATAAAACTGTGAAAGGAAAGCTCAGGCATCTGAGTAAGGTATCGATTTTCATGCTCTGAGAAGATTCGATCTTCCGTTAAGACATTAGCAATCCCGAGCCCACCTATAAAGAAAATAAACAGCCCGATTTGAAAGCTTTTTCTAAAAAACATCCTTTACACCTCATTAAAAACGGAAATATAGAAATGGATTAAATGCTTCATCCACTAAATAGGCAGTGGATAGGAAGAGAATCAAAGTATAATAGACTGGCAAAAACCAGGCTTCCATTGTTTGTGTAATATGCTTGGGCCACCTTTTCCACAATGCTTCCCTAAGCGTATCCATGACTGGAGTAGCAGCAAGAAATGAGATAATAAATAACACCCCATTAGTATAAAGGTCATATAAAAACGGTTTATCATAAAGGCTGTTGGAAGTAACTCCGGTCATAATTCCTAAATACTCCATTCCCTGCAGAACGTCTTCAAATACAAACAATACCCAGCTAATAAGAATAATTACCAGCAGATACATATGTTGAAGCACAGGATTCCACTTACCAATTACCTTTAACCAACCTGCTTTTTCTATTATAAGGATGACACCAAAATACAAACCCCATAATACAAAATTCCAGCTTGCTCCATGCCATAATCCAGTTAAGCCCCAGACAAAGAATAGATTTCGACAGGTCACAATATTCCCTTTTTTACTTCCACCTAAAGGAATATATACATAGTCTCGAAACCAGGTTCCTAGAGAAATATGCCACCTTCGCCAAAACTCTGTCACGCTTTTGGCTATGTAAGGGTAATGAAAGTTCCTGGGAAAATTAAATCCGAACATCTTGCCAAGTCCGGTCGCCATATCAGAGTAGCCGCTGAAGTCGAAATAGATTTGAAATCCAAACGCTACCATACCAAGCCAGGCTGAAAATACCGTTAAATCGCTGAAGGGTTGACTTTGAATATCACTCCAAAGTATGCCGATATTATTGGCGAGCAATACTTTTTTTCCTAATCCAATACTAAAGAGCTTAACCCCATCCGCAAATTGTCCTGCATCCCATTTTCGATGTTGCAGATCATCTGCTATCGATTTATAGCGAACGATTGGGCCTGCAATCAGTTGAGGAAAAAACGAAACGTACATAGCCAAGGCTATCGGACTTTTTTGAGGAAGAACATGCCTTCGGTACACATCAATCGAATAGGACATTGTTTGAAATGTATAAAAGGAAATCCCGATCGGCAATGGCAGCTGGAGTGCATTTATATCTGTTCCAAATATTAGATTAATATTGCCAACTAGGAAATCTGCATATTTAAAGAAGGATAGAATCGCAAGGTTGATAATAATAGATGAAATAAGTGCTATCTTTGCTTTCAGAAGACTTTTTTCGAGATGCTTATAGATTAATAGCCCGTGGGTATAATCGGAACAAGCAGAAAAAATCATTAAAAGAATATAAATCGGCTCTCCCCAGGCATAGAAAACAAGACTCACAAGAAGTAATAAAAAATTTTTTGTCGCTCTCGGACTTACATAATAGAGAAAAAGAGTGATTGGCAAAAAGAAAAACAGAAACGTTAAACTGCTGAAAACCACAAGACCACTTCCAGTAAAAAAGGCACACGAAGCACCTCAATTTGTATACAAAAAAATATTTAAAAAACATCAGACTGATTGAAGAAACTTGTCATGTAAGTCCCGCCACCTGGGGAGGGACGGAACTGCCTGTCAAATTGATGCATACAATGCCGCGTCTACAGTCTTAAGCACGCAATGTCCCGATATTATTCAAAAAAACCATCAAAAATGCTTTCTATTTTTTCGGGATTTTCATACGTTACATACAATAAGAATTTTCCGTTCGTTTTGATAATATTGTTTTCCACTTTTTCATATTGATCAGGTAAGTATTGCTCCCAGATCTGAACCTGAGCTACCTTTTCACGCTCCAGCGCCGCTTTCAACGATTCAACTTGGGCTTCATCTTTTGCTTCCAATAAAAAGATTTCATCGGAATTAATGTTCATCATGGGAGCCAAAACATAACCGTTTTTAAGTTCTTCCTTGTTTAGCTCCATTTTTTCCATATAAATGGAAACAAATGGATCACTTTCGTCTGTTTCTACTAAATCCCCTTCCATATACCCCTGTAATTCACCATCTACATATACTTCTTCCCCTGCTCCATTTGCTTTCATATCCTCTGCCACTTGTTCCTTTATATCATTTAACATGTCATCGATTGATACATTAGAATCCCCGTTTTCCGGAGAAGGGCTGCTGCACCCGACCATAATAAAAATAAGAAAACTAATAATTGCTAAACTACTAAACTTTTTCATGTTGTCCTCCTACTACTTCTATATTTTGTTTCGTTACACTAATGTTAGACGACTATTTTAGAGTAAGGTTACAAGCCTGCATAAGATTTTTCACCAAAATAAAAGAGCATGATCTCCTAGAAAATATTTCGTCTTGCATTATATAGGGTCCAGGCCACCTACTTTAGATGAACCGGATAAATTAATAGGTAATACTCTTTCTCTTTTTATTAATCAGCCTTAAATGAAGTGCTAAAAGATAACAAAAAAAGCTGCCGGCCCTCCACATACGAGGCGCCGGCAGCTTTTTTTCAGCCTACCAGATTGGATAGATATTTTTTGACCGCATTAATCGGGGTGGGTCTAATCAGTACTTTCTCCCCGACGATTTCCTCTACAGCTTCTGATTCTTCTGTTCCGTCCGCAAGATCAGAGGCATAGATCTTCCTGCCTGCCATAATGGAGCGAACAGCAGCTGCAAGCTCTTCACTTGGTCCATCCTTCAACAGATACCCGCTTACTCCAGCATTTCTTGCTCGAAGGAAATAACCGTCTCTTGCAAAGGTTGTCATGATGATCACCTTGCATGCTGTCTCCTTTAAAGCTTCTGCAGCTTCGAGCCCGCTCATCTCCGGCATTTCCACATCCATGATGCAAATATCCGGTTTCATTTCTTCAACCAGCCTCAGCGCTTCTTCCCCGTTGCGCGCCTGCCCGACCACTTCCATGTCATCCTCTAGGTTCAGGAGAGAGCCAATGGTTCCTAAAAGCATTTCTTGATCTTCCGCTATAACAATTCGAATCATGGTTGTTCTCTCCTTATCGGGTGGCTGATTTAACGAAAGGCTCCCTTAGATTTAAAGGAGCCTTTCTTAGTGAAGCATTTATAGTTCAGGGTTCATTTCTGTGTTCATACTGCGTTTCACCATTTTTTTTGCTTCTCTGAATGTGACAAAGTTCTTTGTCTTTTCATCCCACAGGCGGAATTTCAGAGAGCGAAAGCTTGTCGCAAGCGTAATTGTTGGAACATTTTCCAACGGAGGCGTATTCTTGTGCGCCTCTTCAAGCATGTAGTTCGGTACTCTCGGGCTTAAATGGTGAACATGGTGGAATCCGATGTTCCCAGTCAGGAATTGAAGAAGCTTCGGAAGCTTGTAGAAGGAGCTTCCTTCCACAGCAGCCAGCACATACTCCCATTCTTGATCAGGCTCAAAATAGGAATCCTCAAACGTATGCTGTACATAGAACAGCCAGATGCCGATGGATCCTGCTACCATAAAGATTGTACCGTGTACGATAAGGAATGACTGCCAACCGATTGCCCAGCAAAGCAACGCGATTACACCAACGATCAGAACATTCGTCAAGTATAGATTGTTGCGCTCTTTCTTACGTGCGTTTTTACGGTTAAAGCGATTTCTCAATGCGAATACCCAGATAGGTCCAAGTACAAACATGACAAACGGACTGCGATATAAACGATAACCAATTTTGGTTTTTAATGATGCTACATTATATTCTTCCACTGTCAGTGTCCAGATGTCGCCTACCCCGCGCTTATCAAGGTTACCACTTGTAGCATGGTGGACAGCATGATCATGTCCCCATTGCTCATAAGGGAACAAGGTCAACACACCAGTAATGGTCCCGACAATTCGGTTCCATTTACGGTTTTTAAAGAAGGAATGATGTGTGCAGTCATGGAAAATGATGAACACGCGTGTCATAAAGCCGGCTGCCAGAACCATCGGAACGAGCGCCAACCAATAAGAAACAGAAAGACTGATATAGGCAAGGTACCATAAAAGGAAGAATGATCCTAAAGTATTTATGATTTGCCATACACTTTTCATTGTCTGTGATTGTTCAAAGGGAGCTACTTGCTTTTTTAGCGTTTTTGTATTGTTTTGTGAGGTCATATATTCAAATTCCCTTCTTCTTAATGTTGTTATTTCACATTATAAACAAAGGGGAAAAAATTATTAGTAGCAGGTGTCATATGCAGAGTATGACAAATGTCATGTTGGAGGCTGTAATGGTTGGTATAACTGGGTTTAGGATCGTAAAGTTTTTTGAAGACAAGCATGAAAGTTGGTGTTTCGCTGTGATTTTCAGTACTGGAGCATGACATTTACCCATGTTAGTGCGGGGTGAGGGGACATGTTTGTGGACTTCTAGCGATTATTGGAGAGGTTCTAGCGATTCTGTTGTGACTTCTAGCGATTATCGGAGAACTTCTAGCGATTCTGTCCTGTCTTCTAGCCATTCCGAAAAATCTTCTAGCGATTCACTAAAATCCCTTCCGTACTGTAGCAAGTTGACGCAAAGAAGGAGAAGAATGTCAGCTTCTCCCACGCTTGTCAGCCAGCGCATTGCATTCACCTATCACATACTCCATATACGCCAACGCGTCAGCACGTCGTTTCCTGGCGGAGCGATATAGGGATTTCTTTTCTCCTTTTCGGCACCTTATCGCTTCTTCAATGATTTTGTGCCATTTTTCCGGAACGGTCCCAAGTGCATACTCCCCCGCACCTACCTTGGATGTTATGTCCATCTCCCGGATGGTATAGAACAGTCTGGTTAATCCCAGCACACCCCAATCAATTGATTTGATACTCACAAAGGAACTAAAATAGTTGGTGGAAGGAAACCTTTTGCAGTCATCCAGCCAATTTTGCCAGTAGGTATTTACGTTTTTTATCTGTTCTTTCAATAAAGTATCCATGTCAACGGAATAGTTGAGGTCCTCTGCTGGAAGCCCCTTTATAGTAATTCCGTATTTTTTCAATTGAAAAGCATCTATAGAGTCTTTGCTAAAGCTTCTCTTGCCTTTATACTTTCCCTCTGAAAAATAATGGCTGGGAATGATCCGTTGATTTTCTGCTTCCATTTCTTCCTTCACGAGATAATAACCATCCAAAATCGCACCAGAAAACTTTCCCTGCATGTGCTTATGGAATTCTTTCAGCCTTTGTAATTCATCATCTGTTGGGTGTTGATTGATTAATACAATAAAATCAATATCACTGAATCCCTTCTGGAAAGCCCCTAATGATAGTGATCCATAAATGTAAAAGTCTTGTAGAAATCCAGGAAACGATCGTTCTACTCTTTCTACAAACTCATGAATTACTTCCTTGATATCTTCACTAATCCTCGTCATCATTACTACCACCATTCAATGATATGCACTGCCCCACACTTCTTAAACTTTGTAATTCAGCGGGACTCAGATCCTCTTTTTTTTGAAAATTATAACAGAAACTTTAAGACAGTTTTTGTTTTTCTTGCTATTATGAAAGTATGTTTTTACTCATTTCAGAAATAATGGAAAGGAAGGTGCATATTATGTCTTTAAACCAGACGGAGAGCAGGGATAAGATGAAAGAACGTTTGTCTATTCGAAAAAACGGACAAGTCAGCTTGCCTAAAGCTTTTTTGGAAAAATTCAACTTAAACGAGGGAGACTATCTGGAGTTAGTGGAAGAGAAAGGTGAAATTAGACTAGTTCCCTTAAAGGTAGACTCTAACTCTCAAAAATGGTTTTGGAAAGAGGAATGGCAAAAAGCCGAAGAAGAAGCAGATCAAGAGATAAAGAACGGTCAAGTGAAAACATTTGATAATGTGGAAGAGGGTCTTGATTGGTTGGACAGTGATTCATCCAAGAATTGGGCATACTCTGAGGATGACGAATGAAAATACAATTCACCAAAAGGTTTACAAGAAGCTACAAGAAACTAGATCAGCCATTTCAAGAATCTATTAAACAAGCAATTTCTCAACTACATCTGGATTTCTCTCATCCTTCATTGCGTGTAAAAAAGATGCAGGGATACCGCAATCCGAATGTCTGGGAAGCAAGTGCAAACATGAACCTTGGTATTACTTTTGAAATTGAGAAACCCGATACTTTAGTATTTAGGAATTGTGGTCATCATGATGATACACTCAATTCTCCATAATTTTAATAGCTTCTATAACCTCATTCATTACCTTCCATGATATTAATCTAGTTCCTCTTTTAATAGATTCCATAGAAAAGGATATGATATAAATGAAACGTATACTCGCCATCAGTGATATTCATGGTGATATGGACAAATTCGAAAAGCTTTTGAAACTAGTAAACTACAATAAAGACAAGGACCAATTGCTTCTCCTCGGCGATTATGTCGACCGGGGTCCGAACTCCCGGGCGGTTCTGGACAAGGTGATGGAGCTGACGTCGGAGGGCGCAATTGCCTTGATGGGCAACCACGACAAAATGATGATTGATGCGTTTGAGGAGAACGATGACCCGAAGGCATTGAAGAGATGGTTCTATAATGGAGGAATCAAAACCCTCCAGAACTATGGCTATGAAATTGAGAAGGACGATGCGAAATATTGGTATACGACAGATGAGATGCCAGAGCCAATCGAAATGAACGACGAGATCCGACCACATATCAAATTCCTAAAGGAGCTTCCCTTCTACCATGAAACCGACACCCATATTTTTGTCCATGCAGGCGTCCATCCAGAGACTCCCATTCACTCGACTGAACCATACACCCTGGTGTGGATCCGTGAGGAGTTCCATAAGGGCTACAACGGGGGAAAAACGGTGGTCTTCGGTCACACCCCGGTAAAATATTTGCATCAGAAGCCCGAGGTCTATTTTGGCGAAAACAAGATCATTGGAATTGATGGCGGCTGTGCGTATGGGGGCAGGCTTTATTGCTTGGAAGTTGAGGGCTTGCATATAGAGTTTGTGGAGTAATGTCCAAAAAATAGCAAAAAGTGGCCAATCCAATGTGGATGGCCACTTTTGTTACATCACCATATATTTCTTCAACGTCTGCTGCAATGTCCCATGAGTTTCGGCCTGATGGTTGAAAGTCACCCCTAAACGAATCATGTTTCTTACAAGTTCCGCACGCATTCCTGTGATGACTGCCTTGCAACCCATCATCGTTACCCCGCTCAGTATGTTTTCAAAATGGACGATGACATCTTCATCCATTTCAGTCAATCCGGAAAGGTCCATGATCAATGTTTCCAGTTTCAGTCTGGAAATATCCATTAACACTTTTTCCTCAATCGTCTTCATACGGTAGTCATCAACGGCTCCAATCAATGGCAGCACTGCAACAGTAGGGCTGACCGGAATGATAGGAACGGATAGATGCTCGACAAGCTTTCTTTGGGAGTTCAACAGCTCATCCTTGTATTCGGAATAGCTGAGGAAAAAATTATTAATGAAAGAGTCGATAGAATCATTGACCTTTCTTTCAAGTTCAAAGAAATCATCTCTGGTGAAATTATTACTGTTAAATTTTTCGTACTTATGTAGAAAATGCCATAGAGTACGTCTGATAGCCTGTACCCATTCGAGCTTAAAAGAAAGCGTCAAGGCATGCTGCGCCCACGCCACACCCTCTATTCTTGCAAATTCAATCAGCTCTTTCTCTCTCTCTTCTACCACATAGATGACCAGGTTTTGTGCATTCTGCAAAAGGTCAATATTTCCTGTAGTCAAAATATCATTAATTTTGCCCGCTACATTCACCGCTTCGGAGAGCAGCTTCGCCTCGAACTTATCTTGATTATCTTTAATAAAATTTGTCAGTTCCGAATTGCGGTTAAACTTCACCTTCATTTTATAAACTCTCCTCGCTATTTTTTCTTTATGGAATGAGCTAAAAAATGTGAATTAATGTAGTATTTCTATAAAGCCCATCAAATTCCTGTTTTTCATTCGACAAAAAACGCGAATTATGAAATGAAACGACGACGCCCTACGCTATGAAGCAATTATATCACTATGGGGATAAATAAAAAAGCAGGCCTGATTTATTAGGTCTGCTTCATCTCTCTCTTTTTCTACCTTTTCTCATTATCAAAAAAAGCACAATCGCTACAACCAATCCACCAAAGAAGAAAATCAGGATCATGGAGAGATCCACCTGTTTCATCCCCTCTTCTTCGGAACTATCACGTTCTATCGTTGGTGCATACTTCCCTTCTCGTTCCGCTTTTAAATACTTTCCTTCCGACTCTTCCACCGCTATCATATCTTCGGTGTTGACTCCTTTGATGGAGTAATACTTTGTCCCGCTTGGAAAGGCATTCGAGAAGTTGCCAGGAAGGCTCTCCATGTCGGAATACTGCGTCACGCTCCCTATTTCCTTCTCCACTACCTCTTCCTCTACACTCTCTTCACTTACCACATATATGTACCCCACATATACCACAAACGAATAGGCCCAAGACGTTGCGGATGTCTTACCTGGATAGGAAAGTGCCGTTAACAAAATGAAGAAAATTAATAATGACCAGATGTACCTTCTTCTTTTCAACCTATATCCCCCTTTATTTTCTTTTGACGGAAGAGAGATAAAAAAGTTTCAAGGAGAACGAAGCTGAAGGTTCTATATTTAGGTTAATCAAAAAACTCCATATGCGTTTTTTCTTTCCTATAGTAGTCCAATCTATCCTGCAAATTGCCAGTATGAAACTCAAATTTATGGCCATCCGGGTCCGTGAAATAGATGGAGTGCTTATCTCGTTCATCCCTTGGACGTCCCGACAGGATATTCACATTCCAACTCTTCAGCTTTTCGTACATATCCACAATTTCCGCTTCATCGATGGAAAAAGCTATATGGGTGTATGACAGATTAGTTTCATTACGGGGTATGTCTTTCTCTTCATTAAGTGCAAGCCACATTCCATGGAGATCGAAATAAGCCGTGCTTCTCCCTTTAACAAGCAGCTTCGCATCAAATACATTTTGGTAGAATTCAATCGATTTTTCCAGATCGGATACTGAGAAAAGAATATGGTTGAGACCTTTTATGGACACTGTTAATCACCTCAAAATCCAGCTGATCATTTGTTTTTCAATATGCTTAAATAAGCCTCCCACGGCCCCACGTCGGTCTGGTACCTCTTCGCCATGACGCGGACAATCTGATTGATGTGGGTCAGGTCGTGCACCACCCATGTGGAAAGCAGCTCTCTCATTTTCACTTCCCCAAATTCGGGATGGATGCCTCTTAAGTTCAAGAGCTGATCAATGTTAATTTGTTTTTGCAGCATGGTGACATTGTGCTCCCGGAGTGAAGCGAATTCCTGTAAAGCTTGTTCAATGGTCTTACTCTCTTGCCCTTTTAGATGCGAAAAACGGTCAAACGGCGGGAAATGCTTACTCTCTTCATAGTTCAGTATTGACTCCATCCTCGGAATCCAATTCGTTTTATCACATTCAATGAGATGGTCCACCACCTCGGCGGCATTCCAAGTACCTTCCCCTTCGTTGCTAAGCAGCCATTCACTGCTCAGACCGGAAAGCATCGCTTCAAGCGTTTTCGGTGTTCGTTCGAGTATTTCAATTGCTTCTTTAAGATTGAAATTCATTGCAAGACGCTCCTCCTCTACTTTTTATGGACTAATTCCATAATGGAGAGCTGAAATCCTTCTTACATTAGGATAAGGCTGCAGGAAATGAGGTTTTACTTGTGGATAATACATTTTTACAAGTAATTTTCACCGCTTTTGGGGACAATTCGGAATTTTTTGTGGAAAAGCATATGTTTCATGCTTGGAGGTTGGTTGATTCTGAGATTTCATTTTCACTTATGCACAAACTTGATGGTGATATGCACAAAAATTTCGTTTTATGCACAATTCGGGGAAACTTACGGTGAAAAATCTCCTTTTACGGTGAAAAAGAGAGCAGATATGCACAAAACTGTTTTCCAGCTACAAAAACCGCTGACTGGGATCCGCTCAACAACCAAAATCCTCCCAAAAGAAACAGCCCAACACAGGCTGCTTCCCTATTGAATCAGACTCTTCACTTTTCTCCATAACTCCTTGGTATCTGCATGTGTCAATCTCGCTTCCACGTCTTCCAACCTATAGAATCTCGCTTCCCTTATTTCTCCATCCAATGGTTGCAGCTTTTCCTCATCTCCCAGATATTCCACAAGGAACATCTCTGTTTCCTGCCTTTCATAGCCGCTTTTTTCGACGATGATTGGCGGAAACGGGAAGCAAATTTTCTCCTCCAGATGCCTTATAATTTTAAATTCGGTGGAACCTGTTTCCTCATGCAGCTCTCTCAATAGGGCATCTTCAAGGCTACCATCCTTCTGCTCTATGCCGCCTTTTGGAAAATCCCATTCCCCTCCTACAGGGCCATCCCAGTCCTCTATTAAACTCGCCATTACTTTATTGACCAGCAGAACGTTCTGTCCCTTATATATGATCGCTCCTACGGCTTTTCGAACGCTATCGATCCTTGTCAATGGAAGGTCACCTCCCCGCGATGGGATACATCCCCCTCTAGAAGGATATTAATCTGATTGCTAGAGAGTTCTATCACGGTCAAGCAAGTATCATGGATATAGGCACCCTCCCAGAAATTCTCGAGCTGCAGCTTTTTCATATGTAACAAAAGTGCTTTGATAAAAACGGTGTGGGTGACAATGAGAACATTTCCATCTGTTTGTTCTTTTTGCAGACGGTCGAGAAAACGCACCACCCTGCCGTGGAGCTGCTCAAAGCTCTCCCCGGACTCCGACCTATAAAGATGCGGCGCTTTCCAAAAAGCCTGGTATGCCTCTGGGTAGGTTTCCTGAAGAAATGTGTGGGTCTGGCCCTCCCAATCTCCCATATTGATTTCGCGAAGGTTCTCGTCTTGAAAAATAGCAGTCTGCTTTTCTCTCAATATCAATTCGGAGGTTGCAAGAGTGCGTTGACTCGGGCTCGAATAGACCGCAGTAAAATCAATATCCTTCAATCGCTCACCCAACAGCCGGGCATTCCGCTTCCCGTTCTCCGTCAGCTCCGAGTCCTTCCATCCCTGCAGTTTCTTCTCGGTGTTCCAGAGCGTTTCACCGTGTCTTGTGATATAAAGTGTCAGCATTTCCGTTTATCCCCCTCTATTTCTTAATTGTGTAATATTTTACCTTATCCATAAACAAAAAAGATAGCAGGAACATTCCCGCTATCTTTTTTCCTCATAACTCTCCAGCAGATAGGCAACCCATTTACAATGGGGTTCCTTCCGTATATTTTCCATCAGCCCTTTAACAATGGCAGGACTGAGCGAAGGATTGTTCAGGTGTACTTTTAAGAGCATTAACGACTCTTTTGCTATAGGTTCCTCCACTTCCAAAACCTTCTGCTCCATCAGCTCCAGGATCTGCACTTTTGTCATTTCCTTTTGCTCCACCGGCATTTTGAACATTTCTATCAGGTCCTCTGAGATGAAGGGAATGGAAGAGTGCTTGGCCAGCAGGTTGGTTTTTTCCACCAACGACCTGGTAAGCAGATCTACATCCAGTTCCAAGTTGCAGAAAAGGAACAGCTCGGAATAGATTCTGACAAAGCCCTTGATGCAGTAGATCAGATCATATTTGGTATGAAGGATTTCATCCCCATACAACCGTTCCACCATCATGAGGATACTTTCATCAAAACGGCTATCGTAGCTGCGCATTTTCAGGATGACCTCCTCATTCAAGTAGTGTGCAGGCTCTTTCATCAGAACCTTTGCGAAATCGGAATGCTTATAGAAGGACTCCAGCATCGCGTAATAGTATTTATATAAAAGCTCTGCTTCATCGGCGTTTCTGACTATATGGTCAATATCCGTTAAAATCTCTATCATAAAGTGGTCAATCAAGCCCAGAATCAGCTCATCCTTCGACTTGAAGGACAAGTAGAAGGCACCCTTGGAAATCCCGCATCGTTCGGTGATCTGCTGGATAGAAGTGGCCTCGAATCCTTGTTCGGCAAAGAGCTCGAGCGCTTTCTCCATAATCAATTGTTTCTTCATCATATTTTCGCAATTCTCCTATATCATTTTCGTTGACAAATGACTACTCAGTCATTAGTATAAGTAATTGAGTTTAACAAGTCAATTAGGGGTAGGTGTAACAGTGAAAGGGTTAGTCAATTTTGTAATAAGAAACAAACTGGCAGTATGGCTGCTTACTATTATCATTACCGTATCCGGGATCTATTCCGGAACCAAGATGAAAATGGAGACCATTCCGGATATCTCCATCCCATTCCTGATGGTCATGGATGTGTATCCAGGTGCCACTCCGGAGAAAGTGATGAAGGATGTCTCCATGCCAATGGAGCAGGCAGTTGAAAATTTGGAAAATGTGAAATCCGTCTATTCCAATTCCTATTCTAACGTATCAAGTCTGCAAGTGGAATATGATTATGGAATTGATATGGATGAGGCCAAGCGCCAGTTGGAATCAGCCTTGGACTCCGTAACATTGCCGGAAGGTGCACAAAAGCCGACCGTAACGGCGATCAGCATGAATATGATGCCAGTTGTCGCACTTAGTGTAAGCAGTGAAACAGAGGATATTGTAGAATTATCTTCGACAGTAGAAGAAGTTCTCCTTCCTAAAATAGAGAAAATTGAAGGTGTCGCTTCCGCTACTATTACCGGTCAGCATATTGAAGAGGTGCAGCTCAGCTACAACCAAGAGAAAATGGCGGAGCTTGGCCTGAAAGAAGAAGATGTCAAAGGGATGATCCAGGCAAGCGATATGGCTGTATCTCTGGGTCTCTATGAATTTGAAGAAGACGAAGAAGCCGTGGCAATCGACGGCAAATTCATGACAGCGGATGAATTGAAGGAAATGCTGATTCCAGTCACACCTTCTGAAACCAACCAGGTTCCATTTGTGAAGCTTGGGGATATCGCCTCCATTGAAGTGATTGGAAAAGTGCAATCCGTTTCCCGTACGAATGGTGCGGATGCCATTGCGATCCAGATCGTAAAAGGCCAGCAGGCCAACACGGTCGATGTGGTCAATGATGTAAAAGAACTGATTGAAGAAGAACAAGATCGAATTGACGGTCTTGTTGTCGATGTCACCCTTGACCAAGGGGAGCCAATCGAGAAATCGGTGGCTACCATGGTGGAAAAAGCATTGTTCGGTGGCTTGATTGCCGTATTGATCATTCTTTTATTCCTGCGTGATATCAAATCGACGATCATTTCGATCGTTTCCATTCCGGTTTCAATCTTCATGGCATTATTGCTATTGAATTGGATGGATATCACCTTGAACATTATGACGCTCGGTGCCATTACAGTTGCGATCGGTCGTGTTATCGATGACTCGATTGTAGTAGTGGAAAACATTTATCGACGTCTGCATCTAAAAGAAGAGAAATTATCAGGACGTGCACTTGTCCGTGAAGCAACGATTGAAATGTTCAAACCGATCTTGTCCTCAACATTAGTGACGGTTGCAGTATTTGCTCCGCTTATCTTTGTCGGCGGAATGGTCGGCGAGCTGTTCATGCCATTCGCCTTGACGATGACATTTGCTCTTGGTGCCTCACTATTTGTGGCGATTACCATTGTTCCTGCGTTATCTCACTTCCTTTTCAAGAAAAAGCTGTACAGTGAGAAAACGGAAAGCAATCATCATAAGGAAGTTGGGAAATTAGCGAAATGGTACAAAGGAATCCTATCATGGACCCTTAACCACAAAATCATCACCTCTATCATTTCTGTTCTACTATTAGTTGGAAGCTTGGCCTTGACGCCAATTATCGGCTTCAGCTTCATGGGCAGCGAAGAGGAAAAAGTGATGTACCTGACGTACACGCCTGAAGCCGGCGAGCTGATGGAAGATACGTTGGCTAACATTGAGGTTGTAGAAAAAGAATTGATGAAGCGTGAGGATATTGATATTGTCCAGCTTTCTGTAGCGGAAAGCGGAGATCCGATGTCTGCTATGATGGGCGGAGGCTCAAATGGCGTATTGATGTATCTGATTTTTGATAAAGATATGGAAAACTTCCCAGAAGCACGCGAGGACGTGGAAGATTATGTGTTCAACATCGGCCAAACCGGCGAATGGAAGAGCCAGAACTTCGCTGCTGCGGGTGGAATGGCATCCAATGAATTGAGCTATACCTTCTATAGTGAAGATCTCGATAAGTTGAATGACGCAGTAAAAATGGTGGAAGGCGTATTGACAGAAAATGAAGGCCTGAAAGACGTTTCCTCAAGCGCCGAGGATGCCTATGTCGAGCATACCTTCAAGATTGCACAGGATGAGCTTCTTCAATACGGCCTGACTACTGGTCAGCTCGTCATGATGTTAAGTCCGAAGCAGGAGGAAACATTGACAACCGTGGAAAATGACGGTGAAGCCGTCGAGGTAATCGTGCAACAGGAAAAGACTGAGCAGCCTAAGTCCATCGAGGATATCCTGGCAACTCCGATTCCTACTGCCATGGGCACAACGCTTCCGCTTTCGGAGCTTGTGACAGTGGAAGAAGGCACCACGATGAACACCCTTTCCCGCAGTAAAGGGGAGTACCATGCTTCTGTTTCAGGTACCATCGTTGGAGACGATATTTCGAAAGCAACCGCGGAAGTCGATGAAGCCTTGGAAGAACTTGATCTGCCAAAAGGTGTGACGATGGAAGTTGCCGGTGTCACAGCAGATATGAATGAAACCTTTACACAACTTGGATTGGCGATGCTTGCAGCTATCGCAATCGTCTACTTCATCCTTGTTGTAACATTCGGTGAAGGTGTCGCACCATTGGCGGTCCTGTTCTCCTTGCCGTTTGCCGTAATCGGGGCATTTGTTGGTCTATTAATCGGCGGGGAAACGATCAGCGTACCGGTTATGATGGGACTCTTGATGCTCATCGGTATCGTTGTCACGAACGCGATCGTTCTAGTCGACCGTATCATCCACATGGAACGCGACGGCATGACAATGCGTGAAGCAATTCTTGAAGCAGGGGCAACCCGTCTTCGTCCGATTTTGATGACAGCAATTGCAACAATCGGAGCATTGATTCCACTTGCGATCGGTTCAGGCGGTGGCGGATTGATTTCCAAAGGACTTGGAATCACCGTTATCGGCGGATTGACGAGTTCAACTTTATTGACGTTGATCATCGTACCAATTGTGTATGAAGTGTTGTCGAAGATGTTTAAGAAGAATCGGAGAGAGATTCAGGAGAACTGATAAAATGTGTAAAGCCCAGCTAGGCGGTTGATGCCTTGCTGGGCTTTTTGTTTACCATAACGGGGTCTGGCCCCTCTTAGTGCTTCACTGTCATTTTATATGGTTGGGATGTTAAGCTTAATCCGTTTTCGTCTGTTCCTGTCACGGTGACAAAGTAGTCTCCATTCGGATATTCTGTGTCCGGATACCAGCGCAGTCCATAGATGGAATGCTCGTTCTCGATATTCGCTTCTTCCAGAACATTTCCTTCCGCATCCGAGATTTCAAAGTGCCAGTCCAGACGTTTGTAGCCGAATACAGTGATCGAAGCTGGATTGTTCTGATTGATGTTACTTCCTGATACATACATATAATTAATGAATGGATCTGCATGTAGAAGCTCTTCATTACCGAAATAGCTCACTCCCGCATTTTGGGAATGATCAACAGCCAATATCATCACAATTTCAGGTTTTTCTGTAGAAATATACTCTTTGGCGTATGCAGGCAATGACTTATAGTTGCCATTTACCCATAGTATACTTCCTTTATAGCCTGTTCCCTCTTCCTCCACATTCCATGATATTTTATATTCCCCATCCTGCTGCTCCTCTACTTTTATGTCCTTTGCAACGGGTGCAGTGGCGTCCACTTTGATTGGGACTTTGACTTCCTGTGGTTCTGCTCCCTCGTAATCGAGCGTACTCGTAAAGACATAATAGTATTGGCCATCCGGCAGAATATTTCCTTCGTCATCAAGTGAATTCCAGTATGGATACTCAAAGCTGTAATAATAGTTTCGATAGCTCATGATATTTTTTCTGAATGGGTAGGGACTGCCATCTTCAGTGAACTCATTGAAATTGCCAATGGTTGAGACGGTATTGCCCTTCTCATCCTGGATACTAAGCGACATTTCCTTCAAATTGCGTAATGCAGTAAAGGATGGGTACGCACCCGAGCTGATAGATTTGGATGAAACACCAATAATATCCTTGTCAAATGTTCCAGTTGAACTGTCATATCCCATTGGGAAATTCAATATATCGTTCCACAACACTGTATAGCCAAGGAACGCATCCCCGGTTACCGGGCTTTCGTCCACATTGGAGATGGATCCCCAGTCCCCATAGTAGCCCATGAAAGGAATGGTCAAATTCGTCAATTCTTTGACGGAGCTTCCCTTAGGAACAAAACGTACAAATCCTTCAACAAAACGACCTTCACTTAGCTCTTTGGGAAGCGTGACAGAAATCGTTACCTTATCATCTCGATGCGGCTTGTATTGGAACTTGCTGTTTCCTTTTTGCTGCTTTCCATTAATTTTGATGACAGCGTCTTCTACTGGAATCGAGTTTAAAGTGAGATACTCCCTTTCTATTCCATCATAGGTTCTTTTCTCTGTTTCATCAGTTAATACATCCACATATACTTCATATTGGTGTTTAGCATGCACGAGGTTTTTAGCTAAAGCTTCTACTTCAAGAGTAAAATCAAAAGTTCGATCGATCTCTTTTAATGCAACAGATGCAGCCTCTTCCAACGGAACACCAACATGCTGCAGCAAGTAAGGCGTGTTTAGTGCCTGCTCGATCTTCATCATGCCCGAACCCTGTCTTCTTGGTGAATACAGCGCATTTTCTTCTTTTGGATTGGTTAATAGCTCTGATGTATTCATTAGGGCATTTTTTGCTTTCAAAACGGTATCCATATTCTTCGGAAGGTTCCATTCCGTGTAATACTTTTGAAGCAACAATGCTCCTCCACCGGCAACATGCGGACTGGACATGGAAGTTCCGCTCATCGTTTCGTACTGGTTGTTGATGACAGTGGAACTGATTTTTCCTCCTGGTGCGGTGATTTCCGGTTTGAAGCTTAAATCAGTTGGTGAACCAAATGAAGAGAATGTTGACATCGGTTCGGTTGCTGTATTCTGCACCCATAGTCCTTCATCTGATAATTGGACACTTATTTTTTCTCCACTTTGTAAAAGTTCAACAATACGGTTGGCTTCCACTTGATCTGTTGTTACCCCTGGAATAGAGTAAGGGCTGAAGTATAGGTACGAATATGCAGCTAAGTTGCTTGGTGGGATGACCATCACAGCAGCTGCCCCTTTTCTGCCTGCTTCAATTTGTATATACGAATACGTTGCATAGCTTTGTAAAGGTTTTGCAATCGCAATTTTCCCTGTCAAGTCCAGGTCTTTTACATCCGCCGCTCTACCTTCTCCAACAAAAACAAGTTCATATTCTTTTGTTGAGTCTAAATTTTCGATTAATTTTTTCGAGCTTGGTTGTATTTGATACCCCAGTATACCTCCATCATTTAAACGAAGGCCGTCCACTTTCATCAAATCATTTTCGGAAGAAGCTACCTGAAGTGCATATGGTGTCACTCCCGGGTCACCAACAAGGCCGATGTCAGGATTTTTCGCTAGTGGAAGCTGAGAGCGTTCCAGTAGATTTTGCTTTGTGCTATAGGCAGCGTTTCCAGCCGCGGCAACCACCAATACTCCTTGCTCTGTTGCAAATTGAATCGCTCGTTGAATTGGGTCATTGCCATCAACACTTCCAGCATCCGACCCCAAGCTTAAGTTAATGACATCTGCACCAACCTCTACAGCATGGTAGATTCCTGCTGCAATGTCATCATCGTAGGCATAGCCAGCTGTATCAGAGAATACTTTTTCAGCGATCAATTGTACATCAGGCGCTACCCCAACCGCCTTTTTCTGAGATTCTTCAAAGGCACCAACAATTCCGGCTACATGTGTCCCATGGGAATCTTTGGATGGGATGACATCATTGTCTTTATCCGCCCAGTCATAGCCGGTAGGGACCTTATCCGAATACCAGGTATCATTGATTTCTGTAGTATCCAATAATGCTTGGATGTTATCTTCTGTAAGCTTCGCATTCTTTTTCCCATTTTGCGATAAAGTCATGGCTTCATGGCGGTAATCGATTCCTGAGTCGACAACTGCAACTACCATTCCGTCCCCACGATAATTGTATTTCGTCCAGACATTCATCGCTTCAACGAGGTCTTTACTATTGACGACGGTTTGTTCATAGGTTTTGGCAATACGGACATCCTTGACGCCTTTTAACGCCATCACCTTCTCCACATCACCAAGTGTCGACTCCATACTAAATCCATAGAAACCTTCCGTGTATGTATGTCTTACTTTGGAAGAAGTATTTCTTGCTTTGGAAAGACTATTTTTCACTTCCTCTATCTGTGTTTCTGGAAGTGTTTTCGCCTTCTCGTTCACTTCTACTTCTACTACTAATCTTACTTTCTCATTCGGATTGAAACTGGATGGTTTCTCTCCATACAACGGATCATTGCCAAGTTGTTCAGTAAACATGTCAAAAACATTTTGGACTTGTGCATCCCTCTGTAACGCTTGCGATTGGATTGCTCCCTCTTCCGGAAGCTGGAAACCGGCACTCGCCGGTGCTGCTGCTCCATTTAAAAGCAGGACACCTGCAAATAAACCGGAGAAAATCTTTTTCGTCTTACCCTTCATCATTTCGCCCCCATAATAGTGGTTATTTTCTTACTATTCACACTACTAATATTAGGTGGGCAAATACTAGAAGTAAATTGGGTTATTATTTGGCGATTTCTGGCTGCTTCATATAGCCCTTTTACCTATTTTTCATGTACTTATTCCGAATTCCACCCTCCAAAAGACCTCATTTTAGCAAAATATGATTCTATAATTAAATAATTGCTTCTGGAATTTTCCCAAATCATCTAACTTGCAAAATAATGAATCATGTACTCCGAACTTACATAACAGACATCCAACCTATGAAAAGGCTCTATTTTGCAATAGTAGAAGATGTTAAGATAAGTAAAAAAATAGCTGGAGTGAGATACATGAAAGAGGGACTAATCATCAAGCTGTATCGCGAGCGAGCAGGGCTGACCCAAACCGAATTAGGGAAGGGTATCTGCTCTGTCACTCATGTCAGCAAAATTGAAAGAGGAAACACCCAATACTCCTTGGAGATTACGGAACTCATCTGCAAAAGGCTTGGCATTGATCTGAGCAGGGAATTGGCAAAGCTGGAGCAGCTGGTAAATATGCTGCATGAATGGCTGGAGACGATGGTTCAACAGCAGGTGGCAGAGATGGAAAGAATCAAAAAGGAAATAGAGAATAACACTTATTTTCAATTGCCGGAAGTGCAGCACACCTACCGAATCCTATTGGCAAGATTTTTTATATTGAAGCAGGAGATGGAAAAAGGGAAGGAAATGCTCGAGACCTGTCAGAAGCGGTCTCATCTTTTTGACCGTTTTGAAAGAAATCTGCTTTCACACACATGGGGAATCTTCTACTTAACCGTCGGAAAAACCAGTGAAGCGATGCAACATATGATCCATATTAATCCTTTAGAATATAATAACCACGAATTCTACTACCACCTGGCATCCGCTTTTCACCAAATGGAAGCCAAAGTGAAAGCCTATCATTATGGAAGTCTAGCATTATCATTTTTCCAAAAAACCAATAATTTCAAACGAATACTGGATACGGAACTATTAATGGTCATTCAGATGGAGGACAATGAAATCTATCAATTCGATGATACCCTCAACAAGTACCATTCTCTTATTAAAAGCTGCCGTAGCTACAAGGAAGAGACAAAGGAAATGAATCTCTGGCACAATCTTGGCGTTCAATATTCAGCCAAAGGCTATTACCCTGAAGCTAAGGAAGCCTACAAAAAGGTGATGGAAATGGGTGAGAGAATTGAACATCCATATTTGAGATTGGGTGCATTAAGAGGGTACATTCACTGCTCCCTGCTTAATGGAACCTATGACAACGAAGAATTGGAGACCTATCTGAATACCGGTAGCACTTTAGCACAACAAATGAACAATAAAACGTATCTTTATGTTTTTGAACTTCTTCAATTACTCCTGCAGAGCAAAGATAAGAAGGAGTACTTCTTTTTTTTGGAAAACACCTTCCATCCTCACTTGCAAGAAACTGGAAACCGTTCTCTTCTCTCTTTGTATGAAAAAGAACTGTTTCATTACTTCCGTGAAACAGGCCAGTATCAAAAAGCCTGTGAGCTTTCGATCCGCTATATGGAGACGAATTGCTAATTTATTTACAATCCACCAAAAAGCGGGGCTGTCCCGGAAGGTTGAATCTATTGAGTTGTGAGAATCATTGTGCCATTTATTAAAATGTTGAGCCAATCACCTTGATATTTCTACCAAACACCCATTTTTCCACAAACCCGAATGAAGCCATTCCACAAAAAGTCCGACAAGTCATCAATCTGACTTATCGGACAGCCCCTTTTCTATTTTTTATAATCACCTGTATGGAGGACGTGTACAGCCACTTCCACTTTGAGTGAATCCTCGGAAAGGTTTCTTAACTTGGAGACACTCCACTTTTCGTTGTGGTAACGATAACCGTTCATCGTCAAATTGTATAGATCAAGATTCATTTCCAGACCCTTCCTATAGGTCGTCCAAATCTCATTTTCAATTTTTTCTTGAACATGCTTTTCAATTGTTTTGACGTCCAGCCCCTCCACATTCTGGTCAAGGCTACAATCCGCATCAATCTGGACATGAAATTCGGGATGCTCTTCTCCCTTTACTTTAATTTTTGCTTTTGGCTTTACAATTTCCACACTCACCTTCAGTTCATCAAGTGGCAGAAAGGTTTTGTTGGTTTCAGGGTAGAGCCACTTTAATCCTGCCAGTTCGTCCTTGGTCAGATTGCCTTTAAATTTTTCTTCATCAAAAAGAAACAGGCCGTCAATTGCAGCTATTTTTCTTTTTCCCCCTTCCTCCCAGGTTTTCTCATCGATATATAATGCTGGAATAAAAGAAGTTCCTACAGGCTCGTAGTAATCTGCGATAAAATCCTGGAAAGTGACAACCGGTAAAAACGAGTTCTGCTCTATGGTCTGCTCAGGATTTAACGTGATAGAATAGAGTGGTGGCTGCCCAAAATAGCTTTCAGAAGACATAATATCCTGAATGCTAATGTTTGTTCCATAGAACCATGTCGTATATCGCAGAAAAGAGTTTCTTCCCATAAAATCAATAATCGTGTCCAACTTAGTTTCCATTACCTTTTCACTGACAATAAGAGTATGAATATGACCATAGTGCATGGGAACGGCTGTATTCTGCTCCAGATTGTTAAAAGCTTCTTCTATGGTTAAGCCAGTTCCCTTGCCAATCAGGACAGGTGCTGCTTTCGCTTCGCCTCCCCCTCCTTCTTTTTTGGAAACATTGGTAAAAGTGAGTGCTTGAAAGTAGACGGCAATTTTCTCGTCCTCTACATCAAATCCTATCGTAGTTACATACGTTTGGTCCTGCATTTCCCTGATTCCCAGACACCCTGTCAAGGAACTGAGCATTACTAAAACTATAATGATCCGCCAAATCATATCAGGACTCCCTACGATCTGGATCGGTTGGGTTATATGCTTTGTTCCGCTTTGAAACAAGGGTGGTAGGAAGCTTAATATAGGCTTTCATAAAGTCACCTAAATTCGGTTTAGCGAAAGATGCCATGAACGGCTGGCCAAAGCTCTCTGTGCTTGCAAGCGCAATCAGATAAACAAAACCGCAGAGAAAGAAACCGTAAAGCCCCAACAAGCCGGAGACGAATAAATTAGTAAAGCGCAGGAGGAGAACGTTTCCTGTGAGACTTTGGTTCATCAAGGTATAGCCTGAAATGATCGTGATTGCAGCAATCACCAACATAGTGGGCGAGGTGAATCCCCCTCTGATTGCAGCATCCCCAACGATCAGTCCCCCTAACACCGCAACCGTTTGACCAACAGCCTTCGGAAGACGCACCCCGGCTTCTTTAAACAGTTCAAACAGTATCAGCATAAGTGTCAATTCCATGACAGTGGATAGTGGCAAGCCAGTTCTGGAGACCGTGATCGTAGCCAATAAAGGGTAAGGGATCTGCTCTATTTGATGAGTCGTCAAGGCGACCCAGAATCCCGGGAGAAAGATCGTGGTCGCAAAGGCGATAGCCCGCAATATCCTCTCAATGCTTACATAGTAGAAGCTATTATGTGCATCCTCCGGGGAGCTTAACATTAAACCTAAATTCGCCGGCGCGATTAAACAGGTCGGGTTTCCGTCCATTAAAACGGCAAATCTCCCTTGATTTAATGATTCTGCCACATAATCAGGACGCCCGACGTACTGCACCTGCGGGATTAGTGAAAATTTATTATCATACAAATACTCCTCCAATTCATAGCTCCCTACGATTACATCCGTATCAATGGATTCCAGCCGATTTTTCACTTCCTGCAATATATCCGGGTTCATCACATCTGCTATGTAAAGAAGAAGGATATCTGTTTGACTCCGTCTTCCTATCGAAAATTTCATACTTTTAAGGGAAGTTGTTTTCAGCCGTTGCCTGATTAGGGCCATATTATCCCCGATGCTTTCTACTAACCCGTCCCTGGGGCCTCTGATGGAAAGTTCTGTATTCGATTCCTCGGGTGATCGCTTGGGTATTTTGGAAGCTGAAAAAAATAATAGTTTACCATCGGAATGTGTCGTAATGAGTACATCTCCGGAGAAAATCCTTTGCTCGCACTGCCTTAGTAAATCCTGTTCTTCCGAAGGCTCCGACACATTGATAAATTCCGAAAATGGATGACGAATTAGAGCCCCCTCCTTCTCTAGCACCCGTTGAACTTCTGGAATGATCAATTGATGTAGCGTATTCTGATCCACAATATTAGGCGAATAAACATACACAACTTCTATGAAAGAATCACTCACTGCCACGTTCTTCTCCACAATTGTTACATCTGAACTATTTCGGAAGGGGGATAAATCCAGAATATTATTCTCATCAGGCTGTTTTGGCTCCATTTTTTCTCCCTCCTATTTTCACAAGCATAGCTAGAATAATCATCGACACCACCAGGACTGCCAAGCTATAAGGCAAATAATAATGGGTTAAAAATTGATAGAAGGATGACTCATTCCACGGAATTAATGTACCAATGAACAAAATGCCATACAAAATCACCACTTTTAGGAATCTTCTATTGGTCGTGGTGAAAATTAATTTTTCCGTTACGAAGACATTAATACTGATTCGGATAAATGCACCGGATAGCCACTGCAAGATCGACAGGAAATCCATCCTTGTCAGATAGTTACCAATGGTGAGGAGCCGCCATTGCTCATAGGCAGGGTTTTTCATCTTCACCGCTTCATGTATTCCAAATTCAGAAATGGCTCCAGATACAGGACCCAATGTAAGAAACACGAGGAATATCCCCAATCCGAACAGCCACTTCTTTTTGATGCTGCCCTTTGCCAGGAATGGAGTCAGAAATAGAAAGATAGCCATTTCAAATATCCCTGCACCTACATAGATCATGCCATGAAAGATATCTGACATACCGTTTTCAAAGAGTGGGAGCAGCCTGGAATAATCTTTGTTTTTTATATTGGCAGAAGCGATAAAGAAGCCGAGTCCAGTGACGATGGGGAAACAAATGAAGGCAATGATTCCGATTGTCCTGATTCCTTTATAGGTTCCATAAAGGGTGGTACCTGTAATGGTGATTAAGATAATCCAATATGGCACCTCAAATGTATAGTTGGTCAAGCTCCAATTTACGGTATAGTTGAGGGTTACAAATGCACTTCCAAAGAAATATAAGCTCAGAAACCAGCCAAACAACCTGGAAGTAGTCTTTCCATATCTTTTTTTTATAAATTCCTGAGGGTCCTGGCCACTCAGCCTGTGATATATTTTATATAAAAGATATACCCAAAGAAGACATGGAAAAATAAATAGCAAAACGCTGACCCATGCATCCCGGTTTGCTGCACTTAACAAGCTAGGCAGAATCAATACGTGCACCATCAAGCCTGATGAAAGGATGATGATGGAGAAAATATGGATAATGTAGAGAGTATTTTTATTCATGTAATAATCACCATTTGGTAGTCTTCCAAAATTAGTCACTGCTTATTCGAATTCTTTTTCCAACATGAAATATATAGGACTTTTACTCCAACTAAAAAATACCCCACCTAAGAAAAGGAAGGGTATAATCTTGGAATATTTTTTTGGTTTTTTTATCTCTTTCACACATTACCATATCCGGGGGTGCTGCTTTTATGTTAACCATTCTATCTTTCTTTACCTTTATTTCCGCTATTCTCTACTTCTTCGGAATCAATACAAAGAATCAGAAACTACTATATATACATAAACCACTTACCATGCTTTTTATTATATCCCTTGCTGTAAACGGCGCTGCAACTTCCTGGACTGGCGTAGTCATTTGGATCATCATCGGTCTCCTCTTTTCCGTGGTCGGGGATATATTTTTAATGCTTCCGAGTGACCGTTTTCTGTATGGATTGGTATCTTTTCTGCTTGCACATGCCTCCTATATGGTCGCATTCCTTCAGTTTCCCTCTTTAGAGGAGGCAAACTATCTGCTTATAGCAATGCTTGCAGTCATCGCACTTCATTTTCTCCATCGTTTGCACATAGGAGTGCTAGCTCAAGGCGGCAAGAGGCTGTTTTTTGCCGTTACGTTTTACATCCTGCTCATTTCTTCCATGGTGTGGCTTGCTTTTCTGACGGACAATCCATGGATGATTTCCGCTGCCATTCTTTTTTACATTTCAGATGCTGCTCTTGCATGGGATCGGTTTGTTAAACCGCTGCATTTTAGAAGCTACATCGTCATGTCTACGTACTTTGGTGCGCAGTATCTTTTTGCTTGTTCTGTCTATTTCTATTAATTATCAAACCGGTTGCCCTTTCATCAGAATCTCTCCCACTCGAACCGTTTTTTCATATTCTTTTGTGACTGCATAGTGGTCATAGAGCTGCTGTCCAAATTTATTCAGCATGGTGAAATGGTCATTGGATTGAAAGAATGGCAATGCTGTCTGTTCGATATATTGGTAGTAATCCTTATACTTTTCTTCCAATTTCAATAAGAGCAAACTAAAAATATGCTGATATAAAGGGTTTTGCAGTTTTTGGGCGAGGTGGAATCCGTCCTTTGCCTGGGTGTACATGTCGGATTTTTGCAATATGCTTCCTTCTATACAACTATCCAGATAGTTATAAAGCCGATTTAAATAAAGCGAGGATTGTTTAGGAGCCATCAGTAATGCCTGTTTGAAAAAATTTTGTGCTTGCTGATATTGTTTACGTTTGAAATACTCGAACCCGAGATTATGCAGGAGCATGGCTTTAATGGATGGTTCATTTAAGGAGTCACAATCACTGATCAGGCTCTTATATCTTTCCTCCACATACTTGAATTCCGTCTTGGTTACACTTCCGTACTGCAAAAGCATGACCGATTCCGCCTGTATGGCCCTTCTGAAAGCATTGGTCCTTTTAAAATAATGAAAGGCTTTTTCCGAGTTGATGTAGGCCATCGTATGATACCCGACCCACTGATAGGCGATAGCCAGATGATAGTGATACTCCTCATTTCCATAGGTATCCCCATCAATTGATTCCAGAATTTCTATCGCTTTTTTGCGATTTTCACTTAGGAAGGAATTGTACTTTTCCAGATAGCAAAGTCCTGAAACATGCTTGAACAAATTCTGCTCATACGCGTTCATTTCTTTTGTTTGGTTTTTCAGCAGCTTTACCAACTTGCTTGCCATCTCCCCTTTTTTATGCAAGAGATAATATCTGGCCATCAGCAGCTGATAGAATACTGCATGCTTGCTCGAAAGAATGGAAGGGTATTTTTCCAGCTCCGCCTTCCCTTCCTCCACCTCCCTCATCCTTTGCATAATGATGGAGGTATACCACTTTTCAAGCTTGCATTGAACATCCTTCATATAGTGGATCTCTTGCGCAATATCCACGCCAAGCCGTGTCGAAAATAAAGAGATCAGTTCCGGAGAGTATTTCGTCTGTCCGAGTTCTATCTTACTTACATGTGTTGCCGTACAGATATCCTTGCCAAGCTGTTCCTGAGATAGTCCAGCCTTCTTTCTGTAAAAACGGATTATCTCCCCTTCATGCATGATTGTCTCCCCCTCTAGTTGATAGATACGGTATTCGGGTCTAAAGACCTCTATGACTACATTATTTTCTTCCCATAACATCAAACTTCCTTCCTGAAATAAAAAACACTACTTCCCTACTAGAGGTCAAAAGTCCGTCCTCATGACTTAGAACACGTTAAAATAACAAAAAAATCCACGAGAGTAAATTCCCGTGGATACCGTTCTTTATTCTGCTGGTACTCCGACTGCATCATATGCAGCGATAACTGCCGCTGTTTGAGGAGAAGGAGCTCCATTGCGGTCCTTATATAGGTCACGCGCAGCTTGGATAGCTGCTTGGCGCATTTCCTTGAATCCTGAACTCGGAGTAAGATATAGGGTCAAGGCACGATAGAAGATTTTCTCCGCTGTTAAACGGCCGACCCCTGTTACTGTCACTCCATTGTGTGTGCCACCATCTGTTAATAAATAAGCTGCTTTATTGTTGATGCTGCTGTTGATATGCACGCCCCCGCGATCTAGATCCCCTAGATAACGGTCGTCATAATGGTCCGGGTAATGACCGGATGGCAGATAAGCGGTACTTAAAGGGACAGATGTCGGATCGCTCATGGAACGGAGACCACCATCCCCTGGGATATTCGGTGTGTAGATATCCTCTCCCATATCCCAATCGACAGTTCCGGTAGCATACATTTCACCGTATGCTCCAAAAATATCCGCAAGTGATTCATTGATTGCTCCTGACTCATCCTCGTAGATGAGGTCAGCCGTATTTTCTATCACACCATGAGTCATTTCATGGCCTGCTACATCAAGGCCCCCAGCCAATGATCCAAGACGAATCCCATCGCCATCTCCGTACAGCATCTGCTTTCCGTTCCATGCCGCATTATTCCATTTGGAACCGATGTGAACTGTGCTGATCAGTCTCATTCCTTTGTCATCCAAGCTATTACGCTTATGGATCTTCTGGAAGTAGTCATTGATTTTCATCGAGTTGGTGTGGGCAGAAACTGCTGCAGGATCTGCAAAGAAGCTATTGCCTGTTTCCACTTCAAACCCAGTGAATCCTAATAGTGCAGACAGGAGTATGAACGGGGTCTCTCCCATACGACGCGCATCATAGGTGCTGACTCCGACAATATTCGGATTGGTCGTGGTTCCTCCACTGATATGTGGTGTGTGCATATATGTTTTATTCGTCGCTGCGTCTTTCACTGCAATAAAGTTCTGCATCTTACCGAATACATTCAATCCTTTTACAGGAACCGGCTCCACATCCGGCAGCTCTGCCTCATGCAATGCATTGAACTCCTCGATTACATCCCCTGTTGTTGCATCGATAAAATAGTGGAAATAGCCTGGAGCCGGGATGGAAGTTGACGCAGTGATCACATACGCCAAACGGTTTTGATAGATCATCAGCTCTGATTCAATTCCGTCATACCCTTTGACCTCTCCGATTTCTTCTTCCACACCTTGCTTCACAATTCCAATCGCTTCCTCTTCGGAAATGGAAGCTTCAGTCGGGATCAGGCTGCGTCCGAGGTTCTGTGTCACTTTTCCAAAAGAGGCAAACACATCGTTGTTTGCATTCAGCGCAACAGTTTGTCCTGTTCCATAGATCGGAATGCCTTTGTACTGTTCGATAGTGCGTACGTGGTATGTATTGGTCGCACTATCCGTATACTCGCTGATAATTTTGAACTGACTTCCTGTTCCCAATGATTTTGTCTGCACACCTGTCAGCTGGGATTGAAGATAAGCCTGCACAACTTCGTGCTTGCTTAACCCCTCCGCTTGAAACAATACTTGTGATTCTTCCGCAAAAGTCGAGCCTGAAGGTAATATTCCCCCTCCAAAAGCCAGGGAAAGTGCCATGACAGTTGGAAGCACAACCTTCGTTTTCAGATGTTTCTTTTTGTTCTTCTTCAATTCGCTTCACCTCTTGTTCAAAATGGGTTGGCCTAGCAGTTCTAATTATTGAGAATCTTTTGAAAAGGGTCAATCGGGTTAATTTCAGGCTGAAAAACCGGCATTTGGTGTTTCTCCTCCTTTACTTCGACAAGAATCATGCAAGGTCGACGCATAATTAACCCGATAACAATTGTCCCGGCATTCTGCAATAATGAGGACAAGTTCCTTCGAAAAGGAGGGTGAATATGAAGAACATGTGGTGCAGGCTACTTTTAACCATAACTGTCTATTCGGGTCTTCAATCAATAGGGGAAACGGAAGCGCGTTTCACCGATCAGCATGCAATGGAAGCGATAGAGGTATCTGCCGCTCTCATTTTTCCGGCTACTATGGAAGAAATGATCGAGGATGCTGAGGATGTCCATCAAAAAATAAGACAGCTGGATGAGAGGCTTTCTGCTTTTCCTAGAGAAGGAACAATCGAGCAATTGGAGCAAAGGCTACAGGAGGTTGCAACAATCGATTTGGAAAGAAGTTTGCTAGTGTCAAAGTTTTCTTCCATTGCAGGTGAGGTCGCTGCCTATTCCGAACTGATACCTTCTTCTGACGCGGACGCCTATCCTTTTGTATCAGAGGGATATTCAAGGATTCAGGAGATGATTGGGGATGTCCCTTCTCCTCTATTGGAAGAGGTACGCACTGCAATTCTCAATGAAATTACTCAACTAGAGGAAAATTCAAATGAAGGAGTGGATGCGGATGAAAATCATGAAGGCAGCCTATAGGCTTTTAAGGGGCATTGTCATCACCGCAGCCTGCATCTTAGCTGTTATCGTGTTGGTTGCGAGAGTCTCTGGCGGGGAACCGACCATTCTTAATCACCAGATCAAAACAGTCCTTTCCGGTTCCATGGAGCCCGTCTTTCAAACGGGATCGGTGATTGCCATCAAGTTGGCTGAAGACCCAGCTACTTTTCAAAAAGGCGATATCATCACGTTCCATATCGAGGATAAACTGGTCACCCATAGGATAACAGAAGCTGTAGAAAACAAAGGACAGGTCTTCTACCGGACCAAAGGCGATAACAACGATGGAGTTGATCTTTGGACCGTTCCGGCAGAAAATGTGGTTGGAAAATACGTGGATGTCACCATTCCGTATATTGGATATGCGATGAATATCGCCCAGTCCAAAATCGGTACAGGCCTGCTGCTTTTTGTCCCTGGGCTCGTGCTTCTTGTCAGTGCAATCCGATCGATTATTTTGGCAGCAAGAGAGCTGGAAAAGAAAAAGCTTCATCCACATGGTTAAACCTTCTATATATCCATGTGATATATAAAAGTTTAAATAAAAATAGTTACATACAAAAAGGGAGATGAAGAAATGAGTTTTACAAAAGTAGTGACAAAAGGTGTTATGACAGCAGCATTGGGTTTATCCTTGATGAGCGGAGGAACATACGCGTACTTCAGTGACACAGTCTCCACTCAGAACACATTTGCATCAGGGACATTGGACCTTTCCGTTAATCCAAACGCAGTGGTCAACATCAGCAATATCAAGCCTGGCGATGAAATCTACCGTGAATTCACCCTAAAAAATGACGGAACGCTCGACATCTATGAAGTGCTACTGGATACCGATTACACAGTGGAAGACTGGAAAGGCGACAACACAGAAGACTTCGCAGAGCATATCAAGGTAACCATCCTTTACAACACAAGCAGTGCCACAGTACCGGTTGTAGAGACTACATTGGCTCAATTGAAAGAACAACGTCCTGACCTGACCGCCATCGATGAATTCGTTGGCAGCACGCAACGTCCTGACGGTATCCCGGCTGGCCAACAGGAAAAGATGTTCGTCCTCTTCCAATTTGTTGATAACGGCCAAGACCAGAACCAATTCCAGGGCGACAAGCTCAAAGTGAACTGGACACTGAACGCAACCCAAACACAGGCAACCTACTACGACGATACAGACCCGGATAACAACTAAAGCATGCAAAAGCAGGACCCCTATGGGATCCTGCTTTTTTTGTTTACCATAACGGGGTCTGGCCCCTAATGAGAAGAGCCCCTTATAATCACTTTCCCCTGCGCATGGCCTTCTTCAAAATACTCAAATGCTTCTTTTATTTGACTGAGCGTATAGGTTTTATCTATGACCGGCTTCACTTTACCGGCTTCGAGGAGTTCTTTCATGTAGTGCAGGTCAGCCTGGTTGGGTTTATGTAGAAAGGCACCCATTTTCTTTTTTCCGGTCATGGAGATCCAGGGTCCCTCGGTCATGGTCTGGAACAGCTGCTGACCTGAGCCACCGACATGGACAAACCTGCCTTCCGGTTTTAATGCGCGCTTATACACAGAGAGCGGCTGATGGCCGTTGACACCGATAATCAGGTCATACTGTTGTGTTTGCTTCCTAAAGACTTCCCGTTTATAATCGATCACATGATCTGCCCCGATCGAGCCGACAAGGTCCACATTCCTTGTACTGCACACAGCGGAAACTTCAGCTCCGTATGACTTTGCGATCTGTACGGCAAACGTTCCAACGCCCCCTGAGGCACCATAGATCAGCACCTTCTGCCCGGGCTGTATTTCCCCTTTATCCCTGATGCCCTGTAAGGCAGTGACCCCTGCCATCGGAACTGCCGCTGCTTCCTCATAGGTAAAACCGTATGGCTTTTGAACCAAAACATCTTCAGGAACAGCTACGTATTCAGCGAACGCTCCCCATCCAGAGCCGGACAGGTCCGCAAACACCCCATCGCCAGGCTGGAACCTCTTCACATTTGAACCAACCGCTTCCACTCGACCTGCCATGTCCCCGCCTGGAATGCGATATTTCGGTTTAGTAAAGCCGAAAGCAAACCGGACCAGAAACGGTTTTCCGCGCAAAAGGGCGAGATTCCCAAAATTAACTGATGACGCATGGACTTTGACCAGCACTTGATTGTCCTTAGGAACAGGTTTTTCAACTTCTTTCATTTCTAGTACTTCTGCTGAACCATATGCGTTACTAATGACTGCCTTCATGAAACTCCCCCTAAAAACCTATTAATTAATAGATATTCGGGATGTTCCAAAATCTTGTCCGTCACAAATCCATTTCTATAAAAATGCAAAAAAACACATCCTATAAAGAGTGTGTTTTTTGCAATCGCCTATTAAAACATCCCGTTTTTATTCATGGATTCTTCCGGAACCGCCTGACCCAGGTCCCAAAGCTCCACAACCAGTTCCCCTTCAAAGCGGAAAATGTGAACAACTGCTGCTCCGAGGTCCTCCGGGTTCTGTCTAACATGGGAATGAACTGCGACATAAGCTTCCTCTTCCAATGCCAGTTTCACATTGAAGACCTTATCCGGGTTCTGTGCAGCATTTTCCTCCATCGCAAGCATGATTGACTCTGCATCGCCTTGAAAAAAGGGATTGTGGTGAATAAAGTCATCACTTATGTATCGTGCAAACCCCTCACGCACGCTTCCGGACGCTACGAGTTTAAGAAAATCTACCGCCTTCTCTTTGCGGGAAGAATTATTCGTTTCCATGTTCATCATCCTTTCAATTTGTGAGAATCTCTATATAATCCAGCATAATCTATTTTGTATCCTTCTCTCAATCTTTTCTTATCCATCTTCCCAACTGGTGTATAGGGCATAGAATCCATGAAGGCAATCTCCTTTGGCACCTGAAATCTGGCAACTCTCGTCTTCAGCCATTGAATCAATTTCTCCTCAGTAAGGTCTGCACCCTCTATAGGAACAACAAAAGCCTTTAATCTTTGGCCGAAATCCTCGTCATGTACGCCTACCACTGCTACTTCCTCCACCTGTGGATGAGTGATCAGTACCTGCTCCACTTCTAGAGGATAGACATTTTCGCCGCCGGAAATGATCATATCGTCCTTTCTGCCGTTCAGAAAAACCAACCCATTCCGATCCCTACAAGCAAGGTCGCCCGTCCCTATCCATCCACTTTTTGTTTTCAGGCTTATCTCTCCCACTGCACCAATTTCCACTACTTCTTTATACTGATTCACAATTTCAAGTTGAACTCCATCAATTATTCTTCCAAGCGTTTGCGGGGCAGCCTTTAAATCCTGTGGGGTGGCGATGATGTTCAAGCCGGTTTCGGTTGTGCCATAGAGATTGTATAGCACATCGCCCAGTTTCCGGCTTACCTCTATCGCAAGGCTGGCATGAAGAACCGCTCCTCCAGATGCAATACACGAAAGCGAAGATAAGTCAGCACCCTTCACCTTCAGCATTTTCTTCACCATCAATGGTACAACGGTTATGGTATCCACCTTGTGCTTCCGGATAAGTGTACAAGCATGCGCTGCATCAAAAGCATCGCTTAACACCACCTTTTTACCTAATGCCATGAAAGAAAAGAGGATTGCGACGCCATAGCCATGATAGATGGGGGTGGCAACATATGCGGTATGATAGTCCAAAAGCTTCATTCTGTCGAGCAACCCCAAAAAAGGACTAAGATAACGGGATAGGGATTGCTTATGTTCAACCTCTTTGGGCTTTCCTGTCGTTCCACCTGTTAGGAGCATGATCTTACTGACAGATGCCTTTTTAAGTTTACGTTTCTGAACAGGAGGCAAATGATTAATTGCCGGCCGGATTTCATGGTAGCTCAACAGCTTCATACTGACTGAAGATCCCTCTAAAGCTGGCTCAAATTCCTCATCATAAATCAGCAGGTCAAACCGATGCTGTTCAAGAGCCTGCTTAATCTGGCTCCTGCTCATCCCGGTATTCAGTAGATAGATTGATGCCCCTAGTCTGGAGGCCGCGAAGATAGCTTTCACGAGTGAGGCGTGATTTCTGCACAAAAAACCTATTTTCTGGCCATTTTCCACTCGATATTTTTCATGAAGAGTATGTGCCAGTTCCTGCGACTGGGAAAATAATTGTTGATAAGTCAGCTCTTCCCGGTCATCCACCAATGCAACCTGCTGTGGATAAGCTCTGGCTGCAAAATTCTGCAAAGCCATGATATTGGGTCCGTTATGCAGGAAGGAAGCTGACAAATGGAAAATCCCTTTTGGTGTAAGTACCTTCATTTTGTATAAAACAGAAAATAGTTGAAGCATGTTCATTTATTGTCACCCTTTTTCCTCAGTCCCTCTGGTGCCAAACGCTCCCAGATGCTTCTGAACAGGATTGATCCCCACTGAGCAAATACTAGCCACCAAGGCGTGTATGTTCTTCTCTTCGTGTACATCGCTTTGGCAATAATGCTGGCGGCATGAATCGGGCTCATCGCAGGCGTATCCCGATAGAATGCAGTCGGAAGGATCATCGGTGTCCTGACTAACGGAAGGTAGATCATGGTTGTCGATATCCCCGTCGCATTCAGCTCTGGTGCAGCGGAACGGAACCATGTGTCAAAAGCTGATTTGGATGCCTGGTAGGCTGCCCAGAACGGAAATGGAATCATCCACATATTAATCGTGGATATGTTGATAATTTGGCCCTTGTTTTTTTGCAGCAGTGGAATGACAGAAAGCAGCAGCTCGACAGGTGCAAAATAATTGATGGCCATCGTTCGCGTGAAATCATGGACTCGGTCCAACGATTCGAAAATCGATCTCCTGATGGAAATTCCCGCATTACTGACTACCAGATCCAGCCCCTGTGGATAAGTATGCAGAAAAGATAGCAAGCGCGCCATTTCCTCCTGATTGCGAAGATCTGCCACGAAAATGCTTACTTTTGCCACTCGTTTTTCTATATGCTCTTTCATCGCAGACAGCTTCTCTTCCCTTCTTGCTACCAAAATCAGATGACATTCCGTATCAGCAATCAAATACGCTAACTGCTCTCCGATACCGGAGCTCGCCCCTGTAATGAGAACCGTCTTCCCTTGCAACTCTTTTTCAAGCTTCTTCCTATTAATCTGAACAGATCCAAAAAGTATCTTTTCCATCCATGTATAGTTATGCATATTGGTTTCCTTTACTTTTTTCCTATTATAGCAATCTATTACAATTAATTGAATTATTAATCACATAAATAAAGGTCCAGTCTTTTCAAAAAAGAAAAGTACTGGACCCATTATTATTACATGGCCATTTCGCCATTATCATAATTGAATTGCCAATGTATACCAAACTTATCTGTCACTTGTCCATAGAGTTTGCTCCAGAAGGTTTCCTGCAGTTCCATTCCGACAGAGCCGCCTTCTTTTAACTGTTCATACCAGGATTTTAATTCATCCATATTGTTGCTTACCAAGGCAAGTGTTACATTGTTGCCTTCGACAAATGGCTGACCTGGAAATGTATCAGAAAACATGACATTGCTTCCATCGATATTTAGACGTGTGTGCATCACTAATTCTTTTGCTTCGTCTGGAAGTGGGTATTCCGGATTTGGCGGAGCTTCCCCAAAAGTCATAATATGTGGCGCTTCTGTTTTAAACACCTTTGCGTAAAATCCGACTGCTTCCCGGCATTTTCCATTAAAATTAAGATAAACATCTACAGACACTCTATTCACTCCTCTTAATTGATTAAGTACAAATCTATTCTATCCGAAAATTCAAATTATAGACACTCCTAAAAGCTTCATTTTCGGTCAAAATAGATCCTCCAACTAAGACTTATCTATTGCCCTTAACGCTCTTCTGACTTTCTTTGCAAAAAATAATGGACTTTCAACCGTTTCGATATTAACGTAAATCAAATTCGGATCATCAAAAAGCCATTCATTGTGTATGGATGAAACGATTATTCCTTGTTTAACAATGGAAGCCACAAAACTCTCCACTTCTTTTTGCAAAAGTGCCACCCTGCCCAAGCACAATGCTCGTCCAGTCTTTTTGTTCCTTGATTCAAATGAGAAAGAAGAGGTTACTCTGAAACGCTTCTCTAAAATTGTTGCATGTATTTCATTTCGGCTAATCGTTGCTACACATTTCCCCCCTGCAAATCCCTCTTGCCCACCAATAATTCTGGCAAACTCTTTACAAACTAATTCATCATTAGACATCATCTATTCATCTCCTCTCTTGGTATTAATAGGATATGAATAGAAGAATGAATCCGAAATGGATAATCGACTATTCAACAAAAATACCAAAAGAAGATTATTTACAAAGAAGCACCGCAGTCCCAGAAGTAGATACTCAACGAACGAAGAAAAGGCGTGCATCTTACTAGCACGCCTTTCTTTTTCAATTCTAATTAAACTATTTCGGGATAGTTAAACAGTCCTTCTTCTCTTATTAAAGAAGAATAATACCCCACCAGCCAGTACTAAAATGAATCCTGTTAACAGGATCGTAAAAGTATTTGTTGCTGTATTTGGAAGTTTATTACCTGGTTTGTCTCCCGGTTTATTGCCTGGATTCTCTCCTGGTTTATTACCTGGATTCTCTCCCGGTTTATTACCTGGATTCTCTCCTGGTTTATTACCTGGATTCTCTCCTGGCTCTTCACCCGGTTCTTCACCTGGTTCTTCACCCGGTTCTTCACCTGGCTCTTCACTTACATCGACAATTCGACCTTCCACTTCAGTCGGGATTCCGTCACTGCCAATGCTTACTAAGTGATCACGGAAGTTTTCCCAATCTGATAGCCCTAAGTCACTTACGCGGCCTTCTGCATAAGCATTAGCAAAGACGTCATATCCATCTCCGCCTTTAGCTGTGAATGCATTGGTAGCAATTGTGTAAGTTTCTTCGTCTTTAATTTCCACCAAATGACCATTTTGATCTAGATATTTTATTGATACTACACGTTCTCCTGCTGGTTTTGTAGAATCAAATTCTACTTTACCTCCTGATACATGCAAGAAACCGCCATTTTCCCCTGGGTATTGGCTGAAACTTTTTTCGAATGCTTCTTTTAGCTCAGCACCAGTCAAATCCATCGTTGCCAACGTATTGGCAAATGGAAGAACTGTGATGATTTCTCCAACAGTGATCGGGCCTTTATCGATTGCTGCACGGATTCCCCCACCGTTTTGCAATGCCATGATGACATTTTTACCTGTGAATTCTTTTGCCTTGGTAAGCATTCCGTCGGTAATCAGGTTACCTAAGATAGTTTCGTTTTTACGTACACTTGGCTTTGTATTGTCGCCGTCTGTACGTGGGTTTTCTAACTCAATTGGTGTTGATACGCCGATTTCTTCGTTAGCAACCGCATCAACATGTGCTTTAAATGGTGCCAATACTTCTACTGCTTCTTGATCAGCTGCTTTGCCACTGATTGAAACTAAGTGTCCGTCATTTTGGATTACAACACCATTTTCATCGAATCTAACGTCTAGCACACCAAGATTGGTATTGGCATTTCCAGTTTGCACAATTACAGTTGGAGTTGCATCTTTAGCTACAACTACAGGTTTAGACAATGCCGTATGGCTATGTCCACCTACGATAACGTCAATGCCCTCTACTTGTTCTGCAAGAACCAGGTCATTATCGATTGCTGCATTATCGTCATAACCTATATGTGTTAATGCAATAATCTTATTAACACCTTGCGCTTCGAAGTACGCAACTGCTTTTTCAGCTTCTTCAAGATAATTTTCAAAAGTAATGGAGCCTGGGCTTGAGATATCAGCTGTCTCCTCCGTTGTTAAACCGAAGATACCAACTTTCTCACCGTTCACTTCTTTGATGATACCATTATAGATTTCACCATTTTCATAAGCTGCTTCAATGGAGTCATTGAATAAACCATCAAACTTCGCATCTTTTGAAAAATCAACGTTAGCACTTACAAATGGGAAGTTTGCTCCCTTAACAAAGTTAACCAATGCTTGATGGCCTTCTGCTGAAGAACCAAGGTCAAATTCATGGTTACCGAATGTCATTGCGTCAATGCCCATCAGTCTCATTAAGGCAAGTTCCGCTTCTCCTTTGAATTCATTGAAATATAAGGTTCCAGTGAATGCATCACCTGCGTCAAGAAGCAGGGCATCAGGGTTTTCTCCTCTTATTTCTTTTACAGCTGTAACGGTCTTTGGCATGTTTTCTAAAGCTGAATGCGTATCATTCATATGCATGACAGTCAAATCAAATTGACCTTTTACATCTGTGATTCGACCTTCTAATTCAGTCGGAATTCCCTCGCTGCCAACACTTACTAAGTGGTCGCGGAAGTTTTCCCAATCAGATAAACCTAAATCCGTTACACGGCCTTCAGCATATGCTTTTGCAAAGACATCATATCCGTCTCCGCCTTTTGCTGTGAATGCATTAGTCGCAATTGTATAAGTTTCACTATCTTTTACTTTTACATATTGACCATCTTGTTTTAAATACTTAATAGATACTACACGTTCGCCTTCAGGTTTTGTAGAATCAAACTCTATTTTACCTCCGGCTACATGTAAGAAACCGCCATTTTCCCCTGGATATTGACCTAAGCTGATTTCAAATGCTTCTTTTAGCTCCTCACCAGTCAACTCCATCGTTGCCAGTGTATTGGCAAATGGAAGAACGGTCATGATTTCCCCTACAGTGATCGGACCTTCATTAATTGCCGCACGGATTCCACCACCATTTTGCAATGCCATGATGATATCCTTGCCAGTGAAATCTTTAGCTTTGGCAAGCATTCCGTCGGTAATCAGATTACCAAGGATTGTTTCGTTTCTACGTACACTTGGCTTTGTATTATCGCCGCCTGTACGCGGGTTTTCTAAAGCATTAGGTGTGGACACGCCGATTTCTGTTTGTGCTACTTCATCCACATGTGCTTTAAATGGAGCAAGCACTTCTACTGCTTCTGGATCTGCTGCAATTTTATCCGTAATTGCGATAATGTGACCATCATGTGTAGTAATAACACCATTTTCGTCAAAATTAACATTCAACACACCAAGGTTGTTGTTTGCATTACCAGTTTGAACGATTAGGGTTGGTGTTCCATCATTATCTACCACTACAGGTTTGGACAATGCTGTATGGCTATGTCCACCTACGATAACGTCAATACCCTCTACTTGTTCTGCAAGAACTAGGTCATTATCGACTGCTGCATTATCGTCATACCCAATATGAGTCAAAGCGACAATTCGATTGACACCTTGTGCTTCTAAATATTCAACAGCTTTTTCAGCTTCTTCAAGATAGTTCTGGAACTCAATGGATCCTGGACTGGAGATATCAGCTGTTTCTTCCGTAGTTAAACCGAAGATCCCAACCTTCTCACCATTTACTTCTTTAATAATCCCGTCATAAATTTGGCCATTTTCATATGCTGATTCAATGGAGTCCATGTATAACCCATCAAATTTTGCATCTTTTGAGAAATCAACGTTTGCACTTACAAATGGGAAATTCGCTTCCTGAACAAAGTCAACCAATGCTTGATGGCCTTCTGGTGAAGAACCTAAGTCAAATTCATGGTTACCAAAAGTCATAGCGTCAAAGCCCATCAGATTCATCATGGCTAGATCAGCTTCACCTTGGAATTCATTGAAATACAATGTTCCAGTAAATGCATCACCTGCATGAAGAAGCAGTCCATCGGGAGAAACGGCTCTAAGATCTTTTAGTGCTGTTATGGTCCTTGGCATCAAATCCAATGCGGAATGGGTGTCATTCGTATGGAAGAGTGTCAGGTCTGGTCCCGCTAAATCAAGTTGAACCAACACAGGATCATGGTCAGATGCCTGGCCTTGTGCTTCTGTAAAATTAGCATTGATATGGATCATATCAACTGTTGTATTGGATACTAGATTATTTGAAACTAAGATATGGTCTAACACTTGGTTGTTTCCTTGGTAGAAGTAAGAGAAACGATCCTCGGCAGGAACTAAATCAACCATATTAGTTAAAACTCCGCCTTTTAGTGTGTCCAGTACTGGTGTGAATTCAAAATCATTCATATCGCCAGCAACCACTACATTTAATGCAGGGTTTTTTGCAAGACCAGCATCAACGAAACTGTTAATTTCTTGTGCTAATTTCAGTCGCTCACTTTCTGAACCCAATTTTGGTGGTTGACTTGCTCCCCATAGAGATTCGTCTCCACCTTTGGAATTCAGATGAGCACCGATAACAACGACACGTTCACCTTTGAATTCGAATTCAGCAGCAATCGGTTTACGTGTATCAGTGAATGCTTCAGGATTAATTACACCAGGATTTAGTGTTAAGTTACCTTCTTCTGACCAAGCATTTGCTTGAGTTGCTGTACCTTTAGTAGCATCAACTAAACCAACTCGTTCAGGGTTGTAAAGGTATCCAACACGGATATTCCCGCCTGGTGCACCACCGTTAGAATTATTTTCAGGTGCAACATCTGTCCATTCATACGCTGGACCACCAGCTGCTTTGATTGCATCAATCAAGCGCTCATAGCTCTCGGACGCATCTGCATTACCAGAATCAGTCTGTCCGTCATTATCCTGAACCTCTACTAGCGTGATAATATCAGGATTTTTCATATTTTCCACAAATGTGTTTGCGATTCTTTCCACTTTTTCATCTGGTGTATTTGCTGTGTTGTTTGAGAAGTTTTCAATATTGTAATTTGCTACAGTCAATTTGTCGTCTGCAGGTTCAATATGTGTAACTTCAGGTTTGATGGTTGATGGGATAACAGCAGGCAGTGTGCTCTTGTCTGTTACTAATTGATAGCCTGCACTTGCATAAGAAAGGATACCAATGACATCCCCATCAAATTGATCACCGGATTTAAAGTTGTTACCAACGTTATCAAGCATGATTTTTTCAGGGTTATAATCGTCTGCTGCGATATTTAATCCACCCTGAACATTCAACTCGTTATTTGTTGTGCTTTCCACAATAATTGGAACATCGCCAGAATATGGCGGTCCGACTACAAGAGCATCAGGGAACGAAATGCGCATATATTCAACCGATTCCCAGTAGTCAATGCCATCTTCTTCAGGATCAAAAGATTCCATTTTATCGTTGTCGATGATTTTGTTTGGAGGTACAATATCTTTCCCCACTACAAGAGGCTCAGGAAGGTCAGCTGTACCTGTCTTTGCTACTGCAGTTCCAGTAATTTGTGTTCTGGAGAGGTTTGAGCCTCCACCATATTCTGTAACTGTTCCGTCAACAGATACAGTATCGCCAACAGAAACCCCATGATTTCTTTGGAATACTTCAATGGCTTCGGATGTTGCGCTATCATCATCTGCATTCTCGACGTCCTGCATGACAAAACTACTTGTACCAAAGACATGTGTTACAACACCAGTGATATCTGTCACGGAAGATCCATTATATTCGGAAACATGTCCTTTTCCTTGGATGTCATGGATAAAGATGCCTTCTGTATCCAGAATTTTGTAGGTAAAGCTGAATACTTCGCTCTCCGTACCATCGGCAACTGCAATTGCTTTGATGGTAGTTTCGCCAGTTTCTAAAGCAATTGGTTGCGTATATTTTGTACTTTCTGTACTTGGAGCTGAACCATCCGTAGTATAGTAGATTTCAGCCCCTTCCATACCGGATTTCAATTCGATTTTCGTACCTGCTTCTACAACTCCTTCTGCCTGAGTTGCATATATAGCTGGCTTGTTAACTAAATCATAGCTATCTAGACCAGTAGTTTTCAAATGATAACCAGCACTATTAATAGATCCAATTCCTGTTAGATGAACTTTATCTCCTTCTTTGTAGTGCTTGATTAGTTCGTCATAATTGGAACCTGTACGATTATCGTGAATGACCGTAACGCTTTCTCCACTTTCGAAGACCGCTTGGAACGAAGCCGTTCCATAACTATCTTTTGTCAATTCAGTAATGGTAACGTTTTCAAGTTTTAACCATTCACCTTGTGTACTCTCATCCACTTTTGTCACAGCTTGTGCTGCAGGAATTTCATTTCCAGATGAGATGATTTCTTGTTTAGTTGGTTTAATCTCCAACTCATTATTATAGGTCAATAATTCACCGGTAATTTCCACTTTATCGCCGGGTTTAACACTTTGAAGACTATTAAAAACTAGCATACCAGCTGTTCCGTCTTGCATGTAGAAGGTATCATAGCCCCATAGTCCGGTATTCGTTGTTGCAATCCCTTCAATTGTTACCGTTTTGTCAGCACCTAGTTCGCGTGCTTCTGCAATGGAAACTGTTGGAACTGGTTCTGGATCAGTAGGCTCTTCAGGCTCGGAAGCTCCAAAGGTATGTTTTCCAAGATCAGAAAAAACATTGTTCCCTAGATTAGTCCATTCCGTATTTCTATCAAACGCATCATCAATAATGGTATCTCCAGTTGAAACATTGCTGTTTCTAACTAGAGAAACATCCATTAGAGCATTTTCAACTGAGCCGACTTGGCCAATTGAATCTACGACTTGACCATCCTTTTTCAGGACAATCTGATCGTTTCCATTGAAATTGATGACTCTCGCGCTTTCTTCGATTTTATCAGTTTCAGAAAGAATAGCAGGGTCTGCTTTTGAATGAGAAATAACGTATGTATCACCATTTGCAAGCGTTCCTTCTAATGATAATACTAGATCGGTTGTGGTAGCACCTGTAGTTGCTGAACCACTATTATTATAATGTTCAAGAGTGTAGCCGCTTAAGTCGATTTCTTCCCCTGTACCATTAAATAGTTCAATTGCCTTATTAAAAGAAGATCCCTCAATATATTCCGAAATAATGAGATCCGTAGCAACAACAGTTTCAGCTTTTACATTAGTATTAGCCACTGGTGCAAATAAACTTGTAATCAAGAAAACCAATGTGACAATACTTATATTTCTTTTATGTCGTCTTTTCATGTTTTTCCTCCACTATTTATATTTAATAATTTCGTTTGTTGAATCGTGTTTGTTATGGGTTTACTTTTTCAGGGGAATTTGCTTGTAGTAGCGCTTTTTCTGATGCATGATTTCTTTCAAGTACCAATTTTCAGAATTAAATATCTAGCAAAAGACTATATTATCTATTAATCTCCTTCTATTTATTTTGGCGTTTGAATGTAAGCGCTAACAGAAAGGCAAATCTCAAATAAGTGTAAAAGCTCTTCTATTAAACGGCATGCTAGGACCAATTTCCTATCTCATAAATACAAACAAACTCTTCCCCGAAATAAATTGTATAGTCTTAATATGAATCTAGTATTAATATAATGTAAAAAAAATCGTCGAATTACCGAAAAGTCTGAAAATACTTTTCAAAAAAATAATATACCTGAAAGTATAAAGACCTTTTGAGCAACATATTCGACATTTTGAGTCCATTAAATGAATGTGATTCATAAGCAAAACTGACTACAAGATAAACGAGAAAGGGTTAAAAACGAACCAGTTTCGGAAATTAATTTACCCTTTATTTCCCCATCTAAATGGCTTTACACTAAAAAATCCCAAAAAAGCCCCCTAATCCTATTATAATTTGGGGGAATATATGTGTAAATACAAATATAAGTAAAAAAGTATTTTTTCTGACAAATAATAAAATATTTTGACATAAAAACCCCTTTCTTCTTTGGGAAAGATGTCAGATAATCGTATTTCCATTAACTCTAGAGATGCGGTTGCAGAAATTGTGGTAGGATCTCGGGTCCGTCCATTGTTGCATCAAAATTAAAAGATTGTCTTGGGGAAGAGCTCCTGCAAGATTTGTTAAGTGAAAAAGCTGCACATTGATCTTGTTTTATCACAAAAAAATCATACATATGTTCCATGTAGGATGACTTCTATACAGTCATTTTCCAGTTTGATAGCGCCAACCATTTTTCTTTATCCTTATAGTCCGGCATGATTTTCCCAACAAGACGCCAAAAGGAGCGATCGTGATTTAGATGGACCATATGACACATTTCATGAACAACTACGTAGTCAAGCACTTCACGTGGTGCCATTGCCAGTCTCCAATTAAATGTTAATCGAAGGTTTGAATCACACGTTCCCCACGTTGTTTTACTATCCGTAATCCGTATCGATCGAGGTTTCTTTTTAAAATGACGTTGATAGGAGGCAATACTCTCTTCTACTAAAGCTTTGGTTTGCTGGTAATAAAATCTTTTCAATGATTGTTTTAGCTTTTCTTCATCCAACTGCTTCGCGTAGATATGAAAGAGGTTTCCTTCAAACACAACATGGTCTTGCTTAATCGTTCGATCTTGGATAATGTTAATCGGATACGTATTTCCTAAATAAAGAAAATGCTCATCATTTTTATACACCTTTTCTTGAGGCCCATTCATCCGAGCCTTCACTTCTTGTACTTTTTGCAAAATAGCATCCCAATTTCCCTCTAACAGCCGAATCACCTGTTCGTCCGATGTTTTTTTCGGTACCAACACTTCAAGATCTCCGTAACTATCAATTACGATTCCAATAGAAGTTCGATTTTTATACTTGATTTCAAAACGTATCGTCTCACCTAAGTAGGTATGTATCATGTCATCACCTGTTGAATTCTTTATTATGATTAACCTCTGTATTTAATCGCCCGTTCATTTAAAAAGTTTCTAGCATGTGTCTTTGTTTTTATTATCCATATTGTAGCCTTAGCCCTTTTCATTAAGCATTGAAAAGACTGCTAATTCTAATGTGAATTAGCAGTCTAAAAGACGATTATTTCTCGATTTTAAGCCACTCGATTGCTTTGGGTTAGTTGCCTTCTTTTAAAATGAGTTGCACGACACTTTCAACATGGCTTGTGTGCTGCCTGTAGAAATATTTTTTTTTTGCTTTTTAGTAGCAGTGTTCACTAACCATTTGTAAAAAGGCATTATTTGATAGTCCTACAGAAAAAAAGTAGCGTTTTATTGTCTTATATTTATAAAATACTCTGTGTATATTTTATTTGTTTTATTAGATATTTAGGAATGTTGATTGTTGTAGGATCGAAATTTTTCAACCATTGAATGTAAATGTCGGGCTCTTTCGAATCATTATCATCAAAATGATCTGATAATTTTATTGCTGCCTCTCTTGGAAGGCCTAGTGCCATAAATTCTAAAGCAGCAGGCTCACTTGCCCCAAACTCTAAATAAGAATAGAAATTCACTAATTTGTCAGCTTCTTCTTTTAATCCGTTAACTTCTAAAAAAACTTTTAACACTTGAGTGTAAATATGAGTATATTTGACCATTTCATAGCGTATGTTGTTGTTTAAGAAATCGATTTGTCCTTTTACATGACTAGTTAGTTTCTTTCCCGTAAGTAAATTTGAGTCTTTCTTATAAAAAATAATTTGGGAAAGTGATTGTCCAGTAGCCCATCTGTATCCTGTGACAGCAATCTTCTTCACATAATCTTCAGACCACTCGCTATTAGTTATAAAATATTTATTAATATATTTTATTATTTCCTTGAATCTATTATAGCCTTTATCGTACAAGTAAAAAGGACGAATAGGTAGTAATTCCTTATAGTTATGAATATTTTCCGTCAAGAATACCCAAAAATCATTCAATCTATCTGGTACTATTCCAGGTAAATCATTCAATAGCACTTTAGGTGGTAAAAAATCATTAATTATTTTTTCACTTATTTCATCAATCTCATTAAAATTGCATTCATTACTAATATTCTTAAATGGAGTATCCACTAATTTAATACCAACAAGTCTTTTCTTAATAACCCATGATACTAATTGTTCATTATAATCATCAATTCCAGAGGATTTTTTTCTGTCTTTAATAAATTCTTTGAACTTATCGGACTCTTCAGTTAATCTAAGCTCTGAAGAAGGAGTTATCGAAAATTGTCTTTCTCCATATATTGGGTTCTCTTTCCAGGAGGATGTATTGATACATATGATATTGCCTGAAAAATCATTTCCCATCCTACCTGCTCGACCTGCAAGGTTCCAAAAATTCAGATTATCAATCGGTATTCCTCTTCCTTTTTCAGGTTTATAAATAAAGATGTTTTTTGCGGGCATATTTAAACCCTCAAGCAATGTAGAAGTACAACAAACAATTTTTATGGTACCTTCCTTGAATAGTTCTTCAATCCCAGATCTGATAATGGGTGGTAAAGCCCCAAAATGAAAAGCAATTCCACGTCGGATAAAATCAGCTAGCTCATAATTCTTTGATATAAACTCTTCAATAAACTCTGCGAATTCTTCTAGTCTATCATCATTAAGAACAGGGAACTCTCCACTATTAACCAGTTTTCTTGCAATATTACTTGATAAAATTGGTTCATTAGAATAGACAATTGAGTTTTTATTATTCCATAATTTTATAGTTACATTTGCAAGAATACTTTCTTTTGAATTGTTATTTATTCCATAAGAAATTCTATTTAATTCTATATCTTCCCCATTAATTTTAGTAAAGATTTTCAAATACTTATTTGTTTGATTCACTTCAATAATATTTTGACTTACTAAGGGGAAGAGGTTTTTTTCGTTTTCCCCTTTAAAGTTGAATGTTGATAATAATTTCTCAGGGTTACTGACCAATGGACTTGAGAAAAGCACCTTTACTTTGGGAAATAAATCTTTGACATAGCTTACAGCTCTTTCAAGCAAGACTCCTCTACCTTCGCTTTGAATATTATGAGCTTCATCTGCAACAACTATTCTAACATTTAACTTTCGAGCATCTGGCTGACTGCAAAGTTGATATAGTCTCTCTTGGGTTAAGACTAGTATATTGGATCTATTCTTATTTTTCAGCAAAGCATCCACTTCAGATGAACATCCTACATAAATATTGTTTAATTTAAACTCTATAATATTCTTTGTGAAGTCATTCATTACTTGTTTAATTAAAGCTCTAGTAGGTACTATGTAAATAACAGTTGTCTTTTCCATATTATTTATGTAATGGAGAATATACTTTAGAAGAATATACGATTTCCCTGCAGATGTTGGGGCAGATAAACTAACCATTTGGTTTTTACTAATTAGGTCATAAACTGTGCTTTGAAAATTACTTAATAAATAATTTTCCCCAAATAACCTTTTCTCATTAAAACTTTCAAACACATACTCTTCTAATAAAGAAACTCCACTTAATAAACTTTTATACTCATTAATTTCTTTTACGCCCTCTAGTAATTTTATCGCAGGATAATTACCTAGTTTTCTTAAAACTAAAAACGAACTTAGATATATTCCTTTGCTATGAGATACTTGAGGCAAATAAACTGCAATTTCTAGAGCATTTACCATATCAGAAACTTTTTGTGAACCTGATAATATATTTGAAGCTTCAGCAAGATATTTTAGTTCCTCGTTCGATAATTCATCACTGCCCCAAAATTGGTTCTCTGAAAAAAGTTCCCTTTTTAATACAATTACTTTTAATTTTTTGATTAAATAAGATAAATAATTTCTGTCTAAGTTACTAACAATATCTAAATAACTCATTATATGTTCCCTGCCTTATTTAATTCCTCGATTATCATTTCTTCGAACTCATCTATTGCTTTAAAAGGAAGAGTAAACCAATTAATTTTCACATTCGATAATTCTGTTTCACCTTTAATAAGTTCACAAATGTACTCCTCATACTCTAACCATTCAACAGTATATTTTTCTTCTATATATTTCTCGATTACTGCTTTAGGAAAACTTTTCTCTTCGAGTTTTTTTAATAACATTGAATCATAACCTGTAAAAAAACTTATTTCAATAATTATGTCATCCCAGTTCCTACTTCCTGAGAGATTGAATTTTGCAATTGCTGCTTTCATCGGATTATCATCCATTTGTTCATAAATATATTCGTCCATAATATATATATCTTCTTGTACACTAGTTAGCTTCTTCAAAACCTCGATTGTTTGCTTTAAAGTAGATTTAAAGTTTTCTGTAAGGGTTCCGTCTCCGAGATATAATATAAGTTTTTGATCACTACTCATCCCAATATGAACCTCATTAAATGCTTCAATATTCTCATCATTAATGCTAAATCGCTTAAAAGCTTTAGGTGCACCAATAACCCCCTCTAAAAGCATCCATATTAATAAAGAACCTAACTTTTTGCTCTTTTTAATTTTTTCAATTATTTCATTAGTCTTCTTAAATATTTGAAACATTTCAATTGAAGTATTACTATTTTTACTCTTATAAATATCATTTAATGTACAAGCATACTCTATTATTTCTCCTGTTAGATAGCTAGATAATGCTTTGGTCATTGCATTACCAAAATCATCATAATTTATATGATATGTATTAAAAGAGACATTTACATCAATATTCTCACTTTTGTACTGATGTTTTTTAAATAAATTCTCACAGTTAATTTTTTGACGGTCTAATCTCTCATTAACTAAATTTGTTTTAGGTCCAAAATTCGAACTGATGTTAATACCATTTTTCTGAAAATATCTAATAGCCTTGTTTATACTTATAGCTTTAATAGGTGATTTTATGAGGCTATATTCTTCTGCTATAATAATACCTTTGATAACCTTATCTATTATTATTGGTGAACCTGAAAGTCCTTTTAAATCATACTCCCAGTTTTCCTTTATATATTCACTAGATAAATGAATATCGTAAATATTTTTACCAACATTTTCAATCTGGTAAATATCACCTTTTAAATAACAGAAATCGCTCCCATCTATACTGTCATTCCAATTAAGTGGAAATCCGACTGCTTCCCATTTATCATCTTCATCAATTTTTTGACTACTAAGACTAATGAAATCAGTAATGTGTTTAGAAGGTAAATCTAACTTTAAAATAGCGATATCAAATTCACTACTAGCATTCAATACTTTTGCGCCAACTTTATTATCTTTGAAACATGTTTCTACAAAAAATTCTAATAATATCGGAGTATTTTCTGTTATATTTTTACTTACAGCGTGCCTTGCTGTAATTGCAATATCTTCACTTATAAGAAAAGCTGTTGCTTCTTGCTTACAATGTAGCTTTGCTGTAAGCCCATTTAGGCTAACCATAAAATTCTATTCACTCCTTACGGTTACTTAAAGTCTTTACTTAATATTAATTCTTGTTATTTCTTCTGACTTTGATTTAGAGAATTCATTTTTGTAACAAATTGTAAAATTATATTTATCTTTAAAACATTGGTTATTAATACGTTCGTATATATGATTTGGCTTGTAATTAAAAATTAGTTCTTTGGTGTTTTTAGTTTTAGAAGTTATTATACGATAAATAGTTTCTATATCAGGATGAGTAAATCCAGTGCCTCTTCCATTTGTAGAAAATATGTATTTATCCGCTTCAAATAATTCCAATAATTTTAAACTTGTGTTTGATTTACTCCCATGATGAGAGAGTTTTACTGCATCAAAAAACAGCTTTTGTTCTTTACTTTTAGAAATAAGATATTTTAGGTTCTCAGTAATTACACTTGGATGCGAGTCTCCTAAGAATAATATTTTTGCTCCTTGATATTCTAAAATAAATGAAATCGAACTACCATTAATTGGAGAGGTATCTTCTTCATGTGATCGACAAGCTATTTCCTCAATACCAATTTCTTCACCAGATATCTTGAAAATTTCGCGTGATATTTTTTTCTTTTCTCTAAGATTTGCATTATAAACTTCAAAAGCATCATCCATAATTTCGTTACTATAAATCTTTTCAGAATATCCTAATTCTATAAGTTTTGATTTCCATCCATTATCAAGTTTTTTTAATTGGTGAATTGTTGGCGACAACAAAGTAATATTAACACTATGATTAATGGTAATAGGTTCGAGTTTTTTACTAATATCGACCATAACCGCTTTATTATCAAAACTTTTATTCCATACCTTTTCAAATTTATTCTCATAAACTAAGCTTGCCAAGGTTGATCCTTGTTCATACCCAATATCTGTGACTTCTCTAACACCAGCTTCACGGCCATAACCTTTTTTTATAATTCTCTCTAATATATTGCTATTTTCCTTCGACAACTTACTTTTTACTTCTTTTGCTTCAACTTTATCAAATTGCAAATGCTTGTAGCTGTTATGCCATATTTCAACTATATCAATAATCCTATAATCATCTTTAACACCATTTTCTTCAAAAAATTTCAAGCCACCTTGAATGTGATCCCTATCAATATGAGTAAATACTAATAAATCTATCTTTTCCCCATAGCTATTCAAACTTTCCAGTTCACTTTTGATAGAGTTTGTATAGGTGGATTTAAAACCCATGTCAATTAAAAAGTTTGTATTTTTCTCACCAAGACACCTTACTAGGAAACTATCTCCATAGGAGGCAGGGAACATATTTATCTCAACTTTAGGCATATCCATCACCACTTAACTAATATAAAATTACTTACAAAACAATTTTACCATAAATAAACATTCGTAATGTTAGATAATACCAAAGAACAATTTTTTTCTGTTAGAGAATAAATAAAATAAAAAAATTACAGCTAAACCACTTGTTTAGGTAACGAGGTCCATTTGGTTTATTATATTTTTAATTGTGTGTCTTATTTACTTCAAAAAAAAGAAGCCCCTATAGGTAACGGGTTCCGTTATCTATCGCAAACAATAAAAATGTAAGTTAAAATGCCTATCAATTTGTAATATAAATTGATAGGCATTTATTGTTGATATATAAAGGTTTTATGGGTTTATTTACGTTTAATTGTATCCTAATTTGTAAGTGAATTTGTAGACTAACAACAGACATTGTTAGTCTACAAATTATACTGCATTTTCAACTGCAAATTAATGTGCAAAAATGTGATATAAATTAGGGGTCAGTGACTATGAAAATCAATCCAAAGTATCCAAAATACATCTAAAACATAATTACAGTAATGACTTTGTTTAAAGAGAAATATTAAAAGGCTACAACCAACATTTTCAAAAAAATTAAATAATTTGAAACTAAACCTTATATATCACGTAATAATAAAAGAGGGGGTATGGCTTTGAAAAAAAATTATGAAAAAAAACATTATTTTATGGTAAGTGCAATCGCTTTATTGGTATTATCTCCATTAATAATCTGGTTACTTCCGTACATTCTTCAAAGAGCTACATTGGATATGATTTCTATCTGGGTTGTAGAAACGCCTAACATTACCTATTGGTATTTTGGGATAGCTTGGTTGTTTTTAATGATAGGCTCCGTAGCATCTTACTTTTTTTACAAACAAAAATTCATTATAGTTATAGGGTCCCTGTTTTTGGCAATTGCTCTTATGTATATTGGGTTAAAACCAATTAATGTTATGAGCACTGCTGGGTTCACCTTTATTGATGCTCCTTTCGAAGAAGAAATCAAATACAGTTGGGAGGATGTAGAAAAGGTATACTTAGTTATCGATGAAGAAACAAACGAGCAAAGTTTAGAGTTTCATTATAAAGATAATCAGATTTTCGTAGTTGATGACAACAGGGAAGTTCAAAGTTTGCGTTCGATGCTGTTAGAGTTAAAAAACACCTATGGGTTCTCTTTTACAACAAAAGAATAACAAATTATAAAGCAGAGGAAAATACCATTTCCACTGCTTTTTTATATGAAAAAAACACCGCATTTTGCGGTGCAATTAAGTGTACAAATTAATGGGTAAATAGAGTTTTTGCGATAGGGAACGGAACACGTTACCCTATAGGCTCCTTTTTTTTAGCTTTGGTTATCAATTAGCTCTAAAATGTTTTTTATTGTTTTATGAATTAACTTTATTTCTTCATTCGATCTGTTTTCTAAAAGGCTTCTATTAATTTCAATCAACTGGTGCTTGTTAAAGTGTTGTTCATCAACATTTAAATTTTTAAATTGAAATACTTCCGAAAGAGAAATCCCCAATGAGTTGGTTATTTTCTCAAGAGTTTCTAGAGATATATTTCTTTCTCCTCGCTCAATTCCCCCAATATATGTATATTGGATATCTGACATTTCTCCTAGTTCTTCTTGAGTGATTCCTTTGTTTTTTCTGAAATATCGGATATTTTCTCCTACCATTTTTAATATTTCTGACAACACTATCACCTCTCCTACAGATTAGAAAAGGTGTGTAGGTAAAAACAGATTACTAAATTGAACATTTACCTTAAAATAATACTTATAAGTATTATTTTAAGGAGTGACTAATGTGTCTAAGAAGAAATCTCACAGTACATTTGTGAAAGAGGTGTATAACCTCGTAGGGGGTCAATATACTGTCTTGGGTAAATATAAAAATAACAAGACAATGGTTCTGATGAGACATAATAATTGTAAAGACGGAGGAAGTTATGAATGGAATATAAGACCAGATGCTTTTCTTCATAAAGGTAGAAGATGTGAAAAATGCGGTGGTACTAAAAAGTTAACAAATAATGAGTTTTTAAATAGACTTTATCAAATACATAAGGATTCCTTATTACCTATGGAAAAGTATATAAATCAACAAACTCATATTATGACGCTATGTAAATTATGTAATCATAAATGGAAAGTTAAGCCTGGACATTTATTACAGTGTAAGTCTGGCTGTCCAAAATGTTCCAACCTAAGAAATACGAAAAAAAAGACACTTACTAATGAAATGTTTTCGGACAGGTTGAAACAGATCCATGGAGTAGAATATATCCCAAAAGGTCATTATAAAAGCATGTGGAAAGATAGAATGGTAATTTTACATACAAAGTGCGGCAAAGAATGGGAGATACTACCAGGTTCTTTACTCAATGGAACTGGCTGCAAATACTGTTACGGAACACCTAAGAAGAGTCATAAAGATTTTTTGCATGAGTTACAAAAGGGTCATATAGGTAATGACTATGAATTATTAAGTAAGTACAAAGGAGCACATAATAAGATTAGAGTTAGGCATAAGCTTTGTTCCTATGAATGGAATGTCGAAGCAGCTTCACTAATAAAGGGCACTGGTTGTCCAAACTGTACTAGATCCCGTGGTGAAAATAAAATTAGTACCTTGCTAGCAGAAATGGGTATAAGTTTTAGAAGAGAATATACATTTAATGACTGCGTATATAAAAATAGACTCAAATTTGATTTTGCAATTTTTGATGAAGAAAGTCGTATTAATTGTCTAATTGAGTATCACGGTATTCAACACTTTAAATCTGTTGAATTTTTTGGCGGTGAAGATAGCCTTAAAGAAACTATTAAAAGGGATATAATTAAGGTTAATTATTGTAAAAATAACAATATTCCGTTATTAATATTCACCTACAAAGACTATTCTGATTTAGGAATAAAAGTAAAAAAACAACTAAAAAAAATAAAGCATAATAACTAACCCTCTAACTAATAAATAGCGCAATATACATCGAGACATGATAAGTACCTTTAAGGGGTTTACCCCCGGGTATAACTTATCTACTTAATTGTAATTATATATGAGAGTAATTAGTAAAAACTTTAAATAATTAAGATTGGTGGTAGCTAGTTATGAGTGACTTCAGGGAGAAGTACAACTTTTACAATATGAAGCTGGATGTTGTGAATGTTAAAAGTCATACTTTAAATATTCTGGATCAGCTTCTAACTGACAATTTGTATTCCAAGGAAATGCTTATTAATGACTTGGAAGCTCTTACCTGTATGCTAGACAGAATAGAGCCAAAACAAAAAGCTTCACAATTCAACATAAAATAAATTATGTTGAAATACTTCCCTCCTATATTGTATAATACAACTGATAATTCAACATAATTTATCAAAAATTACATTAAGAGCAATTCAACATAATTTATAGGAGGGTATCATGTTAACCAAAATGGAACAATTTTTAAGTGAGCAAGATAAAAGCAGTAATACTATTAAGAGTTACATAAGACACATTAGTGGGTACCTAAACTGGTTTGAACAATCTTTTGGAACAGACTTTAAGCAGTTGTATAGAGAAAATATAAAGGAATTTATTAGCTATTTAAAAAATGTTAAGAAAGACTCATCTAGTACTATAAACGCCAAAATTAGTGCCCTCATAAAATTTAACGAGTACTTAGTTGATTATCGAGTTCAAGACACCTATGTAATATCAAAAAAGGATAATATAAAAGTACAGCAAAAATTTGCATCCTTATCCACATTGGAAAAGGAAGATGTGGATAAATTTAGACAATACCTCTTAGAATACCGATCCAGTAATAGGGATTATGCACTAGTTACCCTATTAGCATATTCCGGTTTGCGTATAAGCGAAGCCATTAGCATAAAATTTGAGAGCCTTAATTTAGTATCTAGGGAGCTCCTTGTGACCGATGGTAAAGGTTCAAAATCAAGAACTGTGTTTCTTAATGATAAATCGATTGACGCACTTAAATTATGGATAAAGGAGAGGAAAAAAGTTGGAAGGGATTCCAATCATCTTTTTATCAGTAATCGAGGCAAACCTGTTGATCGGACATTGATAAATAAGCTTTTTAACGCCTATACTACCAAAACTGGGGTTAAAATTACTCCACATGACTTAAGGCATTTTTACTGTAGTCATGCAATTAAGGTTGGAATGAGCATACATGAAGTAGCTAACCAAGCAGGGCACAGTAATATCCATACCACCCTAATATATACAAACCCTTCTAGAAAGGAAATAATGGAAAAGATAAACAACTTATAGGGAGGTTACTATGATTGACGTAGTTTTTATTACGCTAAGCATAATTGCATTTTTAATTTTTTTCTTTTATGACAGAAGTTGTACAACTCTAGTAAAAGCTCAGAAGCAAAGAATATTAGAGTTAGAGCAAGAAATAAACAACATAAAGAAACAAATATGAAAAAATAACAAGGCAACTAGACTAGCAATAGAAATAAAATCGCACAATAAAACGCAGGGGAATTATGAAAACTCCTGCGTTTATTTCGTTTTGTTCAATTAATGCGCCCGATAGTGAAACAAGCAGAAAAAACCTCTTTATTATGAATAGTGGTTAACTTAATAGATCTTTTACTTAGCTGGACATCCTTTTGGAAAACTAAACCTATAATTCAACTTCTATTACAAGAGGAAGATGATCACTTGATTGAATCCAATCTTCACCTTCATCAATATAAAAATTCTTAGTATGCTTAAGGATTTCTCTTGATACAAAACAATAATCAATGTGGAATGGCCTGTCTTTTTTCTTGTAATGGTAATACGTTGCCTTACTTTCGGAACCAAATTTCTCTTTATTCAAATAATGATAACAACTTTCAAGACCATTTCTATTAAGTAGTTCAATTATTTCCTCAAATCCCTTTCCCCTCTTTATTCCTGTGTAACTAGACGGAAGTTTTTTGTCGATGTTAAAATCACCAATGACCATAACATGATTGTTATCAAAGTGATTTTCGTATTCTTTTAATGCTGTAAAAAGTAACTTACCATATGAGGAGTAACCTGGAATACGTTGGGTCCAAACCGCAATTAGAATAAATTCAGCCTTTCCTGACACCTTGATTGGGACAATCCATTCATATTCTACTTCATCTACCAATATAGATATGTTATAGTCATTTGAATACGAAAGAACCCCGATCCCTAATCCTTCTTCTTTCCCAGCCCACACATAATCTTGAATATCTGTATTTTGAAATTTTTGGGGATGAGGACATTCTTGTATAATAGCAATATCAGGATCGAGTCTAACTATTTTCTCTAATTTTTCATTTATCTTTTGTCCTCGCTGACAATTCCACGAAATAAGTTTCATATTTAAACCTCCCCAATGCACTATAGAAAGTGCTACTGTATAATATATAAACTATAAATTCGCTTCAGACTTTAACAATCCTTATTGCACAAACCTTCTCTTTCTGGCATAACTTACAAATTCAAGATGAACCATCAAATTTCCTTTTTTACTTCAGAGTCTGTCTCTAAAATCTAGAAATTGAGCGCATATCCTTTTTTCAGGGGAGCGTCCGATTGTGGAATAACCTTTTATATTGAATAGTATTGTTGTACTATGCACCAATCTTATAGCAGATGCTTACCGTTAGGGATTTTATATGAATCTACTTCCAATAAGCATCAATAAAAATAGTATCGTGACAAATAAAATAAAACCGTGTCTTCTGAACCATTTTTTTATTTTACTCACCGTCTCAAAAAATCTAAATAGTTTTTTAAACATTCAAACCACCTCCATTTTTTTTAAGAGATAACAAAACTCTTCCTAATTCGTTTTTTAGCTCTTCAATTGTTAATTTATTTTTTGATTCCCAATATACCTTAACCTGATGTTTGCTATATCCCATTTATTTATAAGTTTTTTTTGAAATTGCTTCCATTAGTTCATTATCACTTATTTACTAACTCTCCTTTGTTTCACGGTATGGGTCAACTAAGGATGACGACCACTTTGAATGCAATCGTCCCGCTTATTTGGTTATTTTTAAACTGCGTAGCTAATTACTTGGTATTTTTATTTATGATCCTAAACATAGGTCAAAGAGATAGTTAAGGGTTATCCTTTACATCATCCTTGCATATTTCACTAACTAGCTGCCCTAACGCGTTTATTTTTCGGTCCAGCCTATCACAAAGCTCTTCTACTTTTTCCTTAAACTCTTCCGAAACACCATCATCATTTTTCTGCCATGTGGAAAAAACTCCTTTTTACTGATAAGACGACTGCTCTTCTTGAACAATCGCCTTCGTTTGTTCGTTTGTAAGTGAATCCTTCAAATTGGTTATTTAGACTCTCTAATTAAACGTATTTTATGTTAAAAAGGGACTACGTGATAGAATACCAACAAAACAATGGCAGCTTTTCTTTAATATTGTATGATTACTAATTCAAGATTCTTAGTCTATATACCTTATCGATGTAGGGTTTAATCTGTTCAAAACTATTAGCAAGCTCTAACTTGATGTAAGCCTCTGTTTTTGTAGGTTCTCCTATTTTATCTCTAATTAAGTCCATTCCTAGTTCTTTATTTATTTCGTTTTGAATATCCCCCCTCATATTTTGGTGTTTTTTTCCTAAATGTAAAACAAAACATACATTTCTCTTTTCAGTGATAGTAAAAACCTTATTAGGTTTACTTTTAGATTTATACCCTATACAATCAGTCCTTGGTTTTCCTGCTGATAAATGGGAATCTACAATATCATTCCTATAATCACATTCATAAAAAAGGTAATCATTAATTTGCTTAGCTATCATCTGTGCTTTCTCCGTACTAAATCGACTATAAAAATACTCATTTGATAGTGGAACTAGCCCCACCGAATTAAAGTTACAAAACTCATCAAATTGTTTTAACAAGAAGCACGTTAATTGTTTATTTTGATTCAAGAAAAAATCATATTGTTTTTTTAAAAACTCTCTTATTTTCCTCCACTCAATTCTTATCGGTTCAAATACCAACTTTGAGTTTAAGTATTCCATATGTCCTTTAATTTGCTTTGGATTAAGCTTCCCACCAAGAATTTTGAATTCAAAAACAATTCCAATATTTTCACTTTGAATAGTAGCGTCAGGTCTTCTATTTGAGTCTATGTTATCAAATGTATCAACGTATGCAGTCGATTCGGATATTGCGAACGCATAACCTAATTGTGTTGCTCTAAGTTTGGTAGTTGTTTCGTAATCATAAACAAACGTGTCTCCACTTAAATCTTGTCCTGTATATTCCTTGATGAAATTTATAGTTAGTAATGGATCTGAGTGTTGAAGTAAATTAATGAAAGCTTTCTTCGTATTATTCTCATTTTGTTTTAATGGAACTGCACTTCCCTCTGATTGTCCTCTGTAATAATAAAATACATTTGAATACTTCGAATACATTTTGAAAGCTCCCTTTTTAATAGAGTTAAATTTTTTCTCGTTCTGGTATATAACAAGAAAAAGAGCTACCGTAGCAACCCCTAGTTTAACCAAATCATTTATTACTAAGTACAATATTCACAAAGTCAATTATGTTTTAACATAAATATCCAATAAAAAAATCAATAGTTTATTCAAATCACACTTTATTTGCTGCACAGTATTTAGTCTACTACGTAAAATAAGGGCTACTCCACATTCTCGCCCATTCGTTGAATGACACTATTGATAAATTTACCCCAATGATCCATTTAATCTCTCATTTTTTAAAAAGTAGGAAACATATCTAAAAAAGGTGTTCAGAAATTTCTGTTCTCTACTTTGTAGGAGTGAATTGAATGCTAAAAAGCGTTTATGAGGATAAATAGCCTTTAAATTAACAAAGTACATTTTGATTACTATTTTTTATGATTTGTACTCAAAAATAGATCCCGTTACTTTTTTTGGGATTCTTTTGTAATTTTATTATTCTTCTTCGTTTAAACCCAAATCTACTTTCAGAGTTCCTAGATGAGCTGCAATCGCAAACAAACTACTCTGTCCATCATTTAGCCACGCCTTAGCAGTAGCCTGTTTTTCTAAATTACCTGTTTGTAAAAATTCCATAAAGTGTTCATAAGCAAATTTTCTATATTGAAATACATTATCCAACTCCTTTATTATTTCGTTCATTGTTTTTTCATGTTCACTTGAAAAACCTTCGGGTACAAGGTTTCCTAACGGTAATCTTTGTCCTTGCTCCATTACATCGCTAAGTTCTTTAAAACTATTGTAAGCTTCAACTTTTGAGATATTTTGCTTAGATAAATTTGATACATTATTGTCTATTTTTTCAAAATCATTTACAAACTTCAAAACTTGACTTTCAAAACCTTTAAATTTTGTTTGTTGTTCTTCTTTAGATATTACAATCTTTTGTGTATCACTGGTTTCACTTTCTTTGGAGATTGTTATTCCATTCATTTTTTCAATGACTTGATCGATACTATTGTTTGAACCGATATAGACAGCTAATATAATAATTATTACCAGAATGACCCAATTTATCTTCATATAAGCTCTCCTTTAACTAAATAATGATCCTGATAAAAAAGAATATCCTTGATAAAATATATATTCTGTTGAACAAGTTGAATTCCTTCTTTAACCAACCTACTAAAACATAATAGAAGCTAGTATACTAGTTTCCTATTTGTTAAATATTTTTAAATGAAAATGTAAAATACCCTAAAATGATATTAGAATGAAATATTATACCTGCTGCTTATGGCAGTTTTTTCCTCCAAATAGAATTCCTAGAATTTTCATAGGTGTCTATTCATTGTTATGTTCTCTTTAATTATAGCAATTTCTCCCAATACACTGTAGCGATACAGCAGGTGTATCGCATTTTCTCCTGAATGCAACAGTATATACGTTTTTTCCCATAAGTGGCTAGATTTATACAGTGTATCACTCCCAGAAGGCACATATAATCAACTCATCGAAAGGTAAAACAGCTTTTCGAAAAATAAATAAAAAGGAGCAAATAACATAATGTTTAAAGAATTACATGATTTAGGATTATCGGTCTTTCCGATACCTAAAAGAGGAAAGACACCATATGGAAGCTGGAAAAAATATCAGTCCAGCTTACCTACAAAGGAGGAAATCAAAAAATGGGATCATGAAAAGGACCAACATAATGTATGTATTGTAACCGGCAAAATATCGGACATTGTAGTAATAGATGTTGATAATATTCCACTATTTGTAGAAACCGGTATTATCCTCCCAACTACTCCGACTGCCAAAAGCAATAGAGGTCTTCACTACTACTTTAGACACCCTGGGGTTAATACCCAAATTAAAAACGCAGTAAAGTTGTTTAATGGGAGCGCTGATATTCGTGGTGATGGTGGATATATAGTTGCACCTCCATCCATCCATCCTTCAGGGACACAATATGAATGGGTCAAAGGGAAATCACCTTGGAAGATAGATTTTGCACCATTACCTACCTTTATCTTAGATCTCCTTACCACCAATAACAACCACGCATTAAAAATTACCAATCCACATCCTTATCCTTCCCCTAGAATGTTAGCAAATGAAGTCCAAAACATTGAAGATATATTACAAAATGGGGCAGTTGAGGGATCCCGAAATGATCAAGCTACAAGGATTGCAGGTCATTACATCGGAAGAAATTTCTCCCAAAAGGAAACTCTTACAATGCTTTCGCAATGGAACGATGAAAAGTCGTTACCTCCTCTTCCAGAACAGGAAATACAATCTATTGTTAACAGTATATTTAGCAAGCATACGAGGGGTAATAATAAACAGTACATTTTGGACACGCCTTATATCCGATCGTTCATTGATTCTAACGGTCAGGAAATCTACGAGCGAGGATCCTTTATGCATACAAAGCTTGCCGAGATAATAATAGACGAACTTCCGCTACTGCGTAAAGGCAAGTACTTCTACTACTACGATTCTTTAGATGGATTATGGAAACAAGGGGCAGAGGATAAAATAAAGCACATTATTGCAAATAAGTTAGGAATACACGCTAATAACAACCGTGTTAATGAAACCTACAATCATGTGGTTAGATTAGTAGTGCCACATGAGGGTGACCTTCCTTTCGAGAAAATATATTCCTTCCTCCTAAACCTAAAAAACGGAGTGTATGACCTAAAGAACAATAAATTCACTCCAAGTTTTAGCCCTCATTATTACCACACCATAAAATCTTCATTCGAGTATAATCCTAATGCCACATCCGTGCACGTTAACAAATTCCTTAAAGATGTTCTATATGAGGAGGATATCCCTTTCATTCACGAACTTGCCTTAACTATACTGGTTAGGAAATTGGAAAAGCCAGCATTAGTATTCTTTCTTGGTGGTGGAGGGAACGGTAAGTCAGCATTACTTAAGCTCCTTAGCATGTTAGCAGGCCTTTCTAACGTTTCTAATGTACCATTGGAAGCTCTCCAAAAGGATAGGTTCGCTATTGCTGAACTACACCTCAAATTATTAAATTTTTGTGGTGATATTGGAGATGGGTACCTTCCCCAAACAGATATCTTGAAAGCTGCTACTGGTGGAGATCCACTTTATGCACAAAACAAGGGGAAAGATCCATTCTACTTCATATCTTTTGCTACTCAAATATATTCCGCTAATGCCACTCCACGTTTCAAGGATTGGTCAAAAGGAATGAAGGACCGTGTCTTTCCAATTAGGATGGATAGGGTATTTAGAGGAACTGATGTAGAAGATGTAGACCCGCTTAGAAACATTGATGAAGAGGAACTAAGTGGATGGTTCAACATATTGATAGAGGTTAATAAAAGGAAATCGAATAGAGGGCAATTTACAGTTAGTGAAGGGATGAAGCTGAGAAGAGAAGAGTGGTTTCAAGATATGGATGTAGTTTCCAAATTCATTGAGGAGGAGTGTATAGTCGAACAATGTAATGAAGGGCAGGACCAGGTGTATATATCTAAAAAGGAATTGTGGCGTGCTTTCCAGCACTACCTTACTGATTGTGGATATAACCAAACATTCAATAAATCTAGCTTTGACCACAGATTAAAACAGAAAGGATTCATAGAAGGGAAAAAGCGAATTAATAGTGAAAATCCCTTACATGTCTATCTAGGATTAAGTCTTAGCAACGAAACACTCTCACCATTTTAATAGGGTTTTTAACGAATGTTCCATTGTTCCAGATTTTTTTCACTTTTTTTTATAAATATAGTTATATACCTTTTAACCTATTTATATTTTACAAATAAATTAATTTATTTTTGGAACAATGGAACAGAATTAACAAAAACAAGTAAAAGGAGATATATTTATGTTTAAAACACAAGTAATAATAACAGAAAAAGCACTGACCTTGGCTTTGAGAAGGAATCAAGATCCCACCGACTTTAGTAAGGTAATTCATCTTTATATGATATTACAGGAACACTTTAAGGATAAAATCATTGAAGCTATTCCAATTAAGAAGGGCGTAAAACTATATCTTGACTATCCCCTTCCTAACGAAGTGAAAGTTTCAATACTTTCTCACCATGAGGTGATTAATGGCCTAGTAAGATCTCCAATAGACCGACCTTTTATTAACTATGACTACACCCCACCGAGATCAACACCTGAATATTTTTATCATCATAAGACTAAGAAGCATATTTTTTTATGCCCCGAAAAATCCTACAAAATAGTTTTGAGAAAGCCAGAACCTATTAGTCTTCTGAGAAAGAAATCTGTAATTACTCAAGTTGATGCAGCGATGACCTACCTTACAAATGGTGCCTACCCCACTTTGGATGACCATTGTTTTTAGGAAATAATAAAAAAGCGCATCGGAAATAGAAGTAATTTCCATACTCTTTCACACATGATTATTCAGTATTTGATACAAATTTGTATCGCACCTCGAACAATGACACCTAACCTATCACCTCAGGAGGACCACATAAATGAAAGTCGAAAGAATTTTTAGCCCACAATCTAAAATCACCATAAAAGATATTGTGAGAAATCTACTATTAGAAGAGATTGACAGAATACTAGACGAAGATTACGATAAAAACATGGTGAACACTGCTACGTCTGATTCTAAAGGAGACGATGTAGCATGAAATGTGCAGTTTATGTACGAGTATCAACTGATAAAGAAGAACAAAAGACCTCTTTGGAGAATCAAAGAAAAACCTTTATTAAGTATATTGCTGATAATGGTTGGGATATCCACAATTTCTATGTTGATATTCAAAGTGGTACTACAGCTAAAAGACCAGCACTCCAAGAGTTAATTGCAGATGCAAAATCCAAAAAGTTTGATGTGATCCTAGCAAAAGAGTTGTCACGATTAGCTAGAAATGGTGGTCTTTCTTATGAAATAAGGGATATCGCCGAAAAACATGGTATTCATATAATAACCTTGGATAATGCAGTAAACACCTTAAAGGGTAATAACCACATGTTTGGATTATACGCATGGATGTATGAGCAGGAGTCACAGAATACCAGTAATAGATCAAAACAGGCTTACAGGATTCAAGCTGAAAATGGAAGCTATATGGGCAGCCACCCTCCTTTTGGATATGAAATTAAAAACAAACAACTTACGATAAGGGAAGATGCAACACCAAATATTGTAAGGAAAATTTATAGTAACTATCTAAAAGGTAACGGTTTCGATCATATCGCCAAAAAGCTCTATACAGAAGGAATCCCCACTCCCGCCCAAATTACTGGTAAGAGTAATGCCACGGATAAATGGCATGGTTCAACTGTGCGTTCCATATTAACTAACCCCCACTATGTGGGGGATTTGGTTCAATGTAGAACTACCAATAGAAGTGTAACAAGCAAGGTTAGAGTAGATGTAGAATCATCAAAGGTCGTTACCATTAAGGATACGCATGAACCAATAATTACTAGAGAAGAATTTGAATCTGTTCAACAACTTATTCAGAGTCGCCGAAGACGCAGACCTCATCAGTCTGTGCATCTTTTTACCAATGTTGCATATTGTATTCATTGCGGAAAAGGAATGCACTTTCGAAGAAACAGCCATGGTTACATATGCGGCAGTTATAATAAATATGGAATAAAAGCCTGCAGTGACCACTTGGTAAGAGAGTCCGATCTTATACTAGCAGTATTAACAGACCTAAAGGATATTTCTAACTCTATTAATAACCTCGATTTAGATCATAATATTAATCAAAAAATAGAAAAACACCTGAAACAGTCCGATGCTAAGGTTAAAAAAATTGAAGATCAAATAGTAAGAATAAAAAAGCGAAAAAAGAAAGCACTCGATGATTATTATGATGAGATGATCACCAAAGAGGAATACGAAGAATATTCAGCAATGTTAAACGAGGATTTGAAAGTGCTAATTGAAAATAAAGCTTTATGTGATAGACCTAAAGATATTACCGCTAAAAAACAATCCTTTGAAAAACTAAAAGGAACTCTCAGAAGTATTATTGATTTTGATAAACTTACCCCTGAAGTACTTCACCGACTTATTGATAAAATTGAAATTAAAGCAGATGGGAGTCCGAGAATCCACTATAGGTTCTCGAACCCTCTGCTATTTAATTAATCAATTTTAACAACACACAGCACTCCACGTGAGCCGTCTGCGGAAACATATCCACAGGCTGAATCCATTCCACTTTATACTTCTTGCTGACATACTGGATATCCTTTGCAAGTGTGGATGGATTACAGGAAACGTATACGAATCGCTTTGGTTCCACTTCGAGAACGGTCTGCAGGAATTTTTCATCACAGCCTGTTCTTGGCGGATCGACCACGATCGTATCGGGCTTCCATCCTTCCTTGACCCATTTCGGGAGCCATTTCTCGGCTTTGCCTGTGACGTATTGCATGTTATCGTAGCCGTGTTTGGCTGCGTTCTTTTTTGCATCCTCGATGGATTCCGGGATGACATCCATGCCGCGGACCTCTCCCGCTCCATCCGCTAGCCAAAGTCCAATAGTACCTACACCGCAGTAGGCGTCGACGACTTTTTCTTTTCCAGTTAGCTCAGCGGCTTTTTTCACTTCATCATACAGCTTGACCGTCTGTACCGGGTTGAGTTGGAAAAAGGCGCGTGCGCTCAGTTCAAAACTGACATCTCCAAGTGTTTCCTGAATGACTTTTTCGCCGCTTAAGTGCACGGTTTCCTCTCCGAATATCAGCGAAGTCTTCTGTCCGTTCACATTTTGCAGGATGCTTTTCACTTTTGGCAGACGCTTCTGGATTTCCTCCACAATCAAGTCTTTCCGCGGCAGTTTTTCCTGTGCAGTTATCAACACCACCTGAATCTCCCCTGTGGAAAAGCCGACCCTTGTCATGATCGTACGAACGAGTCCTTGACGGTTCTTTTCGTTATACACAGAGATATTGAAATCCTGCAGTATCTGCTTAATCGTGTTTGTCACTTCGATGGTCGAGCGGTGCTGCACGAGACATTCGTTAATATTGATCAGTTTATGTGAATTCTCACTGTAAAGCCCTGCGATAATTTTCCCTTTTTGCACCCCAAGCTGGAACTGGCTCTTGTTACGGTAATACCAAGGGTCGTCCATGCCGATTGTCGGCTTGATCTCAAGCTTTACCACATCAAGCTTTGTATGACGCTCCAGTGACTGAATCACAATATCTCGCTTATATTCCAGCTGCTGTTCATATTGCAGATGCTGAAGCTGACAGCCGCCGCATTGCTCATAGACGTGGCATGGGGGTGTCATCCTGTGAGGTGATTTTATTCTGATTTTCTTTATTTTGGCTTCTGCGAATTTGTGTTTAACGTTCGTGACTTCAGCAACGACTTCTTCATCAGGGAGTGCCCCATGGACAAAGACGACCTGCTTTTTGAAGTAGCCGACTCCCTCGCCGTTAATTCCTAAGCGCTTGATGGTCAGAGGGAAGGTCTGTCCTACTGTCATGGTCACCTGTGATTGCGATGGTGCCGGTTTTCTTGATTTATAATCTGGTTTCATTTTACTAACTCCTCATGCTGCGGTTCGATGCTTCTCCATAGGTAAAGGGATGCGTAGCTTAAGTACGGCTCCCATTCCTTGCTCCATTCCTGCATCTGAAGAATGGTCGGTTTCTCGTCGAGCCCTTTTAGTTTTTTCAAGGCATTCTGAATGCCGATATCTGCGATTGGGAAAAGGTTTGGCCGTCCAAGTCCGAACAATAGCAGATTCTGAACGGTCCAAGGCCCAATGCCTCTGATCTTGATGAGCTCTTTTAAGATTTCTTCATCCGTTTTTTTATAAAGATCGTACAGAGGCAGCTCTCCCTCTGCAATCAGCCTGGATGTATCAATGATATATTCCGCTTTGCGACGGCTCATTTTAAGCGCGGTAATGTCTTCATAATCAAGCTTTGCCACATCCTCAGGTCTAGGATAAAACCAGACGCCATCCTGCTCGAAACCGAAGGAATGAACAAATCGCTGTGTCAGGGTATGAGCAAATTTCATGTTCACCTGCTGATGGATGATGCATTTCATCAGGCAGTGATACAGGTCAAAATCCAATACAAGCGGGGTTCCTTTATGTTCCTTGAAAATATCCGCCAGGGCGGTCGAAGAAAAATGGTCGCCTACTGGCTGCAGAGACTTGTCCCATTGGAAGATAGCTTTTAGCTTGTCGACTTCTTCATTTGTAAAAGTGGAGCTGCTTGTAAGCTCGAACGACGGCTCACCGGTCGTACCAGTCGCTCTCACTTTTATTACAATCGGTGTGTCGCCTTTATACAATGGCACTTTCACAGATCTCTCTACATGATTTATCTCCATTAAGGGGTCAATGGACAAGCGCTGCAGCACCCTGTCAAATTGATATGGACCCTCAATACTAATATTCACCATTCTCTCCGCCCGCCTTCCTTTTCAATCCTTTCCCAATTATAACGGCTTTCCGGTTGCTTGCCAAACGAGTAAGATTCGGCATGTTTGGGGAGGGTAAAAAGGAAAAGCCCTCTGAGCGAAGTCAAAGAGCTAGTTAGCCGGCAATAATAGCATTGGATCCGGGATATTCTTTTGAGCAGCCGCATAATCCAGGCTTTTGAATTCATAGCCCTGCTTTCGAAGGTCGTCAATCACTTTCGCCAGTGCTTCTGCATTATCACTTGATACGGTATGCAAAAGAATGATTGCACCGGGATGGATCTGTGCCATGATGTTGTCATAGGAATATTTCCAACCTTTTTGCTGATCAGTTTTCCAATCTACAAATGCCACGGACCAGAAAACATGCTGATAGCCAAGCTTATTGGCAAGCACCAAAGTCCGTTCACTGAACGTTCCCCGTGGTGGCCTAAGATACGTCATATTGTCTAGGCCGGTAATGCTTTTATATTCCTCGCGAATCATTTCCAGTTCCTTTTTGAAGCGGACATCATTGACCTTTGTAAGATCCGGGTGGTGCCAGGAATGGTTTCCGACTATATGTCCTTCCTTGACCATACGCTTAATAAGGTCCGGCTGATCCTTCAGGTAATAGCCCGTCACAAAAAATGCGGCAGGTACCTTCTTTTCTTTCAGTACATCCAGAACCTGCGCGGTATAGCCATTTTCATAGCCATTATCGAAGGTAAGGAATATTTCCTTTTTCGAGGTATCCCCCAAATAGAAAGCATCATTTTCCTTCAGCAGGTCATTCAGCTGCTTTCCTGCATCCGCCGGCAGATGGTCACGGCTTTTCTTGAATCCCCAATGCAGGGTCGTATGTGAATAATCAGAAGCGATACACACCTCTGGAATAAAAAATAGTGCTATTGCAGTCATAAAGATGAGTACTTTTGTCCACATTTCTCTTTCCTCCTTTCTAGTGATTCCTATTGTAGGTATAGGTTTCGTTTGGATTGAAGGAATGATACTCTGTATTGTTTTCCAGTTGGGTTAATTACATCGATTTTATTCCTTTTATAGAAACAGGTCCCATCATGACTCCCAGACATAGGCCAATAACCATGCCAAGTAACTGACTTTCAAAAATTGGAGTAAAAACGGTAAGGCCGATGGTGAGCCCGATGATAATGGATAAAAGGTATATCCCTGCATCTTTCTTGTTTTTCATCGTTTTCCCCTTTCGGTCGATTGATACTTGTTATTACGGACCTACAGGGAAAAAGTTTCAATATTTTACCTTTTCCTCATCTTCAAAAGCTCTATTTCCTCCTCCAGGCTATTCATCCTTTTCTCCAGCTTTCGTTTTGTCGTTTCCGCCTCATAAAATGCACCAGCCGCAACTGCAAATGCAAACCATGCCATTAAGCTCATTTAACTTTCCCCATCTCTATATAATATATATTTTCTAACTGAGCGAATTGGTATATGATAGTACAGTTAAAGTATACTTGAAATTCATGTTATAAGGAGATAATCTAATGGATTTTTTGACCATATTAAAAGCAATCATTCTCGGAATTGTAGAGGGATTGACCGAATTTGCCCCTGTTTCCTCGACAGGACATATGATCATTGTGGATGATATGTGGCTGCAATCTGAACAGTTTTTGACCAAATATGTAGCCAATACCTTTAAAATAGTTATTCAGCTCGGTTCGATTTTGGCGGTAGTCGTTGTTTTCAGAGAAAGGTTCTACGACTTGCTTGGACTGAAGAAATTGGAAGACAAGAAAACGGTTGATGGGAAAAAAGGCTTGAAGCTGACCCACGTCATTGTCGGTTTGATTCCTGCAGGGGTGCTCGGCGTACTTTTTGAGGATTATATAGATGAGTACCTATTTTCACTTGAAACAGTTCTGATCGGACTTGTGGTCGGGGCATTCCTTATGATTGCAGCAGACCTTTTCGGCTCAAAGGAACCAAAAACAGAAAGCATTGACCAGATTACGTACAAGCAGGCGCTATCAGTCGGGCTCATCCAGTGCTTATCTCTATGGCCGGGCTTTTCCCGCTCAGGTTCGACCATTTCAGGCGGTGTACTGCTAGGCATGAGTCACCGTGCTGCAGCAGACTTCACCTTCATCATGGCCGTTCCGATCATGGCAGGTGCAAGCTTCCTGTCCTTATTGAAAAACTGGCAGTATTTCTCGATCGAGGCTTTGCCGTTTTTCGCAGCAGGATTTATCAGTGCTTTCATTTTCGCACTGGTATCGATTCGCTTCTTCTTGAAGCTGATCAACAAAATCAAGCTGATGCCTTTTGCTATCTACCGGATTGTATTGGCAGCTGCTATTTATTTCTTATATTTCTAAGGATCAGAAAAGGCATTGCCGCAGTGGCGATGCCTTTTATTGTGTCGCTAATTGCTTTTATAAGGACTCGTCAGTCGATTCTCCGGACTCTTCCGGTGCATCGAAACCATGCTTACCAAAGTGACGCCCTTTTCCCATAGGCTTGATTCCAAGCTCTTCAAACTTTGCTTTCGCTTCCTCTTTAGTGATTTCACCTGATTCGACCTGTGCTTTTATATCATCCAGCTTGGCTTTTGTTCCTTCATCAAGTTCCGTGTGACCGCCCATATGCAACGGTGCTTTAATTCCCAGCTGTTCCAGTTTTGCCTTTGCTTCTTCTTCCGTCAGTTCACCTGCTTCGATTTGCTCTCTGCTTTCCTCTAACTGGACACGAGTCTCTTCATCAAGTTTCATTTGCTTGCCTCTATGATGACGAGGCTTAATACCAAGATCCTCCAACTTAGCCTTCGCTTCTTCCTCTGTTATTTCACCGGCCTCGACCTGTGCTTTTATCGCACCTACCTGTGATTGTGTTTCTTCATCCAAATCCACTGTACAATTCGTATCACTCACAACTACAGTTTGCTCCGTTTCCTCATTTCCCGAATCGGCTGTTGCGGCATAGGTGGCAGTTGGCAGAATGACTGCCAGGGCAAGGGCACCTAGGATAAATTTTGATGAAAAGAGTTTTATCATGTTTATTCAACCTCCAATTGACTTATTGATCTTACACTTCCGATTTTATGGAGGTTGTGTGTCGGTAGAATGTCGGACAAGGTTTTTTTGAAATTCTTTTGAGGTAATTTTACCAATTAAAAGGGATATATCATTTAATCGCGAATATTTGGGAGAATTATTTTTGATGTCAGGGGGAAAATCACTTGTTCTTATTTTACTTAGGGAGCTGCATATTTGCAGGAATTCTGATTCTGCTGGTACATAAAAAGGAACTGCCTTCACTAAATTATTTGTTTTTAAGAGGGGTTTTCATCGGATTGATTTGTTTTCTGTTCACGAATGCTTATGCGGGCCATTAAAATTATTTCATTGCGTTCAACCTGCTTCATTGGGCCGGTTTGATTGCTATTTCGGTCTTTGTGAGCTATTTTGTGAGCAGAATTTCGATGTGGACGTAGGAAAGGAAACAATTTGTCCTGTGATGGGATCGCATGTGCCCTGCTAGGCGAGTTAATCGATCCACTTTTGGTGATAATCGATCCAGTCTGGGCAGTAATCGATCCACTTTTCCGATTAATCGATCCACTTCAGTGGGTAATCGGTCCAAAATACCAACTAATCTATCCACTTAACAAATAGTGGAAAAAAATGCCGACCAGACAAGACCAGTCCAAGCCACTCCACCACAAATTAAAAGCAACCCAGCCAAAAGCCAGGTTGCCCACCACATCATTTTTTAGCTAAACACACGATCCTTAAACTGCGCCAGCTTTTCCAATGAGGACTTCTCCACATCGGCATGCAAGCTGTTTCCGTGTGAATCCATCGTTACAACCGCTGTAAAGCCTTCCACACGCAGGTGCCACATTGCTTCCGGGATCCCGAATTCCATCAGGTCCACTCCATCGACACCCTTGATACAGTCCGCATAATACTGCGCCGCGCCGCCGATTGCGTTCAAGTACACGCCGCCGTGCTCCTCCAGTGCTTTCAACGTTTTCGCACCCATGCCGCCTTTGCCCATTACTGCACGGATACCGAAGCGCTTCATGATATCGCCCTGGTAAGGCTCCTCACGGATGGAGGTAGTCGGGCCTGCCGCTTTCACTTCCCAGTTTCCTTCCGCATCCTTCAGCATAACCGGGCCACAGTGGTAGATGATCTGGCCATCAAGGTCAACCGGTGAATCGTTGTCGGACAGGTATTTGTGGATGGCGTCACGGCCAGTGAACATGCGGCCGTTGATGCGTACCACGTCCCCAACCTTCAAGGAACGGATCTTCTCCTCTGTAATCGGTGCTTCCAAGACGATTTCAGGAGAATCAGTAGTCGCTGCCACCTCTTCCTGCTCTGCCAGTTCTTTTGAAAAATCGATCATTTCGCCTTCTTGGTACATCCATTCCATCAGGTCACCGGATTCGGCATTGATTTTCACACCAAGGCGACGATAAGCCCAACAGTTGTACGCTACAGATACGAAGAAGCTCGCCGGAATGCGGTTTGCCACTCCCACCTTACAGCCAAGCAAGGTCGTTTCGCCGCCGAAGCCCATTGTACCGATTCCAAGCTTGTTGGCATTCTCCATCACATACTCCTCAAGCTCTTTCAATTCAGGAATCGTATTCTCATCATCAAGACTGCGGAATAACTGTTCCTTCGCAAGCTCATAACCGGATGTTCTGTCGCCACCGATTCCAACACCGATGACACCGGCACTACAGCCTTGTCCCTGTGCCTGGTACACAGAATGCATCACACATTTGCGGATACCATCAAGGTCACGGCCCGCACGGCCAAGCCCTTCGAGTTCACATGGCAAGCTGTATTGGATATTCTTGTTCTCACAGCCGCCACCTTTTAAAATAAGGCGGGCGTCAATGTAATCCTTTTCCCATTGCTCGAACTTGATGACAGGCGTGCCCACACCAAGGTTGTCCCCTGTGTTCGCACCAGTCAGGGAATCCACGGAGTTCGGACGCAGCTTGCCGTCCTTTGTTGCCTGCGCAATCGCAGTATAAATCGCTTCTTTGATTTCCAGCTGGTTCACTCCAACCGGAGTTTTTATTTTAAAAGTAGGAAGCCCAGTGTCCTGACAGATCGGAGACACATTCTCATCCGCCATTGTGATGTTTTCAGTAATCGTCGCAAGGGACATCGCCGCTCTCGTCCCGGCACTCTCACTCAGCTTCGCCTTCGCAATCGCACGACGCACGTCTTTCGGAAGCTTTGTGGATGTTTCCACAATCAGCTGATACATACTTTCAAATAATTTCTCCATCTCTTAATCCCTCTCCTATCCCCTGTTTGAAAAGCTATTATCTAAAACACGAAATTATCTATTCTTTTTCACAATAATTATTATACTGCTTCTCCGAGAGTTGATAAAGGGATTTGTAATCGATTGCAAGATAGTGAAATTCTTTCTTGGATAAATATGCTAAAATATATCAAGAACATTTGTAGGGAGTGTTTTCTTGGAAGGAGTTGATTACGGTGAAAATTTTCATGAAGATTGGCCTATTCTAACAAAATTGATACTACTAAAGTATTTTTACATTGGAAATATCAAGCAGTATACTGATTTCAACTATGACAGCTATTACTGGAATACTCACAATTTCATTCCGTTTAGCACTATATTAGGGTATCTGTTTTACCTTAATGAAATTAATTTTACGATTCGCCTTCATAATCTTGCAGGGAACCTTGTAGGCTTTATTCCATTAGGCTTCCTTTTACCATTAATATCACGGAATTTCCAGTCGACAATAATAATAGCTTTTGCTGCTTTTTCGTTAAGCCTTTTCTTTGAAGTTTCCCAACTTTTATTCAAACTTGGAAATTTTGATGTGGATGACCTGATTTTAAATACACTTGGAGCAATCATAGGATACTTGTTATTGAAAGTTGTCCTGACAATTCATCACTCCCTGAAAGGCAATGCAAGAAACAGCCAAGCATCACACTATTTTAAGTAGAAATTTATCCACAAGAAGAAGCAGGTAAGGAACGGTATAACTCTTGTGTACCGTCTCCATCACCTTTTTCGGTCTATCACGGTACGATTATCATAACGAAAATGACATGAAAAAGAACCCGAAATTTCTCCAGGTCCCTTCTTTATTTTAAAAGTCTTTTTTGGTTATTTAATTCCTCAATAATATGGATAGTAAGGATACTGATAATATGGATACGGCGAGATATACGGTAATAGGGCTAAGGCTGCAATCGTAGCAATCGGAAAAGTTTGACGTCTAAAGCGTCGGAACCTTCTTCTAGGGCGAATATAACCACCATATTGTCGGTAGTCCGATACATTTCCACTTTCTTGCTCCATTACATCCTCACCAACTAGTACGCTGACACTATCCCTATCTACATCTTCAATAATACCATCCATTGTACTTCCATCTACCATAGTCAAAGAGACCAGGTAATACTTATGTTTTCTGCACTTTTCATATAAATTCCGAAAGTGGTTTTCATAATCATAATTTTCTGCATTCACGTTTCACTTCATCTCCTTTCAACAACATGATATTCACCCAGGAGAGGAGCGTTACTTTTAATTTAGTGTCCCTAAGTATAAAAAGAACCTGGAGAAGGCCTCCAAGTTCTTTCCTCTACATATTTCTGTCCGATAATATCTTACCAATCCTTTTTAAACTGATTATATTTCCCTTCCAGATCATCCAGCATCTGAATTAAGCGATCGATGTCCTCTAGGTCTGTTGATTCCGGATCCAGGGAGTCGACTACCTCCAAGAACATGTTTAAGCGGTTTTTCAGGTAATCTACTTGGGAATCCTTATTCTCTGTTGCTTTACCCATTATTTCCTCACCTTTCTTTATTTCCTCAAAGTTTTGATTCTATCGTATCGTACTCCATGCATACATTCAACCAAATATGAATTTTCCAAGCTCTCCGCCCCGAAATCGTGATACAATGTAGGATAGGTTTTTATGGAAAGAGGAATAAAAATGAAAACAACAACATTAATGCCTATTACGCCTTCCTATGACCCATGGGAAGCTTATTTAGATGTAAAAGAGTACGGTCAGATGGATTTGACGAATGTCGAGTTTACGACGACCACTCTCTGCAATATGCGCTGCGAGCACTGTGCAGTCGGCTATACCCTGCAGCCGAAGGACCCGCAGGCTCTTCCTTTGGACTTGCTGCTGCGACGTCTGGAGGAGATTCCGCGTCTTCGTTCGATCAGTATTACAGGCGGCGAGCCGATGATGTCGTTGAAATCGGTCAACGAATATGTGGTTCCTTTACTTAAGTATGCCCATGAACGAGGCGTTCGTACACAGATCAATTCGAATTTGACACTGGATTTGGCACGATATGAAAAGATCATTCCTTATTTGGACGTGCTGCATATCTCGCATAACTGGGGAACGATGGACGATTTCGTCGAAGGCGGATTCGCCATGATGGAACGCAAACCTACCTATGCGCAGCGTGCGAAGTATTTTGAAAAAATGATTGAGAACTCGAAGGCTATTACCAAGGCCGGAGTTATTGTGTCGGCGGAAACGATGCTGAACAAACGAACCTTGCCTCACATCGAGCATATCCATAAGCAGATTGTCGAGGAGATGAACTGTCAAAGGCACGAGGTGCACCCTATGTACCCTAGCGATTTCGCCAGCGGCATGGAGGTGCTGACATTGGAGGAAATGCGTTCTGCCATCCACCGCCTGCTTGATATGCGCCACGAGGATGTGTGGATGCTGTTTGGTACGCTTCCGTTCTATCCGTGCAGCGACAACCCGGAGGACCTGGCTTTGTTGAAGCGGGTATATGCGGCGAAGAACGTGACCGTTCGAAATGATCCGGATGGCCGTTCCCGTCTGAATGTGAACATCTTTAACGGCGACATCATTGTGACAGACTTTGGCGACACGCCGCCGCTTGGCAATATCCAGACCACCGACCTTCCTTTAGCCTATGCAAAATGGAAAGAGACCTCGATTGCAAAGGAATTGGACTGCCATTGCCCGGCTGTTGCATGCTTGGGGCCGAATATTTTGGTGAAAAACGCCTATTATCCAAAGATGGACTTTACAGTGCGAGCAACGAAGATAACAAAATAGACTTTAAAAACTTGGGGACATTCCCCAAGTTTTTTTGTTGATGTATAGGAAATTTAGACCAGGAGAAAACTAGTGTTTAAGAAATTGGCAGCCTAAAGGTGGGATTATATGCTAAACATGATTATTCTCTGGGTGGTACTTATTGCTCCATGGTTCACCTTGTTTTTTCTGAAAAAAGAAGAGATCAAACGCTATATGCCTGCTGCAATTTCCGCATCATTCCTCATGATCGTTTATAACATCTTCGCTTATAATCAAAATCATTGGGAACTCAAAGATTCCATCCTACCTTGGCTGGATCCGCTGTTTGTTTCTGGTGTTTTTGGAGCCTTCCCTGTTATCACATTATGGGTTTTCCACTTTACATACGGAAGGTTTGGCACTTATCTGTTAACCAATATTGTCATTGATTTCATGTTTGCGGTTTTTCCTATTCATTATGTGTTTCAAGAAATACTGGGGATATACAAACTGATCAACATCTCAGCATTGGAACGTTTTATTCTCTTCGTAATTTTCTCTATTGTGCTATATGGATTCTACAAATGGCAAGAAGGGATATTCAGGCCGAATGTCAAGCATGGGGAAAACAAGTAGGAGCCTGGAGAGAAAAATCTCTCTAGGCTCTTATTTTAATTGGATCTTACTTGTGCTTCGTAATAAGCTTTCGGGTCACTGATCTCGTTTTCTATGTAGAACTTAGCCGTCGTTTTAATTACTTCTATGTAGTCTTCTTCTGTCATATTGTCCGTTAAATGCGTGAGTTCTTGAATGCTCCCCTTTACTTTGACCGTGTCAGCTGCGACATCCACGTATACAAGCATATAGACCTTCCCTTGATAGGAGACCCTTCCTGTTACTTGACTATTTGTCAGGTCAATACGAAGGTATTCTGTATGAATCCCTGTTGATTTATAAATTGTCCTGCCTACACTTGATTTCACATTTCGTTTGGCCAGCCAATACAGCCCAACAGCGAGTAAAATCAATAAAAAATATATATAAGGTACACCCACCTTGATTCCACCTACCCCCTGAAATAAATAACGCTACTAGTTATTTCGGCATAAATCTATTTAGGTGAACATACCTACTCGTTTTTTGAAATAAATTTTAGGGGGCTTTTTTAGGGGCCTGACCCCTGCTGCATTAAAGCACTAACGCAACAGGGGCCTGACCCCTGCCGCATTAAAGCACTAACGCAACAGGGGCCAGACCCCTATTTTTATTATCGTGGTCGATCTGACGCCGCAAAGATGAAGGATACATGGTCCTGTACAGGGATCCATGCGCCTATTCCTTGGGATGTTACGTTTTTGGCGACGATTTTCATTTCTTTGCCTTTGAGCACGAGGTACACTTCTCCGTATGTGATTTTTCCTTTTTCGTTCACTGCCGGAGAGAAGGCATATAGGTATCCTAGCTTTTTGACTGGAATGTTGTAGATCTGATCCTTTTTTGTTCCTGCCCCTACGATGGTCTGGAAGGATAAGGGCAGCTTCGTTTTTTGCATCGCTTTTAGCATCATCATCTGCTTCACTTCTTCAGAGCTTGCAACCTTTGAGGTCAGTCCGCCTTTTACATTTTTCTGTGCTTCCTGGCGGTAGTAGATTTGCTGTGGCATATTTCCACCGCGATTGTCCACATAGTTGGTGTTGATTTTCTGATATTCCCAGTTCACATTCGTCTCGTTGGATTCATAATACAGCGGCCATTGTCCGAGATAGATGGTCGCACGATAGCCGATTGCAACCGGTGATGGGTTGATGTTGGACTCGTTCATAATTTTGATCAAGTTCGGGTTTTCAATTTTTACATTGGAAGAATCAATTAGTTCTTGCGTCAGTTCACTTGGCTGAAGGTACGGCACATCTTCGGCAGGGTTCGGATACGTATTGTCCTTTGAAATATCCAAAACGGAATTTGGTACCACGATTGCCTTATCATCTGTTTTCCCTTTCGTCGCCTGTTGTGCATGTGCACCAGTTACAAGGCCAAAAGAAAGTAGCAGGATGAAAAGTAGTTGAAGGATTCGCATGCTGTAATACCCCTTTCATTCACTAAAATAATCTTTGTACTGTTATCATTTTCGAACCCTTTTGAGATTATCCACACTTGCGGATATTTTTTACAAAAAGAAGGGGATTACACATTTCTGCTCCAACCTTCTCACAAGTAAAAAAAAACACGAAAGCTCATCAGCTCTCGTGTCGCAGTTTTTTATATACTCTTTCCACACTTGGGAAGAAGACTTGAATCAACGGTCCGATACCAAATGTGATGATGAGTGTCCCGATTCCAATTGGCCCCTTGAAAATGAAGGCGAAGATAAGTGCCAGGATTTCACCAAGTGTTTTTGCTGTCATCAGTTTGATGTTGAAGCGCTCCTGCAGGGATACCATCAGATTATCGATTGGTACGAGCGGGAATTTGGCTTGTAGGTAGATGGCAATCCCGAAAGATAATGCCACAATCCCACCCAACAACGTGACGAAACGAACAACCATATCTACCGGTAACCATGCCTCCAGCATAAAGAGGAGCACAAAGTCGATGAATGTTCCAACAAGAAAAATCGTAATAACCGCCAAGTAATCCGGTCTTTTTTTACCAAGAAAGGCGTTAACTATGATCAGAATGATTCCGACGATAAACACCCAGCTTCCTACTGTCAATCCGATTGTCTGTGATAAACCAACATTCAGAGCGTCCCAAGCTCCCGCTCCAAGGTTCGATTTTATGGTTAAGCTTACACCAAAGGATAAGATGAATAATCCAATTAAATAAAATAATACCCGAATAATCAAAACAATTTCTCCTTCATTATAAAACTTGTCCTTGCTCTTACCATTGTAATCAGAAAAAAGTTAAATATGAAATAGAAAAAAAAGATAAAATAAATCAGAATATTTACAACATTCCGCTTATATAGTATACTAACCCTATAATGAAGGAGGGAATAAAAGCCCCTACAACCAAGAGTGAAGGAGGGATCTCCCCCTACTTACAAAGCTTTTCATTCCTTAGTTTATTATTGTTTTACCTCCTAAAAAGCGTACTTAAAATGTTCTTGTTTGTCCTACATGTTTAAGACTCTGTGCAGAGCCTACCAGCACAGAGTCTTTTTTTTGTACATTTTATAGATAAAAGAATCCAATCCCCATAATCAAGTACGCGGCAAGGATGGTTGCCCCCTCGAACCAGTTTGTTTCTCCGTCGTTCGAGATGACGATGGCCAGCAATACCGCCGTGACCATGGCAATAAGCTCTGGCAACGTGAATACCAATGGCATCTGCGTTGGGAAAAATATCGACGTTAACACAAGGACTGGCGCAACAAACATTGCAATCTGTAAGGTGGACCCTACTGCAATTTCCACCGCAATGTCCATTTTATTTTTGTAGGCCATGATGATGGCTGATGCATGCTCTGCTGCGTTACCGACAATCGCGACAACGATTACCCCGATGAACAATTCAGACCAGCCGAACGCTTCTCCCACTTCTTCAAAGGTATGAACAAGACTTTCTGATACATAGGCAACTGCAAGGGTGGCAAGCAGCAGGATCAGGATTGCTTTTCCTTTGCTCCATTCCGCTACTTCCTCATCGTGACCTGCCCCTTCTGCATGTTCGTTCTGATAGACCCCTCGATGGGTGACAAGTTTAAAGAACAGGGCCGCCAAGTACAAAAGAATCAATATTACCGATATGCCCACACTGAAGGTAAAGGTATCCCTTGCCCCCATCTCAGTAGCAAAAACCTCTGGAATAACGAAGGCAACCAGTACAGCAAATACTAGCAGCCCGGAATTATGCCTGGCATCAAACACGTTAAATTTCTGTCGTTTAAATTTCAAGCCCCCAACAAAAAAGGATAAGCCCATGACCAAAAGGAGGTTACCCAGAACGGACCCTGTCAGGGAGGCGAGTACAACGGTAATCAATCCTGCTTTTAAGGCGAAAAAGGCAATAATCAGTTCAACTGCATTCCCGAAAGTAGCGTTTATGAGTCCACCGATCCTTGGGCCGGTATGGACGGCGATGCTTTCTGTGGCACGCCCCATATATCCTGCCAAGGCTACTATGGTCAAGCTAAAGATGATGAACATCATAACAACAGGCCAGTGCAGGAAATTACCCAGAACACTTAATGGCAACCCCACTGCAATCATAAGTAAAAATATCTTATACAAGATCTCACCCTCTTTTTCTGTTCAGATTCTAATAATATACCCACCTTCCTACTTTTATTGCCCGATTCCAAATACATTCTTGATTAAAAAACAAAAAAATATGACACATTAACCATGAGCAGATGAAAGAGAAAGGTGAGATAAAAACCATGAGTGATTCCTTGAAAAGCAAACTATCGAAAATGTTCAGTGACCATAAAGTAGGAACGCTAGCCACCATCAGGGGGAATCGTCCGTATTCCCGTTTTATGATTTTTTTTCATGAGGGCCTGACCCTCTACACAGCGACCAATCAGCATACCCATAAAATCGAGGACATCAAAGCCAATCCCCATGTGCATATACTGCTCGGGATGGAAAACACAAGCTGGAGTGAGCCCTACGCGGAAATAGAGGCGGAGGCAACTTTGGAAGAAAGTCAGGAACTGAAAAACAAGTTCTGGGACGATAAACTTTCCGAATGGATCAAGAGCCCGGATGATCCGGAGTATATCCTGCTGAAACTCTCGCCTACAGCGATTCGCTATTATGAGAAGGCTGGGAGTGAAGCGGAGGCTTGGACGGATTAGGTTAACGGCAAAAAAGACCTCCTATGTGGTTAACGGGTTCCGTTTGAAGAGGGAAAACGTTAAATCGCACCTACATTAAAAATAGAAATAATAGTAAAATTAACACAACACTGGAATTCATCGCTTTCAGCTTGTTTTTTCACATACAAAAACCCAGGTCTTATGATCTGGGTTTTATCATTTTATTTAGGGTGTTGCTCCGTTAAATCTCCTTTTAATAGAATAACAAAAGTATTATTTTATCTTCCTTTTAATTACTTTTTTTATTTGTTTTGTGCCAAAAAAAGACGGGAAATTTCTAGAGCAAGATCAGTTTTACCTGCTTCGTCGTAATAATCGAACAATTCTTTTTCAGAACGTTGAATTAAATATACATAACCGTATTTTTGAAAAAACGGTAAACCATCAGTCGTTAAATAGTTACAATACAGTTCTTGTTGGTTATTTATTAAATACAAAAGAAGATGGAAGAGAATAATAAATAATTCATTCTGCCCTTGCTTCGCTTTTGTCAATCCTTCATTAATATTTGTTAAGAGTTTCTCTTGGGATAATTGACCAGCTTTAAAGGAGCTTCTAATGTAACCTTCCAGTGACAGCAAGTATTCATTTGAAGTTTTATTTTTTAGATCACATGACTTTTTGTATAGGTCGCTTGCAGCTTCATACTTTTTTCGAATGAAATGGAAAAATGCCAGATTGTGTAAAAGTTTTGACTTTTTTCTATTCTCGTTGAAAAAATCACACGTCTCAATTAAAATTTCATACTTTCTTACAGTATCATTAAAATTAGGGTGTTGTTCATATTGCTGTTGAACAAGCATCAGCATCTCAGTATCAATGACTCTAAGGAAGTTGTTCGTCTTCTTAAACTCGATCAAAGCTTTGTCTGCATAATGATAACTCATGATTTGAGAGTTAGTATTATGGTAAGCTACCGCAAGATGATAGTAGTATTCTGGATTATTATAATCCTCATAAATCACAGTATTTAATTCCTTAATCGCTCTAACAAAATCATTTTTGGCTAAATAATATATTCCTTTTACATGTTTGAATAAATTACTCTCATATTTTGATACATGAATGTTGCTCTTTTGTATATCCATTATGATGCCAAAAGCTCTTTCACTTTTGTTATGGATCAGGTCGTACCTTGCCAAGAGTAACTTATATAGATCTTGATACGTAGAAATTTCGATGAGAGGGTTTTTTTCCAGTTTTTCTTTGATGCTTTCAACTTCTTGAACTCTCTCTTTGATTATCATTTCATGCCAGCGGTCAAGAAGGTTTTTGATTGAGTTAAGATTTTCAATTTCTAGTGCCATGTTTATACCCAAACGGTTAGCTACGATATTCATTGTTTTTGAAGAATATTCTGTAGAACCTCGTTCAATTTTACTTAAATGGGTTACTGAGCAAATGTCTTTTACTAACTCTTTTTGTGTTAATTTCGCTTTTTCTCTATAATATTTTATTATCTTGCCTTCAACCATCATTAAGCCCCCACATTATAGTCATGATCTATTTTACTCACGCTTGGAATTATTCCTTATTAAAAAGGTGCCTTTTATATAAAGGCACCCTTTTTATTAATTAAAGTTTTTTTTCAATTCTTCTAATGTTAGTTTCTTAGTTTTTTCAACTGGTTTATTGGACGTTGGGAAGTATGGATTGATGGACATGAAGTTCTTTTCGACAAAGTTAAAGTCAATAATGTCAACGACTCCATCTTTGTTAAGATCTTCTTTCAATCTATCCCCTGAAACTCCAGCCTTATTTGCAACAAGCTTTGCGTCATAAATGTCGATTACATGATCTCCATTGACATCTCCAGCAGCAGCCGTATCCGTATATAAAGTATAGAAATTACCTTGGACTTTACCATCAATTGTCCTGCTTAAAGTCAATTTTTTACTGTATAAGAAATGACCAGGAATATCAACTATTAACGTATATTCATCTTTCGTTGCAGGAATTTCTGTAAACGTCATATACCCTTTATTTGAAATATCAGCAGGGTACTTTTTACCTTTTTTATCAACCAGATAGGCTTTTGTCCCAATCTTTGAATAATCTAGATCATAGTTGTCGAAATTGACTGCTTCACCGTGATAGTAACCTTCTACCCATGAGTGCTGGGAAATGAATTTAAACCTTTCAGCAAATGTTGGTAAAGTAAACTTACTACCAGAGCTTGTTTGATAAGAAGATTCTTGATAATAGAATGAACTTTCTACCATGTAATTATGGTCATCGACTACTTTTAATTTGATATCTAATAAATCAATATCATTATTAATTGAAACTGGCAATTTTGTTTTTTTGTCTGAAATATCTACAGCAAATGCAAAAATATTAGACCACGTTCTTTCTGTAATTTGTGGCTTTGCAACACGAATAGTCCAATTATTTTTCTTTGCAAGATTTTCTAGCTGTTTAGATGGCTTAACGTTTACAACTTTATAGAAATTAGGGACATCGATTGTTACAGAAGCACTTGTTAAATCTTTAGCGTTTTGAACTGTAAATGTATTAACAAACTCCGATCCAAGGCTTACAGCTTTTGTATTTGGTTTTATTGTCGAATATTTATCATCTTTATTAATGAATGTAAATTCAGGGAAAATCGGATTTCCTGCTGTAGCGTAATCATAAGTATAGATTCTTACATTTGTTGGATAGTTTTCATATTCTTCTGGTAAGACACCAAATTTAAATTCACCATTTGCATTTGGGAAAAATTGAGCTGTTGGCCAAGAAGAATCTTGATAAGCGATCGCGGTATTTGCCTCTTGAGTGATATCATGTCCTCTACTTTTTAAATAGTCAATCGTTTCATCATACACTTTTCCATGCACCCAATATGCTGTATAATCTTGTCCGTCATAACTTTCAGTAGTTAAATCTGAATCTGAAACTTCTTTGATTCCTGTTTTCTTATCAAATTCCAGCGTTGGAGCTGTATTATCGATCACCATGTCATTATCGACTTTGTAAGTTTTGCCATCTACGCCTTTACCGATATAAGAAACAATGTATTTACCTTCTTTAAGTGGTTCATATTCAAGTGCTAATGGATTACTCGGATCACCTGTAAAATGTTTTACATCACCTGAAAATCCGAAGAAAATTAAGTAATTCTTATCAACTGACGCATTTTCTATATTAAACGTACCATAAAACCCTATCGGTTTACCTTCTAGATCGCTAACAACTACATCGATCGTTTTCATATGACTATTTAACTTGAATTCGACTGGTGTAAACGGCATGATGTATGGATGGAAGTTACTAAGGTCATTCGTTACTGCGTGTTTAAAGAATTTCAGTTTTTCGAATCCAGGTTTAGCATAACGTACATGGAAAGGAATTTGATATTCTGCAGTTTTCGACTCATTTTCAATATAAATATATCCCTGATATATACCAAATTCTGCATTGGCTGGAATTGATATTTCTGCATTAATATTTTTACTATCCTTTCCATTCACTTCAATCGTGGATGGTAACTGAAGCATCACACCATTCTTTTCAGCTTCCCTAGAAACACCATCGATTGTTAAAAATTCAACTCTCGTATGATATGTTTCTAGTGCACTACTTAAATTCTTAATAGAAATCGAGGTTGCTCTTTTTTGAGTCTCACTTGATTGTGCAATACTACCAAAAGGTAGAGAACCTGAGATGTCATCGATTTCGATTTTTAATCCTTCTTCATCCAAGGAAGTCGTCTTATTTTGCACTTCAAATAACGTTGTATTGTGGACTGCCTCATATGCATCTATACGTCCTGCTCCAACTTCATTCACATTGTACGTACGACCTTTTAAAGGATCAGCAGTATTCATAAGCGCTGCTTTTACATCTGCAACTGTATAATCTGGATGGGATTGTAATAATAAGGCTGCAACTCCAGCAACATGTGGTGTTGCCATGGAAGTTCCACTTAAACTTGCATAACCACTGGAATAATCGACACCATCTTCTGGACTATTAATATATTCTGGAACAGTAGAGAATGTAGAAACCCCTGGTGCTACTACATCCGGCTTAATATCAAAGTTATTACTAACTGGACCACGTGAGCTAAAATCAGCTAATACATCACCCGTAGTCATATTTGACTGTAAGTCTGATAATTTAAGTTTAGATGTAGGATCTGTTTTTAATTTTTCTGAAAGTTTCACTCCGTCGGCATGTAACATTTTAAATGTTGGGACATAACCATGATTTTCACCTAAGAAAAATGGAATTTCGCCATCAACATCATTGAATATCAATACCGCTACAGCACCTTTTTCGTGAGCACGTCTAATTTTTTCATCAAATGATATCGTGCCACGAGAAATTAATGCCACTTTCCCATTAACGTCTTTGTCAGTATAATCCTCTTCTGTACCAATTCCTACTTCAACAACATCATACTCTTTATCAATTAAATTTAAATAATCCTTACCGAGGCCATGTCCCATTAATGTATTTTGAACTGAAATATCTGCTAAACTTGTGTTAACGGTTGGAATATCGGTCGGCACATCACTAGCACCAACAGTGATTGCTAGTGGAGAAGCACCTGGGGAACCTAAAGTACCAGGATTTGGCCCTGCATTTCCTCCGGCTACAACAGGTATGACCCCTTTTAATGCTGCATTGTTGATTGCTACAGATGTAGCGTCTAAGGAATGATTATTACTATTACCTAAAGATAGATTAATAACATCCATTCCATCTTCTACTGCTCTTTCTATACCTGCAATTACGGATGAATCATATCCTGATCCATATTCACCTAATACTCGATAGGCATATAAGTCAACATTCGGTGCAACACCTGTCATTGCATATTCAACATCATTATTAGGATTGGAAGCGATTGTTCCAGCAACATGCGTTCCGTGTTCTGTATAGTATGCAGTACCATTTATCGTTTCAGGTTGACCAGATACAAGCCATTGCTCTCTAGTTGTTTCCATTGGATCAGAGTCATTATCGACAAAATCATATCCGCCTTTATAAACATCTTTTAAATCAGGGTGATTATAGTCAATCCCTGTATCAAGTACCCCAACTTTGATTCCTTGTCCTTTTAAGCCCTCATTATGTAAACGATCAACGCCTATATGAGGAAGTGCTGGTGGGATTACCTTTCCAGTTGTTGCTTCTTGAGTTGTAGTCGATTCATTTTTAGGTAAACTAACGACATTGTCTTTCCATATCCTTTTAACAACACCAGTCTCAAGCAAGGTATTAATTTCACTTGTAGGAATCGTCATAGCCATTCCATTAAATACATGCTGGTAAGTTTGTTTAATTTCATATTGAAGTGAATTTTCTTTTAAAGTTTTGTTTGACGGCTTCTTCTTCTCAAACAGTTCTTCTAAACGCTGCTTAAAATGTTCCTGTTCTCCTTTAATCTTTTCTGCTTTATTTTTAGATGTATTTTTTGATTTTGATTGCTCCGCATTGTCGACTGGAGCTGTTTTAAGTTCAACAATGACATTTGCGGTTTTATCTTTAAGTGACAATAAACTTGGATCAATAACAAAGCCTTCTTGTGGTGTTAATCGTTTGATAGATTGTCTTTGTTCTTCTGATAGTCCATTTAAAATCGATTCAGTAGAATTTGAGATTGCATAAGATTTATGTTGCGGCAATGTAAAAGAGGTAAGAAAACTTGATGCTAATACACCTGTTAACATAACATTAAGAAGTTTTTTCTTTTTTCGAGATTTCATCCATCTACACTCTCCTTATAATATATACTAAAATAACATTTACTGGTAATAAAATGGTTAGATATTCCTTAGTCCATAACATTCCTCCTGAATGAAAGATAGTGTAATATAAGAGTATCAATAATTTTGAAAACTCTATTAGTTTAATTATACTTAAGCATTTATGTATGGTAAATTGGGGGAAAGTATCCATAGAGTTGCTCGTAATTAAAAGCGAGAGTAAGAAATTTACTGTGATTAATTTTAAAATAACGGAAAATGATCAATATATTTGTATAATCTTAAAAATAAATTAAATATTATTAAAATGATGACCTTACACTTGGGGGAATTTTGGTTTTCTATTACTCGTACACTTCAAAATAATATTTTCTAAGAGGAGAGTTTCCTTATGAATGAGGGGAAAATCATTAGGTTTTATCGCGAAAAAAACAAATTAACTCAAGAGCAATTAGGGAAAGGAATATGTTCTGGTACACATTTAAGTAAAATTGAGCGTTTACACACTGAATATGCCCCTGAAATTATTACTCTATTAGCAGAACGTCTAGGAATAAATATTGAATACGAATTGATAAAACTAAATAATTTAAAAATTCGCTTAAATCATTGGCAAGACGTTATTATCATGCAATTGTTTGATGAAATGGATCTTATCAATCAAGAACTTGAGCAGGAAGATTTAATTCAAATCTCAGATTATAAAAATCTTTATCAATTACTTCGGGTTAGATATTTACTGATGCATGGTTTAACCGAGGATGCATTAGTCATCATCTATGAAATACAAAAGAAAGAGCATAAATTATCATCCTACGAAGCTAATCTTTTAAAACACGTATTAGGTATTTACTATTTAGCGAAACATGAAAATCTCAAAGCTATACAAGCGTTAAAATCAATAAATGAAACAGATTATACTAACAAAGAGTATACATACCATTTAGCAGTCGCATATCATTCCATTGAATTACCAGTTATGGCTTATTTTTACGCCGATAAATCGCGTCAATTTTTTAAAGAAATTAATCACTATCTTAGAGTAATTGATGCAGAAATGCTTATGCTGATTCAAGTAAAAGATGATGGAGATTTTAAAGAATCCATTCAGAGGTTCGAAAAGTTAATCAAAAGCTGCGAACTTTGTAATTCACCTGTTCGAAAAGCAAAGGTATTACACAACTTAGCATTTGAATACTTTAGAAGAAATAATTTTGAACTAGCAAGTAAGTACTATAAAGAGTCAATGGATATTAAAAATGATGATTCTAGCCCTTACTTACTATCTTTAGAGGGATATATTCGAAGTTCATTAAAGGGGGACATTCTTCCACAAGAGGAATTATTACATTTAGCAAAAGAGGGACTTGAAACTGCTATTAAGAAAAATGAAAAACTATATATAAATTTATTTAACCTACTTTGTTATTTAATTCAAGATAAGGAACAAGAATACCATCAATTTTTACGTGATCATGCATTACCTATGTTTAAACAATTTGGTTTTGTCTATTTAATTCAACGCTCAAAAAAAGAATTGTTTAACTACTACATTAAATTTAAGCAAACTAATAAAGCTTTAAATATCGCGGAATTACTAATCAATCATGAAAAAAAGGAATGTCCTTTATCATAAGGGACATTCCTTTTTTCACCCTTTTATATTATTAAATTCATTCAGTGGCCTTTTTAAAAATGCTCTGTTAAACACCGCTCCCGTTTAACAAAGCATTCAAAAAAAGAGAGCTGCTAAAATAGCCTGATTTATCAGTAAATAAAGGAAAAGCTATCAAACTCCTTAAATAAACAGGAATGATAGCTTCTTAATTAATCATATGATTACATACTAATTATTGGCGGACAGTAATTTGTTCCGGTGAAGAATGTACTATTAAACCACTTTTAGTAGCTATATCAGCTGATATAAAATACGTACCATCTTGTAGTTCCGGTTTAGGAGCCCATTGTGTTCTTAAAGTATGCTCATTTTTCACTTCAAATGAATCTACTATATTTCCATTTATATCTCTTATATTAATCGTCCAGTCTACTCTGTTTGAAGCATAACTAATGATTTGGGCTGGGTTGTTTTGGTTAACATCTGTTGTCGGACTTACCCAGAAAAATGAGATGACCATGTTTTCATTAACATAACTTGGATCTCCCCAAACTGCATACGATTGATTGTATGCATAATCGGCACCTAAAACTACAATACTTTTCGGTTCTTCTTCCACGATTGTAGATTTTTGTCCTCTTCCTACTTCTAAATATTGTCCGTTATTCCAAATTACCGCTGTATTATATCCGCTACCTTTTTCATTATCTTCTGCATGGAAGGATATTTCATATTTTCCGTCCTTTGGTGTTACTTGAATATCAGAAATAGTAGGAGCAATGGAATCTACTTTAATCGGCAATTTAACTTCTTGTGGTTTTGCGTTTTCGTAATCTAATGTTGTTTTTATAACATAATGATAATCTCCATCAGGTACAAACTGTCCAGACAGGTCTTTCATATCCCATTGATATCCGCCATACATATAATCCCCATACGACATAATATTTTTTCTGAATTTCCACGGTTTACCTGTATATTCACTAAAGTCACCTAAATTTTTAATGAAATTGCCTGATTGATCTTCTATATACATTTCAGTTTTTTGTAAATTACGTAAAGTTGTAAAGGTAGCATAAACTCCATTTGCATAGAAGTTAGGAGAGAATGCGATATGATTCAGATCAAATCTTCCAGTAGCAGGATCATATCCCATAGGGTATCTTTCTGATACTTCGTCCCAAAGTGCTGTATAGCCTAAAAAGGCATCTTTTTCCCATGCTGCAGGGTCGATATTTTTGGGCTCGTCCCATTTTCCATAGTAGCCCATATATGGGATCGTTAATGACACTGCTTTATTTTGGTCTTTTGCTACAGGAACTAAACGAACAAACCCTTCTACAAAACTATTCTTCTTTAATGTATCTGGTAGTGACAATTTAACAGTAAGCATTTTTGTTTGCCCAGGTTTAATTTTAATCGATGCACCATGTTTTTGTGTTACTTTTTTGCCATTTACAGTGACAACTGCACCGCTAACTTGTTCACTTTGTAACGTTAAATACTCTTTTGAATCCATATTCCCATCATTATCTAAATCAAATTCCTTCGTCTCAGTCTGATCTTTTAAGACATCTACGTACACAGTGTATTCAATATCATCTTTATTTCCTTTATCTTTATCTTTATCTTTAATCTTAGGAGCATCGAATGCTTCAAGGTTTAATTTGAAACTTGTATTCTTGCCTATTTCTTTTAATGCAACTGCACCGGCCTGTTCTAAAGGTGTGTTTCGACTGGTGACAATTGCTGGTGTGTTTATTGCATGTTGAATTTGCATTAAGCCAGAGCCTTGGACTCTTGGTGAATATGGCACAGTTCCATTTGTTTTTGGATCCATTACAACTTTAGCTGTATTCATTAAAGCAAGCTTTGCTTTTAAAACAGTATTTTCTGAATGTGGCAGTCCTTTTTCATAGAGTGCTTGTAATAATAATGCTGAACCACCTGCAACATGAGGCGTGGCCATTGAAGTCCCGCTCATTATTTCATAATCGTTACCAGGTACAGTTGAATAGATATTTCCACCAGGAGCAGAAATCTCTGGTTTAAAATCTAAAGTATGTGGTGAACCAACTGATGAAAAGTGGGACATCGTGTTTTTCGTTGGACTTTCTACCCAAGTACCGCTTGATAATTTCATTTGAACCATTTGTCCACTAGTTAGCTTACTTACTAATGCTTCACTAGAAGCCTTACCTGTTGTTGCAGCTGGAATTGAATAAGGGCTTAAACCTAAGTAAGGGTAGTCAGCCATACTATCAGGAGGAATCATAATAACTGCTATCGCTCCGCCATAACGCTGTGCATCGAATTGAAAACTAGAATAATAGCTATATTGATCCTTCAGTTTTACAACTGCGATTTTATCTTGTACTTTTGGATTCCCATTTTGATCTAAATAATCAGCTTTTTTTAATCCATTACCCACATATACCAATTCATAGCTTTGATTTGGTGATAATAACTTTGAAAATTTAAAGTTATAAGTTGCAGGAAATTGTGTTTGATCTTGGAAAGGAAGCTCCAATCCGTTTGCATCAGCTAATGTATTTAAATGAAGTTTTGTATTTTCATATGAAGCGACCGATAGTGCAAACGGGCTTACAGATGGTTCACCCACTACCCCAATATCTGGATTTTCTGCATATGGTTTTAAGGAAGGTAAAATTAAATTATTCTTCGTACTGTATGATGCATTACCAGCTGCTACAATAACAAGTGACCCCTGTTCTGTCGCAAATCGAATAGCTTTTTGAATCGGATCATTTTCTTCACCCACATAACCCGAATCAGTTCCTAAACTCATGTTGATTACATCTGCACCCATTGTAACGGCATGTTCTATTGCAGCGATAATATCATCTTCATAAGCTCCGCCACCATTATCTGAAAATACTTTCTCTGCAAGTAATTGAACACCAGGTGCAATCCCTTCCACACCGCCATTATTTTCGTCACCGTTAGCTCCCACTGTACCAGAAACGTGCATGCCATGAGGACTTCCATTTGGCCCAGGAATTACATCTGTATCATTGTCTGCCCAATCATAACCAGTCGGTACTTTATCTGTATACCAAACTTCATTTACAGCTGTTTCTTCAAACTTACTAGTTATACCGGTTTGAGTTAACTTCTTTTTTTCATTTCCTTTTTCAGTTAGTCTCATATCTTTATGGGTATAATCAATCCCAGAATCAATGACTGCTACAAGTAACCCCTCACCTTGATAACCATATTGATTCCAAACTTTTTGAGCTTGTACTAAATCTTTACTTGCTCCCATTGATGGCTGAAATGTTCTAGCAACATGAACATTTGTTACACCAGGAATTGACTGGATTTCTTTCATATTTTGAAATTCTGTTTCTAAGCTAAATCCATTAAATCCTTCAAAAAAACGTTGTTTTACTTGCTCAGTAGCCTTAGATTTAGAATTCTTTTTCTTTGAGATTTCTACTATCACTTTGTCTTGCTTTTCCTTATATACTATTTTTTTGTTATTATTGGATGCGTTTTCAGAGATTGGGTGCTCGATTTCAACAATTAATCGAACAATATCATTCGGCTTATATGCTCTAGCTAAGCCTTTTTCTTTTAGATCTTTATAATTAAAATCGTCTTTACCATTTTCAAATTGCCTTTGATCTAAAAGAATTTGACTCCCTTGTTCCACTATTTCTTCAACTGAGAGTGGCTGGTGTGTTTGTTCATCATTTTCAGCAAAAACTGTAAAACCAGTGAAAAATAATGAGGTTATAGCTGCCGTCGTCATTACTTTAAATGCATTCTTTTTCCAGTTTTTCATTAACATAGCTCCTTTTATCATTATTATTAAATAAAAAAACTTTGAGATTTATTATCTATAAGTTTTTATATTTCTTACGAATGTTTCGGAGATTACTAGTTAGAAATCGTAGTTCGTGTAATAAAAAGATGGGAAACTAGTATGACAATTTAAAGATATAATGGTGGAAAGATGTGGTAGTGTTAGAGTTATACTCAACTATTTTCTAATAAAATGTAATGAAAAATTTGATAGGTTCATTATACAAATGTCTTGAAATAATGGGTATTGGGGGAATATCAAGGAATTTATGTATTCAAAAATCGACTAATTTTTCAAATTCAACTAGTTATATTGTCGTTTAAACAACTATTTAAGTTTATTTGATAGAGATGTATTTTTTCTTTTTTCGAATTTTTTATTTTTCACAAAAATTTCACCAAAAAAATGGGGGAATTTGATGATGATACCTTTTAATAAGTGAATAGATGGGTCCAACTACCTAATGAAAAGATAAACCTCACCTTTGCAGACATGAAAGAAGCGGATTGAGTACCTGCGGGCGGGTAAGTCAACGCTTTTGAGGAACGCGAATAGGAAGAAGCGAAAATGAAAGCAATTATTAAAGCAGTGTATTTCTCCTATGAAATCGCACTACTTTTAGTAATTTTATAAGAGAATTATGTTGCTTTTTAATCAGGTTTAACGAAACGAAGATGAAATATTTATCTTATCTGAAGGAATTTATCAGAAAATTATTGTATTATAAAATAGTGTAAGTGTTCAATTATGAATAGAGGCACAAATTGTTGGAGGAGGCGTTCATTATGTCAAACAAACTAATTATTATTATTAATGACCACAAGGGGATAGCGCCTAATTAACAATGTTGTTATGCGTTTCCCCGAATTTGAAAGGGGAAAATTATGAGTACAAAGAATGTAAAAATTGTAGAATTAAATGCAGATAACTGGTATGAATGTTGCGAATTAGAGGTAACAACAGAACAAAAAGAATACATGGTGCCAAATGCTGTTTCCATTGCTCAATCAAAGTTTGAACATACATTAAAACCATTTGCCATATACTTCGATGATAAAGCTGTGGGCTTTTTAATGTACAATTCTGTTCAAGAAGAACTTGATGGGTATTGGGTGTATAGAATAATGGTGGATAAAAAATTCCAAGGCAAGGGTATCGGAAAAGCGGCGACTGATTTAATGATTTCAGAGATGGCTAAACTGCCAAATGCACGAAAAATTGTTGTAGGTTATCATCCTGATAATTTTGGCGCACATAAATTATATTCAAGTCTGGGATTTATTGATAATGGTGATAGGTTCGGTAAGGAAATGGCAGTTATTAAATATCTTAACTAGTGATGTACCACTGATGGCAATATACGACGACAAAGAGGACCATTTTTTGGTCCTCTTATTTTATTTGGAACTTGGAACGGCAGTGATGGACCACATCCTTACTTATCCCCCACCACAATATAAGTCGCCTTAATCGGACCATGCACCCCGACCACCAGATTCATCTCAATATCAGCCGAGTTGCTCGGACCACTGATGAAGTTGATGCAGCTGGGGATCTTTTCGCCATCTACAACCCGATTATGAATGGCGTGGGCCGCCAGTGTGATCCGAGGGACAATCGTGCTTTTCGGAATAATGGCAATGTAGGTGGCTGGCAATAAACTCACCGATCTGCCTTTTCCGCCTCCACTAAAAAGGACGACTGTTCCAGATTCTGCGAGCGTCTGATCGCTGAAGGTAATGCCGACATTGGAGCGTTCTGCCACGACAATGTTCTCCTCCCCGATTGAAGGGTCCCACACATGAACATCCACCCCATAAGAATCCATTTCCTCTCTCAGTCCAAACTCCTCAAAACGCGAATCGTCCCATGTGATGACCTGGCCCCCACCATAAGCGTCGACCACTTTTTTCAGCGCATCTGGCAGGCCTGCCACCGGGGTCTCCACGATGTCAGTATGAATATGCGCACACTGCTTCTTCAGCACCTCGACCAGCTCCTCCTGCGACGCGTCCTTCAACACCTTCCACTGTGGCTGATGTTGCCAGACCGGGCGCACCACGCCTTCTTTTCGAACCTGCCGGCCAAGACTGGAAGAGATGGTCGATAAAAAGGTGTCCCTGTTATGAATCGTTCCGTTCATTAGATTTGCCTCCTTTATCCCGCTCATCGAACCAGTCGCGGAATCGTTTTTTGTCCGGTACCGGGAATTCCCTGATTTCTGTCCAAGTTTTTAGGGGGCCTGGCCCCTTAGATATCGAATTATTGACGGTAAAAGGGTTGAGTGCAGACGGTGCCATCTTGGAGCCGACCTTATACATAAAAGGCGAAGCTGCACCCAGGCCGAACGCTTTCATGGCAAGTTTTTCGGAAATGGGGGCACGCCCAACACTATCAACTATTTTCTGTCGATGCTTGTGCAACAGGTCATGCAGCGGTATTTTTACCGGACATGCTTCCGTACAGGCCGCACAAAGGGTCGAAGCGTATGGCAGCTCCTTGTGGTCGTCATAGCCGTCAAGGAGCGGAGTCAAGACCGCCCCGATCGGACCAGGATAGATGGAGCCATAAGAATGTCCTCCGATATGTCTGTATACCGGACAGACATTGATACACGCCGCACATCGGATGCATTGCAGCACGGACTGGAATTCCGTACCGAGAATTTGCGATCTGCCGTTATCAATGATGACGAGGTGAAATTCCTCAGGTCCATCGACATCCCCTTCTTCCCGCGGACCGGTCAAGGTCGTCACATAGCTAGTCAGTTTCTGCCCGACTGCACTTCGCGTCAGGAGACTTACCAGAACCTCGAGCTCTTCGTAGGTTGGAACGAGTCGCTCCATTCCCATCACGGTAATCTGAATTTTCGGCAGGGCTGTTACTAATCTTGCGTTTCCTTCGTTGGTTACGAGACTGATAGAACCTGATTCTGCAACGGCAAAGTTACAGCCTGTGATACCGATGTCTGCTGTGAGAAATTCCTTTCGCAGCATTTCACGGGCATGCAGGGCGAGTTCCTCTGGCTTTTCGGTTTTCTGATAGGCTAGCTTCTCCCTGAAAACGTCCCTGATCTGCTGCTTGTTTTTATGCAAGGCAGGCGCCACGATATGGGATGGCGGGTCATGGTCATCCACTTGCAGGATGTATTCCCCAAGGTCCGTTTCAATCACTTCGCAGCCGACCGCTTCCAACGCTTCGTTCATCGAGATCTCTTCAGTTACCATCGACTTGGATTTCACGATTTTCCGAGCATTTTTACGCCGGGCCACGTCCTGGATATACCCGTTTGCCTCTTCTGCTGTTTTCGCAAAAAAGACATGCCCACCGCGTTTCGCCACATTTTCACTTAGTTCATGCAAGTAATAATCCAGATTATCGAGTACGTGCTGACGGATCTCTTCGCCATGCGAACGCCACTCCTCCCAGTCGCCAAGCTCGACGGTCGACTCTATCTTCCTCGTCCGAAGACGCTCCTGGGCACTTGCCACGGCACCGCGCATGAACTGGTCGTCGATGCCTTTTTTTGTTCGATCTTTAAATGATTCGTTGCCTATTTTCATTGCCATTTTTCTGCCCCTCCTCTCTTAACGGCTATTCAACACTTCTGCAATGTGCATCACTTTTACCGGCTTTTCCAAGCGTTTCGAACGTCCGCCGATATTCATGAGGCAGCCACAGTCCGCTCCTATGAGATAATCCGCCCGCACTTCTTCTATATGGTGAACCTTTTCATCGACCATCTGCTCGGAGATATTGCCCATCTTCACAGAGAAAGTCCCTCCGAATCCACAGCAATTATGGGCATTCGGAAGTGGCGTGAATTCCAATCCCTCGACATTTGCGAGCAGCTTCATAGGTTCATCCTTTACGCCGAGCAATCTCGTCATATGGCAGCTCGTGTGATAGGTGGCGCGGCCCGAAAGCTTCGCACCGACGTCCTCCACCTTCAACACCTGTACAAGGAACTGCGTGAACTCGTACGTTTTGGCTGAGAGCTTCTCGGCCTTTTCTTTCCAGACGGGCTCATCCTTGAAAACATGGGGATATTCCTTGAACATCACGGCACAGGATCCGGATGGGCTGACCACATAATCGGATAGGTCGAATGTTCGGATCATCCTTTTCATGGCTTCCTTCGACTCTTTCACATAGCCACTATTATAGGCAGGCTGTCCACAGCAGATCTGCCCTTTCGGAAAATCCACCTCACAACCTAATCTCTCCAGCACTTCAACTGTTGCCTTTCCGACATTCGTCTGGAACATATCCACAAGGCATGTTGCGAATAAACTTACCTTCATTCCGAAAACTCCCCTCTATACAGAAAGCGTTTACTTTATTGTCAATCTTATCATGATAACTTGAAAAAAGAAGATGAATCTCGGCCTATATTTGGTATGCTAGAAGAATATCGCCTAGGTCTACTAGTTGGAGGAATCCCCATGCTGCGAACATCCCTTGCAAAAAAAATCATACGAGAAGTAAAGAGTTTTATAAAAGAAGACCTGATCATGGTCGATACATCAGGCACCATTATCGCGAGCACCGATTCTGCGAGAATCGGAAACTATCATGAGGGTGCATTTATCGCTGCGTCGCAAAAGGAAATGAAAATTATCAGCTCTTCGGATGAAGCGATGCTCACAGGCGTGAAAGCCGGGATTACTTTACCCCTGTTCCATCAGCAGAAAGTTGTTGGTGTAATCGGCATAACCGGAACCCCGGAGAAGGTATTGCCCTACGGAGAACTGATCAAGAAGATGACCGAGCTTCTTATCTCGGAAAACTACTATCAGGACCAGTTTGAATGGGAGGCAAGATCGCTTGAAACCTTTGTGTTTGATTGGTTGCTTAAGGACGGGCCATCTTCCGCCTTCCAAAAGCGAGCGGAGGTTCTCGGGGTCAATATGGAAGTAAGCAGACAGGTCGTTTTAATCGAATTTCAAGGTGACAGCACCCTGTTGCAGCCGAAAAGATGGAATTTTTCTGAACAGGATCTCGGCCTGAGTGACGACGATATTCTGGTTCAATGGGGGCATAACCGGATGGTTTTTTTATTGGAAAAACGAAAAACAGCCATTCTTCCTTTACTGGAAAGAATAAGAATAATACTGGAGAAGCTGGCTGCCACATCTGTATTTATGGGAGCAGGAAAAGACAGTACCCTGTCATCTGTAAAGGAGTCCTATCTGGAAGCAGAAAGGGCCTTGGAAGTATGTAATTTTGACAACCCCATTGTTCTGGAAGAGAACCTGCGCCTAGAAATGATCCTGCAATCCATCCCAAAGTCCATCAAGAAGGAATTCTCTGAACGTATCCTCAATCAGGTACTTGGAGAACAGGAACTGATGGATACAATTGTCGTCTACTTGGAGAAACACTCTTCCTTAAAAGAAACCGCCGCCGAGCTGCATATTCACATCAACACGCTTCACTACCGGCTGAAAAAGTTTGAAACGTTCACCAATTTGAACCTGAAGGAAGTACGCGATCTGAGCTCTCTCTATCTATCCCTCCTCTTTTTGGATGAATATACAAAATAAAACGAACTTAAACCCTTTCTCTTTGGATAAAAACACATAGAGAAAGGGTTCTTTTTTTTATATGATAAAAGAAAGAATTGACCATGAGGAGGCTCATTCAAATGATATCAAAAAGCTTAAAAGACCAGTTCATTCAAATAGTCGGAGCGGACAATTACCGGGATAGTTCGGCGGAGAAGCTTGTGTATTCCTATGATGCCACCCCGAACTTCCAGTCGATGCCCGATGCCGTGATTGTGCCTCGGAATTCAGAGGAAGTTTCCCGGATTGTGAAGCTATGCAATGAAAATCGGATTCCTTTAGTACCACGCGGCTCCGGAACAAATCTGTGCGCAGGTACCTGTCCGACAGAGGGTGGCATTGTTCTTCTTTTTACCCATATGAATCAGATTCTTGAAATCGATGAGGAGAACCTGACGGTGACGGTGCAGCCTGGTGTGGTGACTCTCGATATGATTCATGCCGTCGAGGCAAAGGGTCTTTTCTATCCTCCTGACCCGAGCTCGATGAAGATCTCGACCATCGGCGGAAATATCAACGAAAACTCCGGTGGACTTCGCGGCCTGAAGTACGGCGTCACACGTGATTACGTGCTGGCACTGGAGGCGGTGCTTCCGAACGGGGACATCATCCGTACTGGCGGCAAGCTGGCGAAGGATGTGGCCGGCTATGACCTGACCCGCCTGTTTGTTGGTTCAGAGGGGACTTTATGTGTGATAACGGAGGCCACCTTGAAGCTTGTGCCGATGCCTGAGACGAAAAAGACGATGCTTGCCTTGTATCAGGATATCGAGGCAGCGGCGAAAACCGTTTCAAAAATCATTTCGAATCAGATCATTCCGACGACGCTCGAATTCCTCGATCAGCCAACATTGGAAGTGGTCGAGGATTTTGCGAAAATTGGCCTTCCTACCGATGTGAAAGCGGTGCTGTTGATTGAACAGGACGGTCCATTGGAAGTGGTGGAACGGGATATGAAAAAGATTCAGGACATCTGTCTCCAGGAGCAGGCCGTATCGGTTCAGGTTGCAGAATCGGAACTTGAAGCGGAAGCGCTGCGGACTGCCCGCCGCTCTGCCCTCTCCGCCCTTGCACGACTGAAGCCGACGACCATTCTGGAGGATGCGACGGTGCCCCGCTCCGAAATCGCGAAAATGGTCAAGGCGATCAATGAAATCGCCGTACGCCACAACGTCAAGATCTGCACATTCGGCCATGCCGGAGATGGAAACCTCCATCCTACTGTGCCGACCGATGCACGGGATCATGATGAAATGGAGCGCGTCGAAGCTGCCTTTGAGGAAATCTTTGCAGCTGCCATCGATCTTGGCGGAACGATTACCGGCGAGCATGGGGTTGGCGTGATGAAAGCTCCTTACTTGGAGTGGAAGCTTGGGGCGGAAGGAATTGCAGCAATGAAGCTTGTGAAGCAGGCCTTCGATCCGAATAACATCATGAACCCTGGCAAGATATTTGCAAAAGAATCCCGCAAACGGGTGGTGATTTCACGATGACGACCGCAAAAGAAAAACAGGTCATCCAGGCTGAATTCCAGAAGCGCATGGATGAGGATGAGCTATTGAACTGCATGCGCTGCGGATTTTGTTTGCCATCGTGCCCCACCTATGTGGAATCAGGATTCAAAGAGTCCCATTCCCCTCGCGGACGGATTGCGTTAATGAAGGGTGTCGTCGATGGGCTGATCGAGCCGGATGAGGATGTCGAACGCACTCTCGACCTTTGCCTTGGCTGCCGCGCCTGTGAGCCTGTCTGTCCTTCCGGGGTAAAATACGGCCATCTGCTTGAAGAAGCGCGCGATATCATCAACCAGCACAAGAAGCATTCCCTTCCTGTCAGGGTGCTTCGGAAGACTGTTTTCAATGGCCTCTTCCCTCACCAGAACCGGATGCGAATGATGACTGGGATGCTTGGGATCTATCAGCGTTCCGGGGTACAAAAGGTGGTGCAGAAATCCGGGATGATGAAGCTTTTCCCAGATAGCATGGCAACGATGGAGCGAGTGCTTCCACAGGTTCCGAGCATGAAGAAAATGAAGGATCGTCCATCCTTTCTGCCTTCGATTGTGGAAAAGCGAAAAAAGGTCGCCTTCTTTTCCGGCTGTCTGATGGACACGATGTTTTTGGATACAAATAATGCAACGATGAAGCTCCTGCAACATGCCGGCTGCGATATTGTGATTCCGGGGAACCAGGCCTGCTGCGGCGCCCTTCATGGTCATAGCGGCGAAAAGGGCGGCGCCAAGGAACTCGCAAAGCGCAATATTGCCTCCTTTGAAAATCTTGGTGTCGACTATATCATCACCAACGCCGGGGGCTGCGGGGCGTTTCTCGTAGACTATGACCATCTTTTGAAGGATGAAGGGGAATGGTACCCTCGTGCAGTGGCGTTTAAAGAAAAAATCAAGGATATGTCCGCCATTTTAGTAGAGTTGGAGTTTCATAAGAAAATGGATTTGCAAGTGCGCTCGCAAAAGGTGACTTATCAGGATTCTTGTCATTTAAGAAATGTACAGGGAACATTCCTGCAACCTCGTATGCTCCTTCAGGCTGTCGCAGGTGCAACGTTCATCGAGATGAAAGACGCCGACCGTTGCTGCGGATCCGCCGGTATCTACAACATCGTCGAATCGGAAATGTCGATGCAGATCCTCGACCACAAGATGGAAAAGGTCGCAGAAAGCCAGGCTACAACGATTGTGACTGCGAACCCTGGGTGTCTCCTGCAGATGAAGCTCGGGATTGAGCTTGAGGGTCTTTCCGGTGTAATGAGGGCTGTGCATATTGCGGACTTTTTGCTGGAGGCTGTTGATGGTTTGGAATTTGAGAGCTCTTAATCATTGAATTTTGGATAGTGGAATACCCTCAAAAACGTCTTTTATTAGGTGTTTTCGGGGGTATTTTTTGTCTTTTTCCTACTAAAATATCATTTTGTCAATGTGACAAAATTCTGCTTGTTCCTTATACTCTTGAATTACTTCACCTCCTAAAATTCAAGAGAAAGTTGGTTGATCATTTCATGCTAAACACACTACTTTGCCCCTGTGGCAGCGGAAAAACATTTATCTCCTGTTGTCAAAACTCTCCTAACGTTCGTGTCTTCAGTGCCCCGTTTGCCAATGAAAAAGAGCGGCAGGATTTTATTGACAATGTGGAAATCGCATCAAAATTCAAAATGCCGATGCGCGGACATCTCCTCTTTTATGGAAAGGATCTCGTTGCGTATGTAAAGGATTCCTCTTCGGTAAGTGACGACACCTATAAATTCCTCCAACCCTTTTCTTTTTTTCTATATCAAAAGAACGACCAGGGAAAATTAAACGCTTGGAAAGATTGTACATTCAGCTTCTGGGATGAATTGATTTCTACCTATTTCATCCATTCTATCCGCCTATCAGCTCAAAAAAATGAGGTAGAAACTCTTCTGCATGAGCTGAAAAAGTTTGCTGTCTGGCTAAAAAAAAAACAAAAAGGCTCTTTTCTTAAAAAGATTCATTCACGAATAAATACCTATGAATCGGATCTGGAACTCTGTGAAAAGGTCATTAATTCCCTCTATGAAAAACATTGGGGAGATTTTCATGATAAAGACTGGGACTACAAACGTGCTGTTATGGAATCCGAAAACCGTTTAAACAGCTATTCTGTCACAGAAGAAGGCTTGTATGAAGTCACCGGTGTAATGGGCAAATATACGGTTGCCAAGTGTTGTGAAACGCAAAAATATTATTACTTCAAAGGTCTTCCTGTAAAGCTCATTCAACCACATCTCCTGCTATCGGGCATAATAGGGAAACACTACAGCCAGGACACTTGGGACTGGATTTCCACTTCAGCTGTATACCCGCAAGCATCCAAATCGTACTTGCTTTCCTGTGTGACAGACCTTTACACTAGCACACTCGTTTAAAGGCTTTGAAAGGGGGCATGTCTCATGCTCATAAAGCAGCGAAGTGAACCGCTCGAATTAACCATACTAAAAACATTGCATGACCGTTCGGTCCTGAATGCCACGGATTCCGTCAATTTCCATAATCAAGATAAAGGCTATCGTGGGGAAATCATGTTTGATGAGTATATGAGGGAAGTTTCAAATGAAAACAATCTAATCCTCAATGACCTACTCTTAGAATATAAAAATTCCATCTTTCAAATAGACTCCTTGTTTCAATTCTCTAATACCCTCCACCTTTTCGAAGTGAAAAACTTTGAAGGCGATTTTATCATCGATGAGGAGAAATGGTATTCAATCGGACGAAAAGAAATAAAGAATCCCTTACTACAATTAAAAAGAACCGAATCCTTATTGCGACAACTTCTTCAAGAACTCGGGTATCCCTTCTCCATAGAAGCCCATCTCGTCTTTATAAACCCGAATTTCCAGGCTTATCAGGCTCCCGCCGATCAACCTATCATTTTCCCATCACAGCTGAGTCGGTTTAGGGAAAAATTGAAAAGCAAATCTGGGGTTCTGAAGGCTTCACATAGGAAACTGGCCAAACAATTGCTCTCTCTGCATATGGAGGATAATCCGTATGCACGAATTCCGGAATATCAATATGGAGGTTTGCAAAAAGGGATCATCTGCCCGACCTGTCATACATTCTATGCTACTTTTAAAAAAACACATTTGCTTTGTCATGAATGCGGCGGTATCGAGGTTAATAAAACGGCCATAATTAGAAGCATTAAAGAACTGCGGTTACTTTTCCCTGAGGTAAAAGTTACTACTAATTTGATTCATGATTGGTGTAAAATCATAAAAGACAAAAAAACAATTAGAAAAACACTTTCAGAGCATTTCATAAAGATGAACCATGGTAAAAGTTCATATTATGTAAACCCTTAATCCTGAAAAAACTGGTTTCTGGCTTTTGAGACCACCATTTCCCTCTTTTTGCTTTTTCGTGGTCTCAACCGGAGCTTTTGAGACCACCATTTCTTTCTTTTTGCTTTTTCGTGGTCTCAACCGAGGCTTTTGAGACCACCATTTCTTTCTTTTTGCTTTTTCGTGGTCTCAACCCAGGCTTTTGAGACCGCCATTTCCCTCTTTTTGCTTTTTCGTGGTCTCAACCCAGGCTTTTGAGACCGCCATTTCCCTCTTTTTGCTTTTTCGTGGTCTCAACCCAGGATATCAGCCCCCTCTTCCTCCCCAAAAGTTTAACAACCCACCCCACAGGGAAAACTACACTATCACAAGGAGGTCCAACATGAAAAAAAACATCATCTTTTTCACCGCCTTGTCCGTAGTCGGTCTGATTGTGGTCGGTGTCTTGAATTTAACCCAACAAAATAAAGCCCTATCTGTTCCAAATGAATCGGAGAAAATGGTCTCGCTGGGAGACTCTCTCACCCATGGGGTCGGTGATGAATCAGGAGAAGGCTTTGTAGAAAATCTGGAAAAGCAGCTGAAGGAAGAAAAGAATGCCATCATTACTGTAGAGAATCATGGAATCCCCGACCAGCAGACAGACGGGCTACTGCAGCAAGTAAAGAAATCAAAAGTGAAAAGCGACCTGCGTGATGCAGATTATGTGACTTTATTTATTGGAACAAATGATTTAATAGAGAGTAACGGCGGCGACCTGAAGGAAATCAATGAAGAGAAGATTGCAAAGGGTAAGGCGGATTATGAGCGAAACCTTAGAGAAATCCTGGATATCATCCGCGAGGAGAATAAGGATGTACCTATTTTGTTCCTCGGACTCTATAATCCTTATCCGGACTCACAGAAAATAGAAGAAGAGATTGTCGAATGGAACGAGAAAAGCCAAACAATCGTGGATAACTATGAGAATATAAAATTCATTTCTACCAACGATCTTTTCCAAAAAAAATCAACCGATTACTTCAGTGATTCCCTTCATCCTAATAAAAAGGGATATGACCTGATTACGAAGAAGATTTTGGATGAGTATGATTTTTAGAGAAACTGCATTTCCTTATGGGAGATGCGGTTTTTTTGTGCACATTTATTCCAATCCCGAATAGCCTAAAAACAACGCAACCCGAAAAGAGGAATCTATATGATCCAACTATCAGGAAAGTCATTCAACCAAACGGAGCTGTGGCCCACCGGAAGTATCAAAGCGGAGATTGTCCAATCCCTGATGGATGATCCGGATGTTCATTCGTATAACTCTCTGAAGGAACTGGAGTTTGAATTGACGTTAAGAAGCAACATCATTTCGAGCGCGAAATTACTGAGTCTTGGTGAAGCGCGGTTCGAGACATTCGCCGGTTCGCAGGGGAATCCGAAATACTGGGGGATGTCAAGCAGGGGGGGATTTCAGCTGAGGGAGAATGTGGAGCCTGCTGCTGCTATTCAAGACATTTTCGAAAATAGTTCGCTTTATGCGTATGAATGTGCAACTGCGATGATTATCGTCTATTACCATGCGGTTCTAAAGACAATTGGAAGAAAGCTATTCAATCAGTTATTCCAAAATCTCTACTTGTACAGTTGGCACACTGATTCCGATCTGGCTGTCCAATCCGTTCTGACCAAACACCTTATCCCTGGAGATGTTGCCTACTTCAATAATCCCGACTATCATCCTGAGACTCCTTGGTGGAGGGGGGAGAACGCCATTGTGATGGGGGATGAGATGTATTTTGGACATGGAATCGGAATTAAGACTGCACAAGAAATCACCGATTTTTTAAACAGTGTGAGGCAGCCGGATAGTACCACACCTGCGGCTTTAATCAATCTTGTAGCAAGACCGTCCTTTAAACATCTTGCCGAACTGTCGAAGCTGCCACGCAGTTTCAAACGGGGCTACAAGATGCAGCACGCTACTATTCACCATAATAAAACGTCGATTTCGTTTTATCGATATCTTTACTATGTATATATGGGGTATTCCAGATAATCAAAAATATGGCATGTATGAAGTGGAATCAGGAGTGGATGCAGCATTCATTAATAGATACTCCACTCCTGACACAACAACCCACCAACTCTTCACACCTTCCGAACAGCTCAACCTATTTCAGACCCTTCTTCGTCTTCAAAATAATCATCTCATCTATCCTTTCATAGATTTCATTTACTTTCTCTTTATCTTTCAAAATAGTCTTCTTGTTTTCTTCTATTAATTCCTGCATGTATTTTTTTCGCATAATACAAGGTCCTTTCTATGGAGTTTTCATTGCTTCCGCGACAAAATTCTTGATCGTTTCTTCATCATCCGGTTCCGGGTTAAACTCTATTTTCAGTGGCGGAATCCGCACTTGTCCTCCTTGGCTCTCAATGAGCGCTTGCAGTTTATCGAGTGCACCGCAGTAATCGGGATAGGAGGTATCACCTGAACCAAAGATGGCAAAGGGATGTCCGTTCAATTCCAATTCTTCCAGTTCTTCCATGATATCGAGGCACTCATCTGGGTAGTCCCCATCTCCCCATGTATACGTGCCGATAAAGGTAATATCATAGTTAAGCAGTTCTTCTGCGCGTACGACACTATGGAAATCCTCCAGGATCACTTCGTGGTATCCCTTCATTAATTCATCGACGATAATATCGGCTATTGCTTCCGTATTCCCTGACATGCTTGCATAGATGACGCCTATTTTCATTTTATCTCCTCCTGTTAGTGCAGCAGTGCTGGCGCATGAAAGCGATTGGCAATCCATTTGCTTTCCACTGGGGATGAGATGAACAGCTGTTCATCAAATCCAGCGCCTCTGAATCCGTGTCCCTCAATCGTTTCAATCGGAATGAGGGACATTTCCTCTCTTTGTAATTCGTAGATTCTTGAAAAGCCGAATCTATCTCTGCTTGTTGTGGCATACAGTTTTTTATCTGCTGAAAACAAATCTAGAAATGCCTTTTCCTGAATCGGCTGTGAAAATCTCTGCCAGCGTTTTCTGGTACGATTGGTCACTTCGACAGATCCTTCCCCTGTCTGGACATTTCCCTTTGTGATGATAAGAGAGCCTTCAAGAAGATCCGAATAAATGGATGAAATCATCGAGCTTTCTTCTTTTTTTACTAGCCTGAGTTCCCCACTTCCGAAAGAATAGCTCCATAAACCGCCACTATCTTTGTTTACCTGGGTTCCAATATAGACTTTCCCATTTTCATAAAGCAGGGACCTGATCAATGGCTGCATACCTAGCGTAAGAAAAGGGCTGGTAACCGACCAGCTCGAACCAAAGTTTTCGGAAACATACAGCCTGCTTCCAGCATGGGTTACAATGAAGCCCTGATCATTCCCGGTAATGTCCCATAATCGCTGTACTGTTGGAAAGGACGTATGATTCCATTTTTTCCGTTGCAGGTCATAGCGGACAATGGTTCCATAATCGCCAATTCCAAATATGTAATTGCCTAGCCTTACCAGCTTGTAGATATTTTGGGAGAGGCCATATTGCAACAGCCATTCCCCTTCTTCAAAGGAGTAGATGCCAGCTTTATTTACTGCGACGATGAAGGGAATGTCAGGTGTGGATAACACTGCCGTTGATCCCTTAGTAAACATGTTCAGGCTCCTTTGTGTTGATCCAGGAAAGGAAGAATCGTGCAAATTGCCGGCAATCTGCCATCTGCTCATTCGTTTCGGGACTGAGCTCCATCTTCAGCCGTTCAGGATAAAGGCATCCACCCCGTTCCTCCAATTTGTGTGCGAGTGTATCCACAGCTGCACAGAATTTCGGATAGGCATGGTCACCCGAACCGAAGCAAGCAGCAAACATGCCATCCAGGTTCCAATCATTCAATTCCTCATAAAAATCCTCTGCTTCATAGGGCAGATCCCCATTCCCCCAAGTGTAGGATCCTAATATTATTCCATCATATGTGAGCAGTTCCACCACTTCTATCGTTTCAAGGCTTTCCATTTCGACTTCGCAGCCAGCAAAAAGCAGTTCTTCTTTTATGATTGCAGCCATATCCTCTGTATTACCTGACATACTGACATATCCAACAAAGATTCTCATCGAAAACGCTCCTAATTGATAATGATTATCACTCTATATAAACATAATAAATGATAATGATTATCAATGTCAATTATTATTTTTTCAAGCATATATATGAACCAGCTAACTTTGTTGGCAAGAATCTCAGTTAGAAACATATACTTTTGTAAAAGTCAGTCAAAAGGAGGAATAACTTGTCTATGAATTCGAATGGGATACGTCTACGGAAAGTGCAGAATCTCGCCCAGGAGATTATGGATGAAGTAAACAGAACAAAAGATGGACGGGATGCGGAGCTACTGAATCTGGTCATTGATAATCTGTCCAGAGCAGTGGTCGATGCTACAGACCCTTCAGGTCACTATTCGCTGGAGTACTTAGAAAATAAAGTGGGCAAGGCGCATTCCCTGCTTTTCAAAAAGACTAGCAGCCAGAAAATGATGTATTCCAAGTAGCTTCAATGCCTTCGGGTATTCGCCATCAAACGTTAGGCAAAAAAAAGAGATTCTTCGATGATCCACACCATTCGGAGAATCTCTTTTTTGTTTGGCAATCAGGAAACGATTCCACGAATAATTCTTCTTGATAGAGAGAAAATAATGGCAAAGATCGGCCCCTGCTATTGGAGGTTCCATTCGTGCAAATAATTGAAAAGATCAAAGAATTCCTTCCAGAAATCAACGTGTATGTGTATGCGTTGATTTCCTTAATCGTACCTATCTTGATTATGAAAATGAACAAAATGCTTACAGAAGGCAATTCCAAGCTTAACCTGCCAAAGCAAAAGAATGAGCCCATTTCCCTTTCAGATGACCTATCCGCCAATATCTCCTTGATAAATGACAGTTTGGGAGAAAATAATGATGTGAAGACGAGAGAATTCCATGACCGTATAAGCCAAACAAAGGCTGCCATTATTTTCACGAATGGTCTGGTTGATTCTACTACTATCAATAATAATATTCTGAAGCCCCTCATGCTCCATGACCGAAGTTTCGGAGAGGACTTTCAACCTGTACCATTAACAGATATTCTGCCGGTTAGTGAATGCTGGGAGGAGACAGATCTTCCTTCTATCACTTCCAAAATATTAAATGGAGAAACTGCTCTGCTTCTCCAGGGCTCAAGTAAAGCACTGATTCTAAAAACAAGTGATATAAAAAGTCGCAGCCAGGAGGAACCCGTAACAGAGCAGTTGGTGAAAGGGCCGCGGATCGGCTTTAATGAAAATCTGACCGATAACCAAGCAATTCTGAGGAGAGCCGGCGTCAATACGGATCTAAGATTTATCAGCTATCAAGTCGGGGAGCGTTTTAAAAAAGAACTCGTCATCACCTATATCGAAGGTATTGCCAATGAAACGTTCATCAGCAGAGTAAAACAGAAAATTGAAGCCATTGATATTGATAATCTCCCAGAGTCCGGCTATGTGGAGGAGCTAATAGTAGAGAACGTATTTTCTTTTTTCCCTCAGATTCAGAGTACGGAACGGCCGGATCGGGTAATTGCAGCTTTGGCGGAGGGCAGGGTTGCAATTCTTTTGGATGGAACGCCTTTTGCTTTAATCGCACCGGTAACCATCAATATGTTTATGCAGTCGCCAGAAGATTACTATGAAGGATGGGTGACTGGTTCTTTGTTTCGTCTGCTGCGCTATCTGGCTGCTTTCATTGCTGTTTTTACACCTGCCCTTTATATTTCCTTTGTATCGTTCCATCAAGGTCTGATTCCTACCAAGCTTGCCATCTCGATTATCGGCTCTCGGGTCGGAGTGCCATTTCCCATTCTTATTGAAGCTTTATTGATGGAAGTTTCGATTGAAATATTAAGAGAGGCTGGGCTGCGTTTACCAAAGCCAATCGGCCAGACCATTGGAATTGTTGGTGGTCTTGTTATTGGGGAGGCAGCGGTCCAAGCAGGTATAGTCAGCCCTGTTACGGTTATTGTCGTGGCACTGACCGCTATCTCCTCCTTTTCTCTCCCTCAATACAATTTAAGTGCAGCTTTGAGGATTCTCCGATTCGTCGCCATGTTTCTCGCGGCAATACTCGGGTTATATGGGGTCATCATCTTTTTTCTCTTTTTCTGTATCCATCTTGTACGTTTAAGAAGCTTCGGAATCCCATATCTGGGACCTGCTGTTCCTTATCAGATTGGAGATTGGAAAGATTTCCTAGTCCGCTTACCCATCAAATTCATGAAAAAAAGACCCAATATTACCAAACCTGGTGACAGTATCCGCAAAGGCTGAAGGAATCCATTATCTGAAGGGATTTGTCCATAATGAGTACGCAACAACAGGAATTAATCAGTCCCACCCAAGCTATCATTTTGATCATCAACTATATTCTCGGTGTAGGAATCCTGACCCTCCCGAGGACCGCTTCGGCTGAGGTAGGTACTCCTGATATTTGGATTACCATTATCATCAGCAGTGTTTTTCCGATTGCGGCCGGATTGATTATTCACTTTCTGAATCGAAGATATCCTAATAAAACTTTTTTTCAGTACAGCAAGAAGATCGTCGGCAAGGTAGTAAGTGTGGTAATCGGCCTTGGCATGATCATCTATTTCATCACTCTTACCAGCTTTGAAGTCAGGGTAATGGCTGAAGTTACAGAAACATATTTGTTGGAGGGGACCCCCATTCAGATTTTAATTATGCTGTTTCTTTGGCTTTCCCTCTATTTGAATACGGATGGATTAAATTCGATTGCTCGCATGTTCCAGATCATTTTTCCTTTGACCGTCCTCGTTTTTATTTTGATTTCGACGATGAGCCTTGGTTTATTCGAGCTTAAGAATGTGCGTCCTGTATTGGGGGAGGGGATAATTCCGGTATTGAAAGGAATAAAGACTACTTCCTTATCTTATATCGGGATTGAGATCATGCTTATTCTCTCGGCGTATCTAACCAACCCCCGTAAAGGGAAGAAGATTGTCTTCATCGGCGTTTTGATGCCGATGGTATTCTATCTGATTACAGTCATCATTGTGATTGGGGCGTTATCCGTTGATGGGGTCAGTAATCTTGCCTGGCCAACCATTTCCCTCATTAACTCTTTTGAATATCAGGGTATTTTTTTCGAACGATTTGATTCGCTGTTTTTGATTGTCTGGATCCTGCAGATATTTGCAACCATTTCTATCACTCTTTTTGCGGCATCACTTGGAATGTCTCAACTGTTTGGTAAAGATATAAAGTTCTTTTTGCTTGCACTCCTCCCAATCATTTTTGTTCTCTCCATGCTGCCTAAGGATATACATCAAATATTTTCCTTAGGGGACCTGCTTGGCAATGCTGCAATCGTTCTGTTCGGGATTCTGCCGATTCTCCTACTGGGGATTTCCTTCATAAGGGGGGCATGGAAATGACAAGTGTGAGAACATTGATCCTGCTGTTTCTCATCATTTCGTTATCAGGCTGCTGGAGTTCGAGGGACATTGAAAAGCTGGATCTGCTATTAGGTGTAGGAATTGACGAAGCACAAGGGATTCAAGATGACAAACTTCTAACTGTAACCTATCAATTTGCGAAAGTATCGAATAACCAAAGCACGAACAATTCGGCACAATCTCCAAAGCCTTTTTCAAATGTGGAAGTGACTGGGAATTCCATTCTTGAAACGGCTCGGGATGTGATCCAGAAACGAAAGAACATCATCAATGGGCATCATCAGCAACTGATTATTATCAGCAGCAAGGTCGCAGAAAAACGAAATTTGAGGGAATTGGTGGATTTCTTCATCCGTGATCCGGAAGCAAGGATGAGTTGTTTGGTGATGGTCACCGAAGATCAATCGAAGAGTTTAATGGAGGTAACAGATTCCGAAATACCGACCCTTTATATAACAGATATGACGAGGCATATGACAAAATCAAATAAAATAATAGAACCGATGCCACTGTCAAAAATTAATGCACAGATCGAAGAGAAATCAAGCTTTCTATTACAGAATATAGTAAGAACGGACAACAATGAATTGATGCTGAAGGGTGCTGCTGTTATCTCGGGGGACACGTTAAAGATGATCGGCTCCCTGAACGAGGAAGAACTGGAGGGTGTCTCGTGGTTAACGGCCTATACGGACGGCGGCATCATAAAATTTCATGATGAAGATAGTGATGCCATTATTGTATACGAGCTTGAATCGATTGACAGCAGGATAAAGCCGAAGTTGTCTAATGGCGTGCTCTCTTTTAAAATAGAGACAAAATTGAGTGGTGCCATTTCAGAGTTGGCTTCCCCCACCCACGATATTACCAATGAGGATAATATTCAAAAATTAGAGAAACAGATCGAGGAAAAAGTAAATTCTCAAATAGAGAATAGCCTGGAAAAATTGCAGAAAGAACTGCAAGCAGATGTGATAGGACTGCATGACTACGTCCGGATCAAGTACCCGAAATACTGGAAGGCACACAAGGAGAACTGGGATTCTCAATTCGGTCAAACCGAGATAGACTATAGCGTCGATGTGGAAATAACCGAGTTTCATATGAATATCGGCAGTTAGAAAGGCTGAACAGTGATACTGGTAGTCACAGTGATGTAAACATAGACAAAGATGGAGGGGGACTGGTTTCCCTCCTCTTTTAAGTGTGAAGGATTGATTCATGGCAGGGCTCTTTGCATTGAATTATCGTTCCCTATTTTCTTACGGTTAACTAAAATGAGTCTAGCCCTCTGCCGAATAATAATTGTAAGATTCTAAATTCCAAAAAATTTATTTACATTCACTCTTCCTTTATTTACAATATTTTCATGAGGCAACTTTGGCCATTAAATTACTATGAGCGAGAAGTTGATTATAGAAGTAAAGAAGCTCATATCCCATATCCAAGGTGATTATATGAAAATTCAAAAATCAATAGACTCTATTCATTATTGGGACTCTAAGGTCTTAGCATTTGACATTAAATACTTTGCAGATGAATAAATTTTAAAATGCGAACCAGGGATTTACATTTTTAAGAGGTGCTACAATTTAGAAATTAAACATACGCCTAAATTTGACAAAGGTATCCCTCCCGAAAAATGGACGTTCGCTCAATTACCCTATACGATTCATGATATTTCAGTTAATGAAAATGATCTAGATTCAACCAGTAAATATCAAGTTAATATTGCTATGCCTCCTATGTTTGTAGAACTTAGTTGTAATGAGATTACAGTCACTCCTACATCCAATTAATCAATTAAAGGAAGTGCTATTCAATTAACCTGAATAGCACTCCCTTTAATTTTTTCTTTCCCCATCACAATGTCAACTTCCCTAGCACCACAGGCTTCCTTGCCCCCGTCGCTGATGGCAAATTGTTCGGCACGCCGAACAGCGTCTCGTTCGCAAGCAGGGCAAACGCCACCGCTTCCTTCGAATCACTGGAAAATCCGTAATCCTCTTGCGTCTTCACTGAAAAAGACCCCAATTCACGCAAATACCCAACCAGCGTATCATTATACGCCCCGCCGCCGCTGACAATCAGCGTATCAACCGGACCACCTAAAAATCGTTTGTACTGATCCACAATCGTCATTGCCGTGAACTTAGTGACTGTCGCCATGATATCCGCATCGGAAAGCCCCTTCCCAAGCAACTGCCCAACAAGGTTTCGAGTGTAAGAAGAACCAAATAGCTCTCTCCCCGTACTCTTCGGAATCAACATACTGAAGTAAGGATCCGCCAGCAATTCCTTCAGCACATCTGCATCCGCATGCCCCTGAGCAGCCAATCGACCGCCATCATCATAATTGGCCTTGCCCTCCGATAGAATCGACATCGCTTCGTCCATGATCATATTCCCCGGCCCGGTATCAAATGCAATAACCTCACTTGGACTGCATCCGGCAGGCAAATAAGTGACATTCCCGATGCCGCCAATATTCTGCAGTGCTATACTTTCGGAAGCCGATCTGAACAGCAAATAGTCGACATAAGGAACGAGCGGTGCACCGCCTCCGCCTGCAGCCATATCACGCACACGGAAGTCGGACACTACCGGGCATCCAAATGTTTCCGCAATAATGGAAGCTTCACCGAGCTGGAGGGTGGAGCGCACCAAGCCCTCCCCTTCAACCGGAATATGGTACAATGTCTGGCCATGGGATCCAATAAAATCAATATCCTCCACCCGGTAACCATGTTTCTTCACAACTGACTCCGCCGCTTTGCAAAACATCTCCCCAAGCTCAAAGTTCAGGCTGCATAAGGCATCCACCGAGCTTGATTCTGGATCGAACTGTTGGAAAATCCGAGTACGCAGCTCCCCGGGAATCGTAATATTTTCAAACGCCAGCTCACTGTAAGACATCGTTTCCCCGGCACCTTTTACCGACACAATTGCTACATCCACGCCGTCGACCGAGGTACCGGACATCAAGCCGATCCCGATTCTCTCCTCTTTTTCAGCAAGCTTCTGTAAAAGCTGGATCATCCGTTATTCACCTTGGCATCCAGCAGCGTAATCGGCAGTTTGCCGGTCGCCTCGAGCTGCCCTAGCAGCACCTTACTGGCAGATTCCAAAGCAAGTGCGCGACTCTCATAGGTAACGATATACGTAGAAACTTCCGGGAATTTTCCGATATCGTAAGGACTGCGCATCGCCACAACGCCAACACGATCGCCAAAGGTGGCAACAAGGTTCCGAACCAATTCAACCTGCGAAGGGTTCGCCACCGCCTGATACGTCGCAACCACCACTTTGTCAAAATCCCCAGCCAGCTTAACGATCCGAGCGATTTCTTCTTCAGTAGGTGCCACGGTCACGGACACTTCCTCTACATTTGGCAAATCAGCCTTTAAATAAGTTCCAAGCGTTACCTTCGTAGCCAGGGTCTCATCTACCTCTGTCGCCACATTCGGATCGACCGCAACCACCAAAACTTTCTGATCAGCAGCCAAAGGCAATAACGCACCGCTAGCCTTCACAAGCGTCATGCTCTTTTCGCTCACACTACGAGCAAACGCCAAGTCCGCATCCTGACCACAAAGCGCCGCTGCCTCTTCCCAGGAAGCCACTGATTCAGCAAGCTTTCTCTTTTCCTTCAGCTTCAGTACACGTGCAACAGAGCGGTCTACCTGTTCCATAGTCAAACGGCCGCTTTCCACCGCTTTTTTCACAGCCTCCATTGCTTTGTACTGGCGCTCAAACGTATGGCTGATCAGCACGATATCGATGCCTGCTTCAATAGCCATAACTGATGCTTCTTCGATTCCGTAATACTCAATGATCGCGTTCATTTCCATACAGTCGGTCATCGCCACACCTTCATAGCCCAGCTTTTCACGCAGCAATCCGTTCACGATTCTTTTAGATAACGTTGATGGAACATTATCGGGTTCAATCGATTTGAAGTTGATATGTGCGACCATCACGCCATCCACTTCATGAGAAAATGTTTCCTTGAATGGAACTAGCTCCAGGCTTTCCAGTCTGTCGAGGCCATGTGCAATCACCGGCAGGTCCAAGTGGGAATCGATATTGGTGTCGCCATGCCCCGGAAAGTGCTTGCTCACCGCTGACACATGCTCCGCCTGCAGACCTTTTACCGCTTCCACCCCAAACTCTGCCACAACGCGGGGATCCTCGCCATAAGATCGGACGCCGATTACTGGATTCAGAGGATTATTATTCACGTCCACACAAGGTGCAAAGTTCATGTTTACTCCAAGTGCACGCAGCTCTTTCCCGACAATTTTACTCAACTGATACGCAGCATCCTTATCACCGGTTGCGCCCAATGCCATGTTTCCAGGACTTAACGTTACACCATCCGTAATGCGCGCCACCATGCCGCCCTCCTGATCAATTGAAATGAATAGCGGAAGAGTGCCTGCGTCCACAGCCACCTGCTGAAGATCGCGGGAAAGTTCATATACCTGCTTCGTATTTTTCACATTGCGTGTAAAATAGATCACTCCACCAATATGGTAGTCCTGTATCAGCTTCGTTATATTCTCACTCGGCTCTGTCCCCTGGAAACCTGCCATGAACAGCTGCCCTACTTTCTCCTCTAGTGACATTTCATGAATTTGTTTCATACGCTTTTCTCCCCTTTTAAAAAAAGTCTATGAATAAAGCAAAATGGAACCTGTTCTTCTCTTCCAATCTTCCAAACCGGACGGCCAGCCTTCCGCTACCTCTTCATAGGAAAGACCCTGGTCTATCCCCTTTCGTACCTCATCCGTTCCCCACAGAAGGTCGATGAATGGGTGCATGCCCTCCTTGAACGGCTCGAGCCACTGTGCTTCCCCGTCGTGAACGGCAAAAATGCTATGTAAAAGCTCAAAGCCGAGCCTTGCAACATCAAGCCCGTTTCTGTCCGTAATAACCAATTGCACCCCTCTGCATAAATCACCATGATGCTTGCTCATGTTAGGTGTAAAAAATGCCGGCACAAGCTCTAATCCAGGCAGCTCCTTACGAGAGAAATGCTCCATCACCTCATCCTGCTTGAACCAGGGAGCACCGATCCATTCAAATGGCTTCGTTGTTCCGCGGCCTTCTGAGAGATTTGTTCCTTCGATAAAACAGCTGATAGGATAATAGAGTGTCGTCGTAAAATGCGGGATATTTGGTGATGGCGGAATCCATGGCTGCTGCCAGTCCTCGCCCCACATCGAGCGGTCCCAGTTTTCCACTTCATATACATGGAGGTCCACTTCAGTAAATCTCTCTTTCTGAAGAAGTCGTGCGTATTCCCCCACCGTCAACCCCAGACTTACCGGAAGTTCATATGGTCCCACAAAGGATGTATAGCCCATGTCCAATATGTTCCCTGACACTAGAGGTGCAATCGGGTTCGGCCGATCCAGCACGACAAAAGATGTCCCGGTCTCAGCACACGCCTCCATCACATTTTTTACGGTTGCAAGGAACGTATAGAAGCGTACCCCGACATCCTGAATATCAAAAAAAATGGCATCTACATCTGCGAGCAATTCTGTAGATACCTTCTTGGTTGGTCCATATAAGCTGTACACGGGAAGCGAGGTTTTCTGGTCTGTGGTATCCTCCACATGGACGCCTGCCTGGACGTCCCCTCTGATTCCGTGTTCACAGGCGAAAAGCTTTGTCAGTCTGATAAAATCTGCTTCATTGAGTGCATCGATCGTGGATTGGAAGCTAGAGGTCATTCCCGTCTGATTCGTTACGAGGGCAATGTTCTTGCCAGCCCAAGCTTCCAAGCCGTTTTGCAAAAAGCGATCAATGCCGTATTTCACCTTTTTCAAAAGATCCCTCCTCTAATTAGGCACTAACTGGGTTCCAATCTGTATCCTCTTCCTCCGTTGCAATGACATTGCTTGTGACAATATTGCAGAAGAGAGTGGACAGGCTTGGAAACAGGAAAAACAATCCTACTACGGATAGTAGCAATAGGCAAAAAATCGATGTGATCTGCAAGAATGATAAAATCGTATACAGTGGATTTTTCACAAGCAGCTTGACGCTGGTGAAGATGCTGTCCTTTAAGGAGTACTGGAATTTTACCAATAAAGGAATCGTGTAGATCTGGCTCAGGAAAATCATTCCGCAAAAGTAGGACTGGAAACAGGCCAAGGCGAATGCGAACGTTCCGCCGACTTGTGTGTAGTGCCACCATGATGCTGCGACGATTACGACAAAGAAGGATAGGAACAGGCTGTATCCTACGCTTGCAAGGAAGTATTTTTTCATGCCGGTAAAAAACATGACGATCACGGATTGGCTTTTATCCAATAGAAGCTGCTGGACAGCCCATGCCGCTCCCACAAAAATCGGTCCGCTTACGAGCATCACGTAAAAAAAAGAGTATGGCAATTTGATGAGAAAGAAGGACGGACTTAGCACCGTTACGACTAAAAAGCTGATGAATACCATCGCTACTATGTGTTTATAGTACTCTCTTCCTGTTACGCGTAAAATATGTGTTAATCCATCCATCTGTATTCTCTCCTTTTTGTTGGCAGTATTAAGCTGCGATGCCAACTCTCAAACTATTATACATTGCTTGGTTGAGCCTACCTGTTGATTTCCGCTGCAGGCGTTCGCTTATCCAGGGCGGGTGGGGAGCCTCCTTGGCTTGCGCCTGCGGGGTCTCCCCGACTCCGCTTCTCCCGCAGGAGTCTCACGCCTTCCGCTCCAATCAACAGAGCTACAAAGGGCAATATAACGTATCTTTATCTATTATTAAAAAATCCTTAACTCAGTCGCCGGGTCAAACAGGTGCATCTTATCCAGGTTGAAGACGAATGTTTTTTCTTCCAATGGGCGGATGAAGCTTTCGCCGCTCACTTTGGCGGTGATCATGCGGTCTCCCATTGTGAAGTATACGAGGTTTTCACCGCCTAGATGTTCGATTGCCTTTACTTTGATGTTCGCTTTGTTGTCTGTCGGAACGGTAAATGCGAATTCTTCATCATAGATGTCTTCCGGACGCAGGCCCAGCACCACTTTTTTGCCGACATAGTCTTTGTATTGTTTTACTAAGCTTTCAGGGATAGTGAATGTCAATTCTCCCACGCGAAGTTTGTTCTCTGTTTCTAGTATAGCATCAAAGAAGTTCATTGGTGGAGACCCAATAAAACCTGCGACGAACATATTTGCAGGGTTGCGGTACAGATCCCTTGGAGAAGCGATCTGCTGGATTTCCCCTTTGTTCATGACAACGATTCTTTCTCCGAGTGTCATCGCCTCCACCTGATCATGCGTTACATACACGATGGTTGCTCCGAGGCGCTGGTGCAGCTCGGCAAGCTCGATGCGCATCTGTACACGCAATTTTGCATCCAGGTTGGAAAGCGGCTCGTCGAAAAGGAATACCTTCGGGTTACGGACGATTGCACGTCCTACTGCCACCCTCTGGCGCTGCCCTCCACTCAGCTCTTTCGGTTTGCGATCAAGGAGTTCATCGAGTCCAAGAATTTTGGAGGCATACTCGATTTTCTCTTTGATTTCCTCTTTGGAGGTCTTCATATTTTTCAGGCCGAAAGCAAGATTCTGCTCGATTGTCATATGTGGATACAAGGCGTAGTCCTGGAATACCATCGCGATGTCGCGGTCTTTTGGATGCATATTGTTGACCACTTTGTCCCCGATATAGATATTACCTGATGTTTGGCGCTCAAGGCCTGCAATCATGCGTAGTGAGGTTGTTTTTCCACACCCGGATGGGCCTACGAAAACGAGAAACTCTTTATCTTTGATTTCAAAAGTTGCGTCGTTGACAGCAGTGAATGTGCCGCCACGCTTATCGTCCACGAAAGTTTTCGTTACATTTTCTATTTTTATACTTGCCATTCCTTAAACACCTATCCTTTCACTGCACCGATTGTAATACCCTGTAGGAAGTAACGCTGTAGGGCAAAGAATAAAATAAACATTGGCAAGGCCGCGAGCACTGAACCTGCCATCATCGCCCCGTAATCTGTTGCGTCCTGGAACTTGAAGCTTGCAAGTCCGACCTGGATCGTTCTCATGGAGCTTGATTGCGTCACAAGGAACGGCCAGAAGAATTCATTCCATGTTGATACGAATGTAAAGATTGCAAGTACTGCGACCCCAGGCTTGGAGATTGGCAGGATGACTTTTCGGAAAATGCCGAACTCGCTGCAGCCGTCAATTCGTGCTGCCTGGATAAGTGTCGTCGGCAAGGTCGACATGTACTGCTTCATCAGGAAGATATTCCCGACCACTGTGAACATTGGTAGCATGATTGCCAGATATGTATCCACCAGGCCGAAAATGTTCACGACCATGATGTACACCGGAATCAAGGTAACCTGAGCCGGGATCATCATCGTACCGAGCAACAACCAGAAAATCGTTTTTCTGCCCGGGAAGCTCAGTTTCGCAAAGGCATAACCTGCGAGTGAAGAGAAAACGACGTTGGATAAAGTCAGTACACTTGAAACGAACAAGCTATTCATTAGCCAGCGAACTGCGTCTGTTTCCGTCAAGAATCGGATATATGTAGCCAGTGTCACCTTGGAAGGGAACCATTCCGGCTTAAAGGATGCGGAGACCGTGGTATCCCGGAAGGAGGAAATCACCATCCAGTAGAGCGGGATGATGGTCAGCACCACCCAGAACAAAAGAATCGCCCAACTTAGTACACTATAGACCTTCTTGCGCTGATTTCTTGCCTTCTCTCTTTTGATGGCAAGCTCTGCATATTGTGCATTGTTTGTATTGGTTGCTGGTTGCATGTAGATTTTCCTCCTTTCCTAGAATTCCACGTCAGATGACATGATTTTAAATTGAATAACAGATGCCAGGATAATGACTGCTCCAAGTACAAATGACTCCGCTGCAGCCAGACCGAATTGGTAGTATTGGAAGGCATGTGTATAGATCAGATAGGCGATGGTGGTTGTTGCAAAGTTCGGACCACCCTGTGTCATGAGGTAAATGCTCATAAACACCTGGAAGCTCATGATGATCCCAGTTACCAATAAATAGAGAGTAGTAGGTTTCAATAATGGCCATGTAATATTACGGAACTTCGACCATTCAGAAGCATGGTCAATGTCTGCTGCTTCATACAGGGACTTCGGTATTCCGCCCATTGCAGCCAAGTAAAGGATGATACCAGCGCCGTGTCCAGTCAGATAGGACATTAGCATAATAGAAAGCAATGCTGTACTGCTTTGTCCAAGCCACATGATATTGTCAAAGCCAAGCATTTCAAGGAACATATTGAACAGTCCCGCTTTTGTCGGATCATAAATCCAGAACCATACAAGTGCAACCGTTACTCCGGAAGCTACCGTCGGCAAGTACAGTGCAGCTTTGAAAAAGGTCTGTGCCTTTTTTGCTCTCGGGAATATCAATACTGCCAGAAACAAGGTGATTGCGACGTTTACCGGTACTGTACCTACTGTGAAAACGAAGGTATTCCACATCGCCTTCCAGAAGATATCGTCGTTTACCATCGTCTTATAGTTGTCTAATCCAATCCACGTGGAGCCTAGTACATGGTATTTTTGAAAACTCATGACAAGGGCATAGCCTACAGGGAAGAGTGTAAACATGAGAAACAGAATGATTGGGACCGCGATAAAGGCATAGCACCAGCCATAATCTTTTATAAATTGGGAGAAATTGAATTTTTTAGATACGGAGACCGCTGATTGGTTTGGCATTGTCTACACTTACACCTCCAGATTTAAGGTGGCTGTTTTCGCTTTTTGTCCGAACGGAAACAAGACCTTTAAAATAAAAGAGGAAGAGCAGTTACGCTCCCTCCTCTTTCTTATGGCTTACTGGGAGAAAATAGCTTCTCCCTTGGTTTTGAACTCTTCCGCCGCCTCTTCAGGAGTCAATTCTCCGCTTAATAGGCCTTGGAAAGTCGGGATGATAACTTCAGTACGGAAGCGGTCATCTTTCGCTGCAGCTGCTGCAGATGCATTACTTGGAGGTAGAACGTGAGAAGCCAAAACTTCTGCCGCTACTTTGTTGTAAGGAGCAAGCGGCATTTCAAACTTGCCTTCCGCATCCTTATGAACCTGTGGTAATGCCAGTGCTGCTGCCGCTTTTCCAGCTTCTGCACTTGTTAGGTGCTCAAGTACCTTCACACTGTTTTTCATGTGATCTTCTTTTGCATTCTTTTGAGTGAACAGCATGTAACCTTCAGATCCTCCGAAAGATACTTGCTCTTGTCCTTCGTTATGTGGAATCGGTAAAAGAACAAAGTTTACTTCTTCCCCTTCCACTTTTCCGTCTTTGATTTCCTGGTTGCGTGCTTCTACTACAGGATCAAAGTAAGGAATAGCGCGACCGAAGAATAGTGCTTGGTGGTTGTAGTATAGTTCCATACGCTTCGCAGGATCCACAGCCGCCGTTTCTTTCGGCATAATGCCTGAGTCTACTAGATTTTTGATATATTTCATTGTTTCCAGGATTTTATCGTCATTCCATGTGATGCCATCTTCTGTATAGCGGTTAGGCAGTCCGTTGTTCATTGCAAGGTGGACTAACAGCTCTTCATTGTTCCCTTGGAAAACAAATCCGTATTTGTCGTCGCCAGCTGTATTCTTACCAACGCCTTTTTTCGCCAGTTCTTCGAATTCCTTCCAAGTCCATCCTTCTTGTTGAATCTTTTCATAATCGATGCCAGCCTCTTCTAGAAGCTGCTTATTTCCACCCCATACGTGAAGGAACATGTAGATTGGAAGACCGTAAAGTTTGTCTTCGATTTTCATGTAGTCCAAAGCAACTTGGTTATAGTCATCTTTTGATACATTCAATTTGTCGTCAAGCTCTACTAAGAGGCCTGAATCAACATATTTACCTTGTGGCTTACCGAAGTAAACATCTGGTGGATTACCGGAGTTTAATGCGATATCGAATTTTTGTGGGCCTTCAGCCCAGCTCAATACTTCATACTCGATTTCGATATTTTCGTTTTCCTTCTCAAAAGAAGCAACTAATTCTTTCAGTTCTGCTTCGTACTCACCATGCACCGGATATGTCCAAACCTTTACAACATCCTTTTTATCGGATGAAGAACTGCTGTTGGAACAACCAAGGATAATGGAAGCAACGAGCAACATAACCATTGCTAAACTTAACCCCTTTTTCATTTCCAATTCCCCCTTGAAAATTAATTTTTATTATAAGCCTTTATAGCCTTATAAACGAATCCCTTTGCGTTACTGAGCAGTTCTGCCGCTTTCACGGCGTCTACCTGACACGTATACATGATGATTGCCACTTTCGGATTTCCTTCTGAACTGTCAAACAATGTTGTTGCTTCATCAAGGGAACATCCCGTTACCTGCTGTATGATGCGTTTTGCCCTGTCCACAAGCTTTTTGTTCAAAGGCTGAACATCGACCATCAGGTTATTGAACACCTTCCCTATCTTCACCATGGAAGTGGTCGTGATCATATTCAACACAAGCTTCTGTGTAGTACCCGCTTTCATTCTGGTGGAGCCAGTAATCACTTCCGGCCCAACTTCTATATTAATCTTGTAATCTGCTACAGTATTAAGTGTAGCGTCCTTTGTACAAGTGAAGGATACCGTTTTGGCCCCTAGCTCTTTCGCCTGTTTCAGTGCTCCGATAACATATGGTGCACGTCCGCTTGCCGTGATGCCGATGACAACATCGTGCAATCTGACGCCATGCTGCTTGATGTCATTCGCCCCAAGCTCCTCGCTGTCCTCTGCGCCTTCCACCGCTTTAAAGATGGCAGGCTCGCCTCCAGCGATGATCGCTTTCACCATTTCCGGTGGAGTGCCATAGGTTGGCGGGCATTCGGATGCATCAAGGATCCCGATTCGTCCGGAAGTGCCGGCTCCTACATAGAAAAGGCGTCCACCTGCTTCAAAGGATTCCACGACGCTGTCCACCACTTCTGCGATACTTGGAATTTCCTTCTGGATGTGAAGTGGTACAGTTTGGTCCTCTTCATTGATGATGGCTAGTATTTCTTCTGTTGATTGTCTATCAATCTGGGTGGTCTTCCCGTTCTGCTGTTCTGTCACCAGATTCTGTAAGTTTTCTAATCCCATTTATCACATCACCTTTTTAGTGTGTATTCATTCTGAGCGATACGCTTTTTGAACCGCTTCCCGTGAACGTTTCAAATATTCTACGGATTGATCAAAATCTCTTGCTGCTACTGCTGTAAACAGGATATCGATCACATTCAGCTGCGAAATCCTTGAAGAGGTTGCGGCACTTCGTATGGAAGATTCCATGGAAGAGATGCATAAGGTTATATCCGCGAGCTCCTTCAATGAATTGGAACCGTATTTTGTAATCGCGATTGTCTTTGCTCCCGCTTCCTTTGCCTGCCTGATTGCGGCAAGCGTGTGACTCGTTTCCCCTGAATACGATATCCCGACCGCCACATCCGTGTTGGTCAAAGTTGCGGCAGATGTCAATTGAATATGGGCATCGGCATATGCCGTACACAGCTTATTTATTCTCATAAACTTCAGCTGGGCATCCTGTGCAATCAACTGCGATGCTCCCACTCCGTAAAAGTCGATACGACTGGAGGTATGTAGATAATGAACAGCCGCTTCCACCTCATTTTTGTCCAGAAGGTGTAGCGTATCCCTTAAAGAAAGGACGTTGTTTTCCGTAATCGTCTTCATAAAAGTGGGAATGTCATCGTTGTCCTTGAACTCGTGGTATTCATCCTGTTCCTTTTCAAACGATGTCATATCGCCGGCGATTCTCAGTTTCAGTTCTTTGTAGCCATCCAAACCGATTTTTTTGCATAGGCGAATGATGGCAGCCTGACTCGAATCACTTTTCTCCGCCAGTTCCTTGACCGATAGAGTTACCACTTCTCTTGGATTTTCTAAAATAAATGTTGCTGCATTCCGCTCTGCCGGGTTAATTGCCGAAAGTGCCTGACGCAGCCGTAACAATCCACCATTCATCATTGACCACCCTTTACTTGCTTCTGTCTTTTACTTCTTTTTCAAACACCTCAGTGAATGTTGGTGCCACCTCACGCTTCCCGTTCTTTATCGCCGCATAGATGGTACCTGCAATTGGCGGCAAGGATGGAAGTTTAAAAGCAAAAGGGTAGTGGCGGTTTGCCGCTTCCTCTTTTAGGTGGGACTGCATCACTTTTGAATGCTGGATGATGCCACCTGTCAGGACGATCGGAAAATTTCCGTCTGCCACCATCCCCTGGTGCAGCTTTTCATAAAGCGTATGGATCTCCTTCAGCATGCAGGATGCAGCTTCTTTTAGAATATCCACACATACCTGATTCTGATTGTTTGAAAAAGAAATAACGATGCTTCCTAGTGATGCGACCCTGTCCCTTGTTTTCCGAAGCTCGTAGACAACGGAGACTATTTCGCTCATAGCACTTACTCCAAAGTGATCGAGAACCGCTTTTGTCAATTCACAAGGTGCATGCCCCTTGTCATATTGTTCAAACACATAGTCCAAGAGTCGCTTACCGATAGCGAAGCCACTGCTGCCGTCCTGGATGAGATAGCCCCATCCCCCGACCCGGGCCCGTTCCTCCTTGTCATTGATGCCAAAGCTGATCGATCCGGTTCCGGAAATACTGACAATGCCCGGCTTCCCTTTTGTCTCGGAATATAGGGCGGTGATCGCGTCGTTATCGATGATAATGGTCGGTGCCTCGCCCGTTATTTCTCTTAGCAAGGACAAAAACCATTCCTTCTTCCCGCCACTCTCCACTCCAGATATTCCTGCAAAGACGACATCCTCTTTTGTAAGCGGTTTCTTGAGTGTAAAAAAATAAAAAAGCTTTTTCAGTTCCTTCTTGACTGTTTCATAGTCTGAACTATTAGGGTTTGTAGGGCCAACGGTAGCTTCAGCAAGGATTCTCCCTTGTTCATCCACGACCATTCCTGTTGTTTTCGTGCCCCCGCCATCCAATCCAATGATCATGCTTTAGCGCCCCTTAATCTGACAAATTGCTCTTGTACTAAGTATAGTACCGGTGATATTGAGTGTCAATATTATTTTTATTTTCTGAAATTTAGTTTCAAAAATGACATATTTCTTTTTGGTTGTACATATGAGAAGGCCGTGATTTCGGTCCACGGCCTTTATTCCTGAAATTTTACTCCACAATTTCAAAAGTCTCTGTCACTTCAATGCTATCCTTCACGGATTGCACCATCGGACAGTTCTTTTTCGCAAGCTCCACCGCCTGCTCCACCTTGTCATGTGCCAGGCCTTTTCCTTTAATCACATAATGGATCTGTATCCTTTCGATGCGGTTTGCTTCCTTTTCATTTCTCGTCACATCCGCAGTCAGGGAGATATCCTCCACTTCCATGCGCTTTTTCTTTAGAATCGTGCGCAACACGCCTCCACTGCAGACTGCAATGGAAGATACCATCAACTGATACGGACGGAATCCATACTGCTCATCCCCCGCTACATGCAATTCGCCATACTCCAATTCGGTTGTAAACCCTACTTCTTTCATTTTAAATTTCATCATGCTGTCATCTCCTTTATCCATTACTTTATCAGAATGTTAAAAAGAATCGCTACTAAAATGTTCCTACGTTTTATGCATTCCAATCCTTGTCTTTTTTATGTATCATAGGGGATGGATTTTACTACACACAATAGAGGTAAATATTATGAATCGTTTTCGTTTTTGGATCTTGGTTTCCATCGTCGCCATTTCCGGCTTCAGTCAAGGAATGCTTCTGCCATTGATTGCCGTTATATTTGAAAATAGTGGGCTGTCTTCCTCCTTGAACGGTTTGAATGCAACAGCCCTATATATCGGGATATTGCTGGCATCTCCCTTTATGGAACAGCCGCTTCGGAAGTATGGCTATAAACCTGTAATCCTGGTGGGAGGATTTCTCGTCGTCATCTCGCTTGCCCTGTTTCCATTATGGCAGACATTCTGGTTCTGGTTCTTCTTACGCCTCCTGATCGGGATCGGGGACCATGCCTTACATTTTGCCACCCAAACTTGGATCACTTCCTTTTCACCGGAGGATAAACGCGGGCGGAACATCTCCCTATATGGAGTTTTCTTCGGGATCGGATTTGCCACAGGCCCATTAATGACGCCGCTTGTTGACGTTAATCCGTCTCTCCCGTTCATTGCGTCGTCTTTTGTTTGCCTGGTCGGATGGGTTTTCCTGTTCTTCTTGAAAAATGAACATCCGGAACAGGATATCGGTGTGAACTCCTTTTTCGAAACCTTCAAGCGCTTTTCAAAAGCCTGGAAGTATGCATGGATCGCCTTTCTGCCGCCGCTTGGCTATGGATTCCTGGAATCCTCCTTGAATGGCAGCTTTCCTATTTATGCTTTGAGAACTGGAATGGATTTGACGAATGTGTCAGTTTTACTTGCTTCCTTTGCCATCGGGGGAATTGTGTTCCAGATTCCTCTTGGGGTTCTGAGTGATAAATGGGGCCGGCGAAATGTCCTGCTTGTGATTTTGTCGCTCGGATGCATCAGCTTTATAACAGCCAGCTTTTTGGAGAATCACTTTATGGGACTAGCCTTGTGCATCTTCATCGCGGGAATGTTGCTAGGGTCAACCTTTTCGCTCGGTATCAGCTATATGACCGATCTTATGCCGAAGAACCTGCTGCCGACTGGAAATCTGCTATGCGGCATCGCCTTCAGTCTCGGCAGTCTTGGTGGTCCATTTTTCGGCGGCCTTTTCATTCAGTATTTTCAAGGCATCAGCTTTTTCCACATCATCAGCTTCCTATTGTTTATTATTTTCTTTTTGACGTTGTCATATGGAAACAGGGGGATGGCTGTGGTGGCGAAGCAATAGTAAATTTGAAACAGACAAGCCCCTTAAATGGAGGGGGACTTGTCTGTTTTTATTTTGGAGGGCTCTTGGGACCACGATGGAGTGATAACGCTGAGGTTCGTGGTCTCATAACCCCACTTTGAGACCACCATTTAGCCGAATTGCGGGAATCGTGGTCTCATAACCCAGCTTTGAGACCACCATTTAGTGGAATTGCGGGAATCGTGGTCTCATAACCCCTCTTTGCCACCACCATTTAGTGGAATTGCGGGAATCGTGGTCTCATAACCCCTCTTTGAAACCACCATTTAGCGGAATTGCGGGAATCGTGGTCTCATAACCTCTCTTTGCCACCACCATTTAGTGGAATTGCGGGAATCGTGGTCTCATAACCCCGCTTTGAAACCACCATTTAGCGGAATTGCGGGAATCGTGGTCTCATAACCTCTCTTTGAGACCACCATTTAGTGGAATTGCGGGAATCGTGGTCTCATAACCTCTCTTTGCCACCACCATTTAGTGGAATTGCGGGAATCGTGGTCTCATAACCCCTCTTTGAAACCACCATTTAGCGGAACTGCGGGAATCGTGGTCTCATAACCTCTCTTTGAGACCACGATAAATTAATACCAGGAGCTCCTCCAACCACTCCCCCTTCACTAACCACCGTCAGATCTTTAAAATTCGGGCGAAAAAACTTTCTAAAAGTTGTTCCAATTTTAAATATTCTGTTATATAATAATACAAACACATACTTACTGTACTAATACAAAGGAGGAAGAAAATCATGAGCAGACAGGAACGGAAAAACATGGTTAGATTTATCGAGGTTATGAAAAAGGCGGATCGTGAATCATTGGTTTATATGACAGACGCTGACATCGAGCACTTATACAATCATGTCTATCAGCAAATGGTGATTCAGGAGGGCCTTTAATATCACAGCCATTCCCCATATAAACGAAAAACTGCAACTCACCTTCATCCGGTGGGCTGCAGTTTTTTCTCTTCTTTTTTATTTTCCTTTTGCCTGTTTACGATTATGATTCCCACTGTTACAAGGGTGAGACCAATCAGGGTTGTATAATGCATCACTTCATCCAGGAACAAGGCCGACAATATGACTCCGAAGACCGGTACCAAAAACAAGTACATGGAGACTTTTCCAACCTTATTATACTTCATGACATTGTTCCACAATATAAATCCTGCTGCTGATAAAAAGGCTAGATACAGCAGAAGCAGGGCTGTAAATCCATCAAACTCAAATGGTACAAACCCCGCTGACCAGCCTCCGGCCATAATCAATCCAACGGAGCCGAACAGCATCTGATAGGCGGTCAAATAGGAAACGTCCATTTTTCCCGACCTTTCACGCGCCATGATGTTCCCGTAGGCGGATGCCATCATCGCAATGAGGAGCAGAATCTCCCCGATTCCAAATTGAAAATCCGCTCCGACTTTGGGCAGATTCACCACAAGAACGCCGCCAAATCCAAGCGCAATCCCCACCCACTTACGAATCGACAATCCGTCATCGGCATACAGGAAATGCGCGAAAAGAATCTGGAAGAACGATGCAGTTCCAGCAATGACCGCTCCTTGCATCCCAGTCGAATAGCTTAGACCAATATAGAAAAGGAGATACTGAAGAAAGGTTTGGACAAACCCAAGTTGAAACAATGGCACCAAAGTTTCTTTCCTTAGTTTTAATGATTGATTAAAGAGGGTAAAAAATAGAAAGATTATGATTCCAGCCAGTAAAAAACGGTAGCCGGCAAAGAGCAACTGCTTGTCATAATCGTCTGCCCCGATGTTTAGTGCTGTATAGCTCAGCTTGATTGCCGGGAATGCGCTTCCCCAAAGAAAGGTTGCAATCAAGGCTGCTGTTATCACGCCAAATTTACTTTTGAAAAATCTCTCGGCTGTCAAAGTGCTGTTCACCTTCTTTCTTTTCCAAGCTACATTATACACAGAAATCCTTGAAGTTACATACTTTATAACCCCCTGATAAATAATAGTAGCCAAAACACCTAAAATAAACTATAATAAAAATTAATTAATAATAAATATAATTAACTGACAAATTTATATTTCTTTAAAAAAAGGTGAAAAACCTTGCTGCTATCCCTTCGATGGCAGCTTTCGTCATTTTTATGGAAGTAGTGATTCTGATTCTTTTTCTCAATTAGGAGGTAATGATATGACAGAACTAGCACAAAAACAACCAAGGAGCCTAGAAAGCCAAAAAGAGAACAACCTAATAGAGCTGATGAAAACACACATCGAATTGGTCTTTGCCCTAATCTCCGGAGTACTGATCTTCGCTGGCTGGCTCTTGCTGAAGCTTGATTCATCCACTATAGCCGCACCCATCTTTGTGCTCGCCTATTTAATCGGCGGTTATTTTAAAGCAAAAGAGGGGCTTGAGGATACGATAGCGGAAAAAGAGCTGAATGTGGAAATGCTCATGATCATTGCAGCAATCGGTGCCGCGATCATCGGATACTGGATGGAAGGCGCCATTCTAATCTTTATTTTCGCACTAAGTGGCGCACTTGAAACGTATACGATGAACCGTAGCCAAAAGGAAATATCTGCACTCATGGGAATCCAGCCTGAGGAAGCGGTCCGAATCAAAGGTGACACGGAAGAACGCATCCATATTTCAAAGGTGGAGATCGGCGACCACCTATTGGTCAAACCAGGCGAACGCATCCCCTCCGACGGAAAGATTGTCAGCGGCGAATCTGCTATTGATGAAGCAGCCATTACCGGCGAATCCATCCCGCTTGAAAAGCAAAAAGGAGACACCGTGTACGCCGGAACGATGAATGTCAATGGCTCCATCGTGCTTGAGGTGACAAAGCCTGCAAGTGAAACCCTGTTTCAGAAAATCATCAATCTTGTTCAGAATGCCCAAAGTGAAAAGTCCCCTTCCCAGCAGTTTATGGAGCGTTTCGAAGGACCGTACGTGAAGATTGTCCTGCTCGTTGTGGGGCTGATGATGATCCTCCCGCATTTCTTGCTCGGATGGAGCTGGAACGAAACCTTCTACCGTGCCATGATATTACTTGTAGTCGCATCTCCTTGTGCACTGGTTGCCTCCATCATGCCGGCGACCTTATCTGCCATCTCGAATGGTGCGAGAAAAGGGATCCTTTTCAAAGGAGGGGTCCACTTGGAGAATCTTTCGCACTTGAAGGCGATAGCATTTGATAAAACCGGAACCCTGACAAAAGGAAAGCCGGAAGTGACGGACGTTTTAGTACGAGAGGATATCGACAAGAAGGACTTCCTCTTCTCTGTCGGGTCGATAGAAAGCTATTCCAATCATCCTCTCGCTCAAGCGATTACAGCTTATGCCAGAAAAAACAGCGAGCAGCCCTTGCAGCGACCGGAGCAGTTGGACGATAAGGCAGGCTGGGGTGTAACAGGAACGATTCATCAGAAAAAGTGGATGGTCGGAAAAGCCGCATTTGTCGGCAAGGATACCGCACTTTCTTTTTCAAATGGTGCTGCAGAGTCTCTCGCACGTGAAGGGAAAACCGTTGTTTATGTAAAAGACGAAAACGGCATTGTCGGTTTAATAGCACTGAAGGACGTAATTCGAAAAGAAACCGTTGAAGCGATTAAACGACTGCAAGCACTCGACGTCCAGGCAATCATGCTGACAGGAGACAGCCGCAGTACAGCAGCAGCGATTGCCGGGGAAGCTGCCATTAAGAGGTACATTGCCGAATGCCTTCCGGAGAAAAAGGTTGAATCGGTCAAGGAATTAAAAGGCGAGTACAGTTCGGTGGCCATGGTTGGGGACGGCATCAATGATGCTCCCGCCCTCGCGACTGCAAATGTTGGAATTGCCATGGGTGAAGGAACGGATGTTGCGTTGGAAACGGCGGATGTCGTCCTTATGAAAAACGATTTATTGAAAATTTCTGAGGCGATCGAGCTTTCCAAACGCATGAATCGGATCATTAAGCAGAACGTCATCTTTTCCATCACCGTCATCATGCTCTTGATCTGCTCCAACTTCTTCCAAGCAATCGACCTGCCTTTTGGGGTAATCGGCCATGAAGGAAGCACGATTTTGGTAATACTAAATGGATTGCGTTTATTAAGATAATAGGAAAAGCAGTGGAATCCCGGTTTGGGTCCACTGCTTTTTTGTGTAAAGACTATTGATTATCCGGGTCGGTTAGTGATAACCGTTCTGCCCGTTTGCACTGCCTGATGTTTTGTTCTTTGGCTTGTGCTTCGAGTTTTGCTTTGTACCGCCATCTTTTTTCGTGTGCTTGGTCATGAAAAATCCCTCCTGAATAGTTGAAGTATCTTTCATTAATAGCATCTCCACGATTCGTTCAAAATTCACTGGAAATTTTTTACGAAACATAGTTCTTTTCTGACTGCAGAATGATGGCATTTATTTCTCCACCGATGATGATCATGAGGCCTGATAAATAGAACCAGACGAGAAGGACAATGATCCCTCCCAAGCTTCCGTACATGGCTGTGTAGTTTCCGAAGTTGCTCACATAGTACGAAAACAGGGAAGAAACCGTTATCCAGCCAACTGTTGCAAAAAGCGACCCTGCAAGAATGTCCCGTATGCGGAGCCGAATGTTCGGCGCGGCCAGGTATAGGCAGCTGAACACGAAAAACAGGATGACAAAGCTGACGCCCCAGCGAATCGCATTCCAGATATCCAGAAATTCATCCGACAGACCGTAGGAGGAGAAAATGAACAAGCCGATTTCCCTTCCGAAAACAGGCAGCAGCAATGCCACAATAATGACAAAGACCATAGCAAGCGTCAAAAGGACTGCCACTCCCCGAGCCATGAAAAAGGACCTGTTTTCATAAACATCATAGGCCCGATTGAATGCACGGACAATCGCGTTGATTCCATTGGAGGCAAACCAGATGGTCGCGATGATACCAAAAGAAAGCAATTCGCCGCGCTGCTCACTCAATATCCTTAATACATTGGTTTCAATGATATGCATCGTATCACCAGGCGCGTATTGTCTGATGACACCTAAAACATCCTCCTGGGAAACAGGGACATAGGCAATCAACGTAAGTAGAAAAATAAGAAAGGGAAATAAGGACAATAAGAAAAAGTATGCCAACTCTGCAGCTCTTCCCAATACCTCATCGCGCTCAAAACGGTGCAATAGATGCTTAAAAAACATGATGATTTCCATCCTTTTTCCTCCAGCACTTATCATTTACTCTTTATTCTATTGACGCCTGCCCTGTTCTAGGACAAGTTTTTTATTTCCCTTTATTGGAATCCAGGTGTTTTGAAATAACTTCCTTTGTATCCTTCACAATCTCCAATACCTGAGGAGTTGTTTCTTTCAGTTGATTTACCTTCGTTCTTAAATATTCCAGGTCTTCTGTTACATCATCCACAGCCGTTTTCACAGATTCAATCTGCTGACGCACTGAATCAGCTATCTCCTGAGGATGCTGGACAACATACTTTAATTTTCCACCAACCTGCTTGCCATTATGTATGAAATTCGTTCTTGTTTCTTTATCCAGCAATGAAATCGCAGCCCCAACCAAGGCCCCAATCAACATTCCTTCCAACATTTTATTTCTCTTCTCCATCCTCTTCCACTCCTTTATCTATTATTGGAAATTCTCTTCTTTGATCTTGTTAAGCAGGTTCTCGCAGCCTTCTGTGACCAGACTATACACCTCATCGAAGTTCCCGGTGAAATAAGGGTCAGGCACATCATTTATCTTGCTTTCAGGGACAAAATCCAAGAGCCTTCCGATAAAACCGGTCTTATCATACCCAGCCATTTTCCTGATATTTCCGAGGTTCTCTGAATCCATGGCAATGATATAATCATAATTCGACAAGTCCTCTTTCACGACCTGCCTTGCCTCCATCCCTTGATAGCTGATTTTTTTCTCATCCAACAGCTTTCGGGTTCCTTCATGAGGAGGGTGGCCGATATGCCAATCGCCTGTTCCTGCAGAATCGACTTCCACCCTGTCTTGTAGACCTTCTTTTTCCACCAGTTGTTTAAATACCGCTTCCGCCATCGGAGAACGGCAGATATTACCGAGACAAACAAACAATACACGTACCAAAAGCTTAACCCCTTTCCATTAGTTCTTACTTTCATTATATACATGTTTACCGGTTTCCTCGAATATTCTAAGGTTGGACTTACATTTGATATACCCTCTTCTATGGAGAATGGTACTTTTATTTTGATTTTCGTGCTAAAATAAACAAAAGCCGAGCTTGTTCGAAAGGAATGTTCCGAATGAATCTAACAGAAAAATCCACCGAAAACGTGGAATATATGATTGAAGCAATCAAAGGTAAACTGAAGGTGCTGAACCTTGGCGCCATCAAGCCCTCCCACTTTGACGAAGAAATGTACGAAGAGCTAAAGGATATCTATGACCTTGTCATGAGAAAGCCTTCCTTCAGCCCAAATGAAATGCAAGCCATTGCCGAAGAGCTTGGAAATCTTCGCAAAAATAAATAACGTATGAAAGAGCCGTCCGAAAAGTCATTAGACTGTCGGGCGGCTTTTTTCTGATTTGTGATAAACCAGGACAAACTTTTCCTTCCCTCAGTAATGAACCTATCACCTCCTGCATATATGTGTACAGAGGAGGGATAGCGATGCTTGGCTATTATGGTACTACGATTGGTTTGACTATTCTACTTTTCTTATTAATGGGTGTTTTCATTTATTCAGTTAGAAGCGGATTGAACAAGAAAGATTCCACCGAAATTGATCCTCTACCTCCAGAATTACGTGATAAGGATGACTTGGATGATAATCTTGACCGGGATGATTAAGAAATTTTTTAGGACAACCTATTGCAGGTTGTTTTTTTGTTTGCACTCCCTGTTTAAGGTAAACTGTTAGAGTAGGCTTTTTGCTTTAACGTCAAGCTTGTCAGGCGAGAACGAGCCGACAGTGCTTTTCTTATAAGGGGGATTATTTTGGATACAATTACACACACGCTCTTTGGAATGACGATTTATGGGGCCGTGGATAAACGAAAAGATGATAAAAAAACAAAAATAGCGCTATTCGCCGGATCCATTATCGCAAGTCAAATTCCTGATAGCGATGTGATCTCACAGCTCTGGGACACAGAGGGCATGTACCAGATGTGGCATCGTGGCATTACGCACTCCCTGTTCATGGTTCCGATATGGGCGCTTCTGCTTTTTTTGCTCAGCATGCTGATTTTAAAGAAACGGGATTGGCGCTTCTTATGGGTCCCACTTATCGCTGTTTTCATACATAATACGAGTGATTTATTCAACGCATGGGGAACCGGCTATCTTGAGCCCTTTTCCTCGATGCGGTTAACGTTTGGAACCATATCAATCGTGGATTTTATGATCTGGTTCATTATCGCAGTAGGATTCTTTGCACGTCGTTTTTGGAAAAAGGAACGCCATCAACTGTATAGAATGGTGTGGCTTCTCATTCTATTCCATGTCACCATCCAGACATTTCAGGGCTATCTTCTCTATAAAAGCTATGAGGATAAATACGATCAGGTTGCGCTTTCAGCGAGCTTCATCCCATGGCATTACTCAGTTATAGGTAAAATCGATAATACCGTCATGATCTTCGATGACAGCCTGTTCACAAAGCCGACCTTGCAGTATTCCTTGGAATCTGCGGATGATGCAGACCTCGAAGCTTTGTTTGCCGAAGTGCCGGAAGCGAAAACCCTGTATGAGTGGTCTCCGTTTGTCGTGATTGTGGATGATGACGAGCGGCTTGGCGTCTATGATCCGCGCTTTTACCGGGATGGTCAGTCGTTTCTGTTTGAATTTCTGGAAAAAGAGTGATGTGTTGTTTGTTTGTCTGTTGAAGGTGTAATTTTACAAGGCTTTTCTCAGATTTCAGCGGGTGTGTTGCGCTTTGCTGGAACTGAGGAAGCTTTTTTAGGTTGTTTTTGGGTATTTTTGTAAAGCGGATAGATTGTTGTATGTTTTGGATAGATTAACAGAAGTTTTGGATAGAATATTACTGATTTTGGAGATAGATTAATGCTACTTTTGGATAAATTAAACAGTAAAGTGGATAGATTCTAATTTATATACATTCCTCATCTCCTTTTACTAGATTTACCGCCACAGCCACGGCTCCCAATATACAATCTATAAAAAAACAAAAATTTTATTAGAAAAATAGTTTTTTTAGGTATATAAATCTAGCAAACTGGGAATTACTATAGAAAATACAAAAAAATTAAACGAGGTGCTGAACATGCTAGTAGCAAAACGATATTTTTTAACTGATATGGAACGTGAAAGTGTAGAGCAAACGCTAATGGATAAAGGTCACCTGCGTCAAAACCTACTTAGTTTAGATGATGAGGAAATTATTCATATATATCAAAAAATCATGGTGGACCAGCTGATCACCAAATAAGAAACTTTTCAGGAAAAACAAAAGCGCCAGGTCATCCTTAAAAAAGGAGAATCTGGCGTTTTTTTCATTTATGTTAAGGGGGAGGAAACATAAATTACTATATTTTATTGAGGGCTTAATCCTTTTATCAGGTCGAGCCTTGGCTTGCACACTTCCACTTTGATGCCTTTTTGCTTGTATTTTTCTACTATTTTGCGAACATCGATACCTTTTTTCTCTTTGCCAGTCGTTTTTTGCATTTTTAGATCGCCTCTATTCGTCGAATTTAAAACATTTGTTTTACTAACGTCATTTCAGCTTCCTGCAATTGACCATTTCGATAGAATGACACTTTCACTTTGTCTCCAATTTGCTTTTCATTGTACAGGAATTTGCGAAGTCCTAAAGCGTCCTTGATTTCCTGTCCATCCAGCTTTACGATGACATCATATGCCTTTAATCCAGCCTTTTCAGCAGGCGACATCTTCTCTACACCTGTAACGACGATTCCGTTTTGCACTTCTTCTGGAAGCTTCAATGTTGTACGTTGCTGTTCTAGTGGGACGTCAGAAAGGGAGGCAAGACCGACACCCATAAATGGTCGTTGCACTTCTGCATGCTGCTCCAGATCTTCGATGATTGGTTTGACCGCTGAAATTGGAATGGCAAAGCCTAAGCCCTCAATCTCGGACTGGGCGATTTTCATCGAGTTGATTCCGATTACTTCTCCTCGAAGATTGATCAATGCTCCGCCACTGTTGCCAGGGTTGATGGCTGCATCTGTCTGGATGACATCCGCTTCCCAATCTGCTTGGCCGTCTTGATTTATGTCAACGGGGATGATCCGTTCTTTTCCACTGATGATGCCCTGTGTCACAGATCCGAAGAATTCCAGTCCAAGTGGATTACCGATTGCAATGACAGGTTCACCCAGAGTGATGGACTCTGAATTTCCGAAGGTTGCAACCTTGTTGACCTTTGAGCCATCCACTGTGAGTACGGCAAGATCTGTCAGTGCATCACTGCCGACTACAGTTGCTTCCACTCTGCTGCCGTCCGCCATGCTGACCTCCACTTTGGAAGCTCCGTCTATTACGTGAGCATTGGTGACGATGTATGCTTTACCGTTCTCTTTTTTATAAACGACCCCTGAGCCTGTTCCCGCTTCCTGGGAAGATTGGGAAGGTCTTGGATCAAATAGTGAATTTCTTCCTTCTTGTATATTTACTACCCCAACGACGGCGTCAGAAACTCTTTCTACCGAAGTTGTTACATTTGTTTGTATCTGTTTGAAGTCTACCTGCTCCGTCTGAATGTTGGCAGTGCTCGTTTCCACTGTTGGAGGCGTTTCTTGGCCCTTTGTTTCATTATCGATATATAATCCCCAATCCATCAGGACCGGCAGCATGGAGACTACACCAAGTGCTCCGACAATCCCTCCCGAAACGGAAGCGACTATCACTTTACCGAAAGACTTGTCTTTTCTTGAACGAGTCTGGTTCACATGTTCATCATAATATCCCATTTCCTTTTCACCTCATCTTGTTTTTTCCAGAATCATCAATGAAATATTCTATACTTATATTTAACCGTATTGTGATGAAAACAACCTTAAAGAAAAATTAGATTTTGATGAGAAATTAATCGGGATGTTTTTCAATATCAAATTGCAGTTGAATGACGGTCCATTTCCCTTCTTTACTGTCGGCTTCGATCAAGCCATTATAGTTGTGGACAATGCGCTTGGCGATTGAAAGTCCCAACCCTTGTCCACCTTTTTCCCGGCTTCGGGCTTTATCCACGCGGTAGAAGCGGTTAAAGATTTTTTTCAGGTCTTCCTCCGGGATGCCAATGCCATAGTCCTTGATGTGGCAGAAGAACTTGTCTGCTCTTTTCTCAGCTATAATTTCCACATTTGTGGATTCCTTGGAATACTTTACTGCATTGTCCAGGAGGATGATCAAAAGCTGTTCAAAGTGGCGATCGGCCATTTGTATCGTTATGCTCTCTTTTAATCTGTTTTCAAATGTAAATGAAAACTCAGGATGAAGCAGGGTGAATTTTTTAATAAGCTCTTCTATCACAGGGACTGGACTTATGACATCATCGCCGATTTCGAATCGGTCGGACTCCAGTCGGGTCAGCTCCAGCAATTCAAATACGAGCATTTTCAAGCGCTCCACCTCTTGCTGGGAGGCTTTCAGCGATTCCTCCAGTACTTCGGGGTCATTTTTTCCCCATCGATTAAGCATGGACAGATGGCCTTCAAGGATGGATATAGGAGTTCTCAGTTCGTGGGACGCATCCTCCACAAATTGCTTCTGCTTCTGAAAGGATGTTTCTACATCTGTCATCATCTCGTTGAACATATTGGAGATGTCCGCAATCTCATCCTTTTCGTTGCTATCCTGAGGAACACGCTCCTTGAATCCTCGCTTTTTGATGCGCTTCATCGTGTCAGTCAGCGCTGCGATCGGTTTAAGGAGCTTTCGTGCTATGAGCATTCCACCTACACCACTAAGAAGAATCGCCCCAGCTCCCGCTGACCAGGTAACGAGGAAAATAAGTTTCCTGAGCCGTTCGTAGTTTTTAAGGTCCCTGATAATTTCTATGTATCCGATAAAACCGTTCGTAATAACCGGCTGGCGGTGAATGAGATAATGCTTTCCGTTTACCTTCACATGCTCGAGATTATCGCTGTCCACCGGAGTCACGAGCAGTTCTTGCGGAAGATTGGTCGCTACTGCAAGTACAAGGTTCCCGTCGCGGTCAATTATTCGAATAAGTTCATTGGCTTCATTCACTTTTTCCAAAAAACCGCTGCTATAGATGATTTCAGTGCGGTCGACCAGAAAAGGCTTGTCTGCCAGGTAGGCTTGGACTTCATTCATTTTGTCCTGGATATTCCGCTCTTCCTGGTCGATCATCCACGTTCTCATCACATAATATTGAATGGAATTATAGGTTACAAATAAGATGAACAGCACTAAAGACGACCAGATGGTAATTTTCCAACGGATCGGCAGTTGATAAAAGAAGTTGGTTATTTTCGTCATTTTCTCATCACATAACCCGTCCCGCGCACCGTCTGGATATAGCTTTCTCCATCAGGTTTATCAATCTTGTTCCGTAGGTATCGTACATACACATCCACCACATTCGTTTCTGCATAGGTCCCGAGCTCCCATACTTTTTCAAGGAGAAGCTCCCTGGTCAGGACACGATTGATATTGGTCATGAAAACAACCAATAGATCGAACTCCCTTTTGGTCAGCTCAATAGATTCCTTGTCCCGATGTACGGTTCTTGCATCAAGATCCACTTCCAGCTCCTGAAAGGTGAGTGTTTTCGTACTGGATGCCGACTTCTTTCCTTCAAGCCTCCGCAACAGGGCACGGATTCTCGCAAGCAGCTCTTCAATTGCAAAAGGCTTGGACATATAATCGTCTGCGCCGCTATCAAGGCCTGATACCTTGTCCATTACACTGTCCCGTGCAGTCAGCATGATGATCGGCGTATCTTTTGCCGCCCGGATCCTGCGGCATACTTCCATTCCGCTCAAACCTGGCAACATCAGGTCCAGCAGAATGACATCCCATTCCTCATTTATCGCTAAGTCAAGGCCCGCTCTTCCATCATAAGCAGTGGCGATCGTGAAGCCTTCATATTGTAGTTCCAGCTCAATAAAGCGCGCCAGATTCTTTTCATCTTCTATTATAAGTACTTTACACATCTCTCCACCTCCAAGTATAAGTGGCACCTTGCTTACAGTTTAGTCTATTACCTTAAAAATCAATCGCAAAACTCCTATATATTAATAGTACCTAAAATTCCGTCCTCACGGCATGAGAATTTGATGAGAATTAAAAACGTAATGATTGTAATTTTGTTGAAATGAATGGGATAGGAAAAGAAAAAAACCCGACACTTTACGCATCAGGGCTCTTACTTGAAACGTTCATCTATCCGATTCTGGTAATTCTTGAACACTGCCGAATTGTTTTCCTTCTTTTTCTTTTGAATAAGCTGATTAAGCCGGAACTGCTTTTCGTTGAGCCTTCTGGTCAGACGTTCTTCTTCAAGATCGTCATGTGCTCCTTTTATCAGGTCCTCCAAGTACTCCATCTCGCTTCGCAGCTGCTCTTCTTCCATCATGCCTGAATTTTTCATCATTTTATACGCCATGCGCATTTCAGGCGGAACATGAGATAAGTCCTCAAGCTCCAATGGTTTTCCGTAGCCGGGCAAGTTCTCAAACTCTCCGTCTTCATAGGCCTTGCGTATCTTTTCTTCCGTCAATCGAAAAAAGTCCATCCCATCACCCTTTTCCTTTGCGTTACTTATAGTATACCCGAAGATTTTCAAATTGATTGTGAATGTTTTCTGAACATTCTGACATGCCGTTTTCAAATTTTACTATTGTCGTTTTCTTCTTATAGACTTATAATACTAGTTTGTGGGTCCTGCGAGACCGGGTGGGAGAGGGAAACTGAATAAGGTGTTTTACTATGCTTCAATGGATAAAGTCTTCTTTTGATTTGCCTGGCCATGAAACCACGTTAAAGCGTGAAATGATGGCAGGTATGATATCATTCTTTACCATTGTGTACATTATTGCTGTCAACGGAACGATTCTTGCAGAAGCAGGGATCCCAATTGAAGCTGGAATTATTGCCACCATCCTCACTTGTGTAGTGGGTTGCTGGCTGATGGGATTCTGGGCAAATGCCCCCATTATCCTCGTTCCAGGTATGGGAATCAACGCGATGTTCACTTATACATTGGTTCATTCCATGGGATTATCCTGGCAGGAAGCGTTGGGTGTAGTGGTGATTTCTGGGGTGATCGTAACCGTCATTTCGTTTACGAAGCTTTCTCAATTACTGCTAGAAGCAATTCCAAACTCTTTAAAGCATGCAATAACAGTCGGTCTGGGATTATTTTTAACCTTGATCGGATTGGAAAAAGGCGGACTTGTGACAAAAGGCGATAATTCGCTATTGACACTTGGTGATGTAACGAGTCCTTATGTGATCGCCACCATCCTTTCTGTCATCCTTGCTGTTATTCTGTTCATGCGCAATGTACCTGCCAACTTTTTGATTAGTATGATTGTTGGAACAGGTATTGCTGCAGCTTTAGGAGTGGTAAGCTTTTCCGATGTAGGTGGAAATGCAATGCCATTGGATACCTATGCTTCCTTATTCGGTGCCGTTTCATTTGCGAGGATTGGAGAGTTTACGTTTTTAGTAGCTGTCTTCTCTTTAACGATGGTTCTCTTATTTGAGAACATCGGGCTGATAAATGGTCACCTGAGTATGATCAAGCGTCCGGAAAAATTCAAGCGTTCTTTCCAGGCAAACGGGATCTCCGTTCTTACGAGCGGACTCTTCGGCACAAGTCCAACTGTTTCTACAGTGGAAAGTGCTGCAGGTATTGCTGCCGGGGGACGAACTGGTGTGACAGCCATTGTGACAGGAAGCTTATTTTTGCTTTCCATTTTTGCGATTCCTTTCATCAAGATCATCCCTGGAAGCGCGATTGCACCAATCCTGATTATCATTGGGGTGCTGATGCTGCAAAGCGTCAAACAAATCGACTTTCAAGATCTAACTGAAGGATTCCCGGCATTTCTTGTAATTGTAATGATCCCATTCTCTTACAGCATTGCTGACGGAATCGCATTCGGATTCATTGCCTACCCGCTGGTTAAACTGGCACTGGGCAAAGCAAAAGAAGTATCCGCACCGCTCTATATCATCGCGGCGCTGTTCTTCCTGACATTTCTGACTAATGTGCATTAATGATAGATCGATCGTTTAATTAGTGAAAAAAATCCCTGCCAGGGGCCAGACCCCGGCAGGGATTTTTTCATTTATGTCGAAGCACCTTGTTACCCGCATGCCCATGAGGTCCGATTACCGCACAAATGCTTCCCTTCGGTCGGAGAATGCGTCGACAAGCCATCTCGGGTGCATGGGCAGTAGGTCATGTGGCAGCCTGTTCGGCGCAAAGTAGTCGATTTCGATTAGTGCTTTGTTCTTCTTTTCTGTCGTTCCACCTGTTATCTCGGCTTCGAAGTAGGAGGTGACAAACTGTACCAGTCTTCCATCCGGGTATTCGAATGTCTGGGACTCGGGATCGGAATATACCCCGATTAGACGGTATGGATCGACAATCAACCCTGTGTCCTCATAGACCTCACGAACTGCTGCCTCCTCTACCGTTTCACCAGGCATGACATGTCCGGCAGGGATGGTCCATAGACCAACATCCGCTCTTTTCTGCAGCAGAATTCTCTTTTGCTTATCGAAAATTATCACTGCAACAGCAGGATACATATTGATTGGTTTTTGCTTATTCATAGGAATACTCCTAACACAACGTTTTACAATAGTCTATCGCGGTCCCCATCTACTTTCAACGGAAACTACCTGCCAGTTTGAAAAATAGTCCATTTATACAAGTGAAATATTCCATATTATGCATTTCACTGGTCTAAACCTACCCATTTTCTTATGTACCCCCATAAAAGGTGCAGCAGCAAACTTTCGCTCAAAAGGAAAAACCAGCGTGTTATTACACCCGCTGGTTCAATCCATTCATCGTCTTGATTTCCTCTTTTGTTGTTTCTGTTCCCAGTTCATAGATGGACACAAAGATCTTGTCCAAAATTTCCTGATGATTGTTACGCAATTCCCGTCCTCTTTTATCATCCCATGGTCTTTTTAGTGATTGGATAAAAGGATCTGGATTATGTTCCGTGTCATCAAGCTCCGAGAAAAGTCCTTCTATCTCCTGGATTTCTTTTTCTGTTGCTTCCACTTCATAGTATTTCACCTGATCATCAAATGGCTCACGATGAATTTGTCCTGTTTCCATTGTGATGTAGTAGATATGCCTCTCCATTATCATTCACTCCTGGCCATTATTGCGTTCTTGGAGTCTTTTTTCTCTCTTTGAAATATTTATAGCCTTCCTTTGCCAAAATCGGCAACACTGCAATGAACACTCTACGAAATAATCTTCCCATGAATATCGCCTCCTAAGCTTTATACGATATATCTACCCTCGCCTCTTGAAAATAAAACAACTACTTATGTACCGCTACTATACAGTGTTTCATGCAAACAAAAGCACACAACACGAATGACGCATTGTGTGCAATCAATAAGATTTAAAATAAAAACGGATGGTTCCATCCTCTAATAGCTCATAGTTTATTTCTGCTTGATCCATCGCCGCTATCAAACTGTTTTTCTCTTCTTCTTCCAATTTATCAATTCCTTCAAACTTCTCTTTTGCAGCTTTATGTGATCGGTTTCCAAGAGAATAGCCGTAAACCGCTGCATACCTTTCTGCTATTATGGCATTCATCGTGTCCTTATGTTCAAGAAACTCCCGTGGTGCATCCAGCCCTTTGCCTTCTGCCATTCTTTGTTTTAGGGATTCCAGGTCTTTATCCACTATCGTAAAACTGTTATTCTCCCCGTTCGCATACATCAATAAAGGTTCAGTAAGCAGTTCCGTTTCCTTCAGAAGCTTATCCGAAGTTGAGATGTAATCACTGATCCTTTTTTCCTTGTTTACAGAAATCCCATCATAGAATAGCAGGAAGGTTAATACCCCAATAATTAATGTACAGGCTATTAAGAAGTAGGTGATTATTCGATCCAAGGAAAAGAACTCTTCCTCGGTACTTTCCTCTATTTTTCTTTTAAAAGTCATAGGCACGATTCCCCGCTGGTTTTTCTCCAATATACCATAAAATGACTATATTTCCCACTAAAGGGTATACATCTAGGTGGAAGGAGTGAAAAATCAAGTAAATAGAAAAGACTGGTATTCTTCTTTATTTTAACAAGAAGTTATTACCATATTATTCTATTACTTTTACCCCCACAAAACGACATAATTCTTAGAACGTATATAAGAGACCTAAACTAAAAGAATGATTGGGTGAAGTGACTATGTTTTCAACAACAGAAATTGGTATTGACTTAGGTACAGCTAATACGCTGGTATACAGTAAAACTAAAGGGATCGTGTTCAATGAACCGTCCGTAGTGGCAATTGATCTAGAAACTAAGGCTGTTCTTGCAGTAGGAACAGAAGCAAAGAATATGATTGGTAAAACTCCAGGCAGAATCGTTGCCGTTCGACCTTTAAAAGATGGTGTAATCGCAGACTTCGACATCACCACCAGTATGCTTAAACAAATTATGAAGCAGGCAGGAAAAGCGATGGGCTTCTCCATCCGCAAACCAAGTGTGGTAGTTTGTACACCATCCGGTTCAACATCGGTGGAACGTAGAGCGATCCAGGATGCAGTAAAAAATTGCGGCGCGAAGCATGTTCATCTGATTGAAGAGCCAGTAGCAGCTGCAATCGGCGCCAATCTTCCTGTAGACGAGCCAGTGGCAAACGTGGTTGTCGACATCGGCGGAGGTACAACAGAAGTAGCGATCATCTCCTACGGTGGCGTTGTTTCCTGTAACTCCATCCGTGTAGGTGGTGACCAGTTTGACGAGGATATCATCCATCATGTACGTAAGAACTACAACCTGTTAATCGGGGAGCGTACGGCTGAGAACATCAAAATGACAATCGGCTATGCTTTGGTTGAACACGAGGACATGACAATGGAAATTCGTGGCCGTGATCTTGTTTCTGGCCTTCCGAAAACAATTGAATTACACTCCACAGAAATCCAAAAATCCATCAGAGAATCTCTTCTTCACATCCTGGAAGCTATCCGTGCAACTCTCGAGGATTGTCCACCGGAACTGAGTGGAGACATCGTAGACAGAGGTGTCATCATCACTGGTGGCGGCGCATTGTTAAATGGTATGCAAGAATGGTTAAGCAACGAGATTGTCGTTCCTGTTTATATAGCTCCAAATCCTTTGGAATCCGTAGCAATTGGCACAGGGAAATCCTTGACGTACCTTCATAAGCTGCAGAAGGCTGCTACTTAATTTAATTAAAAAAGAAAAGAGCCTCTCCTCCGAATCAGTCGTTTAGACTGGACTAAGGGGATAGGCTTTTTTCGTCTACTTTTACAGGGTCAGACCCCTGCTTTTGTGCGGAGATTATTGAAATAGATGATAAAGCAGCCGTTCCTTATTTTCAAAAAACTGTTTCATAATCGAATAATGCTTTGTGTCCTCCAATAGTGTTTCGTTCATTCCATCTTCTGTGATTTCAAAAATAGCCGCATCTGGATAAGCCATGATAATAGGTGAATGCGTAGAAATGATAAATTGCGAGCCTTGATTCACAAGCTCATTTATTCTGGCGAGCATGGACATCTGTCTTAGCGGGGACAAAGCTGCTTCCGGCTCATCCAGAATATAGAGACCATTACCTTGAAATCGCTCCATAAATGCAGCAAAAAACGATTCCCCATGTGATTGTTCATGCAATGACTTCCCGCCAAAGGAATCAATAATCCTGCGGCCTCCTGACGGCTCTTTATCCAATTCATCTATGTTGGTTGCTACATTATAAAAAGTTTCGGCCCGAAAGAAAAAATGATCCCTAGCCCTATTTACCCCCTTTATTAAACGAAGATACTCATCCAAATCAGAATGGGAGTCAAAGCTTGAAAAATTAAAATTGAGTGTGCCCCCTTCAGGATTAAATCCAAAAGCGATGGCAATTCCCTCGAGTAAAGTGGATTTTCCCATGCCGTTTTCACCAATGATGTATGTGACATTTGGATGAAACCTTAACTCTTGGAAATTCCGGATGAGAGGAAGATTGAGTGGAAAGGAATCATAGTCAGATATATGACCTTTCTTAAGATTGACTGCCCTGATGTATTGGGAATCCTCATTCAACTTCACAGATATTCACCTCTAATTGTAGAAGATAGAGGGGGGCTGGCCCTCTCTGTATTTTAATATGGCTCCCCAGAACTTTAGGATTTAGTCCTCATATTCTCCAGGTCGTTTCCCTGTTTCTACATATGTCTTTAAAAACACTCCCAGAAGCTCTTCCCAACCTTTCCGATGACCTTCTTCCCAACCCGGTTCGATAAGACCAACCGCATGGTGAGAAAGATTCAATAAGGTAGAAGATCCCTTCTCTTCTAAAACATATTTATAACTGCTTTGCACGGCTCCTTGCATACCGAGAAGACCTTGCAATCGGATTTCATCCGGCTTTTTTAGATAAGTAACTGTTCCCCAGAGTGCCCCTTGGCCATTTCCAAAATCCTCGAAAAATGCTCCGCCTATTTTCGGTTCTAGTAAAAGTGGGGCATTTTTGTCTTCTCCTAATCGATAGGCCCACCATTCTCCGATTCTTTGAGTTAATGCATCATATACACGTTCTTTTGGAGCATCAATAATGATTTCTTGTTCAATCTGGAATGAGCTGACTTCAAATCTATTTTCTATTTCTCCCATGGTTTTACCTCTTTCTTCTTCCTCCAATTTTTCCTTTAAACTTAACAGAGAGGTCGCTGTCTGACCGGCATAGAGGCTGACCCACCTCTGATACAGTTGTTGCAATGGTATAGCATTAAAATAATTCAATCGGGTTCGTCCTACTTTTCGAGGAACTATCAGCCCGGTTTCTTCTAATACATCAATATGTTTCATAACAGCAAATCTTGTTACTTGAAACTGTTCGCTTAATTCTCCAGTACTCATTGGACGATCCTTGATAAAATCCAAAATCTGAATTCTCATAGGATGAGCCAATGCCTTGAAAATATTCGCTAATTTATCGTTTGTCATCATGTTGAAGTATCTACAAGTCTCCTCTCTTTACAAGAAAAAATAAAACGTGACTAAAATGTAACATATCATTGACACCATAACAAGCAGATGATATATTCTTAAATGTGACCATTTGGTAACATTATAAATTACCTTTGATATTAGCTCTGCAATAGAATTAGAGCAAACCATAAAACAAATTGAAGAAATGGGGAATAAATGATGATTAACATGCCACATCAAATTACTATCAACGCGTCGCCTGAGAAAGTTTACAAAGCTATTACTACCTCAGAAGGATTCAAGGGTTGGTGGACCACAGATGCTAAAGCTGAACCTCAAGTAGGTAGCATTGCTGAATTTGGCTTTTACAATCGTCAAGCTGTATTCCAAATGCACATTGATCAGCTTGAAACAGATAAGTTGGTAGAATGGACAGCGCAACATGACATGCCAGGTTGGAAAGGTACAAAAATACGTTTCGAGTTGAATGTTAATGAAAACGGAGCGACTATAGTAAACTTTAATCATTCTGGATGGGGGTCCATGGAAGGACCATATGCGATGATTAATACAACTTGGGGAACACTAATGTACATTCTTAAGCAGTATGTGGAAGGAAACAATCCTCAGGTTTGGCATCAAGCATAAAAATCCGTTTTACGCATTAATGGAAATTTATCAAATATCTAAACAAGGAGGAACTTATGAAACATACATCTAATGCAGAATTTAATGGTCAATGCGCATTTGCAGTGAGCTTGGGTAAGAAGGACGTTTTGTGCAACGGGAACCACTATATGGTACAAAACGGAAAGAAATATCAGTTTTCAAACCCCGTAGCAAAGTTTTTGTGGAAGGTTATGCCTGGAAGTAAAAAGAAAGCCGAATCAAATTGGTCATCCCGATAAATTGGATTATAAATTGATCGGGTCTAAGCCTTGGGTGGTTTGAAATGACTAAAGTCATAAAAGAAAGAGGTGGATACATATTAGTCGTCTAATATGTATCCACCTCTTTCTTTTCCACATGTGGTGCATTTTATTAGCGTGTTATTACATCTCTAAGAAGGATCTACATATTAAGTGTTTCTCTACAATTGTTCATTTACCTATCTTAAAAAATGCATACTAAGATTACTAAAGGAAATAATAGGATTTATAAGTAGTCTAAGGGGTAATTAAGATGAAATTCTTTAAAAAAAATTCATTATCACCAGATACAAAAGCAAATAATGAGAAACTGTTAACCACAATTCTAATAGATAATATCGAAAAGATTAAAAAGCATATGAGCCATACAGAAGATTTGATAATAAAAGAAATAGACCATAATAATCAAAAGTCTGTCATTCTGTACATGGAACCATTAGTCAACAAAGAACTGCTTCAATCCTTTATTATTGAACCTATGCTGGAAAGTAATTCTGAAGATATTGTAACGAATATTAAATCTTATGAAATGAAAAACACCTCTGATATTTCAAATATTTGTAATGGCATCTTGGACGGTTTTTGCATCATCTTAATGGAAAATTGCGCTAATGCCATTATGGCAGCTGTTGTAGGCAACCAAGAACGTTCTATTCAGGAACCGGAAAATGAACAGAATATCAAAGGGCCCCGTGATGGATTTGTGGAAAGCATTAGTACCAATATTCAACTAATTAGAAGAAGGGTTAAAAGTCCTTTTCTAAAGGTAAAATATTTTACAATTGGAAACTACACAAATACAAAAGTGGCGATGGTTTATATAGATGACCTTGCAAATAGAAAAATCCTTGAAGAAGTGGAGAAAAGAATCACTTCTATTGAAATGGATCAACTTCTATCAACCGGAAACTTGGAGGAGTTGATTGAAGATAATCCTTTTACACCTTTTCCTCAAGTTTTAAGTACAGAGAGGCCAGACAGAGCTGCCTCCTATTTGACTGAGGGAAAAATCAATTTAATCGTGGATGGTAATCCTAACGTAGCCATTGTACCAATAACATTTTTTTCTTTTTACCAAGCACCTGATGATTATAATAGCCGTTGGTTAATCGGATCATTTTTCCGGATCATCCGTGTATTCAGCTTTTTCATTGCCATCAGTTTACCTGCTATTTATATCGCGATTGTATCGTTTCATTCAGAAGTCCTTCCTATCGGTATTCTTTATTCGATAAGAGTCTCATTGGAATTTGTTCCGTTTCTTCCTTTAATGGAAGCTTTCACTATGCAAATCATCCTGGAATTATTGAAAGAAGCAGCTATCCGCCTTCCATCTCCCATTGCTCAAACGATTGGTATTGTTGGTGGGCTTGTCATTGGGACAGCGGTGGTAGAAGCTAATCTAGTTTCCAATACGATGATTGTGGTCATAGGATTTACCGCAATCGCATCATTTGTTGCACCTGTTAATGAAATGGGGACAAGTGCAAGATTATTAGGTTTTCCTACGATGGTTGCTGCATCTGTACTTGGATTCTTCGGAATTGTTTTTACACTAATGATAATATTTATGCACATGTGTAAATTAGAATCATTCGGAATACCGTACCTATCTCCTTTAGCACCGTTCAAAAAAGAAGATTTGAAAGATTCATTTTACAGGCTTCCTATTTGGAAGCTTAATACGCGACCGACTGACTCAAGACCAAAACGATTAGTCCAGCAAGGCTACTCTAGGGGTTGGAAGAAGAAATGATAAATAACTCGATAACTATTTCAAAATTCCAATTGTTTTTTTTTCTATTACAGAGCCAGCTAGGAATTGGACTACTTTCTTTACCTAGTGTCGTTCAGAGTTCCGCTAAAGGAGACGGTTGGATTTCATCCCTACTTGCCGGAGTATTTGTTCAATCGATTCTCATCATATATTGGTTACTATTAAAACGATTTCCAAATGAAACCTATACAGAAATAACAAAAAAGGTAATGGGACGTTTTTTAGGGAAGTTTTGCAATGCAGTCATATACCTGTACTTTATTCTTACAGGAAGCCTAGCTCTTGTCTTATTTATCAAATTGATTAATTTATGGCTATTACCCTTAACACCTTCGTGGATTCTTTCATTGCTTATTATGGTAGCATGTATATATTTAACAATTTGTGATTTAAGAATTATTGCTAGATTTTTTGTTTTAGCTTCTTTTCTTATACTTTTACTAGTTTTTCTTTCATTTTTAACCTTTAGCTTGCCGAAGGATTTTACATTCATCCTGCCAATAGGAAACTCAGGGGTTAAGAACATTCTACAGGGTAGTGATAAATCTCTCATCTCTATGTTGGGTTTTGAAGGATTACTTCTAATATTCCCTTTTATCCTTAACAAAGGAAGAGGTGTATTAAAAACTATCTCGGTAGCAAACATTTCCATCACCATTTTATATACCTATTTTATCTTTCTTTGTCTAATAAGTTTTAACCCTAACCAACTAACTCAGATAAAGGAGCCTTCCATTTATTTATTTAGAGCGCTTTCATTTACGATGATTGACCGAGTCGATTTAATCTTTTTATCCATATGGATTGTTCCTATGACGACTTCTGTAATAGCCTACCTTTTCCTTGCAGCTAAAAGTATCAGTAAAAAGAAGTCTTACAAGAAAACTGTTATTCTCAGCGGTAGTATTATCTGGTTCTTTTCACTCATTCCTTTAAATGACAAAAAGATGGATCTCTTTAGCCAATATGTTTCCTATTTAAGCTATTTTATAGTAATAGGACTTCCAGTTATTCTCCTTTGCCTTTCGGTAATTTTCAACAAAAAGGAAGGAAGTGAGACAGCATGAAAAAATGCCTTTTAATCCATTTATGTATCATTTCGCTTTTAACAGGATGCTGGGACCAAAATCTATTAGTGAATAAAAAGCTGATTAACGGCATTAGCTTTGATTTAACTGAGGACGATGAAATACTATTAACTACTAGAGCATTAAGTATTCAAAGTAAAGGAGGCGGCCAATTTGAGATAAATGATGAATTAGTTCAAGCAACAAGGCCAACTGTAGCCGGATTGGCAATAGACATTGACAATAAGTTGCCAGGAAAATTAGATATAAGTAAAGCCCACATCGTCATAATAGGGGAAGATATCGCAAAGAAAGGAATACATCCTCTTCTTGAGGGCATGTATCGCCCTAAAGATTCGTATATTACAGCAAAAATTGTGATGGGAAAAGGTAAAGCATCTGATATCCTATCAACTGAACCCGAAAAAAGCCCCATCGCTTTTGACATACTACAAGGACTCAAGGCAGCCGAAAACACCAATCTAATCCCTGAAGAAAATATAATTACCACATGGACAAAGGTTGTTGATTCAGGTAAGGATTCCGTTTTACCATATTTGGAAAAAGTAGAGTCTAATAAAATTGAGATAGCGGGCGTTGCTTTATTACACGGTGATAAGTTTACCGGAACTACTTTATTAAAGGATCAAAGCAAGATGCTATTACTATTAATGAAGGAATTAAAAAAGATTAGCTATTTCGCTATGGTGCTGAATCAAGAAAATAAAGCCCAATCCATCGGGTTTACTGCGAAAAGCATGAAAAGAAACCTAGACCTTAAAGTAGATAAAAAGTCTCATCAAATTGTCTGTAAAATAGATTTGAAGTTAGACATAAAAATTAATACCTATCCACAAGAATTTGATAAAAAAGTGGATATTGAAAAGTTACATAAAGACCTATCCGAGGAATTAACAAACCAAGCGAAAAATGTGACAAATACTCTTTTAGAGGCAAACTGTGATGCTCTCGGCATAGGGAGTAGAATAGCCAGTTTGCACCCGGATTTATGGAAGCAAATCGATTGGGAGGAAGAATATAAAAATGTCCAATTTGAACCAAACGTAAAGGTGAACATTATTAATACAGGAACTATTTATTAAAGTGGAGGAGAATGTTTCCATTCAAACCTATAGGTCTTGCTTCCATCACCACAAAATTAATAAAAAATAGAGTATAAAACCCTATGTTGGTTTCATACTCTATTTTCTGTATTGTTTAACATGCTACTCCGATTGTCTAACATGAATATTATAGTTATTCCCCTAAATCCACATTATGATAAACACGTTGAACATCCTCCAAGTCTTCCAACGCATCAATCAATTTCTCGAATTGAGCAACAGAATCTTCCGGGATCTCCACTTCGTTTTGGGCAAGCATCGTCAATTCCGCAACGGTGAATTCCGTGATTCCAGCTTCCTTCAGTGCTGCCTGGATGGCATGGAACTGGTCCGGCTCCGCGTAGATGATGACAGACTCTTCCTCTTCAAAGATGTCACGTGCATCAAGGTCCGCTTCCATCAGGATTTCCATGATATCATCTTCGGATTTCCCTTCGATGCCGAAAACTGCCGTCGCATCAAACATGTAGGAAACAGATCCACTCACGCCCATGTTTCCGCCATTTTTTCCGAATGCAGCACGCACTTCGGAAGCTGTACGATTCACGTTGTTTGTCAACGCATCCACGATGATCATGGAGCCGTTCGGACCGAAGCCTTCGTAGCGAAGCTCGTCATAGCTTTCCTCGCCGCCGCCCTTGGCCTTGTCAATCGCACGGTCGATGATGTTCTTCGGTACATTGTAGGTCTTCGCACGCTCAAGTACGAATTTCAGCGCCATGTTGGACTCTGGATCCGGCTCGCCCTGCTTTGCCGCTACGTAGATCTCCAAAGCGAACTTCGAATAGACACGGCTTGTGTTGGTATCCTTCGCAGCTTTCTTCTCTTTGATATTGTTCCATTTACGACCCATATATTTCACTCTCTTTCCTGACATTAAATCCTCTGATTCCACAATCCATTATATCAGATATTTTTGGGGAGAAATATTAAAAAAGAAGCATTCGGTTAGATGCCCCTCTGCTAGCTTCTTAGACGATAGGTTTGGAGAAACCTTTTTAGAGCTCTATACAAAGATCCGGTGCCACAATTATTTTCATCTGTGATCCTCCTTTAATAGAGCCTAGGCTGATAAAAGTAATTCGGAGTAACTATCTTATCTTCGTAGGAATGGTGGAAAATATGCGTCGCAGCTGGTGAAACAGGCGGAATCAGCCACGCCCATTCCCCGGTCACATGACGGCAGCTCTTCGCTTCCTGCTGTTCAAAATGCTGAAATTGCATCGCTGCAGTATGATGGTCGACGATACTGACCCCCATTTCCTTGAAGGAATGCAGGACAGCTACATTCAGTTCGATTAGCGCCTTATCCCTCCAAAGCGTCGCATTCGTGGTCGTGTTGAGCCCCATGATGCTTGCGACCTTTGGAATCATATTGTACCGGTCTTTATCCGCAAAATTCCGCGCACCAATCTCCGTTTCCATATACCAGCCATTAAATGGAGCTGCCGTATAGTGAATCCCCCCGATTTCAAGCCGCATGTCGGAAATGAGAGGCGTCCCATACCATTTCAGTTGGAGATCTTGAAACTGCGGGAGTTCCGGGTGCTGAATCGGGACCTCTAACACAATGTCCCTTGGGATTGGAAACAGCTTCGGATCGGCTCCGTCAATTTGCAACACAAGCGGCAGAATATCAAAATGGGTTCGCGGCCCCTCCCAGCCCAGCTCCTCACACACCTTCGTAAAAGCAATCGATGCCGGGTCGCCGATTGTGCCGTGCTCCGTTTCATAACCCGCATACCTCAGCAGCTGGTGGTTCCAGATTCTTATCTCCCTATCTTCCTTCCTCTCTCTGAAAACAGTAATCGTCGGTCTGATTTTCCCTTTGTTTGTGGCAAAATCGATATGATGAAAGAGTGCTTTCGCTATTGTATCCTCGTTGTTCACATGTCTTCTATCGATCACATGAAGCGCATTCCAAAATAGCCGGCCAATACAGCGATTGCTGTTGCGCCAAGCCATCTTCGCCCCATGCTCCAATTCTTCATATGTATGCTCATACGTTCCATAGAGCTGTATATCATCTTTTACTTCCTGTAGCCTGAAAGCAAGCTCTTCCGTTGACTTTTCAAGCTCGAAATAGCACTGATTGATAAATTCCTCTGCCTGTTGAAGGAGAGTTTGCTTATTTTCTGACAAAATGTCCACCTCAAAATAGAATTCCTTGCACTCTATTGTATACTGATTTGTTTTGGAAAAGAAATAATAGGTATGTGGTAAGTTTTTTCAGTGATTCTGGGCCATTGGCATTATTTCAGAAATCCTTTTTTAAAAGTTAATTTCTTTAAAAAACTTTTCTGCCTTGGTACACAAAGATTCTGCGATCCCCTTAACCAAACGTTTGTTTAAAAATTCCTATCCCGCAAAAGAAAAAAGGGAGATTCCGCCCCAAAACACGGCTTCCCTCCCCTTTTTCGAAAACTATCGCGAAAATCCTTTTTTAAAAGTTAATTTCCCGAAAAATCTTTTCCGCCCTGGTACACAAAGATTCTGCTTACCTCTTAATCAAACGTTCGTTTAAAAATTCCTATTCTGCGAAACTATCCGATTTTCTGCGGTCCGGCATGCTTCAGCCATAAGGTGACCTTTATTTTGTGACAGACCGTCAAATAATGCATCATTGTCAGCAGCACAATGCCGGTATTCATTCCCAGTATGACTCCTGTCATGCGCAGCGATTCCATCGAGCCCAATATGAAAATCAAAGCAAAGGAAACCATCGTCGCCCAGATGGAATGCAAAAAGGCATCCTTTATCAAACCGAGTCCGATCAGGTAGGCCTGCAACGGAATGACAAAGAGGTGAAACAGAAAATACGGCCACAGCAGCTGCAAGTAGGACGAGGCCTTGGAATATTCGTAAAAGATGTTCGTCAATGGTACGGCAAAATGGTAGAACACCATGACAACCGGGATCCCATAAACGAAAGTGAGTCCCATCACCTGCTGAAGCAGCTTTTGCAGCTTTGGATAATCACCATTTTCATGGGCCGCTGAAACGGTTGGAATCAGGACTATTAAAAAGGAGTGCGCAATAAATCCAGGAAAGAATCCGATTGTCAGGGCTACCCCCGCCAACAGACCGAACTCCTCGAGGGCAATCGTTTCACTGAGTCCCGCCTTTAGCAGCGCCATTTTTATCAAAAATGGCTGAATCGCACTGGTGACTGCGTGAAATATCCGCATTCCTGTCGTCGGGATGGATACTTCCAAAAGGCTTTTCCGAACGGACTGTGCATTCAGGGCTGCGCTCGGCTTCCTTTTCAATTCACGGAACTGGAGTATGTACATGTACATTAAATAGACGCAGACAATCAGTTCTGTGAATACCAGGGTGCAGATGGCAATAAGTATCGCAAGCTCCATCGAGAAATGGAAAAAATGATAGACTGCCACGAGCAGCACCAGCTGAACCGCCTTTCGCAAAAAGTTCGATATCGCGATTTTCCCCATATGCTGGAGTCCCATAAAGTAACCTCGCGCAATGGAGGAGAAAGAGATGATGGGTATCATCAAAACAATCAGCCATCGCACAATCGGATGATAATGATCAAATACCGGAATAAACGGAAGTACCATAACTGCTAAGCCGATAACACTAAACATGAACACAACCGTCAGCCTCATCGCATGCATCAGCATACTCTTATGGTATTTTTCCTCTTTTGCCGCAACGAACTTGGAAATGGAAATCGGCAGTTCCAGGCTTGCAATCACTACTACTAGAAATACAACAGGCAATAGCGACATATATAAACCAAGCCCCACTTCCCCGAGTTCCTTGGCCAGAATCATATTCACAATGAATTCCAAGCTTTCCCCCAAGAAAGCGGCAATGGCAAGCAGCAGCACAGCTTTGAAAAACTTATTCATGAACGTTCTCCTCTCTTCATGGAAAAGGCTTATCCGATGTGACCCATTCTCCATCATATGAGACAAGTTCATAAATATTGCTACCTGCTTTTAGAGGAATTATCGCTATGCGGCTTTTCTTTTAAAATGAAACCCTGAGAACATTTCAATGGTTATGTCCTCCTCTATTAAGGAATAGTATAGAAAGAGAGATGAAAGGAGTGGACAGCGAATGAAGCTATGGCTCAATGTGATTGCTTTTCTTTTAGTCATCATTGTAAATTATCTATCAAATGCACTTCCTCTGAATGGCCAGACAACCGGCGAAATTTCCAATAGACTGAATGTGCTTTTTATCCCGGCAGGCTATGTATTTTCCATTTGGGGTCTAATCTATCTGCTTCTGGGGGTCTGGATTGTCCGGCAGTTCCCGAAAGACCGCCGAAATCTTCCTATCTATCAGAACACCAGTAGCTTATTCGTCCTGAGTTGCATTCTTAATAGTGCTTGGGTTGTTTTGTGGCATTACGAATTTTTCGTTACAACGGTCGCTGTCATGCTGAGTTTATTGCTCACCCTGATTGCCCTTTATAAAAAAGTGCAGGTATCAGACCCAGGATTGTTTGACCGCCTGCCGTTTTCCATCTATCTTGGCTGGATCAGTGTTGCAACCATCGCCAATATCAGCTATGTACTGGTGTATCTCGAGTGGGATGGCTTTGGCCTCTCCAATGTCACCTGGACGATTATTATGCTCGTTGTGGCAACCCTGCTTGCCATCTGGTTCAACATGGCCAACCGGGACCGGGTCTATCCGTTGGTGTTCGTCTGGGCCTTCATCGGGATCGGAGTGAAAAATATGGAGGCATACAGCAACGTCTCCTATGTCGCGTACAGCTTGGCAGCGGTAATCTTCGTGATGACGTTGCTTTTTAAAGGGAAAAAATAGTAAACATCCACAATAAAAAAGCTGAGGCAGCACTCACCCGTGCGCCTCAGCCTTTCCTTTTATCATAAATCTCCTTCGCCCGTTCATAGATGCTATAGTCCATTCCGAACTTCTCTTCTATCCAGTAGCGAATCTCTTCCGCTGTTAATTCTTCCTCGATCATTTTCTTTTCATGAAACGTGATGAGCTTGTTTTCTTTCACTTGGTACGGCTTGTCATCTATGTATCCGAAAACCTTCAAATGTCTTAATGCAAAGCCATCCTGCCAATCATGGGAGTGCAGGATATGCGGAATCAGCTCTTCAAACACTACCGGATTCTTTCCGAGTGTTTTTGTCGGACCAGGTTCCCGTGACACGAGAATATTGTCTTCACGGACCTCATATCGGAATACCTCCAATTCATTTTCCGCTGTAAATGAATGGTGCAAGGGGTAGGCCCTATATAGCGGTGCGCAATATCCGATGTCTACATAATAAGGTTGATCAAGCATCACTTGCAAACATAAATGACCCGGATCCATATACAGATATTCTACCTGAAACCCAAGTGCATCCAGTACATAATGAAAACCCCGTGCCAATGTCCAGCAGGTGCCTCCTGTTCCTTGGTCCACCACTCTTTCAAGATAGGAATCGATCGAAGGCAAATAGTAGTTCTCCCTCTTTCCTTCCTCAAAATCAATGAACTTCGTGAAGGTCTCCCATCTTACCTTTTTTTGGTGCGCCTCAATGAGTTTGTCTAAATAGGCTAAAGATGGCTTTTCCTCCCCTATCTCTAAAAACTCCAAAAACTTTGCTAGACTTGTATCCTGACTCAACGGCCTCTCCTCCTTTTTATAGAATTCTCCTTTACAAATTTAAATCCTTTTTTTAAAATGGGATCATTTTGTCCAAGCAATTACTCTCTTCCATCATTTAATAGAAGTAGCAGAAAAATAGAGAGGAGCTCGTGCATGTTAGCAGATCAGATTATCCGGACCGGCAAAAAATATTTAGGCACTCCTTATGTTTTTGGTGCACCCTCCAATCGTGAGGATATTTTTGATTGCAGCTCGTTTGTCCGTCATGTATATGGATTACATGGGATTGAACTGCCACGGAACTCGCGCCAGCAGTATCAGGTCGGACAAACCATTCCTTTTTCAAAGCTCCGAAAAGGAGATCTTCTTTTTTTTACCACTCCCAAGCGAAAAAAGAGACAGGGTCTCGAACGGATCGGCCATGTTGCCATCTACCTAGGCAACCAAACCATCCTGCATACTGCGCGCAACGAGACGAAGGTAACCATCACCAGTCTCTCTCCCTATTGGAAAAAAGTCATTATTGGCGCGAAAAGGATTATAATTTAAAAACGAACGCTGCCAATTACCTGGAAAGTTCGTTTTTTTCTCTTTTATTCTACCGGTTTTCTTTCTTCCGACAGTATTTTCATCTGATCATTTTCAAGCCCCAATACAAATTTCACTTTGTACTTTTTATAGGTTACGCCTCTTTCTGAGCGCTGTTGTACGGTAATGATCGTGACGACTTCCACCTTATCCCCGACCTTTTTGGTTAGCAGGTCTTCTGTTTCGATTGTGAGAAAATCAAGATAGCCCTCCCTGAAATCTTCATAGGTGGATTCAGATTGCCAGCTGCTTCCCAGTAAGGAATAGGCGGTAACATAATCCCGGTAATTTAAGCTTTCATATAAGTAGTTAACGAGATATGTCGCAACATCCTCATTCGTTGATTCCGTTCCGTTATTGTTTCCTGGAGCGTTTCCGCCGATTTTCGGCAAGGACTGCATCGGAGATTCAGACCAGCTCTCCAGTAAGGAAATGACATTGCTAAGCGGTATACTGAAACCGATTACTCCCTTATCCATTGTTGCAGAATTGATCCCTACGACCTCCCCTGTAGTCGTATTAATAAGGGGGCCGCCACTGTTCCCCGGTGCAATGGGAGCCGAGATCTGAAAGACATCCTCATATTTGAAGGAATCTATTTCAAAGCTGCGTCCCACACCGCTGATGATACCGGTCGTAACCGTATTTTGAAATCCAAGCGGACTTCCAAGAGCGATGACCTCATCCCCAAGTTCCGCTATCTTTGTTTTCGCCAGCCTCAGAGGATCCGTTCCTTCGAGTTCCGGAACCCGTACTACTGCTACATCCGTATCGACACTGACTCCGATTACTTGTCCCGTCAGCTCTTTGGAGTCTGCTGTGACGACCTTTACATCCTTTGCATTCGGTACGACATGAGCATTCGTGATGACATCCCCTTTTTTGTTATAAAGGAACCCGGAGCCAAAGGAACCGTCCGGCAGTTCGATTTTCACCACCAGCTTTTGGGACTCGAAGATAATCTCTTTCAATTCCTGTGGCACCAGCTCTTTTTCTTCAGGTTTTGTTTCTATATATAAGCTCGACTGTGCTGTCAGTTGCTTTGGAACTCCTTGTTTGATAAAAAAGTACCCATATGTTCCTGCTCCAAGGAGAACCAGGGTTACAATGACACTAACTATCCATCTTTTGTTCATCCCTGCACCTACTTTACTCTTCGACAAGCCATGTCATATTCTCTATCTCGACTGTTACATCTTCAAAAATACCATAATAGTAATCTTCGAATTTAGCTTTTTCCCCAGGTGGCAATTTGTACGGATAAACGGTGGTAAACCCGGTATCGAGTACCGTTTTATCCTTACTCAAAATATTATAGTAGACGGTGATGGAGGAAACGGTTTTTGAGACATTGTTTTTCACTTCACCGGTAATCGTCATTCCACCCGCATCGTCTTCTACATATTTTAAACCTACCACTTCAAGTGCCGCGTTTCGATTCTTCAAATCCTCTTTTGCTGCAGCCTCCATCGCCTTTTCGATTCTTTCCTGTTCCGCCAGTTCAAACTCTGTCTGAGTCTGCTCAATTTTTTCTTTCAATGATAATAATCGTTTGTCATTGATGGCATATTGCAAGCCTTTGTCCGTTAAAGATATGGCTTTTGTAAATTGTTTCTGCTCAAGCTCAGCTTCCGCATTGGTTGTCGTGATTTGAACAATCCGATTCAAGATCTGTTCTTTCACCGCTTTGCCTTCCTCTGAAGGAATGGCGGAAAGCACGGCCAGCTTTCTTGCCAATTCATCCACCGTTTTCAGCTGATCCAGTTCACTGTTGATTTTACCGACCTTAATCATCGTATCCTTTTCCGCAAGCTCTTTTCTGATCGGCTGGAACAACGGTCCGTTCAGTTTGGCAATCTTTTCGTTCAAACGGGTAAGTTCCTTTTCCACCTCTTCAAATTTTTTATCTTTGATCATAGTATTGGTATTTTCCATTTCAGCCTGCAGTTCTTCGGCAATCATGACGACCTCCAGGTTGTTTTGAAGCACATAGTACCCCGGCCTTAACTCTATTGCCGAGGACAGCTTTGACTTTGCCTTTTCATACTTTCCTTCTAAGGCAAGTTCTTCTGCGGTATCCTTAAGTGCAATAACATCCGCATTCACATTCGTTTCATGGAAGTAGAACCAGCTCAGGCCCCCGACGAGAAGCAAAAAAGCTGCTAAAGGAAGCAGAAATGGGATGATCATTCCGCCTTTTTTCCTGTTTCTATCTATTCCTCTTCCTTCCAATATTTCATTGTCATTTTTATGTATATCTTCTTCTCTCAGGTTTGCGCCGCAATTGGAGCAAAACTTCGCATCAGAAGAAACTTTTAATCCACAGTTGTGACAAAACATGTCGACCTGGCCTCCATAACTACTATTCTTTCACCATTTTACAATAGTTTCTTGTATAAATGTGAAATCTCCCCTTTAAACTGGCACTCTATCTAGTAGTAACATTTTCCTTGATTGTGTTTTCTTTCCCTATCATACGGCATATTTCGGCAAATGTTAAATAATAGGGGGTGGGTTTTTTCGAAGTTATATTAAAGGGGGTAACCTGCAAAAGGAGTGTAGACAATTAACACCCTGTTGATTTCCGTTCCAGGGGTTCGCTTTCCGCGGGGCGTTTGTGGAGCCTCCTCGGCTTCGCCTGTGGGGTCTCCACTAAACGCTATCTCCCGCAGGAGTCTCACCCCTTGCACTTCAACCATCAGGGGCGGCCTGAAAAATATAGTGTCATCGTTCAGCTTCCAGTCTGCTCCGTATTCATCCCGGACTGATTGTTTAAGAGATATCTAGTAAGCCTTCAAGAACCCTTCCTTTTCTACAAAAATATGAATATGAAGCTAGTGGATTCGGTAAATAAATGTCATCATTTCTCGGGAAATTGTGGTTTCACATGAAACATGTCGGATATTTCCATCTGGATAAATGACAAAAAACTGCCTCAGATGAGACAGTTTTTCCTTTTCTTACTTTTTTTTCACTTTTGTCTTGCCGGCTGAGGGCTTCTTTTTGAATCCGCCTTTTTTTACGGGTTTCATGTCCTCTTCCTTGATCAGCTTGCCGCCGAATATGACTCTTTTATGAAGGGTCAGTCCGAGGTCTTTGGCGAATTGTTTAAGCTTTCGTTCTTCTCTTTCCGAAACGATGGAAATGACCGTACCTTCCGCACCTTGTCTTCCTGTTCGACCGGAGCGATGCACATAGCTTTCCACTTCCTCTGGCAGGTCATAGTGGATGACATGGCTGAGTTCCTTGATGTCCAGCCCTCTTGCCGCTACGTCCGTTGCAAGCAGGAGAGGGTACTCGTCCTTTCGGAAATTCTTCAATGCCGCCTCCCTTTCCTGTTTCGTGGATTCGGAGTGTAGGGAACCGACGTTGAACTTCTTGAATAGTAGCTTCTCGGTCAGGACAGCAAGATTACCAATGTCGCGGACGAACCCAAGCGCCTTGATATTCTTTTCCTCACGGAGAATATTTGCCAGGACATTCGCTTTATCACGTTGATCGACAATCACATATATGTGGTCCACTTTTGAAGGGGCCATCTCATCTTTTGTTACCTTTAATACAAACGGATCTCTCATAAACTGAAGGGCCTGCTTTTCCATATCGTCCTTTAAGGTTGCGGAGCATAACAGCAGCTGTCTTTCCTGCATGGTCGACTTGAGGATGTTCTGGATCGTTTTTGTGTGTTCCGGGATGAATAGCTGATCCGCCTCATCCATTACGATGGTCGTCACTTCATGCATTTTAATCTTTTTCATCTGAATCAGCTCTTGCAGTCTGCCAGGCGTCCCGACAAGGATCTGCGGTTTCTTCTTCAGCTTTTCCAGCTGTCGTTTGACATTGGCACCACCGATAAAAGAAGCACCGATTATGTCGCTTCCTTCCGTCCATTTCTGGATCTGTTCAAAGATCTGCATAGCCAGTTCCTTGGACGGAGCAACGATAACTGCCTGTGGATGCTGTCTGCCAAGCTCTATTTTCTCGATGATAGGCAACAGGTAGGCCAAGGTTTTCCCTGTACCTGTAGGCGATTCAATCAGTACATCCCTGCCCTCGATTATTGCCGGGATGGCTTTATCTTGTATTGGTGTTGGACTTTTGAATTCACTTTTATTCCAGTTATCCTGAATAAATGGTTGTAAGGCTGATATTACAGTTGTAGACATAAATTTCTCCTTTAATTACTGTTATTTTCTCATTCTACCCTACTTGAGAGAAAAAAAGGAATACATACATGAATTTCTTCCCTTTTGGAAAAATTATGTACATGTTTGTTTTTCAAGGAGGATTTACACTATGTCGGAACAAAATCAATTTGTAAAGTTGCCAAAGGGTCCGGAACCATACTGGAGAGAGTCCGCTTCCCTTCCGTCCTTTTCTCCATTAAAAGAAGATACGGAGGCGGATATTTGTATTATCGGGGCTGGTATAACGGGAATCACCACTGCTTATCAGCTTGTACAGGACGGCTATGATGTCGTTCTTCTTGATGCCGATCGGATATTAAATGGAACGACAGGACATACAACGGCAAAAGTGACAGCTCAGCATGGATTAATCTACGATGAGTTGATCGGGCATATCGGACAGGAAAAGGCGAAGCTCTATTATGAAGCTAATAACGATGCACTTCACTATATTAGAGACCTTGTAAACCAAAAGCATATGGAATGTGATTTCAGCGACCAGGATGCGATGATCTATGCCACTACCGAACAGGATAACAAGAAAGTCCTAATGGAGATGGATGCTTATCATAAGCTTGGTATTTCTGCTGATTTGAATGAAAAGGTCCCTTTTACCATACCGACCAAAAGCGTGCTGGTCATGAAGGATCAGGCACAGTTTCATCCCCTTCAATATTTGAAGTACCTCGTTGAAGCTATCGTAGAAAAAGGAGGACGAATCTACGAACAGACGGTTGCTACGGATGTAGAGGAATCCCCCGAGCTTCGTGTAGTGACAAAGGGTGGATCTAAAATCAAGTGCAAGCAAGTGGTTGCATGCTCCCACTTCCCTTTTTACGATGGGAAAGGCTTTTTCTTCACAAGAATGTATGCCGAGCGATCCTATGTAGTGGCAGCTAAAACGGATAAGGCATTACTGGGTGGCATGTATCTTAGCGCCGGACAGCCAACGAGGTCCTTGCGCTCTGTCACCATTAATGGCGAGAAGTATCTCCTGATAGGCGGCGATGGCCATAAAACGGGACAGGGTAAGGACACCATGAAGCACTACCAGGCGCTAAAGGACTTTGGAGAAGAGGTTTTTGGCATCCAGGATATCGCGTATCGCTGGTCCGCGCAAGATCTTTATACACTTGATAAAGTTCCATATATCGGGAGGATAACATCTGGAAAATCGAACATATTCATTGCAACCGGATACCGTAAATGGGGGATGACCAACGGTACAGCAGCTGCATTATTGTTACAGGACCTCATTAACGAAAAGAAGAATAAGTATGAGGATCTTTTCACCCCTTCCCGCTTTGTGGCTGATCCGTCCTTGAAGAAATTTTTCAGCTCCAATATGGATGTGGCCAGTCATTTGGTGGAAGGAAAACTTGACCGTCCGACGAAAACTCCGGAGGAACTCGGCTTGGACGAGGGAGGTGTGGTTTCTCTTAATGGCCGTCGTGCCGGTGCGTATAAGGACGAAAAAGGCGAACTTCATTGCGTGGATACAACCTGTACCCACTTGGGCTGTGAAGTGGAGTGGAATCATGGCGACAGAAGCTGGGACTGTCCTTGTCACGGCTCGAGATTCTCGATTCATGGTGATGTACTCGAAGGCCCTGCGGATAAGCCGCTTGAGAAACTGTAAGGAAGAAAAATGGTGCAATCCGGCTATACGGACTGCACCATTTTTTTCTCTTTGCTTCTTGTGAAACCAGGAAACACAACTTTGACCTCAGTCCCTTTCTCCAACTCACTTGCATATGACACCTTCCCGTTCATCGTCTCGATGATACGCAGGGAGACCGTTGTACCAAGTCCGGTCCCTTTATCTTTTGTACTATAAAAAAGAGTCCCGATGCGTGCGAGCTGATCCTTCGACATGCCTTTTCCATTGTCCTTGACGATGATCATCGTTTCGTTATTGCTGACAAGCAGCTTGATAAACACTCTTCCATCCTGCTGAGTGGCTTCGATCGCATTTTTGATGATGTTGACGAGTACCTGCTTCAGCTGATTTTTATCGGTATCCATATAGATATTCTTTTCAAGAAAGCTGTCAAGGGAGACATCGCTCTTGAGTGCCAAGGGGTTCAACAGCAACATGACCTCTGTTATCAATTCTGCCAGGTTGACCTGCTCTATCTTTTTGAATTCGGGCTTGGCGAAGTTCAGGTAGTCATTGATGATGGATTCCGCCCTTCCCAATTCGCTGAGGACAAGCGGGATATAGGGGTACTTCTTATCCTCTTTATGCATGAGCTGAAGGAAGCCTTTCACTACCGTTAAAGGATTTCTTACTTCATGTGCAATGGACGCGGCAAGCTCTCCAAGGGTATTCAGTTTTTCCGCCCTCATGATTTCTCGTTTCATCAGCTCCCTCTCCAGTACCGCTTCATGAAGCATGGAAGCAAATCCAACCCCGATCACCTGAATCAGACCGAACGGCAGGATATACAGCAGCAGGCTTGCTCCACCACTAAATTCTGGCTGGGTAAAAAGAAAGGCAAGGAGAATGCTAAGCATCACGATGTCCGGCCATAGTCCGACAAGCACCGATAGCGTGATTCGTTTCTTTTTCGTGCGAAGCCTATTAAATTTGCTCACCATCAAGAAAGGCACCAAGGCGGACAGCAGGGCACTGATATAGCCAAATAGAAGGGCATCTCCTCCCATATAGGTCCTTGTCCCAAGGATGGCACCAAGGACAATAAGACCGGCCTTGGGACCTCCGTACAAGACTGCCAGAACAAGCGGTATATACCGCAAGTCCCAGAATAGTCCATAATCATAGTATGCAAAGAGCAAGCAGAGACTCGCCGAAGCCCCCTGGAGCAGACCGATAAAGTATGGAGAACCGCTGATTCTTTTGTTCTCGGAGACGACATAATAGATTAACACCGGTGCCAATATGATCAATACATGTAAGAGTAGTTTTTCAGCAAGCATGAGGGATAGCTCCATTCCTAATCAGATAAAGATAACTTACTAGATTTATGTTCGACAGGTTTGGTAAAATCCCTTGTTCGTTCTCTAAAATTCGATAACTTTCTACCCCTGTCCCACCAAACAGACCAATAATCCTGCTTTTCACAATATTATCTCTCTATTTTGCAAGAATAATAGTAAAATTATCCTAAGAACTGTTTAAGGAGGTAGTCACCATGCATTGTATCGATTGCGGTGTTCCAAGTCCCATCGAAGAAAGAGGAACATTGTTTGTCAAGCAATCCGGAGAGAATAAGCAATATGCATATTCTTCACATAGTGAATTGGCGGACCACTTATTGAAGCTCCAGAAAGAAAAGGCATCCGATCAAACAAAAGTGAAAACTGCCACGATGAACGGCTTTATTTCTCTTCCTTCCTTTGAGTTCATGGTGCAAAACTATGAACTTGTTAATCTGATAGCCGGCAATTCTTTTTCCACCCATTTTCAGCCTATCATCGACTTGCAAAAAGAGAATCGCATTTTTGCCTATGAATGCCTGCTACGTCCTGTAGCAGCCGGGAAATCCATATCCCCATTCAAGCTCTTTGAATTTGCTAGAGAGTCAAATCTGCATAACTATCTGGACCAGAAAGCAAGGGAACTCTCGATCGTTTCAAGCAGCAGACTCGGTGTATCGCCAGAAGTGAAATTTTTTATAAACTTTCTCCCTTCTTCCATCTATAACCCGGAGTATTGCCTGCAGCATACCTTCCACATTGTGAACAAGCACAGCATTTCTCCCGACCAGCTTGTGTTTGAAGTGGTGGAATCGGAAAAAATCTTCGATATCGAACATCTGGAATCCATTTTTACTACCTACAAAAAATCGGGAATGCAGGTCGCTTTGGATGATGTGGGTGCTGGATACTCCACTTTGGATGTCCTTCAGAAGTTGCAGCCTGATTTTGTGAAGGTGGATCGATCCTATGTCTCGTTCTGCGATAAGAACCTGGAGAATCAGCACTTTTTAAAGAACGTTCTCGAGATCTCCCAAAAGCTCGGCATTAAAGTCTTGGCAGAGGGAATCGAAAGGGCGGAAGAGTTGAAATTCTGCAGAAAAATCGGGATCGACTATGCTCAAGGGTATTATATTGGAAAGCCTAGTGCAGAGCCGGTAGTCCCCCAATTGGAAACCGTATGAGTAAATAAAAACGGCAGTCCCTCTTAAACAGGGCCTGCCGTTTTTATGTTAGGATACTTTTTCTTTCTTTTCCTCTTGGTAGTCCTCTGTCCAGAATTCAGCGTTTTTGATTCCCAGCTTTTCTGGATTAAAGACCGGATCAAGTCCTTGCTTTTTCTGCTCATCATAATCCTTCAGAGTTCTTAATGCAGGCTTGGCCAGGATCAAGATGGCCACCAGATTCAGCCAGACCATGATACCAAGTCCAATATCACCTAAAGCCCATGCAATCTTGGAGTTATTTACTACACCATAGTACGTGGATGCCAAGAGAACTACCTTTAACAGAAACATCGGAATGGCATTTTTTCGTCCGCGTACAAGATATGCTACATTCGTTTCTGCAATATAGTAGTAGGCCATGATGGTCGTAAAGGCGAAAAACAGCAGGGCAATACCTACAAATCCTGCACCGAAACCTGGAATGGCGGATTCAATGGCCGCTTGTGTATAGGCAGGTCCCGCCTCTACATTTGCTCCGAGGTTGTTGGCGATAAAGCCGCCTTCAGGATTTTCCACATTGTACATTCCTGTGAAAAGGATCATGAATGCTGTCGCGGAACATACAAGCAAGGTATCGATATAAACGGAAAACGCTTGTACCAGTCCTTGCTTTGCTGGATGGGACACCTCTGCCGCTGCTGCAGCATGTGGTCCTGTCCCTTGGCCAGCTTCATTGGAATAGATGCCACGTTTTACACCCCAGGCAATCGCCATCCCGATAATCCCACCAAAAGCGGAATCAAAGGCAAATGCACTGCGGAAAATCAAGCTGAATACTGCAGGAAGTTCTGTGATATTAACCGCAATGATATACAGCGAAACCAGAATATAGGCAACTGCCATGAACGGTACTACATACTGTGCCACCGTAGCAATACGTTTTACTCCTCCAAAAATGATAAGTGCAATTACCAGGACCAATCCGATTCCTACGTATGTCTTATTGGCACCGAATGCATTGCTTAGTCCATCCCCGATTGCGAAGGCCTGAACCCCAGGCATCAGAAGACTCATTGCCAGAATCGCAGAACCGGCAAAAAGGATTCCATACCATCTCCAACCGATTCCTTTTTCTATGTAATAAGCCGGCCCTCCTCGGTATTCACCGTCTTGCTTCACTTTATAGATCTGAGCTAATGTGGATTCGATAAAAGCACTCGAAGCGCCGATAAACGCAATCGTCCACATCCAGAACACCGCTCCAGGCCCACCCATCGCAATGGCAGTTGCCGTACCTGCAATGTTACCCGTTCCTACACGTCCCGATAATGATATCGCCAATGCCTGGAAGGAAGATACGCCAGCGCTTGATTTCTTGCCGGAAAAGATATTCTTGATCATATCTTTAAAAAGTCTAACCTGTACTACCCTAGTAAGAATCGTAAATAAAAGTCCAACACCCAAACAGAATACAATCATCGGTGTACTCCAGAGAATCCCTGCTACTTCACCAAATGCACCTTCGAGCCAAAGCTTCCACTTTTCCAAGAAAACATCCCCCTCACGACTCATAATATTTAGAATTTTCTTTCTATGTTTTTGGATTATAAAGCAAATTGTACTAATACACAATACTCAAATCCTCCCAGGCTTGTTACCTCTTCACCACCTGACCTAGTTATTTTTAATAAAATTCGAATAATCCATTATTTTATTCATAGTCCTTTTCCCTTAATTTCGAGGATATAATCCTTATTTTAAAAAATGACTGGACTATTCTGGGTATTTTGTAGTGTTTTGTTGAAATTACGTTCGATATCGGGACTTTCGTTCTTTTCAATTAGGCTAAGTTGTGTAATATCACAGGTTTTAACGAATCATCTGTTTGAGTGTGGTAGGGTGACTGGTCCCCTATCCTAGTAATCTATCCACTTTAGCAGTGAATCTATCCACTTCACTTAGTAATCTATCCACAAAGTTAAACAATCTATCCAAAATTCCAATTATTCTATCCTTTCTACCTATCAATCTATCAACTTTACAAAAAAATACATTTAACCGAACGAAAAAAAGCCCAGCACATCGCCCCCAACAGACCGACACACTGGACTTTCCTTAACCGACTTCCTTTTTCAACTGACTCGTAAACAGATCATAGTAAAACCCTTGCTCCTCAAGCAACTCCTCGTGCGAGCCTTTTTCAATGATTTCGCCCTCTTTCAGAACGAGGATCTGATCCGCTTTTTGGATTGTATTCAGCCTGTGCGCGATGACAAAGCTTGTTCGCCCTTCCATCAATCGCTGCAAGGCTTCCTGGATTTTCATTTCCGTGATGGTGTCTATGCTGCTTGTTGCTTCATCGAGCACCAGGATTGTCGGGTTGGCGAGGACCGCCCGTGCAATGGAAAGCAGCTGCTTCTGCCCTTGACTGATCCCGCTGCCATCCTGCTTCAATTTAAAATCGTACTGACCAGGAAGCTTTTTGATAAATGTGTGGGCATTGGCAAGCTTTGCCGCCTCTTCCACTTCCTCGTCGGTCGCCGTCAATTTTCCATAACGGATATTCTCACGGATCGTTCCTTCAAACAGAAACGAATCCTGCAGCACAAATGCCATATGCTTACGCAGATTCGACCGCTTAATCTGATTGATCGGATGGCCATCGAGCAGAATACTGCCGCTGTCCAGATCATAAAAGCGCGATATCAGATTGATGACTGTTGTTTTCCCAGCTCCGGTTGGTCCGACGAACGCGACCGTTTCCCCGACTGATGCATGGAAGCTGATATTTTTTATCGTTGTATCATCATCGTCGTAGGAGAATGACGCGTCAATGAACTCAATTTCTCCCTTAACCGATTCCAGTTCGATCGCTTCTTTTTCATCACTTGCCTCTTCCTCTTCATCCAGAACGTCGAAAACACGCTCCGCTCCGGCAACCGCTGAAAGCAAGGTATTGAATTGGTTCGCAAGATCGTTCAACGGCCTTGTAAATTGACGGGAGTACTCGGCGAAAATGACGATTACCCCGATGGTTATTCCCATGCCATTCAACGCCATGATGCCCCCGACTCCGGCAATTACTGCAAAGCTCAGGTTGTTCAGCATATTCATCAGTTTCGGGATGAAGCCTGAATAGGTCTGGGCCCAATAGCCACTCTTTTTCAGACGCTCGCTCTTCTCCAGAAACTCCGTCATGACCTTATCCTCCTGGGAGAAGGTCTTCACGATGCGCTGACCGGAGATCGTCTCTTCGATATAGCCATTCAGTTCTCCCAAGTTGCGTTGTGTCTGTTTAAAAAGAGGTCCTGTACGAGCAGTAATCCACTTTAACCCGAAGAACATGACAGGCACAATCACCAACGTAATCAAGGTCAGAATCGGGCTAAGATAAAGCATCACTGAGACTGTTCCGACCAATGTCAGGATACTCGAAAAGATCTGTATCACCGAACTGTTCAAGGTGGAGCTGACATTCTCCATATCGTTGGTCACCCTGCTCATGAGCTCTCCATGCTGCCTTTTATCAAAATACGGAATCGGCAGCTTATGCAGATGCTGAAAAAGCTGGGTCCTCATTTTATATACAGTATCCTGTGCGATCCCGACCATCCAGTAGTTCTGCAGCCAGGTGGACAGCGAATAGAAGATGTAGATGAACACAAGGCCTATCAGGACGTTGATGAGACCGGTGCTGTCTTTTCCCACAATATAATTGTCAATGGCCATTCCTACAATGAAAGGTCCCAATAATCCGAGGGCCGAGCTTGCAAGTACCATCAGTAATACCAATGAGAGCAGTCCTTTCCGCTCGCCAAGATACATCCAGACACGCTTGATCGTCCCTTTCCAATCCTTCGCTTTCGGCTTTGGATTGGCCTTATTCTGAACGGCGGCACTACTACTTATACGCTTCGACATGCTCTGCCACCTCCACTCCAAACTGTGATTGATAGATATTCTGATAGAGGGTAGAATGCGCCAGAAGATGTTCATGACTTCCTTCTTCCAGAAGCATTCCATCCTCGAGCAGCAAGATTTTATCTGCTTCCATTGCGGTACTGACTTTTTGCGTAATGATGAAAGTGGTGCAATCGTAATTCCTCATTGCTGTCAAAAGCTTTCCTTCTGTTTTCAGATCCAGTGCACTCGTACTGTCGTCAAGCATGAGGATCTTCGGCTTTCTGATTAAAGCCCGCGCAATCGATAAGCGCTGCTTTTGTCCACCGGAAAGGTTCACACCCTTTTGCCCCAACACTGTTTCGTATTTATTAGGCAGACGGTCGATTGTTTCATGGATTTGCGCATCCTTTGCCGCCTGGATGATCTCCTCCATGGATGCATCCTCTTTCCCCCACGCAAGGTTATCCCTGACAGAACCTGAGAAAAGCAGCGCTTCCTGCGGGACATAGCCGATCTGTCCTCGAAGATTTTTCAAAGGCAGGTCGGTAATATCCTTTCCATCAACGGCAATGACACCTTCGTTCACATCGTATAATCGCGGCAACAGCTGGAACAGGGATGACTTCCCGGCACCGGTTGCTCCCATAATGGCAACGGTCGATCCCGCTTCCGCATCAAACGTGATGTTCTCAAGCACTGGAGTCTCCGTGTTTGGATAACGGAAATAAACGGAACGGAAGCTTACCTCACCTTTCAGCACTGCACCCTTCTCTTCAATTCCCTGCTTGTCGACAAGATCCACTTCCTCATTCAATACATCAGCAATTCGATGTGCCGAAGCTTTTGCACGGGCAAACGCCATGATAATAAAGGAGATGATCGATAGTGCACCAGTAATTCTCGTGGCATAGTTCACAATCGCCACCACTTCCCCCACCTGAACGCTTCCTGTATTCACACCTGCACTTCCAAACCAGAGGACTGCCAGGATGCTCAGATTCATGATCAACAGTAGAATCGGCATCGTCATTTCCATCAATCTCAGTGCGGAAACGGTCTGGTCCTTCAAGTCCTCACTTGCATGGTCAAAGCGCTTGATTTCATGGTTTTTGCGCAAGAATGCTTTGATTAAACGGATTCCTCCAAGGTTTTCGCGCATAACATTGTTCACGCCGTCCAGCTTTTCCTGAACCGCCTTAAACAGCGCTCCACCTCTTTTCATCAGCCACATAAGAAAAACAAAAAGTACCGGCACTCCAATGACAAGGAATAACGCCAGCTGGAAATTGACGATCAGGGCCATGACCACGCCACCGATAATCAAAAGAGGTGCACGCATCATGATGCGCAGGCTCATAAATACGGTATTTTGAACCTGTGTTACGTCATTGGTCATTCTTGTAATAAGGGATGACGTCGGGAAAAGGCTGAAGTTTGCAAACGAGAAGGATTGGATCTTCCCATACAACCCCTTTCGGATGTCATAGCCGAAATTTTGTGAAACATGTGCGGCAAAGAAGGAGTTGATGACCCCTGCCAGGAAAGCCAGGAATGACATTCCGACCATGATCCCTCCCCACTTCATGACCACTCCCAGGTCCTCCTGCAAAATGCCGTCATCAATGATTTTAGCCATCAAGAGTGGATGCAACAGCTCCACAACAAGCTCTGTAAGCATCAGCATCAGCGCTATCCCAACCGCCAGCTTATATGGCTTTAAAAAAGAAAAAACTTTCCCCATGTGTCTTGATCCCCCAAACTGTTTGCTATGTTTAGTCTATGTTGAAACAAATGATTCTATATAATATCTAATAAATACTTCGTTTAGCTAAACGAATATCTTGAATTATCACCTTTATTTAACTATCATACCTTTTTTGCTATGTTTTTTAAATAGTTTGAATTATTATTATGAAGTATAAAGGAATATTTTTTCATTTTAATAAATCGCAGAAGAAAATCAAAGGAGGAAGCGGCTATGTATCATCCAAAACTTGCTGGGCTGGTGAATGAATGGTTACCGGAAGCGACAATCGGCAATTGCAGGAGGCGCTCGAAGCTGGGGAGATCACCTCGAAAGAACTGGTTCTTATGTACCTTCATCGAATCGGGCAGCACGATAAAAAGGGAATCGCCCTGAATTCGATTCTTGAAATCAACCCTGATGCAGTGTTTATTGCAGATGCACTCGACCTCGAAAGAAAGCGAAAAGGTGCACGGGGACCTCTTCACGGCATACCAGTTCTCGTAAAAGATAATATCGATACAGGCGACCATATGCACACAAGTGCCGGATCGGTTGCCTTGGCTGAACATAACGCGGCGGAAGACTCCTTTGTTGCCAAGCAGCTTCGGGATGCAGGCGCCATCATCCTCGGAAAAACGAATATGACGGAATGGGCCAACTTCATGACGAAAAATATGCCTAGCGGCTACAGCTCACGTGGAGGTCAGGTACTGAATCCGTATGGTCCTGGTCAGTTTGATGTCGGCGGTTCGAGCAGCGGTTCCGGTGCTGCCATTACAGCGAACTTTGCCGCAGCGGCAATCGGGACGGAAACATCCGGCTCCATCCTTAGTCCCGCTAGCTCCAACTCCCTTGTTGGAATCAAACCGACAGTCGGCCTGATCAGCCGCAGAGGGATTATCCCGATTACATACAGCCAGGATACGGCAGGGCCAATGACTCGTACCGTAACGGATGCAGCGATTCTTTTGAGTGCGCTCACTGCAACCGATGAGTTGGATTCCGCTACCCTTTCCAATCCAAACCCCGGCCTATCGTATACCTCTTTTCTATTAAAAGAAGGATTGCAAGATATGCGAATCGGAATTGCACGCGACCCATTCTTTACGTATCTATCCGATGAAGAAGCACTTGTCATGGAAGAAGCGATTGCCTGCATCAGGGAAAACGGAGCGGTGGTTGTAGATAAGGTCAACATTCCTTTTGCAAAAGAAAACTGGGACTATCACACTCTTTTCTATGAATTTAAACCGAGCTTGAACGCCTATCTGAGCAAGACCGGCTCCCATGTTCCGGTCAAAAGCCTGAAGGACCTGATCGCTTTCAACAAAAAGGACTCCGGCAAGATGCTCAAATACGAACAGACCGTTCTAATAGATTCCCAGAATCTTAGCGGTACTTTATCGGAGGAAGAGTACTTGGTCAGCAGGGAGCGGGACCTGTATCGCACACAGGAGGGCGGACTTGATGCTGCCATGGACGGGTATGAACTAGATGCCATCCTGACTCCAAATAACTTTGGTGCAAGTCTTCCTGCCAAGGCCGGATACCCTTCCATTACTGTTCCTGGAGGGTACACGAAAGCCGGCAAACCGGTTGGTGTGACCTTCACCTCTAGAGCATTTGAAGAAAGCACCCTGATCCAGATCGGCTATGCCTACGAGCAAGCAACCTTACACAGGAAAGCACCTGTTTTACAAAAGAAGGAGGTAAAAGCATGACCTTTCAAACCTATTTACAAGAGCAGCGGACCAAGCATTTGGAGGAGCTTTTCGAGCTACTCTCCATCGCTAGCATCAGCGCGCTACCTGACCATAAAGAAGATACAAACCGTGCAGCGGAATGGTTCGCAGCAGCACTGCGCAACCTTGGCATGGACAATGTCGAGCTCTATCCGACAAAAGGGCATCCGATTGTCTATGGAGAATGGATGAAGGCACAAGGCAAACCGACTGTCCTCATCTATGGCCACTATGATGTTCAACCGGTGGATCCGCTTCACTTATGGGACACAGCACCTTTCGAGCCTGCCATACGTGATGAAAGCATCTATGCACGCGGTGCCAGCGATGACAAAGGACAAACCTTTATGCACCTGAAGGCACTCGAAGCTATCCTGAAAACGACCGGCACTCTTCCGTTCAATTTCAAAATCTGTATCGAAGGCGAAGAGGAAGTCGGCAGTCCGAACCTCCCTGTTTTCATCGAGGAAAAGAAGGATATGCTTGCAGCAGATGTCATCGTTGTTTCAGACACGGCGATGATCGAAGAGGACAAGCCTACCATCTGCTACGGCCTGCGTGGAATGTGCGGCTTTCAGTTGGATGTAAAAGGGCCGCGCCGAGACCTGCATTCCGGACTCTATGGCGGTGCCGTACAGAACCCGATCCATGCAGTAGTCGAGCTTCTGCAATCCTTTCATGACAAGGATGGTGTCATTACGGTCGAGGGCTTCTATGATAAGGTCGTACCGTTGACCGAGGATGAAAAGGCAGCCTTCGAGGCATTGAATGCGTCAGAGGAAAGCGTCATGAATGAAGTTGGGGTAACCGAGCTGTTCGGAGAGAAGGGCTACACCCACTTGGAAAGAACATGGGTCCGCCCGACACTTGAGGTGAACGGGATCTATGGCGGCTTCCAGGGTGAAGGCATCAAGACCGTTCTCCCATCCGAAGCACATGCTAAAATCACGTGCCGACTCGTTCCGGACCAGGATCCGGACGAGATCCTCGAGCTTCTGCAAAAGCATGTCAAAGAACACACGCCTCCTGGAGTAGAGGTGACAGTCAGCCTGTTCGACAAAGGCGCTCCATTTGTCACGCCATTTGACCACCCTGCCATCCAGGCGGCAAGCCGCGCATTTGAGAAGGTGTTTGAAGTACCGACCGCCTTCACCCGCGGCGGCGGCTCCCTGCCGATCGTCTCCAACCTGGATGAGATCCTGAAAGCGCCAATCGTGCTGATGGGCTTCGGATTGCCGACTGATAACGTCCATGCACCGAACGAGAACTTCAAGCTGAAGAATTTTGATAAGGGTCTACTGACGCTCTGCCATTATTGGGAGGAGCTAGAGGGAGTACTTTAATCTGATGGATTAATTGAAAAAAACTGTCCGAAACGCCTTGCAACTGGCATTCGGACAGTTTTTTTGCTGGTGAATGTGAGATTGGGAGAAATTAAATTCGCAGTTTGCTAGAAAAAATGAATAATTCAGTAGAATCATACCTTTCCAAATGCAAAACGCCCGGTTATACCAGCTCTTTCTAACAGATTTTATGATCATTCTAACAGATAAATCAAACATTCTAACACAATTCACCATCATTCTAACACATTACAAAATCATTCTAACAACTTGCATGCCCGGTTGCATTTCCCATCACTATTTCCGTTTCCCTCTCGCATCAACTTTCCAGGTGTCCACCACTCGATCCCTTTCCACCACGGTATATTCATCGAACTGGTTCACAACCGTACAAGCATGGTTAGGAATAATCAGGACTTTATCGTTCAGCTTCAGGGTTGGCTTTTCATCAAAAACAACCACCCCATGCTCCTCCGAAAGCCGGTCGATCTTCAATTCCGGGTACCCAAGAATATAGCCATAGCCTTTTACGGAATCCAGGCCATGTGCCCCTTTGTCGAGGCAGAGCGTTTTGCTTCCTGCATCAAGCACGATTCTATCCTCATACACACCAACAACAGATGACAATACCGTCAGGGCACAGTCTGCGTGCGCAGCCACACCAAGGCCTACCTGAATGGCATCGTAAAAGACTGCATTTCCCGGCCTCACTTCCGTAATCCCCTCCACTTTTCCGGAAATCTCGTAGGTTGGCGTCGATCCGACACTTCTCACTTTAATCGATATCCCTGCCTTCTCGCATGCTTCTGCACTCTCCACAACTGCACGTGCTTCCGATAGCGCAATCTCCTCTATCTTCTCTTTGGATGCTGCTCCATAGGAATGTCCGGCGTGGGTAAAAATACCACCGACTCTCAATCGCGATAAAAAGAGGACTGCTTGTGCAAGCTTCAGCGCCGCCTTACCCGGCTCCACTCCGCATCTGTTCAGCCCGCTGTTCACCTTGATCCACACTTCCAAGGAATGAGGAGTGGATTCGAGCCCCTTTTGCAGCAGCTTGATCTGTTCGAGGCTGTCCACCGAAATTTTCAGATCCACTCCCCTGTTCAACAACCCGATGACCCGCCTGATTTTTTCAGGACTTGAGATTGGAAAGGCAATAAGAATATCCTTGATTCCCGCACCTGCCATTACTTCCGCTTCCTCAATTTTCGCGGTCGTAATCCCGACTGCCCCACTTTCAAGCTGCAGCTCGGCAATTTTAACCGACTTATGGGTTTTAATATGCGGACGAAGCTTTAGACCGTTGTCCTTCGCAAAGCCACTCATCCTTTTGATATTGGTTTTTAATTTACCCAAGTCTAAAAGTAGGGACGGCGTGTCCACTTGATGCAAAACGTTCATGGATAAAATGCTCCTTCCCAGTTGCTTTTATTTCAATATACCACACAATCCCACTTTTCAGCCCTCACCTTGCAAAAGGACAGAGCCCCCTGCATACATTATAGATAGAATTTCTGGCAAGGAGGACAAAGGATGGCTATTAGCAGTGGACAACAATATATCGACCGCATCAACCGTTTACATTCGAATGTTTGGCATAATGGCAAAAAGATAACCGGGAAGATTTCCGAGCACCCTGCATTTTCCGGCGTGATGAAAAGTCAGGCGGCCTTGTATGATATTCAGCATGATAAAGATTTGAAAGACCTGATGACATATAAGTGCGAGAAAACGGGGGAACGGATCGGCACTTCTTTTCTCCGACCCATAACAAAAGAAGATCTCGAAAAGCGGAGAAAAATGATCCAGGTGTGGGCCAAAGCCTCATTTGGGATGATGGGACGCTCGCCGGACTACAAGAATACAAACATCATGGCGCTTGCAGCCTCGTCTGATATCCTGGCCGAGCAAGGCCCGCAGTTCCCTCAGAATCTCGTTCATTTCTATGAGTCTGCAAGCAGGAAGGATCTTTCCTTTACCCATACCTTCATCGCTCCCCAGGTTAACCGGTCTTCCATGCACTTTGAATCGGGTGATGATATCGTGGCTGCGAGAATCGTAGATAAAAACGCTGAGGGAATTGTGATTAAAGGAGCACGCCTTTTAGCGACACAGGGTGGGATAACCGATGAGATCATCGTGTCCTCCTCCGGCCTGAAAATGTTTGAAGAGCCTTACGCCTATGCCTTCAGCATCCCGAGCAACACGGAGGGGCTTAAATTCATCTGTAGGGAATCCTTTGCCTATGACTCCTCCCCATTCAATCATCCCCTTGGCTCCCGTTTCGAGGAGATGGATTCGGTCATCGTCTTTGATAACGTGCTCGTCCCGTGGGAGCGCTTATTTGTGGTGGAAAATATCGAGGTCGCCAATAATCTGTATACTAAAAGCAGCTTCAAACCGCTTGTCCTTCATCAGGTGGTCTCCCGCCAGGTCATGAAGGCGGAATTCGTGCTCGGTGTGGCGCAGCTGATCGTCAACACCATCGCCATCGGGGAATATCAGCATGTAAAAGAAAAAATTTGTGAGATAATCATAGCTTTGGAGAATCATAAGGCGCTTCTCCTCGCATCCGAAATCGGGGCCAAACCGGATCAGTGGGGAACGATGGTGCCGGACCTTGCACCACTATCTTCCGCAACCCTGCAATTCCCGAAGGTCTATCCAAGATTCATGGAGATTCTCCAGCTCCTTGGGGCGAGCGGGCTCGTGACAACTCCGACTGAAGCCGACCTGAACTCTCCGCTCAGAGGGGATATCGACCAGTATTTCCAAGCTGCCTATGCCGATGCAGAAGCCCGCATCAAACTTTTCCGTCTCGCCTGGGACGTCAGCATGAGTGCGTTCGGGTCCAGACAGACACTATACGAACGCTTCTTCTTCGGCGACCCCAACCGCCTCACCCAAGGCCTCTACTTCGAATACAACCGCCATCAGATTGTGGAAGATGTGAAGAGGGCGTTCGATATTTAAAAAGGGGCCTGACCCTAAAACAGCTTTAAAGCGTTGAGGGTCAGGCCCCATATACATACTATTCCAAATATTTTATAATGGGATTAGTATGTTATGAGATTGCGAGGGGAACAAGGATGGCGGAAGTTAATATTCCTTTGAACAGGAAGAGGGGGTGGGGACGCAAGGTGGGGCTTGCAGCCGGGCTTTTGGTGGCGATTGTTGTGTCCTTATGTTTGGTTTTCACCTTTAGTCCCATCAGTAAGATAGAAGAGAAGCCTTATTTCAAGAACGATCGGCCTTTGGTCATCGCCCATCAGGGTGGCGAGCTGTTGGCACCTTCCAATACGATGGCAGCTTTCAGGCAGGCTGCTGACATGGGAGTCGATGTCATTGAAACGGATATACATATCACAAAGGACGGACATCTGGTCGCCATTCATGACCCGACTGTGGATCGTACCACTGACGGAACGGGTGCTGTGGCAGATATGACGCTTGAAGAGATTCAAGCCTTGGATGCGGGCTATCACTTTCAGGATCTTGATGGTGAACATAGCTTCCGTGGAAAGGGAGTTTATATTCCCACTGTTGAGGAAATATTTGAGGATTTTGGGGACATGCGCATCGAAATAGAAATAAAGGATAGCAATCCTCCTGACAACTATGACGAGATGGCCCAGAAGCTCTGGGAGTTGATCGAGGAATACGAGATGGAGGATAAGGTGCTCGTGGCAGCATTTGATCAGGAAATCATCAAGAAATTCGACTCCTATGCTAAGGGGCGTGTGGCGCTTGCCGGTGGAGAACAGGAGATCACAAGATTCGTCATTTTCCATAAGCTTTTCATGCGAAACCTGTACCTTCCAGAGGTGGACGCTTTTCAGATCCCACAGGAGCAAAGCATTCTCGATCTTACAAACCAGCGGCTGATCAACGACGCACAGCGCAACGGACTGCAGGTTCACTACTGGACCATCGATGACAAGGAGACGATGCGCTACCTGATGGACCGGGGAGCGGACGGACTGATCACCAACCGGCCTGATCTCATGATCGAGCTATTGGATGAAATGGGATACTGACAGACTTTATAGGCAGTGAATGATCGGATTTTGCCCTTCATACCCCCCGTTAATTAGAGTGGACCCTCATCATTGTGATATGATTACATTGGAAACTCAATCAAACCTCTAAAGAATGGACGGGATCATTCAAATGAATGGACAAAATAGAACAGATATAAAACCAGGAATCGCTGTCAAAATCGTCTTGAAGCAGGATCAGCGGTCAGGCAAACTGACTTCTGGAGTAGTGAAGGATATCCTCACAAAATCAAGCTTTCATCCCCACGGCATTAAGGTTCGTCTTGAAGACGGTCAAGTCGGGCGAGTGAAGGAAATAGAAAAGGCCTGAAGCCCGCTGCTTTAGTACTTTATCGCAGCGGGGGTCAGGCCCCTTTTTGTTTTCTTCTTTTTTCGTCCCTCCACCACTACAAACCACATGGCGAAGAGTAGGAAGATGCTTGAGATCTGGAACAGAGTTGCTGTCTCAACGAATTGGGCGAGCACACCGAAGATCAGTCCACTGAGTCCGATTCCAAGATCGATGGATGAAAAGAACATTCCGTTTGCTACACCGCGGCGATTGTCGGGTGTCGTAGAAAGTGTCCATGACTGCAAGGTAGGGATTAAGGAACCGAATCCAACACCAAACAAAGCACCGGCAATTGCAATCATTGCATTGGAGTGTGCGAAGGAAAGCACCCACATACCTATGAAGGAGAGCGACATGCAAAACAGCACCAGCCCTTTTGGACCATGTGAGTCAAACCACTTCCCTGCAAAAGGTCTGGAAATGGACGCCATTACCGCATTGAACAGATAAAAAAGGAAGATATGCTCAATCCCTCTCTCCTCTCCAAAAATCACGATGAACGTCACAATTGCTCCATAACCGAAGGTCGCAACCAATGTGATCAACGAGGGGTACCAACTCGATTTCTCCACCAGAGACCCGATATAAGAGAACTTCAATTCCTCACGCTTGGCATTCCTCACCACTTCAGGAGTCTGATAGTTTACTATTCCTAAAAGAACCAGCGCAATCACCCCTAGCACACCTGACAAATAGATCAGGTTGGAGAATGTTGTCACCTGATACAGGAAGATCCCTAAGCTTGGTGCGATAATCATCCCAAGCGTAATGGACAGTCCGTAATACCCCATCCCTTCCCCAAGACGGGATTTCGGAATGACATCAACCGCCGCCGTGCCATTGACTGTCGTCGACCAGCCCCACGCCAGACCGTGAATAAAGCGGAAGCACAGGAAAATCACGACAACCTGGGAAAGCGGATAGATGATGGTGATCAATAGTAGTGCCACAGCACCAACGAGTACAAGTGGTTTTCTTGCTTTGAATTCCAGCAGGTAACCGATGAACGGTCTGCTCAGAACCGCGCCGATCGAGAAAAGGGCGGTTACCAATCCGATTTCAAGTCCAGATGCCCCCAACGATTTTATATAAGGAGGCAGCGTCGGGATCAGCATCTGAAAGCTCATGAAAACAAACAGGTTTCCGATCATCAGCATAATGAAGGATTTCGTCCACAACGGTTCCTTTACTTTTTTTGGTATCATTTTATACACCTTCCTAGACTAGTGAAAACATAAAAAGGAAAAACGAAAAATGAATCTCCACCAACGAAGATCCATTTTTATGCGCACGTTTCCTACATATATATTTCGTATCACTAAACATTAACACACCAGTCAGGAAAAAGGAATGCAAAAATAGACCCAAACCTTTTGGAAGATATCTCCTTACTTCATAATTTTCCTTAAAAAATTGATGCTTTTTTCCGAGTATGGTGGATAAATGAAGCTCAGGTTTACCTTTGTACTCTTTTTCATGACACTTTTCTTATGTGAGAAAGTTTCAAAACTGTCTTTTCCATGGTAGGAGCCAATTCCGGACGGCCCAACTCCCCCAAACGGCAGATTCGGATTGGTAAGGTGCGTCACCGTATCATTGATGCATCCGCCTCCGTAGGAAACGCTCTGGATCACCCGGTCCTCCACTTCGCCATTTTCCGTGAAAAGATATAATGCCAATGGTTTGGGCTTCGCATTTATCTGCTCAATCGCCTGCTGTAGATCGGCATACTCCAGGATTGGTAAAATAGGACCAAAAATCTCCTCCTGCATCACCTTATCATCCCAGCTTACTTCGTTCATCAGGGTAGGCTCCAAGAACAGTTCTTCCCTTTGATGAGATCCACCTGAGACCACCTTCTTCTCATCCAATAAGGAGACGAGGCGGTCAAACTGGCGCTCATTCACAATGCGTCCATAGTCTCTGCTCTCTTGCGGGTTTTCTCCATAAAAATCCTTGATGGTCGCAGCCAGATTTTTTACGAGCTGTTCCTTCACTTCACGGTTGACGAGAATATAATCAGGAGCGACACATGTTTGTCCAGCATTCATGAATTTCCCCCATACGATTCTTTTCGCCGCTACCTCCAGGTTCGCATCCTTGTCGACAATACAAGGACTTTTTCCGCCAAGCTCCAGCGTGACAGGCACAAGGTTCTCTGCAGCCGCCTTCATGACGATCTTCCCCACTTCGACGCTTCCCGTGAAAAAGATATAATCAAACGGTGCATGGATAAGCTCGGAGGTGACTTCCTTTCCGCCCTCCATTACGCTGATATAGCCCTCTTCAAAGTTCTCCTGAATAATTTTGGCCATTACCTTTGAGACGTTAGGGGTGAACTCGGAAGGCTTGAGCAGGACACAGTTACCTGCCGCCATTGCTCCGATCATCGGCTCCATCACAAGCTGGAACGGATAGTTGAATGGACCGACTATCAGTACGGTTCCATAAGGCTCCGGGTAGATATAGCTTTTCGCCCCCAAGTGAACGAGCGGTGTTTTCACCTTTCGCACCTTTGACCATTCTTTTACATGCTTCATAAAAAGACTGATGCTGTCCAACACAAACCCTATCTCAGAAGCATAGGCCTCAAATGCGGATTTTCCCAGGTCCTTCGTTAATGCCTCGTTCAATTCCTGCTCATGCTCTACAATCGCCCTTTTCAACTTTCCCAGCTGAGAAAGGCGAAAATCCACGCTCTTGGTCCTGCCGGTCGCAAAGAAATTTCGATGCTGCTCCAATCTATGTAAAACGGTTATCATATCGGCCAATCCTCCTCTTATAGTTTGTTCGTTTAAACAATTAAACAAATGGCATCTCGACATCCTATCAATGTTTTATTATATCCCCTTGCCCCCAAATAAAGAAGTTGGGAAGCGCCGAACATGAAAAAAAGCTGCGAGTCGAACACTGCCCGCAGCTTACCAATTTTACGCGTATTATCTTTCCACTTTTACAGAAGCCATTACAGGATAATGATCGGAAGGGAATCCCCCATCTATGCTATCTCTGATAATGGTGGTCGAGGAAAGCTCTACCCCTTTATCCGCGAAAATATAGTCAATCGGAGTGCCCGTCGTTCCACCATGATAGGCATGGAAGGTCAGGCTTTTTTTCAGCTCCTCATCCGTAAATTCGGCATAGCAGCTTTGCATGGACGCTACCGCCTTCAATGCTTCACTGTCCGGTGCATCATTGAAATCTCCAGTCAAAAGAACAGGCAGCGAGTTTTCGTGGTCCTTCTCCTTGATCACATCCAAGATCAGCTTCAGTCCTTCCATTCTGGCCCTCTGCCCCATATGGTCCAAATGCGTATTGAAGAACCTCAGAACCGGTGTGGCTTCACCTTGCGGGATCAGCTCCACCCACGAACAGATTCTGGCACAATGCGCATCCCAGCCCATGCTCCCGATCACATCAGGCGTTTCCGAAAGCATAAAGGAACCTTTCTCGCCAATGATGAATGTCGATTTTTTCACAAAAATGGCACTGAATTCCCCTACTTCGGTCGATGTCGTCCGGTTGACCCCATAAGCGTCATAGCTTTCCTGCAGCATGTCCTCGAGCCAGGCAAGCATCGGGATATTTGCCTCCTGGGTGCCAATACAATCCGGCTGATACTTTTTAATCGTCTGTACAATCCAGTTCTTTCGATCCTCCCAGACAAAAGGGTCTGTCTGAACATCCACTCGCAGGTTAAACGTCATGATTTTAAAGGTTTTACTCATTTTTTCTCCTCCTGATCATTTGTGAGGGTACCAGCGCCTCTTTTTCTCAACTGACCTGGCGACTTCCCCATTTTCTTTTTATACGCCTTGGAAAAATGGTGAATATTTGCAAAGCCGCAGTACGATGCAATCTGCTCCAGCGTCAAATCCGTTTTCTCCAGAAGCTCCCGGGCATGATTGATTCTCATTTCCAGTAAATATTGATGCGGCGAGCTGCCGAATTGCTGCTTGAAAAGGGTACTGAATCTTGATACGGAAAGGTTTGCCCTTATGGCCATCTGCTGAAGCGTCAAGCGTTCGGACAGATGATTGGAAAGATACGATGGAAACCAGCTCAGTGCTTTAGAGGAGGCTGATTCCAGCTGGGACGCGGAGTGGTGCTCGTCCAGGATGATCAGCATAATATCGGTAGCAAGCTGCTGTGCTTTCAGCTGCTGGATCGGTTCCCGATTCTGCCAGACCTCCACCATCTGCAAGAGATAGTCCCGGAACCTGCCGGGGTTTTTCAGCTGCAGCTTCACCGGTACATGAATTCCATGCAGATCGTTCAATCTGGGCTGCAAAAGATGTTGATATTCTCGGAGATCAAGTTGCCCAGGCTTGGTTGGAAAGCTTTTTTTCCGTTCCGGATGATAAAAGAAATCCAGATGTGCAAACGGGGTAATCGTGGACGTCACCCCTTCGAGTTCCACAAGGCTTCCCGGTTGGATTAGACAAAACTCCCCACCCTGAAACTGATACTCTTTTCCATCCACGTGAAAGCGGCATTTCCCCTCCTGTATGTAGATCAGCAGATAATCCAGCAGCCTTCTGTTGGGAGCGTGCCAAGGCTTTCGAACAGCGTAGTCGCTTTCCCTGATAAAAGGGACAATCGGCCTTTCCTCTACAAGCTCGGATAAATGCTGTATGAACCTCACCCCCGACTCCCTTACATTCTTTTTATATTATACCTTAATTAACAGTAAGTTTTGACAACTTTCAAGGAAACTTTGACAAAGCCAAGCCTCCTGTTTTGGATTTATAGTTTAGCTATCAAACTAATAATGAGGTGCAGGATAATGACAGTAAAAGAGAATATCGACTTGAGCACATTACCATCCCTGAAGGAAAGCTATGACCTGGCAAAGGAACAGATGGAAAGCTATCAGGAAAAAGGGCACATCCTGCTGCGGAATGTGGCAACACCGGATGAAATGGATATCTATGAACCAATCATCAGCAATTGGGTCAGAGAATTGAATTATCACGATAAGCCTGTCGAGGAAAGGGATACATACGGGAAGGCATTCATTCAGATCGGGCGACTGTGGGAGCAGAGCGAGGCTATCGCACGATTTGTTCTGGCGAAGCGTTTTGCCAAAATTGCAGCGGAGTTGATGGGAGTGGATGCTGTCCGGATCTATCACGACCAGGCACTTTACAAAGAGCCTCATGGCGGCCATACCCCGTGGCATCAGGACCAGATATACTGGCCGCTCGATACGGATAAGACAATCACCATGTGGATCCCGCTCGTTCCGATCAGCGAAGAGGTCGGCTCGATGACATTTGCCTCTGAATCGCATAAAGCGGGATATATCAGCAAGGTGGTCATATCCGATGAATCACATCGCACCCTGGAGCAATACATAAATGGAAAAGGGCTGGAGACGGTCACCTACGGGGCGATGGCTGCTGGTGATGCAACGTTCCATGCAGGCTGGACGCTCCACAACGCCCCCGGCAATCCGACAGATTCCATGCGCAAAGTCATGACGGTCATCTATTACGCGGACGGGACACGGGTAGCCGAACCGGACAGCAATGCCAGACGCGGGGACCTGCAAGCGTGGCTTCCTGGCTTGAAAGCAGGCGACCTTGCACAAACTCCGATCAATCCGTTGTTATATAAAAAAGGGGAATAAAACAGGAAAAAGCGCCGAAAATGGCGCTTTTTTCAATCCTCATCCTTAATATCAATATCCTCCGGAACCGGCTCATTGCGAAGCTCTTCTACAAGCTCCTTATACTTTTCCATCTGCTTCACATGCGTGGCGAACTGCTCCTTATTGATCAAGTAATTCTCGCCATCGAATATAGCCCGGATCTTCTTTTGCTGAATCAAGCTTTCCACATACGAGGTAGAGCAGGATAAATATTCAGCAGTTTCTTTCATGGATAAATACATAGCTATCATTCCTTTTTAACGTACATTAGTTGGATGGCAGCGGCAGCGTGATAAGAAAAGTCGTCCCTGCCTCGGAGCTTTCCTGCACCTCTATTTTACCATGATGGTTTTCAATAATGCGCTGGACAATGGTCAGCCCAAGTCCCGTACCTGAATCTTTCGAGGTGGCAAACGGATCAAAGATTGTTTGCTTCATCTTTTCAGGTATGCCTGAGCCCGTATCCTTCACAAATACCTGGTAGACATTCTCGAGCTGCTTGGAATAGATAGTGATTGCCCCTTCACCCTCCATTGCCTCGCTGCCATTGCGAATCAGATTGTAGAATACCTGCTTCATCTGCTTCGCGTCCACCATGAGCGGTACCCTTTCCAACTCTATATTCAAGGAAATCCCTTCTAGAACTACCGGAATATATGGGATTTCTTTTACTACATCCTCTAAAAATACTCTCTTTAACACAGGTGCACCAGGCTTTGCTACCAACAGCATTTCCTCCACGATTGTGTTAATCCGATCAAATTCCTTAAGAAGTAGAGGGATTTGGTACTTACTTTTATCTTTTTCGCTGAAGGATTGCTTCATCAGGGATACAAATCCGTGAATCACCGTGAGCGGATTTCTGATTTCATGAGCCGCCCCTGCCGCAAGCTCTCCGAGAACGGCAAGCTTTTCCGATTGATGAATCCGCTTCTCGAGTTCGGCAGTAGCGGTAATATCTATAAAATGAAAGATTCGTCCGATCAGGGCTCTTTCCTGATCCAGCAGTTCGGATTGAGAGACTAGGAGATAATGGTCTTTGCCCTCTTTCACATAAGGAACTTTAATATTTTGGCAGATTTTTTGGGAGGCAAGGATCCTCCAAAAAGAAGCATTGATCTGATCCCGTTCCTTCACGCTGACCATCTCTTTCACTTCTTCGCCGTCCATTTCCAATATGGAAGACGCAGCCGTATTCAACGAAAAGTTGGTAGAGTCATTGTCTACCGTAATGATTCCAACCGGAAGGGAGTTGAGGATTTGTTCCCGGTAGACTTTGTCTTTGGTCATTTCTTCGTAGAGATGAAAATATTTTTTAAAAGCTATAGACAATAACACAATGATAATGGTGTATAAAATTATTCCGAAAACAGGATATCCTCCTAATAGAATTGCCAATAAAAAAGCCATCACAAGAGAAATAAGATAGTTCAGGATCGACTCTCTTCCAATTGAGACAATAATCCCTGCCAGTTTTTCAGATAAATATAGGGAAAAGAAACTACTTATTACTAGTAGGTTAATGGAGTAATAGGCAACCAGAGACAATACATAAGAAAGGAGGTAGTGGAGATCGAATACCCCAGATTCCCCTCCGAATAATAGAAATACAAAATTTGCTCCAGTTATCATTAATACGTAAATGGCGAAATTAAACACATGTCGCCTCACTAATATTTTCCGTTCAAAAACCAAGTAGAGAAAACTACTGAAAAATAATAACCATAGTGTAGTTTCCAACCCGAAAATGAATAGGGAAGCAAGGTAGATGGAAGAATCCATACATAGGGAATTTCCTTTTGGTGGAAGGACAATTGTAAAATGAAGGAGTAATAGAAGTGCTCCAACTAACAGCAAAAACAGAGGGAAATCCAAAAATATAATCTTCGAGGTAAATTTTATATGTATAATAAAAATACCTATTCCGAATAATGACATAATCATTAGGTATATATTAGATTTATCCTTAAATAAAGAAAGTTCCTTCAAACTATATCACTCTCGAATCATTCTTTTATTAATTTGCTTGCAGTACAAATAACACCCTTTATTGTAGAGGAAAACGTATCTCAAAGCAATAAACACTCCGTAATCCCACATTTATCCCAGGAAGTATTTTCGGAATATCCCTCGAAAAATTAAATTTTTCAGAAAAATCTGTTGTTTTCATACCTAACCATGTTAAAATGTTTCATAATTCTAAAACATTCGACAACAGGAGGCGAACAGCAATGATTACTTTTTTTGGAGCACTACTTTTATTGATTGCAGGCTATGCCGTTTATTCCAAATTTGTGGAACGGGTTTTTGTTATAGATGACAACAATCAGACTCCTGCCTATACAAAGCGTGACAATTTCGATTTTGTCCCAATGAACTGGTGGCGGGGCAATCTGATTCAGCTATTAAATATTGCAGGTCTAGGGCCAATCTATGGCGCGGTTATGGGGGCGCTGTACGGCCCTGTCGCCTTCATCTGGATTGTCATCGGTACGATATTTGCAGGGGCTGTTCATGATTATTTCTCCGGCATGCTGTCCATGCGACATGGCGGGGCTCAATATCCTTCCATTGTGGGCCGTTATTTGGGGAATACAGTAAAATCGTTGATTACCGTTGTTTCCCTTGTGCTGAGCGTGCTTGTTGCAGCTGCATTCACAGCTGGACCGGCACAGTTGATTGCACAGCTGACACCACTTAGCTTTACTGTGGCATTATTGATTATTTTCGGCTATTTTCTTTTGGCGACACTGTTGCCGATCAACCGTATCATCGGAAAGATTTACCCATTGCTTGGAGGTATTCTTCTCTTCATGGCGGTGGCAATCGGTATTTCCCTTCTTTTTCAGGACAACCCTATCCCGAACCTGACTCTTGCCAATTTGCATCCTCAGGAGCTTCCGATCTGGCCATTGTTGATGGTTACGATCTCTTGCGGTGCAATATCCGGCTTCCATTGTACACAAAGTCCGATTGTGGCGTGTACCATGAAGAGGGAATCCCATGGACGTAAAATCTTCTATGGTGCGATGGTCATTGAAGGCGTCATTGCCCTTGTTTGGGCTGCAGCCGGCATGACATTCTTCAACGGAACCGGCGGCTTGCAGGAAGCACTTGCACAAGGCGGTCCATCCTATGTGGTCAACGAGATTTCCATTTCACTGCTTGGAACACTTGGTGGAATCCTGGCCATTCTTGGTGTCATCATTCTTCCTATCACAACCGGGGATACGGCCTTAAGATCTTCCCGTATGATCCTGACGGAAGGCTTATCCAAATTTTTTAACATGGATGGTAAAGTGAAGGTGCTAATCGTGACTTTGTCAGTTGCTGTTCCAGCGCTTTTCCTGTCTACGATCGACTACACCTTCCTCTGGCGCTATGTCGGCTGGACCAACCAGGTGGTGGCAACCGTGATGCTTTGGACTGCAACGATGTATCTGTTGAAAAACCAGAAGCTCCACTGGATTTGCGGGGTGCCTGCGATGTTCATGACGGGCGTCGTATGCACGTATATCTTCTACGCTCCAGAGGGATTGCATCTAAGCTACGGGCTTTCCGTGATGATCGGTTTCTCGCTTGCAGCAGTAGTTCTTGGCTGGTATATCAGACAGATATTCCTTCATCGTAATCCAAACAATGCAAAAGCAGCTAATAAGGTGGCTTAATGAATCTTTAATGTTGTCCATATCAAAAAAACCTTCCAAAATGGTGGAAGGTTTTTTATGTGTATAGTGATAAATTCATAGAGTGGAAGTTTGAAAAAATGATTAGACATTCAGCCCTTTCTTCTCCCATTTTACAATCGAGTCAAAATGCTTCAGTGTATTATTTTCACGGTCAATCCACGTTGGCCCATTCCAAGTCTGCGAAAGGAAGATCTCCGCTTTGGCTACATCGCGTGGGTCCTCTGAAGCTGCACCTTCCAACGCTACAACACTTTCGAATATCTTCACCATTAGATTGGCGATTTTTTTGGAATGGAAGGTTTGCAGATCATTGGTGCAGCTTGCTACATAATCGCAGAGCTCCACCAGGGTGGAAACCGCTGACTCCACAGGCTCCCTCAGGTCTTCTGCAACATTTCCGAGGTTGGACAGCCTTGTGCGCATTTCCTCCACGAAAACCCGGTGTACGTGATACTTTTTCATCAAACGCAACACCTCTAAGCCCAGAATATTAGCCGTTCCCTCCCATACCGTCAATACCTGTGCATCCCTGAGCAGCCTTGGAGTGACAAAGTCCTCGATGAATCCATTCCCCCCATGCATCTCGATTGCCTCATGGGAATAATGAACCGCCTGCTCGGCTGTCTCCTTTTTCAAAAGGGCAATGAGCAGCCTGTTCAATGCTACATCCTTCTCAGAAACGGTTCCCACCTTCCTCATGACTCGGTCAAATAAGGCAATCAACTCGAACAGCGCGCTTGTTTCGACCTCCAATTTTACGGCCATCTGTACAAGTGACTCCCGGATCATCGGGAAATTGATCAAATGATTTCCAAAAGTGTGGCGGTTTTCTGCATACTCCCTTGCTTCCACATAAGCCCTTCTCATGATGCCTATGGATGCGACTGCATTACATACTCGCGATAAATTCAACGCTTCCATCATATAGTAGATGCCTTTGGAAGGTTCCCCGACCAAATACGCTTCTGCTCCTTCAAACACTACTTCAGCCGATGGAACGGCCCTAACACCAAGTTTGTCCTTAAGCCTGCGGATCTGTATCCCATTCAACAATCCATCCCCCCGCCTCCAAGGAACGGCAAACAGGCTGAGCCCCTTCGTTCCTGCCGGTGCCCCTTCGATTCTTGCAAGCACCATGGCTACCCCGCACTGGCCGGCGTTGGAGGCAAAATATTTTTCCCCATGGAGAAGGTAGTGCCCTTCCTGTGAAAGGACAGCCTTCGTCTCGTTTGCACCCACATCCGAGCCACCCTGCCGCTCGGTAAGGAAGGTTGCCCCTTCATAAAGATCCACTTCCCCTGTTGATATGACATGTGGCAGGAATCTCCCCTTCACTTCGTCGTCCGCATAATGCTCAAGCATATAGGCCGTTGCCATCGTTAATGTCACCGGACAATAGAAACCCGGTTCCGATTGTGATAAAAGGTAACCCTGTGCATAGGAATACAGATAGTTCCCCTGCTTACCAAGCTCCGGAATCTTTTTATGGACAAAGCCCACAATGCCCCTATTGTAGGTTTCTTCCACCGTCTTTTTGTAACCCTCATTGACCCATACCTCCGAAATATCCTCTCCCATCCGGTTATATTTGATGAGTTTCGGCTGCCCTTCCCGGTCTGTATGCACCGCTCTTTCGTCAATCTCACAGGCACAGCTCTCCCCGAACTCTGTCAGTTCCTCTTTTGCCCATTGATAAAAGGATGGCTCCAGATATTTTTGAAGTACCGCCTGCAAATGCTTATCCTCCGTGAAAAAATTGCGCTCTTTTCCCATCTTCCTCATCGCCCCTTGTCGATTTTTTCGTTAAAACTCTTCAGCAAACGCTGCATTTCCTCCTTCAGTTCGGTCAGCTCTAGGATGCGATTTTCCACTTCTATCACTTTCTTGGTTCCATACTCAATCGTTTTCTCCAGCTGCTTTTCCCCTGTACGGTCCTCGTCGAAAAGCATGACCATCTCCTTAATCTCCTCGAGCTGAAAGCCGTAGCGTTTTCCCCGGATGATCAGTCTGAGCCTGGCGTGCTCCCGTTTAGAGAATACACGTTGGTTTCCCTCTGTTCTTTCCGGCTTGATCAGGCCTAACTCTTCATAATAGCGGATGGTACGTGTCGACACCTGAAATTCTTTTGCCAGTTGGGTAATCGTGAACATTCTGAAAAACCTTCTTTGTTTGAAAATTTTGATATATTTTCATATTACCATTAACGTTAACGTAAAGTTCAAGGGATTTTTGCAAGAAAAAAAGAGTCTCCCAACAATTAGTCTGAGGAGGCTCTCTTTTGTTTAATCAAAATCCTTCTTATTCTTACCTTTTACAAAACGGTAAGCAAGGTAGGCAATATATAGCGGAATGGCGATATAGATCAGATATGGATATTGCTTGTAGGTTCCTTGGTAGATAATGAACAAAAGGCACCCCAGAAATACAGTAACGATTGTTCCGTATTTCGGCAATGGCACTTCCTTGAAGCTTGGAATCTTAATTCTGCTGACCATCAAAAAGCAAAGTGCCGTGAAAATGACAGTTGTTACAATTTGCGGAATATATCCACCGAACAGGGTCAGCAGGGCCATTATTCCACCTGCTGCCGTAATTGGAACTCCTGTAAAATACTTTCCGGATGAATTTGGCGGACTGACATTGAATCGAGCTAAACGGTATGCCCCAAACAATGGGAATAGTCCTGCGATGGCAAGTCCGAGTAATTCAAACTGATAGAAATATGTATAGTAGACCAAAAAGGATGGCGCCACACCGAATGTCACTACATCCGCAAGCGAATCCAATTCTTTTCCGAGATTGCTGTCGGCTTTAAGCATGCGGGCAAGCCTTCCATCCATGCTGTCAAGCATCATCCCGATCAATATTAAAATGGCAGCGTTGCTATACTGGGCGTTCGCCGCAAAACCTACCGATAAAAATCCACAAAATAAATTCCCAAGCGTGAACATGTTGGGAATACCTTTAATAAAGCGCGTACGCATCTGCATGTTATCACTCCGTCAATGTAAAATTTCCTATGTAAATGATTTTTTAAAAAACTTCTCTGTTTATAGTCACCTTCAGTTAATTATATCATTCCGTCCTAATTTATGGATGAATTTTATTTGGAACTAAAAATTGTTGCACCAAAAACATTTGTATGTTTTAATAAAACGTAATGATTCCTATTTTCATGAAATGTTAGACAAAAGGAGAGATTCATTCATGGCCAAGAAATCCAAAGTTGCCAAAGAAAGAAAGCGACAGCAGTTAGTCGAAAAATATGCAGATCTTCGTCGGGAGTTGATTGCCAAAGGGGACATTGAAGCTTTACGAAAGCTGCCGCGTGATTCCTCCCCTACCCGCTTGAACAATAGATGTGAAGTCACCGGCCGTCCTAGAGGATATTTGCGTAAATTCAAAATGTCCCGCATAGCATTTAGAGAGTATGCACATAAGGGGCAGATACCAGGAGTGAAAAAAGCAAGCTGGTAATTTCGCAATGATACCTGAGGTGAGGTGACTTTAATTGCATGAAAGCAAGTACAGCTTTTTGATGAAAATGGTACTTAGGTCACTTTCCGAAGAAAAACGCAGATTCCATTCTTTTATTGAAGAAATTGAAATGGCATATGTGGACCAAGCTGAAACCGCTGAACAATACTATAATCTGCTCACCCTCGAACACCCCTATCGCAAGGCCGCAGCAAAGTTCAACTTGAGGGTGGAGGAAGCGAGACAGTATATGCAAACCATTGATGCGGAGATACAAAGGGAAGTGGACAAAAAGATGAAATCGGCTTTTTGGCTTGAATGCACGCCGAGTCAATTTCCGAACCAACATCATAATCAAAATAAAAATTATCTAACCTTTCTCTAAGGCTCTTTTCGTAATTTTTGTTGCTTATGTTCGTAAAAAATCGGCTTTTGGATTTTTTACAGTTTTTATCCCCGTATTATTCAAAAGAAAATAAATCTATTACACGGGAAAAGAGCAGGAAAGTAAGTATTATTACGTGTTTACGTTGAATGAGTCAAAAACAACAATGTATGCGAAAACAGCCTTCTCTAAAGAAAAACGGCCCAGGATTCTCCTTAGGCAGTTTTTCTTTTACATACATTCAATCCTCGATTATCAGCATATCATTCTCGTCAAACTTCCAGTCTGCACCATAGGCCACTTCCCAATAATAGCCGTCAAGATCCCGGAAGTAACCACCGTAGCCTCCCCAATCCGTTTTCTTTGGTTCTTTGGCGATTTCCGCTCCCACCTCTTTAATCCTGTGGAAAATCTCGTCCACTTCTTCTTCAGACTTTGCATTGTAGGCGAGCGTGATGCCAGGGAAGCCGCCTGTTGAAAGTGCTGGTGGATTTTCCTCATTGATATCCTTGGCCAACAGCTCCAACGGATAAAGCTCCAGCTTGGTGCCCTGATTTTTGAAAAAAACGATGACTGGCGCCTCCTCCGGTCCTCTTACCGAAGCTTTAAAGCCGATCTCGCGATAAAATTTGAGCGATTTTGCAATATCCTTTACGCCCAGGGCTATTAGGTTGATTCTGTTCATCTATGCCATCCCCTTAATAATTTCGTATATGATTGCATTCGACAGAAACAGAAGATTCCCTGCGAAAGACTCACCAATAAAAGTTTCACTCCTGTCATGAATCAGAGATATTGAGATATAATAACATCTGGAAGAACTTAACTTGTTGCTTTCTTTGCTAAATAATGGCACCCTTAATAGGTTGACTATTTTACTATAAAAGAATAGCGAAGGTGATAACTATGATCGAGGTAAAAAAATCCCTGATTAGCGATGGGGAATTTAATAGAGGGGTTTTTGCAACCCAAGATATAAAAGAAGGCGTAATGTTTCACGCAGCACCAGTTATATCCTACTTGAATGAAGAACATCAGCATATCGAAAAGACAACTCTTGCGGACTACGCGTTTGAATACGGAGTAAACCACTCTGCCATTCTTCTAGGATACGGGATGCTCTTTAACCACTCGTATGAACCGAATGCCAGATACGAAATCAACTTCGATGAACATACCTTTGACTTCTACGCATACAAGGACATCAAAGCCGGCGAAGAGATCCTCATTAACTACAACGGCGATGTCGATCAAATGGACCCGCTCTGGTTCAACAAAGAAGACGGCGAAAACGAAGAATAGGTTAAGGAAGCTGTCCTAAAAGTCATGGAACACCTGACTTTCGGACAGTTTTTTCTTTGCGGGGTACATATGGGTGCTCCTTTATCGGAAAAATTCATAGCTTTTCTGTCCAGCATGGAGTCTATTGAACTTTTTTTGGGTCCTATCGAACTTTTTTAAGTTCTATTGAGCATTTTTCGCATTCTATCGAACTTTTTCTAAATATTACCATAAACAATATAAAAAAAGCAGGCAGGAAACATCGTGTTCCTGTCTGCTTTTTTATTAAATCAATTCTTTTATTTCCACTCTTCTCCCCTGGTCGTGGGAGAGTCGTGCGGCGTGGTTGATGAGTGTGAGGTTGAATCCGTCCTGTTGTGTGATGCTTGGCGTCTGGCCTGTACGAATTTCCTCGACCCATTGGTCCATTGGCATGATCAGTGGGTCAGGCAAGTCTTTCACTTCATGCCAGCCTGCTTCCATCAGATTGCTGAAGATACGAATCTTTTCGTCTTCAATCAGGAGCGTACCCTCAGTCCCATACAGTTGCAGTTGGAATGGACTTCCATTTGCAACAAAGCCCGTTTCAAGAATACCCATGGCACCGGATACGTATTCTACAATGGCAACTGCATTGTCATCCACTTCGTACCCAAGTGTCTGCTGTAGCCTCGCTGTGACAGCAGCAGCCTGACCTCCAAGGCGGTTCGACAAATAAATCGGATGGGCACCCAAATCGATAAATGCCCCACCTCCGCATTCTTCCATATTGAAGAAATGCTTTGGCAGCCAGCCATGAGGACTATTCTCTGATGGGACCGCTCCATTGTGCGCCACCCTGCATCGGATGGTCGTCAGCTTGCCAAGTAAGCCTTCATCCACTACTCGCTGTGCATGGAGATAATAGTCAGCCGTTAAACGCGGCAAGGAAACCATCAGCTTCACGCCATTCTTTTCCACCGCCTCCAATATGGCTTCTGCATCTTCAACTGTGATTGCCAGCACTTTTTCAGTAAAGATATGCTTCCCGCTCTCCGCTGCTCTGATAATAACATCCCGATGCATGGAAGTAGGGGTATCGACAATGACTGCATCAATATCAGGATTGTTAAAAATGGACTCGATATCCTGGACAAATTCCACACCAAGCTCATCCGCCCATTCTCTGCCTCTCTCTTCCTTCTCATCCCAAACATGCGTGATTTCAATATGCTCATTTCCCTGTGCATGCTCTGCATATTCCGCTGCATGCACATGCCATTTACTTAGCAAGGCAACTCTAATCATCCGACTCATTCCCTTCTATGTATCTATCATCTTAACTATACCACGGTTGCCGTAATATGTTTCGTTCTAAAAAACTGCTTTTTTAAAATAGTTGCTCTTTTGAATACCGCAGTTGATTTCCGCACTAGGCTTCGCTTTCCGCGGGGCGTTTGTGGAGCCTCCTCGGCTGCGCCTGCGGGGTCTCCACTAAACGCTTCCTCCCGCAGGAGTCTTCGCCTATTGCTCCAATCAACAGCTAGATTCTTAAAGATCAACACCAAACTTTAACAGAGACCCTATGTAAAAGATTTACACAATGAGAACTGAATATATAGTAGGGACGTTATGCGTCACCTGCTTCCCCTGGTGATTGGAGTGCAAGGTGTGAGACTCCTGCGGGAGATAGCGGTTGACTTGAGACCCCGCAGGCAAAGCCGAGGAGGCTCAAGCACCGTCCCGCGATCGCTGCCACCTGGAACGGAAATCAACAGGGAGTTAAACAGTACACACTTATTTTCAGGGTAACCAAAAATCAAAAAAGAAGGGAACCAATTAAAGTGTCATACGTATAGAGTGGTACAGGAGGTGCTCTAAAGTGGATTTATGGTTCTATATTACTGTGATTGTTGCATTATCACTGTTCTACTACGGCTATGATAAAAAGAAAAGCTATGAACTGCAGGAAAAGAAAGTAGAGCTGGAATATTTAAGGTTGGAACTGGAAATGAAAAAGGTAGAGATGGGGCTTCCTATCGAAAAAGACGAAAAACAAAAACCTTGAGAGGACGTACTCTCAAGGTTTTCTATTTAACTATCTATTAACCCTTCAGTTCCACCTTGATATCAAGGTCTTCCCCGATTTTTTCATTGCTTTCGTTGGTTGGAGCTTTCATTACGAGGCGAACCCACTCGACATCTTCAGCTTTCGATTTTTCCAGCACATAGAAAACCGAAGCCTGCTTCTTTTCTTCGCCTTCAAAGTTCCCCTCTGGAAGCTCTCCCAATTTCGAGTTCGGAGCTGTGATCTCTTCTCCGGTACTTGTAATCAATGTAGCCTGATATGCATCAAAATTTATAGGATCTGTGGAAGTATTCGTCACTTGGATATCCACTTGAATGTATTCAAGTTTATCTTGTCCAACATGCTCTGCAAATTCCGGAGAAAGCACGCCGCTGATTCCTGCAACCTGGTCAAAATCCAAAGTCAAAGAACCCGCTTCCACTGTTTCCATCTGATCGTTTCTAGTATGGAATGTAAAGTCCCCACCCTCAGTGGAAATTGTTTCCCCTACAGGTGTAATCCAATCCGGATCTGTCTGCTTGCTCGGACTCTTCGGGCTTTCCGTCTGCTGTGCAGGCTCCTTTGTATCCGTCGCACTATTATCATTCGAACACGCCATCATCGTTGCTGCAAGCATGGCAGTCATCGACAACACTACTAATTTTTTCATCTCTCAGTTCCCCCTTGGTCGTATGTGTCTCTATTCTACTTTTAATTATACTTATTTTGTCGGTAAATTGGTAGTATTGTGACAATTTTCTTTTGAGAGGTATTTTTTAGCACTAAAAATTTTGCATTAATGAGTTGGAATCGGGTGAGCCAGTAGTTTATCCTGTTTTGTATTTCAATGTTCTAGCGATTTTTCATCAGGTTCTAGCGATTGCAAAAGACATTCTAGCGATTTCTGTTAACCTTCTAGCGATTCTTACTAAACTTCTAGCGATTTTCCGAAACATTCTAGCGATTCTGCATTTCGGGATTACATCGCCTACCCTGCTCCTGCCTCCGCCTTCAAAAGCACACACTCGATCTCGCGGCGCTCCCCATGAAAAAACCGCTGCCCCATCTCTGGACAGCGGTTCTCTTCATATCTTTCTAAAATCAGCCTTCCAACAACAAGTCTTCCGGATCCTCTAGCAATTGCTTCACTTTTACAAGGAACTGTACAGCATCCTTACCGTCGACGATGCGGTGGTCATAGGAAAGGGCAATGTACATCATCGGTCTTACTTCTATTGTGTCCTTGTCGTCCACTACAACAGGGCGGCGCTGGATGGTGTGCATGCCAAGGATACCAACCTGTGGTGTGTTCAGGATTGGAGTGGAGTACAGGGAGCCAAAGATTCCTCCATTTGTAATGGTGAACGTTCCTCCTTGAAGGTCTTTCAGTGCCAATTGGTTGTCGCGCGCTTTTTTACCAAGCTCACCGATTTCTTTTTCGATCCCGGCAAAGCTGAGTTTGTCTGCATCGCGAACAACTGGAACAACGAGACCTTCCTCGGTGGAAACTGCCACACCGATATCATAGAACTTCTTCATCAGTATTTCGTCGCCCTGGATTTCCGCATTCAATAATGGGAATGACTTCAGCGCTCCGATTACCGCTTTGGTGAAGAAGGACATGAATCCAAGCTTTACGCCATTCTTTTTGAAGAAAGCATCCTTGCGGCGGTTACGCACGTCCATAACGGCAGTCATATCCACCTCATTGAAGGTAGTAAGCATCGCAGCAGTGTGCTGTGCTTCCACTAAGCGTTTCGCAATCGTTTGACGGCGGCGGGACATTTTCACGCGCTCGATACGGTCATCTTGTACAATAGCTTTCGGTGCTGCCGCTGGTTTAGAAGGAGCTGCAGGAGCAGGCTCGCTCTTTTTCTTTTCAACGGATACCTGATGCGCTTCAACATCCTCTACGCGCACGCGGCCCATCGGATCACGGTAGCTCACTTCGTTCAAGTCGATTCCAAGCTCACGCGCTTTCTTGCGGGCTGCAGGAGATGCAACAGCAGTGCGGGTTGCCACAGATTTCTTCTCTGCTTCCGGAGCTTTGGCAGCAGGTACTTCCTGCTTCGGCTCTTCCGCTTTCTCCTCTTTCGGGGCTTCTGCAACTGGAGCAGCTGCTGCAGGCTCTTCTGCCGGAGCAGATCCGCCTGTCTCGCCAGCTTCACCAAGTACTGCGATAACCTGGCCAACCTCTACGTTGTCACCAGGCTCAAAAAGAAATTCCTTGATGACGCCGGTGTGCTCACTTTTGATTTCTACGTTTACTTTGTCCGTTTCAAGCTCAGCAATCGTCTCGCCCTTTTCGATGGACTCTCCAACACTTTTCGTCCACTCTGCAATTGTTCCTTCTGTAATGGATTCCGCTAATTCAGGTACTTTAACTTCGATCATATGAATTCCCCTCCATGCCCTTTGCTAACATTTAATGCCGCTTGTACAATTCCAGCTTGCTCTTGTTTATGAATATGTGGCTCTCCGGTTGAAGGACTGGAACGTTTTGGTCGTCCAATGTATTCAACATCCAGACCACTTGAAGCGATCTCATGCAATGGTGCCTTTACCACAGGCCATGCGCCCATGTTTTTCGGCTCTTCCTGTACCCATACGATTTCCTTCAGGTTTGGATAATCGGCGACAAGCTCTTCCACTTCTTTTTTCGGGAATGGATACAGCTGCTCCACTCTAACTATATGCAGGTTTTCAACATCTTCTCCTGACAGCTCCGCCAGTTTGTTGGCCAAGTCGATGGACACTTTTCCTGTACATAGTACAAGTCTAGTAACCTTGGACTTTTCTTTTCCGGTTCCTTCCTGCTCCACAAGCAGCTTGAATGAGCCTTCGCTCAATTCGGAGCTGTTGGAAACCGTCATGGAATTACGCAGTAAGCTCTTCGGCGTCATCACGATCAAAGGACGTGCATCCTCCGTTTTGGTGAGTAGCGCCTGTCTTCTTAAAAGATGGAAATACTGGGCTGCGCTTGTTACGTTTGCGACAATCCAGTTGTTCTCAGCAGCAGAATTCAGGAATCGCTCCACTCGACCGCTCGAGTGTTCCGGTCCTTGACCTTCATAGCCATGAGGAAGTAGCATCACAAGGCTTGATTTCTGGCCCCATTTCGCTCGGCCTGCAGCAATGAACTGGTCAATGATAACCTGTGCGACGTTCACGAAGTCGCCGAACTGAGCTTCCCAGATGACAAGGGATTCCGGTGATTGCACACTGTATCCGTAATCGAAACCAAGTACCGCAGTTTCAGACAACGGGCTGTTGTAGATGGAGAACGAAGCTTTCGCCTCCGGGATATTGTGCAAAGGCACATATCGTTCTGCCGTCTGGTGGTCATGTAAAACAAGATGGCGGTGGGCAAATGTTCCACGCTCACTATCCTGGCCCGTCAAACGGATCGGTGTGCCGTCTGCCAGGATGGAAGCAAAGGCAAGAGTTTCTCCAAGCGACCAATCCACTTTACCTTCCTCGCTCAACAGACTCTCCCTCTTTTTGAGGATACGTCCCAATTTCGGATATACCTTAAAGTGGGAAGGCCATTTGGCAAGGTTTTCATTAATGGAACGAAGGAGGTCAACAGAAACTGCTGTCTCCATTTCCGGTACATGTTCGACGATCTTGACCGGCACATATTTGGTGACTTCTTCTTTATTTTCTTTTTCTTTTAATTTATCAAAAGTCTCCTGGAACTTTTTCATCATCTCGGACTTTTTGTTAGTCGTGTCCTCTTCCGTCAAAATACCGCGGGAAACCAGTTCCTGTGCGTACTTTTCTGCAATGGTCGGATGATTATTAATCATTTCATACAGGTACGGCTGTGTCACGTTCGGATCATCCATTTCGTTATGTCCGAAACGGCGGTATCCTACTAGATCGATCACAATATCCTTATTGAACTTTTTGCGGTACTGGTAGGCAAAATACATCACAGCCAAGCAGCTTTCCGGATCATCCGCATTGACGTGGATAACCGGGATCTCGTAGCCTTTTGCCAGATCACTTGCATATTTGGTCGAACGGGAATCCTGATAGTTCGTTGTGAATCCTAGCAGGTTGTTTGCAATGATATGGATTGCTCCGCCTGTCGCATAGCCTCTCAGCTTCATCAGGTTCAAGGTTTCCGCAACTACCCCTTCTCCAGGGAAAGCCGCATCTCCATGAATCAATACGCTGAAAGCAGATTGTTCATCCAGCGATGGATAGCCCTTTTCACTGCGGTCTTCCTGTAAGGCACGTGCAGAACCTTGTACAACAGGATCGACAAATTCCAGGTGACTTGGATTGTGAGCAAGATGGATGCTGATCACATTTTCCTTTTCGCCTTTAATATTGCGGTCTGCTCCAAGATGATATTTTACATCTCCGGACCATCCGAAGTTGATTCCACGAGAACCCTCCGAAGGTACAAGCTCCTTGTTCGGGGAATGATGGAATTCAGAGAAAATCAACTCATATGGTTTTCCTAGCACATGAGCAAGCACGTTCAGACGGCCACGATGCGCCATTCCGATGCTGATATTTTTCGTACCTTCCTCACAGCCGGATTGTACCAGCTTGTCGAGCATCGGTACCAGCATATCCAACCCTTCAATAGAAAAGCGTTTCTGACCGACAAAAGTTTTGTGCAAAAACTTCTCGAATCCGTCCACATGCATCAAACGATCGAACAATTCGATACGCTCCTCTTTGGAAATCGGTTGATGGATACGGGACTTCTCGATGTAGCCGTTCAGCCAGTTCTGTTCCTCTTCATCATGGATATGACCAAATTCATAGGCGATGGTACTTGTATAAATACGTTTCAGGTGTTCATACGCTTCCCAACCATTTGAAATCGCGTCAGGTGCATCCTCCCAAACTAGATCAGCCGGAATTTGTAAAAGGTCTTCCTTGCTCAATCCATAAGTTTCCACATCCAGAAATCCTGCAGGATGCTTCTCCTCAAATTGGATCGGGCTTATATTTGCAGCCAGATGGCCTAATGTACGAATATTCCTTAAAAGCTTTGTTGCAGCAATGACTTTTTTAATCGCCGATTGTGGAGCTTGACTAGGTGCATCTTTCTTTGAGGACGAAGACGACTCCGTCTGCACTCCATACTCCATTTCCGGCGGTGGACCCATATCATCGAACAATTTCCGAATCGTATCGTCTACTGATTCCGGATCCTCCTGATACTTGTCATACTCTTCATAAATATAGCCCATATTCGGCCCGTAGAAGCGCTCCCAAATATGCGCACGGTCTTGATTACTCATCAGACATGCCTCCATTATTATTGCCTGTAACTGCTAGCTAATATATCAGAATAATAACTATATACGTACTATATTACATCATAACTGTAACTTATTAAACCGTTTACATTCCAATACCCTAAAAAAAGTATGATTAACGGGAAAACGGTTCCAAATTTCTATCGGATATTGTCGAAATTTGTTGCTCAAACCCTTATCAGTGCTGAATTCTGTCATTTGCTCCTTTGGAATGAATAGGAAAAGCACTTCTCCCATTTTAACAGGAAAAGTGCTTTTTATTATTTCAGTTCTTCATTATTTATTGTTCGAATAAATTGAGTATAGCCTCCAGTTGAGTACCCACCACCGCCGCTATTGTAGGTTTTCTCTAAAGAAGCTTCCTCAACATCTTTGTTAAATGCCTGCCATGCCAGGTAAGTAGAGGCATTTTGATTCATATGGGAATTCACAAAAAAACCATCTTGGCTGTTAGACTTGTTAAATGAATTGATGATGGGGTTCCACTCTTTCGGGATTGGAATAGCACCATAGCTCTTGGAACCCAATGACACGATGGCTCATCTGAATACTCGGCTGATACGTTTCCACACTATCCATTTCACTATGCTGCATCACATGGAAATTCCTTTGTGAAAGCAAATAAAACTGGATATATTCCACTTGATCTCCCAGATGGATGTTCCAAGTCAGATAGGTTGTATTGCCATTCTCACTCGTCCATGATTCTGGTGTAGGGGAGGTTGAAACTGAAACGTTCTCCCATCTGCCTTCAAGCCACATCCAAATACCTGTGGAGTATTGGCCTCGCTTCGTGATAAATGGAACAAACACACTTTTTTCATCCAGATGAATAACATCCTGAACCTCTTTAATTTTTGTCTCCCTATTGCCAGATCAAGATTTTCTGTGATGTCCTGCTTTTCGTAGAAGGGTTTCGGGGTAGTATTGACGTTGTTGGATTTATAGAAAAAGCTAGTATGTTATCTTTCTACATTTTACCGGATTTATGGTAGGTTATGTCCAAAATATTGGGATTTTTCAGGGGGCTGGTTAGCAGGGGCTTGACCGAATCTTCATGGGGGATTTTGTCGAATAATGCGGTTTGTGCATAAGTGGATTATTTTTGTACGCATTTCAAGAAATTTAAGCGCATATTCTATTTTTTGTGCATAACAGTGGGAGAATTGTGCACAAATCGGAATTTTTGTGCATAAACACTTTTCGAGCACTCGAAATCCACATAAAAAGCCGCCGATTCCAGATCAGCGGCCTTCCGTTTCTTATTCTTCGTTAGATTCCTCCGAATTTGTTTCCGTTCCATCGTTGTTGTTGTTCATTTCATCGTTGCTGCAGCCAGTAGCAAGTCCTAATAACATAAGAGAAGATAATAAAGCGATTAATCCTTTTTTCATCCTTCAATTGCCTCCTTGGATTGCTTGCATGATTTGTACTACAGGACTATCATACAAAAAAATCGGACAAACAGAAGTTAATTTTCAAAAGATTAACACAACTCATACAGTCGTTAACAAGAGGTTTACATTTTCACAAACTTTACGGCTGCGCCAGCAAGAGACATCATTTCTCGCCGTCCTCCAAAATCACCTCATCAATATGGCGCTTATTCATCTGGCTGCGCAGCTTGCGGTTTTCCTTGGATTCGAAAATGATATCCATGTCATAGCCTTCCGCGTATAGCTCCTCCGCTTTAATGTAGAGGTTCAGGCGCTTGTGATTGAAGGTCTGCATTTCGCCTTTTACCTGCACCACTACATTTCCGCGTTCATCGGCCGGCTTATAGACAATCCCGAACTCGCCGATGGAAGGAATTTTCACGTTATCCCCCATTTTAAAGACGATCTCATGGGCAGCTTTTTCAACAACAGCATGCTTTTGCTTGTGGATATACTTCTTGTTCATCGCAAGCTGCCTGTTCAGCTCCTGCAGCGGTTTGTCGGTGGCGGCCGTGTAATCTCGCTTTTCCTTGTACGTGATTTCATGAGCGCGTTCGATCAGCTTTGGATGCATGCCAAGGCGAAGCGCAATGGCAAATGCCTGGCTATCTCCTCCTTTTCCGACAATGAGGCGGTAGGTCGGCTTCAGCGTTTCCACATCAAATTCCATCGATCCGTTCATAAAACCTTCCTGGGCATTGGCAAATTCCTTGATTTCGCTGTAGTGGGTTGTTGCAAGCATTGTTGTCCCTTTGTTGAAAAGCTCCTCCAAAATGGAAGTCGCAAGCCCCATGCCCTCTGCCGGGTCGGTTCCTGAGCCAAGTTCATCGAGAAGAACCAATGTCTGCGGCGTGCTTTCCCCGAGAATGTCGATAATATTCTTAATTCGCGAAGAGAAGGTGCTCAACGATTGTTCAATGCTCTGGCCGTCCCCGATATCTACGAGAATTTTTTGGAAGATGGCGATTTCGCTGCCTGAATCTGCAGGGATATGCATGCCGCACTGCGCCATCATCGTAAGCAGCCCGACTGTTTTAATGGTCACCGTTTTCCCACCCGTATTCGGACCTGTGATGACAATCGCGTCGAAATCCTCGCCGATTACCAGGTTCAATGGCACGGCTCTTCTACCCAATAAAGGATGGCGCGCTCCCTTCAATCTGATCAAATGATGCTCGTTCATCTGCGGCGCTATCCCGTTAATCGCCATGCTGTACTTCGCCTTAGCAAAAATCAGGTCGTAGCTCACCATCATATCCATCGCAATTTTTATTTCGTGTTCATGCTCCTCCACTAGTCCTGTCAGGGCAAAAAGGATCTTTTCTTCCTCTGCCTCTTCCTGGAACTTAAGCAGGTTGATGGAATCCTGGATGACACATACCTCCTCAGGCTCGATATAGACGGTGGATCCTGATGCCGAAACATCCAACACCGCTCCCTTGATGTTGTTTTTGTATTCCTTTTTCACCGGGATGACGTATCTGCCATTCCGGATGCTGACGATGTTTTCCTGCATATATTTACTGTATTTTGCCGATTTGGCAAGCTGCTCGACCCGTTGCTTAATCCTTTCCTCCAAGGTGGAAATCTGCTTGCGGATCTTGAGCAGCTCCTTGCTCGCGTAGTCATCCACCCTACCGTTACGGATGCAACGGATGATTTCTGTTGCAATATGCTCCAGTTCAGAAATCGAGTAGACATAGGAAGTGATAGTCGGTGCCACATACTCCTTATCCCTCATAAAGCGTCTCAGCTTCTCTATGCATTCCAGGAATTCGTAAAGCCCCATGAGCTGATCGGGACGGCAGGGAACACCCTTATGAAGATTTTTCATAATGTATTGGATGCCGTGAAGGCCGTGGATCGGCACACTTGCGCTGATTTCCAGAATGCGTTTCCCCTCTGTCACTTCATGGAGCCATGCGTCTATCCGCTTTTTATGAGTAGATGGCTCAATCGTTGAAATGGCCTCTCTCCCTAGCTCCGAGATGCAAAAGGATGCTATCTCTTTTTTCAAATCGATAAATTGTAATGCTTGAATGGTTGTGTGATTCAATGTTTTTTCCTCCTAAGTTTTAATCTGCTTGATACAAGCTGATACGTGCGAGGAAAAGATGGAACAAAGTCTTCACCTTATTTTTGCATATAAAAAAACGCAGAGAACAACACTCGTTCTTTGCGTTTTGAATGGTAGTTTATGACGTAAATGGTGACAGGCAGAAAAATACCTATTCACTCATCTCAACTATCATTTTATGGTGCAGGCGCAAACCCGTGTTCTTAACCTTTTCGCGAGAAAAAAACATACTCAAACAGAGCTCGACCCTAAGCCGAACCAGCGTTTTTTTCCACACGCACGTATCAAATTACGTTAGTTAAGAACGTACCCTTCCATAAAACAATCTCCTTTGTAGTTGGAATAGTTCCATTATATAGGAATTTACGTTGATTGTCACTAGCAGATTTTTCGCCACAAAAAAGCCCAACCATAAAATATGGTCAGGCATTGTGCTTTAACTTGCTGTCTTTTCCGGTTTTGCTTTTTCTTGTTTCTTCCAATCCGGATTGATTTGTTTTTTATATTCTTTTCCTAACTCTTTATACAATCCGTAACACATCACCAATACAATGAAGGTCAGCGGCAGTGCACTGACAATGATGGCCGTTTGCAACCCGGTCAATCCGCCTGAAGCAAGCAGAACAAGTGTTGATGCAGCCAAGATGATGCCCCATACCACTTTTACTCCATTAGGGGGATTCAATTTTCCTCCTGTAGTCAGCATTCCGAGGACAAAGGTTGCAGAGTCTGCAGAAGTGACGAAAAAGGTTGTAATAAGCGCAACCGTCAGAACGGAAAGAAGCGCACCGAAAGGTAACTGTTGAAAAACAAAGAAAAGGGCAGTTTCTAAGCTTTGGCTCGATACATCCAATCCCTGAACGACCTCAAGGTAAATACCTGTCCCTCCAAAAATCGTGAACCATAGTGCACATACAAGGGATGGAACAAGAAGAACCGCAATGGTAAACTCCCTGATTGTGCGGCCCTTGGAGACACGGGCAATAAACATGCCGACAAATGGAGTCCAGGAAATCCACCATGCCCAGTAAAAGACCGTCCAGCCTTGCGTCCACGCTGCTTCATTTGCATCAAAAGGAGATAATCTCAATCCCATCAATGCAACATTCTGGACATAACTCCCTAACGTGGAAGTGAACATATTCAATAAAAACAAAGTCGGCCCGAGGATAAGCATGACGAAAAATAATATAACAGCAAGAGACATATTAATATTGCTTAAATATTTGATCCCTTTCGAAATTCCTGTAGTTGCTGAAACAATGAAAAGTGCTGTAATAACAGCCATGATGATAAACTGCACGGTAAAGTTATTGGGAATTCCAATTAAATACTCCAGGCCGGCATTAATTTGCTGGGATCCCAATCCCAATGAAGCTGCAACACCAAACAACGTAGCAAAAACGGCAACCACGTCCACGGTTTTGCCTATCGGTCCTTTCACCTTTTCACCAAGCACAGGATGAAGCGTGGCACTCATTAATCCAGGGGCATTCCTATTATACTTCTGATAGGCAAGCGCCAATGCCACAATAGCATAAATGGCCCAAGCATGAAGACCCCAGTGAAGCCAAGTATAACGCATGCCAAGTATGGCTGATTGCTCCGTTCCGCCTTCACCTATCGGAGGTGCGGAGAAATGAGAAATGGGTTCCGATACCCCATAGAACAAAAGGCCTATCCCCATTCCAGCGGAAAAAAGCATGGCAAACCAAGTAGGACGGCTGAACTCCGGCTTGGTATCTTGTTTTCCGAGTTTAATTTTTCCATATTTACTGAAGATCATAAATGCGGCAAATAAGAGGAAGAACGTGGCAACCAATTGATAAAACCAACCGAATTTCTCTAATACTAAGCCTTTTGCCACTTCCATAGCAGCACCCAATTGCTCCGGAATCAACACTCCAATTAGTACGAATACCACTGCTATGCCTACCGAAATTTTAAAAACTGACCTGTCCATACGCATCAACATCCTTTTACAATTTAATAAATTTACTTATACCCGAGTCTATCTATCTATTAAACCATATTAAGAAAAATTAGAACAAAGCCTCCTGCAGGGAAATCCACGGATATTTATCCATATTGCCCATCCAGCAACAAATAGCCTGATGTGATTCAATGTTACTGACGGATGGTTCCATTTACTCTGTAAAGCTTTAAGAAAATCAAAAAACCCAGAAGTCAAACAGCTCTCCTGAGTTTGGTTTTCACTTTTTTCAAGCCCGTTTTTCCAGATCCTTCGCAGTTTTACTCGTCTCCACCTCTTTTTCATCCTTCAGAGTCCCAAACAGTACATCGACAAAGGGAGTGGAAACGCCATACCAGAAGTTTTCATTTTTATAGTGATGAAGAATGTGCATCTTCTTGACCCACTTACCGAACCTTGATTTCGGCTTGATCGGCCGGTGTGCAACATAGTGCTTCCATTCATACAGGAAGAGCATTGTCTTCAGTCCGGCCGCAAACGCCAAGGTCAGCCAGACATCCCCCGCAATCACGTAAAAGATGACGGCCAGCACCGACAAGTTAGGCAGACTATACCATAATGGTAAAAATAAGAGATGCAGGTCATTCGGATCTGTATGATGGTCATAATGCAGGCGCTTCAGCATTTTCAAAAGGATTGGGCTTTTCGGCGGCTTTAAATGGAAGACAAATCGGTGGGTCATATATTCACTGAACATGAAAACAAGGAGGCCCAGTGCAAGGCAGGCAACCGCCGCCCATGCGAGACCATGCCAAATCTGGAAAGTCACACTCAGTACTATCAACCCTATTAATATCGTAATATCAGGAAACAAAAAGAGCTCTCTGTAATACCCTTTCACCGTACCCCACTCCCCATTCCCTTATTTAACCTTGGTTTGCTCTTTCCACATATGAATACTCTTTTCCATCATCTTCTTGACCAGATACTCCGCCTGCGTGCTGTCCCCTGACAGAGTTGCGGCCATCAGCTCGCGATAATAGGCTTTGGAAGCATCGCGGTAAGTATCTTGATAAAAGTAATGGGTTGCCATTTTCACATACAGATGCCCGAAACTGTTCAAGATCAGTAGATAGATAGGATTTGGCGATGCGGCAGCAAGCCCTCTTTGCAGACGCCAGTCATATTCGGCAAAGGCAGCAGGCTCATTGGGAACCGTTTCGCTTTCTTTAAGAAGAGCGACGACGGATAAGGGCTTATGCGTCACGGCATCTTTCACATATGCCGGCGAAAGACTTTTTCGGAGTTCCAAAAGATGCACAATAAATTCGTTCGGAATGCTCTCCTCCTCAGCAAGCAGGTGCACAATGGTCATCAGGTTACCTTCTTTCCAATAATCATTGACCACCGCCCTCTGCCCACTTCGGATCGTCAGCCACCCATCCCGCTCTAAGCGCTGCAGGACCTCCCTAATAACCGGTCTTCCAACTTGATACTCTGCTGCGAGTTCCCTTTCGGATGGAATCTGGGTTCCTGACAAATACTCCTGCTGCAGCACTTTACGAATGAACAATTTTTCTATTTTATCGGTTGCTCTCATCTCTACACTCCAAACTGGTATTACCAATATATTATCTGGTATTACCAGTTTACGCCGTATATCCTTTTAAATGCAACAATTTTCAGAAAATAAAAACTCGTTACTTTTCTACAAATCCTTTTTTAAAAGTTAATTCTTTTACCAACCTCTGAACCCCTTCTCCCTGCTGCATTTCATTTTTGGATTAAACAAACGTTTGTTTGAAATTTGCTATTTCAGGAAAGTCACAAGAAAACACATTTTACAGAAAAAGTCCGACGCTCGGGCCATACTTTTTAAAGACAAAACGTTTCTCTCTGAACTCGGAAGGGAAACTAAATAAACAATAGAAAAACCTGAAAGGATGATTACCATGAAAGAAACTGGAAGATATTTTAAAAACAGTTATGAGGAATCCCGCAAAGCCTTCCGAGGGCACCTGGATAAAATAAAGGAAAAATGGCCAGAAGCGGTGCTGTCGAGCCACCAAATCGGACAGGAAAAAGATAACACGGTCGACATGATCTATTCCGAAGCTCTAACTGACAACAGGCAAATCCTATTTTTCACATCCGGGGAACATGGCATTGAAGGGTATGCAGGAGCTGGTGTCATCCACCTATTTGTGGACGAGTATCTTGACACCATCGATTCTGATACGACGGGAATATGTTTGATTCACGCATTGAACCCTTGGGGAATGAGGCATTTCAGACGGGTGACAGAAAACAATGTCGATCTGAACCGAAATTATTTATATGACCCAAATACTGTTCCAAGAGACGTTAATCAAACTTATGCGCAGAAAAAGGAGCTATTTCTCCCTAATGGAAAAATAATGGACGTAAAGGAAGAGAAGGCAACCTTATATTCCCGGCTTACTGAGGGGGCAGTCCACGCAAGTTATAGTGCGATGAAGGAAGCAAAAGGCATGGGACAGTTCGAGTTTGAAAGAGGGGTCTATTACGGTGGAAGCAAAGAGGAAGAATCGACCGCCTTTCTTAAATCGATACAAAAGAAATTATTATCCACCTTTCCACGGGTCATACATATGGATTGGCACACGGCGCTCGGCCCAACCAATGAAGTAACGATGCTGGTATCGGAGCTTGATCCCCGTGGGGAAGATGAATTAATGTCCCTTTACCCTTTAAATAATATTCAGACGTTCACACCGAAAAAAGTGAAAGGTGACTCTACGAACCATTTTCATAAACTCAAATGTGAAGAGTATCCGGAGACCCACCTCTTCTCTGCGCTTTTCGAATTCGGTACCTTCGGAGTGGGAACCAAAGCCGAATTGCGCGAATTCACCACCATCATTTTAGAAAACCAGCTATATTGGGAGGGTGCTGAAAAGGAGGAAGACATCCAGTGGATCAGAAGTGAGTTCCATAAAATGTTCTATCCCGAAGATGAACATTGGCGCCAATCCGTTTTGAATGAAGCAAGGATCGCGATGAAAGCAGTTTTAAAAGCGGAAAAGGTTATGAAGTAACTAGAAAGCACCCGCTTCCCTTTACGGAAAATAGCAGGTGCTTCTTCAAAAAAATATTAGGCGTACGACTTATGCCAAAGCCGGTTGTTGCCCCCTCGGACAAATGTGTCGATGCGATTCCGGTCCCAAGAGACTGCTGCCGGTGAGGATTGGACCCCGCCACGCGGTGAACCAAGGTTTGCCCACTGACTCCAGCGTCGGCCGTTCCAAAATACCTGCCACATGCGATCATCTTTGCCCTTTATGAAGACATCTAGCCGGTTTGGTGCCCATGAGGCAACAGCTGGTGCGCCATCCAGGCCGCCACGCGGGGTGCCGAGGTTTTCCCACTGGCTCCAACTTCTGCCGTCCCACCACTTATGCCATAAACGGTTGTTGTTGCAAACGGCAAAGACGTCAATGCGGTTTGGCCCCCATGATACGGCACCAGGGGATCCTCCCAGGCCGCTGCGCGGAGAACCGAGGTTTTCCCACTGACTCCATGTTCTGCCGTCCCACCATTTATGCCAGAGGTTATTGTCCATCCCCTGAACAAAGCAATCCAGGCGATTTTCCTGCCAGGAAGCAGCAGCCGGTGATCCCTTGAAGCCGCCTCGCGGGGAACCTAAGTCCTCCCATTGACTCCAACTTCTTCCGTCCCACCACTTGTGCCACATGCCCTCATTCTGGCCCTGGACAAAGGTGTCAATCCGGTTCCGTCCCCATGAAACGGCCCCTGGAGAACTCCTTAAGCCGCCTCTAGGGGCACCTAGGTCCTCCCATCTGCTCCAACGTCTTCCGTCCCACCATTTATGGAACATCCGGTTGCTCTCACCGCGGACAAATGTGTCCAAGCGATTTGGCGCCCAGGATGCTACGGCCGGTGCCCCTCGGAAACCTCTAAGCGGTGCCCCAAGATCCTCCCACTCCCGCCAGCTTGCACGCATATCAGACTGGGATACTTCCCCCACCGTGGCCTCCTGGTTCCGGTAATACGGTCTCGGATTATATGGATATGGGTAATAATAAGGAGCCGGATAGTAATGGTATGGATAATAAGGATAGTAAAAAGGACGTCTCGGACGCGGATAATAATAGATGAGCCGTTCATTTGAAAGGTTGTTGCGGTAATCTACTGAACCCTGCTTAAAAATAAGATTTTGATTTTGTGGAAAGTGCAAAGAGATAACCTCCCCATAGTTGTTTGCCTAATAGCGTATGCGGGGGTAATGGGTGGAGGTGCGTGTCTCTTTTTATTCCCTTTTAAATACCGCGCTGTTGATTTCCGCACTAGGCGCAGCAATAGATAAGGGGCCAGACCCTCAGCACGCTATGCTGCTTGAGGGTCTGGCCCCTATCATTTAATTCATCACCCATTTATCCTTCAAAAACATGACTCTTGCTATAATAAATGCAACCACTATACATACCAGGTTGCTTCCTATCATAATACCAAGGTGTTCGTAGTTGATGATGCCAAAGCTTAGTTCCTTCAGGATGGTGAATACGTTCATGATCGGAATGGCGAAGTGGTGGAATGCCAGCTCGTTGATGCCGATTCCGGAGATGATCATCAATGGGAACATGGCAACCATCATGATTGGTGTGCTGTAGCTTTGTGATTCTTTTACCGTTTTGCCGATGATGCTTGTGACCATGAGAAGCGTTGCAACAAACATGGCATAGATGATGGATACTAGTATTGCAAATCCAACTACAGGGTACACATTATCCCCTAGAGAAACGGCGCTTTTCAGGTTCTCAGTCAGGAAGTTGATTTCGAGCGCGACCACAATCAGCGTGATGATTCCTGTCAGTGACCCGATGGTGACAATCGTCAACCACTTAGCAACAAGCAGGGTCATGCGGTTTACCGGTGTCATCAATAGGGCTTCCATTGTTTTCTTTTCCTTTTCCCCTGCGAACAGGTCGGATGCTGATGGACCTGCGCCAATCCCGATTGCTAATGCCAGGATTAATGGAATTAACATCGCGACAAGATTGATTCCCGGGTTATCTTCTGAGATTTCTTTTTGCTCAAACGTAAACGGCTGAACAAGCTCCTGTGAAGTTCCTTGTGCCTCGAGGCGCTCTGCGATAACAGATTTTTCATAGACTGCCAATGCGCTTGTTACCATGTTTAAAAGATTGGACGAGTTCTGGCTGAAGGAATCGCCAATCACTGTAACGGTTGCAGCCTCCCCTCCTGCCACACTTTCCATAAATCCATCATTCAAGATAAGGGCCGCCTGCGCATCTCCCTCTTGAACCACTGCTTCCGGGTCATCCGACTGTACAAATTCAATATTTTCATAGGCAGCAAAAATCCCCTCTTCTTCTGCGGAGAAACTAGTTTCGACAGCAAGCCTATAGGTTTCACCTTCCCCATCCGACACCATGCTTTCATAAAAAAGTACCAACCCTGTCATCATCACGATCGGCAGTAACACGGTCAAGAGCAGTGTACGCCTGTCGCGGAAGGAATCTTTCATTTCTTTCAGATAGATTTTACGAAGCATAAAAATCGTTCCCCCTTACCAGTTTGCTCATAAAGATATAGTTCAGATCACGACTGCCCTCTGATTTATAAAGCTGCTCAAGATTTCCGTGATGGACGAGTTCGCCCTTATGCATCATCGCAACGGTGTCACACAGCATCGACACTTCCTCCATGATGTGACTGGAGAAAATGATTGTCTTCCCTTCGCGCTTCAGCTGATGGACAAGCTGGCGGAATACGTTTGAAGAAGTAATATCAAGTCCGGTTGTCGGCTCATCGAACAGGATGATTTCAGGGTTGTGGATGAGCGTTCTTGCAATGGCCACTTTCTGGCGCATCCCTTTGGAGAAGCCACCCACTTTACGGTTCAGGTAATCCTTCATGCCGAACATTTTTGCGAGGTCGTCGATTCGCACCTTCGTTTCGTGCTTGCTCAGCCCGTATAACGCTGCAAAATATTCGAGGTTTTCACGGGCGGTCAAGCGGTCATAGAGGCCTGTTTCCCCGCCAAACAGTACACCGATTTTTCTTTTGATCGCATCCGGATTTTTCACGGTATCATATCCACCGACACTTACGCTTCCTTCAGTCGGAGTCAACAGCGTAGCAATCGTTCTTAGTAGAGTTGTTTTCCCCGCACCGTTTTCACCAAGCAGTCCGACGATCTGCCCTTTTTTCACTGAAAAGGAAACATGCTTCAACGCCGTTACAAACACTTTTTTATCCTGAAACTTTTTCGTGACTTCATTTATTTCAATCATGCTCTCAGCCCCTCATTTATTTCTTGTCTTCATCTTAAAATAAATGAATCGCTGAATCTCTAGTTATGTCGCGAATATTCCGTTTAATGTCGCGAAAATGTCCATTCCTCCCTTTCACATGGTAAAATAAAGATAAAAATGGAAAACAACAGAGAGGGAAATTGCAATGAGGGTTGGGCTTGTCGATGACAGATACATAGATTTGGATAAACTGAATGGGATTGTAGCGGGGATGCCACAGCTTGAAATCGTCTTTTCCACACAGTCTGCAGAAGAGGCCTACGAGCATATCAAAAAGGAATCGGTCGACCTGTTGATTGCGGACATTGAGATGCCGAACCTTTCGGGGTATGAGCTGGCGGACATCATCCACTCACATGCCCTGAACATCTCCGTCATTTTCGTGACAGGAAGCAGCGGCTATGCGGTTCATGCCTTTGAACTGAATGTACACGACTACATCATGAAGCCTTACCCAAAGGACCGTCTGATCAAATCCATCGAACGGCTTCTCGAAAAGTCCAAATCCGCGGAAATTGCCGGTAGACTCTACATTAAACAAAAGAACGACATACATATTATCCAAAAGAAGGACATCGTGTTTATCGAGCGGTCTGGCCGCTCCACGACCATCTACACGAAAACAGGACCGGTCAAAACCTACCAGACCTTGAACGAACTCGAGGGGGAGCTCAGGGAACGGGATTTTCTCCGCTCCCACCGCTCTTTCATCATCAACATTCACCATGTCAAAAACTTCTCCCTCTATGCGAAGAATTCCTATATCGTGAGCTTTGAGGGAATGGAAGAGCAGGCGATGATCACAAAGGATAAGGTCGAGTTTCTGCAGCAACATTATTTTTGATAAGGAGGAATCATCGTGAAAGCTTCACTTCTATATTGGGTCCTCCTGGCCGCGTTTGGAACCATTCATCTGGAATTTCTTTTGAACAACCTATCATGGAATGTGCCAATCTATATTGTGAGTTTACCTGTAATCGGGATGGTGTATTATTTATATAAAAGAATCCTATTGGATATCAATAGTATCGGAATTCGCTGGAACCTGATTCTCCTTGCCATGCAGCTCTTGCTTGTTAGCCTTTATTTTTCGGTTGAGCTTTCCTGGGCTACTTTTGTCCCCTTTCTCTCTTTTACTGGTCTGGAGGCTATACGCCTGAATGGATCTCGTAAGATTTCTGATTTGACCCGCAGCTTGCTGGAGTATGAAAAACAGCGCGAGCATATCAACGAAACCTTCCGCGTTGTCCGTGGAGAACGTCACGAATTTTTAAAGCACGTATCTGCGGTTCACTTTATGCTCGAAAACGGCAAGGATAAAGAGGCCAAGCACTATTTGGACGATCTCGTGGATGGCTATGAAGAGACCAACCTATCGATAAAAGGTGAGAGTGGTGTGGTGGCAGGCGTTCTGCATCAGATGTATCGTCGTGCACAGCGAAGCGGCATTTCCGTCGTATACGACCTGGATCTTCCTCTCTCTACTTTGCCTGTTTCCGATCAGAACATGGTTACCCTTATCGGCAATCTGCTTTCCAACAGCATCGATGCCTGCTGTGAGTGGCAGAAGCATTACGAAAAGCAGGCCGTATTGACCCTGCAATTTTACAAAAGAAGCGGACTCTATCTGCTTGTCTGTAAGAACAATAGCCTTCCCATACCGACTCCCGTACTCGATGAACTCTATCATTCTTACGGACACACGACAAAAGGCAATGGACATGAAGGGCTTGGCACTAAAATGGTCAAGGATATAGTCGTGGGCCATCAAGGCTTTCTCGACTTCGTTTATAGGGACGAGGAGTTCACTGTAAAAATAAAGATACCTGCGATTCGTTAATTTTTTTTAGGAGGGACCAAACATGAACCTACAACAGAAAATAAAGTCCCTTCCCTCCACCCCAGGCGTCTATCTAATGAAAGATTCGTACGGTACCATCCTCTATGTCGGAAAATCGAAAGAGCTGAAAAAGAGGGTCCAATCCTATTTCCGCGCTTCGACCATCCATACTCCCAAAATCAAGCGGCTCGTGACCCACGTTAGCGACCTCGACCATATCAGAACGGACACGGAGTTCGAGGCTTTTTTGCTCGAGTGGAAGCTGATTCAGGAATACAAGCCGCACTATAATCGGAAAATGAAAAGCCCACAAGGCTTCAACTACCTCTCGATTCCGAAGAACAGGGAGTTACGCAGCCTGAAAATTACGACCCAACCTATGAGTAGCGAACGTTTCCACTGCTTCGGCCCATATACCAGCAGAAAAACCGTGGTACGTGCCATTGAAGGATTCAAGGACACCTTCCAATTCCAATGCAGCCACCCCAACAATAAAAAGTCCCGTTGCTTGAACAATTCACTTGGGTATTGCAACGGGCTCTGTCTGGGCGGGGCTGCTTTAGAAGCATACGATCGGATGTTGGATATGCTGATTTCCCACCTTGAACATCAGGACACTCGGTTAATGGAGCTTGTGAGAAACAGGATGGAAGCAGCCGCTGAAAAGCTGGAATTCGAAAAGGCTGCAAATTACCGCAATTACCTGAACATCCTGAACTCCCTGTACTACAAGGAGGAAGTGATTCATTTTACCGAAGAAAACCATAAGCTAATAATTGTGGAAGAAATCGATAAGGAAACTGGGAAGGTATTTATCATCCAGAGGACAGACGTGGTTTATTTAGAGAAATTCGCTTTCGAGGATGGTCTGGAAAGTTTAAGAGGAAAAATTTTAGAGCATCTCTTCTCCCCCTCAACAGATTCACACTTTCAAGCAGTCACTAAGTTCGAGATCGACAAGGCGCAGATCATCTACAGCTACCTTAATAGCGGGAATTGCCGGTTTGTGATACTTGAGGATGATTGGCTGAGTGCTGAAAATGAGCGGATACTGTAGCAAAAACTACAGGAACTATTACCGCAAAAGAATGCCTGAATGGGCATTCTTTTTTACAATATAAACCACTCCATATTCCTTTAATTAAAGAAGGCAATCTGTTAGAATGAGGTTGTATTATCCTTTTCCCTTCCCTACAGAACAATTCTCCAGTTTTACCACACCAAATATCCCCTAGGAGGAAAACCATGACTGATCAAGAACTCTTACACGCCATTTTTCGAGAGGTAAAAGAACAAAGGCAGGAAATTAAAGAAATTCGCACTATTGTCGAGGAACACACCAATATTCTAAATGAGCACTCCAAAATCTTAATCCAACACACCAATATTTTAAACGAGCACTCCAATACCTTGATCGATCACACCAATATATTAAACGAGCATTCCAAAACCTTAAACAAACACACTCAAATATTAGATAGTCATTCTCTAATATTAAGTGAGCACTCCAACAAATTAGATGATCATACTCATTCCCTTACACGCCTCGAAAAAAATTTGGATGCCCAAACTGATATAGTAAACTCATTCAAAATTGATATTGATTATCTAGTGCAAAAGCAAGCAAAACAAGACATGGAACTGAACAGAATCAACAAACTGATTAAGATATAGACAGGAATTAAAAAAAGGTCGAGGCAATGACATGAAGTCAGTTCTCAGACCTTTTTAATACGCCAATCCATAAATCAAAAACCGCTCATTCACATTCTGTTCATATCCCTTCAACCGGACCTCCTGCTTCCATTCGAACAATGGATGATTCTCCAGAAAATACACGTAATCCTCCGATGGGTAATAGAAAATAAGTTCAATGTCCCGGTAGTGCTGTTCAACTGAGGACAGGATATGATCCGCAACCTTCCTGAAGATCTGCACGGTAAAAGGGTTAAAGAAATAAAAGCGGTTATCTGAAGGATGCACCTCGTATTCCTCCGCTAGACAGCAGAGGAACTTGATTTCGCTATCCCCGATTCTGTGCTTCCTCAAGTATCGCTTTCGATTCTCAACAGCTTCTCGATAAAAGTCTTCATTCATTTCAATACCTGTGACACTTGCGCCAAAACGATAATGAAGGTAGAAATTCAGGCGTCCCTTGCCACAGCCATAATCTACAACACGGTCCCCGCTATTCAGTCGACAATGTTCAAACAGTTCATCGAGGGCCTCATACGGAGTGGGCTCATAGCGGTGATAATGGTAGGATTTAAGAAAGCCCTTTTGCTCTTCAGAAGTATGTATGTGAAGTAGTTTATCGTAGTCTTTTTTGATCATGATGTCCTCCTTGAGGGGGTTTCGTTCCATTATACCCCAAAGGGAAATCCAATTTAAAAGAGGATCCTCATTCCTACTTCAGCCTTTTAGCAATCCCATGCCATACATATTGCACCTCTTCTGCCATTTTTGCTGCATCCTGTAAGATCCAGCCCGCCAGGTCCCTGAATCGTCTCTCATCTTTATCAATGGGGACAATTCCTCTCCCGACCTCCAGCATAATCAGCACAATACTGTCATTCCTTAAGCGTTCCTCTTCCAGGAAACTCTGAAAAAATTTGCTAAACTCTGCTCGTATGACAGCATCCACCGCTTCTTTTTTCATCTGATCTTCTATCCATCTCTCCCAGCCCTCCAAAACCAGCGTAGTTCCTCCTCGCCATTTTTGATCCCAGTCTGATAACAGGTCGTTGTAGTAGGAAGAAATCCAACTGAATTCTTCATGCTTTTTCCTCACTATATCCCTTTTCCCGGCAAAGGCACCTCCGATAACGAGCTGCATGTCCACTTCCCCTCCTCTCTTGTCAATGAGATTCGAACACACTGTCCATGCTGGATGGACCCCTCCCAAAAGTTGTCAGTCGCTTTAAATCTAGCAAGAAGATATCGAATTACTCCACCATGTGTGAGCAAGAGGATCCGGACTGATGGTTTTTCTGAATTATGTAGAAATTGTTCATCGATAAAGTCGTCCACTCTCGCTGCAAAACCACTTCCAGATTCACCATTCGGAGGACATTCGACCACCCAGTCTGTTAGCCATTTTCTGTAATGATCGTTATTCTTTAGCTCCTCATAAGTTTTTCCTTCCCACTCACCGAAATTCAGCTCTCTCAATCTCCTATCTGTGCATGCCATCGCACCATAACCCAAATAGGATAAAGTTTCCCGGCAACGCAGCAGGTCACTTGTAAATACATAGTCGAATGAGTGGTTCATCAGTTCCTTCCTCAACGTGTACAACCTATAGAGCTCATCTGGCAAAATTCCCCTATCCGTATGCCCTAAGTACCTTTTCTCCCTGTTCCAATCCGTTATCCCATGGCGAACGAGAAATAGATCCATGTGACCGCAAGTCCCCATAATTCTCCTCCTTCAATGGCGGTTCCAAGTAAATCACCATTGATCCCTTTAAATGCTTTTTTTACCCACCATCCAAACACCACTATAAATAAAAGATAACTCGGCAGTAAAAAGAGAAACTCATGCAGAAAAAGAAAAGCTGCTGCAACAGGAATCGCTGACCAAACCACATCCCGCCCATTCATATTCCGCCTCCATTCCCATGCAAGGCCGCTTTTCTTGGCTGGAGGCAGCGTGTACATGAGAACTACTGCACCAAACCTGGATAAGGCCAAAATCAACAGAAATGAAAAGATCAATTGACGGGGATCCTCCAGAATCATGTAAATAAACATGGTCTTCCACACCATTAAAAAGAGGAGCGCTATGATTCCGAAGCTGCCTACATGAGGATCCTTCATGATTTCCCATTTCTTTTCGATGGGGGCGTTCGATCCAACCGCATCTGCCACGTCCATCCACCCGTCCAAGTGCAGTCCTCCTGTCAGCCAAACCCAAAGTGTGAGAACCAGTAGGGATAAAAAGAATAGGGGCAAATGACCTTCCACCATATTGAAAACAAAAACGATCAAGATCCCTAAAACCATTCCGACTAGCGGATAAGCTCTGATCGCCCATCTACTCGTTTGTTTGGTCCACGGACAAGCAAACGGGACAGGTAGACGCGTCAAAAATTGAAATGCCAATAATAAACCATATAGGCTATTCTTCATCCTTCTCCCCCTTCCAGTAGGTCGGAATTCCAGCAATTATCTGGATTGCATATTGTGCTTCTTGAACCACCATTTGATGGAGCCGTTCCAAGCTATACATATATTCGTTTACTAGTTCATAAGGAGAAGGGCAGCCCTCATTCAAATCATTGGACACAATTATAAGCTGAAGCTTTTTCAGTTGAGCGATGCTGCACCATTGAGAAACCTCAGCGACTAATTCGGGAAAAGAATATGCTCTATCAAACATCATGTTGCTTAGCCAGATGGTCAGGCAATCGATTAAAATTACATCCCCAGACTCGAAGTTTTCAAGAGTTCGCGATAGTTCATAAGGTTTTTCCACTACCTGCCACTCACTCGCTCTTTCCTTCCGATGAATCTTAATACGCCGCTCCATCTCTTTATCACTTCGTTTAGCAGTAGCAATATAGATTAACCGGGCATTTTTTGCATTTGAATAAATAGAGTGGGCCATCTTCTCTGCATACGTGCTTTTCCCTGAACGTGCCCCTCCGGAAATAAATATAATCATGTAGCTATCCTCCATTTTTGAAGGACAGAAACCAATTTGGCGTTTTCCTCTTCAGACCGTATTGCAAGCCGGAGAAAATCCCCTTCCAATCCCTTAAAGTTATGGGTATGTCTCGCCAGCACACCATGGTGAAATAAATATCGGAATAAATCGTCTGTCTGTTGGGGATGCTGGCTATCTTGCAGGAGATAAAAGTTTGCTTGAGATGGAGAAACATAGAATCCCAATGAAGCTAATGACGATCGTACAGTCCGGGATTGCTCAATTAGCCATAATTTCGTTTGGTTTACAAATCCTTTATCCTCCAGCAGCTTTGGCACAATAGCGTCTGCCCAAGCATTGATGCTCCACGGGATCTGTTCTTCTTTCAATCTTTCTATCACTCTACTGTTCCCCATGATATACCCCAAGCGAATCCCGGGTATGGTATACATTTTTGTTAGAGAACGCAATAGGATCAAATTCGGATAGGAAGAAACCAGTGGTGACAGGGAGAGGTCGGGATTAAAATCCACGAACGCCTCGTCCACCACCATATATGTATTTGTCTTTAATCCTTCGTCCAGTAACGCTCTTATCTGCTTTTCCGGGACCACCGTACCTGTCGGGTTATTTGGGCGGCAAAGGAACAGGACATCCTTTTTGGAGAGATTTTCCAATACAAGATCTAAAGGCAAGGCAAATCCATCCTCACGCATTAACCCTATATCCTCTGTTTCGATATGATAATGTTTACACGCACGCTCATATTCCACAAACGTGGGCTGCAAAATCAAAGCCTTCTTTCCTTCAAAATATTTCGCCGCCAAAAAGATCGCTTCTGCTCCACCATTAGTCAGTAATACCTCACCCGCATTCACCCCTTCATGCTCTGCGAGGCTGGCAGCGCTACGAGAATAGCTTGGATCAGGGTAATGAGTAAGACTCTCATACTGGTTATACAGCTCCTCTTTAAGCCAAGCTGGAGGCCCTAAAGGATTTAAGTTCGCGCTGAAATCAAGGATGGTTTTCTCCTTATCTAGTTGAAAAAGCTGTTTCATCGTTTCTGGTTGTCCGCCGTGCTCTGGCCATTTCATTGTCCTTTCCCCTCCATTACAAGAACTGTCTTATGTAAAGGGCGATTACAAGCAGCCCTAAAAACCCAAGCCATCCCCCATGCATATAGCGGATAGCTTTATCAATATCGGAAATCTCTATTTTTCTGGTAGGAGTCCCCATTGTCGCCCGTTCCGAAATCCTGCCTTTATAGTAATTGACTCCGCCCAATTGAACTCCCATCAATCCAGCTACCATCGCCTCAGACCAACCACTGTTCGGACTCGGGTGCTTTTTGGCATCGCTCCATGTAATCTTCCATGCGTCCATAAGTCTGGAGCCTCTTATAAAAAGTGAAGAAAACCACATGGTCAAAGCAGTTATTCTGGCCGGAAGCCAATTGACGATATCATCCAATATCGCAGAAGCCCAGCCAAAGTGGATAAACTGCTCATTTTTATAGCCAACCATGGAATCCAGAGTGTTTACCGCTCGGTATGCCATTGCCAAAGGAGCGCCACCAATCAGTGCCCAGAATAACGGCGCCGTTATCCCATCAACGGTATTCTCGGAAACAGTTTCCACCGTTCCTCTCACAATCTCGCTTTCTTCCAGATTCTCGGTGTCCCTCCCGACAATCATGCTGAGGCATTTCCTCGCCCTCACTAAATTTCCTTTAGCCAAGGGCTCTTTTACATTTTTCCCGGCAGAAGATAGTCCTTTTATAGCGATCGTTGTGGATATCATGCAGATCTCCATCACTACACCCGCCACATAATAAATGTGATAAGAGATACTAACGAAAAAAAAGGTCACAACATAAACGGTAACTACGACAGTCCCTGTAAGAAGCACGCCTTTTAGTCTTCTGTTTGTACCACGGTTCCATTTTCTTTCCAACAGGGAAATAAGCCTTCCCATCTGAATGACAGGATGCGGCAGCCACCTTGGGTCACCAATCCATAAGTCCAGTAAAATCGCTCCTATCAGTATCAAACACGCTATGTAGAACGGTTCTTCCATCATCCCTGGACCCTTTTCAAATATTTCCGTATAGCTTGGGTTGTAGCCTGATAGACAACATGGCCAATTCCCCTCCCGACAACCGTTCCCGACCCTGCATATGGAGTCTGTACCCCTTGCTGCGTGACGGCTAGAACCATCGCATCGGTAGAAGTCCCGGTTGCAAGCGTTTTTGTTTCCGGGTCCATAATTTCCAGATCCTGCATCGCCTTCACTTTCGCTTCCGTAGCAGACAAAAGTCCATTAACAAGTGCACCATCCGTAAAATGGGCATCGATAAATACCATCGTATTGATGGTCCCGATCTGTAGCGGTAGATTGGGTGGATGCCCTTTCGAGATGTCTACTGCATTTCCAACCCCGGCAGTAACAACTGCTATAAATTCGATACCGTCTATTTTCTCCATCACAATCCTGACATCCTCAAGCTGTACAGCCGTCATCAACCCAACAGCTTGTTCAGCGGGGATATGGTATTTTCCCATCCAGTCATGCAGGTCTTTTTTCGGGTTGGAGCAATTATAGTTCTTTGAAACATGAAAATTGCAAAAATGCTTCAGCCATTGAATGCCATCCCCCACCACACCATTAGAGATACTGCGCATTGGCTGATTGAATTGTACGTGAATATATTCGGTCGTCTGTTCCATCTGGTAGGCTTCGCGAAGGCTATAGGGATGATTTGGCTGCTCAAAGCTTGGTGTCATAAGGAGCTGTGGCTTCGGTACGATTGGGTGTGATTGCGTTTGAATCTCTACTTCATACACTTTTTTCAGTTGCTCTTCCTTGCGCAATGTGTCGGTGTCCCCCACCTCAAGAAACGCCCCCTCATAAAGCAAGGCAAGTCGATCGGCATACAGGGAAGCAACATTCAAATCATGAAGAATGGAAAACACGGTCAGCCCTTTTGTTTGCTGCCATTCTTTGATCAGATCCAGCATTTGAAAGCTGTGCTTGATATCCAGATGGTTCGTAGGCTCATCCAATAAGAGAATTTCCGGCTCCTGTACCAAGGCTTTTGCCAATAGTACCCGCTGCTTTTCCCCACCGCTAAGCTTGCGAAATTGCGTGTCGCGAAATGTGGTTATTTTAGTTTTTCTCATCACATATTCCATGACCTTCTTATCCTCTTTGGAAAGGCTTTTGAAAATCCCAGATTGATGGGGATAGCGGCCAAGGCTAATGATTTCCTCCACCGTATAATCAAAAGACACCTGAACCTCCTGGGTCAGTACGGCCACTTTTTTCGCTTTTTCCAACTTGGAGAAGGCTGTAATGGGTTTTTCGTCGATAAGAATTTCTCCTTGCTGAATGGGAAGCTGTCCTGTAATCAATTTAAACAGGGTCGTCTTCCCACTTCCGTTCGGTCCCAACAGCGCAAAAAACTCCCCTTTTTGAATTTCCAAATCAAGCTCTTTAATTACAGGCACAGCAGAATATCCACCTGTCAGCTTTCTGACCTTAATCAATCGCCTTCCCCCTTCCCACTCTTTCGCGAACAAGTAATGCTGCAAATACCGGTGCGCCAATCAATGCGGTAATGACCCCTATTGGCAATTCCTTCGGCGCTATAATGGTTCTTGCTCCTAAGTCTGCCAAAACGAGAAACCCTCCACCAACAAGCATGGATAATGGCAGAACATGCCTGTGATTGGGACCTGTCATAAGTCTAATAAGATGAGGAATGACCAAACCGACAAATCCGATGGAACCAGAAACAGCTACTGCCGCCCCTGTTAAGAGGGAAGCTCCCACTAAAATGAAAATCTTCCCTCGTTTCACATCGACCCCGATATGATCAGCTGCCTCCTCCCCCAAAGCCATGGCATTCAATTCACGATAATGAATGAAGAGGATCAATGTACCAAGTATCATAAAAGGAACGATAAGCTGTACATGGCTCCAGCCTCTCATTCCGACACTTCCATAAAGCCAATAGATGATCTGGGTCATGGAATCCCGATCCCCAAATGAGATGATCAAGGAGATGATGGAGCCGATAAAGGCACTGATGATGATTCCTGCTAAAATGATCGTTTCTATTGCCAATCCTCTGTTACTTAAGCGAACCAATCCAAAGACAAGCAAGAGGGAAAGTAGTCCACTGACTATAGCGACCACTGGCAGAGTAAAGCTCCCTAAACCAATAATCGTAACCTGAAAGAACAGAACCGCAACCGCTCCCAATGCCGCTCCGGATGAAACTCCGATCGTATAGGGATCTGCCAACGGATTGCGCAACAGCCCTTGAAACGCGGCTCCCGCCAACGCCAAGGAGGCTCCTACAAACATGGCAAGAAGGACTCTGGGAAAGCGGATATTCCAAATAATCATCTCTTCATTTTTCGGTACTTCCTCCAACCACCCTAGCCCAAAAGCATTTTCCAGGACAATATGGAGGACGGTAGTGATGGGTATGGTTACACTGCTGCTTAATAGACCAAGGAGGGCTGTACCAAGTACAAACCCTCCACATCCTATATAAAGCCAAACTTTTTTTTTAGTTAAATAGTTCCGGATAAACGATTTTTGCAAGTGTTTCCACCCCTTCAATTAAACGAGGACCAGGTCTCGTGACCGTATCGCTATCCACATCATGCACTTCCCCGGCTTTTATTGCAGGAACCTCGGCCCAACCGTCACGTGCCATCACCGCTTCCCTTGGACTCTCCACATAATATCCATAAGTGGTGACAATCACATCAGGATTTAATTGAACGATTTCTTCTTCGGTCATCTTGACCCAGCCTTCTTGATCTCCAGCTGCATTTTCAGCTTGGATGGATTTCAGCATTTCGTGCATAAAGGTTCCTTGTCCGGTGGTGAAAATATCCGGAGCCGGTGATACCTCGACCCACACTTTCTTTTTATCCGTTACAGCTTTCGCCTTTTCCTTTACTGCTTCAAGACGTTCTTTCATATCGGAAACCAGCTCTTCCGCCTCCGCCTTCTTACCTGTTGCACTACCGATTAGATCGATTGTTTCGTACACATCGTCAAAAGAAGTCTCACTGCCTATAACAATGACCGTTATTCCCGCTTCTTCAAACTGGGACAAAATATCAGCATGTGTTTCCAAATGATAGTCCGTCACAAGGGCGATATCCGGTAGAAGGGTAAGGATAAGCTCAACATTCATATCCTGCGCCCCCACCTTTTCTACTTCCAGCGCTTCTTGTGGATAGTTACAATAGTCGGAAACCCCCACCATTTTATCGCCTAACCCTAATGCATAAGAGATTTCAGTACTGCTGGCCTGTAGGGAAATAATAGATTCCGGTTCTGCTTCGATGACAATTTCCTCTCCGGTTTCATCTTTGATGGTGACCGGAAATTGCTTCCCTTCTGTTCCTTGCTCTTCATTCGCAGCAGATTCATTTACTTCGCCACTTGTCTGCTTGTTTGTATCAGGCCCATTCATTCCACATCCCGTTAAAATTGCCATCGTTACTAGCAGCGTGATAATGCTCCACTTTTTCCATAATTGCTTCATGTTTTTTCTTCCCCTTTTTCTGCTTTTTTGGTAAAGGCTATTTTCGCATACATTGTTGCTTTTGACGTATCCACCGTAAACACGTAATATTACTTGCTCTCGTGCTCTTTTCCCTTGTGGTAGATTTATTTCACTTTGAATAATATAGGGAGAATTGCTGTAAAAAATCCAAATGCCGATTTTTTACGTGAAAAATCCAGAAGCCGATTTTTCTAGGACAAAAGCAACAAACTTTACGAAAAGAGCCTGGCAAATAAAAAAACGCTATCCGAAAGGAAAGCGTTGAACGTAAAATGCACCTATCAGCCCCTAGTCTATGAGACTGGCAAAATAGGAATGGTCTCTGAATAACCACGCACTTTAAACATCCCTTTCCTCGAAGGTGTTTAATAACAACATAGGCAGGTCTCCTGACTTGCACTTCATCAGTCGGCTACTCCTTCCCATGCATCATCATGCAAAGTGGAGATACGTTAGCCTTCCTCAGCGCTTACAGTGGCGGGACCGTGTTGGACTTGCACCAACTTCCCTTTTCACCTTAAACTTCATTGTCATGAACATTTAAGGAACCTATTTGTCTTAATATTCGTTTTTTTATTCTAAAAGTCATTATAAGTTAACTTCATACTCTTGTAAATTTAAATTTTCCCTATTTTGAGATGGTCGATTCAGATACTCCCGCAGAAGAAAAAGTGGCCATGTTCTTCAGGATCCTGGTGGAAGCCTCCACAATAGGATACGCGAGGGCTGCACCCGATCCCTCCCCGAGCCTCAATTCCAAATCAAGCAGGGGCTTCTTTTCCAGCAGCTCCAAGGCACGCCTATGCCCAATTTCCTTTGATTGATGACCGATTATCAAATATTCCTTGATAGGCTGGCACATTTCTACCGCTAATATTGCAGCTACTGTACTAATAAATCCATCTATTAAAATTGGAATTCTCTTTTCGGCCGCACCAAAAATAGCGCCTATCATTCCTGCTATTTCAAGTCCACCAAGCTTCGCCAATATATCCAATGGATCCCCTGGGTCTGGTTGACGATTTTCAATGGCTTGTTTGATCACCTGTTGCTTATGTTTGATCTGAATTTCTGATATGCCTGTACCTGTACCTACTATTCTCTCTAAGTTATTTTCCTTTAGAAGCACAGATAGGATAGCGCTGCTGCTTGTTGTATTGCCTATTCCCATTTCACCAAGCAACAGACATTTTGCTCCTTGTTGAATCATATCATTCGCTGCGTCTATCCCTACTTGGATGGCCTCCACCGCTTCTTCCCGGCTCATCGCGTCTTCTTTTAAAAAGTTGCCTGTACCAGAACGGATTTTTCTTGAGATGAGCCCCTCCCGTCCTATCTCACTTGCCACCCCTATATCTACAATATCCAACTTGGCTCCGATTTGCTTTGCCAGCACATTAATCGCGGCTCCGCCATTCAGGAAATTATGTACCATCTGGACGGTAACCTCTTGGGGGTACGCAGAAACTCCCTCTCCTGCCACCCCGTGATCGGCAGCAAACACAATCACACCAGGGGGAGAAACAGTCGGAAAACGGCTGGAGGTGATCTCCCCGAGCTGAATTGCTAATTCCTCCACCATTCCTAAGCTTCCGATCGGTTTTGTTAAGGTGTCCAAATAGGCACGCACCTCATTCCCGATACTTTTATTGACCGGTTGTATTTTCTCACATATCTTTAACATGGCAGGCACCTTTCTGAAATTCCTTCATTATTTGATAGATTGCATCCAATTGAATGTGTTCCCTCACGACATCCGCCAATCGGTCAAAGGATTCTTCTCTCTTTTTGGCGAAGGAGACCCTGTCATAGATAGGATCCAATCCTTTTTTCCCTCTTAGTTCGTTCAGCAGGAGCTCTCTGAACTCGTCGTTATGAAAAATCCCGTGAAAATAAGTCCCCATGATCAGCCGTTCCTCACTCCATACTCCCTCTACCCTGTCTTTCAGTTCGATCAAATGATCGCACCCTGTTTCAAATTGAGATTCCCCCATATGTATCTCATAGCCGGAAACAGGGATCGTTTTATCTTGGAACGTGATGACCCCTTCGGAGCGGATGGTGGTTTTGTTCGGTGTGATGGAGGTTTTCATGGGAATCAGCTCTAATCCCGGAGCCTGTTTCAGAGGAGATTCGACTCCATGCACATCCTCTATTTCGTTCCCGAGCATTTGAAAACCGCCACAAATCCCGACTATCATCGTCTTTTTTTCCGATAAAGCCAGAATACGATTAGCCAGTCCGCTGGCATGTAAAAATAATGCGTCCTCCACTGTATTTTTACTTCCCGGTAAAATGACTAAATCCGGTGTCCCTAATTCTTCTGCCCGGCTAACAAATCGTACGTGACAATCTGGCTCCTCAAAGAAAGGATCCACATCGGTAAAATTTGAAATCAGCGGGTAGCGAATGACGGCAATATCCAAATCCTTGGACGTATCTGTTTTGGTTGAATAATTGCTTAATACTACCGAATCCTCTGCCTCTATTGTCAAATGATTAATAAATGGGATGACCCCAAGGACAGGTACACCTGTATACTCCTCAAACCATTTCAAACCTGGCTCCAACAGGGATACATCACCGCGAAATTTATTGATGACCACTCCAATTATCCTTTTTCTGTCTTCCGGTTCCAGGAGCTGCAGCGTTCCTACCAAACTGGCAAATACCCCGCCCTTCTCAATATCTCCAACCAAAATGACTGGTGCATTTGCCAGACGTGCTACACGCATGTTGACAAGCTCCCGGTCATTTAAATTGATTTCAGCCGGACTTCCCGCTCCTTCTATCACTAAACATTCATAGCAGTGCACCAATTTCTCATAGGAATCCTGAATCAGCCTTAATCCCTGCTGGAAAAAATCCTGCCGGTACTCCCCTGCTTTCATATTTTGATAAGGGACACCATGCACCACGATTTGTGATTCATAGTTTCCGGTAGGCTTGATTAGTATCGGATTCATATCGGTGGTTGCGATAATACCGGCCGCTTCCGCCTGAACACCTTGCGCTCGTCCAATCTCCTTGCCATCGATGGTTATATAGGAATTCAGGGCCATGTTCTGCGATTTAAACGGAGCTGTTTTATGTCCATCTTGTTTAAAGATACGACATAAGGCAGTGACAATCGCACTTTTCCCTGCATCGGAATGAGTGCCTTGAATCATGATGGACATCGCTTTAGCCATTTGCTTTCCACTCCAGACATCGGTTGATCCAATTCTCCACAAGCTTTGGATTCGAGGCAAAATGGATGTGTGTATAACCGGCGACTAAATTTCCCCTCACGTATCCTTCCTTCTGCTTTCCTCTTGTCCCTTTTGTTTCATAGGCAAATTGGTGGTCTTCTCCTGGCAGAAAGGTGGAATAATGAAACTCATGCCCTTTAGCTATTTCTCCTTTAGTCATCAGGCAGTTTCCATGCTCTGCACAAACCTCCCGATAGCCGATTGCAGCCAGCTTTTCCTGCATGGTCACCTCGCCGAAAATTATTCCTACCATCGGCTGCTTCCTTCCGTCCACTGTTGTTAATGCATCACAGAGGTACATGAAACCCCCACATTCCGCGAAGGTAGGGATGCCTTCCTGAATGGCATTCTGAATCGATTCCTTTACCCTGATTTGACTCGCCAATATATCGACATACTCCTCTGGAAAGCCGCCCCCTAAGTAGAGGCCCTGTACTCCATCAGGCAGAGCTTCTCCATTTAATGGGGAAAAATAGACTAGCTCTGCTCCATAAGCCTGCAGGAGCTCCAAGTTTTCCTGATAGTAAAAATTGAAAGCCCGGTCGAAAGCAACTGCGATTTTCACGCCCTTTGGAGGTCTTTGTGTAAAGATCCCTGAGTTCTCAACCTCCAAGGTTGTGGTCTTTGCCAGCTGGTAAAGCAGATCGATATCTATTGTTTCTTCAACTAGCTCTCCCAGCCTTTCAAATAACTCGTCCAAATCACCGCGTTCAATGGTCGGTATTAATCCCAAATGACGCTCTGGCATGGATATGTCCATTTCTCTATTCAAATAGCCGATCACGGGAATGTTACATTCCTGTTCCACCGCCTCTTTTATCAGCTGAAAGTGCCCTTTCCCACCAACCTTGTTCGCGACTACACCGACAATATTCACATCGGCAGATAAGGATTGAAATCCCATTACGATTGCCGCGGCACTTCTGGCCATGCTCGAGCAATCCACAACCAACAGGACCGGGCTAGCGGTGATGATACTGATTTCTGCTGTACTCCCTTCGTTGGTTTTTGGATTTTTTCCATCATAGAAGCCCATTACTCCTTCCATTACCGAGATGTCAGCACCTTCACTCCCTTTTTGGACAATTTCCTTTACGATTGCTTCGTCAAGCATCCAGCTATCGAGGTTCCGAGAGCGCCGTCCCGTTACTGCTGTATGATAGGAGGTGTCAATATAATCGGGACCACATTTAAAGCCTTGAACTGTATAGCCCCTATTTTGAAGAGCGGCCATCAGTCCTATCGTGACCGTTGTTTTCCCTACTCCACTACTTGTTCCCGCAATGACAATCCTTCTATCCATCAATCCTACCCCCTACCCTGACAGAATTAAAACTCGATTCCTTTTACAGCCTGCACTCCATCGTTGTAATAATGCTTTTCCGGTTCAATGATGGATACCAGATCTGCCATTTCTTTTATTTCATCCTTTGCATCTCTGCCAGTGATGACCAGGTGCACGTGTTCTGGTTTATTTTTGATCACATCCAAGACTTCCGCTAAAGGAAGAACATCTTCTATCGGAAAACGGTCGATTGCCAATGCATTGTTCAGTTCATCTAAAACCACTACATCGAATTCCCCACTCAGCACAGCTTCCTTCGCCAAGGGCCAACCCTTTCTTAATGCCTCTCGATGGTCCTCCGGTGTTTTCGTCCAAGTAAAACCAGACCCAAGCTGAACCATCTCAACTCCAAGTTTCTCTAAAGCTATTTGTTCTCCATATGAACGCTCCGGTGACTTGATAAACTGAAAAATTTTCACTTTCATCCCTCTCCCCACTGCACGAAGAGTCAGTCCCAACGCTGAGGTTGTTTTTCCTTTCCCGTCACCTGTAAAAATAAGTGTCAATCCTCTTTGCTTTTCTTTGCCCATAATGAACCTCCTGTAAAAAAGTGATGTAACAGTTTAAGAGAATAAAAAAACGCCTCTCCTATATAAGGAAAGACGCTAAAGCGCATTATGAATCGCATGTCCACTTTTTACAATACGTATCTATGAAAGCAGAGAGATATAAATGTCACTTTAAGCATTCTTTCCTCGTAGAATCCTTAAAAACAAATAGGCAGGTTTCCTGACTTACGTCTCATCACAGCGTTAATCCTTCCCATGCATGAAAAGCATAGTGGATAAAAGCTAACACGGTTCAACGTTTACAGTGGCGGGGTCCGTGCTGGTTTTGCACCAGCTTCCCTTTTAACCTCCGAAAAGGCACCTAAATGTTACTATTTAATTGGGTAATTTAATACTTCACTATATAGTGTATCGTATTGCACGTTGAATGTCTTGTTGATTTTAATCATCCACGATGTTTCGCTTTAGTCAGACGATGCTTCAACGCATGGCGCTGAATTTTAGAGAGTTCCTCTAACAAATCATTGATTGCTATAAATTCATAAAAAATAACGGTGTCCGTCGATAAAATATGATAATCAGTTTCGGATGTCGCTGGGATTCTTTCAGCAAGCTGATCAAAAAGCCTGTCCATCCATTGATGATGCTCTTCCGTCGTGTCATACCGTTCATTTTGCAAAACCTCATTCAGGGTTCGTACGGTTGAGAGAATGAGCGTTGATTTATCCAGATCGGCTATCCATTTGTGGCTATGGATGAAAATCAAATTCCCGACGTGATAGGTCCGCAGTGTCAAGATTTCAGTATTCTATTTGACACGCTCAGCCTCTCTTACTATTTTTGAAAAGTTAATCCCTGTACCTAGGATCGGCTGCCATTTTCCCCTTCACCAGCTCCCGACCTTAATCCTCTCATCAACAAAGTGGTTCAGTTTAAATGCCCATAGGAGTGCAGTCCTTTAAGTATGCTACCATTATAACGTGAAATTTTGATGGAATAGGAAGAAAATTTAAAAAAGGGGCCTGACCCCCGCTGCGGTAAAGCTTTACGTGGGTCGGACCCAATCTCCGACTGTTTGCTAATTATTCGTCATTTCAATATTCTGTTTGATGAACTCTACGCCTTCCTCCAATGATTCTTTTGGATCTTCACCTTGTGAGATAAAGTATAGTGCATCGGCCATCGGCTCCCAAACTTCCGATAAGGATGCTACGTTCGGGAAAGCTTCACCTCTAGTCAACTGTGTCAGAAAGCCTGCCAAAAGCTCGTCGTTTTGAAGGCTGCTATCGTTTAAAATTGTAAGATTAGGAGGAATCTCTCCGGTTGTTTCAAAGTATTCCTTTGCAGATTCATCGTTTGTCATAAAAGCGGCAAGGCTTGATGCCCAGTATGGGTTTTCGGAATACTCCGAGAGCATCCATCCTTTCACACCGATGAAAGACCTAGGGTAATTTCCATTTTCAAGCTTTGGCAAATACGTAACAGCCAGCTTATCGCCTAAAGCTTCTTTATATTCTGTGAGCGCCCACGGTCCATTGATAACAGCTCCAACTTTCCCTTCAGAAAACAGGCCACTGACAATATCCATATTTATCTGCCTCGGCATATAGCCGTTATCGAACCAGCTTGCAAGCAGCTTACCCGCCTTTATAGAGCCTTCATTGGCCAAGCCAATATCCTCTGTGTTGAATACCCCTTCCTCCTGGCCAAATACGTACCCGTCATACCCGGACATAAATGCATAAGTAAAGTAGAAATTAGTTGCATCATATAAAAATCCGAACTCATCTTTTGATGCATCTGTATGTTCTTTTGCTAGATTATTCAGATCCTCTATTGTTTCAATCTCTTCTTTGATGATATCCTTGTTGTAATAGAGGGCGTATGTTTCCACTACTGCAGGCAAGCCGTAAAGCTCCCCTTCATAACTCAACGCTTCAATAGACTCAGGGGTATAACGGTCAAGCACTTCCTGCTCCACCTGAACTGGCTGCACTAAACCCTGTACAGCCAATGCACCTACACCAGGCTGATAAAATAAATCAGGACCTTTACCAGCAGGAGCATCGAGCCCAATCGTTTGAGTCTGATCGTCCATAGCAAGTGGAACAACTTCCACTTCAATTCCCGTCTCCTCTGTAAATTTCTTGGTTAAGCCTTCAATGACATCGAATTCATTCTCGTTTTCATTCGCCCATATTGTCAATTTTTCCGGTTTCGTCTGATCTTCTACATTGTCCGAGTTTGCTTCTCTCCCGCTTCGATCAGGTCCACAAGCCGCCATCACCATCGCCATCACCATTAATACCACTAATAAAAACTGTCTTCTCATGATATTCTCCCCTTTGTTTAATAGTTTGTATGGTTCATCTTGGACGCTTACGGGATCACCTCCTTAAATTAAGCGCTTTCAAAAAGCCGTTTCATATGGTTAACCGGTTAACCAAATCCGGTAAAATAAGATCCAACAGCATTATAATGCCTTTGTTGAATCTCTTCTCACTAATGTAACCGGAAGTTCGATAGTCTGCGTCTGTCGATTCTCATTACCGATGGATTGCACCAGTAGATCGGTTGCCATTTTCCCTTTGTTGAAAATGTCCTGTTTTACAGTAGTCAAGCTTGGGGACATAAACTGGCTAATAGTCAAATCATCAAAACCGACAATGGAAAAATCATCAGGCACTTTCTTATTGTTTTTCTGGAGAGCTTTCATAATACCGATTGCCAAAATATCAGAAACGGTTACAATCCCAGTAATGGCATGACCGGATTGTACTATCGCCTCTCCTGTTTTGACACCATTTTCATACGTAATTTCATAGCTTTCAAAGAGGAGACTATCCTTCCACGCTATGTTCTTCTCATCTAGCGCTTTCTTATATCCATCAAAACGGCGCTGATCAACTGGACTGGCATTTAAATTGGTCGCAACAAAAGCAATTTCCCTATGCCCAAGCTCAACCATATGTTTGGCGGCCAAATATCCTCCATACTCATCGTTGATATGAACATTGTTGAATTGGTTTGTATACGCTTCGTAAGTGTCAATCAACACTATCGGTATATCCATCTTCTTCATTTCCTGATGCAGACTTTCCGGAAACAATCCCAGAAAAATAAGTCCATCCAGTTTTCTTTTTTTCACCCAGTTGCGGCATTCTATTGGGTCACCCACTCCAGTAATGAGGGTGTCGTACTTATTTTGCCTGGCAACCATTTCGACGCCGCTAATAAATTCGTGATAATATTGGTTTTTTTGAAACATGGCTGCAGGGGAATCCTCAATCAACGGAACCATAACCCCTATTAGACTCGACTTACTTTTTGATAAGCTGACTGCTGTAAAATCTGGATGATAGTTTAGTTCGTCGATAGCCTTCATCACTTTTTTCTTCGTTTCTTCCGATACTTTGCTGACGCCGTTCAGTACATAAGATACAGTGGCATGAGAGACGCCCGCATGCTTCGCCACATCACGTATAGTCAATTTTTTCTGCATAATTCCTCCATTTAACCGGTTAACCTATCTAATTCAATCATAATGGAAATTCCATCATTGTCAATATTATCTGAAAACTTTATTGGTCACAAATTACGAAATGACGCAATGGCTTTTCAGATAATTAGCTATTTCACGGGAAGCTACTTCTATGTTCTCTGCTTGTATTACGATCTTTTCACATTCCGAATACTCTTTTCCGCTATGCAGATATCTTGGGTCATAATAATGTTCCAGTAATAGCTCGATGGCTGTCTGATAGTGCTCTAGAGCTAACTGCGCTTCAATTTCTACTGCTATCGGTGTGTGAATATGCTTTTTTATTTTATGAAAAGCCTGTACACATTCATCGTGATGCTCCCATGGTCTGTATTCATTTAATATATGCTGGACTCGTACCTCCAATGGCATCTCCAGATAAATATGTGTAGCCTGCTGTTTCTTCTCCATCAGGAAATCCGGAAGCAGTTTTTTCCCCATTCGCTTGCTTTCCGCTTCAAATACTAAGTATGGAGCCTGTTGGTGGAGTAGAATTTCATGAATAAGTCGCGCCTCGAACATTTTTTGGGTCACAGAAGGCAATCCGATCTGCCCGAAAACGGATCCCCGGTGTTTAGCCACCCCTTCCAGATCCAAAGTCGGAACTCCTTTTTTCTGAAGCTTGTGGAGAATGGCAGTCTTTCCTGTACCGGTTCCTCCGTTCAGGACAAAACATGGAGGATGGATGTCCATCAGCTCCAACTGCTCCATCACCCAGCGGCGGTAGGCCTTGACCCCTCCCTGAAGCCGTCTTGCTTTTACACCCATCAACTCAAGAAGCGACACCGTTGTCTTGCTGCGCATCCCTCCACGCCAGCAAAAGATTACCAGCTCGCCTTCAAGCTTCTGGAAAGATCGGATAAAATCAGGCAGTTTGGCAGATACGACTTCCAAACCTCTGTCCTTGGCCGCTTCGACACTGACCTGCTTATAGAGGGTACCCACTTCCGCCCTCTCCTCATTATTGAATAGAGGTATGTTGATGCTGCCTGGAATAGTCATATCTGCAAACTCTGCTGGAGAACGCACATCGACCACAGAACAGCCGGATTTTCCCAGGTTATCAATCAATTCTCTTACTATCATCTCTCGAACCATCGTTATCAACCTCTCCATTAACCGTATAAAGAAAATTCAGATACTACCATTTTAGCCGAACGAGGGAAGGGTTAACAGATTGAACAGAAAAATTAGTTCAGATTAAATGTAAAAGACTAATTTTCCCGTTCTAATTGAGCATATTAAGAAAGGTAAACTATTGGAAAGCGAGTTGATGAGGTATGTCAAATCAAGGTAAGCAGAATAAGGAACAGACAAGAGAACAAATTGAAAAGCACGATCAAAAAAATAATGTGGAATTCGGCAATGACTTTCAGATTGGAAACACTGCTTCACAAAGCCAGAAGAAAAGCGGTACTCAAGCAAATAAAAAATAACTTTATAAACCAAAAAAAACAGCCTCCACACTCGGGGCTGTTTTCTTTGCTAGTTTTCCGCTAATTTAGCTTTCACATCGGGATTTACTGCCTCTGCTTCCGCTTCATTCACTATCGGATCCTCCGCCTGCTTCGCCCTCTTAATGAAGAAGGATAGAACCAGCGCAACCGCTGCGATAAAGACGGACACGAGGAATGCGAAGTTGATCCCTTCCAATGTCGATTGCATCATGAGCTGCTGCTGCATAGCACCGAGCGCTTCTGCAGAAGGATCTGCTCCAAGCTTAGGCAGTTCTGTCGCAGCCAGGTCACGACCATAGCTTTCGGCACGGGTGGACATGAGCGTTACGAGGAATGCCGTCCCAATTGCACCAGACACCTGCTGCAGCGTACTGTTCATCGCTGTACCATGTGGATAGAACATTTTGGGAAGCTGGTTCAGCCCGTTTGTGGAAACCGGCATGAATACCATGGACATCCCGAACATCCTGACTGTATAAAGGATGACCAGCTGTGTATAGGATGTTTCGAGGGTCAACTGGCTGAAGAAGTAGCTCGTTACGACCGTAATCGTCAATCCTGTAATCGCGAGTACTTTTCCGCCGTATTTATCAAACAGTTTTCCTGTGATCGGCGACATAAGAGCCATCACAATTGCACCAGGCAGCATCATAAGTCCTGCATCCAATGGAGAAATCCCTCGCAAAGTCTGCACATAGATCGGCAAAAGGATCATCCCGGAAAACATCGCCATCGTGATGACCATCGAGATGGCGGAGGATAAGGCGAACATCGGATACTGGAAAATGTGGAAATTAAGCATCGGTTTTTCCTGGCGAAGCATACGGAGGATAAACCATGTCAGGGTTACCACTCCAATAAATATTGTTCCATAGACAAGCGGACTGTCCCAGCCTTTGGAACCCGCGGAACTGAAGCCATAAAGAAGTCCGCCAAATCCTAAACTTGATAATAGAACCGAGAACATATCCAGACGAATATTCGGTTTCACTTTTTTATCCTTTAATAGGAAAATCCCGAGCATTAGAATAACGGCAGCAATCGGCGTAACAAAATGGAACAGCATTCTCCAATCGTAGTGTTCAATGAGCCACCCGGATAAAGTAGGTCCGATTGCAGGTGCACCCATCATGATAAGACCGAATACCCCCATTGCAGCTCCTCTTTTTTCAATAGGAAAGCTGACGAGCATCACATTCATCAATAGTGGCATCAAAATGGCAGAGCCGGATGCCTGCAGCATGCGTCCGGTTAGAAGTACCGGAAAGACATGCGCAAAGCCGGAAAGGACAGTTCCGATTGTGAACAGCCCCATTGCCGCGATAAACAAATGGCGGACGGAATACTTTTGAATGAGAAAAGCCGTGGTCGGAATCAAAATCCCGTTCACCAGCATGAACCCTGTTGTGAGCCATTGTACAGTCGAAGGACCCACCTCAAGCTCCGTCATGATGGACGGCAGGGCTATATTCAGTAATGTATTATTTAAAAAAGCAATAAAAGCACCAATCATCAGGATAGCCAGTATCCCGTATGGCGGTCGCTGTGTGGATTCTGTTTGTTGTTGCATGTTGTTTCGCTCCCTCTCCCTTTATACTACAAGTTCATAATTTTGTACTATCGTTTCATAATGTCCATCTTATACCATCGGTTCAATTATTTCAATAAAAATAAGCTGTTATTTATTGGGGGTTTGTGTATGCTGCGAAAATAAGGTAGTATGAAAATTATACTAGCAGTCTAAAAGGTGATATGATGAATGAACGAAAATTACAGGTAATCAAAAAGGCCCATAAGCTATTTATCGAAAAAGGGTTCCAGGCTACATCCATCCAGGATATTCTCGATTTCAGTGGTATTTCAAAGGGCACCTTTTATAATTATTTTTCTTCTAAAAATGAACTGCTTATCGAGCTGTTCAAGACCATCTACACGAAGCTGGAAAAAGACCGGGCAGACCTACTGATTGGCAAGGACCCAGCAGATATTAACATCTTCATCCAGCAGATTGAAATGCAGATGCATACAAACCGTGCCAATAAGCTCATCTCGCTTTTTGAAGAAGTCTTTTTCTCCAAGGACGAAGAACTGAAGGAATTCATCAAGCGGGGGCAATTGCGGATGATTCGCTGGATCTACGAGCGCTTTATTGATCTTTTCGGAGAAGAGAAAAAAGCCTATCTCCTGGATTGCTCTATCATGTTCATGGGAATCTTGAACCACAATATGAAATTCAACCTGATGGGACAGGAAAGTGGAAGCGCAAGTATTCATCGCGTGGTAAAGTATAGTGTGGAGCGTATTGTGCAGGTGGTAAACGAGGTCGCACAAACCAAGGATCAGCTGATTGCACCCCAAAGGCTTGAGCAGTGGTTTCCGGAAAACAGGGACGATATCCTTGCCCGCAAGCAGTCCCTTATTACGTTGCTGGATACCATGAAAAGCAAGCTAAGCGGAACACCGTATGTAGAGCTCTTGGATTTTATCCAGGAAGAGCTGCTCGAGGCCAAAAGCCCACGAAAATTTCTATTGGAAAGCATGCTCGGTTCTTTAAAAGAAAGTCCTTCCGTAATCGAGGCTGATATTTCCGAACTGGAAAATATGATCCATTCGTTTTACAGCAAACCAGTACCACCTGCCGTTTCTTAGGGCAAGGTGGTACTGGTTTATTTATGGTTTTGTTTGTTGACCTGCTGGCTGTTTCTATTAGCTTTTTGTTGGTTGTTGCTATTTTGGTTCATGTTTCTTTGCTGCTTACTGCTTCCCGGTTGGGATGGAGCATTGTGCAACGGAGTGAATTCTTCTCCTATTTCCGCAAAGGCAGCAATGTCCGTTGGGTTCGCAAGACCTTTCGCCTGGAGTGTCTTCATGATATCGGTGGCGGAACGATGCTTCTGCATAGGTCTTGATTGTTCCTTACCAGTAGTCATTGCGTTACCACCATTCTTACCATACATGATAGCCGCTGCACTTAAACCAATCCCCAGCAAGGACGCGAACGTGCCCAAGTTTCTCTTCTTCCTCGGTTTGTAGCCAAACCTCTTCAAAAGATTTTGAGCCGCCGCCATCTTCAATATGGAACTTATCCACTTATCCATGGTTACACACTCCTTTTTTATGTCTTACTCTTGTATTTTGCTCACTCTGTGATGCAATAATGCTGGTAAACAGTGGGGACAGGTCCCGTGTCCCATTTGAAGTTTGTGCGTCTATTGGGACACGGGACCTGTCCCCATGTGTCAAATTCCGCCTGAAAGGGAATGAACACTTATATTCTTTTTCATTGGGGGGATAATATTGTGGATTAGACATCCTTTTTTTAAGTATTTGACAGGGATTGTTTTGGTGCTTTTGGTGATTTTTCTATTGAGCGAGGTTCAGTTTCTTGTTAATCCGATCCTCAGTTTGATTGCCACGCTCTTTTTTCCGTTGATTTTTGCCGGATTTCTGTTTTATATTCTTAAACCTGTTGTGGAATTTCTTTCAAGATCCAAGTACATTCCCCGAACTTTAGCCATTTTTATCGTTTTTTTCGTGATTATTGGGGGAGTAGTCTTGGGTGGGTTTACAGTTGGCGACAAAATTGAAGAACAGGTGATGCAGTTTGCGAAGGATGTCCCGTCCATCCTGGAAAAAAACGAAGAACAGACAAAGCAGGTTATTAATGAAAATAATTTCGGACTGATGTCCTATGAAGAGGCAAAGCAAAAGCTCCTGACCTTCATGAAGGACCAGGGGGAACGGATTGGGAAAAATGTTGCGGTTATCATTTCTTCCATCACAAGCTTTGTTACAGTGCTCGTAATTGTCCCGTTTATCGTATTTTATTTTTTGAAGGACGGACACAAGCTTCTGCCTTTCATCCTGAAGTATTTACCTCAAAAGCATCGGATCGAAGGACGAAGAATCCTGACGGATATTGATAAGGCTCTCTCCACCTATATAGGAGGGCAGATGATTGTGGCATTGGTGAACGGATTTCTGATGTACATCGGCTACCTGATAATTGGCGTCGAATATGCGTTGGTCCTGGCATTATTCATTGTCATCACCGCGGTCGTCCCCATCATCGGACCGGCACTCGGGGTACTTCCTGCCCTGATCATCGGCCTGATGACCGATCCATTCATGGCCGTAAAAATCCTCATTCTCCTGACCATCGTGCAGCAGATAGAAGGAAACCTTGTCTCCCCACTAATCATCGGGAACAAACTATCCATCCACCCGCTCACCGTCATCCTTCTGCTCCTAGTCGCAGGAAAGCTCTACGGATTCATCGGCATCTTGCTCGCAGTGCCAGTCTACTCCGTGCTAAAAGTCCTGACAAAGAACTTTTACAGGCTATATCAACTGCGGCATGCGTGAGGGGAGAAATAGTTGGGGCCTGACCCGCTCCCTATTAAAGCGGTAAAGGATTGTTATAGTGGTATGCGAATATTAGTAGGTTTACAACTGGAATAACCGGATTCGGTTATTCCTTTTTGTTATGTTTGGATAGTTATTCCATTCCTCTTATATGCTTGGGTGCCTGCCCCCCTTTTATCCTTTATTTGCCCCCCATTTACCAAAACCCCAATTGCTTTTGTCCCATTTCGGTAGTTTTGGATTATTCCCTCGGCTTTTTCCTCCTTTATTTACGATTTTCGACTCTATTTCTGGTTCCTAAGACCCTATGAAAACACCATTTGTCAGAATATTTCGCCTAGATTACAATTCTAGTTACATAAGAATTTCCTCACCGAGAGCATATTTCACCTATGAGCTATACCAACTCATTCAGGAGGTGATGGCAAGCACGATTCCGGTAGTCTTTTTATCCTCAAGAATACGAGACTACATATCTTCTTAATTTTTTTCCTCAGCATGAGTTCTCTTCACAGCAATACCAATTTATCATGAAACAGAATAGGAGAATGTAAATGAAGAAGTTGACCATGAAGACGGTTTTAGTTAGTTCCATTGCAGCCTCGATTGTTTCTGGATCCCTTTTCCAGACAAATGCACTTGGGGCTTCCACTAACGGGACAAAAATTGATAACAGTTCCATTGTATCGATGAGTAATAATGTAACTGGGGAACATGTCATTACCCTCATTACCGGGGATGTCGTCAAGGTGTCCACTTTGGGGAACGGAAAGCATATCATCAATGTCGAGCAAGCCCAAAAGAATGGCGATGGGGTCAGAGTCATAACAGCCGGGGAAGATACTTTTGTTTACCCGAACTCTGTCATGCCTTATTTAGCAGCTGGAAAACTAGATCAAGATTTATTCAATATCACTAAATTAATCGAATACGGCTATGATGACAAGAACACAGCAACATTGCCGGTCATCGTCGAATATGACGAAACGAAAGCTCGCTCCTTTTCATCAAAAGGCAGCCCTGCTCCTAAAGGATCCAAAAAAGTAAGGGAATTGGAAAGTATTCATGCAGCAGCTTTATCTGCTGACAAAAAATCTGCCGAAACATTCTGGGAGGACGTCACTGTCGCTCAAGAAAACACCAATACCAATGACCCTGAATCCGCCCTATTCGAATACGGTGTGGAAAAAATTTGGCTGGATGGCCGTGTTGAAGCAGCCCTTCATCAAAGTGTCCCTCAAATCGGATCACACACTGCTTGGGAAGCAGGATTTACCGGTGAGGGAGTCAAGGTTGCCGTGCTTGACACCGGAATTGACGCGCAGCACCCGGACATTGCACCTCAACTGGATGAAGCGGTAAGCTTTGTACCCGGAGAGGAACCAACGGACAAGAATGGCCACGGAACACACGTAGCCTCCACTGTACTTGGTACTGGTGAGGCAGATGGGAAATCCAAAGGCGTTGCTCCTGATGCTCGCTTATTGGTAGGGAAAGTACTGAGTGATGAAGGGTATGGACTGGACTCCTGGATTATTGACGGAATGGAATGGGCATCCGAGAATGCCAAAATCGTCAACATGAGTCTAGGAAGCTCAGAGCCAAGTGACGGCACTGACCCGATGGCCCAAGCCGTAGATCGACTCAGTGAAGAAAATGGAACTTTATTCGTCATTGCTGCCGGCAATAGTGGAGCAGAAGGCTCGATTGGTTCTCCTGGTGCGGCAGATGCCGCTTTGACTGTTGGAGCTGTAGACAAAGCGGACGAGCTTGCCTGGTTCTCTTCTATGGGGCCTCGCCATGGAGACATGGGACTGAAGCCTGACTTATCCGCTCCTGGTGTAGGAATCGTTGCTGCAAGATCCCAATATTCTTCCGGCAGCGGACAGTATAAAAGCTTGGATGGTACCTCCATGGCTACCCCGCATGTTGCTGGTGCAGCAGCCATTTTAGCAGAAAAGTATCCGGGTTGGACCGGACAGCAAATTAAAGAGGCTTTAATGAACACTACTCATAAGCTTGAAGGTTACCAGCCTTACCATGTGGGAACAGGACGTGTGGATATTGCTGCAGCCTTGGAAACTAAGGTAAGAGCAACTGGCTCCGTATCATTCGGCTTCTTCCAATGGCCGCATGACGAAGCGACTCCTGTAGAAAAAACAGTAACGTATTCAAATGACAGCGACGAAGCTATTACACTGGAATTGGAAACGACATTTACAAATGCCAATGGTGACAATGCTCCAGCAGGAATCCTGAATCTATCTGCAAATACTATCACAGTACCAGCTGGTGGGACTGCGGATGTAAACATAACACTCGATCCCAAGCTTGGAGAAACCGGCTCCCGCTATCAAGGATTTTTAACAGCAAAAGCTAACGGAGATGCGGTTGTACACACTACCATGGCGATGGTAAAAGAAGAAGAAAGATATCCTTTAACATTGAATGCCACAGACCGTGACGGCTCCCCTGGACTTGCCTATGTAGTAGTATTCAGCGAGAAAATGAATCCATGGGTTTATACTGTCAATGGCACATTAGAGCTTCGCCTGCCACCGGGCACCTATTCCGCTATGTCCCTGATGGATGTAGATGTAAACACAGACCACGCCGGTGCAGCCCTTGTTGGTGATCCCGAAGTGAAGCTGAATGGTCCAAAAACAGTGGAACTCGATGCAAGTAAAGCAAAAGAAATATCCGTAGAGGTACCGAAGAAAACAGAGGCTAATTATCAGAGATTGGAATATCATCGTACACTTGGAGATATGCCAATGACTAGTCTTTATCTAATGCCGGTTTGGATTGATAAGATGTACGCTGTGCCGACTAAAGAGGTCAAAGAAGGATATTTTGAACAGCTTACTCGCTGGCGTCTTACAAAACCACTTTTGAGCATCAAATTTAAAGGAACTGAACTTGATGACATTCCATTTGCGGGAAGCACATTGTTGGATGGAAAATACAATCTTTCCACCGTGTATGCAGGCAAAGGCAGTGCAGCTGACTTTGACCGCCTAAAAGCAAAAGGAAAGGCCGTTGTGGTAGATAGAAATGATGAGGTTACAGCTTCCGAGCAGGCTACTGCTGCTGCAGCTGCTGGGGCAAAGCTATTGATCATCGCAAACAATGAAGACAAAGAATTCAGTGTATACGCCGGTACTTCCGAGTATACAGACAACCCAATTGCTGTTGCGGGGATCAGCAAAAAAGAGGGAGACAAGCTCGTTAAAGCGGTTCGTTCGGGCAATGTGAAGCTGCAAGTGGAAGGAGCAACCGATTCTCCATTCGTCTATGACCTTATGGATGTGCATGCCGGTTCTATACCAAAGGATTTAACCTACGCACCTAAGGGTAAGGATTTAGCAGTCATTGATACTCGCTACAATTCCCATATCGGAACAGATGGCGGGGAATTCCGATACGACTTGCGTCCACATACCTTCGGAGCTGTAGGCTTCCTGCAAAGGCTATCCTTACCAAGTGCGCGCACGGAGTATGTTACTGCCCTGGAGGACACAAGATGGTATCATCAGGCAAATGTGCTGGATGCAACATGGGAGATCCGTCAAGATGTGGCTACTTACACAAAAGGGCAAAAATTAACAGAGAACTGGTTCTCTCCAGTTGTACGTCCAAGCTTGGGTAATGGCTACTGGACTCCATACCGCCAAGGTAACTCCCTAACCATCAACTTACCTGCCTGGGCTGATGCCGGAACTGGAAACACCGGTGGAACCGACTGGAATGAATCTTTCGAAAATCAGACGATCAAATTGTACCAAGGCAATACATTATTGAAAGAAGGAAAAAGTCAATCGCTTAATGCTTGGGACGTTGCACCAGAGGAACGTACGCAATTCCGCGTAGTTACCGAGGCAAAGCGTGATCCTGAACGCTGGAATACTTCTGTTCGTACAAATACAGAATGGACCTTCTGGACGCAAGCATCCGAAACTTGGGGTGAAGAACTTCCATTCCTTTCTTTAGATTACAAGGTGGACACCGATGTGAATGGAGATGCATTGGCAAACCGCCCTACTGATCTTGAATTATCCGTTACAAAAGTAGAAACGGGAGTAGGGTACGGAAATGTGGAAGGTGCTACTTTAGAAGTATCATTTAACGAAGGAAAAACATGGAAAAAAGTGAAACTTACTAAAGATGGCGACTCTTTTGCAGCAACTATTCAAAATGCAAAGAATGCTAAATCCGTTTCACTCAGAGCAAGCGCTTGGGATGATGAAGGAAACAAAATCACTCAAGAAATCATTAAGGCTTACGGGTTACGATAAACTTTTATGAACAGGTTTGCTTACTACTAGAGGAGAGGTACATGTGACAACAGGGGAAATAATCAGGTACTATCGAGAAATGGCCGGGCTGACACAGTCGCAATTAGGAGATGGAATCTGTAAAACAACACATGTCAGCAAGATTGAAAGAGGAAAGATAGCTTGTTCCGAAGACATGATTGCCATGTTTTCGGAGCGGCTGAATATTAACTTCCAAAAGGAAATGGCCTATCTGCGCGAGCTCAAGCATCGTCTCAGGCACTGGCATAATGCAATGATCATGCAGTGTGCAACTCAAGTGGAAGCATTGAAAAAGGAGCTTGAACAATCCACGATTGTTCAAGCTTCAAAATTTGCAGTGCGTTATCAATTACTGACTGCAAGATACCACCTTTTTCACAAAGAAGTCGATAAGGCGAATCAACTATTAATGAAACTGGATCTAGATGATGCGGATTTAATATCGTTTGACCGCAATTTGCGTTTTCATGTTCTTGGGATTTATTACATAGAAACGTCGAAAAATGATTCTTTCCAAAAAGCGATTCAAGTCCTAAATCAGATTAACATGATGGAATACGGGAACAAGGAGTATTACTATCATCTTTCACTTGCCTATTATTATAGTGGTTCAAAAGTGAAAGCATTCTATTATATCGATAAAGCTCTCCGCTATTTCAAAGAAACCAACAATCATGTACAGGCAATCAGTGCGGAATCGATGGTACTGCAACAGCTAAGCAAGGATAGTCATATGGACTTTGATTATATCGTTCAGCGTTATCAGAGCTTGATAAATGAATGCGAACAGCATGGGTATAGGGAGGGCAAGGGGTTCCTATTAAATAGTCTTGGATATGAGTACTACGACAGGAATAGATTCCGGGAGGCACATCCCTATTTTGAAAAAACGATCGAGCTTGCCGGTAAAAAATCCCCCGAGTACCTTATAAGACTTTTTAACTTTATCGACTGTAGCATTGAAGGGAATTTTTCCAAGAAAAGATTCTTGCAAAGAAAAGTGAAAGAAGGATATCTGCTTGCTATGGAACATCACAACACCCTGCATCAAACATTGTTCAAACTCCTGGAATACCGTCTAGGAAAAGATCCCGAGGCCTATTACCAGTTTCTCGAGGAAGTGGCCCTCCCTCATTTCCTTTCAGGGAAGCACCTTACTTTGGTAAGGCGTTACGGGAAGCTTTTGTTTATTTATTATGTTGAACGCAAACAGCACGAGAAGGCTACGGCGGTATCCGTGTATATTTGATTGTTTAATTAGGGGGAAACACGTCGTCTCTTTCACTCCAGCCAGCAGCATACCCAAAAAAGAGATGCCCAGCTTTTGCGTCATAAAAGCTGGGCATCTCTTTCTTTAAATTTCCGAGAGATTACTGAACGAGTAAGCCTTTCCGCCACCCGCTTCCATAGCTTCCCTTCGGCGCCCTCCTCCCCCTATTTCTACCTGCTGAAAGTCCTATCCATGAACTTTTACCGGTTGTATCAATTGCCACACACAAAAAAATAAATTTCATAGGGGCCTGACCCTCACTTTATTAAAGCGATAAAGACTTGTTATAGCAGTATGTATATGAAATATCCTTTTACAAGGAATATTTGGATTAGGTTATTCCTTTTGTTATGTCTGTATAGTGATGTTCACGCCACATTTAAGGAGAGGGTCAGACCCCCATTAGTCCCCCATCGTCTCCGCAGTTTCTATTTTCGCCCAAAACCCCAACTATCAGCGTTCTTTTTCGGGATTTTTGGAGTATTCCTTCATGTTTTTTCACCACTTCTTAAGGTTTCAACATTCATGGACTAGTCCTAAAGGCCTTAACAAAACACCAATTGTCATAATACTTTTCCGGCCTTACAATTCAACTAAATCCGCAGTACATCCATCCATAGAGTTTTTATCACCGTAAGGAGAATCCACTATTCCAGGAGGTGAATGCGAGTCGAATCTCGTAAACTTTTTCCACCATGATTAAGCGCCACGTAGTATTATTTGAATTTTTTTCTTCAGCATGATTTACCTCAGAAAAAACATAACCAATTTATCTTGAAAAACAGAACAGGAGAATGTTAATTGAAGAAGTTGACCATGAAAACGGTATTAGTGGGATCGATTGCCGCCTCATTGCTCTCTGGATCCCTATTCCAGGTACAAGCATCCGGTGCTTCGACCGATACAGCCTCAAAGGCAAATCAATCTATCCTATCTTTAGAAAGCAGCATTACAGGTGATCATACCATCACCCTTATCACCGGGGACATTGTAAAGGTTTCCACTCTTTCTGATGGCAAGTATATCATCAACGTCGAGCCTGCCCAGAAGAATGGGGACGGGGTTCGTATCATCACAACAGAAGAGGATACCTTCGTATACCCTAACACCGCAATGCCTTATCTTGCAGCCGGAAAGCTTGATCAGGACTTATTTAATATTACTAAATTAATAGAGTATGGCTATGACGATAAAAGCCTCGCTTCTCTGCCGGTGATTGTCCAATACGAAGAGAGCAAGGCAAGAGCTTTTTCCTCAAAGGGTGCACCTGCTCCTGAAGGATCAACAAAAACAAGAGAACTTGAAAGTATTAACGCTGCGGCTCTGTCTGCTGAAAAAAAATCAGCGGAAGTATTCTGGGAAGATGTGACTGTCCCTGCAGAAGCATCTAAAGAAAATCCGGAAGATGCCCTCTTCCAGCATGGTGTGGAAAAAATCTGGCTCGATGGTCGAGTGGAAACATCCCTTCACCAAAGTGTCCCTCAGATCGGTTCACACACCGCATGGGAAGCCGGATTTACAGGTGAAGGCGTCAAGGTTGCCGTTCTTGACACCGGAATTGACGCGCAGCACCCGGATATTGCACCTCAACTGGATGAAGCGGTAAGCTTTGTACCTGGCGAGGAAGCAACGGACAAGAATGGTCACGGGACACACGTAGCCTCCACTGTGCTTGGAACAGGCGCAGCTGATGGAAAAACGAAAGGTGTTGCTCCTGACGCCCGCTTATTGGTAGGAAAAGTATTGAGTGATTCCGGCTCCGGTCTTGAATCATGGATCATCGACGGAATGGAATGGGCATCCGAGAATGCGAAAATCGTCAACATGAGTCTTGGAAGCTCTGAGCCAAGTGACGGAACAGATCCGATGGCCCAGGCAGTAGATAGACTTTCTGAAGAAAACGGTACATTGTTCGTCATCGCTGCAGGCAATAGTGGCGGAGAAGTCACAATCGGTTCTCCTGGTGCTGCTGAATCAGCATTGACAGTAGGAGCTGTGGACAAAGCGGATCAGCTAGCCTACTTCTCTTCCAAGGGACCTCGCTACAAGGACATGGGATTGAAGCCTGACTTATCAGCTCCTGGTGTAGCAATCAATGCAGCACGCTCCCAATATTCTCCTGGAAGCGGAAGTTATAAAAGCTTGAATGGAACATCCATGGCTACCCCGCATGTAGCCGGTGCAGCAGCCATCCTGGCACAGAAGTATCCGGAATGGACCGGCCAGGAAATCAAAGAGGCGCTGATGAATACGACAAAGAAAATGGATGGCTATCAGCCTTACCATGTCGGAACTGGTCGCGTGGATATCGCTGATGCCCTGGAAACCCAGGTAAGAGCAACAGGCTCCATCTCATTCGGCTTCTTCCAATGGCCGCATGACGATGATGCTCCTGTCGAGAAAACAGTAACGTATACGAACGACAGCGAAGAAGCAATTACACTCGAATTGGAAGCAACATTTACAAATGCAGAAGGGAAAGCCGCTCCAACAGGCATGCTGACTCTATCTGAGAACAGCATTACCATTCCGGCAGGCGGAACTGCAGATGTAAACGTGACACTCGATTCCACGTTTGCCGAAACTGGTTCCCGCTATCAAGGGTATTTAACGGCTAAAGCAAATGGAGAAGCAGTTGTACACACTACAATGGGTATGGTGAAGGAAGAGGAAAGATACAACCTCACTTTAAATGCAAAAGACCGTAAAGGCGAACCGACCACTGCCTATGTCGTTCTATTCAGTGAAACCATGCAACCTTGGGTTTATGCTGTCAATGGCACATTAGAGCTCCGCCTTCCACCTGGCACCTATTCCGCCATGTCCCTGATGGATGTGGATATGGACACGGACCATGCCGGTGTTGCACTCGTAGGAGATCCTGAAGTGAAACTCAATGGTCCAAAAACGGTAGAACTGGATGCAAGAAAAGCGAATGAGATATCTGTGGAAGTACCGAAAAAAGCAGAACCTACCTACCAGCGCATGGAGTATCACCAGACGATCGGAAATATGCCAGTGACAAGCCTGTATCTGATGCCTGTCTGGATCGATAAGCTGTATGCGGTTCCTACAAAAGAAACCAAAGCGGGATATTTTGAGATGCTGACTCGCTGGCGCTTGATCAAGCCATTTTTGACTATCAATTTCAAAGGCAAGGAATTGGATGATATCCCGTTAGCAGGTAGCACCATGCTTGATGGAAAATACAATCTTTCCACTGTCTATGCCGGGAAAGGTGCTCCAGCTGATTTTGAAAGACTGAAAGCAAAAGGCAAAGCGGTTGTTGTAGACCGTAACAGCGAGGTATCCGCATCCGCTCAGGCCACTGCTGCTGCGGCTGCAGGGGTTAAATTGCTTATCATCGTCAACAACGAAAATAAAGAATTCAGTGTCTATGCCGGTACACCGGAGTATACGGACAATCCGATTGCCGTTGCCGGGATCAGCAAACAGGAAGGCGACAAGCTTGTAAAAGCTGTACGCTCAGGTAATGTCAAGCTACAAGTAGAAGGCGTTGTAAATACTCCTTATACGTATGATCTTGTCGATGCACATGTAGGCTCCATTCCAAAAGACTTGAAGTATGCTCCAAAGAACAAGGATTTGGTGACAATCGACAGCCGCTACAATTCCCATGTGGAAGCTGCAGGTGGCGAGTTCCGATATGACCTCCGTCCTCATACAAGAGGCGCAGTAGGATTTTTATATAAAATAGATTACCCAACTGCCCGTACGGAATACGTATCAGCTACCGAGGGCACTCGCTGGTATCACTTTGCAAAGTTCCTGGATACCCCTTGGGAAATCCGCCAGCCGCTTGCCACATACACAGGCGGACAGAAATTGGTGGAAAACTTGTTCTCCCCTGTTGTACGTCCAAGTCTTGGTACAGGCTACTGGGGTCCACACCGCCAAGGAAATTATCTTCAATTCAATTTCCCTGCATTTGCTGATGGCGGTGTTGGAAATACCGGAGGAGCAGACTATAACTCCTCTGTTCAAAATCAGACAGTAAAACTCTACCTAGGAGATACGTTAGTGAAGGAAGGCAAGGGGCAAGCGTTACAGTCCGGTATTATCGCACCAGTTGAACGCACACAATTCCGTGTCGTGACAGAAGCGAAGCGTGATGCTGAACGTTTTAGAACTTCCACTCTCACTAATACGGAATGGATCTTCTGGACCGAGAATAAAGAGGGAGAGAACCTCTGGAGACACGATCTTCCATTCCTATCGCTCAACTACAAGGTGGATACGGATGTTAATGGAGATGCATTGGCAAACCGTCCAACAGACCTTGAGATTTCCGTGACGAAATTGGAAACTGCTCTGGACTATGGAAGTGTCGAAAATGCAGCATTAGAAGTTTCCTTCAATGAAGGTAAAACATGGAAGAAAGTAAAGCTTACCCGCGAAGGAGATGCCTTTACGACTTCGATCAAAAATCCTAAGAACGCGGAATTTGTCTCACTGAGAGCAAGCGCATGGGATGATGAAGGAAACAAGATCACTCAAGAGATCATCAAAGCATACGGGTTAAGATAATAACGAATGAAGAAGCTTGCTTTCATCAGAGGAAAGCAAGCTTCTCTTTTTATTTATTGCGGGGGAGTCGTACTTTATTTAAGACTATGACTGTATACACTCCTACTAATTAAGTATTGCTCATACAAACTGGTTGTCTCTCCTAAACTTGTCCACCAAGGACCCTGCATAGCGGTTCGCATTCACCATATCATTCTGTGCCATATAATAATCAAACAGCTTCACCGCATAAAATTCCTTTGTCATGACATAGCCCATTTTGTCAAAGTGAGGAAAGGCCTCGTTCTCCAAATAGTGATAGTATTTGTCCTCCTCGCTTAGAATGGAGTGATAATGCATCGTAAAAAGATGATGAAAGGTCGTGTCCGAAAAATTCCTGCATAATGCAAGTCCTTCTTCTACCAGCTTCAAAAGTTTATCCTTCGGCGTTCTGCCCTCTTTTGTCAAAGAATTGATATAGCCTTCCAAGGACCCGACGTACTTCTGGTCGGATGAATGACGCGAATCCATTGACTTTTTGTAGTATTGTCCAGCCTCCGTGAAGTAGCCATGCCGCAAATTAAGATAGCCAAGATTATGATGCAGCATCGCTTTTTGATGGTCGAGCCCATAATCCCCTGTCATATCTATCAATCTATGATACTCGCTGCTTAAGAATTCGTAATCCTCCGATTGCTCAAGCTGGATGAGCATCAGCATTTCCGCTTCCACGATACGGGAAAAGCTGCGGATCTTTGTAAAAAATGCGAGTGCCTTGTTCGCATTGAAAAAAGCCAGAACCCTGGAATTGAGCGAACTGTAGGCCAGCGCCAGATCATAATAATATTCCTGGTTGGGGTAATGTTCCAGATTGATCCGATCGAGGAATGAAATCGCAGTGACATAGTCGTATTTAACTGTTAAGTGGCAAATCCCCTTGATGTGAAGCAGCATATTTTCCTCGTAACTGGATAAGCCTGTCCACACCTCCATCTCCTCTATCAGGGACTTTGCAGATTGGAACTCTCCGACAGACAAGTAATATCTCGTGAGAACAAGCGTATACGAACGGTAGAAATCCTGGATATGTAAAAGGTTGATGCCATCAAGCTGCTTTTTGATGGAATCTGCCTTGGACTTCAGCTTTTTCACAATAGCATCATGCCATTCCTTTAACAGCAATTCCACCTTACGATAGTTGGTAAGCTCCTCTTCCATCCCGATTCGAAGTCGTTCCGATAATAATTGAATCGTTTCTTCCGAGACTTCTGTGAGACCACGTTCAATCTTGCTGATATGCGTACTGGAACAAATTCCTTCCCCTAGATCCTTTTGTTTCATCTCCTGTTGTTCTCGATAGAATTTGATTATCTTCCCTTCCAGCATGATTCCCATCCCCTATTTCCTATCATCTGATTTTTTCTTATCCTATCATAATTTTGATAGGAAAATCTTCAGAATTTTTAAATATATTATAATGGCTTTTTATAAAATAATATGATAAGAAAAAGAAAAAATCCAACCCCCAATGAACTGGATTTTTTGCAAAAGTCATTTCGGATGCACCGTTAGTACACATTTAATATTCTCATTTACATAATCATGATGGGGCTTGCTTCTTCAGTAATATTATTGGTTGTTTTTTTATTGAGTTAAGGTAAACTCCTTTAAAAGGCAAGCAGCTAGAGATAATGGTTAAATTTGTAAAAACAGTAATTTCCGCTGATTTCGGTGCATTTCTTGTTAAGTTTTCATTCCAATTTTCTTTGTTGAATCAAGTATAATTTGATTTTCACTTCAAATAATAAGAAAAATCTATTTTATAGGATATGTTTCTATGACAAACCATCCGCATAATGAAAACTGCCCTAATTTCGAAAAAGTAAAAAATTTGCTCCATGATTCGCCGGACTTGATTTGCAGAACACTCAACGTTAGTGGAAAATGCATCGAAATTATTTTCATGAAAAATTTAATTAAGCCGGAATTGCTTAATGAGTATGTTATTAAATATATTCAACAGCTTCCAATGGAAAATATAACTTACTCTTACTTAATTAAAAACATTCCAATGGAAGAATTGACAACGGACATTGAGGAACAAAAGCTTATTTCTTCGCTTTTAAAAGGCTTCGTTTATATTTATCTCTCAGGTGAAAGTAAAGCTTTTATGGTGAATTGCGCCAATCCACTGGAGAGATCTATCGAGAAAGCGGAAACTGAATCATTAGTATACGGTCCCAAAATATCGTTTACTGAGTCATTATCTTCGAATGTAAAAATTATAAGACAAAACATAAATGATTCTAATTTGTGTACGGAAGAAGTAGAAATTGGAGAGCGCGTGAAGAAGAAAGTGAGAATTATCTATCTTAAAGATATAGCTGATGATGACACACTCCTTACACTGAAGGAGAGATTAAAAGAAATAAAAACGGATGATGTCAGCGACAGTTCTGTCTTGGCCCAATGCCTGGAAGATAATCATTACTCCTTTTTTCCCCAGTTTATATTAACAGAGTTGCCCGATAGATTTATCTATTCCATTATGAACGGGAAGATTGGTGTTCTGATAGATAGAAGTCCTATTGCTATTATAGGACCAGCAAATTTCTTTTCATTTTTTGAATCAACTGAAGATATTTATTTAAGATGGTCCTTGAGTACGTTTATTAGATTTATCCGTATATTTGCGATGATCGGATCTCTTTTCTTAACCGCGATCTATGTTGGAATTATGACCTTTCACTATGAACTGATCCCATCCAAATTGTTAATTATAATCGGCCAATCACGGTCACAAATTCCTTTTCCCCCTTTGATAGAAGCACTTTTACTCGAAGTATTAATAGAATTACTGAGAGAAGCCGGGGCACGTCTTCCGTCAAAAGTGGGACAAACAATGGGGATTGTCGGAGGAATTGTAATTGGCCAAGCAACGGTGGAGGCCGGCTTAACTAGCAACATTTTGATTATTATTGTTGCATTCAGTGCATTAGGGGCGTTTACAGCTCCTATTTATGAGATGGGTACCGCTTTAAGGATTGCAAGATTCCCATTCATCATTCTGGCAGGTACTTGGGGATTTAACGGAATCATGATCGGTGTATGTATTTTGATGGTGCATTTATTAAAATTGACATCACTGAACAAGCCATATCTTGCACCTCTCTACCCATTCAGGATGCAGGATCTGAAATATTTCCTGTTGCGGCTTCCACCGGATGTTTATCAAAGGCGCCCGTTGGTCAACCGTCCGAAAAACTCGTTACGCAAATACGTTAAATCCAATAAGAAAAATAAGGATCTGGATGAATATTGAGGTGTATAATGAAATCAAATGTCAGTCTGGTAAATGCGTATATGGCTTTTTTTATCATCCACACTTCGCAAATTGGAATGGGAATCCTTGGAGTACCGAAGATAGTTTTTCTTGAATCCAATAAGGATGCCTGGATTTCCGTTTTACTATCCGGTGTATTCATCAGTCTGCTCATTTGGATGATGATGAGCATCCTAAATAAATTCGGAAACTGCAATCTTTATGAAATTCATGAACGGGTCTTTGGTCGTGCACTTGGAAAAATATTCAATACTTTCCTTGTCATTTACTTTATTGCCGCCCATTACTCCATTATCATCGGTTATCTGGAACTGGCCCTTTCATGGGGATATGAGGGAGTGTATGAGTGGGTAGGAACCTTAACACTGCTACTGGTAACGATCTATGCTGTATCTGGTGGATTCAGAGTAATAGCAGGGGTTTGCTTCCTGGCCTTTATCATGACGTTTTGGCTGCTCTTTGTCCTATATCAGCCACTGGATTCCTTGCAAGTAACGAGAATACTCCCCATCCTATCATCCCCCCCATCGGATTTGATGGAAGGAGTTTTTTGGAGCAGTTATACCATGTTGGGTTTTGAATCGTTATTTTTCATTTACCCTTTTATCAAGGAGAAGAATAAGCTTCATTTTTTCAGTCAGTTAGCAGTGTGGTTTACCACCTTTCTTGTCTTGATTGCTACCATTGTTTCCATCTTATTCTTCAGCGCGGAAGAATTGAAAAATCTTATTTGGCCTATGGTCCGAATGATTAGCGCGGTGCGGTTCCCATTCGTAGAACGATTTGAAATTCTAGGAGTTTCCTTTTGGTTACTGGTAATCTTCCCTAATTTGTGCATATCCCTTTTTATCTCTTCCAAAGGGATAAAACAGGTATTCCGATTAAAACAGAAGCATGGTATCTGGGGCGTCTCGCTGATCATTTTCATCTTGAGTTTCATCATCACGAAAAGGGTTGAGAATGACCTGTTTTTTGATTTTATTGGTCATGTCGGCTTTTACCTATGGTTCATCTATCCGATATTCCTGTTTATAATCTCAAAGTTTACAAACAAAACGGAGTTGGAAATATGAAAAAATCCCTGATATTAATCTGTTGCTTTCTCTGTTCGGCTTGCATGCTGCCTGAGAAAATCCTTGAAAGACAAGGGATTTCGACTATTATTGGATATGATTTCCTTGAAGTTAATTCATACAAGGGAACAATAAGCCTGCTGCAATTCGACCGTAAAGAAGAGAAGACAAGTGTCACCATTTCCGCCACCGGTACGACAAGCAAACAGATAAGGCAGAAGCTGGAACAGCAGACAAGCCACAATATCACGTCCGGCCAGTTAAGAACCATACTATTTGATAAAAACATGGCTGAAAAGGTGGGTATCGCCACTTTTCTGGATACCATGCAACGGGATAGCAATATCGGCCCATTAATCTTTTTGGCAGTGACAAACAATGCAGAGAATACCATCAATAATGAAAACTTTGAAGAATATCCTGAAATGGGCTCCTACATATACCAATTAATGGAAAAGCATAAAGAGAAGGAAATGCTGATAAACTCGAACTTGCATGATTTCATCTCCATCCTGTATGAGGTGGGTATCGATCCCAGCTTGCCGATTATTTATAACGAGGATGGAGTCGCACCTTCTATCACTGAAGTTGCATTGTTTAAGGATGATAGGATGGTAAGCTCAATCTCCTTGAGAAATACAATGTATATGAAGTTATTCACTCATCATGACGCTCAATTGGGTGATATCACAGTTAACATCCCAATAGAGAATTTGAAAAAAAAAGGCATGAGGCTGAATGAAAAGCCAATTGGCGATAATTTCTACATTACCATTCATCCAATTAAGTACCATGGAAAAATGGAAGTATCCAAAGATGGGCCGATAAATTTAAACGCCACCATTTCCGTTTCCACAATAGAAATGCAGCCTTCTGTTGCTGTTGATAAAAAGGAAAACATCATCACATTGGAGCAGCTGATTGAGGAAGAACTAAACAAAGAATTCGAGGATATTCTTGATGAGTTTAAAAATTTGAATATCGACCCCATTGGCATTGGAAGAAAACTGAAAAGCACAAGAGAATTTTCCAACTTAAATGATGAAGAGTTAAGAGAAATATACTCCACGCTAGAATTAAAACCCAATATTAAAATAGAAATAGAACGTACAGGGGCTGTGAGTTAATGAAAGATAGTAGAGAACGTTCTCTACTATCTTTGACAGGATGTATGAAACTTAATTATTTTCGGGACTCGAAACGCTCCCCAACCTCTCCAGAATCCGTCTCTTCTGATAGAGCATCGTCCCGGTTTCCGATAAATCACTAATCATCGAACGATTGGCAAACGCGCCAAAAATAATTCCCGCAACCGGTACCATCTGAAAAAGCTTCTTCCAGCCGAATGACTCCGTGAATGTCAGAGTCACCTCGCGCCAGCCTTGAATCTGCGAGATCACTTCACTTGATTTGCGCTCATCGTTATGGAAATCGGAAAGCTCGTTGAGGATGGCACCTTTTCCGACGTAATCCGCTGTGGAGAATTGCAGGCATTTTAAAATAAACACTCTTTCCTTCTTATCCTTCGGGTCGTAGCCGTGAATTATCGCGATTTCCTGAAGTGTTTTCAATGAAATCGCAAGTATCGCAGGGATATCAATGGCAAGGGTAAAAAGTCCGCCAATCCCTGTACTCGCACCTTGCAAAGTGGCGGCATTTTTCCGTCTTCCTCCCAGATCCAAAGAAGCCTGCTTCATTTCCTCCAAAGGTACATCCTGCAGGTCAGCCAGCTCATTGATCGTCCGCCCTGTCTTATTTCCGTAAAATTGGAATACGGTCTTTTCACTAGTCAAATACTGCCCGCCATTTTGTATATAGCTTCCCAGCTCATCCAACAGACTGCCGATTTTCGCCTGGATGAATTTCGGCGTCACTTTATCCAGCAGCTTGAAAGGCAGACGGGTAAGGCGCTCCCAGAACCAGACACCCTTCTGGTCCTTTTCCCACTTTTCGATTGTTTTCAATTCACTTAATAGAAAGTCCTTTGATTCCATGGTTTCTCATCACCTGACGTTTATTAGTAGTTTATGTACGGATACTTTCATCTTTAGGTTTCATCTATTGCTTTTGAAAAATGAAAAACAGAGACGCGCGTTCATCCCTGTTTTCATTTTGCCATATTCCCTTTGCAACTGCCAAGATGGAACACTGTTGCTGCAATGCTAGGCGGTTATTCAGTTTAGCCGTTCTGTGGAGGAGAGGCCATAGGACCCGCCCCCGTGACCCCTGGCAACCTGCGTCTTGCAGAGGTGCAGGGAGCAGATGTTGAGTAGGAAAATCTTGCTGCTTCAAAGTGTGTAGACCACGGCCTTGGATCGATGAAGCCATTCAAGGTTGGGCTAATGAAGAATTGGACGTCTACTTCGTCACCTGCGTTCAATTGGAGGATACCTGAAACCGTGGTGGCTGTTACAAGTGTCAAAAAGAAATCCTGACCTTGGAAGCTCTGACCGGCAAGTGCAAATTCCCCGTTGACTCTAATGGCGATATCGACACTATAGTTTACAGCGGTGTTGTCACTTTCCGGGAAGAACGCCAGACTGGCAGTTAACGAATAGATCCCATCTTGTTTAGGAATAAATGTGGAAGTCGCCGCATCGTATTCATCGTTCAAATCGAACTCCACCACCGGGTACAATACTTGATCACCACTTACTACCGGTTGATTCTGTACATTGATCGCCCTGAAAGCAGAGTCAATGCAATCACAGGAATCTTCCCCGCATTTCCCGCATTTAACGTTCACGTTTACTAGAGGATGTCCTTTGTCTTCTTTCTCGCATCTGTGATGATGGTGTCCCGTAGTATTATTCGTGGTACTATTTTGTCCCCCCATTCTCCAAACATATTTTCCAACAGAATGATCATACTCGACCCTTTGATTTTTTTGATCCATAAACCCCATATATGATTCTCACCCTTCTATTAATCTCTAAAATCCATCCTTGTTGAAGAACAGACAATATACTAATATCGTATGTTGATTACTAGAAAAGGACAGGGTGTATGCACCTCGGCATTCGTACAATTCATTAGGATCTATGATAAAAAAAGAAAAACACCGGCGCCTCGCTTGCATACAAGGCGGCTGGTGCTTTAGGTGGGAAAAGTGACCTGTCCCCATCATGCAACACTCTCTCTATTTTTAACTTCCACTTCGGGATGGGCTTTACGAATTACGGATGGTCTGGCCATGATGAGTACAACGGTTATGAGCAGGCCGGCCGAAAGGAGCAGGACCCATTGGCCTGGGAAGATGTCGTAGAGTATGCCGTAGATGACCATGCCAAGCGGGATGAGTGCCATTGCCATTGTTTCGATAATGGAGAATACCCTTCCTTTGTATTCGTCTTCGATCGTTTTCTGCAGCATTACCTGAAGCGGTGTGTTAACGACTATAATCATGGAGCCGAAGCAGAACATAAGTGCGACAAAGTATGAAAATTGAACCCAGTATGACATGGAAAGCAGGAGTGGCAGGGCGATTCCCCCCATTATGATCCCCAGTGCCAGTATTCCCCGTTTGGACACGAGAAGTGGGAATTGCACTTCTTTTCTAGTGGAAAAATAGATCGACATTAGGAGCATTCCCAAGGAGAAAGCCCCCTGGGTCAAACCGAAATGCTGGGACTCCACATTCAATTTTTCAATCAGGATATAGGAATACCCGACTTCAAAGGCCCCGAACAGGAAGTTGATGAGCAAGCTGATCCAAAGCATGATCATGATAATAGGCTGCAGTCGCAGATAGCCTATTCCCGCTTTGATGCTTTGCCACATCGTTTCCTTCTCTGTTCCTTCCACTTCTGGCTTCTGCGCGGCTGCGAACAGTCGGAAATTCATCGTCGATTCAAGGATGACGGCAATTATGGAAGCCACAATATACATAACAAGAAATACCGGTATGGATACTGTTCCATACAATAGTCCACCCACCGCAGGGCTTCCGATCGCGGCAAAGGAAATGGACATCTGATTCAGGGCCATCGCCTTCTGGATTCGATCTTTATCGATTAGACCTGTAATAGAAGAAGAGAATGCTATTCCGGAAAACATGGATGTAAGCGACAAAATACAAGTAGTGATATATATTGCTGGGATGGAGAGTCCGGATGTAAGGGTAAAAACAAGAAGTCCCGCTACCGCCATTGTGGTAGCAATCTGAGAAGCAATGACAATCATTTTCCTGGAATATCGATCTGTGATTGCTCCAGCAAACGGTGCAGCAAGTGTCCGTGGGAGAATATTGCATATTAGGTTCGCCGCAAAGCTTGTAGCCGAACCTGTAGCCTGTAAAATATAGAAGCTGATGGCGAATGTATAAACCTGCGCCCCGAACGTTGACACCATTTTACTGATCATGAAGGTATAAAGGTGATACGTCGCCTTTTTTAATTTAAAGCTTTCGTCCATTAACAACACCCCAATTTTAAAAGTTTAATTTAATTAAACAAATCATAACACATAAAGCTCTTCCCTTTCAAGCGGAAGTTTAATATAATTAAACAAAATAGGCGAATGAAGGAGTGTTCTATACACATGCTTGGAGAACGTATACGGAAATTGAGAAAACAGAAGAAGCTGACACTTGAAGCACTTGCCGGGACAGAGCTCACGAAGGGCATGCTCAGCCTGATCGAAAATAACAAGGCGAATCCTTCCATGGAGAGCCTGACCCATATTGCCCAACAGCTGGGAGTGGAAATGGCAGACCTCTTGGAGGAAGTCAGTTCTGAGGAGCTGAGAAGTGTTTTGGAGCAGGCGGAAAAAATCCATAATACCATGTTGACGATTCTGCCAGATAAATCGAAGCAATTGATCGAGCTGATTGCGCCGTACGTTGACAAGCTGACACAAGGGTTTGAAGGTGCTCGGCTATTGGAAATTTATAGCTATGCCCTTCAACGTGAAAAGAAGCCACACTGGCAGCAACATTTGAAGACGGCCGCTGACATTTTTAATCAAATGAATATCTCCTCCAACCGGACCGCCATCGGAATATTCTTATCGAATATATCGTTTCATGAGCATGACTACAGAAAGGCGCTCGAAATTTTCATGACCGAAAGGAAGGAAATCGAAGCGAATCATGCCTATATCGAGCCATTGGCAAGGCTTGATCTGGACTATCATGAGGCAATCCTGCTGTTTGCTGTCGGTGAATACGAAGCTGCGGTCGACGCCATGGAAAAAGCACTCGCCTTCTCGAAGGAAAAGAGGATATTCTATCTGATTGATGATCTGTACCGCCTTGCTGCAGCTCATGCCTGGATGGACGGGAATAAGAGAAAGAAGGAGCATTATTTAAAAAAACTGAAGCAGTACGGGGAATTTGCAGATCATGAATCCTCCATCTATTTCTACAATCTGTTTCAGATTATCGAACTAATATCGGAGAAAAAGGAATATAGCAAAGCACTCGTTAAAATAGATACGTTCCTCTTCGATCCGAAGCGAATAGTTTACTATGACACTTGGTTCAACCTGGAAAAAGGAAAGGCCCTCTATTATCTGGGGCGTTATGACGAGGCGCTACAAGCAATCGAAAAGGTGGGCTCCATCGACAACCACCACCCCATCGACCTGACCAACCACTATATCAAGGACACGTTCAAAGCACTGATCCTGACGGAACTCCACAGACACGAAGAAGCCATCGCATCCGCCGAAACAGCCGTCCAGAACCTCGCCCCAATGCCAGACTCACAGCTGAAGCAGTTCAGCCTGGAGACTTTGAGGAAAGTCCGTGGGGACAGGTCCCTGTGACCCACCTTGTGGGACACGGGACCTGTCCCCACTACTCATTTAGGCTGCATAAATGGAGCAAGTCTGGAAAGATGCACCGGGTCCACTTCTTCTGTTTCCATGGCCTTGATGACTAATTCCGAAAGTTTTGCTTTTTCCAGAAAGGGGCCTAGCTTCACTAGGTGCTCGATTCGGACAGACTGGTAATTCAGCCGATCGAGCAGTGCGCCCAGGATATCCCGATTTACGAAAGGAGCTATCTTCACCACATCAGAACCGTCTGCACCACTGACATCCAGACGTGCTGCGACAACATGGCTGTTCTTTCCTAAAAATGGCGCGATAGATTTGAATTGCTGAAGGGTGATTCCCTCCTGTGCGGTTCTTTCTATGAAGAACAATAGCCCATCCTCGGACAGGAAAGGAGCAAGAAGCTTCACATGTTCAAAGGATATTTCAGCCAACTCCACTGTATTCACCAGATTGTCCAACCCAGTTCTGATAAATGGAGCAAGTGAAATGACATCCTTGATACTTGGGGAGCCTTCACTGTTTGCCACCAGCTTTTGTAACAGCATTTCTTCCACAAAAGGTGCCAAGGAACGGATCTGCTTCCATGTAACGCTCTCTATGTGCATTTTCCCGGCAGCTTGTGTGAACGTTTCTTTTTCCAAAAAAGGAGCGAGTCCAATCAGGTGTTCCAAGGAAAACTTCTCCCCATCCACTTCGCTGATGACCTTTTCCATCAAGCTTCCTTTTACGATCGGTGCAATGGAGACGAAGCCCTCGAGGTCGGATTCCCCCTGGTTGATCAGGTCTGCCGCTGCCGCAGGTTCATTGATGGACAGCTTCTCCACCACTCCCCCTATTCTCGTTCGCCCGTTCTCTCCACCTTCCAGGATCCGATCAACACTCGTATCAAAAATTCTGCTGAGCTCCACCAACGTCCCGATATCAGGAATGCTCTCCCCGCGCTCCCATTTCGAAACCGCCTGGTGGGATACATTCACCTTATCCGCCAACTCCACCTGCGTTAGATCCATCTCCTTCCGCAAAGAGGAAATATAACTCCCTATTAACTGTGTATTCAACATCACTTATCCAACAACCCCTTCAAACCGAATTACAGAGCGCCCTGTTACAACCATCATAGCACCAGCCGTGTTTTTAGCCTATCAACTCTTGGTTGAATGAGGTTCTAGTGACTGTAGAATGAAAAAGGGGCCTGACCCCCGCTGCGTTAAAGCATTAACGCAGCGGGGGTCAGGCCCCTTCTTTATTCATTCAATCAAATCTCCATCCCCCACCGCTCCTGCTCGGTTTCCTTCAGCTGCTTTTCCGTTTCTTCCGGGTGGACGGTGCGGAATTTGTGTTGATCGGCCGGGATGATTTCCACCATTACATCGATCATGTCCTGTGGATTGAACTCTTTTAGCTGTGCTTCCTGCTCTTTCATGTCTTCTCTTCTAGTAAAATGCTGCTCTTCCTCGTACCATTTCCATTTTTCTTCAGCTGCCCTTTTATTGAAGCCGGTTGCGTATGGACCTGGATTGATGGTCGCCACTTTCACACCGAACTCCGCAAGCTCCGACTTCATCGTTTGGGCAATCCCTTCAAGCGCATGCTTCGTTGCTGTATACGGACCGACATATGGGGTCGCAGAAATGCCGGCCATGGAACTCATGAAGACGATCTTCCCGCTCCCTTTTTCCACCAGCTTACGCGCTGCATACTGAACCGACTCAAGCGTGGCGAATACGTTCACTTCAAATAACGCACGGAACCGTTCCATGGGCACTTCCCCGAGCGGTCCACACTCATTGATCGCAGCATTGGCCACAAATACATCAAAATCGTACTTATTGATCTGTTCCAAGTCGTGCTGGTTCGTGATATCGAGCTTGAATACTACCATATCCAAACCCAGTTCTTCCGCTTCCCTCAAAAGACCAGTCTTCTGAGATGTAAGTTCGGTCGTCGCAATCACACGATGACCATTCCTAGCCAGACCAAGTGCAGCTCCCCTGCCAAGCCCTGTACCGGCTCCTGTAATGAATATCGTTTTGCTCATATTGATTTCCTCCTCACAAAGTTCGCTATCGTTCTTTGTTCCCATTAGGAGGCTGTATCAAACGTGAATATGGGGTCCCTCGTCCCACTTAGTGGGAAACGGACCCTGTCCTCATAAGCTTCAGAAATTCTTCTTCTTTCAAAATCTTAATCTTGCTTTCTTTTTTCATTAGTTCGTGGGCTTTTCTTTCCTTTGTGCTGAGGCCGTCGGGGCCAACGATGGTCGGGTCCTGCTTGCCTACAATGAGGTAGTCTGTTTTGCCGCTGACTCCGCTTTTGATGGCGGCGCCTTTATCAACCACCAGTTGCATTGCCTCAGCACGGTCAATGGTAGTCAGTTCGCCCGTAAAGACGAGGTTCTTTTCAAAAAGCGGATGCTTGTCATCGAACGTAGTGCCAGAAGGGGTAATATCACTAACCGAGACCGAGTTAAATGTCTTCCGGACATTCGTCTTTCTTGTTCTTACTCCCGTGTAAAAGCTGGTCTGAGGCTTCAACTCTACAAAACTCTTAACCGGAATCGATGAGTACGTGCTGCAGAAGCTCTGGAGCGACTTCCGCTTTTTCAGTTCGATGCATCGCAAGACTACTTCTGCACAGGCTCTGGCATCGGACAGCGCATTATGATGATGGTCAAGCTCCACACCAAAGTACTCGGCTCTTGCCTTCAGCGAGCCACCCGCCTTGAATCCGTTCAAACCGCGCGTGCTGATCGGAATGCTGCAGGCATAGTCGAATTCAGGAATTTCTAAAGAGTAATGGAGCAAACAGCTTTTTAAAACACTCATGTCAAAATAAGCGTTATGTGCAACCACCAAATTGTCCGTATTAAAGAAGCCGCTGATTTCCGCCCAGACTTCATCAAACGTCGGAGCATCCTTCAAATCCTCTTCCGTCAATCCATGCACCTTGGTGAAGGACTTGTCCACCTTCAGCCCAGGTGGTTGAATCAAAAAATATTTCTCATCCACAATCCTGTTCTGATCTACAAACACCATTCCGAGTGAACAGGCGCTGCTCAGATCATTGTTTGCTATCTCAAAATCCAATGCGATAAAGTCCATTGCCGTCGCCTCCTTTTTCCCACTATCATACCACGGGGACAGGTCCCTCGTCCCGCCTCAAGCGGGACATGGGACCTGTCCCCCTGTCTCATCGATATACGTCTTCACGCAAGTGAAACCCGTCGCGAATCACGGTTTCGTCCATGTTTTCTTTGTCCACCGCTATTGGTGCGAGCAGTACGGATGGGACTTCGGTTTTGCCGTTGTTGACTTTGCGGTCGGTGTCGATATACTCTCCTTTGGCCATTCGCACTGCCAGCTCGGCCACCTCTTGGGCCAACGTTTTGATTGGCTTGTAAACAGTCATCGTCTGTGTTCCTTGGACGATTCGCTGCGCCGCCATCAACTCCGCATCCTGTCCGGCGACCGGAACTTTGCCAGCGAGGCCCTGTTTTTCGAGTGCTTCGATGACCTTCCCGGCTGTGGCGTCATTTGCCGCAATGACCGCATCGATTTCATTATTGTTGGCAGCAAGCGCCGCTTCCATATTCAGAAAAGCATTCTCGGGCAGCCAATTCCGGGTCCACTGGTCATACACCACCGTAATGTCCCCCTTGTCGATCAAGGGCTGCAGCACATTAAATACGCCCTTTTTGAACAGATGGGCATTGTTGTCCGTGTCTGCCCCTCCAATGTAGACATATTTGCCTGTCGGGACAAGCTTCGTGATCGCCTCAGCCTGCAGCTCGCCAACCTTTTCATTGTCAAAAGAAACATACAGGTCTATATCCGAGTTTTTCACCAAGCGATCGTAGGAGATGACCCGGATACCGGCGAGATGCGCCTTGTTGACGATGGCTGCGGTCGCCTCGGCATTGTGCGGCACGACGACGAGCAGGTCCACGCCTTCACTGATCAGCTTTTCCGCCTGGAGGATCTGCTCGGAGTCGTCCCCGTTTGCCGCCTTAATCTCCACTTCGGCTCCCAATGCTTCCACCGCCGCCTTGAACAGGTCCCTGTCCCTCAGCCAGCGCTCCTCTTCGAGTGTATCCATGGAGAAGCCGATTTTGATTTTGTCATCATCGGGCGTTTCTTTCTCGGAGAGCTTAGTGGGAACCACCGGATTCACTGTTGTCGCAGCGTTTTCGCAAGCAGGGGCAACACAGACCAGCGCCAGTGCCATGACGAAAAATAATACACGCCTCCAACCCATCTGCCTCTCCCCCTTCACTCTTATAAAACCTTATTACCAAGCAACGTTTTCCTATACTCTTTCGGAGACATATGGCACATCTTCTTGAACACCTTTGAAAAATAGTTCGGATCGTGATAGCCGACCTCAAAGGTGATTTCCTTGATGCTTCTCTCGGGATCACCCATCAGCTTCTTCGCCTTTTCAATGCGGCATTCCGTCAGAAAATCAATATAGTTGACTCCCTGTTTTTCCTTGAACATTTTACTGATATAAATCGGACTTAACCCTACTTTTTTCGCCAGAGCATCCAAGGTGATGTCCTCATGGGAGTGTTCCATAATAAACTGTTTAAGCTGGTGGATCGTGTCCGCTTCCATCCGGTCGTAATGCCCGATAAAGGCCTGCCTCATACGATCAAGCAGCTGCCCCGTTTCTATACGAAGCTGACGGTAATCTAATAGGTTAAAAGAATACATCGGCGTGCCTATCTCCACACCCATTTCACTCAACACACGTGAGGCCACCCATAGCACCTCCTGCACCCGCTGCTGCGCATGCAAAAGCTCGGCCCGCTCCTTCTCGAAACATTGAATCGTGTTCATCACATACTGACGGATCTCGTCCCACTGGCCGAGCCTGACCTCATCCGCAAATTCTTTTTTCTGGTGCTTGTTCAGGTCTCCTTCACAGACTTCCCCCATGACCGGAACATCCGAATAAAAGCGATACTTTACAGGCAGCCCTGTATTGACTGTTGCAATGAGCGCATCATGATAGGACTCACGTATCCGATTCAGCGAATCACACACGCTACCGATCCCGACAAACCAGCCTTTTCCTGGGTGGGCGCTTCCATAAGCAAGGATCTCGCGTGCTAGAGCGGTCGCCTGGGAACGGTAGGATCTTTCTGAATCACGGAATACGATAATCGGAAGCTGTGAACCATACAAAGCACCAATCCAGCCGCTCCGGGTCCGCCTCACCTTTTCCTTCACAGCCGGATACAAATGTTCCGAACCAGGCGGCAGCAGCAAGAGCATCACAAACATCTCGTCCGTCGACGGCGTATCCAGCATCTCCACCAGCATATCCAGATGCACTTCATGCACATGGTCGAACAGGAGCTGTGTCACGACGTCCGTTTCCACAAGCGACAAGGTTTTCTGCAACGCTTCCTGCTGCACCCTGCTTTCGGCTAGCTTTTTCTGCTCCTCTTCGATCTGGCCGATCACTTTTCCGACCGTCACCACAATTTCGCTTGCTTTGCTTGGTTTGAGCACATAGTCCTTTACACCGAGCTTGATCGCCTGCTTCATATAGTCAAAGGTATCGAACGCGGTGACCATGATGAATTTCGCAGCCGGATAGTCGGTACTGATCAGCTCCACCGCTTCAAGCCCATTCATTCCTGGCATTTTAATATCCATCAGTATCAAATCCGGCTGGAATTCTGCAGTCATCTCCACTGCCATCCTGCCGTTTTTCGCCTGCTTGATCACTATTCCGGGAAACCCTTTTTCCAGAATGGCCTGCATGCCTTCGCGTTCTATTTGTTCATCATCCACGATCAGGAGCTTAATCATCTGCCTCGACTCCTTATTGTTTTTTTATTTTCAAAATAACCTTCGTACCCCGGCCTTCCGCGCTCTCGATATCGATGACATCCTCATAGCCGTAGAAAAGGCGGAGGCGCTTGACGACGTTACTGAAGCCGATTCCTGTTGAATGACCTTCTGATAGGACCGGCGTTTCGTTGATAATCTGCAATCTCTTTTCCTCCGACATTCCCATTCCGTCGTCCTCGATCTCAATGCGGACGTGGTCATCTTCATCCATCACCCTAAACCAGATGACGCCACCATCCTCTTTCGGCTCGACCGCATGTATGACGGCATTTTCGATAATCGGCTGAAGCGTCAGCGCCGGAATTTTCATCCCAAGACATGATGGGTCGACTTCCTTATGCAAGTGAAGCCGGTCCGTGAATCTCGCTTTTTGGATATCCATGTACTGCTTTAACACGACCACTTCCTCATGAAGCGTCACCGAACGGTCCAGCTGCTTCAGGTTGTAGCGCAGGATGCCCGCAACACTCACCAGGAGATCGCTCGTTTCCTCCGAGCCCTCGAGGTACGCCTTTTTTGACAAGGTATTTAATGTGTTAAAAAGAAAGTGCGGGTTGATCTGGCTTTGCAGGCTGCGAAATTGACTTTCCTGCAGGAGCAGCTTGCTCTCCTGGAGTTCGCGCTCGAGCTGCGCCTTATGCTTGATTTCCGAAATCAGGTTGTTGATATTGATCCGCATCCGGTCGAAGGTTTTTGCCAAAAAGGCGATTTCATCATTCGTATCGACCTTGACCGGCTGGCCGAAATTCCCCTTGGACAGCTCATTTGCCGCTTTCGTCAGCTTGTATACCGGCTTCGTTATGCTCAACGAAAACCAGTACGTCACGAGCAGCAGTACACATGCTATCAACAGGAGTACCCATATCCCGAGCTTCATGACCTCACCCGATTGCTCGATAATCCCTCTGTAAAAGCGGTTGTACGTCTTCAGCTCCGTATCAAGGAGAGCAAGTGCCATTTCCGACATATACGTGGAAATCCGTGTTGCTTCGGTAAATTCATTGGCTGAGGCTTCACTGTCATTTTCCGAGTGGAATAGAAGCAGGCGGTCAGTTGTTTCTATAAAGCTATCAATCAGGTTAATGTAGTTCGTCAGTGTAAAATTGTTTTCGGTGTTCCGCAGCTTGGAGACGTCATTTTTCGCCTGCTGGATCTTCTCCTTGCTTTCATCCAGCCGCTCTCGGTTCCCTCTGGAGGGCTGAATCATATAGTTGTTGAGATCGGTGATGACCTGCTGGCTCGCGGTCGTCACCTCGTTCATGCTTAAATACCGTTGCAAAATCTCATTGTACTGTTGCTGGGTTTTATGGTTGTAGTATGTAAGCGCTAACCAAATTACCGACATGATGACCAGTACAACCGAGGTGAGCGTCAATATTTTCTTTTGGATACTGGTCATTGCACATCCGCCGCTTTCAGGATCGTAATCTCCGTTAAATACCCGTTTTTATCTAGTGGCACGGTCACACCATTCAGCCATTCCATCATCAGCTGCACACTGACCTGGCCCATCATTTCCGGCGACTGCTCGATCATTCCGTCAAGCTTACCCTGCCTCAGTAAGGACAGCGACTCTGCCCCATCGTCAAAGGAATAGATGTGATACGGCTCAACCTGAGAGCGCTTACCAATTTCCTTGATCATGGCCCCTGCTACATTGGCATTGACCGCAATGAAGGCTTTTGCACTAGGTGCCCTGTTCAACACGTCACGGGTGGAAGCAATAATCTGATCCCGAGTATCTTCGGTTGCTGCATGAACCATCTCAATGTCCGGGTAATACTGCAGCACTTCCTCTATTCCTTTTAAACGCTCCTGCTGGTAAAATTCTGGCTTGCTGTCGTACATGAGCACGACACTGCCTTCCTCTCCCATATCGGCTAAAAGCTCGCGGGCTATCATTTTTCCGGCGAGATATTGATCCGAACCGACATACGTTCTGCGAAGGCTCTCATTCATCGGCACATCATTTGCCACCGTAATGATGGGAATACCGTAAAAGGAGGCCTTAATTTTCGTGAGGTCCTTGAACTCCTCGTTGTCGAGACCCTGTATGATAATGCCATCCACTTTTGACTGAATGGCTATTTCGATGCTTTTCAAAAATTCTTCCTCGTTCTTTCCATAGCTTCCCCAGACCTCGAGGCTCGCCCCTTCCATCCGGGCCTGCCTCATCGCACCGCTCGCAACCTCATCCCAGAAGGGTGTTTCCCTATCCTGTGTGATCAGAACAAGACGAGACTGCTCCTCGCTTTGTGTTACCTTCGGAGGCATTTTCCAATCCGAGCGAAAAACCTTATTGGCGGATACGAATGTAAAATTACAAAGAATCGCAATCAAAATGCATAGCACGATAATACTAGTTTTCCGCAAGAGTCCTGTCTCCTTCCCCTCTGTGATGCCTAATTTCATCATATCATCTATTCAAAATTGCACAATACTTGCTGATAGAACCAATGATTGGCAGATTAAAAGTTTTGTAGAATATTTTTACAAGAGGGAATGGGGGAGATAAAAAAGAGAGGGACCATTTCCAGTCCCTCAAACTATTAACGTTTTTTACGAGTCATAACATCAAAGATTACTGCTCCGGCCAACACTCCACCACGGATCATATACTGATACGAGATGCCGACACCAAGCAGGTTCATCCCGCTTGATAATGATGCCATAACGATCGCACCGATGATGGCACCTGTCACTTTTCCGACTCCCCCTGCAGAGGATACGCCCCCAACATAGGCTGCCGCGATGGCATCAAGCTCGAACAGTGTTCCTGCAGTTGTCGTAGCGGATTGCAGACGTGCCGTGAAAAGGATACCGGAAAGTGCAGCAAGCATCCCCATCGATCCGAACACGATATACGTGATCTTTTTCACGTTGATCCCGCTAAGGTGAGCAGCTTCCGGGTTGCTTCCGACCGCATAGATGTGGCGGCCAAGAACCGTTTTCGTAGTCAGGAAATGGTAGACGATAACGACCAGTAGCATGATAATAACGGTCCAGGAGAAGCCGTTATAGCCTGCCAAGATCCACGTAATGTACCCAATGATTCCGGAAACGAATAACAGTTTTAATGCGAAAATCGGCTTTGACACCACTTCAAAGTTATATTTAATCTTATTTTTACGATTAGAGAATTCACTGTAAATGTATAATAGAATACCAACAACTCCGACAAGCAAGGTTAATAGGTGCAGACCGTTCACCTGCACGAGGGAAGGAATAAAGCCGTTCCCGATTGCATTGAATTTATCGTCCTGGATGATGATGGTCCCTGTCTTTTCCGTCACCTGCAAAAGGGCACCACGGAATATGAGCATTCCCGCAAGCGTGGCAACGAAGGATGGAATTCCGATTTTCGCAACAAGCACACCGTTGAACAGCCCTATTGCCACCCCTAAAACCAGAATGATAGGAATCGTTACAAAAACCGGGACACCATTCTGTGTCAAAAGGATTGCCGCAATCGCCCCGAGGAATCCGGCCGCATAGCCGACAGACAAATCGATATGTCGGATGACGATGACGAGGGTCATCCCGACCGCAAGCACTGCGATATAGCCAGCTGAATCCAAGAGATTACTAATGTTACGGGAACTCATGAAGAGTCCGTCCGTCATGATAGAAAAAGTAAGAATAATAACGAATAGCGCAATGTACATCCCATAGTCGCGAATATTTTCATGAATCAACGTTCTTGCTTCCTGTATTACATTCATTCTATTAACCTCCTAAAGCGTCGCGAGCTGCATGATTCTTTCCTGATCAGCATCCGCAATCGCTAGCTCCCCTTTTATTTCTCCCTGCGCCATGACGTACACCCTGTCACTCATACCGAGCACTTCCCCAAGCTCTGACGAAATCATGATGATGCTCAGTCCCGCATCGATCAGCTTGTTCATCACGGTATAGATCTCAAATTTTGCACCGACGTCAATCCCGCGCGTCGGCTCATCAAGGATCAGCAGCTTCGGTCCGACAAACAGCCATTTTCCGATAGACACCTTCTGCTGGTTCCCCCCGCTCAAGTTTCCAACGAGCTGCTCAAGTGACGACGCTTTTATATGAAGTGAATCCTTATAGCCATCTGCCACCTTGATCTCCTCATTATCGTTGATGACCCCGCTTGAAGAGATGCCCTTCAGATTGGCAGCGGTAATGTTGCTCTTAATATCCTGTAAAAGGAACAGCCCATCACCCTTCCGATCCTCTGTTACATAGGCGATACCGGCTTTAATGGCGTCACTCGTATGCTTCAACACCGTCGAGTTGCCATCAAAGACTTGGTCCCCCTCCAATTTATAGTTCTTGGCATTGCCGAAAATGCTCAAGGCAAGCTCCGTTCTACCAGAGCCCATCAAGCCTGCGATGCCGACAATCTCGCCTTTTTTCACATGCATATTAACATCTTTCACAACCTGTCTGCCCAGCTGTGGATCATAGGCGGACCAGTTATACAGCTCGAGAATTTTCTCCCCGATCACCTGGTCAGGACGTTTCGGATAGATATCCGCAATCTCACGCCCCACCATGTTTCGGATGATGACACTTTCGGTGATTTCCCCTTTTTCCCCGTCAAGCGTACAGATGGTCTTCCCATCGCGGATGACGGTTGCCTTGTCAGCAATCGAGATGACCTCCTTCAGCTTGTGGGAGATCATGATGCAGGTAATTCCCTGCTTTTTCAAATCTCTTAAAAGGTCGAGCAGGTTTTCGCTGTCGTCCTCATTAAGTGCGGCAGTCGGCTCATCCAGTATCAATAGTTTGACGTCCTTACTGAGTGCCTTTGCAATCTCGACCAGCTGACGCTTCCCGACACTCAAGTCCTTCACGAGCGTATCCGGCGCAATGTCCAGTTTCACTTTTTCGAGCAGTTTTTTCGCTTCGACAATCGTCTTGTTCCAGTCGATAAAGCCGCCATGCTTCACTTCATTCCCGGCAAAAATGTTCTCATACACCGTCAGGTCCGGAAACAGGGCCAGCTCCTGATAGATGATGGCGATGCCCGTCTTCACACTGTCACTGATTTTGTTAAACTGCTGTACATCGCCTTCAAACACGATATCGCCCTCATAGGTTCCATACGGATACACCCCGCTCAGCACCTTCATCAGCGTGGACTTTCCCGCACCGTTCTCCCCTATCAAGCAATGAATTTCCCCTGTTCTCACCTTGAAATTCACATCGCTAAGCGCCTTCACTCCCGTAAATTCCTTCGAGATCTGATTCATCTCCAAAATAAATTCACTCATGCTTATCCCCCCTTAACAAAAGCCCATTTTCTTGTGAAAAGAGCCTAACAAAAGCACTGACAATGACGGGATAGCGGTTAAGAACCGCTATCCCGCAACCTATCTTATAGTCCAGTAAACTCGCTTGCTTCGTAGTACTCGGAATCGATAAGTTCCATCTTCACATTCTCCTGATCCACCACGATAACATCCGTCTGCTTCGCTTTTACTTCTTTGTTTCCATTATCATAAGCACCAGTTGTTTCCGGAGTTTTTCCGTCAAGGATCTCAACTGCGATACCCATTGCATCCTTCACCAACGTACGAACATCCTTGAATACTGTCATGGACTGCTTGCCATCGATTACGTATTGGATGGAAGCTTTTTCTGCATCCTGGCCTGTTACTAGGAAGCTTGAAATGTCGCCATCCGTTCCAAATACGTCTGCGATGGAACGAGCTGTTCCGTCATTCGGAGCAAGTACTGCCACGTCACCTTTAAGATCTGCACCAGCAGCCGTCAAGTGAGTCTGCGCTTTGTTCTTCGCTTCGTTTGGATCCCAGTTCGTTGTTACCTGCCCTAAGATTTTACCCATTTCATCGCGAGTAAGCTCCGCTTTATCCTTCAGCTTTTCCGCTTCACTGGAGTTGGCAATCTTGAATGTGCCATCTGCAATTTTCGGTTGAAGCACGCTCCACGCACCCTCGAAGAATAGGAATGCGTTATTGTCAGAAGATGCACCAGCATAAAGGTACAATGGAACATCCTTGCCTTCTGAGTTATCGATCAAGTATTGCCCTTGTGCTGCACCAACTGCCACACTATCAAACGTTACATAATAATCCACTGCATCTGTGTTCGTGATCAGACGGTCGTAAGAGATAACCGTTACGCCTTCCTTCTTCGCCGCTTCCACAGCAGAAGCTGCCGCAGCACCATCATGAGGAGTGATAATCAAAACCTCAATACCTTTATTTAGTAACGTTTCCACGTTCTCTTTTTCTTTAGCTGAAGAACCTTGGCTGAATAGAATTTCAGTTGTGTATTTGGAATCGGACAAAGCATCCTTGAAACGCTGCTCATCCTGAACCCATCTAGGCTCGTCCTTCGTCGGCAACACGATACCAACACTCACCTTACTGCTACCCCCACTACTGTTACTGCATGCCGCCATCAAAGCTGTGACAAGCATTACAACAAGTAAAACCGAAAAAGACTTCCAAGTTCTCTTCATTTGAATATCCCCCTTTAAATTGTCATCCATATGATTACAACTTTATTATATTGCTGGGGTGATGGGGTTGTAAGCGCTATCACTAGCACTCTTTTGGTATGTTCTGTACTTTTTTAAGGTTCCTCTTTTTTCTTACCGCCATTCTCTTCTTTTCCGCTCGCTCACGGTACGATTCCATCGTTTTCGTACCGTCACTACACCTTTTTCTGCTTGCTCACGGTATGAAACGAGTCCGTTCCCCAGGACACAGGCACAACAAGGGGGCAGGTTCCTCGTCCCGCTTCAACGGAACGGAGAACCTGCCCCCTTTGTATAGACCAGCTGGTGTGTCCACTGGCACCCAACCAATCCACCAGCATATGATATCTCACCCACTTACACCTAGGAGGATGAACAACTATGTTTTTGAATTATTACCCCTACCAGCATCAGTACTTTCACCATTACCGACAGACTTTAGATACTTTTGGTGCCAAGGGTGCATTAAATGCTACCTCTTTAACTCTGCGTGAAATGCTTACCTATGCCCTGCAGGACGAATACCTGGCACAAACTCGATACAATAAGATACTCGGCACCTTTGGCTATATCCGGACTTTCGCCAGAATACAGGAAGCGGAACTCAGACATATTTCCGCTTTGCTTCAACTCTTTAATCGATATCAAGTACCGGTTCCACAAGACATATCCCCGCAATTCGTCACTTCCCCAGCAACGGTAAAGGATGCATATGCAGCTGGTATAGAAGGAGAAATAGAAAATATCGCTATGTATGAAAAATTCCTTGATTTTGATATACCTACTGACATCCGAAATGTATTTACCAGATTAAAAGATGCTTCCTTGAATCATCTTGCTGCATTTGAGCGAGGGTTGGCGAGATAAACGGGACCGGGTTCCTTGCCCCATTCAAGAGGGACGAGGAACCTGTCCCCATTAATCCGGTCCTATCCCCGCCGTATTCTGCAGCACCACTCGCCACCCATCAGGATCCTCTACTGTTACACCATTCCTTGCCCAATAAGGATTCTCAGGCTCTACCGGCAAATAACCCATCTCCTCCAAGTTCCCTGCAATCCGGTCTCTCGCTTCTTTGTCGGGAATATAAAACACCAGAAGATTATCCTCAGTTGGCGCTGGGCACGGGCTTCCATCCTTATGCTTGGTGAACTCCAGATGATAAGCAAAACCAGGCAACCCGAGCATCACGCCGTCATAACCGTCATGCTCATTAAAGGAGCCGATAACCTCCAACCCCACCCCTTTCGTATAAAACTCAACTACTTTATCCAGCTGATCTGTCGGTCTTGCAATGCGGAACTGCACAACAGGCATTTCATCAGACCACGGTTGTTTCATCCTGAACTCCCCCTTACATGTCTATTGACAAATTCGGCAAAGGTCGCAAAAATCCTTCCGGGGACAGGTCCCGTGTCCCACCCCAAAGGTGGGACACAAGAACCTGTCCTCAATGGAGCAAACTGGACCATGCATCCTGTTCTTTTCAGCGTCCCATGAACATACCAATATAGCGTTGATTTCTTTTATGGCACACCCAAGGAGCGTGCATCATGGAGAAACGGCTACAATTGGGTAATAAACATGCAAGCTATGTGTTGGATTGGTACTGGGTTGGATTTCTGGTATTGGTCGGGCTTTGGATTATCAGCTTTGGATTTGCCGGTTTGATTGAACCATTAGAACTTCTGCAGCTACGTTTAGCGCTAAATGGAGTCGCCGTCGCCTATTTTCTGACCATACACTTTATTTATTTCTACCTTTACAAAAGAATCAAAAGTAAAAAAATTGTTATATGGTTCAACGGCAAAGAGGTTGGGAGAATGTGACTCCCAACCTCTTTTTAATGTAAAACTGTCTAAAAAATTTAAAGAGACAGATAACCAAGTTGCCTGTCTCTTACTTAAGCGAGACAACGAACCCGTCCCTACGTCCCACAATATGTCCGGTAATCCCCGCCTGAAGGTCCTGGCACCGCACAATATTCCTCCTGCTCCTCCGAATGAGCATATGGATTTTTCAAAACCTTTAGCAGATTCTCCATCACCCCATAGTTCCCGAAATCCACCGCGGCTTCAAGTGCAGCCTCGACCCGGTGGTTGCGCGGAATCACTGCAGGATTGCTGCGCTTCATCAGCTCATGTACAGCTTCTTTAGTTTCCTGCTGCCTATCAAGCCTCGTTTTCCATTTCCCACGCCACGCTTCAAACTCAGGCTTCCGGGACAACGCATCCTCCGCCTTATCTAACGTCAATGCTCGGAACGTATTAGTAAAGTCAGCACGGTGCTCCTTCATCAAACCGAGAAGTTCCTCGATCAACGCTTCGTCTTCCTTCTCTTCATTAAAGATTCCCAACTTTGCACGCATTCCCGCAAGCCAATGACCCTTATACAATCCGGAATATTCATAGAGCGCCTCTTGAGCAACCTCCACCGCTTTTTCCTGTTCCTCGTGCAATAATGGCAAAAGGGCTTCGGCAAAGCGCGCCAGATTCCACCCGCCAATACGCGATTGGTTTTCATAGGCATATCGCCCTTGTGCATCAATCGAGCTGAACACCGTCTTTGGATCGTAGACATCCATAAAAGCGCAAGGTCCATAATCGATCGTCTCCCCGCTGATTGTCATATTATCCGTGTTCATCACCCCATGGATAAACCCGACGAGCTGCCATTGTGCGATCAATGCAGCCTGACGTTTCATCATTGCCTTGAAAAAGTCCAGGTATCGCTCTTCCCCCTGATTAATCTCCGGATAATGCCGCTCTATTGCATAATCGGCCAAGGCCCGAAGCTCCTCCACAGAGCCCCAGTTTGACGCATATTGAAATGTCCCAACACGCAAATGACTAGAAGCCACCCTTGTCATGATCGCACCCGGCAGCAATCGTTCCCGCATGATTCTTTCTCCGGTGGTCACGACAGCCAAACTCCGTGTCGTCGGAATTCCAAATCCATGCATCGCTTCACTGATGATGTACTCGCGCAGCATCGGTCCCAGCGCCGCTCGACCGTCTCCGCCACGGGAATAAGGCGTCCGCCCCGATCCCTTCAATTGGATGTCAAACCGTTTACCTCGAGGAGTGAGCTGCTCCCCTATCAATAAGGCGCGGCCGTCACCCAGCATCGTAAAGCCTCCAAATTGATGACCAGCGTAGGCCTGTGCCAATGATGCCCCCTTTGGAGGAACTTCATTGCCAGCTAAAACGGCAATCCCCTCTTCACCTAAAAGCGCTTCCCCATTTAACCCGAGAGATTCCGCTAAAGAGTGATTGAAAATAATCATATTAGGCGAAGATACAGGATTTGGATCTATCGTAGAAAAGAATTTTTCCGGCAACCTGCAATACGTATTGTCAAAATTCCAACCTGATTTTGCAGTATCGATTGTCATTTTATCCCCTTCTTCTTCTGTAGTACTTTTATTATAACCCTATGCACACGGCATTATCTAATTCCCGGCACAGCTTCTCCATGCAAAAAAAGAGAGCTAAGCTCAGCTCTCCTACTCTTAAGAAAATAATTTTGGCACCTGATTTATTAACGTCACACCCGCAAGATATGCAGTTGCCAAAAAGACGATGCCTCCAAAAATGGTCAGCCACAGCGGATGCTTATAATCCCCCACAATGGATTTTTTATAGGCCGCAATCAGCAAGGTTCCTAGCGCAATCGGTAAAATCAACCCGTTAAAGGCACCTGCTAAGATCAGAAGTAACACCGGTTCTCCGATTAGTACAAAAATAATGGTGGAAACCACAATGAAGCCGATAATCACCTTCGTATTGTTCCGGTCGATCTTACCTGATAAGGTTCGTAAAAAGGATACCGATGTGTAAGCCGCGCCGACAACCGATGTGATCCCGGCTGCCCAAAGGACCAGTCCGAACATTTTATATCCGACAATCCCGGCTGCCTGCTCGAAAACAGATGCTGCAGGATTTTTCGGGTCCAGCTCGAATCCTGTTACCACTACCCCTAATACGGCAAGGAAAAGAAATATCCGCATGATGGAGGCGATTATAATTCCGGAAACCGAGCTCTTGGTCACTTGATGGAGGTTTTCTTTACCGCTAATCCCAGCATCAAGCAGACGGTGTCCTCCTGCAAACGTGATGTAACCACCCACCGTCCCTCCGACTAGTGTAATAATGGCGAACACATCTATAGTTTCAGGCGCAAAGGTGCGCATCACCGCTTCCCCAACCGGCGGATTACTTTGGAATGCTACAAAGATTGTCAGCAGGACCATCATAAGCCCCAATATCCTTGCAATCAGGTCCATAGCCACCCCTGCTTCTTTCGATAGGAAGATCCCGATGGCAATGGCCGCTGTGATGACCGCGCCAATGCGCACATCCAGTCCAAACAGCACATTCATCCCAAGGCCCGCTCCACCGATGTTACCTATATTAAAGGCTAGGCCACCTAACGAGACGGCAAAAGCTAGAAAATAACCCAATCCCGGCAGCACCATATTTGCTATGTCCTGTCCCCTCTTTTTCGAGACGGCGATGATCCGCCAAACATTCACCTGAACCCCGATGTCCAAAATGATGGACATCAAGATGACAAAACCGAAGCTTGCCAATAGCTGTTCAGTGAAAACGGCAGTCTGCGTCAGAAATCCTGGACCGATTGCCGAAGCTCCCATTAGGAAAGCAGCCCCAAGCAGGACACTCCAATTGCTTTTTGGCTTATCCAGCCTTTCGTATGTATTCTTTTGTTTTGACAATTCCATCACCATCCTATGTATTATGATTCAATAACCAGAATGCAATTATTCCACAATAGTAACAGAAATGAAGATAAGGTGTTACCTACTTCAGACCTGTTATCATTTTTGCGCTAAATGAATATGAATATAGTTGAAGAATTTCGTGATTTTGGAGGAATGGCTTATGATAAGCTTTGCTTTTTTTCGAGGAATCGTCACCATGATCAGTGATTTTGCAATCAGTCCGAATGACGAAGGAGAAGGCTGCTATAAATTGTATTCTGTTGAAGATGGTGCAGGTGCAATGGTCAATTTTGTCGTGTCTCCCACCACATACTTCATTGATCAAACACGAGTCTCAGTAGGAGATACCATCACGGGCTATCATGATGCAAATGCACCAGTCCCTTTTATCTATCCGCCCCAATACAATGCGCTTATTATTGTAAAAGATAACAACAGCCAGAATGTAAAAGTCGACTTTTTCAACAGCCAGTTGGTGAGCAGTGACGGCCAGCTGAAGCTGAATCTCTCCCCATACACCCAACTGCTGTTAGCCAACGGTCAGCCCTTTACAGGAAACCCTGCCAACCGCAACCTGATAGTGATCTATGGTCCTGCCACAAAAAGCATTCCGGCACAGACCATGCCTTATAAAGTGATTGTTTGGTGTTGAGCAGGGAGTTTGAATGTTTCGAAAAAGAAAGCAGGCTACCGGGTTAGCCTGCTTCCCTTTATGAATAGAAAAAGTTCGATAGAACCTCAAAAAAGTTTAATAGAACCCAAAAAATGTTCGATAGACTTCTTAACTCAGGACTTCAACTGTCTTTTTCGATAGATCGTCCTTCTACTCGATCAGTATCAGCTGGGCTATTCATTTTTCCCCAAAAAGGAAGAGCCTTCCGAAAATCATTCTATTTTTCGGACAGGCTCCATTCTTTTCCACTTATTTTTGAAATCATTTTTCGGAAAACCAATCAACAACGCAATCCCCACCATGAGCAGCGATATACCAATCCAAGAAGTGACATCCAGTTTTTCCTTCAATATGAACACTCCGAAAATCGCTGCTGTTAAGGGCTCTCCCAATGAGAGTGTCACAGCAGTGGAGGACGGGACGGTGGCAAGTCCTTTCGCAAAAAGCAGATAGGCGATACCGGTCGTAACAATTCCAAGATGGAGCGTTACAGCAACACCACTGAATTCCTTCATCCATGACATGTCATAGATGAACAGAAATGGGGATAGAAATAGGGCACTGAGACTGAACACGACGGCAACTACGGATAAGGAAGAATGATTTGTGATCAGTTTTCTGCTGACTAGAGCATAAAAAGCAAACGCGAGCCCTGCCCCAAGCGCCATCAGGATTCCATATGGATCAGCATGGACAGACCCTTTGTTTAAAGAAAGCAGGAGACAACCAATAATGGATAAGCAAGTCGAGTTCCTCCATACTTTAGATGGACTTTTTTTCAAAAAGAGCCATTCTAGGACACCGGAAAGAATCGGGGCGCTTCCGATCGTAATCACCGTTCCGATCGCGACTCCGGTGATGGTAACCGCCGAAAAAAATAACGGCTGAAAAATCGCCATACTGATAGAGGCCACTAAGGTCTCCTTTACGGGCCAATTTTTGAAGTTCCATTTTCCTAGTAGCAGAACAATGACTAACAAAGAGACGCCCCCAACTGCCAAGCGGGCAGCACCGATTGCTATGGGATGGGCGGTTTCCGGTGCAAAGGTTTGTGCAGTCCCGGTCGTTCCCCAGAGGAATGCTGCGAGTAAAATCCAAAGAGGACCCCACGTTTGTTTCATATGATTTCCCCCTATCAAAATAAAGAACCTGTAACATGAGTATAGAAAAATCCAGCCGACTTTTCTTTACCAGGTTTAAGGTTCTTTTTATCCGTTATTCAGCATTCTGTATTTTTGCGGAGGCATCCCCTCGGATTTCACAAACCACCTTGTAAAGGAGGAAGAGTTTTCAAAACCGACCTCTTCACTGATTTGTGAGATCGGCCATGAGGTATTTTGCAGCAACTGCTTTGCATATCCCATTCGCAATTCGGCGATATACACTTTTGGGCTTTTACCCGTTTTCAGTTTGAACCAGGAGGAGTAATAGACCGGATGATAATGCTCCATTTCCGCCAAGGTCTGCAAGCTGATGGACTCTTTGAAATGGCGATGAATATAGTCAATGGAAGGCGATACGGATATCTGCAGCTTGCGCGTTACATATCTGGTCAGATCCATTAGAGCCGACGTATCACCCTCTTTAAGGCTCGCCTCTTCCAAAAGTAAAAAACGTATCGCAGCCCATTGTTCATCCAACCTCGTATACAAACTCCCGGTTTCCCCCGGTAAAAAATGAGTCGGGATATCCAGAATCAGAAATTCATTTCGATCCGTTGAACGGAATACATGATTATGCTTTGGAGGAAGGTAAAAGCAGTAATCCGGTTCAAGCGTGATCTCTTGGCTTTTTGTCTGCATATGTAAGGAGCCTCGCAGCGGAAAAAGAAACTGACCGAATTCATGCTCATGAGACAGAAACTCGTTGGAATACGACCTTTTTTCACACACTATTTGACCTTTCACTTTAACTCCTCCCCCTCTATAACATCCATTATATAGGCAAGTCAGGAGAGGATAAAGAGTCTGAAGAAGGACTATTCAATAACAATTCTTCTTCCTTCCTCATGAGACTGCTTGATTGCATCAAGGATTACCTGTACATGATGACCATCCTCAAAAACAGGAAGGTCCGCATGCATGTTACCATTCGTCAGTGCATTATATAACTGATCAAGCGATCGGTAGAATGCATTATAATAGCCGGCAGCAACCTGATTCATTCCCTCAGGAATGTCTAGCGCTCTCTCAATCTCCACTTCCTCGAGTGGGTCATTCTCCATTCCAAGAAGTACTTTGTTGTCTTGTGACATTTTTACAGTGCCTTCTGTCCCGTAAATCTCCAGCTCCCAGCCTTCCGCATGACGCACTGCGATGTTCGAGCCGATTGAAAAAGTTCCCCCATTAATGAAATTCCCCGTAGCCTTGAATGCATCATCTGCTGTGCGGATTTCCTTTTCCCCATTCTCGTCCGTGAACTCCGGTACGTGCGTGGTCAGCTGACCTGAAATGGACTCCACCCGTGCGTCCGTCCACCAAAGAAGAGAATCAATGAGATGCGAACCTACTGCTCCAAGCATTCCTCCTGCCTGATCCTTTTGGCTGAGCCACCCTCGCTTAGTGGTTGCATACCGCTCGTAACCAGCAATATTTAAGGTGAAGTTTACATGCATGACCTTTCCGATTTTCCCGCTCGCTACGATTTCTTTTACTTTTTGTCTTGCAGGCAGGAATCGGTATTCAAAATTGATCCAACCCAATTTTCCCGCTTCATCTCTTGCCTTGATCATATTCTCGGCCTCTCCTGTATCAAAGGACATCGGCTTTTCACACAATACGTGACAACCTTTTTCAAATGCCTTCACTACCATGTCATGATGCAGCAATGGAGCAGAGGCAACCGCGACCAGGTCCAACTCCTCCTGTTCTAGCATATCCTGCCAGTTGGCATACACATTCTCCACACCAGTCTCTTCCTTTATTTCATCTAGTCTACCTCTTGCTACACTTGAAATCGAAACAACTTCAAAGCCAGGATGACTTTGCATAATGGGTGCATGCACCTTTGCACCAAATCCTGTACCGATGATTCCTACTTTGATTTTCCCCATAATAGTAGATCCCCTTTGTATGATTAATACTTCTTCTTTCGACAAAATACTGTATGATTCCTTCTTTGGGGACAAGGGACCTGTCCCCAAATCACCCAATAGGCAACCCAATCTCTACAACCGTCCCCCTTCCAACAACTGATTCCGCCGACACTGATCCTTTATGCAGCTTTGCGATTTGCAGGGCGATGCTCATGCCGAGGCCAGACCCTTCTGTGCGCGCTTCGGTATGCGTAACGCGGTAATAACGGTTGAACAGATTCTTGCGGGTTTCCTCGTCCATTCCTCTTCCATCGTCCTCAATCACAATTTTTAAGTGTGGAGGGCCGGATTTTCCCAGCTTCACCATGATTGTTGTTCCCGCTGGGTTATGGTTAATCGCATTGTAGATCAGATTATCCACCATCCGTTCGAACCATCTCTTGGCTATTGGCATTGTAAAAGAATAGCCAAGGGGCTCCAATGATAGATGATAGTCTGATTTTTGACTGACCCAGCTTTTCCGCCATATCATCTACAACACCCAGGTGGCTTTAAGCCATTGGTACCTGAAATATTTCAAGGCCGGACCATCTGAAACACTGATGAGAATCGGCACATATTGGAAATGGAAGAAAGAGAAACAGCAGGCAGAGACACCTGGAGTATTGATGAAATAAAGAAAGAGGGTCAGACCCCCGTGGCTCCTTGCCGCGGGGGTCTGACCCCTTTTCTTTGCTAAATCAATGACGTTATTTCAACGCAAATCCTTATTCACTCTTTTCCATCACTGCAAAATAGTTCTCTTCCCCATCGGCAAAGTTGAAAACCTTCATCGGCCCCATATTCACCATCTCGCCTACCTTTACCCCTTTTTCAGATAGGTTTCGATAAAACTGCTCCAGATATGGCGTAGTAAACATAAGCGAAGGGGTGCCAAGGTTCAATTCCGGAGACATCTTTGCAATGACTTCTTTATCATGCAGGATAATGCTCGTTTCCCTTTCCTTGGACGGCGCCACTTCAATCCACCTCATCGGCCCGTTGGTTTCCTCTGCAATAACCTCAAACCCTACCTTTTCCGTCCAGAATTTCACGGCCTCATCCTGATTGTTGACATACAGCATGACTTGCGAAAGCTTATTGATCATCGTTTTCCCTCCTGAATTGGTGATGTTGTTCCTCCATATTTTCTACAAGCGGGACAGATTTTCCTTTATCCGGCGTCATGCTTCCTTCGACATTACTGTTTGTTTTCAACATTTGTCGAAGCGATGATGTCAGTTACAACTGTAGATTTTTAATGGAAAATAGCGGATTGGCTCGCTATTCAGGGTTTGGTAGTATGGTCGCTGTGTTTAGTAGAAATAAAAAAAAGATCCTATGCTTACAGAACATAGGATCTTTTACATATTCAGGTGAATTCAATTTCTGAATTAATTTACGCTTCTTCCTCCTACAAAGCCTCAGCTACTTCCTCTTCGTCACCCTCTTCCTCAGAAGCAGGAACAAATCCAATTAGCTGTGGGATGGAGTAGGTTCCAAAACGGTTTGGTCCAAGTTCCAGGACAAACGTTCCATCCTCCACCTTTTTGACTATACCCCTGATATTCGGCGGTCTTCCAGCCGGAGGAGTAGCAGCTGTGATGATCTCGATGACAGTACGGGCCCGCTTTGCTTTTTCCAAAGCCTTTCTCAATTCTTTATAGCTTTTTTCTTGAATAGACATATCGAATCACCTCCTTTTCTTATAAATATGATGGAAATACTAGATTTGTAAGTGTTATTTGCGGAAGGGAAAAAAAGATGGGAATTTTGCAAGAAGATAGTAATGGACAGCCGAATAAGGTGATAGGTTATGACCTATAATAATCCTCCTGCACAATAGAAAACACAACAAAACACCGCTTGTTGCGGTGTTTTGCTGTGTTTTTTCATCGAATAGCCTAATCATTTAGCCCTTTTCCATCGAGAATTTGCACCAAATATTTCTCAACCCTTGACGTTCGGGTCTTGGATTGTTTAGGTTTAGAGAAATGAAGAATGTATGCTCTTTGACGTCCCGGAGTCAATGCTTCAAAAGCGGTTTTCAAGGCAGGCAGCTCCTCGAATTTCATTTGAAGCTCTTCCGGTATGATGTATTCTGCAGTTTTCTTTAACTCCACTTCCAGACCGGCTTTTTCCACCCCTATGGCTTCGTTGATATAGTCTTTCAAGATGTTTTCCATTGCAAGGATATCTTCCACATTGGTAAACCGAATCTGGCGCGCCGCTTGCACATTCTCCGTTTGCTGTATTAAAATCCCATGGGTATCCTTTAACAAGGAACCCTTATGGAACAGCAGCGCACAATATTCTTTGAATCCATGAATGAGAACTACGTTTTTGCCCTCAAGCGTGTAACAAGGATGCATCCACTTAAAGTCTTCATTCAACTCAGAGTCAAGAACAATACTTCTCAACCACTCATATTCTTGCTTCCACGTTTTAGCCTTCCTTATAAACTCATCAACTTTGGGATTCGTTCTACTATTTGTCATCAAGAATCACCCCTCTTCAATTTTTAATTCTACAGTTGCACCCGTTTCTGGAAAAACCGACACATTCTAATACTTATTTGTTGATACCAAATCACTAAAACAAACTACTCAAATATTACTGTTCAGGCTTCTTTTCATCAGATGTCCTTTTATGTTTTTCATTAATTATTTTTTTGTTTAATATCCTTACTTCACCAACCATCAGTAGCCTCATATCCTCTACAATATATTTTGCCAGCTCTTGGTCAGTAATATCATCCCCATCAATGTCAAGACGGAATTCCTGCCCTTGAATCCCACCGCCATTAGAAAACTCTATTTCAAAGTCAAACTGAACTCTTTTATCCATTAGTATCCTCCCCTGATAAAGTTATTACCACCTATATTATGAGAATTCAACGTAAAGAGCGTTAATCCTTTTTAACGTTAAATATGATATAATTAAAAAACGCCCAACCCCTTATATACCAAGGGTTTGGACAATTTTTGACCAAGTTTATGAAAGCGTTATATTGTATTTCACGCATACCTCATATCCCCTTACATCCATTGATCATATATCACTTTTCTTGCCTGATGATATAAACGAGAATATAATTGTGTTTGGTGTGGACCGTTATGTCCTAGTAGGACTTGTATACATTCTAACGGCATGCCCTTCATTGCTAAATGTGCAGCAAACGTATGACGTAATGTATGTGGGGTTATATGAATACCAAGCTTTTTGGAATAGGTTTTAAATTCCTTTTGAATGGTACGAGGACACATGGAACCTGTCTTTGTAGTATTGACAAAAACAAATGGTAAATTATCACTTGCAGATTTTCGGCTTATTAAAAAATTTTAGATATTGAAGAAAAGCTCCTTAACCAACGCGAGTAAGGGAATCTATGTACGAAAGCATATCTAACATATTCAACACGTTAACAGCTAAAACGGTGGTTGGATAGATTTCAAGGGGTATAGACACGATGGTTAGACAATTACTTGTATTGGTTCCGTTTTCTCCAACTAAAATAAGAAATTACCATTTAAAGAGCAGGTTACGTCGTTATTATCAGGTACTTCTCACCGCATCTTGCCAGAATATGAAAAAAATCGCCATGCACCTAGCAAAGCTAGATGCATGGCGATCTTTATTTGAACCAGAAATTCTAATGTTCCCCCTCAACAAGCTAAAGAGGAATGAATACTGTTTATTCCCTAATTTTATGAAATAAAGTATCGGTTTCGTTCCAGAGTTTAATGGCCAAGTCCCCATTTACTGCCCATGGTTTTACTCCAGTTTGATCATTTTCGCTTAACGCAAGGGAAGAAATATTACAATTCTCACAATATTGTCCACCATGGTCATCTAGTTCTGGACTAACAATCTGCGGGACATTCTCCTCCGGATTTTCTGATTGGCTTCAAATATATCTTTCCCTTTGGCTGATATGACGACGAAACTTTCTGTACCGCTGGAGCTTCCTCCCATTACATTTCCACTAATTTGAGAGGGGATTACGATTTGATGGCTAACTTCGATACCGCCGTTGTCATCATGATCGATCGCGGATCCAATGATGAAAGCCAATTGAATGGAAGAGGAACATGCGTAAGATTATCATGCGCCAGATTTGAATAGCCGATATAAAAGTAATCGTTTTAAAAGCGAAGGCTTTTTTCTAGGAATATTGCATTCTTGCGGACATCCAAATATCCTATTCGACACGGATGTTATTTTCTTCCATTTGACACTCTGTCTTTAACCTTCACCTCCATCCATTAATGCCACTCAAATATATAACGACACTATGATCCATTACAAACGGAACCCCCTTTGCCCTCATTCTTCCCTTTACCTTTTGGGAGGGGCTTCAATCGGCGGATGAAAATGGATATAGCCAAGCGAGATACTGTTAAATCTTTTGTTAAAAAAGGCAAATGGTGCCCGAGTCATTAACCTTTCGTCTCGGGGTCATTGGTATGGACCATTTAATTTTGATGATCCAAATTTTAGAGATACCCCTTATGATAAGTGGGTGGCATATGGACAAGCCACCGTATGAATCCCTTCACTTGAACAAAGAATAAAAGCGGGTTGTTCGTTAATTTGACTGATTTCAATATGTGAAATCCCTTCAATTATTGATGCTTGGCGAATAGGACCAAGAAGAAAAAAACTTGGACTTATTGACACTCCTAGCAAGGATAGTCGAGGATATAGACAATCTGGACTTATAAAATAAAGAAAGAGCACATTCTTGCTCCAGAAATGCGCCCTTTCATGGAGTAACATACTTGAGTTTTACAACATCGACAAGAACATAAAAAGAAAAATCCTGTTTAAATTAAAACAAGATTTAAATCAACCTTTGTTGCAAATTATCAATCTCTTTTAAATTATCGAACTTTGTTTTAATTCCACATAGGCCTTTTCAAATCACTAGTTATAACAATGTTCGCTGTTGTTATTTTTTCAAGAGTTTCTGATGGGTAAGTGTTTTCTTCGAAAACCCCACTATCATCATATTTTTTTAATCCAATATTTAAATTCTTTACATGTAATTCTATTATTATCTATATGCTTAGATTTACCATGTCTAATCAATGAAATTTCCATAATAAACTCTTATAATACACCATTATCATATGTTCCAATTAATAAGCAATCCTGCATGTGCCAAACCACCTCCGAAGCCATATAGTAACATCTTGTTACCATTCTTAATTTTTCTTTCAAGTACGCCTTTATCTAGTGATAAGGGGATTGTGGCTGATGAAGTATTACCGTAATCAACTAAGCTATATAATGTCTTCTCTATCGAAAAATCCGTTTTTTCACATATTGATTCAATCATTCTTAAATTTGCACTATGAGGTACAAACCAATCAACATCACTTAAAGGAATAGACGCATTTTCCATAACGCTTTGCATTCCTTTTGGAACAGTAGTAACAGCCCATTTGTAAACCTCGCGTCCATTTTGAACAATTTTATCACTATTGATTAAATTCTCTTCAAACATGCGTTTTGATAAGTTTGAACAATATAAGTTTTTCCCTTTTTCCCCTTCTGAACCCAAATGTGAAGACAGAAAACTTGGTTGTTTTTCGTCAAACTCTACAAGTACTGCTCCTCCACCATCTCCAAATAAAATGCAGGTAGATCGATCTTCATAATTAGTAACTTTAGATAGGGTTTCTGCTCCAATAACAAGAATTTTCTTGTGTAAACCAGAAGTGATTAATCCATTGGCTACATGCAACCCATAAGTAAACCCTGCACAAGCAGCATTTAAATCCATAGCTCCAGTATTATTTATACCTAACTTTGCTTGAACTAAAGAAGCTACGCTTGGAGTTTTGAAATCAGGAGTTAATGTACATACAATAATCATATCCACATCATCGACTGATTTATCGTATCGTTCCATTAAGTTCCTTACAGCTTTATAACTTATATCACTTGTAAACTCTTCTTCGTGTGTTATTCTTCGTTCTTTAATACCTGTACGTTTAACAATCCATTCATCATTTGTCTCAACTAATTTTTCTAAATCATAATTTGTTAACTTTCTTTCAGGGACGTATGACCCTATGGCAGTAATACGAGCTTTGGATACGAGCATAAAAAAACCACCTTATTTGAATAATTATTACTTCTTTCGTTTATTTTATCACTTATTACTAGTACTAGGTACTAATTTAAAATAATAAATTTTTCTTTTTAAAAAATTGTACCGTTAATTCAATAAGCCTTGCTCCATTAAATGGCCGTTTGCTTAATAAGAAATAGTCTCAGTCCTCCATAATCCTGCCCAATAATTGAATAAGACAATAGCCTGGGATCAGTTGGCTGATCTCAGTTATTGCCTCCGTTAGCCATCCATGAAGCGCAAAAATCAGCGCTTCACCACAGACAATGAAATATTTAACTATAACCGTCAATACTGTTTCTACGGCTGGGTGAGGAAGGTCGATAAACTATGGTGCGTTAGAGCCCGTCCGTTAGTCTGACTCCTTCGACCACGGTGCACCACTGACTGTAGCTCCCTTGCGGAAGCACTCATGGTAGATTAATCCTACTCTGGTTGTTGCACCAGCCCCATAATAAGTCGTAGAAAGGAAGATTTCAATGGATGTAATCATTGAACGAGCATTTGGTATGGATGTTCATAAAGATTCTATTACTGCATGCATTATCACACCAAACGGAAAGGAGATTCAATCATTTTCAACGAAAACGGTGTTTTTGTTGAATCTACTTGACTGGATTAAGGATCATGGCTGTACTCATATTGCCATGGAGAGCACAAGCATATACTGGAAACCTATCGTTAATGTATTAGAAAGCGAAGACATTGAGTTTTTAGTAGTCAATGCGCAACACATTAAAGCTGTTCCAGGTCGTAAAACAGATGTAAATGATGCCGAATGGACTGCCAAACTTCTTCGCCATGGTTTACTTAAAATAGTTTTATTCCAGACCGAAACCAACGTGAGTTAAGAGAACTAGTTCGCTACCGCAGAAGTATCATTGAAGAACGTGCTAGACAACACAATCGAATTCAAAAAGTGTTGGAAGGGGCAAACATTAAACTTGGTTCTGTTGTTTCAGAAATAATGGGAGTTTCATCTCAAGAAATGCTTCGGGCGATTGCCGATGGAGAAAATGATCCTGTGAAGCTCGCAAGTTTCGCTCGCAGAATTTTAAAAAAGAAAAAAGACGAGCTAGAGCTAGCATTACGAGGATATATTAGCCCCCATCAACGCATGATGCTTAAAACAATCCTTACACACATTGACTTTCTTACAGAACAAATTGAAATGCTTGATCAAGAAGTAGCGCAAAGAATGAGTTCTTATCAAGAGGATGTTGATCAATTAGATTCTATTCCGGGTATCGCTAAACGAATGGCAGAACAAATTCTATCTGATGTTGGTACCAATGTAAAAGAACAGTTTCCAAGTGCGGCTCATATGTGTTCGTGGGCAGGTTTAGTTCCAGGACAAAACGAAAGTGCTGGAAAAAGGAAATCTTCCAAAACCAAAAAAGGTGACAAATATTTGAGGTCAGCACTTACAGAAGCAGCTCATTCTGTACGAGGTTCAAAAAACTACCTTGGAGCACTGTATAGACGTACAGCATCACGAAAAGGTAGAAAACGATCAGGAATTGTCGTCGCCCACGCTATTTTGCGCATCTCATATTACCTCTTAACACGTAAAGAAATGTATGTAGATTTAGGCGAAGACTACTTTGACAAACAGAGAAAGCAGTCTATTGTTCGACATTCCCTCCGCAGACTTGAGAGTTTAGATTACAGCGTATCATTGTCAGAATCAAAAGCCTCTTGATCCAGTCAAACAAGCAACTAATATCCAACGAAACAGGCGCTCTCCCTTTTTAAAAATCAAATGAGCTGCGTCTTCTTTAGTATTGCCTTTTTCCCAAAGTTACAGAAGTTAATTTTCATGGTAGTTATACATAAAGACTTACACATTAATTGCATATTATATAAATTATACGCAATAGTTAGACTACAAAATGGAATTTATCATGCTATTTGGATTTGTTAGCTTCTGCTATTTCATCTCTGATCTTCTCTAATAACATTCCAATATTATCTCTATAATTTTCAAGCCCATCTTCTTCTCTGTTAAAATCTTTATTCAGCTCTTGCTTTGAATTAATTTTCAATTCGAAATCACTCCCCAAAATTCTTCACCAAAAAACCGCGATCTGAAAAGAAATCCTTTACTTTAATGTCTTTAATATAGTTTGAATAATCGGTTTTTCCTCGAGATTTCAATGATTCTCCTTTCAGAAAAAATTTATCACTTTCAAGAACGAACGGTCAATAATTATTACTTAACGACCGTTCTTAAATGTGGGGGAACTGAAAATTTTATATTTAATTTATTTATAAGCATCAATGGCTATTGATATATTTGCTTTTAGTGAAGGTTGGATATTGCAGCAAATGAATAAGCATTTGTATATTGTATTGTCTTTCTCATTAATATTAAAAAATAAAGAACATACTAATAATACAAAGTCCTGTAACAAATTTAAATAGAAAGTCTTCACAATTTGGCATTCGTAAATTTATTTTGATTTTCCTGTATTAATCAGGTCTACTTTTACTTTAACTTTAATATCAATTTTTGAGTAAATTTCATCCCATTTCATCTTGTTCCATCTTTCATATGATACACTATTACGTACAAGCGTTCCTATTCCAATAGGATCTGTCTGATATTCTTGTAATTTGATTAACAACTTTTTTGAATTGGTTATTAAATATTGTTCAACCTGTTTTTCCAGTTGTCTTTGATACTTTTCTTCGCTTAAATCCATTGTACCTGTGTATTCAAGGACGCTTCCTTTTAAATCTAGATTTAATTCGACCGACATATTTCTTGTATTCACTTTATTATCGTTATCAGAATCGATACCAGTTAAAAAAAGCTGAAAATTTTCTCCTGACTCTTCATCATTAATACTTATCATTAATTTGCCATTTTTGATGTCTCCGCTTAATAAATTTAGGATCTGTGTTTCACTTAAAGTTAGGAGTGTAACATATTGATCTCCTTTAAAAGTACCCAAGCCTTTTAATTCAATGTTCTCTCCTTCATATGAAAAAACTGGTAAAACCGGATCAATACCATCGTCGTAATAATCTCTTAAAAAACGATATTTATCAGTATTCAAAACTTTATTTTGATAGCCTAATTTATCGATGAGCGTATAAAGGTATTCAGCATTATCTGTAACGGAGGGTATCTTTTTTTTAAGAAGTTCTTCACCTTTTCCCTCCACGATAGCAAATTTAACGCGAGTTGAGACTTCTGGATCCCTTGTAAACGTCTTAACAACATTTATAAGTCCTATTTTTGACAGGTCCTCTCCAAAAAGAATTGTACTCTGTCCTCCAACTATCTTTAAATTTGTTAAATTTTGAAGTTTGAGGAAGGTGTCATGAGATGATTTTCCATTTGCAGTTAGAATTGTAGTATCAAACATTCCATCTTTAGAAACAGTGGGAAAAAGGACTGTTGTTTTTATTGGATCTTCTTTACTTTCCGACATATCGAAACTAACAGCTCCAATAATTGCTAATTCCTCAATAATATTACTTTCTTTACAGCCTGTTAACAACAAACAACATATTGCGATCAATACAGTCATTTTATTTTGCATTATCTGTCTCCCTATTAATCCGGTTTTTAAGACTTTGAATAAAAAGGATGCATAACACAAAGATCGGTAATGCCCAAGCTATACCAATTGCACAATAACTCAGCCACTGTAACCACTTTTCGACATCCACCAAGGTATCTGGGACCAATGCAAGGATAAAAGCACTTGCTAGTATTATTAATATCCAAAAATTAGGCTTTATACTTTTAGAAATATTACCAAAAATTTGCTGAGCTCCCCAGTAATATATTACAATTATTGCTAATATCTTGAAAGCATAAACGGAAAAGCAGAGATTTTCGGCTCGCGAAAGGAACTGAACTTCTGTATATTCAAACAATGTCATAACTGGGTATATATCATTTAAAATTTGATCGAAGCTAAAAAAGCCAAAACTCATAAAGAGTACAATTAAATAGGTTGCCATGGAGAAAAAATTACCTATAAAAAGAGCCTTAGTCCATTTTTTTTCTACCATAGGGAAAAAAAGAATGGACACTTCAAAACCCAAAAAGGCTGAGTAAACATGAAGTGCCCCCTTAAAAAAATCTGTATCCCCTTTTAAAAAGAAAGTAGTAAAACGTGCAAAATCAAATTCTGGAATAAGATAAAAAAGCAAAAAAATCATCGGAATTACGAAGCCGAATAAAACTGGAATTGCTTTAGAAATATTGTAGATTCCACCTCTTAATAATTGAAAACTAAGCAAAGTAAATAAAATGATAAAAAGTGAGACAGGGAAAGATGGAAAAAAGATCATTTTATATATCAAGATATATGACTTCATAATCATGCTTGCTATTCCAATCCAAACACCGATGATAAATAAATAGACGGGCACCATTACCCATTTGGGAACCGTTGCCTCAATGATTTCAAAAATTGACCTTCCTTTACCCAGTTTATAAATGATTGCAATCATCATAATATTAATATTAACTAGTACGAAAATGAAAATAATACTTAACCAGCCATTTGTTCCGAAATATTCGGCAGTTAATCGAGGTAAACTATACAAAACGAGACCATTTTGAGCCATATGGATTAGTATAGATAATTGAATTGGATGGAGTCGTTCCTTCATATTATCACCTTTAATTCCTCTCTTTTTCAGCATCGTTTTGCATCAAAGATTGTCCTGGTTGCCCCTTCCTTATTTTATAAAAAGGCCCTCTCACAATACTATCCATCCAATCTTTGAAAAAGGTTGGAGAAACCGGCATAAAATAAGGTGAAGATAAATTTGTTAACCCAGTTAAGTGAATGGTTAATAATCCTAAAACGAAAAAAATCCCAACATTCCCCATAAATCCTGCCATTAAAATAAATAGGAACCGAACGATTCTAATGGAAGAACCCATAATATAACTTGGGACTATGAATGATGCAATGGCCGATACTGCTACAACAATTATTAAAATGTTACTAGTAATCCCAGCTTCAACAGCCGCTTGGCCAATCACAATGCCGCCTACAATTCCTATTGTTTGGCCAATTTTTGTAGGCAGTCTCGCTCCCGCCTCCCTTAGGAGTTCAATTACAATTTCTAAAAAAACAGCTTCAACGATAGGCGGAAAAGGTACTCTACTCCTAGACTGCATAATGCTTTGAAGTAGGGATTGTGGAATCATTTCGTAGTGATATGTATTTATAGAGACATAAAAAGCAGTGAGTATTAATGTAATAAATAAAGCTATGTACCGCAGAATCCTAACCGTTGTTCCTATAATCCAACGCTGATTATAGTCATCTGGTGACTCAAAAAAATCAAAGAAACTAGAAGGTGTACAAAAAATATTTGGACTATCATCGACAAGTCCGATTATCTTTCCAGCATATAGTTTTGTCACAGCTATATCTGGCCTTTCAGTAGTATAAAATTGTGGGAAAGGTGAAAGTTGATGATCATCAATTATTTGAATCAAAATATTGGAATCAGTTAGGGAATCAACTTTAACTGATTGAATCCTTTCTTTTAGATGATTTACAATTTCCATTTTTGCAATACCCTCAATATAGACTAAAAGAACTTTTGTTTTTGAAATTTCCCCAACAGATAACTCAATCATTTTTAAACGAGAACTTCTAACTCTTCTTCTAATTAACGAAACGTTCGTTTTTAATGCCTCATTGAACGAATCATGAGGCCCATTTATTACAGTTTCTGTTTCTGATTGTGAAATGGAACGTTCCTCGAATCCAGATACATTTATTAAATAGGTATTCGCTCCCGCGAACATAGACACATTACCATCTAATATTCCATTTATCACATCTTCTTGATTATTTTCTGGTTTAAACAGTGATTGTTGAAAAGATTTTTCTAAATTCTTGAATGACATTTCTCTTAAGGGTGAAAATATTTCCCACTCTAATGTTTGGGAATCTACTAATGAGTTTAAATAAATAATGTGAATTTCATCCTGATTAAATGAACGATGAACAAGGTCAAAACAATTCCCGAATTCTTTAAGTGTTTTTTCAAAATTAGCCTCTATCTGTGTTCTTTCATATGAAGCTTTTATATTTTTATTCAACTTAAGCGCTTGATGTGGATGAAAAAAATCTGTATCAGTATCCTTTTGGAAAATCTTTTTGATTTTTGTTAGAAAGCGCCCCATTTGAATACCTTCCTTTGAACCAATATAATTCATAGCATGTACCATAATTCTAAAAATATGTATGTAGACACCTTTACAAAATACGATACTAGGATTAAAGACAAGAGTTTGACGGCAATCATTTAAAACTTAGTGAATAGACCAATCTCTTCTTACAAAAAGATATAGATCTTCATTTGATTTAAAAATATTCCGATAATTTTAAATAATAAATTGCCACGAAATAAATCGTAGCAGTTAATTGACGAATCCGATTTGTGGAATACTTCAATGTAAAAATTTTGATGAAAAATAATTTATTTATTAAGTCTTTTTTGTATCAATGTGTTCATAATATCCCTCAGAAACAATTCAGTTTGGAAATCAATGGCTACTTTGTGCCTGGTATATTCAGGGGTATACATATACCTATAATCAGCTATGCTTTGTCCAAATGCATCCCCTTTATCGACTACAATTTTTGATGGAATGTCATTTACTCTTACTTTGTCTCTATTCACTAGATACCAAATAGGAAATAAATCATGTAGTGGACTTCCTTTTATTCCAGGAACGGTTTTGGTATAGAATTTGTAGTAATAATCGAGCAACGGATTAATTAGCAAACCCAGATGATCTTGTGTTTTTTGATGGAATTTATCAATTTCTTCTACTTATCTTGGTGTTATAAGCGTTCGCTGAGTAACGTTTAGAGGGCAAATAGTTAAATTTTTTGCATATGTTAAAATTATATTTGCTACATAAGGATCTCCATAAAAATTAGCCTCTGCCACTGCGGTTACATTACCAGGGTAGAAAAAGGCCCCTCCCATTATGATATATTCTTATACCTGTTGCATTACCTGAACTCCTAAAATAAATCCAGTTGCTAAAGATGAAAGGCGCCCCACATTAATGATAATTAAATCCTCTAAATTGGATTTTACTACTTTTAAAACTTCGTATATAGGCTGAATGGGTAAATTAATCATGGGAGGGATAATTGGACCTAATCCTTCTATTCCACGAACCTCGGGATAATATTTAGTTCGTATCCCTGTTAATGAACTCGTTGCCCCCTCAAACAGGGGATATGAAATTATTAGAGATAAAGTATTAAGTAATTTACATTCCTTAATACTTTATCTCGAGACACATTCCCATAATCAGCTACTATTCCAACAATTTCTACATTCTTTGAAAAGAAACTATAAATCAGTGCTAAAGTATAGTATCATCAATTCCAAAATCAGCATAAAGAAGAATTTTGTACTTCATACACACACTCCCCACTACAAAACGATAGATTATTTCAAAAGTATAAATATTCTTAATAAATATAGTATGTACAGAAAGGACTTTCATGCTATTCATACTTTATCAATTTAGACTAAACTATATAGTTGGGTAACAAAAAAGCACTTATTTCATGGAGAAATAAGCGCCTATAAACATGTACGTCAAGAGTATAATTGTTGGTCGCACCCTCTGGAGATTCAACAGTTTTCATTGTTAATAAAGAACATGGTCGACGTTCTTCAAAATCGTATTTTTGAAACCGCCATCTTCACGTCAGTACGTCTTCGCTATCGTCACAGTTCTTTCAGCGACTCCACAATAGGCGGGTACGAGTTATCTTTCGTAGCTATCCGTTACGGAAAGTGTATAACGATTTATAAGGACTCCTCCATATTTGTAATTATCTCTATCTGGGTTTTACCATCATTCTTTTTCAATCTTTTGCTCGCTAAATTCCGTGGCATATTTGCCATATCCTTTTTTTTTAAGATCAGCTTTCGGAATAAATTCCATGGCTGCAGAGTTCACGCAGAACCGCAATCCAGTTGGTTGAGGTCCATCTTTGAACACGTCGCCTAGGAAGGAATCAGCATTCAGGCTTCTGACCTCGGCCCCCGATAATAATCCTTTGCGTTTGAGAACAACATTTTTTGGCTCAAGAGGCTTTGTAAAACTAGGCCATCCCGTACCCGGATCGTATTTGTCCTTCGAGCTAAACAGCGGTTCACCCGAAACAATATCCACGTAGATACCCTCTTCTTTGTTATCCCAGTATTCATTATGAAACGGTGTTTCGTCCATGCCATTCTGAGTTACGTTATACTGGATTTTAGTCAGCGTCTTCAGCTTTTTTTCTCTGTTAAAATCTTTACTGAAGTCTTGCTTTGAATTAATTTTCACTTCGGAATCACTCCCCAAAAAATCATTTCAAATGGAACCGCACCCGAAAAGAACTCAATTATCTTAATGTCGTTAATGAAGTTCTATCAATCGGTTTATTCATGAAATCTCAACGATTCTCCTTTCGAAACAAATTCATCACATTCGAGAACGGTCGGTCAATAACTATTTTTTAACGACCTTTCTTGAAAATAAAAGCACCCGTTCGTAAGATCAGGTTATGAGCATTTTCAAGGCGGGACTAATAACTGAGGTATAATTTATCCGCGTCAGGCATTGCTCGATGAAGAGCTAAACGTGATGTGCTCACGATACGGAACAATCGTGACCGTTTGTTCATGATACATCTCTGGCCAGCCCTCTGCTGCCCCAAAACGGGCGGCCGAGTGACGCTTAAGCAGAGATTTGGGAGGTTTAACCCAGTTCTACAAACCGCCGTGTGCATTGGGAACCACTTGTCCATTGATCTTCAAAATCAGATTCAATTCGAGGTCTGTGTTTAGTGTGGTACAACCCGTGTAAGCGTAATCATCCTGAGTCGGATTAGCGTAGCGACTTGAATGCTGCACGGAGTTCTTCAGTGAAAAGCTTTGGCTGCTCCCACGCTGCGAAGTGGCCTCCTTTGTCCAGCTTGTTGTAATAGATAAGGTTGGGATAGGCCTCCTTTGTCCAGCTCCTCGGGGCCTGATATACCTCGTCGGGAAAAACGCTCACAGCTACTGGAATGGAGACACCCTTGGCGTTGAAAAAACCCTCCTTATTTTCCCAATAGAGCCGAGAGGAAGACACCCCCGTGTTCGTTAGCCAATAAAGTGTGATGTTGTCGAGAACCTCGTCACGCGTCAGTTCGCCATTAGTGCTCGTCGTCCGGTTTAAGGCCGAGGCAATAGCCAACGCTGGTTGGCCATGTGCATCATTATGGTCGAGAAGCCAGGCGGCGAGGCCGACGGGTGAATCCGCTATACCGTATAAGGTTTGCGGGCGAGATCCCATAAACCTGGCGTATTCGATTTCCTTGAAAGTTCTAACAAGCTGTTCAAAAGCGCGCTGTTCGTTAGCCGAGAGACCTGATGGCGCTGGGCTGCCGGCCAGGAGATCCTTGTAGATATCAGCTGGAACGGTGCCAGGCATGTTAGTGTGGATAGCGAGCAATCCCGGGGGTTTCTGTAAACCCATCTGGTCAACGACAACCGCACCCCAATCACCACCCTGCGCTACATACTTCATGTATCCAAGACGATTCATCAGTTCTGCCCAAGCTCGGCCAATACGCTCCGGGCCCCAGCCGGTGCTCGTCGGCTTACCAGAGAAACCGTAGCCGGGCATCGACGGGATGACGACGTCGAACGCGTCTTCAGCCTTCCCTCCGTATGCGGTTGGATCAGTCAGCGGTCCGATGAGCTTGATCTGCTCTAACACCGAGCCCGGCCAACCGTGCGTGATGATTAACGGAAGCGCGTTCTTATGTCGTGAACGGACGTGGATGAAATGAATGTCCAGCCCATCTATCTCGGTGATAAATTGGGGGAGCGCGTTTAGCTTTGCCTCGGCTTCGCGCCAATCGTAATCGGTCGACCAATAGCGTGCGAGTTTCTTCATTGTTGCAAGCTGCAAGCCTTGCGATGTATCCGATACCGTTTCCTGATCAGGCCACCTTGTAGCGTTTATCCGCTGGCGCAATTCGTTAAGTTCTTCTTCCGGAATACTCACATGAAACGGACGAATGGCATTCCTGTCTGTAGGTTGCTTAATTTTATCCTTTTGATTAGTTTTGGATATGTGGAGATTTGCTTGCGGATTCTCACTTTTAGCATTCGTACCGCAGGTTATCATTCCGAGGAAAAGGGTCAAAATTAATACCAAACGAAATAAATATCCGCTGTTCATAACTAGGAACACTCCATTCTTAAAGTTATGGATAACTTTCTTTTAGATTCTATTCAAAGTGCTATTTTTATTCACTTTTCTCAAATGTGCTAAATTGCTTTTGAAAGGAGGGGTTACTGAGATATCATGGACAAATGAATTGCTGAAGATGCCTGGGAACAGAACAAGGCTATGAAAGGATATCCATGATGGAACTAGTCTTTCATATGGGGTTAACAAGAGCAGCATGTGGTATGACACCTTTGGAGATAAACAATCCTGTATGTTTAAACTTTTGAAATGCTATAGTGAAATGTTGGAGCGATCGGTTAAACGTCTGTATGCTGTTACCCGTTCTGCTAAGGAAGTAATCCAATTTTTGTTTATAAATGGCAACAAGCAACAATAAAAGTATCTTGAAGGTGAATACCGTGGTTAAGTTGAATGCAAAATATATCTGAGTCCAAAGTTTGTTCATCAGAACATGTCTTTATATACATTCCATTTGGGACCTCATTGGCGAAGTGCAACAATCGAAATAATGGTGCACGCGGCGTTCAGAACGCTGCGCTATGTGGCACAGGCACACACAAACTCAAAAACAATACAATCAAAAGGAGATACAAAAATGACACAACAAGACAAAAATGCAATCCGCCCATTCAACGTGAACATTCCGGAAGAAGAAATTATCGAACTGAAACGACGCATTAAGGCTACGAGATGGTCAGAGAAAGAAACAGTCGCGGACCAATCGCAAGGCCCACAGCAAGAAACAATTCAAGAACTTGCTCGTTACTGGGCAGATGAATACGACTGGCGTAAGATCGAATCGAGACTTAACTCCTACCCGAATTACATTACCGAGATCGACGGTCTGGACTTCCATTTCATTCATGTACGTTCGAAGCATGAGAACGCGATGCCGATCCTCATTGCGCACGGATGGCCGGGCTCAATCATCGAGCAAATAAAGCTGATTGAGCCACTGACAAACCCTACGGCACACGGCGGAAGCGAATCGGATGCTTTCCATGTCGTCATTCCATCTATGCCTGGCTACGGGTTCTCAGGTAAACCAATTACGACCGGTTGGGAACCTAAACGCATCGCAAGCGCTTATGGAGAGCTGATGACTCGCCTTGGCTATACAAAGTATGTGGCTCAGGGCGGTGATTGGGGTTCGATCGTCGTAAACTTTATGGGCGTTCAAGAACCTAAAGGATTGATCGGTATTCACACCAACATGCCTGAAGTGATTCCGCCTGAAGTTGATGCAGCGATCTGGACTGGGAACCCGCTGCCAGCTGGTCTCTCAGACGAAGAGAAGAAAGTGGCAGAACAAATTCGCGAAAATAAATTCGCCTACGCCTTCCTGATGGGAACGCGTCCGCAAATGCTGGCCGGACTGGTGGATTCGCCTGTCGGTTTGGCAGCCTTCTATATTGACCACGACTGGAAGAGCCATGCTCTTATCGCGAGATCTTTTGCAGGAGTCAAAGAAGGCCTAACACGCGACGACGTTCTCGACAACATCACACTCTTCTGGTTTACGAGAACAGCGATCTCTGCGGCTCGTCTCTACTGGGAAAACACCGTTGCCGGAATCTCCTTCTTTGCTGTCAAAGGCGTTAAGCTCCCAGTTGGCGTCAGCGTATTTCCGGATGAGATGTATGTAGCACCGAAGAGCTGGATAGAAAAAGCGTATCCGAATCTTATCCACTACAACAAGCTTCCTAAGGGTGGACACTTCGCAGCTTGGGAGCAACCGGAGTTCATTACTTCAGAAATTCGTACGACATTCAACAAGCTGCGCTAATCGGTTCATCACGCTTACATTGGTACTCTTAATCCCACGCCACACCCGACATTGGATAGAGATCAATAGCGGGAAGCGTTCATTCTTCTGTTCAACTAAAGGAAATTGAAAGCCGAATTGAAATTGAACAGACAAAAAAGAAATGCTCAGTCTCCTTGAATTTCTGGGTTCTACCGACAAAACGCATATTTTATACGCTAATACATTTATTATAGGTGTTTTAAGAATTTTTTCCGAAAGTAAACAAACCTATGTAAGAGCTAGAAATACGTATCATTTTTTAAGTGTTATGCATGCATGTCAGGTGTAAGAGTAAAGAATGAAATCTCAGCTAATTTTTTATTTTAGGAAAACCTAACACCTAAATTTCTATTCATTGAATCAAAAACGAATAATTACACACAATATGTTTAATTCTAGTTTAATGGAGGGAACTACGAACTTTGAGACGTTTACTAACAATAATGCCATTAATTGTATGTTTATTTTACTTATTTAATCATTGTAATATCATTTCTGTAAGCGGAAGTTTAAATTCAGAACCCGAAATTATTAGTTAGTAAATATCTCCACCTTATGAAGTAGTAAGTAGATGGGTGTGTATTCCAGAAGGTGAACACGAAGTTGAAATAAAGGTGTTTGCAAATAATATAAGTCAAATAGAATTTTTTTTAATACCTACGGGAACACAAATTTATGAAGAAAAACATCTAATTGGTAAGAGTACTGGAAGCGAGGGAGTGTTTAAGATAAAACATAAGTTTTCTAAAAGCGATAACATTCTCTATCACGTTGCTATAAAAGGTAGTAACAAAGAGGCTATGGCGGTTAAGGACATATTATTTAATGTACAAAGATGTGATTAAGAGTTGAGAGTATAAATGGCAACTAACTGCAGATTTAAAAATCAAATATTGTTATTTATTTCAAAATAAAAAGCTTGTAGACAAAACAAATCGAATGTTTATTTACAAGCTTCCTCTTCTCGTCAATAGGTAAAATACTCAAACGTTTTAGCTGTCCCACCCACTTTACTCGATCCGTCATAATAATAACCTAATATTTCATTTACAAACCATCCTTGTTCAGCTAGATATTTACTTCCATACTGAGAGACTTTACCAGTAGAACGTGTTCCTGCTGAGCCAAGTGTTCCTGCTAGATACTCGGTTAAAAAAAGTGCTTGAGTATCTTTTCTGTGTATTCCAATTCCTCTAGCGTCAATTACAGCGGTAGATGTAGAGGATCGTTCTGAACCATAAATATATACTTGACTTCTAGTATCATCATAAACATGTGCTCCAAAAGCACTCGCCAAAGGGTAATAAACTGCGTACCATCCATACATTTTAACTGCTATTGCTCCAGTTCTTAAGGAATTAATGTGCCATAAAGGATTGTGGAGCAGCTTAATGGAACCCTTCTAGTTGAAAGCAGTTTCATCAAGACAATTTTTGAAGTTCTTTTACCAAAGGAAAGTGAACCAATTAATGAAGATTAGCTGTAAGTACATGATTTAAGAAAAATTTAATATTTACCCTACTCTTTTTTTAAATAGTTTTTCCTATTCTTTAAGCAAGGAAGAATAAGGAGGAAACTGAAAAATGAAGAAGTGGGGTTTTTTATTATTAGTTTGCTTGGGGTTAATTTTCGTTATTATTGAACCTATTTTTAAACCACAAGTAGAACTACAAAATTATGATCAATATGAAAATGATAAAAATGATAGAATGACTTCTGAAAATATCCAAAAAGAGATTGCAGAAGAACAAATCTATCAAGGAAATTTGCTTTTGGTCAACATTGAATATCCAGTTCACCCGGAAAGTATTAAATCGGATGTCATCAATTTATCTGCGCACAATGTATTGACAAAGGGTTACGGATTGTTAAATAGCGAAATTTATTTGTCAGAGGATGTTGCACATGAATTTTCAGAGATGATAGCTGCAGCAAAGAAAGAAGGAGTTCGAAATTTCTCTCTTACTAGTGGCTTTCGAGGCTTTGAAGAACAAAGTGTGCTTTATCAAGAGATGGGTTCTGACTATGCCATGCCAGCTGGCCATAGCGAACACAATTTGGGCTTAGCGATTGATGTAGGATCCACTCAAATGAAGATGGCCGATGCACCTGAAGGAAAGTGGATAGAAGAAAATGCATGGAAATACGGGTTCATTTTACGCTATCCAAAGGATAAGACCGAAATAACTGGTATTCAATATGAACCTTGGCATATCCGCTATGTTGGTTTGCCGCATAGTGCGATTATGAAGGAAAAGAATTTTGCTTTAGAAGAATATTTAGATTACCTAAAAGAAGAAAAACAATTTTCTTTTAGTATTAATGAGGAAAAATACACAATTACTTACTACCCCATTTCCGGTAGCAGGACGATTAACGTACCAGATAATAGCTATTTTGAGATTTCGGGTAACAATATAGATGGAGTAATTGTGACCGTTTACGAATGATAAGTGAAAAAAGAAAATTTAATATATATCTAACAGAATGAATGTAAGAGTAAAGTTACAATCAAAAGCGATTCAAGGATTCAACCTTACAATACTGTAAGGAAACTGAATGGATAATCGATAGGTAAACCAACGGCAACAAGATATAAATATGGTAAGCGAAATATAAATCAATAAAAGGAGCTGGACATAAATGGACAAATTGACTATAGGCGTATTTTTCGGCGGTGCTTCTACAGAATACGAGGTTTCCCTTTCCTCTGCATCCGCTGTTATCCAACATCTAAATCAGGATCTATACGATGTGGTAATGATCGGCATTACAAAAGATGGAAGATGGTTCCGTTACGGTGGGGACGTTGAAGCCATTAAAGAGGACCGCTGGAGCGCCCATCCGAGCTGCCTCCCCACCCTTTTGTCTCCCGACCGTTCAAGGAAGGGCTTGATTGAACTTGTCAATACGGAATACCGCTTTACCCCGTTAGATGTCGTCTTTCCCGTACTGCACGGCCAAAACGGAGAAGACGGCACCATGCAAGGGCTGTTCCAGCTTGCGAAGATTCCTTACGTCGGCTGCGATCTTATGTCCTCCGCACTTTGTATGGACAAACCATTGGCCAAAACGCTGACTACGGAAGCCGGTATTGCCGTCCCTTCCTTTATTATTGCATTAAAGGGAGATTCAGAAGAAGATACAATTACGGTGGCCGATAGGCTGGGATATCCGCTTTATATCAAGCCCGCTCGGTCAGGGTCCTCGATCGGCATTACGAAAGCTTATAGCCGAGATGAATTAATAGCAGGCATGAAGGAAGCCTGGCACCATGACAGCAAAATCATTATCGAAAGTCATGTTGATGGGATTGAAATAGGATGTGCGGTTCTGGGGAATAAGGAACCGATTGTAGGAGCCATTGACGAAATTTCTCTATCCGGCGAATTTTTCGACAATGTGGAAAAGTATACGCTAAGTAGTTCTTCCATCCATATGCCAGCCAGAATCAGCCCCGAGAAGGCCGAAGAAGCTATCGACACTGCGCTTCGCATTTACCGCATTTTAGGATGCAGCGGGCTTGCCAGGGTCGATTTATTCCTGACACCAGACGGTACCCTCTTGTTTAACGAAGTGAATACCC
>JBNJJQ010000003.1:0-337066 GCA_051750385.1 Bacillota bacterium | reverse complement strand
GTGATGCGAATCGCTTAAAAGCGACTTCCTAATCATAACAACTTGTCCCTAAAGTGTCAAGCTGTTTTTAAACTTTTTTATCACCGTAGTTATCAGGATATTCGTTTGTTATCCGTGTTCCTTGGCGACGAAATTAAATATACCATCCCACAAACTATATTGCAATACTTTTCTCAATAATTTTCAAAGCAATTTTCCTTTCTAAAAAGAACCTATATAGAAGGTATATAATATAGATGAAAATCTTTCATAGTTTTATACCCTTTCTTCATATAAAAAGAAATCCAAACTAGACGGAAGACCAGCCATTAGAAAAATATATTGTTCTTCCTCTCCGCCTCTTGTATGATGGTAATTGACGAGACAACATAACTTCATATCCACAAGGGGTGCCACTTTTGGCTGAGACTGAACAAAGATGTTCTAACCCTCTGAACCTGTTAGATAATTCTATCGTAGGGATGTGGCAAACTTATTACTTATTTTAATTAAGCAATAAAAGAGCCTAACCTCTCTTTTGTTGCTTTTTTTATTTAAAGGAGGAGATTATCATGAAAAAATCGAATACGCTTTTTCTTGTGGAAGTTGCTATATTCGGTGCTTTAGCTTATTTGCTTGATGTTTTGGCAGGAGTATTGTCATTAAAAATATGGGCGCAGGGAGGTTCCATCTCCATTGCGATGGTCCCTGTTTTTATTATGGCATTCCGTTGGGGTTTAAAAGGTGGTTTACTTACAGGATTGATACTGGGATTACTGCAGCTCACATTCGGACCTGTAGGAGTCCATATAGTTCAGGTCTTGTTGGACTATATAGTAGCTTTTGTGGTGCTGGGGTTTGCTGGATTGTTCGCAAGACAGGTTGTAAATGCAGTGAAGGTGGACAATTTCAAAAAAGCGATCTATTTTGTAACTATCGCAACCTTCATTGCCTGTTCACTGAGATTTCTTTCTCACTATCTTGCCGGGATTATTTTCTTTAGAGCTTTTGCTCCTGCAGGTCAACCGATTGAGATTTACTCATTTCTCTATAATGGAACCTACATGTTGCCAAGCTTTGTGATTTCAACTATTGTTACTTTACTGCTAATCAAGGCAGTTCCAAGAATTTTCTCTTTTAGCAAATCCGTTTCTTGAGCTAATCTTCCGGGGTTAGCTTTTTTGTTTTTATTTTTACTAGAATGTAATGAAAGATTTCTACATATATTCTAGTAAACGCTAATGTAGGAGGTTCTGTAATGATTGTAGTTAAAGACGTAGCAATGGTCGTGGCTCTCTTATCTTCTATGGGGTTATTTTTATACGGATACTTCGAGGGGCTCCGGTTGTGCAACCAAAAAGGAAGAGTGAGAGGTGAAGGCGTCATCATTAGCTTTTCACTTGCGATGGTTTTTGCCTTGATTGCCAATGATCTTGTTTCCTAAAATAAAGAAGCCGACTTATGCAAGTCGGCTTCCATTTGTTAATGACCTGATTCAAACTTCTTCAAGCAAAAAGTAATAGGAGTGGTAGTTACGTTCGTTGACAAACCCAAGTTTCCGAGCAATGGCAATGGAGTTTTTTCGAAACAGCTCTGTTGTCCAGTTCGGCGTATCTCCTCGCTTCAGACATTCCTCAATAAAGAGATCGGCCATAGCGGAAGCAATTCCTTTGCCACGATGTGCAGTATCATAGGTATTGATTCCAATTTCCTTGATTCCATTATGCTGATAGACCGAGAGGCAGGCTCCGATTACTTTGTCTTTGTAATAGGCAGCCACCCCAAGCCCGCTTTCTAGAAACTGATCAGTGGAGTGCCAAAACTTTAATATTTCAGCTGTCAGTAAATCATCATGATCCTTCAAGAGGATGTCACGGTCAATGAATGCAACTTTGTATTCTTTAGGTAGGTTGACTTTTTTATTAGAAGAAACATACTCTTCTTTAGAAAAATTAAATGCCACTCTTGTTCCTTGTTTAATAGGAATTCTTTGAAATATATTTTTCATTTCCGCTTCATCTTTTCGGGGATATGTTTCTATATTGATGTCCTCTTCACTATATGCCCGCGCTATCGGAAGGAGCTCCGCCTGGAACCATTTTTCAAAATCATGGTCCCCTATTTCCCCTATTAGATAAATCATTTCATGGACGGCATATACAACAAGCACCTTCGGATTATCATGATTGTCTACGTAGGCCATTCCAATTTGCAGGCTTGAAAGTACCCCCCCAATAATTGGGTGCCTGCTCACCTTGTGCTTTTCTAAAAAAGCGGATAACCCATTTGCCTCTTGAACTTTAACAAGCTCCATCATCGTTCACTCTCCAAAAAATTTCCACGCATAGGCTATCTCTTCGTATACCTGGTCACCAATTTGTATATGTTCGGTATCTATCTCCTCAGGATGAAGGGATAAATAGAAGGATCGGCTTGGATTGTCAGTCAGCACCCATAAAAGCATAGATTTGTTGCCTTTCTCAATTATGAATTCACGCACTTTGCTAAAAAGCGCCTTTCCAATTCCCTTTTTCTGATAGTTTTGAAGGATATAGATGGCATATAGTTCTCCATCCACCTCATATTTCTTCGTCCGTTCTGGTCCTGCACTCGCAAAACCTACGATATCACCGTCCACTTCTGCTACAAAAAGACAACCTTTCTCATATCCTGCCTCTATTGCTCTCTCCCACATCTTTTGTCTATTATCATAGGTTAGGGATTCCAAGTAGCTATCATCAACAATTCCTCTATAGGTGGTTTTCCAGCTATCCACGTGCACTTTTGCAATGGATGCTTCATCACCCTTCTTTGCCAGCCTGATTTTCATTATCTTCTCCCCCTCACTCTGTCATCTCTTTTGATTTCTTGTTGTCTCTTAAGAAATAGGCCACACTAAGCATGACCAGCATACCACCAGTGAACTGTGTCCATGTGATGTATTCCTGTAATACGAAATAGGCAAGAATCGCTGCACCAATAGGTTCAAATAAGATGCTCATTGAAATGACATTGGTACTGATATATTTGATCGCCCAATTAAACAGGGAGTGCCCGAGCAGGGTTGGGATGATTGCGAGCAGCAGAAACCATAACCAATCCATTTCCGAATAGCCTGTAAAAGGATCTCCTGTGAGCACAACATAAAAAAATAGCGCAATCGTGCTTACTCCATACACAATAAAGGTATATGTAATGAGAGACAGTCTTTTCCTGACGTCCTGGCCAAAAAGTAAATAGGCGGTAACCAATGCACATGCAACCAATGCCAGTATGTCCCCGAAAAGTGCCATCCCACTGATTCGGAAGTCTCCCCAGCTGATGATGATGCTGCCGATGATCGCAATCGCTCCACTTGTAATGGATTTGGGACTTAGCTTTTCCTTGAAGAAAATATATGTTCCTATAAATGCGAACATAGGCTGTAAGGTAACCAGTACAGTGGAACTGGCGACACTCGTATAGTTAAGGGATTCAAACCATAATATAAAGTGGAAAGCCAAAAAAATCCCAGCAACAATGGAAAAGGTCCAATCTCGTTTCGTTATAAGCTTTAATTCCTGCATATACTTATATAAGAATATTGGCAAAATCAATAGTACAGAGAAAAGCAGACGATAAAAGGCAATTACGCCGGCTGGAGCCTCTGCAAGTTTTACAAAAATGGCTGACGTGGATACGGTTACGACACCGATCGCCAAGGCCATATATGGATTCATCCATTTGTTCATTTTCAGTCTCCTTGTCTAGATTCCATGATGTAGATATTACTTTCTAATTGTACTGAATATTGCTATAATTTTCTAATCATTTATTTATTATTTTTTGCAGCATACATAGATAGAGGGGGAGTTCGATGGAGGACATTTTGGAGTTTTTCATAGAGAATGATTTTATTATAAAGCTTAGTTTGGCAGCGGTGGCCGGAGTAATCATCGGGTTGGAAAGAGAGCTGAAAGGAAAGCCTCTTGGATTGAAAACATGTGTCATTGTTTCTGTGATGGCGTGCCTCCTGACCATCGTTTCATATGAATCGGCATTTCTATATTCCAAAGAGTATTCACGCCCGATGGATCCAGGACGTATTCCATCTTACGTTATTAGCGGAATCGGATTTTTGGGTGCAGGTGTAATCATGAGAAGAAGCAACGAGGCCATTTCCGGTCTAACTACCGCTGCTCTTGTCCTTGCTTCTGCTGGGATTGGGATTACAATCGGAGCAGGATTTTTCATCGAGGCATTAACAGGAGTAATATTCATTATTTTAGGTGTGAAGGTCATCCCTTCCCTATTTGACGTTATCGGGCCAAAAAAGCTCAAAGAAAAGGAAATAAAGGTCAAGTTATATATTGAAAAAGAAGTGAATCTAACGACCGTCATGAAGGAAATTCACAGCAAGAACCTCAACATCAAAAGGGTAAAAGTAAAAGAGGAAAGAGACGATATCGTGCTGAATTGCATAATTACAACCAAGAAAAGCATTTATACCACAGATATCTATTATGAAATCAAAAGCTTGACCGGAGTTTTCCAAGCTGAAGTGGAGAATATTGATTAAATTTTTTCGAGAAACTATTTGCAAAAGAATGATTTTTTGATAAAATAAATTCAGTCTTAACGGGGCGGTAGTTCAGTGGGAGAATACTTCGCTGGCAGCGAAGGGGTCGTGGGTTCGAATCCCATCCGCTCCATAACAATAATCCTTAAAGCCAATTGGTTTTGAGGATTTTTTTATTTCTTATCTCCAAACAAAAGATGACAGCTGCCGAGAGCAAGACATAGTGAGACATTTTCATTAATATTTTTTTTCTTGTGTTATTGTCCCTTTCACCTCGAATACTTTCACATAATATAAATCACCTGAACAAAAGGTGGTGTAAGTATGGGTTGTGATGATCATAAAGGCGGATTCTCTTTAGTGGTTGTTTTATTTATCCTTTTAGTAATTGTCGGAGCTGCATTTGTAGGTGGCAGTTACGGCGGAGGTTGTGGAGGATATTAAACTATTCAGTTTGACAATTCTCAGTAATTTCACCCTCTTTTCTTGAAGGAATCATTAAACCAATAAGTCCCCCTACGGTAATTTGTAGGGGGACTTATTCTATTTATAGAAGGGGAAAATTCCAGACTTTCGATCCTTCCTCTATTATGAAAGGTTTATTGCCGATTACTGAATTTTTCCTCTATAAACGCCTGCTCTTCCTTTGCACTCAAAATCCCTGTCGCCCGTCCAACAGATCCGTCTTGTAGTTCCCAGATGGTATTATGGTCATCGTCGACACTTGTAAAATTATTGTTCTGCCATTTTAGAAGGATTTCCTCGTAAACACTGCCATACTTGTAGTCATTCCTATTGTGCTGCACCACTTCCAGCAGCCTATCGACCCGTTCCTTGGTTAAAGGGAGGACTCCCCATTTTTTATCCGCTTCCACCTTTTGATGGCTCATATGGTGAATGGCATTCTGAACAGCCAATTCCGACATTTCAAATGCAAAATCCTCTTCTATAGTTGTGCTGCTTTCTTGAAAGTTCATCTGATCTCCTGGTTCCACTTCTTCAGTTAATGTTTTTTTCAATTTAAGAACCCCATCTGACTCTGGTTCGACCGCCGCAATATAATACATTAGCATAATAATGATAAGGGGCAAGACTACAATTAACAGCCATTTCATATTGGTTTTTAATACCTTTATTTTGTCCACTCCCCACATCTTCCCTATTTATTCTTCATTATAACGGAATTGGCATTGTTATAAAACACTAAAGTACATCTTTGAAACTGTATGTGAACTTGGGCGAACAAGGGTTGATGAATGAGTGAAGATTGAATTGAAGCCCATAGAAATAGTAAAGCTGCAGTCGAAAAATCGACTGCAGCTTCTTATTTTACAGACTCTAGTAATTTGTTAATCTCCATCGGATTAAATCCTTTTACCGCTTTGTCACCGACTGCAGTAACTGGAATTCCCATATATCCGAACTTTTCCACTTCCTGTTGGTAGACTGGATTTGCTAAGATATCCCTTACTTCAAAGGGAATTTCCTCTTGTTTCAGATATTCCTTTACATATTCACAGTCCTTGCATCCCTTTGCGGAATAGACGATAACTTTCTGGTTCATCTGAAGCCCTCCTTGATGTTTGCTTTGGCTTAATTTTACCATAATTAAACTCGTTTATATAAGGGAGATGCTCCCTACTTTTCGACCCATTCATCCTTGTCATTTTTCTTGTATTTATTCTTCACAGCATCCCATCCCACCTTATGGGCGGTTTCTTCCTTATCATATTGTTCTGATGCTGAGTTGAAAGCTTCTTTATATATTTCCTGTCCGTGCTTCGGCAGTTTGTCTTTGACTCCTTTTGGCAGATCTTTCAGAGAATCATATGGCATCCCTTTTTCCTCCTTTTGGTTCATTGTTACATATCAATAACCTTTTCATCGGGAGAATAAACAAACTTCCCATTTAAGGAAGGAGATTCTATCCCAAGAGAGGAATTAATAAAAAGAGAATGAGTTTGTGGAATTCAACTAGACTAGGAGTAACTTATGAAAAAAATGCTTTTGATTGCCATCAGTACAATATCTTTTCTGATAACAGGCTGCACATCCGAAATCGCTAAGGAAATTCCTGCAGAACTACCTGTGGAAAAAAGCTCTGAGATCCAAGTGTCAGAAACTGATGAAAAATTATATACTCCTGGAATAAAGGTAGCTGAATGGATGCTTCCGAAACAGAATTCGCGTGTGAGATCCGGTTCAGTCACCCATGTGATGCTGCATTTCACAAACAACGCCATGCGTAACCCGGAGGATCCCTACAACCTGGATGATGTGTATGCTTTGTTTGAAGAATATGAAGTGTCGGCCCATTACATGATTGGGAGAGATGGGGAGGTTTATCATCTTGTACCGGAAAGCAGGGTTGCCTTTCATGCGGGAAAAGGAATTGATCTAAATTATCAGCATTACCATAATAGTTTCAATGAACATTCGATTGGAATAGAATTGCTCGCTATCGGGACCAAGGAAGAGATGCTTCCTATCGTCCCTGAGGAAATTTATGAGAGGATAGACCCTGCAAATATCGGGTACACTGAGGCCCAGTATACCGCATTGAACGAGCTGTTGGTGGATATTTTAGGACGTCATCCCTCTATTAAAAATGACCGGGAACATATCGTCGGTCATGACGAATATGCCCCCGTTCGAAAAGTCGATCCAGGTTCCTTGTTTGATTGGTCAAAAATCGGGTTTTAGTAGCATACAAGTATTTCTCTAGAAAAATACCCTTTCTTCGTGATACAGCGGTCTTTGATTTCAAAGCCCGCTTTTTCTATCATCTCATCGATTGTTTCGATGGTAACCACGACCAATTTATCCGATATTCTTCGGGCATGTCTTAAGATATCAGCCTGATCCTCAGGTGTTGCATGGGTATAGAGGTTATATGGCATGTCTATGATTGCGACATCATATTTTTCCGTAACATCCGCTATTGGTCCTAATGTCACATTTCCATTTAAGTTGAAATAAGCGATGTTTTCCCTTGAGCCTTCAGTAACCAAAGGGTTTATATCCCTTCCCTCTATATGAATCCCCATGGACAGAGCTTCAACCAGGACAGTACCGATACCACAGCATGGATCAATCGCTCTCACTCCATCTGGGTGTGGGACGGCTATATTGGAAACCGCGCGGGCGACACGCGTGCTTAATGCAGTGGAATATTCGCGTGGCTTCTTTGTGTGCTTCAACCATACCGCTTCATTTTTGAGGTAATTGCCAAAGTACCATCTACCTCCATATGCCACAATACCAAATATATGCTCTGGATTGTGGACATCCGCCTCTCCGTGAATGCGTGCCCCAAGGTCCCGTTCCATCAGTCTTCTCTCGTTGTATTCAATTTGGGCTTCTTTTTCAAGGTCATTGATCTTGATGAAGATGATTTTGAACGTCTTATCCAACATATCTATTTCTTTGACCTGCTCTAGAATATCCGATAGTTCATCCCCAGAATATAGAACTTCGATACGTTCCCTTATGAAAGGACTTCTGCTTGGATCTATGTCAATGGTGCTTTTTATTATGTTATTGGGTGATTCCATGCCAAAAAAAGAGCGCATCTCCAAGTGGCTCAAGGATCGCTCTTCAGGGCTGCTTGCATATGTATAAATAAATTCCTGTGTGTCCAATTCCTTTTCCAACTACAACTCATCCTCTATCTTGTTAATGCTTGCTTTTAAAGCTTATCGGTAAATCTTTTAAAAAGCAATGAAAGCTGTTTAATCAAAATTTGGCAAGCCTTTGATAGAGTTAACATTGCAGGGCAGATCAAGAAAAAGGGCAGAATGCAGAACACTGCCCCTGTTATTTGACTAGGTTATGCTTGAATGCGTAAATGACAGCCTGGGTCCGGTCCTGGACCTGCAGCTTCGCCAATATATTGCTTACATGTACTTTGGCTGTTTTCAATGCAATAAACAGCTCATCCGCAATTTCCTGATTTGTCTTCCCTTGTGTCATAAGGAGCAGAATCTCCATTTCACGATTTGTAAGTTCTTCATGCAAGTAGTGTTCATTCTTCTGGCGCATCTTTTTCATCATTTTCCCTGCCACTTCAGGTTCCAGGATGGATTGTCCCTTGAACGTGGACCTTACTGCATTCGCAATATCACTTGCCTTGGAGGTTTTCAACATGTAGCTGGTTGCTCCGGCTTCCAGTGCTGGATACACTTTTTCATCATCCAGGAAACTGGTGACAATAATAATTTTGGCGTCCGGCCATTGTTCGATAATTCTTCTTGTCGCTTCAATGCCGTCCATTTCCTTCATGACAAGATCCATAAGTATGATATCCGGTTTATGCTCAAGCGCCAAGTCCACTGCAATTTTCCCATCATCCGCTTCAGCAATAACTTCTATATCAGGCTGTGCGGATAAATAGGCAGTGACACCAATCCTCACCATTTCATGATCATCAACAAACAAAACTCTAATCATTTACCTCACCCTTTAAATCAAGCTTTGGAACCTTTACTTCCAATCTTGTACCCTGGTTTTCTACACTCACTATTTTTAGCGTTCCGCCTATCTCTACGGCCCGCTCATACATGTTTTGTAATCCATACGCGCCAGCCCGTTCCTTTTCCACATCGAAGCCTTTCCCATCATCTACAACTCTCAGGATGATAAAATCATCACGGCTGATCAAGAGCACTTCAACAGACGATGCCTTGGCATGCCGAAGCGTATTGGAGAGGCTTTCCTGAAGTATTCGGAACAAATGGTCCTCCACTCCCTTGTCAATGGAAAAGGGTTCAATCTTCCATGCAATGCTCATCGGAACCTTTTGCATCAATTCTACCAATAGCTCCTCTGCACCTTCCTGGAGCGTTTTCCCTTTCAAAGCAACAGGCCTCAAGTGTAGAAGGAGCGCACGCATCTCCAATTGGGATTGATGAATCATTTCTTCGACCAACCTGAGCTGCTTTGTTTCCCTGTCTTCGAGAGACTCTTTCGGTTCCGTTAAGGCCGACATGAGCATCGAAGCCGCGAACAGCTGCTGGCTTACCGAATCGTGCAATTCCCTGGCTAATCTGTTACGCTCCTGCGATACGATTTCCTGGATTCTGCTTTCAAGGTCCACCGCTTTTTCATTCGCCAGCTTTTGGGAAAGCTTCGTTTGTTCCTTCATCTGCTTTTGAATCTTGTTCAGTTCCCTTTCTATCTCCCCAATTTCCTGCACCGGATTCCTGGCATCCCATTCGATATTTCTCCCTTGCTCAAGCAAAATGAGATGACCGTGAATTCCCACTATCTGCTTTTTCCAATACAATCCAGAAATTAGGCCAACCAATAAGCCAAGCAGAATACATATACATAACGCAAACACGACAAATGGCAGGTCAAACACTTTTACTTTCCACAAAGAGGACCACTCCACTAAGGGAAAAGACAGGAAGTACACGATGCCAAATGCAAGGAAACTGATGATGGCTGTGGTTACCCCTAACAGAAAGTGCCTTTGCAAAATACTCATACTCTTTTCACCTCGAGGCTTCCCACTAAACAAGAGGTGATTATTTTTATCTTTTGGGTGGAATCCTCATACTCCGAAGTTTGGTAATGTACCGTCTGATTCCATGATTTTGATTCTTCTTCTTCTAAAATAATCGTTGAGCCGACCATCACGGAATGCTTGACACTGATATCCACTTCATAAGGAACAAGGATTTGTATATTCCCTACAACGTTTCGGATGAAAATGATCGCTTCCCCTTTTGGAAGGACGGTATAGCTCAAATCAATGATGGTATCTCCAATACCGGTCTGTATATTGACATCATCCCATGTGTAGGAATGTTCCGGAGTTTTTTGTCGACCTAAGAATTTATTCTGGAACCACTTCTGTTCCCGCTTCACCATTTGTCCACTCTTGGCAGGCGCTATTTCCGGCCTGAAATACGTCGGATTTTGTTTGGATTGAGTAAACAAAATAAAGAAGTAAACAATTAAAGCCAATAACAAGAAACGGAATGTGAAAGATCCGATTATGGTAAAGAAAATAGTTAGCGCACCGATTGCAAATAAGACTTTACCGAGAAACCAACTCCATTTTTTTCGACCGAAGTATAGACATATGCCAGAAATAAGAAGGGAAAAAATGAGCCCAGTATCAAAAAATGAGATTTCCAGGATAAAAATAAAAAATCCGATGATGAGAATATAGCTTAACAGGTCTGTTTTCTTCATATTTAACATTGTTTCCCCTCCTTTTAAGGCATATTACATGCTTGTTGCAATGGATAAAAAAGGCGTACAATGCCGCCTTTTTTAGAATATCAGTTATTAGGATGAAAGAGAATGTGTTTTCTCTTCATTTGGCAATTCTTTTTCAATCTGTGCAATGCGCGCATCAATTGTATGACGATGGTAGGAAGCATTCACCTGGTGCTCCAGACGCTCAAGGTAGGTCTCCATTTCATTGAATCTAGTAAAGGATTGTGCTCCGTTATTGGATTCGAGGACCTGATTCATACGGTGGTTGGCGCGAGCAACATTTTCTCTGCCCATCAGCTCCATTCGTTTAATATACATATCCTTTAGCTTGTGCTTCATGCTCTCATACTTATGCTCCAAGCTTGTGAGATCTTGGGTGACCTTTTCTACAGATAGCTTCAGCTGATTTGCACGTTCTTCGTATTGTTGATACTCTCTTACAGCAAATTCATAGAGCTCCGATTCGTCAGCTTTAGAAGCTATTTCAGCTTGATGCTTTCTTTTTTCCGCAAGTTGGGTAGCTTGATGATATTCTCTGGCAAACTCATCTTTCAGGATGTTTTGACGCTCCACTAACAGTCGTACCTTTTCCACTTCCTTCTCACAATCCCTTAAGTACTGATTAAGCATGGATATTGGATTTTTTTGCTCTTTTTTATCCAGTGCTTCATGGAAATCTGCTGCGATAGTATTCTTGATTCTCGTAAATAAACTCATTTTCAAACACTCCTTTAATTATTTGTTGTTTAGTGCATTCCACTCTTTTTCAAAGTTTGTAAATGGGTCACTGCTTTCTTTCGCATCGATAATGGTCTCTTTCGATTTGTTCCAGTTTTTATAGACGACATATAAAATGTACGCTGCTACAAGTCCTAGAACGGCCGGAACATTCGCGATCGTGAATCCAATGGCGATAAAACCGATGATTCCCCACAATACCTTGTTGGCGGTGGAATCGGTTTTCATAAATTCCTTCACCGCATAATAGGAAACCACCAAGCTCACTGCCAACCCGAGTAACGGTCCGATATTCGCCAGTAATACGAAGAACGCGATTACCCCTACTATTAACAATCCAAATTTTTTCATCTGTGTTTCCTCCTTTCATGTCTCTATCTTATCTGCTTTCAAGGATTGCTATAACGAGCCTGAGCTATATTTTGAGATAAGACTTGAGTCTTATTGGAGGTACGACCTGATGAAAAATCGCTTCTTGCGAAATTCCTATGGAACATGATAGACACCTAGTCTTTTTGGCCCTTGTATTCTGCATAAAAAGTTGATAGAATTTTCTGAAAGTAAGCTTGTCTCACATTTTCAAAATAATGATTAGGAGGCGTTGTAATGGAAAAGCTAGTACATTTAATTCCGTACAAAGTTGACAATCAATTGTTTGAGGCGCAGCAAATTCCAGAAGGAGTGGATATGATTCAAGCTCCGTCCCTCTGGAATAAAGGCTTTAGAGGAAGAGATATTGTTATTGCAGTCATTGATACCGGGTGCGATACTGCTCATCCGGACCTCGAAGGCAGAATCGTTGCAGGTCGTAATTTCACCGATGATGATAATGGCGATTCTGAAAATATTACAGATTACAATGGTCACGGTACCCACGTAGCAGGAACGATTTCTGCGATAAACGCAGAGTCGGGTGTGATCGGTGTCGCTCCTGAAGCAAAACTGCTCATCTTAAAAGCTCTGGCAGGAGAAGAAGGATCAGGCGCCTATGAATGGGTGACAAGTGCAATAGAATACGCCGTTTCACAAAAAGTGGATGTCATTTCGATGTCCCTGGGAGGACCTATAGATGTCCCTGAACTTCATGAGGCGATTAAGTCAGCAGTGGACAATCAGATTTTGGTTGTCTGTGCAGCCGGGAATGAGGGGGATGGAAATCATTCGACCAAGGAGTTTTCCTATCCTGCAGGATATAACGAAGTAATTTCCGTTGGAGCCGTAAACCTTCAGCGCAAATCGTCCTATTTTACCAATTCCAATAATGAAGTGGACGTGGTGGCACCTGGTGAAAAAATAATCTCCACGATTCCCGGAGGCAGATACGCTGTATTCAGTGGCACATCTATGTCCGCTCCACACGTAGCAGGTGCACTCTCACTTGTTAAAAATTTGTCCGAAAGCGAGTTTGAGAGAAAGCTATCCGAGCCGGAATTGTATGCACAGCTTATTAAGCGTACCATTCCACTAGGATACCCTAAGAGTCTGGAAGGAAATGGCCTGATTTACTTAACTGCCCCTGAATTGCTGGCTGATTATTTGAAACAAATTAATATTGAAGAATCAATCGGCGTATAGGTGGATGAATGGTCAAAAGGGAAATCCCAAAGGAGTTTAACGCTCCTTTGGGATTTTTTTGTTTGATATTATCTTTTCCCTATCACTTGTTTGCTCCTTGGTGATGTCTAATGCAAGAATTACCGAACCAATTGCTTGAATCCAGCTTCCCGTTGTAATCACTGCTTCTGTGCTTTCGCTTTCCCCAGTCTTTAATTCATCAGCACCACCGATTGCCTGAAGGGAGTTACCGATAACCTGAAGCAGGTTCCCGATGATGGCCATAGCATCAGCATCTGCTCCATCCCACTCATCCCCTAGTGCCGCCGCTGCACCGAGAGCTTGAATCAGGTTCCCACTTAAAAATAATTTATCCCTAATTATCGTTTCTTCATCTATTAACAGTCCTGAAATGACCGTGATATTCCCAGCGGCTTGAATTTCATTGCCTAACTTCCCAAACGTGAATCCTTCCTGCCCGTCCGCTTCCAATGCATTTCCTGTAGCTTGAAGGACATTCCCGATAATGTCTAAGCCATCACTCTGCTCCTCCACTCTGACAAGGAATCTGGTGCTGCTTACAGCGGAAAGGACTGTACCTACAGCCTGTATCCATGACCCGGCAAGTATTTTATTTTCACTATTCATGATCTATCCGCCATTCTCTTCATACCAAAGCTTATTTTATAACAAGATAAGGTCTCATCATTTCATAGTCCTCGTGCTCTAGCATATGGCAATGCCATACATATAGTCCCGTAAAAGGGCCAAATTTCATGATGATTTTGGTTACTTCCCTTGGATTTGCCCTGACTGTATCCTTCCTGCCACATTCCTGCGGCTCCGGTGGAATAGCTGGTCCCGCATACTCAAGAATTCGATCCCTATTAAACCGTTCTACATTAAACTCCCTACGACCCAGGATCTGAAAGTCCACTAGATGAATATGAATAGGATGGGTATCCTCTGTCGTATTAATTAAATACCATATTTCCGTGCTACCGAGTCTTGGTTTCTCTGAAATCGGTGCATCCCAGTCCTTGTTATCCAAAAGCATTATTTCACGACCAAATTGGTCCATGGTATGATCCAATGTCAAGAACCGTTTATTTGCCGCATCTTGTTTCCGGAATTTTGGGATATTTTCCATGTAGGATGGTATGACACTGGTGTCTATATGCCGAAGTGGCAGATCTACGATGAATTTCATTACATCTAAAATTTCATTTACCTTGTCTCCCTCAGGAAAAGGTGCCGGTGCATCATTGGTCATGATGATACTTTTTCCTTTGAGATTAGTAAAGTCTATAACTAAATCTGCCCTTTCTGCAGGTGCAAGAATGATGGAACTGATGCCAATCGGCCGATCCATCAGCCCTCTATCCGTCCCTATCTGATACATAAGCTGTCCGGAGTCCAGCTTTATTCGATAAAAACGGCTGTTGGAAGCATTGAGTACCCGAAAACGGTACTTGCGCGGTTCCACCTGCATGAAAGGCCATACTTTCCCATTTACCAGAATCATATTTCCAAAGAACTCTGGCACAACAGATATTTTCAGGTTTGTTACCGGTTCATCGGGTTGCGTCGGATAGTAGAGAGAACCATCCGGATGAAAGGATCTATCCTGGATGATAAGCGGGATATCATAGGCGGATGAGGGGAGGTTCAGGGAACGTTCGAATTCACTTCGGACAAGGTACATTCCGGCAAGTCCCGCATAAATATTGAGGCGGGTAATACCTAGCGCATGATCATGATACCAGAGCGTACAGGTATTCATGTAGTTTTCGTACTTGTAAATTTTTTGGGTAAATGTGCGGCCAACCTGTTCAAAGTTTGCACTGAACCAGGAATCCGGATATCCGTCACTTTCAGGTTCCACAACAGCGCCATGCACATGAACGACTGTTCTGACTTCGGGAACATCTTTATGGGCACCATGAACTGTAAAGTCAACAGGCAGCATATGCTTCTTGGGCAGAGCGTTCATCCATTTAATGAAAACCTTCTCCCCACAGTTGACTTCTATGGTCGGCCCAGGGAATTTCCCTTCGTATCCCCACACTGTTGTCAAGGGGAGCTCGCGGTGAAGGGATTGCTTCGTTTCCTTCATTGTTACCTCGTAATAGGTGTAAGTGTTTTCTTTTTTTACTGGTTCTAATTTTGGAGGAATAGGGAGTGCATCTACAAATTTTGTAAGAGTGGTTACAATAGTGGAGTTAGCCATTTAATGTCCCCCTTCTAAATACTCTTCTAAAAGATATTCTACTTCCAAGCAGAATAACCCCATAATTTGCAGTTCCGTCCCAATGCTCCTTTTATTTGCTTCTAACCCATTGGATCGATCCCATGTCATCATGGGGATGCATGTAATGGTCGTATTTTTTATATTCCTGCTCCAAATCGGTTAAGGATAATTCATACAGGTGCTGATCCTCCTTTTTGAATACACGGAAATAGAGGAGCTTGCTGATCAATTCCGAACGTCTATTTTCAACCGCATTTCTCAAAATTTCTCCCATCTTCACCACTCCTATAATGATAAAATACAAAAAACCTCTTCCCGTCTGAGACAAGAAGAGGTTGGATTTATTTGAAAAAAGAACCCTCGACTTATCTGCCAAGCATCGCTGCTTGCTGGAATTAGCACAGTATTCCTTTTTGGAATCTGTTGCTGAAGCTTCATAGGGCCATTCCCTCCACTTCTCTGGATAAGTTACGCTATTAAGTTATGTCAGGCAAGAATTATTTGATATGACAATCATAAACCCGATAATCCCGATTTGTCAACTAAGAATTATTGTCGTGCCTCATGGACCTTTAGCATTTTTCCTTTTATAGTGGTATGCTTCATCGCGTTCAGCACAATCGGACCCTTTCCATTCAAAATATCAACATAGGAGACATTATCCTGAATGGTGATGATGCCTATATCCCCTGCAGCCACTCCTGGTATTTTGGATAAGGTGCCAACAAAATCGACCGCTCTGATTTTCTTTTTCTTTCCACCATTGAAATAGAGCTTCATAATATCCTTGTCCAATTTCGCACTTTTTGCTTCTTTAATAGTTGGGCGTGTATTTATTTTCATATCAAATTCAGAAGTTGCCTGAAAAACCATTTCTTTAGTTGGAGCCTCTCTTTTCGTTATCTTAAATCCGATATACGATTCGATTTCTGCCAGGAATTTTTCTTCATATGGAGTAACGAAGGTAATGGCTTTTCCGGAATTTCCTGCACGAGCGGTCCTACCTGTTCGATGGACATAGCTCTCCTTTTCCATCGGCAGGTCGTAATTGATCACAAGAGAAACATTTGCGATATCAATCCCTCTTGCCGCAACGTCCGTCGCCACCAGATAGCGGAATTTCCCTAGTTTGAAATCATTCATAACAGCAAAACGATCCTCTTGCACCAGACCTCCATGCAACTTGTCACATGGATAGCCCGCGCGATCTAGTTGACGATATACATCATCAACCTGAATCTGAGTTCTGCAAAATACGATACAGCTATCCGGATTCTCCACTGATGTAACAGCTTTCAAAAGAGAGAACTTATCATTCTCCTGAACTTCAATAATTTCATGAACAATTTTATCCGTTGTGATACCTGTACCTTGGATTTCAATATGAGTTGGTTTTTTCATATATTTATGAGAAAGCTGTTCGACATCCTCTGGTAATGTCGCGGAGAATAGCATCGTCACCCTATCGATGGGCAACTTTTGGATAATGGCTTCCACCTGATCAATAAAACCCATATTTAACATTTCATCCGCTTCATCTATAACAAGATACTTTAAACGCTCCGGGTCAAACGTCCCTTTTTCCAAATGATCGAGCACCCTGCCAGGTGTTCCCACCACCACATGAGACTTTTGCTTCAACTCCAGCTTCTGCCTATCAAAAGGCTGCTTGCCATAGATGGCGGTGGCTTTAACCCGCTTGAACCTGCCGATATTCGTTATGTCCTCTTTGACCTGAGCTGCGAGCTCGCGGGTTGGAGTCAGAACGAGTGCCTGAGGCTTATTCTCTTCCCACTCTACAAGTTCACAAAGCGGTATGCCAAATGCTGCTGTTTTGCCGCTGCCTGTCTGTGATTTCACGACGAGATCCTTTTTTTTCATTGCATTTGGAAGAACTTTTGCCTGGACTTCCGTAGGAACTGTATATCTTAATTTTTCAAGAGCGCTAACTATCTCTTCACATAATTGGAAGTCTCTAAAACTATTTTTCATGCTGTACCCTCATTTTTCTTCTATTTACACCAGATTCATTATACTTCATTTTCCATTGTAAAAAAAATAGACCCCTTTGAGTCTATTTACTTCAGGTTAATCTTCCTGTAAGAAGGAGACTTTTAATTCCACTACCTCTGATCTGCTGCCAATTCGTATCGGCGGTCCCCAAAAACCGAACCCCGAGGAAACGATAGCATGTAAGCTGTTTTTCTTTAGGTAGCCCCAATCCAGCTCGAATATTCTTTTTGTAATGAGGTGATTGGGCATCATTTGCCCTCTGTGGGTGTGACCCGACAAAATAATATCAATACCGCTTTCTTCTGCTTCCTGTAGCTGGGTCGGCTGATGATCCATGGCGATGATGGGAATGTTATGATCCAGATTCTCTACTAAGTCCTTTATGGGTTTTCTTCTTGAATCTGTTTTATCTTTCCTACCCAATACATAAAAGCTATCCTCGACTTGAATTACTTCATCCATCAGAATGCGGATATCATGCTTCTTCATTTCCTCTAAAAATGCGGGAATTTCCCTTCCGTAATACTCGTGGTTACCCAGTACACCGTATATCCCCATTGGAGCATGCATGTTCTTCAGAATCTCCCCCATTTGCTTCCGTACAAATTGCTTTGGATCGTCATCAATTATATCCCCAGGAAGCAGGATTAAATCCGGATTCATACTTTCCACAGTTTTTACGAGACGACTCACATGTGCCCTTCCGGATAGCTTTCCAAAATGCATATCTGATGCTACAGCGATTTTCAGTTCCTTATGGTTTATCACCTTTTTGGGTATAGAGATCTCATAGCTTCGAATTACCGGACTGTATGCGTTGAACGTTCCTAATGTTATGAGTAGCATGAAGATGATTAAAGTAACATTTCCCGTCCATATGATTGCAGCTTCTTCTGATAATGGACTCCACTTCAGCAGGAATACCATTAAATTGGCTATAGGGAACAGAAGTAGACCGTATTGCACCACCGCAAACCAATAGGAGCCGATGATGGAGAGGAAACTAAGTAGCCTCAACAGCCTTCCGAGAATATAGGAATACGCGGTTATTGCAACAATAAGGCTGAACATGATGGGGTGTTCCCAATGAAAAGCGGTGCTCGCCCAGATCCACACATTCCAGCCAAGATAGTATACGATTATATTGTACAACGAAAAAAATGCAAGAAATGATAAAACAGGACGAAGCTTCAATACGACAACCCCTTTGATGATGATATCTGCATTCATTATAAGTCATTGAATCGAAAACAAATAATAAACTGCATCAAAAAACTGACCCCCGAGTGAAGGGTCAGTTTACTAGAGTGGATTTTTTCAGATAGGAGTCCAAAATTATATTTCCAAACGGGATAAACGCTGCGATTACTGCACCAGCTATCCATTTAAACGACCATCTGACTTTATACGTTACATAGGCAATGACGAACAGATAGGTGATGAAAAGGAATCCATGGATTGCCCCGACTACACTTACCACCTCCGGAATATCCAGGCCATATTTTATCGGCATGGCAATAAACAACAGGAGAAGAAGCGAGCCCCCTTCAATAAGTCCCATTACTCGAAATCGATTGATTGGCGTCTTTTTCATAGAATATAAACCACCTTAATATTTGCTAGTTGTTTTCTGTATTATAATGGATTTCCGGGCCGCATAGCGGATAGAAAGTTGACAATCCTGTGAAGTGGAAAGCTATGCAAGATTACTTTTGATAAGTATATTATTTAGATAGGCTAAATAACCCTAAAGGAAAAAAACAGTGCAATTATTAACCGCACTGTTTCTTATTAATCTTTATCCGCGACTTCCTTTAAGGTCTGTATACCTGCTTCCAAATAGTCCATGAATTTCTTTTCCACCTCAGGCTCCAATATTCCGGGCATGCGTTCCTGGATTTTCTTGAAGTTATAGATGATCATCTCCGTCTTTAACCCTCTGCCGACTAATACACTGTTCAGCCATGTAGCGTATTCGGTAAAGGTGTTGGTGTCATTCAGTTTATAAGCGGTATTCAGATATAGGAAATGATAGAAGTTGTCTTCTATTGTTCGTTCTTTCCCTTTTTCCCCAAACTTTTCTTTCAGGGAGGGGAAGTCCTGGTACATCTCTTCAACCACTTTTTCAACTATGGGCGTTACATCTATCTCGCCAATATCGGCTTTTATTTTTTGTACGGTAGGAGATAATATCAGTTTGGTCATGTTGCCACAACCTTATATCTGGTGATAGTCGGAATAATTGCTGCCAACTCCTGGTCCGGATACTTCTTTTCCAGCTCATGAATGCGTTTATAATCCTCGCCCTGCACCCAAGTAAGAAACGCTTCTTTGGAATCCCATTCCATAAATACCGTCAATTCTCCTGTCTTCTTTTCATTTTGCAGCAAAAGGAAACGGTGGAATCCTTCCGCTTTATCCACCAGCCCTGACCGGTTATGATAAATGGCAATCACTTCATCTGCTTTTTCTGGTGGTACTTTAAATGTCGAATGAACGATATACATGAAAATCCTCCTTCTTGATGATTGAATCATAGAAAAATTTTTGAGTATGAAAAAAAGATGCTTTCATTTCTTGCACATCTTTGTAACGTTTTTTATGTACGTGTTGTTGGTATGTCAATATTTCTTCTTTTTATTTCTTCTATAATCATCTTTAAGAAATCTTCATTAAGATTGTTTGTTTTTGCTGCTTCATATACTTCCATCAGTGATTCATTGCTTAATAAATCCATTAGATTCCCTCCCAAACGTTAGGATTTTCTAAATAGCTGATCTAGGGTATCTTATTCTGTTTTTTAAAGCTCAACCATTCGCTAGATAGTTTGTCGTAAACGAATATTTAAATAAGATAGCTTTTCATCTTTTTAAAAATCCTAATTTAATGTGGAACGGAAGTGAATGGAAAATAGAAAAATCATTATCTATCTGACCTCTTACGTAAATCTTATCGGAAACGTTTCACCTTTGTCCAATAAATTACCGACCTTTGAGTGTATAAACCTTGCCTTTCAGCACTGTTCCTTAGCATTTCAACCCTTCGGGATCTACATTATAGGGACAAGTCTTGGGTTTACCGCAGAAAGCTCAGATTACGAAATATTCAACTTAAATGTTCGTAATCTGAGCAAGCATTTCCTGAACTTCATTGATCTTGAGCTTAGAAATATGTGCATATTTTTCGTGGTTGATAAAATAGGCAAAATAGGTTTCGTTTTTAGGTGTAATATGTGATAGCATACGCAAATTCACGATATAGGAGCGATGGGTACGGTAGAAATTACTGTCTAGCTGCTTATAGATATCGCTAATATTTTCATAGGTTTCGACTGTTTGATTGACGGTATAGATAATGCACTTTTTCCCTGATTTTTCAAATGATATCATTAAATGCAATATAATAAAAAGAACTGTTGAACGAACGGGGTATGCTGGCCTTGTTTTGGGTAAACTTCAAGCTTTAAAAGGCTCAGCACTTCATCATTAATAAAACTAATTCTTTTATTCGCATCAAATAGGATATATCCATTCGATCGACTGCTAAGAGAATTTGTTTTTTAAAATTTACTATTGGTTTTATCGGCTTGGTCGACTTTAATAAAATAATTCATTTTCATTCCTTTCTCAAATGCCTCATTCCTGACAAATGATTAAGAAAATTTAGTATATGTATCTAGCAGTTTGGTGCATAGGAAACATCAAGTAAAAAAGATGAAATATACAGCACATTAAAACTTGTACTATTAATATTATATCTTCTAAAATGGAATTTTTACACCTTGTTACTCTTGGCTATACCCCAAAAATTTAGGTGCACTTTGATATTTTAACTCTAAAAGCTATTATATAACCACTCTCTCCGCTGCTTTTCGCCTGTATTTTATGCCCTTTTCATACTACAAATTCTTTATTTCATCAACTTTTCGCTACTTTTGATGATCTCGACCTTAACAGATAAACTTTTTCCTAATATAATAAATCTGTTTGGAATTATTACATTTTTTACCGATATAAACGCACTATGTAAGGAAGCCGAGATTCCTGGTCTATAGGCTTCCATTTTCACTATTTAAATTCCAAGAAAAACTGTTTAAATACCATTGCTCCAATTCCCATATATTCAGGATACGGATCAATCATTTTAGTATAGTCAAAAACTAGAAACACTACACTTCCCTCCTTAATGGAGAAGATCGGTCCGGAAGCCATCTAGCTAAAAAATCAGGCAGTTTTCCATTTTTCACTGTGGTACCTGTATGTCCACCCTGCAAGATTTCACAGCTTTTATCTGCACTAGAGACAGCCTCTAAAATCGGTAGACTTTGTTCTTTAGGAACTAAACGATCACCCTCGGTTACAACAACTAGAAGATTGGCACGAATTGCTGCGAGATTCACATTTTCTCCATCTATTTGAAATTTTCCTCTTATAAGCTTATTTTCTTTTACAAGATCGTTAGTTATCTGTTGAGCAGTTTTGGCAGTTATGGGGATATGGCCTTTTGTCCAGGTGTTGAAGCGAATCCATTTGTCGACATATTCCGGATCATGTGCTTTACGCAGCAGGGAGAGGTAGGGGCTATAATAGACGGGCGAGGTCAGAAGTCGCATGCCTGCTTCCACTTTTGGTCCAGGGATAATCCCCATTTCTTCTATATATTCGTCAATGGAAACCCTCTCTTCTCTCAGCGCCCTAATCCAGGAATCAAAGAAAGGAATGCTTTGAAAATCAATTGGGGCTACAATCAAAATCAGATTTTTTATCGGTTCTTTAGCCAAAGCGCAGTATATCGCTGCAAGTGTTCCCCCCAGACAATATCCGAATACGGTGATTTCTTCTGCTTGGGCATGCTTGATTGCACGTTGAACACCACTTTGTATATATTCTTTTACATAGTTTTCAATAGATAGATTCCGATCCTCTAATCCTGGGAATCCAAAATCTAATAAATACACATCATATCCATTTTGGCTAAAAGCTTCTATGGAACTTCTTCCATGGCCCAAGTCTAAAATAAAGGGGCGGTTCACCAATGAATAGACAAGAAACAGCGGGACCTTGTATTTTTTTTCTTTTGCAGGATAGTACCATAGGGTTGCTTTATTTTTTTTCCATAACGCTTGTCTTGGTGTGACTCCATCACTGTATGGAAGTTTATTGTATTCCTGCATTTCCTTTTTCCATTTTGATAGATTTTCAGAAGTCAAAGAGATAACCACCTCTCCATTTGTATCACTTTTGAATCCTTGCCTGGTGCCTTGGAAAGCATAACGTTTCCTTCCTTTGTTTGGAACCGTGGGGAAGCATTATCTATTCCCCTGTTTTGAAGGGATAGCATTTGCACTCTTCGTTGCACCTGTTCCTGTGAAACAGAAAGCTTTGCCAGTTGTTCTTCGATGTTATCCAACTTTTCCTCTAGCTGTACCATCAATCTCGCTAAATTTGCCATATCATTTTTCGTAGGAAAATTAAATTGAAAGGAAAGAAGTTCAACATTTTCCTTTACACTCCTCATTCTTCTTGCGAGCAATTCGCTCCCCAGGTCCCCATATTCCGCAAATTCTTTCCGATTCAACTGAGTCTGAATCAGTTCGTTCAGATGTTTTTCCAATGCAAACCCCTTGTTTACAAGGTTTTCCAATGTATCGTTATTACGATTTGCCACGTATCATTCACATCCTTCATTAAATTAGAGCTGTCATTCCGCCATCCATTACCAACACATGTCCTACACAGTAATCAGAAGCCTTTGAAGCGAAATAGACAGCCGCTCCCTTTAGATCATCTTCATTTCCGAAGCGTTTGGCAGGAATCTGCTCCATCAAGGCAGGTGCAGACTTCTCCAATACTTTTTTCGTAATCTTTGTCGGAAACATTCCTGGAGCAATCGCATTTACCTGAATATTATGCTGAGCCAATTTAACAGCAAGGTCTTTTGTAAAAGTGATAACACCACCTTTACTCGTGTTATACGCAATTGTGTCCATTAGTGATGGGGGTGTACCTCCTAATCCGGAAATGGAGGCAATATTGATGATCTTTCCGCTACCCTGCTTCACCATCACTCTTGCAACTGCTTGGCTGAACAGGAATACACCCTTCAGATTGACATTCATGACCTTATCCCATTTATCCTCTGGTAAATCCAGCGTAGGCGCCATCCAGGAGGTGCCACTATTATTGACTAAAATATCAATTGTTCCAAATTGATGAAGTACAGTATCTACCACAAGCTTAATATCCTCCGACTTTGTCACATCACAAGAAAGTGCCAAGGAGCGAATTCCTTTCTTCTCAAGCTCCTCACTTACCTCCTTGCAAGCCGCCAAGTCTCGCGAGCACACTACAACATTTGCACCAGCCTCTGCCAATCCACGGGCTATCTGTGCACCAAGACCTTTTCCTCCCCCTGTTACAATCGCTGTTTTCCCATTCAGATCAAACAACTCTCCTATATCCATCAAACAACCTCCCTAGTTAGACTACGTCCCCATTCTTACTCTATTAAACCTAAAAGAGACTTCCTTATATTATAGAAAGGAAATGATAGAGAGGTGTGCAAAATGAGCATATTGCCCTAGCATATTTTTGATAGAGAAGATGGTTTAATAGTATGGGGCCTGACCCTCCTACCATATCAACACAAACAAAACTCAATCCCCCCCCATCCCTTACCTACAATCAATCAACAACGCAAGGGTCTGGCCCTGGTCTTGAGCATCCCTCCCGGCAAAAAACTAAAAAACCATCACTCCCAAACATCAACTGCTTCAAAACCGCAATGATAAAAAGTACGGGGCCTGACCCTCCTACCATATCAACACAAACAAAACTCAATCCCACCCCATCCCTTACCTACAATCAATCAACAACGCAAGGGTCTGGCCCTGGTCTTGTGCATCCCTCCCGCACAACACCTAAAAAAACGAAAAAAAAAAGCCCCCTAAAAAGGGAGCTTTTCCTCGTCAAAAACTATTACTTTTGAACGTTAGTTGCTTGTGGTCCACGAGCGCCTTGTTCGATTTCGAAAGATACAGTTTGACCTTCTTCTAAAGATTTGAAACCGTCGCCTTGGATAGCAGAGAAATGTACGAATACATCGTCTTGTCCTTCTACTTCGATGAAACCGAAACCTTTTTCAGCGTTGAACCATTTTACTTTACCTTGTAACATAATGTTTCCTCCTACAGTGGACTAGAATCCACAATTGTATTACCATTCTTGCTCTGCATAATCTTTCAAGACGAAAAACGTTGAAGTAAATTCCTTCTATCAGCCTTACCGAACAAAAACAATTAACTTAATCATAGAGGTTAATCTTTTAAAAATCAAGTTTTATTTGGTTTTGCTAGTAACTTCCATCTTTATTTGACGGTGTTGCTGGAAAACGGCAATGAAGATTATGCAGCAAAAAGCTGCAACGATGGTGAATTTCTGTAGTAGTGTACCCAAGATAATCCAAAATATAAACCTTTTCAATAAAATTTTTTTCATCTGGAAAAAAATATTTGAAATACAGGTAATTTTATTCTTTCCTTTTTATGATTAAATGTTGTAACATAGTACAATAGCTTTTCCAAAAAGAGACAACTGTATTTTTAGGGAGGACACCATGAAAAAATTCGGACTTTTACCCAGAATCATTTTAGCTATTCTCTTAGGTATTATCGTTGGGAACTTTGCACCACAGTGGTTTATTAAAATCTTTGTAACCTTTAATGAGATTTTCGGAAATTTCCTTGGTTTTGCCATCCCGCTTATTATCATTGCATTCATCGCACCTGGTATCGGGGAATTGGGCAAGGGGGCCGGAAAACTGTTAGGGATCACAACAGGATTGGCTTACCTATCCACTGTTGCGGCAGGTCTATTGGCATTCTTTGCAGCAAGCTTCCTATTTCCTATGCTTTTGAAAAATGCAAACTTGTCCAAGGCTTTTGAGAATCCCGAAGAATCTCTGCTTGTACCTTTCTTTAAGCTTGAAATCCCGGCACCACTGGAAGTGATGACCTCATTGGTAATCGCCTTCACTCTTGGTCTTGGAATGGCTGCTATTAAAGGAAATGCACTAAAAACAGTGATGGTGGAATTCAGACAGATTATCGAGCTTGTAATTTCGAAAATCATTATTCCACTCTTACCGTTTCATATATTAGGGATTTTTGCGAATATGACCTATGGCGGTCAAGTCCAAACAATCATTTCTGTATTCGCCAAGGTTTTCATCTTAATTATTCTGCTTCACATTGTCATGCTACTTTTCCAATATACGTTAAGTGGGACAATCTCTAAGAAAAATCCGTTAAAAATGCTTAAGACGATGATGCCGGCTTACTTCACTGCACTTGGCACCCAGTCTTCCGCATCTACCATTCCTGTTACACTCGAGCGTGCAAAGAAAATGGGCGTAAAGGAGAAGACAGCTGATTTCACTGTTCCACTACTTGCCACCATTCATCTTTCAGGAAGTACAATCACCATCGTCTCCTGTGCAATGGCAGTCATGTTTATTAATGGGATGGATTATTCGCTCGCAACCATCCTGCAATTCATCCTTATGCTTGGTGTGACGATGATTGCAGCTCCTGGCGTTCCTGGTGGTGCTGTAATGGCCGCCTTGGGTCTCTTGCAGACGATGCTTGGCTTTGACCAGACACTGGTTTCACTGATGATTGCCCTGTATCTGGCGCAGGATAGCTTTGGCACGGCATGCAACGTTACCGGAGATGGCGCAATTGCAAACGCAGTTGATCGATTGACCGGACACACAAATTAGAAAAAAGAAGCGGAGGGCTCAAAAATTTGAGCCCTCCGTTTTCTTTATCATTCCACTTCCTGCAAATCATGTATATCTACCGTTGTTCTTTCTTCACCCGGTCCGCGCAGATGAACGGTGGCAGTTCTGCCGTCCTCGCTCAAGGAATCAATCCAGACCTCTGTTCCCTGAAACGTTACATTTATGTCGGCTGATGATGAAAGGATCTGTTTCACACGTTTTGTTTCCATTTTTATCACTCCTGCATTTTTTTCTTATGTTCTCCATCTTTATATTTTTGCTTTTTTCCTCTTATTTATGCCTCCAAAGTTTAAGCCCTTGCCTCTATTGTCAAGAATATAAAAAGAGGTGAACATAATGAAGCTTAAACATGATGAAAAAGAAGCCTTAAGTGATGCAATAGACAAGATGAATGAAAGCCTGGACCGTTTTATTGAGTTCTATAATGAAGCCGAAGAAGATAAAGCCATTATTGAATTTGATGATGAGGTCATTGCACTAATCGAGGCAGGGAAAGAGAAATATGGTGAAAGCGCCCTGACAAAAAAGATCAATCTTATCCTGAAAGAGGTACTATCCTTTGTTTCTGGTGAGGAAAAGGAATCATGAAGAATCTTAAGAGTAATACTTCATTTTTATTCGCCTTTGTTCATTGGCCGGTAATCATAAGAATCCTTTGTATTATTTTCATCATAAATATCTCATTTGGAGTGTTGATACATTTTATCGAACCGGCTGAGTTCCCCGCAATATTTGATGGGATTTGGTGGGCCATTGTAACAACGGCGACACTTGGCTATGGAGATTACGTACCTGTTACAGTTACCGGTAGATCCTTGGCCATACTATTGATATTTTTCGGGACAGGTTTTGTGACTACGTATTTTGTTGCGCTTGCAGCCAGTGCTGTGGCTACACAAAATGCTTATTTGGAGGGCAAAGTGGAGTATAAAGGTGAAGGACATATCATTATTGTCGGTTGGAATGAGAGGGTCAAAGAGTCTTTGATGCAGATAAGAGAGTTTGTAAAGAAGCCTGTGGGAGTTGTGTTAATCGATCAGACCTTGCAGCAAAACCCACTTCACGACCAAAATGTCCACTATATTAAAGGGAATCCCATTTATGATCAGGTACTTTTAAAAGCAAACGTTAAAAATGCTTCACTCGTTGTCATAACATCCGATCAGAGCAAAGATGAAGTCCAGGCAGACATGAATGCCGTCTTAACATTATTGACCGTGAAAGGATTGAATCCTGACGTTCATACCATTGTGGAGATACTGACTTCGGCCCAGGTCAAGAATGCCAGTCGGGCAGGTGCGGATGAAATTATCCAGACCAATATGCTATCAAGCTATGTCATGATCAACAGTATGGTTTCATATGGCATGTCCAATACTGTCCTTAATATGCTCGATCAACTAAAGGGCAGCAAGCTGAAGTACCTGGATGCAGAGGAATCCTATATCGGAACGACTTTTGAGAAATTAAGCAACCAGCTATTACAAAATAAAATACTATTAATAGGCATAAAAAGAAGAGAGGATACGATGGTCAATCCTCCTCTCTTCACGCTTATTCAAGCTGATGATAGTCTTCTGGTCATTAAAGATTAGTCACCGATCAGGACTGCTTCCAATTCTTTCACCAAGGTCTTACCGAGATCAATATACTCTTTAGGAAATGAAGCGTCCGGATCTACTGGTTCTGAAAATTGGTTGAATGAAGCTGTTGCATTGTCTACATGCACATTATCATCCATGCCTCTTTGATACTTATGAGAAAGTAAAAATGGCCTTCCCAATCTAACCGTAGTGCCTTGGGAATCAAGCTGCCCATCTACCGCCTGAAAGGGAACACGTAAAAATTGGTAGCCTACATCACTGTCGATTTCATAATCAAAATAGCCATGATCATACTCCCAACCACTACCAATTGTGTAGCCAAGACTTTTTAGTTCCTGTTCCAGCTTATAAAGATGAAACTCCGTACCTTCCAGCTTTGAAGGAATTGGAATCATGGAAATCCCTCCTTTTATAATAGGTAGAGTTCCCTTTGAGAGTGGTTGTCATGCAAAAGCATAAAAAAAGCTGCCCACAACCTCGGCAGCTTTTTTCCATTTCACTATTTCAAACGCTTCTCAAGCTCCGCTTTAACTTCTTCAAAGCCTGGTTTGCCTAATAGGGCAAACATGTTCACTTTATAAGCTTCCACTCCAGGCTGATCAAACGGATTGACGCCAAGCAAGTATCCGCTCATTGCACAAGCTTTTTCAAAGAAATACACAAGGTAGCCAAATGTATAGGCATCCATCGCAGGAATGTTCACAACCAGGTTTGGCACCCCACCGTCTGTATGTGCAAGCAATGTGCCTTCGTAAGCTTTCGTGTTGACGAAATCAACCGTCTCACCAGCTAGGTAGTTCAAGCCATCAAGGTCATTCGCTTCCGCTTCCACTTTAAGCTCATGTCTAGGTGTATCCACTTTGATGATTGTCTCAAATAAATCACGACGGCCTTCCTGTACATATTGTCCCATAGAGTGCAGGTCTGTCGAAAAGTTTGCAGATGCAGGAAAAATACCTTTTTGATCTTTCCCTTCACTTTCACCAAACAGCTGCTTCCACCATTCAGAGAAATATTGCAGTCCTGGCTCGTAGTTGATGAGCATTTCAATCGTCTTACCTTTGTTGTAAAGGACATTACGAACTGCGGCATACTGATAGGCAGCATTGTCTTCCAACTCAGATTCGGAGAAGTCAGAGCTTGCCTGCGCAGCCCCCTTCATCATCGCCTCGATATCTGCACCAGAAACGGCGATAGGCAGCAATCCTACTGCTGTCAGAACAGAATAGCGTCCCCCAACATCGTCAGGAATAATGAATGATTCGTATCCTTCTTCCGTTGCAAGAGTTTTTAATGCACCACGCGCTTTGTCCGTTGTTGCGTAAATACGTTTGCGAGCTTCTTCTTTTCCATATTTTTCTTCTAGAATCTTGCGGAAAATGCGGAAAGCCAATGCAGGCTCTGTAGTAGTACCCGATTTGGAAATGACATTGATGGAAAAGTCTTTTCCATCTAATAGGTCCATTAAATCTTTCATGTAAGTGGAACTGATGTTGTTTCCAACGAAAACCACTTGTGGAGTTTTACGTTGTTCTTTTGATAGTGCATTGTAGAAAGAGTGATTCAGCATTTCTAGGGCAGCACGCGCCCCAAGATAGGATCCACCAATCCCCACCACCAATAGAACATCGGAGTCCGTTTTAATTTTCTCTGCACTTTTGACAATTCGTGCAAACTCTTCTTTGTCGTAGGCAGTCGGCAGATCGATCCAACCGAGATAATCATTTCCTGCCCCTGTTTTCTCATGTAGAGAATGATGCGCCACTTTCACTGCATCTCTTAAGTATGTAATTTCATGTTCGCCGAAAAATGATAGTGCTTTACTATAATCGAAGCGAATATGTGTCATTGTTTATACCCTCCAAAAAACATATTTGCCATACCAATTTTCACTTTACCTAATAACAAACAATAATTCAAGAAGACCACTCTTTGAAAGCGGATACAGTTTTCAAAGAGGATTTTGGACATAAGAAAACGGCTATACACTACGTATAACCGTCTCTTATTAAAAACCCGATGACTGACAGAAATGTCAGGTTGGTTCCACTTCGTCTTTTTCAGCTTTATTTTTCGCCACTACTACACGAATATATTCACGTGGCTTAAATGGTCTGATGACATTTAAGCTGCCTTGATCGTCCAATTGATTGCTTCCAATCAGTACAATCTGAGAATCAGTGGTGTTCATACTATCGTTAAATTCCCTTTTCTGCTCGGTATTAACCCACCATGCACCAGCAAATAATGTGGAAAATATTGAAAGAGCAACAGCTGCTTTTGTTTTCATCATATCTACCACCACCCTGTTTATAGAATGGCAAAATACGACGTTTTTTATGCATGCAGAAAAAAATTTTTTTCCGTTGTTTGGACGAGTTTCTATTTATTTAATATAGAAAGGAAAAATGGCCTATACTAAGAATCGACATGGATGCATAGAGGTTGGATTTAGTATATAATTTGATTTGGTAATATTTCTTTATAAATAATAACTCTCAACAATACATTGCAGGTGCTTATTGAATATGGCGCTTTGCATTGTTTTCTTATGTTAGGGAGGTTACTTGAAATAGAGGAGGTTTGTGTCTTGTCACTGATTCACTTAGTGATCTTATCGCCTTTCTTACTGGCGATTTTTGTGCCTTTGCTGCATAAGTATTTTAAGCGTATACATACCGGTTGGTTCGTCCTGTTACTTCCCATTCTATTGTTCCTCTACTTTATAGGAAATTCAGGGAAAACGATGGACGGTAATACATATTTGAGCACAATGAACTGGATTCCCTCCATGGGGATAAATTTTGCTGTGTACCTGGATGGCTTGGGGCTATTGTTTGCCCTGTTAATAACGGGAATCGGTTCCTTGGTGGTCCTGTACTCCATTTATTATTTATCCAAGGAAAAAGAAGCCCTTAACACCTTTTATGTTTACCTATTGATGTTCATGGGAGCCATGCTTGGTGTTGTTTTATCAGATAATATGCTGGTTCTCTACTCGTTCTGGGAGTTGACCAGTATCTCTTCCTTCTTATTAATTAGCTATTGGTATCATCGGGAAAAATCCCGCTATGGAGCCCTTAAGTCCATGCTAATTACCGTTTTCGGCGGACTTTCCATGCTTGCCGGAATTATTCTACTCTACACGATGACAGGAACATTCAGTGTTCGCGAGACAATCGCAAATGTTGATATCGTAACTGCTCACGAATTATTTGTACCTGCGCTCATTCTTTTTCTATTAGGCGCTTTTACAAAATCAGCCCAATTCCCATTTCATATTTGGTTACCTGATGCGATGGAAGCTCCTACACCCGTCAGCGCATACCTGCACTCCGCAACGATGGTTAAAGCCGGTATTTACCTTGTTGCCCGCATGAGCCCTGTATTTGCCGGAGCACCTGAGTGGTTCTGGTTGATTTCGATTTTCGGAATCATTACGTTATTCTGGGGGTCATTCTCAGCTGTGAAGCAGACAGATTTGAAGGCTATCTTGGCTTTCTCTACCATCAGTCAGCTCGGATTGATCATGTCCCTGCTCGGAATTGGCAGTGCTGCCGTTTACTATGACTATCTTGAAGAAAATATCTATACCGTTGCGACACTTGCAGCCGTATTCCACCTGATCAATCATGCAACATTCAAAGGAAGTCTCTTTATGGTGGTCGGGATCGTCGACCATGAAACCGGGACAAGGGATATCCGTAAGCTTGGCGGATTAATGAATCTGATGCCGATTACCTTCACCCTTGCAATCATCGGTGGATTTTCGATGGCCGGACTTCCGCCTTTCAATGGATTTCTAAGTAAAGAGATGTTCTTTACGGGTATGGTCAACGCTACACAAATCGATGCGTGGAACATGGAAACATTCGGGATGATTTTCCCGGTATTGGCTTGGATAGCAAGTATCTTTACTTTCATCTACAGCATGGTGCTTGTGTTTAAAACCTTCACAGGGAAGTACCAGCCGGAAAAATTGGATAAAAAACCACATGAAGCTCCACTTGGGATGTTGATTCCTCCCATTATTCTTGCTTCCTTGGTTGTTATTTTCGGATTCTTCCCGGAAATTCTGAAAGGCTTAATTGAAGCCGCCCTTCACTCCATTTTCCCGAGCAACTTTACAGTGGAGGATGTGCACATCTACTTCTGGCATGGATGGACAATCGAGCTATTCATGACGATAGGTGTTATTGCGTTCGGTTCCTTCTTGTACTTTACCCTGGCAAAATGGGGAAAGATCTACGAGTGGTTCCCGAAACGCCTCACGTTGAACAAGCTTTATGATGGTGGTCTAATAGGACTAGAGCGTGGCTCTTTCGCCTTTACTAAATTCTATATGACAGGGTTTATCCGAAATTACCTGGTGATGATATTTGGATTTATAGCCTTATTGCTTTTATATGTTATGGGGCACACCGGGGCATTCAACTTTAGCTTAGACAATGCATCAGAGGTTGGCGTATATGAGCTGATCCTGTCACTTGTCATGGTGATTGCGGCAGTGACCATTCTCTTTACTAAATCACGTCTTTCCGCAATCATTGCACTTGGAGTAGTAGGTTATTCCATGAGCTTATTCTTTGTACTATTCAGGGCACCTGATTTGGCATTAACACAATTAATTGTTGAAACCGTATCAGTAGCTTTATTCCTGTTATGCTTCTACCATCTTCCTGAAATCTCCAAGAAGGTGAACAGACTAAGATTCCGCCTGACAAATTTCATTATCTCCATCAGTGTCGGTATCGTCGTTATTCTGATCGGGCTTTCTGTAAACAGTTCCCGTGTCGCCGAGTCCATTTCAGATTATTTCGTTACGGCTTCTTATGAGGAAGCGGGCGGAAAGAACATGGTTAACGTCATATTAGTAGATTTCCGAGGCTTTGATACCCTTTTTGAAATTGCCGTTCTCACCATTGCAGCTTTCGGTATCTATGCAATGATCAAGCTGCGACTTACGAAAGGGGGGAGTCAATGATGAAGGTAAATGATTTGATTTTACAAACCGTTACGACTTTTTTGGCGTTTATCATATTTATTTTCTCCATCTACCTTTTCTTTGCCGGCCACTATACACCAGGGGGCGGATTTATCGGAGGATTGATGACTTCCGCAGCCTTGGTCCTTTTGCTTCTGGCCTTTGATATAAAAACAATGAAAGAGGCTTTGCCTATTAATTTCCTGACAGTAGCAGCCAGCGGGTTGATGATTTCAATTTTAACAGGAGTGGGGGCATTCATTTTTGACGTCCCATTTTTGACGCATGCATTTGAATACATCGAACTTCCCATTCTTGGTAAAACCGCCCTCGCCTCTACGCTTGCATTTGATTTAGGAGTTTATTTAGTTGTTGTCGGTGTCGCGATGACCATTATTCAAACGATAGGAGAGAGCGAATAATGGAAATAGTAATGACCATAGTTGCAGGTATACTGATTGCAACTGCTGTATATTTGATGCTTTCTAGAAGTATTTTACGAATTGTAATCGGAACAGGACTTTTATCGCATGGTGCCCATCTTATGATTCTTACGATGGGGGGATTGAAGCGAGGTGCTGCCCCCCTTCTTGGCCAGGAAGCCGCTTCCTATACCGATCCGTTGCCGCAGGCTCTCATTCTAACGGCAATCGTTATCAGTTTTGGTGTAACTTCTTTCTTCCTGGTCCTGGCATACCGTGCTTATCAAGAACTGAAGACAGATGATATGGATAAATTAAGGGGAAATGAAAATCATGAATAACCTAGTGATCTTACCGATACTAATCCCTTTAATTACAGCTACCCTTCTTTTACTTTTACCAAAGAGAATCAAGCTGCAAAAATTGATTAGTGTCATTTCGTTATCTTTCGCAACCATTGCCTCTATCGTTCTGGTCCATACGGTATATACAAACGGAATTCAAACACTGGAAATAGGAAACTGGCGACCGCCCTTTGGCATTGTGCTTGTTGCCGACATGTTTGCCTCTTTGCTGGTGTTGACTGGGATTATTGTAACCTTTATGTGTATCCTGTTTGCATTCCGCTCCATTGGAAAAGGACGGGAGAGCTATTACTATTATGCTTTCACTCAATTTCTATTAACAGGTGTGATGGGGGCATTTCTAACAGGGGATATATTTAACCTATTCGTCTTCTTTGAGGTGATGCTGATGGCCTCCTATGCGCTGATTGTCATAGGAGGGACCCGCAGCCAACTACGCGAATCCTTGAAATATGTACTTGTCAACGTGATATCCTCCGCCCTGTTTGTACTGGCGCTTGCCTACATATACGGGCTTATGGGGACGCTTAATATGGCTGATATCTCCAACAAAGTTGCGGAATTCGGTCAAAGCGGAATATTAACAGTAGTTGCTATTTTGTTTTTAATCGTGTTCGGACTAAAAGGCGGAATTTTCCCATTGTACTTTTGGCTTCCTGGTTCCTATCATGCCCCACCATATGCTATTACAGCGTTATTTGGAGCATTACTGACCAAGGTTGGTGTATACGCAATCTTCCGTACATTCACCCTTATTTTCTATCATGAACCGGAAATTACCCATACCATTATCGCCATACTAGCAGGAATCACCATCCTGATTGGTGCAATCGGAGCTATCGCATACTGGGATGTCAAAAAGATTCTCATCTATAATATTGTCACTGCAGTTGGTGTCATCATTTATGGTGTGGCACTTGCAAACGAAACAGGCTACGCAGGCTCCATCTATTATCTAGTACACGATATGGTCATCAAAGGAGCACTTTTCCTTCTCGGCGGAGCTATGTTTGCAGTTACTGGAACGGATAATATCAAAAAAATGGGAGGACTAATTAAGCGTCACCCACTACTTGGATGGATGTTTTTCACAGCTTCAATGGCACTTGCAGGGATACCGCCATTAAGTGGTTTCGTAGGAAAAGTTCTTTTGGTACAGGGTGGTTTAGAGGCTGATCACTATGTGTTTGTCGGAGTCATGCTGTTGTCGAGTTTACTCGTCCTCTACTCAGTCATGAAAATCTTCATGAATTGCTTCTTTAAGGCAGAGGTACTATCTGCAAAAGAAGAACACGGCTCTACAAAAGGACTCATTTATCCTTCTGTCATCTTACTGGCACTTTCTGCTTTCCTTGGATTAGGTGCAGAATTTGTATACCCGTATGTATGGCAGGCAGCAGAAACACTGATGGATCCATCCATCTATATCCAAGCAGTTTTAAAGGAGTAGTTTCTAATGGCTTTTCAAATTCTTATTAATATTTTGGTTGCAGGAACGTGGATGTTTCTTAAAAATGACTGGAGCTTTCCATCCTTTTTTGTTGGCTATTTTTGGGGGCTTCTTCTTATCCTGGCGATGAGACGCTTTATTCCCGGTCGTTTTTATTTTTCACGTATCATTGCGGCGGGAAAACTGTTTTTCCTTTTCCTGAGAGAGCTTCTACTGGCAAATGTCCAAGTAATCCGTGATATTCTACGCCCCAAGCTTGACATCAAGCCTGGTATTTTCGCATTGCCTACCGACCTGAAGAGTGATTGGGAAATCACCTTGCTCTCACTTCTCATCACCCTGACACCAGGTACACTTGTGATGGATATTTCGGATGATAATAAAATCCTTTATATCCATGCAATCAATATGCCGGATGCAGATCAGGCTATCTCAGATATAAAAAACTCGTTTGAAAAGGCAATAATGGAGGTGACGAGATAAAATGTTTGACACTCCTTTGGAAGCATTGCTTACAGTAAGCTTACTGATTTTATCCGTCTCCACCTTAGGGCTTGTATATCGTGTCATAAAAGGGCCATCCACTCCTGATAGGGTCATGGCACTTGATTCGATTGGAATAAACTTAATTGCCATAACCGCCATCATCTCCATTTTGCTAAAAACGGATGCCTTTTTGGAGGTAATTCTATTAATAGGGGTTATCGCGTTTGTCGGTACTGTAGCTTTCTCAAAGTTTCTACAGAAAGGGGATGCCATCGAATATGACAGAAACAGTTAATGTTTTTATTGGCGTGCTTGTCCTGTTAGGTGCTCTCCTTAGCCTTGTTACCACATTGGGGCTATTGCGCCTGCCTGATGTCTATTGTCGCAGCCATGCAGCTTCCAAGAGCGCCACATTGGGGGTTCTCCTCGTATTAATAGCTGCCTTGCTTTATTTTTGGTTCGAGGACAACTATTTCAGTGCCCGATTAGTGTTGGGTATCGTTTTTGTATTTGTCACCTCTCCTGTAGCGGGACATCTACTGATAAGAGCTGCATATTACACGGATGTTCCACTTTGGAAAGGAACTGTACAGGATGACTTGAAGAAGAAAGGGCAATCCAATACAGTCCAGCAGATGAAAAACAGCTAACGGCCATGGGCCGTTAGCTGTTTTTGCATTCATTGTTGCTATATAGGTAAAATGTATACATCAAATGTAGCCCGTTGATTGCAGCGAGGGACACAAGATTCCCCGGGGACGGATGGGAGCCTCCTCGGCTTCGCCTGTGGGGTCTCCCATGCCCTCTACTCTCCCGCAGGAGTCAAGTGTCCTCCGCTACAATCAACTCAGTTTTTTAACATTATTTGCTCTATTGAAATAAAAAATTGAGACAAAATAAAGTTTTTCTATCTTTAGTAAGGTGAATTATTACATTGAGTCACCCCTGTTGGTCGGAGTGCAAGGCGTGAGACTCCTGCGGGAGCAGCGTGTCAAGGGAGACCCCACCGCCGAGGAGGCTCCCGAGGCCGCCCGCGGAAAGCGAACGCCTGGAACGGAGACCAACAGGGTGTTTAATATTGACACCTTATCTCTAGCCAGCTCTATTTTAAAAGCAACAATCTTTACGAAATGAGCCTTTTATAATTATAAGGATGCTTTTAAGATGGAAACCACATCATCATAAGATAAGGATTTGAAATTGCCCACAGGACCTCGGGACATGACGTGCTCAGCCATTTTTTCGATATTCGTGTCATCGATATCATAATCTGCCAAGCGAGTCGGTGCTCCAAGACTGGACCAGAATTCACGCAGCCTTCTTATACCTTCGAGTGCCACCTCTTTATCGGTCGATCCGGAATCCTGTACACCAAAGACGCGGACTGCCAATTGCTTGAATCGATCGATATTCTCATCCATCACATGCTCCATCCAGTTCGGGAACAAGATAGCCAAACCTCCTGCATGGGGAATATCATAAATGGCGGAAACAGCATGTTCGATACCGTGTGTGGCCCAGTCTCCACGGTACCCCATCTGCAGCATGCCGTTCAAAGCGATGGTACCATTATAGAGGATTGTTTCGCGGTGTTCGTAGCTCTCAAGGTCTTCCAACAGATTAGGAGCCGTTTCCATGACAGTGATCAATACCGCTTCACACATTCTATCCTGCAGGGGAGCATTTGTCGGATGATGGAAGTATTGCTCCAGAACATGGGACATCATATCAACCATTCCATATACCGTATGATCTTTTGGTACGGTAAAGGTATTTTTAGGATCTAGTATCGAAAATTGAGGGAACGTAACAGGACTGCCCCAGCCATACTTTTCTTGCGTTTCCCAGTTGGTGATGACAGAGCCGGAATTCATTTCCGAACCCGTAGCTGCCAGTGTCAGAACGGTTCCAAATGGAAGTGCTTCTGTTGCGATATGTTTTCTAAGAACAATATCCCACACATCTCCTTCATATTTCGCTCCTGCTGCAATTGCCTTTGTGCAGTCAATGACACTTCCTCCGCCAACTGCCAGAATGAAGTCAATGTTATGTTCGCGGCAAAGCTCCACTCCTTTTCGTACAGTCGTAAGGCGTGGATTCGGCTCCACTCCAGCTAATTCTGTTACTGCAGCACCAGCCTTATGTAGAACCTCTGTTACCTCGGTGTAGAGACCACTCTTTTTAATGCTTCCTCCACCATAGACAAGCAATACGTTTTTGCCGTATTTCTCTAATTCCTTTGGAAGTACCTCAAGCTGTCCGCTGCCAAAGATTAATTTTGTTGGATTATAAAATGTGAAATTTTCCATTAGTTTTTATACCCTCCCTTTTTCCATGATTATGGCTGATTTTATTTTCCTATGCAAAGAATCAGCCTCAACACTCTTCTAGCATCCAACAAATTTATTCTGTTTATGAATAAATTTTTCATTCTTACAAAATATATAAAGGAAGCACTTATATTCTCAAGGAGGGAATGTTATGAGCACAATTCAACGTATTGCTTTAGTACTTACCATCATTGGTGCAATAAATTGGGGGCTAATTGGATTTTTTCAATTCGATCTTGTCGCAGCTATCTTTGGTGGACAAAGCGCAGCCCTTTCCAGAATCATCTACGGCCTCGTTGGAATCGCCGGACTAATCAACCTTGGACTACTTTTCGTCCCATCCGAACAGCACGAAAGAGAAGTAGAACCAAGAACCACAAGATAACCCTACACCGCCTCTCCGTAATGGATGAGGCGGTTTTTCAATTATGGCTCTGTTAAACGCCGCTGGTGATTTCCGCACTAGGCTGCGCTTTCCGCGGGGCGCTTGTGGAGCCTCCTCGGCTTTGCCTGCGGGGTCTCCACTAAACGCTACCTCCCGCAGGAGTCTTCGCCTATTGCTCCAATCAACAGCTAGTGACCTTGAAAATTAAAAAGGAATCGATAAATACACTAATATGTATTGTCAAAAAGCAATTTTCTCTTAGATATTATAAAAGAACAAAATTGATTTTACTCTCCCCCTATTGGTTGGAGCGCAAGGGGTGAGACTCCTGCGGGAGCAGCGTGTCGAGGGAGACCCCGCAGACGCTTTAGCGTCGAGGAGGCTCCCGAGGCCGCCCGCGGAAAGCGAACCCCTGGAGCGGAAACTAATAGGGGTGTTTTATATGTATCAAAATATAAAGGCAAAAATAGAGACACTTTTACGGAAAAAACAAAAAAAACACCTACAACAGCAGGTGCCTTCGTTCGTATATTACTTCTTGATTAGATCTTCGCGGTTGGATTGCTCAATCCACTCTTCTAATTTGTCTTTTAAAGTGTTGAAGCCGCCTGGAGCTGTTTCTGTGTGTTGTTTCACTACAGTAGCTTGGCGCTTTTTAGGCTTTCTTGGAGCTGAAGCTTGAGGAGCTTCTGCAGGTGCTTCTTGAGTAGCTTTGATGGACAAGCTGATTTTTCCTGACTTCTCGTCAACAGAAAGAACTTTCACTTGAACCTCATCGCCCATTTTTAAATGTTCGTTAACATCTTTCACATAACCGTGTGTAATTTCGGAAATATGAACAAGACCTTGAGTTTCTTCGTCAAGCGCTACGAACGCACCATATGGTTGGATACCTGTTACTTTACCTGTTAAAACCGTACCTAATTCAAATTTATTAGACATGAAAACACTCCTAAATATTATAATTTTTATACACATTGAACGCAATAAAAAATTATACCACACATTCTACTTTTTATCAAAAGATACTTTTTCATAAGATTGATCTGTGCCTTTATTATTCGTGGTTTTCATGCTATATATCCTTAAACACATGAAATATATTTATCACTTTTCCTTTTTCATGTGTTGTATATGGTTATTGAGAATAAATTAATAAAATATTTAAAAAATATGTTTATATTATTTTTAAAGTGGGAATCATATACATATCAAGGCTTTCTAGTATTCCCCCTTTTGTTAAGGGCCAAATCCATTTCGGATTTGGCCCTCTTTTTTTATCAACCTGTTAAACACCGCTGTTGATTTCCGCACTAGGCTGCGCTTTCCGCGGGGCGATGCTGGAGCCTCCTCGGGCTTTGCCCTGTGGGGTCTCCAGCCTACCGCTACCTCCCGCAGGAGTCTTCGCCTATTGCTCCAATCATCAGCTAACCAATCTTCCTCAACATTATGCTCTTACAGACCTTCTCTAAAAAAATCATCTATAATTTTTGACAAAGCGCTCCATTCGTTTTATGGCTTCCTGGAGTTGTTCCATACTTGATGCATAGGAACACCTAATGTACCCTTCGCCGCTCTCTCCAAACACATTGCCTGGAACGACGGCGACTTTTTCTTCCAGCAATAGCTTTTCCGCAAATTGCTGAGAGGTTAGGCCTGTCGGCTTTACAGATGGAAACGCATAAAAGGCACCGCCGGGAACATGGCAAGGCAAGCCGATTTCATTTAAGGATGAGACAAAATAGTTTCTTCTTCTGCGATAGCTTTTTTTCATATCCTCAATGTCTTTCCGTCCATTTTTCAAGGCTTCAATGGCACCATACTGAGCCATCGTGGAAGCACACATCATGGCATATTGATGGATTTTCAGCATCGCCTCGACTATATCGGTCGGTCCTGCAACAAACCCTAAACGCCACCCTGTCATTGCAAAGCCTTTGGAAAACCCTGAAATCAGAATCGTTCTTTCCTTCATGCCAGGCAAGGTGGGAAAACTGGTGAAGCTGGTATCAAAACATAGCTCTGCATAGATTTCATCCGAAAGGACAAGAAGGTCATATTTTTCTACCAGCAGACTTATCTCAAATAACTCCTCCTTACTTAACATCGTACCTGTAGGATTATTTGGGAAACAAAGTAGAATGGCCTTAGTATTTGGAGTGATTGCATTCTCAAGATCCTCCATATCCACCGTAAACCCGTTCTTCGCATCTGCTCCGACCTTAACTGCTCTACCGCCCACAAGCTCGATCAAGGGAGCATAGGATACAAAGCTTGGCTCAATGACAATTACTTCATCTCCTGGATCTACAATTGCACGTATCGAGAGATCCAATGCCTGACTTGCCCCAACCGTAACGATAATATCACTGCCGGCACTATATGTAACATCAAACTGCTGCTTTAGGTACTTGCTGATCCCCTTGCGAAGCTCCAGTAAGCCTGCATTGGCGGTATAGGAGGTATAGCCGTTCTGCAACGAGGTGATACATGCTTCCCTCACTCCCCAGGAGGTGACAAAATCCGGTTCCCCCACTCCCAGGGAAATCACACCTTCCATATTTGCCGCCAAGTCGAAAAACCTGCGGATACCTGATGGTTGAAGCTTTTCCACATGATGCGCCACTCTGTTTTTCATGGTGACACCACAATTCGACGATCATCTTCTCCTTGATCAAAAATCGTCCCATCATGCTTATACTTTTTCATTATAAAATGTGTAGTCGTCGAAATGACGGAATCTAATGTTGCTAGCCTTTCAGAGACGAAGTTGGCCACTTGGGATAACGATCTTCCCTCGACCACAACCGAAAGATCATATGCTCCTGACATCAGATAAACAGATTTAACCTCGGGGAATCGGTAGATGTTTTTAGCGATTTCATCAAACCCTACATCCCGTTTAGGTGTAACCTTCACATCGATCATGGCAGTTACCCCTTCAAAGTTGGCCACTTTTCGCCAATCAATAATTGCACCATATTCTACGATAATTCGTTGGTTTTCCAATTGATTTAATATATTTCTTGTTTCCTCTTCTGTAAGTTCTACCATTTTTGCCAGGACACCCACGTCAATTCGTCCGTTATCTTCGATGATCTGCAGTATGTCCAATTCTTTTTCTGTAAGTTGCATAGTACGAGTCCAACTCCTTCTAATAAACGATGTCTCATTATAACAAAAAATTCCTCTGCTTGGGTTACTGTTATTTTACAAAAACTTTTAACAAAATTACACATGTTTGAAAAATATTTAAGAGGTTAAAATACCTATATAATTCTGGATGGAGTGTTGGAAGATGAGAACAAATCACTTTACAGCAAACATTAACGGCATCAATATATTTTACGAATTCCATCATGATTCCGATTCAAGCGGACTGGCAAAACCGACACTTGTGATGATTCATGGTTTTTTGTCCTCCTCCTTCAGCTTCCGAAGATTGATTCCTTTGCTTACCAAGGATTACACTGTAATGGCCATCGACCTTCCACCTTTCGGAAAAAGTGAAAAATCCAAGAAATTTGTTTATTCCTATGAAAACCTTGCCAAAGTGGTAATCGCATTGCTTGATAAGCTTGCCATCAAAAGAACGGTATTAATCGGACATTCCATGGGAGGGCAGATAGCACTGAATGTCAGCAACCAGAAGCCCGAACTTGTTGAAAAAGTGGTCCTGCTCTGCAGTTCCGGCTACTTGAAAAGACTGCCTGCAAGAATTGTCTACTCCTCCAAAATTCCATATTTTTATCTTTATCTGAAATTCTGGCTGGCAAGACAGGGACCGCTGAAGAATCTATTGAATGTTGTATATGACCATTCATTAATTGACGATGAAATGATTGAGGGGTACACGCAGCCTTTTTATGATGATCAGATTTTCCACGCCTTGACGCGAATGATCCGTGATCGGGAGGGTGATCTGGCATCGGATATCCTAAAAAAAATTGAAACACCAAGCCTTTTGATCTGGGGGGAGGATGACAAAGTCGTCCCTCTTGAAATTGGACGACGATTACACAAGGATCTGCCAAACTCACACCTCATCACTTATAAAAAAACCGGACACCTGCTTCCAGAAGAAAAACCCCAGGATGTCCGCCAAAACATAATGGATTTTATCCAAACTTCCTATTAGTTCAAATTAGTTCAAAAAAAGAAAAGCCATCGTGGCTTTTCTTTTTTTAGATGGAACAGGACGAGTCTTCATTTTTTATTAGTAGAAGCTCCATCGCCTTCTCCCGGCAATGAGACAGCGGAATATTCTCCTCGAACGAAAACTCATATATCGCCTGTATTTTCTTTGCCAAACTATTTATATCATCAAGTTCATGAACAGCCTGGACTACATCCACACATTCGGTATCGTAAGCATCCACACCATATCCTAATGGATCCCATTGAAGAAGGTTCTCCATTAAACGAACATTGATACTAGGTTTCATATACATTTGTACACCTTGCTTTCTACCTTCTTTTTGCTTGTCTTTTTATTATAACTCTTTTAGCTGAAAATGTTGAGTGGGGTACACTGGATGCATTTGCGGCTTACCGATTTAACGTGCTAATCCGATTACTCCCGTTACTTTATCGGTATTGGACAAGCTTCGATAAATTTTTTAAGATGAAAGAAACAAAGGGGGAAGACTAAATATGTCTACATATAATTTTGACCAAATCATAAAAAGAACTGGTACCTCCAGTGTAAAATGGGACGAAACCACCAGTGTGTTCGGTTACGGGGATGTGCTTCCTATGTGGGTGGCAGATATGGACTTCCAATGTCCAAACGAGGTAACCGCCGCGATAAAAGAAAAAGCGGAGCATGGCATCTATGGATATACCTCTGTTCCTTTATCCAATCGTGAAGCTGTTCAAACATGGTTGAAAATGCGGCATGATTGGAACGTGGAAAAGGATTGGCTTTCCTATATATCAGGCGTAGTTCCTGCACTCAGTGCCGCAATCCAAACGATGACGAAAAAAAACGATAAAGTAATACTATTTTCCCCTGTATACTATCCTTTCTATGACATGATAAATTGGAATGATAGAAAACTTGTCACAAGTCCACTCCTCTTTGAAAATGGCCGTTATTATATGAATCTGGATCATTTTGAAAGCATGATAGATGAAGATGTGAAGCTTCTTCTTTTATGTAATCCACATAATCCTGGTGGTACGGTATGGTCCAAAGAAGAGCTGAAACTGCTTGGAGACATTTGTGTAAAACATAATGTAAAAGTGGTTGCAGATGAGATCCATGGCGATCATGTTCTAAAAGGTCACTCCTATACTCCATTTGCGTCCATCTCAGAAGAGTTTGCACAAATAAGCGTTACTTGCATCGCCCCGACGAAAACCTTCAATATTGCTGGGTTACAGGCGGCTGTCATGATTATTCCGAACAAGGAAATAAGAGAAAGGGTCAACCTTTTTCAAATGAAGCAAGGGACCATCATGTTGAATACCTTTGGCATCATTGCGATGGAAGCTGCCTATCGTTACGGAGATACGTGGCTTGGGGAAGTGCTGGAGTACATCGAAAGGAATATGGAGATTGCAATCGATTTTATTAATAGAGAGCTTCCTGAACTAAGAGTAGCAAAACCGGAGGGAACCTACCTGCTGTGGATTGATTGTCGAGCACTTAAACTGACAGATGGACAACTTAAAGAGCGCTTACTTCAAAAAGGTAGACTGGCACTTGATTTTGGAAAGAAATTCGGTGATGAGGGAGATGGCTTCATCCGGATGAACGTAGCCTGCCCGAAAGAAATTCTACTGGACGGATTAGCGCGTTTGAAACAGGCGCTTGCTTAATCAGCCCAATTGAAAATGGGTTATGCTGTAATGGCACAACCCATTTTTTATAAGGTTATAAGATGCTCCGTATTGTTTAAAGAAATCAGTGTACTTTTATCCCCATTTTTCCGAAGTAAATGCATACCCGTGTCTCCTGTATAAAAACTTACATTTGCCGTCACAGGCAATTGGAGAAATGACTTCAACAGGTTGGTGATTGTCCCCCCATGGGACACAATCGCAATTCTTGCAACCGCATAGCTTTCAGACAGTATTTTCGAAAAGGCAATTTCCGTTCTCATCCGAAATTCCAGTTCCGACTCCCCATTTTGAATTTTCTCGTGCGGTTTTCTTCCACCAGGCGGCAATGGATACTTGGTGGCGGCAACTTCCCTTTGCATTCCAGCCAGCACTCCATTATTATATTCCATTAAACCCGGCTCCTTTATCAACATACAACCTACTTCATCGGCAAGAATGGTAGCTGTTTCCGATGCCCTTTTTAAGGTGCTGGTCCAAATGATATCCGGCGGGCAATGCTCATTCAAGCGGCAAGCCAATCTTCTGGCCTGCTCCCTCCCAAGATCCGTAAGAGGATAATCAGCTCTGCCTTCATGCACATTTATGAGGTCTGCCTCCGACTGTCCATGTCGTATAAGTAGTATTTCCAAAGATGAACCCTCCTTTTATCTATAAATTTAAAATTATCGCAAAACTACAAACTATGTCAATAATATTACGAATATTTCTTAAATAATACAGGATTATAGAGTAAATCCTTCGAGGGTATGTGGAGAAATTAAAAAACAGGCAGGGAAACTATCCGTTTTCCTTGCCTGTTTTCATTTTATGACAATTTGGAAAGCATATTACTTTTTCTTCTCCGCTTCATCCACCGGCTCTTCCACAACTTCCTTCTTCTCTGCCACCTCTTTAGAAATGACCCCGCATGCAATCCTTGTGCCAGACTCTCCGGTTGGCTGAGTCATTCCGTCATCCGGTTCTTCCGAGATGATGATTGCAGTACCTTTCTTCCCAAAAAGAGATGTTTTTCCGTCCTTCAATGTTGCTGCAGGCGCCATCAGCTCCGCAATCACCGTTCCGTCATCCTCTACAATGATATTTGGCAGATCGCCGACATGGGCACCTTCTGGATGCAAAAGGCCGTGTTCCTTGTCATCTGGATTAAAATGATTGCCGGCAGTCTTAAAGTCGGGCGCATCACACAAGCCCTCTTCATGTATATGTACACCATGCTCACCGGGAGGAAGCCCTTCGAGGTTCAGCTTAACGGTTACTCCTTTGCTATCCTCGGAAATCTTTGCAACCCCAAGGCTATCACCGGAGCCGTTGAAAACCTCCACGTCCAGTGAATTTATCTTTTCTTCCATACATCCATTCAACACCAATAGCAGTAGTACACTTAAGCAAGATATCAGTCTACGCATACTTTCCTCCATCACATTCTTTTTCCTAAGTTTCTCCGTTGCGAAGGAAAAGTATTTATTGAAATAAAAAAAGGCTGTTTTCGCATTCATTGTTTTTATTAAGTTTAAAGTGTACACATCAAATTCAGCCCGTTGATTGCAGCGAGGGACACAAGATTCGCCGGGGAGGGATGGGAGCCTCCTCGGCTTCGCCTGTGGGGTCTCCCATGCCCTCTACTCTCCCGCAGGAGTCAAGTGTCCTCCGCTACAATCAACTCACGGGTTAAACATTATTTGCTATTAGAAAGAGCCTTAAAACAAATAAAATTCGCTATTGAAATGAAAAATTGAGATAAAATGCAATTTTTGTACCTTTAGTAAGGCAAATTTATTACTATGAGTCACCCCTGTTGGTTGGAGTGCAAGGCGTGAGACTCCTGCGGGAGCAGCGTGTCAAGGGAGACCCCGCAGGCGCAAGCGCCGAGGAGGCTCCCGAGGCCGCCCGCGATCGCTGCCGCCTGGAACGGAGACCAACAGGGTGTTTAATGTTGACATCTTATCTTTAGCCCAGTTCTATTCTTAAGCAACAATCTTTACTAAAAGAGCCTAAAAAAAGAGATGTGCCCCAACAAACGAAGGAGCCATCTCACAAGATATGTTATTCTTTTATTATTTTTTCTTGCTTTAAACGTTCCTCTAATTCCTTCGCTTTTTCCGATTCTTTATTGGATACTTTGATAATCCATCTGAAAACGAAGATGGCTGCAATAAAGAAAATGGTGAATGTGATGGCAGCAGGAATATATTCTGATTTGTCCTCAGGGAAATAGAGGAACAATTGTAATATCAGTGATGTGATGATCACGGTTGGAACACGACCTTTCTAATTGGGAACAGTCATGTTTTTAGTATAACAAACTCCAGTTTTTTTGGGAAACATCTTGAGTCTTAATCAATAAGCTTCATGCTCTCAATTTTGATTTCCTCTGTCGGCTTTGCCGAGCCATCCACTGGCACTTCAGCAATGGCGTCAACTACCTCCATACCTTCTACTACTTGTCCAAATACGGTATGTTTATTGTCCAGCCAAGGCGTTCCTCCATGCTCTTTGTATAATTCAATTGTCTCAGCAGGAAATTGCGCGCTTTCCATTTGAGCAATCATATCCTCTGTAACCTCGGATGCCTGAACAATAAAGAACTGGCTTCCATTTGTCGTAGGACCCGAATTCGCCATGGAGAGTGCTCCTTTTCTGTGAGGGTGATTTTCACTGAACTCGTCCTCAAACGGCTCACCCCAAATGCTCTCTCCACCCATACCCGTTCCTTCCGGGTCACCTGTCTGTATCATGAAGTCCTGGATGACGCGATGAAAGATCAATCCGTCATAGTAGCCATTAGCTGCATGTGTGACAAAATTCTCGACAGCTTTAGGTGCCGCATCCGGATATAATTCGACCACTATTTTCCCCTTGGACGTTGTGATTTCCACCTTGTCGTCCTTCTTATCGTATTCATAGGCAGCTGCTTCCTCGCCGCTGGTTCCTTCCGCTTCGTTGTTGTTGCTTGTACCTTGTCCACAACCTGCTACAATAAGTAGTAGAGCAAGCATCATAAATGACCAAATTTTCTTCATATTGTTTTCACACTCCATATATTATTCTTTATAGAAGATATTACTAGAAATAATAAGAAAAATCATCCATAAAAATCAAAGGGGGACTTAAGATGGACGAAATTAATGTAGGTTCTATCGTTACAGGCATCTATAAGACGGGAAAATACATAGGCGAGGTGACAGATGTTCGCCCTATGCACTATTTGGTGAAGGTGAAGGCTGTTCTGAAGCATCCACAGCAAGGGGATCTTCATGCTCCAAAAGATGTGGACGTACCTCTTTTTCATGAAAGACGTGCACTTGCCCACAATGAACAAACAAACATTCCGAAAAATATGGTAAAGCTTTATGGTGGAGAAGTAATCGATTATAAGGAATCCTTGAAGATTGCCCTCGAAAGCTCAAAACAGGCTCTCCAAAACGACTCGGGTGATTGGGCTCAAAAATGCCTAGAGAATCTGTCTGTCCTTGAAACGGAATACAAACTATAATAATGTGTCCATGCAAGCTGAAAGCCAAATCACTCTTGAGGTGATTTGGCTTTTTATAAGGCATATTTATTCATTATTTTAGATAAGTCGATGCGGTCTCCGATGGTAGTTGGCTTTGGTCTTGCCAGGTAGCTTTTATCCTTTTCCACTAACCGGAATATATTATAGGTCGTAAGGGCATCATCAAGAGCTCGATGATGTTTTCCTGTTCCCTCTTTTCCATATTCCTGAACCGCTTTCCAAAGTCCTGTCTGATTCTGATCTCCAAAGAACCTTTTATATTCCATGGAAAGGTCCACTTGTTTGCATGGCAATGGGAACTGCATACCATGATAATCACAATTATTCTTCAGTACCCTCATATCCATGTTGCCCCATGTAATGACGGTTCCCCTTTCATGCGCTTTAAAGGAACTTAGAACATCAATCAACTCAAAAAAACTTATTCCCTCATCCACTTTTTTCTGGCTGATGTTTAAAAAGGATCGGCAACGGTCAGTTAAGGTGGGAAATGCTTTCGGCTGGATATATGTGGAAAACTGCTGGATAATCTGTTCGTTCTCTACAGCCACAATACCGGCTTCAATGATTTCAGGAAAGAAATTCTTGGGATAATGCCTGTTCTCAGGCATGGTGAACTCAAAATCAATGAACAAAAATAATGGAGGAAGACTCATCAAAACCCTCCCTTCTGTTAATTTTCAGAATTTTATTACTTTATTATATCATGGGAATATAGGTTTTAAGTACGATAATTAATACAATTTTCAAAAAATATACTTGTTTACCGGCTTTTTGGTTGATTTTTTCCATCAATGCGTTATTATTTAGTTATACGAAATATTTAATATCCGAAATAACCAAAGAAGGTGAGTAATATTTCAACGTCAGGACGGAACATGTTCATCATGTGGTTTGCGAACTTTTTCGTTGCTGCGAGTGCTACAATGGTTCTCCCTTTTCTATCTTTATTCATTGAAACGTTCGGGAATTACTCTGATTCCTATGTTCAGCGCTGGTCCGGGTTTATTTTTGGGATCACATTCCTGACAGCATTTTTCGTTTCACCAATTTGGGGAAGAATTGGGGATAAGTATGGCTACAAGCCCATCCTGATCTTAACTGGTTCTGGGATTGCGACTAGCATTCTATTAATGAGCTTTGTCGATAGTGTACAGGGGCTTTTTATCTTGCGCATGTTCATGGGGTTGGTTACCGGCTTCATTCCAACATCCATGGCCTTGATATCCTCCCAGACGTCTAAAGAAATCGCCGGGAGAACACTCGGTACACTGCAGACAGGTACTGTTTCCGGAGGATTATTGGGTCCGTTGCTCGGAGGGATGCTGGCCGATTCTTTTGGCTTCACTTATACTTTTTTCATTACAGCAGGAGTCATATATTTGGCAGTTTTACTCGTAGCATTTGGCATTAAAGAAAAGAAAAAGCAGCCTAAAAGCAATAAAGAAAAGAACTATACACGGAAAGAAGTTTTGGCCTATATTGTTCAAAAACCGATGCTGCTTAAAATCATGTTTCTCTCCTTATTGATACAAGCGGCAAACTTCAGTATTCAACCATTATTGACACTCTATGTAGGCGAATTGACTGGAGCCGCCAACCTTGCTCTGCTGGCTGGATTTGCCTTCTCTGCCACAGGTTTTGGCAACCTTTTGGCATCTCGGAACTGGGGAAAGCTCGGAGATAGAGTAGGGTACGAAAAGGTCATTGTACTTTTGATGTTCCTAAGCTCCCTGCTTTTTATTCCTCAGGCCTTGTCTACATCATTATGGCAGTTAGTACTTTTCAGATTTCTGTTCGGAATGGTGGTTGGAGGACTGATTCCATGTATGACCGCCTACATTCGATCTGCCGCTCCCCTTTCCATGCAAGGAGAAGTACTCGGATACAATGTAAGCTTCCGATTTCTAGGGAATGTCATTGGGCCTGCAATGGGCGGACTGATTTCGAGCTTCTATAGCATCTCGACGGTATTCTATGTAACGAGCTTCATTTTCCTTTGCTCCGGAATCATTCTGCTTTACGGAATCACCCACCCGGAACGAGCAGAAAAAACAGTGGAATCATCCAATTGAGCGTCGCAGCAATTTCCTTGCTGAGGCGCTTTTTTATTGCTTCTTCCATTCTATTCCTTGTTCCTATATGATTTTGTATAAAATATTGGTTTAATGGGGGCAAATGATGTTGACTCTTCAAGACTACGAAACAAGGATTCTGCACGCATTCTACACACATGCTAATGGAGAGAACAAGGAACCGATGGAAAAATACATGCGCAATCTTTTTCCGTTCCTAGGCATTAGAACTCCGGAAAGAAAAGATATTCTACGTAGATTTCTGCTTGAAAACGGAAAGCCGCCTCTAGAGTGGCTCGAGCAGCTCGTCACCTTTTTATACAGTCAGCCTGAACGTGAGTTTCATTATGCAGCACTTGCCATGATTGACCTGCACATAAAGAAACTGGATGCAGACTTCCTGCCTTTTCTAGAAAAATTGATTATCACAAATTCCTGGTGGGATACCATTGACCATATTGCACCAAAACATGTTGGTGCGATTCTTTTAAAAGAAAAAAATGCCATAGCCGACTTTCCTGATCGCTGGATACAGGACGATTACTTTTGGCTTCAGCGCTCTGCCATTCTGTTTCAATTGAAGTACAAACAAAAAACAGATGAAGTAAAGCTGTTCCAAATAATCAATCAAAGAAAAGATTCAAAGGAATTTTTTATTCAAAAAGCGATTGGATGGGCTCTGAGGGAATATAGCAAAACCTCCCCTGATGCTGTTATTACATTCATTAAAAATAATAATTTGGCACCGCTCAGCCAGCGGGAAGGCATGAAGCATGTGCATGCACTTAACCTAAGGTAGATAAAAAATGAGGAAGTGGCGCGTTGCAAGCGCTACTTCCTCATTTCACCATTACCTTTTTTTCAGAATCGCCATCGTACAGCGGGAAACACAGATAAGCGCTTCGTTCTCATCGACAATTTTGATATCCCATACCATTGTCGTTTTCCCACGGTGCAGCACGGTACCATTGGCGGTCACCATTCCATCCCTTTTCCCTTTTAAATGATTTGCATTAATCTCCAGGCCAACACAAATTTCCGTCTCCTGGTCAATCAGATGAAAGGTTCCGATACTTGCCACTGTCTCTGCCAGTGCTACTGATGCACCCCCATGCAGCAATCCAAATGGCTGATGCGTGCGCTTATCCACCGGCATGGTTGCGACAACCCGTTCTTCTGATAATTCAATGATTTCCATCCCAAGTGCCTCAATTAATGTATTGGTTAGCTCCACCTTTTTCTCCTCCAATCATTTCCTATCTCTCAATAATACTACTGCAGCAAGGAAGTATACAGAAAAGAATAGAAAAATTGGGAGTAAAGCAGGCCAATCCCACATATTGTCCAGCCTCCAAAATCCGAATCCAAAAAAATTCGGCTATTTGCTAGATATCAAACCTGTGAGTTGAGCGGCACTTTGTTATCGCATATAATGAATAAAAGATAACTGATAATTAGAGGTGAAATGCGTTGAATAATGAAATACCTCTACATGATATTTCGTTGGAGAAGACATTCGAGAAATATGAAAGTAAATACAAGGCGGTTGCCGATAAAAAAAGGCTGCACATCATGAATCTTCTCTGTCAACATGGAGCAATGTGCGTATGCGATATGGTTCCATTGATCGGAATGCCACAGTCGAAGCTTTCGTATCATTTGAAAATCCTGCTTGATGCGGAAATAATCGTGAAAGAGACGAGAGGAACCTGGAGCTATTATTCTCTGAATCAGAAGGAAGTTGACAACCTTTTATCAGAGGAGCTTTGCTGTCTGTTCAGGTAGGTTAATAGGTGGAAAAAACAGACCGTTCCTTTCATGGGAAGCCATGAAAAGGACTCGGTCTGTATTATTTTTAATATATATATTCAAGGTTCACAGTAGCGTTAATGGTAATTTCCTGGGGTTCGATAGGGGTACTTGCTTTTTCCTGTAGGGCAAAGCCTGCATATCTTGGTCCAAAGAACACTTGCTGGGCAACTTCTTCCACCCTTACCGGGACTGGGTGAAGACGTACACCTATCGTGCTAGCCATGGCACATGCTTTTTTGTATCCATTGAGGATCGCCTGCTGAAGTACTTGTCGGTAGATCGTATTATATTTGGTAGCCTCAAAGGACAGGTTTTCAGAAATATTGGCTCCATTTTCAAATGCGATGTCCACTACAGAGCCCACCTTCGTGATATCCCTCACTGTTACTCGGAAAATATGCCGCACTTCATAAGATGTCAATACTGGAGTGCCCGACTGATCCGTGTACCGTGGAAAGGATGTATACGAGGACGTTTCAATATCATTCTGGGCGATTCCTGCTTGAAGCAAGGCTTGAATCATCCTATTTGCCTTTATCCGATTTTCCTCCTGGGCCGTTTGAACGTTCGGATTGGACGTAACCACCCCCAACTGAATATACGCAATATCGGGCCGGACTTCTTTTTTTGCCGTTCCTTGTACCAGCATCTTACGATGATTTGGACTTTCCATACACACCCGCCTCTTCCATTGGCTATTAACAGCTTCTTTTAGTTAAATGTATGAAGGGAGAGAAGGAAATAATACTTTATCGGTATTTTTGAAGAGAAAAAGTGGGATCATTCAGTTCCTTATACCATCTATTGATATAGTACAAGACAAGTAGGATAGCAGATACCAGGAAAAGTTCCATTCGATACTGGGCGATGAACTGCGCCTGGTGCCAGACATAATTCCCCATAAAGAAGAAGATTGTTACCCATACTATGGCAGCCGAATAGGCAGCCAGCGCAAATTGATAGAATGGGAGCTTTATAAATCCTGCTAAAAACGGAACGACATTTCTTGCGCCTGGAAGGAAGTAGGAAATACATAGAGCAAATGCATGATACTTATTGATAAGTGCTTCCCCTCTTTCCAGCGAGGCCTCCACTTTTTCATTCTTCTCCAGTGTGGAATACAAGCCGCTTCCAAGACATCTGCCCAGAAGATAGCAAGTGGTCAAACTTGAGATTACGCCCAAATAGATGGTCAGGAGGGCTGGAGCGGTCTGCAGAATCCCTTTATAGGAAATGATTCCTATTGAACTGACAAGCACTTCATTCGGGACCGGTATACCAAACATGCCTAACCAAAGCCAAAAGAACAATCCTATATATCCATAGTCGCGTATTAGTTGTAAAATAATATCAAAATCCATGCGATCCCTTCTTTCCGCATTCAGCGAAGGATTTGATACAAATCATTTTTATTTGCTGTTTTCGCATTAAATTATTGCTTTTGACGTATCTAACTTAAACACGTAATATTACTTGCATTCGTGCTCTTTTCCGTGTAAATCGATTTATTTTCTCTTTGAATATTAAGGTGAGAAATGCTTTAAAAAATCCAAAAGCCGATTTTTTACGGACATAAGCAACAAACTTTGCGAAAAGAGCCTTTTTATTTGTACTTCTCCGTGTTACCTCTATATTCCTTTTATATCAGCTCTCTAAACTACACAACTCGCTGACAGATTTTTCTATATTACTTGTATGGAAAGGAGATTGCGCATGACCAACAAAACAGTTCTGATTACTGGCGCTTCCGGGGGCTTTGGAAAAACGTTCACGAAAGTCTTTTTACAGGCTGGCTATCACGTGATTGCGACGATTAGGCAGGAAAATAAAAAACAGGAGGTCCTCTCCGGATTATCCGAACAGGAACGAAGGAATCTTACCTTCTTATTCCTAGATGTATCACATGACCAATCTGTTTCGCAATTTCAAACTGCATTAAGTGCTTTCCAACGGATAGATGTGCTTATCAATAACGCCGGTTTTGCCGTGGCAGGGTTTGCCGAAGAGCTTACCGTTGAGGAATATAAGCTGCAATTTGAAACAAATTTCTTCGGAGTGATCCGGGTTACTAATGCTGTCCTCCCTTTCATGAGGAAGCAAGGCTACGGGAAGATTATCAATATCAGCTCTATAAGTGGGCTGGTCGGCTTTCCGGCTCTGTCCCCCTATGTCTCTTCCAAGTACGCCCTAGAAGGCTACAGTGAAAGCCTGCGCTTGGAGGTGAAAGACTTTGGAATAGATGTCGTGCTATTGGAACCCGGTTCTTTTCAGACAAATATTTGGACAAGCGGCACACACCTTTCCAAAAATGCGGGTAGTGAGGTCTCCCCATACAAAAACATGTTTACGTCGATAAATAATAGAATGCTAGCAGAAAGAAGCAGTTATGGAGATCCTTTCGAGGTGGCAAAGCTGGCTCTGAAAATTGCAGAAACCAAAGGGAAGCCTTCCCTTCGCTATACAGTAGGGAAGGGTGTCACCTTTATGCTTACCCTTAAGAGGCTCATCCCCTGGAAAACTTGGGAGCGCATGGTTCTAAAGCAGCTGCAGAAGCCCTGAATGACTACTTCCTTTGGTTGACAACTCTCCAAACCGGTCTTTTTACATATAGTATGTATGTAAGAAGAAATCCTGATTTGGAGGGAAAAGTCATGTACTATCATCAATACCCGCAGCCCCACTACTATCCCCGCAATACGTACTTTCCCGTTTATCCTTATATGAATGGGACCTACATCCCGAAATATCGCTCCTATCCCACAGTGGATCCGACTTTTTTCACAGAATCAGCTGGGACCATGCAGCAGCTGATGAAGGAAGCGAGTATTATCTTAAAGAAATTATCCGATTCAAAAGATTTTGCTTCTGAAGTAATGGGTGCCGCTCAAGAGGGGAAGATGGAGAAAGTGGATCAGCTTTTAAAAAGCACTGGGGTTCATGCTGGTGTAAAAGCTGATTATAACCCGGATGGCATCAATTTAAAGCTTTCCTCTACCGTTGGGGAGACTGATTGCTGTCATTTAACGATAGCGCTAAGGTGGCGGGCATGATTCCCTTTTGGGGAATTTGTTCCGCTTTTTTCACGTTTTACTTGTACAAATTTCCTCCCAGTTTTTCAACCCAAACCTGAACCTTTTCCCTTTCATTTCGTTATAATGAAGGAAGGCATATATGTTTTTTCTACAAGAAAGTAGGACCTACCATGTTACAAATTAAAAATCTATCAAAACATTATAAAGAATCTGCAGCGCTCGATTCAATTGATATAAGCATATCCAATGGCATATTTGGGCTTCTTGGACCAAATGGAGCCGGAAAAACGACATTGATGAGAATACTGGCAACGCTCCTGAAGCCAACTGGCGGCGACATATGGATGAACGCTATTTCTCTGACCCGGCATCCTGAGAAGGTACGTCATATGATTGGTTATCTTCCGCAGAGTTTTCACGTTTATCCTCAGCTGACACCTATGGAGGTATTGGATTATGTGGCCGTGATGAAGGGAATCAGAAGTAAATCACTTCGTAAAAAGACCATATATGATTTGCTTGAAAGAGTGAATCTTCAGGATAAAGCCAATGAAAAAGTGAAGACTTTATCTCATGGTATGAAGCAGCGGCTCGGGGTTGCACAAGCATTTATCGGGAACCCCTCAGTCGTCATTCTCGATGAGCCAACGGTAGGGCTTGATCCGGAGGAGAGGCTTAGGTTCAGAAACCTCCTATCCTTGGAAGGGAAAGATAAAGCTATTATTCTATCCACACATGTTGTGACAGATATTGAAAGCAGCTGCTATGAGATAGCTGTATTAGATAGAGGCAGACTTGTTTTGGATGGGACCGTGGAGGATCTTTTGGAAGAAGCCAAGGAGAAGATATGGGAGATGGACATGCATAAGAATGATCTTGTCCATCTTAAAGCAGAGAACTTGATCTATTCCATCAAGCAACAGCAAGGAAACTTCTTAAAGGTACGAATATTGACAGATGAGAAGCCCTTTTCAGGCGCCGTCCTTACCACACCTACTTTAGAAGAGGGATATCTTTCCCTATTGGGGGATAGATCATGATTACTTATATTCGACACCTGCAGTTGGAGCTTTCCTTCCTTTTCAAGAATTGGCTGTTTCTCATCGGTCCACTGCTTTATTTTGTTTCCATATATATCTGGTTTACCTTTCAGGGACCATATCAAGCAGCACAACCCTTTTTACAGCGTACAAATGAATTCCTTGCTGTTGGTCACACCGTATCTTTAGGGGTTATGTTTCTTGCGAGTGTACTCAGTATCAGGAGGGAAAAGCAGACGGTGATGCTGGACTGGACAAACTCCCTGCCCACCTCCTATCGGGGAATCATACTGGCCAAATTCAGTGCTATCAACCTATACAGCCTGATCTATACGATCATCTTCTTTGTATCTTTTACAGCAATTGGAATGATTCAGGATGAGCCGTTGGATTTCCTTGTTGATCACGGATGGGTCCTGGGACTTCAAAGTCAAGTATCCTACTTTGTATCGATTGCCCTCGGGATGTTTTTGGCTGCGATGATTCCAAACCGAATTGTCTATATCATTGCATTCTGTGCCTGGATGTTCGGTACTTTTTTCATGGAAGGTTTTATTATTCAAAGATATCAACTCTACTATTTGAAAACCTTTCACCTGAGTCAATTTTTTCTGGACCAAAACCAGTCAGAGGGCTGGGCCTTCAATTTGGCACAGAAGGAAGCATGGCTGTCCCGGATGTTTGTCTTCTTTTTCAGTTTGTTGCTCTTAAGTTTAACGGTATGGAGATCGGGAACGAACCGTCTCTCTTCCAAAAAAAGAAGTGCAGCTATAGGTGTAGTGCTCATCGTAGTACTGACCATTGCTTCTGCTGCTCCCTACACCCATTTATGGACAGAGAGAGTAAGCAAATCCGAAAAGCTTTTCCACCATGCAGTGAACCAGGATAATCTGGAAGAATCAAAGACTGACTATACTTCCTTTATGGAAACGGAGAACTATAAATTGGAAGTGGAACGTGTTGGAGACTCTACCATTCTCGTTGAATCCGAAATAAGAATGGACAGGTTTGAAGAGAACCGTTTGACCTTTACCCTGTATCCAACCTTTGAAATTGATTCCATCACCTGGAACGGAAAAGAGTGGGATTATCATAGGGAGAACAGTAATGTCACGCTCGAAAATCTGGAGAATAACTCCTCCAATACCTTGACTGTCACCTATCAAGGAACAATGGATGAATGGGGCTATACATACTCCAGAGAGAAAAACTTTGCTTTCCTGCAGGATGACGCTATGTTTCTCCCATCCTATATTGCATGGTATCCAATTATGGGGGGATTTCCGGTATATGAAAAATACGTGAATGGTTCGACGAAAAATCTATTTACTAATTACTATCATCGTTCCGCAGAATTAAGCCAGAATATACCTCCGACCAATTTTTCCGTCACATTGAAGGGCTTTGAACAGCCTGTGTTCGGAACTTTTGAGGAAAGCAGCAGACTGCCTGATGGGTCCATTCTGATTACAAGCAGTACGACTCCAGGTCTGACCCTTTTCTCACAAGCAGGCTTGGTGGAGAAGGAATTGGCTTTTGGGACGCATATTATCAGCATGGAAAAGCACATGGAGCAGCTTGAGAGGGAATTGGGCAATCTCGACGGAATTCTTCCCTATTTGAACAGTTGGCTTACCATTAATAATAGCTATAAGGAGAAATTTGTGTATCTACCATCTCTGGAGTATACAGGCTCTGAAAGTTACTTTATCAATACGGTTGATGATGCATTTTTTGTGGATGAAAGAAGCAGGCAATACGTTCATTCGTACGGACCAGAATCTGTTACGGACTCTCTGTTTCTGGATGTGGAAGCACAATTTATTACTGATCTCCTTTTTGAGTTTTATCCTCATAGTCATTATGCAACTTCGGACGAGTTCACAGTTTACCATGGGATGATCCAGGCATATCTGCTCGTAGCTTTCAAGGAGTATTACCAATTCCAATGGGATGATTTCCAACGGTTTAACGGAACAAATTATTGGAATCTGGCTTCATTAGGATACTTTGAATATGAAGAAGGCAGTGATATGGTCGAAAAGCTGGATAATAGGCTTTCACAAGAAGAACTTGCACCAGAGGAAGAAATAGTATACCTGGTGGCAAAGGAATGGGAAAAAGGAAACAAAGAGAAAGTGAAGCAGCTTCTTCGTGAGGTTCACGAGGAGATTAAGGAAAGCTCCACGCCTGGCTACAGTTATTACGACTGGAAGATTAAATGGAATAAAGTAATGAGTGAATAAAAGGAGAAACTAACCTGACTAAAAGGAGGGATAGCCCGTGATTAGTGATGAACAGCTGCTCGAACAAATGGCAGAGGGAAATCAAGCTGCTTTTGAGGCCTTTATCCACCGATACCATGTACCAATCCAACAGTATGTGGAGAGACTATTAAAGGATTCAAAAAAAGCAGAGGATATCGTACAGGAGACATTTATCCGTCTTATTAAGCAGCTGCAGATGAAGAAAATCCCTACATACCCAAAAGCTTGGTTATATAGGGTAGCATCCAATCTATGCAGGGATTATTGGCGAAGTGCCCAGTATCGGTCGGAAGGAACAGCAAAAGATGAAATGCCGATATCTGTAGATCAGAAAGCCTCTGTCGTAGAGATTTATGAACATCAGGAGACCCGTAAAGAAGTATTGGCCTCCCTTAACACCCTATCTGAAACCCAGCAGCAGATTGTAACATTACGTTTTTACCAGGATTTGAAGTTGAAGGAAATTGCAGAAATATTGGATATTCCATTAGGAACAGTAAAGTCTAATCTGTTTCATGCCTTAAAGAAACTTAAAGGGGTATTATCGAAAGAAATGGAAAAGGAGGCGAAGAGAGATGAAGGAACATCAGCAGCAGATCGACCAAGAGCTATATCAACTAGAGGATGAAATGAAGGATATGCTTTCTTCTTATGTAGTAAAAACGCCGACAGGTCAGGACACGAAAGCCTTACTTGCAGCTTTGCAGCCTGCTTTTAATCAAATAGCTGATAAAGATTTGGAAGAATTCCAATACGAAGCAATGAAAGCACCTTCACTCTTTTACCAACTGAAGGCACAGGTTTCCTTTTACCAGTGGCATTTCTGGGTAGCAAGCACTATCATTTTCATCATGCTCACCCTTTATACTTCCAGTGTTAATGTTTCAAGTGCACCTGTTTTCTATATGTTTGCCATCCCTCTATCCATGTTGGTAGGAGTATTTTATACGTATCAGACCTGGAACAAGCAGATGCGCACTATTGAAGGGATTACGCCATTCCCTCCTGCTTTACTTCTGTTAAGCAGAATGATCATCATTTTTGCCATGAACCTACTATTCGGTATCGTCAGTTCTATTTATCTCAGCTTTGCCATGGTGCAATTCCATTTACTTCCTTTTTTATTACATTGGATTGCACCAGCCATTTTCATATTCGGGGTGTTTGCCTACTGTATGATGAACAAAGGAGTGAAAATCGGATTCGGAATGGGGATTGTTTCATGGGTTGCCATTTTCATAGGTACCGTAATGGTCAGGGATATGTCCTATCGCCTGGAAATCTCCTACAGCCAGATTGCCAGTATTCAGGGGGCTTTGGTTATTCTGGGAACACTACTCCTTTTCCATGCTTTCAGAAAAAGTCTGGTACTTCAGTCAATGGAACATTAACGGGGTCATCCAAATGATTACGATAAAGGATCTGAATTGGAGCTATAAAAAATTTTCCCTGTCTATTGATGAACTTACCCTTAAAAAGGGTATAACGATACTTGTAGGTAACAATGGTTCCGGAAAGTCGACACTGCTTCATCTGTTGGCAACAGCCATCAGCGCGCCAGTTGGGACCATTCATTACGACGAAGATACCATGGATAACAATCTTGCCCACGTGCGCAGCAAAATAGGCTTTGTCCCTACCGGAATTGAGCTGTACCAAGACTATACCCCGTTTAAATTAATGCTGTATATGTCCCAGCTCAAAGGCATCGGAAAGGCATTTGCCTTACAGCAAACAAAAACACTGCTTGGAATTTTCCATCTGGAGGATGTGGCCCAGAAAAAAATCAAAAAACTTTCCCAGGGGATGCAGCAGAGATTGGCACTTGCTCAGGCATTCATTGGCAAGCCCCGATATATTTTTCTGGATGAGCCATTAAACTTTTTGGATATCCATGAGCGAAAATGTCTGTTAAACTATTTAACAACCCTTTCTTCCCATTGTGTCATTGTCGTGGCAACACATGAACTGAATGAATGGGAGGATATCTGCCACTCCGTACTTTTGATGAACCGGGGGGAAGTCCTCTATTCAGGACATAAGAATATGTGGAAAGAAAACCTTCCTTCAAGTATATGGAAAGGGGAAATCCGGGACGATGACTATGATGGCTTTTCAAAGGAACATCTTATCGTATATGCCGGACGTCTTCCGGAAGGCCTGCTTGTAAAATGCGCATCACAACAGCAGCCCGCTCCAGGCTTTGCAAGGACTCCACCTACCATGGAGGATGCGTTCTTCATACGTAAACAATCCATCAAAGAAGCTAGCAATTCTTAGCTTCTTTTTGTTTGGCGGTTTTCTCTGATCTTGTTGCAGTTTAGATAAGATGTCACTTAAATTGTTGACGATTGCAGCGAGGGACACCTGCTTTTTAAAAATAAGTACGGTGCTATAGTGAAAAGATAGATTTAAAGGCGAATTTCTTACTTTAGTAAGGCCTATTATTCCTTTGGTTCTCCCCTGTTGATTGGAGTGCAAGGGGTGAGACTCCTCGAAAATGCAAGCATTTTCATCGTGCGATGTATCGCTGCCGCAGCCTTCCTTGTCCTGCGGGAGGAGCGTGTCAAGGGAGACCCCGCAGGTGCAAAGCACCGAGGAGGCTCCCGAGGCCACCCGCGGAAAGCGAACCCCTGAAACGGAAATCAACAGGGTGTTTAATGTGTCCACCTTATCTTTAGACTACCCCCACGCATAAAGCAACGAAAAGAGCCTTTTTGTCTTTGGCGGTTTCTAATTGTAATATACTTTTCATATCATCGGACCCGCTTGTATTGTATAATTATTTTGGGAGATTCTTTTGTTTAAGGCTGTTTTCGCAGAAATTGTTGCTTTTGACGAATAAACCATAATCACGTAATTTCATCTACCATCGTGCTCTTTTCAGTGTATTAGATAATTTTACTTTATAATTATTGCGTAATTTATCACTGTAAAAAATCCAAAAGCCGATTTTTTACGGCCAATAGCAACAAACTTTATGAAAAGAGCTTTGTTTTTAAAGGAGTTAATATAATGATTACACATTTTAAAAAGCTAGATTGGATATTGATTACAGCACTTGTTTTGTTATGTGTCTATGGATTGGTCATGATATACAGCGCAGGGATGCTTTTTGGTTTGGAGACCTACGATGATGCGAGTTATTTTTTTAACCGGCAGAAAGTCTGGCTCTACGTAGGAATTCCCGTATTTATCACCGCCATAATTACTCCTTATAAGCTATACGATAGATTCACTCCACCCATGCTTGCAGTAATCATTCTCCTCTTATTATTAGTATTGATTCCTGGTATTGGAAAAGAAGTGAACGGAGCGAGAAGCTGGTTTCCGGTAGGAAGTTTCACCATTCAACCAGCCGAGATTGCAAAGCTTGGGATGCTTATTTATTTCGCAAGGGTTTATGCAAGGAAGCAGCCATACATACATCAATTCAAAAAAGGGGTTTCTCCACCGCTTCTGGTCTTGGGGCTGATTTTCGTTTTGTTAATGCGGCAGCCCGATTTGGGGACAGCGTCCGCAATTATAGGAGGCTGCGGCGCTATATTGATTTGTTCAGGGGCGAGATTGAAGCATATTCTTCTGTTGGGTACAGTGGCAGTAGGAGTTATAGGATTATTAGCCACTACCGCCACCTACCGGCTAAAACGCTTGACCTCATTTGTCGACCCTTTTGCCGATGCAGGTGGAGATGGCTATCAATTAATCAACTCCTATATTGCCATCGGTGAAGGCGGATTATGGGGAAGAGGCCTCGCTCAAGGAATACAGAAGCTTGGTTACCTTCCTGAGGCACACACAGACTTTATCCTAGCCGTCATTTCTGAGGAATTGGGTATGTTCGGAGTGATATTCCTCTTTATCTTGTACCTGATTGTTCTTGTTCGAGGGGTCCGCATCGGGGTAGCCATCAAAGATCCTTTTGGCAAGCTGCTCGCATTCGGAATCACTTTTCAAATCAGTATCCAAGTATTCATGAATGCCGGTGCAGTTAATGGAATGTTACCTATCACAGGAATAACACTGCCATTTATCAGCTATGGCGGTTCTTCCTTACTAATTACGATTTTTGCTGCAGGAATTTTGGTCCACCTATCGAAACATGCAAAACTGGCTATTGAGGCTCGAGAGGAGACACAAACATCATGGGGACAGAAAATAACAAGCTAGAGTATAGTCGAGTCGATTATACATTGTTATTTCTGCTGTTTTTACTTTTTATTATAAGTTTAGTGGCAGTATATAGTGCTTCGGGTCAGTATTTTGCGAATGACCCTTTTTACTTTTTAAAACGGCAGATTGTTTGGTACATCATCGGGGTTGGAATCATGGTTTCCATCATGTTCTTTGACTATGAACTGTTGGAGAACCTTGCCCTTCCCTTCTATACGCTCGGACTGATTCTATTGGTTGCCGTCGAGTTATTCGGGACGGTCCGAAACGGTTCACAACGTTGGATTAATCTTGGGGGCTTCATGCTACAGCCTTCAGAGTTTATGAAAATATTTTTACTCATCCTTCTTGCAGCAGTCATTAATAAATGGATGAAGGAAAAGCATGAACTCGACTTCAAGACACCACCTATCGTGGTTATTAAACTGATTGCATATACGATGCCGCCTTTTCTTCTGATTTTGAAACAGCCAGACCTGGGTACGGCACTTGTAATCGCAGCAATCATGATTACGATGATATTCATCAGTGGGACGTCCTGGAAAGTGTTGTCGCTGTTAGCGGGATTCATCATTTCAGTATTAGGGACACTGGTCTATCTGCATAACTTTCATTTTGAGCTATTCACCAAATTTATCGAACCCCATCAGCTTGAACGTATTTATGGCTGGTTAAGCAGAGAGGAATACGCGTCCTCCTATGGATTCCAATTGACGGAAGCGTTAAAAGGGATTGGAGCCGGTCAAGTGTCCGGACGCGGGCTGCTTGCGGGAGTCCAGTCACAAAGCGGAAGAATACCCGAGGTGCAGACGGACTTCATCTTTGCCTTGATCGGGGAAGAGTTTGGATTTGTCGGGGCAACACTCGTTATTTCGATTTATTTCATTATGATCTACAGATTAATCATGATTGCAATTAACTGTGATAATCCATTTGGCACCTACTTGGTAACCGGGGTCATCGGACTCTTTGCTTTTCAGATTTTCCAGAATATCGGTATGACGATCGGTCTGATGCCAATAACCGGTTTGGCTCTTCCTTTCATGAGCTATGGGGGTAGTGCTTTGCTGACCAATATGATTGCAATGGGAATTGTCATGAGTGTGAAGTACAGGACGAAGCAGTTTATGTTCGATTGATAGGAAGTTTTGTAGTCACATATAAGTAAAGGCTCGTTTCACCAGAAATCTGGTGAAACGAGCCTTTTGTCATCTATCTCCTAAATCCGCCTTCTGAATGAATGACCTGTCCCGTGATCCAATCGGCCTGATCGCTTACGAGGAACCTTACCGTCCTTGCCACATCGCGAGGCTCTCCCACCCTGCCAAAAGGGAACATTGGCTGCAGCTCCCTTTTGATGGATTCGGTCATCCAACCCGTGTCTGTCGGTCCAGGGTTTACAGCATTAACCGTTATGCCCAAGGGCGCCAATTCTGCAGATAGTGTCAGGGTAAGTGCATCGACTGCCCCTTTTGTTGTAGCATAGGCCAGCTCACCAGGCATCGGCCCCTGTGACTGACCGGATGTAAGATTGACAATCCTACCTCCAGCCTGCTTATCAAACACTCTAGCAAATTGAACACTTAAAAGTGTGGTGGCACGTATGTTAATGATATAGTGCTTATCTAGCTCCTCAGCAGTCAGGTCCGAGAAATCGTTATTGGTCGAATAGGCGGCATTGTTTATGAGGATATCCGGCTTCCCCAACTCCTTTTGCACCGCCTCCATCAAGAGTTCTGCCGAATCACTGCGGGACAAATCCAATTCCAGGCTCGCGGCTTTCACACCTTTGGCTTCCAATTCCTTTTTCAGCAGTAAAGGCTCATTGCTTTCCATATCCCACGGCATTGCCCTATCGTAATCCATCCAGTATGTAAAAAAAATGTGATGGCCGGCATCCGCCAATTCACGGCAAATGGCAGCTCCTATACCTTTCAATCGACTCGCACCGGTAATTACAGCAATTTTCTCCACCAACATCCCCTCCCTTTCTATTAGATTAGCATAATTCCACTTCCAGACACAGAAAAAAAGCAGCGAATTTGTCCTAACGGGTTCGGTTGAAGGGGAGAAAAATACTAAAAACAATGCAAATAACAAACTAATTAACATATGTTTTAACAAGCATTTAGCAATATGAATGACAAGTAAAAACGCTCAGATTTTTTCTGAGCGTTTTTTGACGTGATTTTTACCAACCTAATTAAACCAACTGGCAGTTTAAGACATTGTTCACGATTTATTTTCTAAATCATCAATTCTCTTTTTAAGTTCTTTTACTTTTATACTATTAGCCGACGCTGTAGTAAAAGCGATAAGACCGAAAATGAATCCCATCATTCCGAAAACCTCCACATAACCACCCCTTTTTTTTAAAAAAACTTTAAGATAATATCTCTAAATTTATTTATTCCTTAACCATTCTGCTCGTTAGTTTAAGAGCCTCATTTCACAATCTATAAATTTATTATAGCGTAAAACTCCAATTCCTTTCAAAAAACAAGTTCACTTCGTATTAAGCCCTACCTCCTGTCTAAAATTGGTCATACATTTGTATATCCAATTCGCAACCGTTTTAGCATAGGTTTTAACAACCCCGCATAAATTTATGCGGGGTATCCAACTTGTATACTTATTTATGTGTAATTAGTGTGTTTATCCATCAAAGCATTAATATAACAACAGAAAGAAGGACACCAATTAATATGTGAATGATGTCCCCAATTAGTCTGTTATTTAATGTTTTCTCCCCACCAACAGAACCCGTTAAATTTGTAATTTGTCCGCCGCTTATTTTGTACCATTATATAAAGACCACATTAAACACCGCTGTTGATTTCCGCACTAGGCTGCGCTTTCCGCGGGGCGTATGTGGAGCCTCCTCGGCTTCGCCTGTGGGGTCTCCACTAAACGCTATCTCCCGCAGGAGTCTTCGCCTATTGCTCCAATCAACAGCTAGATTCTTAAAGATTAACATCAGTCTTTAACAGAGACCCTCATGTAAAAAATTCACACCATGAGAAAATGAAAATATAGTGAGGACGTTATGCGCCACTTGCCTCCCATGTTGATTGGAGTGCAAGGTGTGAGACTCCTGCGGGAGGTAGCGGTAGGCTTGAGACCCCGCAGGGCGAAGCCTGAGGAGGCTCAAGCACCGCCCCGCGGAAAGCGAACACCTGTAACGGAAATCAACAGGGTGTTTAATGTGCAAATCTTCTCTTCAGGGTTAGCCCCTATAAAGTATGAATCTTTGAGAAAAGAACCTAGAAAATAGAATAATAGCCATTACTTTTTAGGTGCTTCTAAACGTTTTTCCAACTGATCGATCCGCTCGAGCAGCTTTTCATTTTGTGACTCCAAATCACGAGTGGCCTGCTTGGAGGAGAAATAAGGGTCTGTCTCCCACCAGTCCATCCCGATTTCCTTTGCTTTATCGACAGATGCAACAAGCAGACGGATTTTGATGGTAAGCAATTCGACATCGGCAAGGCCTATCTTGATATCCCCTGCAATGACGACACCTTTGTCTAATATCTTTTCCAATACTTCCACTAGGTTACTAGATTGACCTGGGGTTTGCATGGACATAATTAACAGCTCCTTATTAAATCAGAAAGATTACAATAGGTTCCCAAGGGGTCCTAGGTCGATGTTCAAGTCTTCATCATCTAAGTCGAAAATCTCTTTCAAATCTTCCATTTTCAATTCCAGATTCATTAACGCGGTACCAAGCTTTTCAATCTCCTCGTCTGTCAGATTGCCCCTCTCCACGCGTCTTAACGCATGCCTTTCAATCAGCTGCCTTAACAGCTCAATCACTGTCAGTACCAATTGGGAAAGCCCTTGTTCGACATTGTCCGGGTCTAGCTGGATTCTACCGCTTTTTTGTGGCTGGTATTCCATTCTTCTTCCTCCTCATCTATTATTTTCCGCTCGTTGGTCTCCATGAGCTTATCCACGGAGGTAATGAGCAGACGCAGATCCAAATAAATTAAATCAATATCTGCGATGGAGATGATCAGCTCACCTCTAAGGGCAACCCCTTTATCGAGGATGACATCCAATATATCGAGTAAGGAAATATCTTGATTCGGATCTACTCCATTACGTGCTGGCATTGTGAACCCTTCCTTCTATAGATTGGCAAAATAATAACAAGGCCAAGGTCCTGTATATTCCATCGTAAACCCTGTATCGGCATGGGACTCTTTCAAACGCTGAAGTTCCTGGATGAATTCCTCACGCTTTTCTTTTGGAATCAGATACACACCATTCCAGTTCATATCCTGTTTTCTGCCTGTCATCTCCTGGCTCCAATTTTTCTTCACGGCAGAATCGGAACAATGATGACCTAGTTGCTCATGGATGATATCACAGCTTTTTCTTTTCGCCTCTGTTGTTTCTTGATCAATCAAATTCTTCAGCTTCTTCTTTTCAAAAAATTGCCTACCAGGACTTAAAGCGGCTATTTCTTCTTCCCTCTCTTTTATTGCAGGAGAATGTATCAATATTTCTTCTTTGATTTTTTCATCTTCACAATAGATTTTCAGATTCCATTCTTCTTTGTGTGTAAGCTCTGCAAATAGGCTTGTGATTTTTTCCTTTTGCTCCTCGATGGTTAGAGCCAGATTTTCCTCGCTCTTATAAATCGTACAAAACTTCAGAGGAACGAGTGTGTATGATTCATGCAGAGTGGCTAATGTTTCATGGTGGTGGTAAGCTTTCGTTTTCAGCCACTCCAGATCATTCATTTTTTCTTCAATTGTCGTTTCCGAGTATTCCACAGCGTCCAGTCTGCACATGACAGCCAACACCTCTCCAAGCTGTCTTGTATAGATTTCATGTTTATCATCGATTCCGATAATGGTTTCTATTGGTCTTTCTTCCACTTCTTTAGCCGGGATTAATCCGTATAAGTAAAATAGCTGTTCCGTAGTGATAGCTTCCATTACTTATACACCTCCATCTCTTTTCTTCATATCATCAAACATTCTTTGTTCACGAAGCTTTGCAATCTCATATCGCTCAAGCAGTACTTCTTCCTGTGCGGCATGTTCCTCTTCTGTGATCTCATCCATTTCTGCCATCATCTCAAGCTGGACGAGCTTTTGCTGGATCGTATCGAGATCGTACATCTCTTTATCCACTTCTTCCTGTATTTTTTCACCGAGCTTAACAAGCGCGCCGATTGGTCCGGTCAACAACTTATGGATCATTAAGCATTCTTCGCCTTCAGCTTGATATCAATGAAGTTGTATGCCGGCCAAGGACCTGTGTATTTGAATTCCACTTTATCGGACCATTTTTCATAAAGTTCATTAACAAGCTCGTCAAATTGCGCTTCATCATCACGGTCAATCAAAAAGGAAGCGTTGATTAGCATTTTCCCGCCAATCGTTTCATTCTGTTTGGCAGAAACTGCTTTTTCCGCAAGTGGCAGGAAAATCTCCTTCATACATGCTTGCATTTTTTCCTTCATGAAACGCTGTGCCATATCCCCAAGCTCGATGCGTTCATAATAGGAGGCCGCTTCCGATTTCCCACTGATTTTTTCTTTCAGCTTGATGGCCTTCTGGTTTTTATTGATTTCGCTTTTCAGCCACTCGTCTTTCCCCATAATCTTCAAGCCGACCTCAATTTTGTTTTCAATTTTTGCGAAAATCTCTACAAATTCGTCGTGCAGGGATTTCATCAAAAATTGAACGTCCGCCTCCGATTCAAAAACATTCCCAAAACTCATGGGGATGACAGAGGATTTTTCCATCATGGAAGATACCACAGATTGGTGGGTAAGAAGATTATTTTTTTTCGGGTGATAGATTTTGATTGGGGCGCTTGCAACTACCATGGAGAATTCTTTATAGTAGATCAATTGCAATGGTGTGGACTGGCCTTCGAGTTCCACATTTCCGAGCGTAAGTTCTTTATCCTGTTTTGGAATTGCACAAAATGTATAATATCCTTGTTTACTTTCCATTGTTATTCCCTCCAAATGCTTTCTTGAACTCTTGTGTAATAAGAGATAAGCTCCTTGATTTCTTTTCATATTGCATCCCCTTATGAACGGTATGCAATAATATATCTACGCACAGCTGCTTGAATTCTTCATCTTCTGCACTTATGTTCATTTCTTTATCTTTTGATACAGTTGCGATCATCAGTGCTGCACGTATCCCTGGTCCTTGCTTGCTCTTTGATAAACATTTCTCGCGCAAACTGGAGACAAAGCCCGCCATCATTTCAGCATGCTCTTCAGATACATCAACCTTCTGACTTATGATAGTGGACTCTGCTGTAAGATCCAGATAATCCAACTCCATGGTGATCATTCGGTCCAGCAGGGCATCCTGTGTTTGGTGAACCCCTGCATATTCAGATGGATTACTCGTGAAAATGATGGAAAAATCCTCATGAACAGGAACCCATTTCTCTTTATGCTTTGATCCATATAAAGGGAGGACTCCCTCTTCAATCACCGATAAAAACAGGTTGTTCGTTTCAGGCTTTGACCTGGTGAACTCATCATATATCAGGGTATAGCCATTTTTCACTGCCTCGAGCAGCAGGCCTTCCTGCCAAGTCTCCCGCATGGTTTCCTCTTTTTTCATCACGGATCGCACATAATTGTCGACTAGGAGCTTTTTGGTATAGCCGTTAAAGTCACCCAATAGATCTGCATTGGTCATTTCCTCATGCCCTTGCAAAACCACTACAGGCTTTTCCAGCTTTTTCGCAGCATGAAGTGCGATGGAGGTCTTCCCCACTCCTGTTGGCCCTGTAAAATGCACAGGAAAACCGTTTTTAAGATAATCGACAGTTCTTGATGTAATTTCATCCACTATGGAATGTGTGACAATCTCCTGTTCCAATTGTTTATTCATCTCTCCTACCTCCACGACAATTCAACGACTTTACTCTTGATATAGATCCAGGGAACTTCTGGCACGCAAGCTTCTTCGATCATAAGATTCCACTTCCATGTCTTTATTTAATCTTGCATGATAAACTCCCACCATTTGATCCTTTGCATAAGCCTTCATATATTCCTTCTCTTCAATAACCTCTACTACAACGTCCCAGCCTTGGTCAGTTGGTTGAACGGACGTTATTTTATATGGAGGTTTCACGAATTCGCAAAAGAACTCCGTTACTTCGTTTAATACCTTTTTCATACTCATTCTAATCACCCACCCGCCGATTCATTGAAATGGAACAAAGGCACATGCGATATGTGCCTTGTCCCTTTTCTATTCTATTATCAAAATTACGCTTTTTGTCTTTCGTTTACTTGTTCGGATAATTTGAATTCATCATCCATCAGGTCATCTCTTAAAAGGCCAACCGCTTCAGCGTAACGTAACCAAGTATCCACACTCGCAATAACAACGCGGGCTTCCACTGTCACAAGCTCAATACCCACTAATGAAACACGGGCATACACATCAATGACGACCCCTTTATCTAGAATTCTATCGATTACTTCTGCTAAACTGGATCCATCTGTACTCTTTTGAATAGCTGCCATTTTACTTCACTCCTTTAGTATCACTTGCATGTGGGATTTCCACATTGCTCTTAACGGCATTCATACCTTTTATATCCGTTGCTTTATTTGTTTCCGTATAGGATTTTATATCACTGGAGTTTCTTCGGTTTCCTGTTTCTCCTTGCAGAGCCTCTCCAGCCTCTTTCACTTTTTGCAATTTATCTTTGACTTTTAGTAGAGAGTCTTGGATTTTCACTTTCATTTCGTCCGCTTTCGTGTGGACGTTATCAGCTAAATCACTTCTCGACTCTTCCAACGATTCGGATGCAGCTGTGATTTTTCCCTGCATCTTTTCTTTCGTCTTCTTTTTCTTATAATCGATATATTGCTCTGTCGCTTCTCTCTTTACCTTCTTAATCAGCCTTTTCTTCAGTTGCTTCATGTTCTTGGTTCCCTTTGTCTCTTCGAAAAAATTTCATCACCTTGTTTCGAGAGTCCGACTTCAACAAGAATGCGGAACTTGCAACTAGACTGCCAATTACAGCACCCTTCACCCATTTATTTCCCTTAAGTTGTAATGCGCTACTTTTAACATCCATGAATCTTCCACTCCTTTATTCGATAAAATTTATTCTGTTTCTCGTTATATTCACGGAATAGCCGATAGTTAAACAAAAAAGGGGGAAAAGAGGTAGTATTGCCTATGATTTTAGTAATAGCTACCTCTATAGGAATAATTTCTACCTCAATCAATGTTTATGGCACTTTAAAGGAAGGGTAAGAAATAAATAATTCATTCTTTATAATTTAATATAGAAGGCTTTAATAAATTTAAGTGTATGCTAGCAGTTGATTGGAGCAATAGGCGAAGACTCCTGCGGGAGGCAGCGGTAGGCTGGAGACCCCGCAAGGCAAAGCCTGAGGAGGCTCCAGCACCGCCCCTTGGGTCGCTGCGCCTATTGCGGAAATCAACTGCGGTGCTATACAGGGTCGTATAGAAAAGAAATGGACAGGAGGAAGACAAATGAAGAAAGCAGTGCTTTTCAATGGAATTCTTATCAGTAGTCTGGTAGGAGCACTCATAACAAAATTACGTTCTGACAATAAAGCTCAAGCAGCTATAAAAATAAAAGGTAACCAGAATTCACGCGGAGAACTCATCTACCATGTTCCAGAAGGCCAATTCTATGAAGTCACAAAAGCTATTGAATGGTTTGATTCTGAGGAAGCAGCCGTTGCAGCAGGGTATCGTAAATCGGCTAGATAACTAGTCACAAAAAAACAGGCAGGAAAACGACATGTTTTCCTGCCTGTTTTTTAAATGACGAAATTTGTGCCCCCTCATCTGTCAACCAAATATAAAATCATGTTGACAGACAAGAGTCTGATAGATTATCATTTTTATTGTTAACTACATCAGACAAAGGGGTTTACATTATGAAGCGTAGAATGAAGACATTGGATATTACATATGCAGCAATGTTTGTTGCACTGATGGCAATCGGGGCCAATATTACATCATGGGCACCATTTTTGGAAGTGGCAGGCATTCCATTGTCCATGCAGCCATTTTTCTGTATACTTGCCGGGATTCTACTGGGATCACGCCTTGGAGCAATAAGCATGTTTGTTTATTTATTGGTAGGAATTGCAGGAGCACCTGTATTCGCACAGTTTGGATCTGGGATGGGTGCAGTACTTGGCGGCTCAGGAGGCTTTCTTCTTTCTTATATTGTAACAGCATTTGTGGTTGGCCTTATTGTGGAAAGAAACGAAAAACCGGGTCTCGCCACTTTTATGACCGCATCATTCGTTGGAATCATCCTTATATATGTAATTGGCACAACCTATATGTGGTTTATCGTAAACAATGTGGCGGAAGGAAATATGAGCTACAAAGCTGCATGGGGAATTATGGCTTGGTTCTCCGTAAAAGATTTGGTGTTCACGATTATCTGCGCGATGATTGCACCGAGACTGTACTACACATTGAATAAGACTACGAACATCTCCCATACACGGAAAATTGCTTAATAATAGGAAAAGACCTGATACCGATTGAGCGGTATCAGGTCTTTTTTCTATTATGTCTCCGTTAAACACCGCTGTTGATTTCCGCACTAGGCTGCGCTTTCCGCGGGGCGTTTGTGGAGCCTCCTCGGCATCCGCCTGTGGGGTCTCCACTAAACGCTTCCTCCCGCAGGAGTCTTCGCCTATTGCTCCAATCAACAGCTAGATTCTTAAAAAAGCAGCAATAGACACTAACAGAGAATCTCATGTAAAAAATTTTCACCAAGACAAATGAAAATAAAGTACAGACGTTATGCGTAACTTGTCACCCCTGTTGGTTGGAGTGCAGGGCGTGAGACTCCTGCGGGAGCAGCGTGTCAGGGAGACCAACAGGGTGTTTAATGTTGACACCTTATCTTTAGTCCAGCCCAATTCTTAAATCAACAATCTTTACTAAAAGAGCCTTTTTATAAAACCATTGCAGCAATGCATCCAAAGATAATCAGTGGAATGTTGTAGTGGATAAATGTCGGCACACAAGTATCCCAGATGTGGTTGTGCTGTCCGTCTGCGTTCAGCCCTGATGTTGGCCCTAGCGTACTGTCAGAAGCGGGCGAACCTGCATCTCCAAGCGCTGCTGCGGTTCCGACTATAGCGATGGTCGCCATCGGGCTGAATCCAAGCTCCATGCAAAGAGGAACAAAGATGGCAGCAATAATCGGAATCGTTGAAAAAGAAGATCCAATACCCATTGTAATCAGCAAGCCGACTAACAGCATAGCGAACGCTGCTAAAAGCTGGTTCGTTCCAATCCATGTTGCGGAAGTCTCCACCAATGATTCAATGTGGCCTGTCTCCCTTAGCACACTTGCGAATCCTGATGCAGCAATCATGACAAATCCGATGAATGCCATCATGCGCATACCTGAAGTCAAAATAACATCTGTTTCATTAAATTTCATCGCACCACCAGCATAAAGGATGATAATACCTACGAGAGATCCATAGACCATCCCTTGAACCCCGACTACTTCCGTCAGATACAGCTGTGAAGCAAGAGAGAGAACCACGGCAACGATCGCAACAGTAAGTGATTTTTTTGTATAGCTCTCTGTTTGCTGCCCTGCAATTTCTTCCTGTAAATAGTTTCTTTCTTTTCTATAACTGAAGAAAATGGCAACCAACAAGCCGACTACCATTCCTGATGTTGGAATAAGCATGGCCATCGGGATATCAGAAAGGCTGATATTCATTCCGCTTTCCGCCATATTGGTTTTCAGGATATCATGGAAAATCCCCCCGAACCCTACAGGTAATAGAATATAAGGTGCTGTTAAACCGAAAGTGATAATGGTCGCAGTCAAACGGCGATCAATTTTCAGTTCATTTAATACTTTCAACAATGGCGGTATTAGGATAGGTATAAAGGCAATGTGAACAGGTATCACGTTTTGGGACATGATCGACACGGCAAGAATAATCATTAGGATTAGTACCTTTGATAGAGCCTTTTTACGAGTATCCCCCTTCGATCCGACCAGCTTCAAGGCACCTTCCACCAGTGCATCAGGCAAGCCTGTCTTTGACAAGGCAACTGCAAAAGCTCCAAGCAATGCATAGCTTAAGGCAACTGCGGCATTACCACCAAGTCCATCGGTAAACGTATTGATCGTCGTTTCAAGGCCCAAACCACCGACCAGACCTCCGATCAACGCACCAGTTACCAGCGCCAATACAACATTTATTCTAAGTAAACTTAATACGAGCATAACTAAAACTGCTATGAGGACTGCATTCATGAGTGTTACTTCCTTTCTTTCCTGTAAGTACAATTCGCGTTTCCGCTTTACTATATTAAACTATTAGAGAATTAGAGCAAAAAAGCATAAAACTAAATTATCACGATTACTAAGGGGTGTCAACAAAAAATGATAGGAAAAGAGATGAAGGTGTGAGAGAGAGTATGCGGTTTTGCAAACAAAAAAACACACCTTCCGAAAAAAGGTGCGTCATACGTATTATTATTCCTCTTCCGTCTCACCAAAACGCAGCACAAACGTTACCAGCGTTTTTACCATGACACCCGTTCCGCCTGCTGGGCCTAAATCGTGATTGGATTTGGTTGTAGCTGTTCCAGCGATATCCAAGTGTACCCACGGCGTCTCTTCCGCAAACTCGCCGATAAATGCAGCTGCGAAGATGGCATGTCCGTCGCGACCAGGAGAGTTATTTAAATCTGCCACTTTACTGTTGCGCACTCTTTCCTTAGCGTGCTCGAAAATCGGAAGTCGCCACATTTCCTCTCCTGCTTCATAGGAAGCCTCGAGAATCTGTTCGAATAGATCCTCATTATTAGTCAATGCACCGGTAGTGTGGTTTCCTAATGCAATGATCACACCGCCTGTCAGTGTCGCAACATCTACAAGATAGTTGGCCCCGTGCTGCTTGGCATACGTGATGGCATCTGCCAATACTAGACGGCCTTCTGCATCTGTGTTCAGTACCTCGATTGTTTTACCGCTCATCGACGTAATCACGTCGTCCGGTTTAAAGGCGTTTCCACTGATCATATTATCGGTAGACGCGATAACTGCCAGTACATTCTGTTCCGGTTTCAGCTCCCCGATTACTTCCATGGCACCAAGAACAGCCGCTGCACCACCCATATCGGATTTCATGCCGACAATGCCGTCCTTTGGCTTGATGGAATAACCGCCAGTATCAAAAGTGATACCTTTACCGACTAGACCGATCACGTCCGTCCATTCTTCTTTACCCTGGTACTTCATGACAATCATTTTAGGAGGTTCGACTGAGCCCTTGTTTACAGCCAGCAGCGCACCCATTCCGAGCTTTTCCATATCTTCTTTTTCAAGGATTTCCAGTTCAAATCCGTATTTCTCTGACAGTTCGGAAGCGTAATTTGCCATATCCGTCGCTGTTAGCATGTTTCCTGGAAGGTTGACCAACGTACGCGCCGAGTTGGTTCCTGTTCCGAACTGGTATCCGACCTTCAAGCTCGCCTGGATCTCCTCGCTATCGGCATCGGTAATAACCATGACATTTGCTAGCTTTACCTCTGGCTCATTGGATTTCTTTTTATATCCGTCATACATATAGGTAGCCATCGGAATGGCTTCCCCTAAAGCATGGGCAACATCCAAAGCATCCACTTTATCCGTAAGAAACGTATCCAAAGCGATCGCAACGCTCGCATACTTAGACTCTTGAACCGTTTTTGCCACTCTGCCAAAAACCTTTCGCAGCTCTTCAAAGTTCAATTTTTCTTCTCTACCTAAACCTACAACAAAAATCCTTTTAAAAGATGTCTTTCCAAACGTATGTATTTTAGCTATTTTGTTCTTCTTGGAGGAAATGTCGCCTTCCTTCAATAGATCGGTAATCTGGCCGTCAAGCTGAGCATCCAATTCTCCGAGCAGACCTTCCACCTTTTTATTTTTTTCTGAAAGCCCTACAATGATTGCTGTTTGCTGCTCTGTGAAATCCGTATGATTTTGTACTGTAAACATCCTCTGGCACCTCCCACATATTTGTCTCTATTATATCGAAAAAGATGAAATATTTCGAGTTTCTAATCATCTTCCAAAAAAAGCACAAGAGAAGGAAGCTCAGGCAAATTGGAAACCTCCTCAAATGGGACCCTATCAATTTCTTCGGGAAAAGTAGCCAAACAATTAACAATGAACTCGTTGATCTTTTCCAGATCCACACCCCAAAACTTTGGACGATACTTCTGGATATATACATGACCCGCGTGCATCATCAGACGTGCACCCTTCACATTACCGTATTCATAATGGTAAATGGCTACCGTCATTTGCAGCAAGCCCTTTAGAAAGTAATTCTCCTTATCCGTCATCCAGATTTCCTCCAACAAATCATGACATGTATAGTAATCCCCTTCGTTAAAAGAAATGAAAAATTCATAGTATTCTTCCGGGTACATGACCATTACAAATCCCCTTTTCAAAAATTCTCTTATAATAATCTTAACAAATGGATTAAAATAATTCATAATTATTAGATAGAACCTTCATTCTTTAAAAAGGAATTTCTTACTAAAGAAAAGTGCTACAACGAATGAGAAAGGGTATAGTAAGGAAGAATCCACCTGTAAATATTCTATCTATCATTTCATCATAGAAAGGGCGATTGATGAAGCATGGAACTATTCGAGAATTTTCCATTATGGGCTGCACTCGCAGCAATCTTTTTTGCACAGTTCGTAAAGGTACCCATTCAATTTATTGCTACGAGAAGAATTGACTGGTCCCTCATAACAAGCACTGGCGGTATGCCAAGTTCCCACTCTGCAGCAGTAACTGCCTTGGCGACAGGAGTGGCACTGGAGGTTGGTTTGGCTTCCCCCATTTTTTCAGTAGCAACAGTATTTGCGATTATTGTCATGTTTGATGCTACAGGTGTAAGAAGGCATGCCGGGGAACAGGCAATTGTTTTAAATAAATTGGTCGGGGACTTTAACCGGTTTTTAGAAGAAACAAAAAAGTGGCCGAAAATGAATGAACAGGAAAAAGTCAAAGACCTGAAAGAACTGCTGGGGCATAAGCCGATTGAAGTTTTTTTCGGGGGATTAACAGGAATATTACTAACGCTTGTGCTTCATTATTTTACAGAGATCTGGTAGGTGATAGAATGCGACTAGTTTCAATATGTCCTAGTAATACGGAATTACTGTATTACCTAAATCTGATTGATGATTTGGTGGGGGTGGATGATTTCTCTGACTGGCCGGAAGAAGTCACCCATCTGCCCAAGCTTGGGCCTGACCTTCAAATAGATATGGATAAGGTGGAAGCACTGAAGCCCGACCTTGTTCTCGCGAGCCTTAGTGTACCTGGAATGGAACGTAATATTGAAGCACTTCAGAAAAGAAAGATTCCTCATATTGTATTGAATCCTCAAACTTTAAAGGATATTCAAAACGATTTATTGCAAGTCGGGGAGCTGACGGACAGAAAAGAGCTTGCCAGACAAGTAGCGGAGTCCATGGCGGGGTTCATAAAATCGTACAAAGAGCTGGCAACCACCGTCCAAATGAAACCAAACGTATATTGGGAATGGTGGCCAAAGCCTGTTTTTACTCCAGGATCGGTAAACTGGCTGACGGAAATCAGTGAACTGGCAGGCAGCAGCAATATTTATGTTGACCAGGAAGTGGCTAGCTATCAGACTGATTGGGAGGATGTCAGGAAGAGGAACCCCGATGTCATTTGCATGATTTGGGTCGGTGTCAAGGAATCCAAAATGAATCCCGACCATATTCGTAGAAGACCTGGCTGGACTGAAACTAACGCAGTGAAACAGGATAAGATATATGTACTGGAAGAACGCCTTTTTTGCCGCCCTTCTCCAAGACTGTTGGAAGGTCTGCAGAAACTCGCACAGCTTTTACATCCCCATACTTTTTGCTCAGATAAAAAATGGTCGATCTATCCTAAATGATAGTATCGACCATATTATCAGCTACTTTCGCTTGTACACTTTACCTTTCACTGTCACCTATGAACTTCTGACGAAACACCTGCATCGTTTCTTCTTCATTCAATAAGGTCAGCTCTTCTTCTGTTATTTTTCCGTCACCTTTTCTGACCACATAGACGTCGAGGGTTCTTTTTCCCCATTCGGAAAATACATCCTCGACTGTTTCATAGTATAGGTCAATCTTTTTCCCTTTGATGGCACTTCCTGTATCGGCCACCACTCCATATCCGTATTCCGGTATAAAAAGAATGGTCCCGATTGGAAAGACACTTATGTCTGCTGCAATTGTTGAATAGAGATCTCTTCGGACCTTAAGTCCTGAATATGTAATTCCATACCCTGGATGATCAGGGTTTTTCCCTGTAGACTCTATGCCTGCTGTATATCCGGTTGCAGATACCGTCTGCTTTTCGTATCCACTCCAATCCATATCCTCAAGCCTCCGGGAAGACTCCACTGCCTCTTCGGAAGAGACGAGTGTTGGAGTAGCAAAAGCAACCTTTAAACTTTTCCAATCCAAACCGATTTTTTTGAAAAAACTTTTATGTTCATGTTCGCCTGTTTCTTTCGATGTATAAATTTCATTTTCTTTTAGCCAATTCTGTATGGTCGATGCTTCCACACCAGACAATGATTGAAAGGTTACAAATAGCGCCAGAGTAAACAAAATCGCTGTAACCATCCTTCGGCATATCGTTTTCGCCGTTTTCATGTGATACAATCACTCCTCTCACAAAGTATTTCTTCCCTCTTTCACCAAGAAATATTCCACTTTTGTGAGATTTGTCTAGTAAACACGTTATTTTTCCATTAAATGTTAACAATCTATTAAATTTTTCCCATAAAAAAGAACCGACTTTTGTCGATTCTTTCGCTTAAAACATCTGATATCCGCTTTTTCTCAGCATTTTTATGACAATACCGGAAAGGATAGCTCCCAGGAAACCACTGATCAGGATTGAGATATCTGCCATTTGTAAGGAGGCAATCCCTGTCCCGACCGTGGAGAATGCTTCTTCTGTGTTTCTGAAAAAGTCTATGAGATTCAAGTCATCCTGCACGATAATCCATATACAAACAACTGGATAAATGATGGCCATTATCCAGGACATACGCAATAACATATTTAGAAGGAATCCAATTCCAAAAAATAACACAAAAAATAGTACAATCGAAATAAGCAATATAGGTATATTCATACCACGCACCTCCAGTACACATCTTTTCTTAGTGTACTGAATGGCTTGATGCGAGTCAATTATATTTGAAAAGGCAAATGAAAAAACACTATCACATTTGTCGGTATTTTGTCCGAACCCATGTGATAGTGCCATTTATCTTATTTTCTGCCGCTTCCACCGCAGCAATTGCAGGTCTCAGATCCACCTAACAATAATTGAAAATATCCTTTACCTGAACAGTAAACACAATCCTTTTTCTCTGTTTGCAGTTGATTTTTCATTCCATATCCCTCCAGATGATGTATTCTCTTAAAACAGAATTTAATTTAATTTTCTGATAATATATCATCTTTTATATATTCTGGAAAGGAACGAAATTAGCGAAAAACTCTAATGTAAGCGATAACATCACATGGAATCTATCCTAATCTCTCTTTTACTTAAATTTTTGGAATCTTTAGAAAAATAACTTATAAGAGCTGTAGCCAAAGATATCACCGGGATTCATTGGATTCGTTCCTTTAAGTAAGGAGAGATTCTCTTGATTGATGCAATAATGGATAAGCAAGGAGGTGGCGGGATCATCCTGCAACGCCTCTTTTGTCATAAATGCGGCATCCGACAGCTCACTTTGCTGGTACATTACTGCATCGTCTTGTGGCCTGCAGAGAAATATCAGCATATTATCGCTGATTTCTTCTTTAATGACACCAGATCGAACCCCAATCAGGCCCTCTACCGTAACCGTTACTCCCGTTTCTTCAAAGATTTCTCTTTTCACCGCTTCATCCACTGTTTCATTCTGTTCCACAAAGCCAGCTGGAAAAGACCATTTACCTTTAAGTCCCCCATACTTCTTTTTCACCACGAGCCATTTTCCGTCCTCTGACCTCACTACACCGGCTACAGCCAACCAAACATTTCCTCTTTTTGACATAATAGCATCCCCTTAGACTCTCTTCTATCTATATGTTATCAGTTTATCTCCATAAGAAAAAGCCGCCCGAAGAAGGACGGCTTTTTTTAAAATTACAATACGTTGAATTTACCTTTTTTCATTACAAGTCCTGCTCCGCCGATCATGTATAGTGCACGGTTATCAACCATCTTCTTCATGAAGGATGCTTTTGAACCCATGACTTTGCGTCCGAATACTACACCGATTGCATCATCTTCACCTAAAGAACATACTGTTCCTTTTAAATCAGGAGTGAATGTTTGCAATTCGCCTTGCCCACGAACTAGAACAGCCAAGTTTTTCGCACATACTTCCCCTTGCTGCATCGCAATTTGTGCAGTAGGCGGGTATGGACGGTTGATTTCTTCGTTGATGATCAATGAGCAGTCTCCCACGATGAATACATCATCATGACCAGGTGCTCTTAAGTAAGGATCTACTTTCACACGTCCACGCATGTTCTCGAATCCGGAATCCTCTACCAAATGGTTTCCACGAACACCAGCTGCCCATACAACAGTGCCGGCTTTGATTTCTTCCACTTGCTCATCCTTCGCAACAATAATGCCTTCTACTGTTGCTTCTTTGATTGCAGTACCAATTTTGAACTCTACGCCTTTGCGCTCTAATGTACCTACTGCATATTCAACAAGCTCCGGATCGAAACCTGGAAGAACTGTTGGGGCAGCCTCTACACATACGATACGCACTTTTTCTTTTGGTACATCAAACTCGCTGCAAAGCTCAGGAACACGGTTTACCAATTCACCCAAGAATTCGATACCAGTGAATCCAGCTCCTCCAACAACAATCGTTAAACGATCATCGCGACGGTTCGCTTCTGTATTGTATGTCGCAAATTGATACTCGATATGCTCTCTGATTTTACGTGCAACATTCAGGTTTGCGATAGAAAACGCATGCTCTTTTAAGCCTTTGATACCGAATGTTTCCGCTTCATAACCTAGACCAACCACCAGGTAGTCATAGGAAATTTCTCCACCCTTAGTCAACGCAACAGTTTTTGCTTCCTTGTTGATGCCTGTAACTGTGTCATGCAAGAAGTGTACCTTGCTCTTATCGATTACTTCTGACACCTTATAGCGAGTGCGATCTGCAGGCAAAGTCCCTGCAGATGCTTCATGCAGCCATGTTGACTCATAATGGTAATCATTTTTATTAACAAGCGTGATATCCGCTTCGTTTACTCCGATCATCTTTTGAAGACGTACAGCCGTCATCAATCCACCATAACCTGCACCTAAAATTACTATACTTGGCTTTTTCAATCGAATCACATCCACCTTTAGAATATTTTTTTATAAAGTATAAAAGAAAAAAATAAAGACGCTAGACAAATCCCACTAAACCTATTCTTACATTCCCCTTAAGGAAGGTTTTTAATGATAAATAAGAAGAAAAATGTTTGTGAAACACTTCACGAATAAGAACGGCATAAAAGTGCTTAATGTGTCACAAAACTATATTTGCCTACATAACATCATATTCTTTTTCTTGACTTTTTTCAAGACAAAAAGATTGTTTTGAAACCTTTAGAAAATTTAGATAAAAATACCGACAGAGAAACCCGTTCAACCCTCTATTATTAATATTTTACTGTCTTTCAGCTGAAAGGTGACAGCATTCGCCCTTAGTAAAAAAAGATATTATTCTGAATTTATGCTATGATAGGGAAAGGAAGTTATATCAGAGTTTAGGGGGATAGACAGAGATGAACGAAGAACAAAAAGTATATGACATCACCATTATTGGTGGAGGACCAACAGGCTTGTTCACTGCTTTCTACGGGGGAATGAGACAGGCAAGTGTTAAAATCATCGAAAGTCTGCCTCAATTGGGCGGTCAATTATCTGCGTTATATCCGGAAAAGTACATATATGATATTGCAGGCTTTCCGAAAATTCGTGCGCAAGAGTTGATCAACAACCTGAAAGAGCAGATGTCCAAGTTTGAGCCAACGGTTGCATTGGAACAGTCTGTTCATTCGTTGGAAAAAATGGGAGACGGGACATTCAAAATCTCCACGGATAAAGAAACACACTATTCCAAAGCTATCATCATTACAGCAGGAAACGGCGCATTCCAACCTAGACGTCTTGAACTGGAAAATGCGATGGAATACGAAAACAAAAACATCCATTACTTTGTGGATGACATGAACAAGTTCGCCGGTAAAAAAGTGGTTGTCTTCGGTGGAGGAGATTCAGCAGTGGACTGGGCTCTTATGCTGGAGCCAATCGCTGAAAAAGTAACCCTGATCCATCGCCGCGACAAGTTCCGCGCGCATGAGCACAGTGTCGAACTATTGATGAACTCCAAGGTAGAAATCAAAACTCCTTACGTACCTGTTGAACTTATCGGGGACGAAAACGCCATTAACCAAGTGGTGCTTGAAAAAGTTAAAACGGAAGAAAGAGAAGTGCTTGATGTAGATGACGTAATCGTTAACTACGGCTTTGTTTCTTCATTGGGGCCAATCAAAGACTGGGGCCTTGAAATTGAGAAAAACTCCATTGTGGTCAATTCCAAAATGGAAACCAATATTCAAGGTATCTATGCTGCCGGCGACATTTGTACGTACGATGGAAAGGTGAAGCTGATCGCCTGCGGATTCGGGGAAGCACCGACTGCGGTGAATAATGCAAAATCCTATATCGACCCTAAGGCTAAAGTACAACCGCTTCATAGTACTAGCCTGTTTTAAATTATGTGTTGAAGACCAATCCTTTTTGGGGTTGGTCTTTTTTGTTCCATCAGGGTATCTATTTTGCGTGGGATGGAGCAGGATGACACTTTGCGGGATTTGGCTTTTTTTGTCTTATTTTGCGTTTCGTGCATAAATGTTTGGTTTTTGTGCATAAAATCTTTTTTGCACGCATTTACAAATTTTTTTAAGAGAAAACCCTCCAGAATTGAGCGCAAACCAAGTTTTTTGTGCATAAGACTAAATCCTCCTGAAGATGTATAGGGAACACACCATTTTCATCGTCATCTGTAACTTCCCACCTCCTTCTTACGTCAAACTTATTAACTATAAACAGACGAGGTGAAAAACATATGAAAATAATGAAAATCGGGTTCCTTTTCTTCCTGATCAGTCTTTTTTCTCTCCCTTTTTCTTCTTCAAGCTATGCCTGCTCCTGCTTCCCACCTGGAACTCCGTTTGCGGAATTGGAAAAATCGGATGCTGTATTCTCCGGGAAAGTGATCAATGTCAAAACGGATGACAGTACACTTAAAGCCAAAATTAGTGTGAAAGAATCTTGGAAGGGGATGGACTCCAAAGAAGTAACTGTTCATACCGCCATTGACTCAGCTGGCTGCGGAGTGAATTTTGAAACTGGAAAAGAATATATCATTTATTCAAGCCTTGAAGACGGCAAGTATATTACTTACTTGTGCTCCAGAACAGCAGAATTGGCCTATGCACAGGACGATCTAACAGAGCTTGGGGAAGGGACCGTACCAAGCAAATCAGGTGATGCGGCAGCCAATTCCCCTTCCACACAGAATCTTGTCGTGGGATCATTGGGTGTGGTGCTTATTTTAGGGGGATGCTTCTTTTATAAATGGAAATCAGCAAAATAATGTAAAAAAAGCTCTTTAGCGAAGTAAGTCCGCTAAAGAGCTTTTCCATTGTACTAACAATCCTCTGGCTTTCCTGCTTCTGTCGCAGTACGGAAAGAAGAACCACACCCACAATTTGCGATGGCGTTCGGATTGTCGATGGTAAAGCCCCCGCCCATCATGGATTGCTTGAAATCGATTTTGACGTCCTGGAGGATCGGTTTGCTTTCGTCATCAATTAGGATTCTGATACCATGCTGCTCCAGCTCGATATCCTTCTCGCCTTTTTCCTCTTCAAAGCCCATACCGTAGGAAAGGCCGCTGCAGCCTCCACCTTTTACTCCAACACGAAGGAATACGTCATCGCTTCCATATTCCTTCATCATATCTTTTATTTGAAAAGCAGCCGCTTCTGTAATAGTGATGATTTCTTTCATTATTGACACCTCCTAAAGAATTTCCACTCTTATAGTTTCTATTATACCTGTTAAAATTGCTTCCCTCAATGTAACAGCTTTTCTATAGTATATGCATGATCCTAGTGCATTTGTGTTACTGATAAAAGTAAGTTCCCGTACAAATGGTTTGTGCAGGTCCGCGCATTTTAACCGAGCCTTCTGCTGTCCATGTAATGAATAAGTCCCCACCAGCTAAGTGTACGGTGGTCTCTCTATTTCTTTCCGTCTTTTCATTCAGGACAGAAGCCACCACCGCTGCACATGCTCCTGTTCCACAAGCCTGTGTGATACCTGATCCACGTTCCCAAACACGAAAGTGAAGCTCATCCTCCGCTGCCACTTCCACAAACTCGACATTCACGCCCTCAGGAAATCGTGGGTCCTTCTCTACGATCGGACCAAGTGTCGTGAGCGGGGCATCATGTATATCATCCAGATAAAAAATCACATGGGGATTGCCCATGGAAACAGTAGTGATGTGATAGGTCTCTTCCCCTACCTTGAATGGTTCGTTCACCAGCTGCACTTGTTTATCCACAAGGATGGGAATCTCTTCGGTCGCTAAGCGGGGCGCTCCCATGTCAACTGTTACAATGTGAACCTTTCCATCTTTTGGTTCCACTTTCGCTTCCACCAATCCGGATAATGTTTCTATTTCAAAGGTTTCTTCTTTAACAAGACCTTGCTCATATGCATACTTTGCTACACAGCGAAGGCCATTTCCGCAGTTTTTCCCTTCAGATCCATCATTATTGAAGATCCTCATTTTCACCGGTGCCACGTCTGAAGGGCATATCAGAATCAATCCGTCCGAACCGATCCCTGTGTGTACATTCGCCGCCTGGATCGCGATGGATGACAGGTCTTCTTCTTTTATGTCTTCCACAAACATATTGACATATATATAGTTGTTTCCTAATCCGTGCATTTTGGTAAATTGAAAGGAGCGCATGTTTGAAATATCCTCCAAGTAAATTTATTATTTCCTACAAGTATAAATACATAAAACTTGGAACACAATAGAAACATCCCCCGTTTTATATGAAAAACTCATGTATCGAATGTTTCCCGGAAGGAGACACGATAATATGGGTTTTTCTTGTTTTGGGGACTGGTCCCTTGTCCCACAAAAAAAGCCCACACGCCATAAGAGACGAGTGAGCTTTTAAACATATATTTTATAGAATGAACATACCTGCAATTGCAGCACTTAAAAGGTTGGAAAGTGTACCTGCAATGATTGCACGGAAACCTAATCTTGCGATATCCGAGCGACGGCTAGGAGCAAGGCTTCCCAATCCACCAAGAAGGATTGCAAGGGAAGAAAGGTTCGCGAAACCACACAGTGCAAAAGAGATTACCGCAATGGATTTTCCGCTGAACACATCTAGCTGACCTGCAAAAGTGGAGTATGCAACAAATTCATTTAATACAAGCTTTTGACCGATAAGGTTACCAGCAGCGATTGCTTCGCTCCAAGGAATACCGATAATGAAGGCCAATGGTGCAAACAGGTAGCCTAAGATGAAGTCAAGAGTGAAGTTTTCAGCTCCGAACCATCCACCAATACCACCTAACATTCCGTTGATCAGGGAAATCAATGCGATGAACGCAAGCAACATCGCACCAACGTTCAATGCAAGCTTTAATCCATCGGATGCACCGCGGGCAGCAGCATCGATAACGTTTGTAGGCTTTTCGTCTTCAGCCTCTTCGATTTCCGCTTTTGTTGGTGTTCTTGCCTCTTCTGTTTCAGGAATCAGCATTTTTGCCATGATCAGTCCACCTGGAGCTGCCATGAAGCTTGCTGCTAATAGGTACTCCAAAGGAATTCCTAGAGCTGCATATCCAAAGAGAACAGAACCGGCAACAGAAGCAAGTCCTCCTGTCATTACCGCAAATAGTTCTGACTTTGTCATCGTCTTAATATAAGGACGGATTACTAAAGGTGCTTCCGTTTGGCCAACGAAAATGTTGGCAGATGCTGAAAGGGATTCCGTTTGGCTTGTCCCTAAAAGCTTTGCTAATCCACCACCAAGGAATTTGATAATGATTTGCATGATACCAAGGTAATAAAGTACAGATATTAATGCTGAGAAGAATATAATGATGGTTAATACATGAAATGCAAAGACGAAGCCCGTTGCTTCTGATCCAGGGTTACCTAAAACCGGCCCGAATAAGAAGGAAATTCCATCGTTTGCATACGTTATTACATTTTGTACGTAGTTGGTCAGTCCAAGAAAAGCCTGTCTTCCCAACTCCCATTTTAGTACGATAAACGCAAACAGCAGTTGAATCGTAAGTCCGCCTAGAATAGTACGGATGCTGATTCTGCGTTTATTTTCTGAAAGAAGAAATGCAATAGCAAAAAGTACTGCAATCCCCATTAATCCCCAAAGGATATTATTCATAATATTCACCTCTATTAGAAATTTCTGCAAGTTGTTTGTCGTCAGACATCTAACTATCACAATAACACTTTACTACGAAATGAAAGCGTTTGAAAGAACTTTTTTTTGTAAATTTGTTACATAGCTTAAAGACGTCGACTATTCCTAATTAAATTACCCACTATTAATAAAAAGATGTATCAAGTCAAGAAAGAAACAAAAACGATTTTTAGGCACAAAGATTCACTCTCAGCTTTCCCTCCCGGATGATTTGTGGTACTTTTGAATTATAAGGGTAAGTATTATAAAAAGGATGTGTTGGTATTGGAGCGATTATTCAACCGAAATCATACTTGCAGCATTTGTGACCATGCGTACACAACAAAAAAAGTGAAATCTCGCTTCATCCGCCCTATTTCACATGACACGGATTTTTGTTCCGTATATGATTCACTCGAAACCAATCCTTTGCTCTACTATGTAAGTGTTTGTCCAAACTGCGGCTATTCCATGACAGAGGAATTCAGTTCTCACTTTCCGCCAGGCACGATGGATGCCATTAGAAATAAGATCCAGAAGCATTGGCAGAAAAAAAGTTATGGGGAAATCAGATCGGTTCAGACTGCAATCAACACCTATAAGTTGGGAATATATTCAGGAATAATAAAAAACGAAGCTGCCATTGTAATGTCAGGATTGTATTTGCGTTTGGCTTGGTTATACCGAACAGTGGAAAAAAACGAAGCACAGGAGTTGCGTTTTCTGAAGCTCTCTGTAGATCAGTTTGAACGTTCCTACTCAAACGGGGATTTCACCCAGACAAGTATGAGCGAGATCAAATTACTCTATTTAATTGGGGAACTCCACACTCGCCTAGGAAATACAAGACAAGCGATTCGTTATTTTCAGCTTGTCCTTCAGCACAAAGACAAGGACACCCAAGTAAGATTGGTGGAAAAATCACGAGATCGCTGGTATGAAATCAGAAACGTACAAAAACAGTTATATATGCAAGCATAAAAAAATCAGCACGCTACAAATGTGCTGATTTTTTTAGAACATTGGATTCTCTTCCAAGTATTGATAGATGTTATCTACGAGCTGCTCAGGTGTGCCGCCAGTAACAACGTCCCCATTTACAAGAGCAAATAGAGAGTCAAAACATTTCCCACAGTACCCGAGGCAACCATATTCTACTATATCTAAGTTTGGATCCTTCTCCAGCACTTCACGGGCTTTTTGGGATCCGCTGGCTAAATTACTGATACAAAACTCTATGATCGGTTTCACCTTTTTCACCCCTCTATTGCACCTTCATGCTACCTTTTTTTCCTTATAACGTCAATAATTTGATTTGTATCGTGCCTCTATTCCTGCACCCTATTCCAAGCCACTTATCCATCTGTATAATTTTAGCTGTTTATCTACATATTCCCTGCATTTTCAACAGTCATTATTCTAAGTATTTTGTGAAAGAATGTTGTTATTTTGTCATAATTTCGATATACTTTTAATGGTATTTTATTTAAACGTGACATACACATTGGTGTTTGAAAGCGCAAACGGGTTATCATATGTGCGTTATTTCACATAATTTTCCTAGATTACTAGAAATTATATTAATAAGAATAGATACGAGCTTGAAAAGGAGTTTAGCTGCTATGAAAAAACTTGTTGTGCTTGGCGGAGGTTACGGAGGAATGCGTATTTTGCATCGTCTCCTTCCGAATCAGTTACCTGAAGATACGGAAATTGTGCTAGTGGATCGTGCTCCCTACCACAGCTTAAAAACGGAATTCTATGCACTTGCTGCAGGAACCATTTCAGATCACCATGTTCGCGTGACATTCCCGGAGCATCACAAGCTCTCCGTTAAATATGGAGAAGTTACTGGTGTCGATATGGAAAATAAAACGATTCATTTTGAGGACCAAAGTACCCTCTCATTTGATGATCTTATTATTGGTCTTGGCTGTGAGGATAAATATCACAACATTCCAGGAGCCAAGGAGCATACCTTCAGTATCCAAACCATCAACAACTCAAGAAAAGCTTATCAGGCACTAAACGACTTAGCAGCTAATAAAGTGGTGGCAATTGTCGGCGGAGGCTTGAGCGGCGTGGAAATTGCTAGTGAGCTTCATGAAAGCCGTCCCGATTTGACCATTAAACTATTCGATAGAGGGAACATCATTCTTTCCAGCTTCCCTGAACGTTTAAGTCAATACGTGCAGAACTGGTTTGAGACACACGGGGTGGAAGTAATAAACGGTTCCAACATTACCCGAGTGGAGGAAAAAACTCTTTTCAACCATGATGAACCTGTACACTGCGATGCTATCGTATGGACAGCAGGAATTCAGCCGAACAAGGTTGTTCGTGACCTGGATGTCGAAAAAGATAATCAAGGGCGCATCGTCTTAACGAAACAGCACAATATCCCAGGCAATGAACATGTATATGTAGTGGGTGATTGTGCCAGCCTGCCACATGCGCCTAGTGCGCAGCTGGCAGAGGGACAAGCCGAACAGATCGTCCAGGTTCTGGTAAAACGTTGGAATGGCGAAGCTCCTCCAGAGGAATTCCCCCCAATCAAATTAAAAGGCGTTCTCGGCTCTCTTGGGAAAAAGCATGGTTTTGGCCTTGTGAACGAACGCCCGCTTACAGGAAGGGTAGCCCGACTGTTAAAATCCGGAATCCTTTGGATGTATAAATATCATAACGGTTAATCAAAAAAATGCGTGAATGAGCAATCCCTCATTCACGCATTTTTTATGAAGCGATGTATCCGTATTTCTCCATTTCCGCATATACGGTTTTCAGCTTGGGATTCCCTTCCCCCACAATCTCCCCGTTAATGACTACAACAGGGTAAAACATGTCCTCCTCGACCACACGGCCTGCAAATGCCTTCTTCTCTTCCTCACAATTTTCTGTTTGAAAAATATCAATATAGGAAATGGTGAAAGGCTGGTCAGGAAATTTCCTTGCCACTGCCGCCTGCAGCCATTCATAGGTTTCCTTGGATGATGGGAGGTTCACACAACTTGGACAAAGCACTTCTGCCCCATATACGCTTATTTCTACTGCCTGTTTGGACATGACTCGGCCTCCATGACTCTTTTTCTTTCATTTTACCGTAAAACGCTTACTTTTTCATAGGGTCCCCTGAAAATAAGTGTGTGTACTGTCTAACTCCCTGTTGATTTCCGTTCCAGTTGTTCGCTTTCCGCGGGGCGATGCTTGAGCCTCCTCGGCATGCCTGCGGGGTCTCAAGCCTACCGCTATCTCCCGCAGGAGTCTCACACCTTACACTCCAATCAACAGGGGCGGCAGGTGACGCAGAATGTCTGCACTATATTTTCATTTTTCATGGTGTAGACCTTTTACATGAGGGTTTTTATTTAAGAATTGTATTGAGGTATTATGTATCTAGCTGTTGATTGGAGCAATAGGCGAAGACTCCTGCGGGAGATGGCGTTTAGTGGAGACCCCACAGGCGAAAGCCGAGGAGGCTCCACTAACGCCCCGCGGAAAGCGCAGCCTAGTGCGGAAATCAACCGCGGTGTTTAAAGTCACAAAAATATTTCGAATTCCTAAAAACACCCAGTGCAAGGCAATAGATTTTTTGGTGCTTTCGCTATATAATATAAATATGGTATGGAAAGGAGCGATAAATATGTCTAACCCAGAAATCAATGAACAAGTACAGGAAGTATTAGATAAATTACGTCCATTTCTTCTTCGTGACGGAGGAGACTGCGAGCTTGTAGATGTGGAGGATGGAATTGTAAAGCTTCGTCTATTGGGAGCTTGCGGTTCTTGCCCAAGTTCAACTATCACGCTAAAAGCTGGTATCGAACGCGCACTTCTTGAAGAAGTTCCAGGCATCGTGGAAGTAGAACAGGTATTTTAATACAGCCTATAAAGCAAAACCGGGATGGCGTGCAGCCGCTCCCGGTTTTTTTTGATGTTTTATACACATGTAAAATGATTGGAGTGTACCTCGCTTCCCACACCGCTGATTTCCAGATGGTCAACGGCAAATTCCGGATAATACCCCTGCAGCTTTTCTTGAACATTGCGACCATATCCACGCTCGCAAAAGCAGATGATAGTCGGACCGGCTCCACTGATGCTCACCCCGAAGGCTCCGGCTTTTTTTGCCCTGTCCCGAACGTTGGAGAGCTGCGGAAACAGTTTCACTCGGTAAGGCTCATGGAACACATCACTTTCCATCATATTTCCTGCCAGCTTCCAGTCCTGCATCATCAGGCCGCCGAGGAGTACATTCGCATGACTGCTTCCTAGCACTGCGTCCTTGAATGGAAGCACATCCGGTAAAAGCTGTCTTGATTCGCTGGTTTTCGCCTCAAAGTTTGGCACTACTACCACCAATTCCATATTCGGAACCGGTAATTTAATATACTCAAAGCTGCCATTTCGAAAGGTGGATACGACGAGCCCACCGTAGAGTGAGGCTGCGACATTATCGGCATGTCCCTCAAACCTGGCTGCGAGCTGAAGCTTTTCATCAGGCGCCAGATTTTTTTCACATATGATGTTCATGACCTCAATGGCGCCAACAATGGCTGCTGCACTGCTACCTAAACCACGTGCCATCGGTATTTCACTCATAATATGCACATGAACAGGAGGTGCTTTTAGCTCCCAAAGCTTCTCCAGTTCCAAACAGACAGATCGCAGCAGGTTATCTTCCTCATTCAGCAATAATGGGGGTACTGAGGTGAATCGCCACTCTTTGGCATATTGGACGAAAAGTGTTACATACTTTGAAACTGCAAGACCAATCGAGTCGAATCCAGGGCCAAGATTGGCAGAGCTACCTGGAACTTTTATGACGTATCCATTCTTATATTCCTTCATACCGACACACCTTCAAAGGATGCTGCCAGCTGCTTGTAGTCCTCAAGACTCTGTACCTGCACATTGGCATGCATGGTTGCAATAACAGGATCCTTCAAGCCGTTGCCTGTTAATACCGCTACCACCCTTTTTCCCTTTTCCAGTTCTTTGTGCTGCAGATGTTTGATGATACCTGCCAGGGACGCACTGGAGGCCGGTTCGGCAAAGATGCCTTCCCTTTTGGCTAGCAGCTGATACGCCTTTATCATCTCTTCATCTGTGACAAAGTCGATCTTACCTTTTGATTCTTCTGCAGCCCTCACTGCCTGTTTCCAGCTGGCAGGATTTCCGATCCGTATGGCAGTGGCTACCGTCTCCGGATCCGGTATAATGCTATTTTTCACAATTGCTGCTGCACCTTCCGCCTCAAAGCCTCTCATTTCAGGCAGACCGGTACGGAACTCCTGGTCATATTCTTTAAATCCCTTCCAATAGGCGGTAATATTTCCGGCATTCCCCACAGGTAGAGCCAGCACATCAGGCGCTTTTCCCAGCTGGTCGCAAACCTCGAACGCCGCTGTTTTCTGGCCCTCGATCCGGTAGGGATTCAGGGAGTTCACTAGTGTGATTGGCAATTCCTCCGACAATCTTCTGACGAGCTGCAAGGCTTCATCGAAGTTGCCTTTTATCGAATAGACCTCAGCTCCGTACATGACCGCCTGCGCCAATTTTCCTTGTGCTATTTTACCGTCCGGAATCACGACAACACATTTCATTCCCGCTCTGGCTGCGTAGGCAGCAGCAGAAGCGGATGTATTTCCCGTTGAAGCACAGACGATGGTGCTGCTTCCTTCTTCCTTCGCTTTTGCCACGGCCAAGGCCATCCCTCTATCTTTAAAAGAACCGGTTGGATTCGCTCCCTCCACTTTTACATATAGTTCAATATCCAAGAGGTTGGAGAGATTTTCTAAAAACAAAAGAGGTGTATGACCTTCGTGAAGGCTGACGTTCGGCGTTTTTCCACTCACCGGGAGGAACCTGCTATAGTTGGCTATCAATCCGTTCCATTTCATACCAGCACTTCTCCCTCCACTCGATAGCTGCTTTTGATTTCCTGGACCATCGGCATACCTGAAAGCTCCTCCAGCAGATCCTCATATCTCTTTAGTGAAGCGTGATGCGTGACAACCACCACTTCCGCCAATGCGTTTTCTTTCAAAGGCAGCTGCAGGATCTTTTCAAAGCTTACTTCTTTATTGGAAAAAAGGTTAGTAATATGGGAGAGCACGCCAACTTCATCCTTCACATGAACACGCAGGAAATGCTTTGCCTGTACTTCATCCTTTTCCTTCAGCGTCTTTTGGAATTGCGGGGTTACCATACTCTTTCCGTTTACTCCCAGTCTCATATTCTTCATCACCCCAACCAGATCCGACACGACCGCTGTTGCAGTTGGGAGACTGCCAGCGCCAGGTCCATAGAACATCGTCTCCCCCACTGCCTCTCCATACACATATACTGCATTATATTCATTTTGCACACTTGCCAGCGGGTGAGCCTGTGGGAGAAGCGTCGGTCCCACGCTCACCTCCACCTTTTCGTTTTCGCGGTGTGCAATCCCGATAAGTTTCATTGTGTAGCCAAGCTTTTTGCTGTATTCCAGATCCTCTTCAGAGATGGCCGAGATTCCTTTTACCTGGACATCCTTCAGTTCAATATTCATCGAGAAACCGAGTGTAGCAAGAATCGCCATCTTCCTTGCAGCATCAATTCCCTCCACATCGGAAGTGGGATCTGCCTCTGCAAACCCAAGCTCCTGTGCCTGTTTCAGCACCTCTTCATAGGAGGATCCTTCATTGTTCATTTTTGTCAGGATGAAGTTGGTCGTCCCGTTCACAATCCCCATCATTTTCGTAATTCGATCGGATGCAAGCCCATCCACGAGACTGCGCAGAATTGGAATTCCGCCAGCAACACTTGCTTCATAGAATAGGTCGCAATTGTTCTCTGCCGCTGCGGCCAAAAGCTCCGAACCATAGACAGCCATCAGATCCTTATTGGCAGTAACCACATGTTTCTTGTTTTTCAATGCTCTCAGAATATAGTGTCTTGCTTCTTCCACTCCACCCATCACTTCGATCACCACATCAATCTCCGGATCCTCAAGTACCTCTTCGGCATGCAAGGTTAACAGCTTTTCATCGAGATCCACCAGCCGCTCCTTATGTAGATCCTTTACCAACGCTCTTTTCACCTTCACCGCACATCCCACTTGATGCATCAGTTTGTCCTGATGATTTTCCACAATCTTCACGACCCCACAGCCAACCGTCCCTAAACCAAGCAATCCCAATGAAATCTCCTTCAATCAAATCTACTCCCTTTTGAGGGTCAAGCCCCTTTGTGTTTTCAGTGTGTACATTTGTTTTTATATAATGGACATTATAGAATGCTTTCAACTAGCTGACAAGGGGTTAATTTAGGCGGTTTTTGCTTGTAAGCGTTTTACCTGCTGGGAGAGTAAGGGGATTTTTTTAAAAAATTCTTAAAGAGAGTTGATGCCTGATGAAACCTTTTATCGTGGATGACGTATTAACTAATAGAAACGAGGTGGCGGACATGAAATTCAACTACTTTTTAATCCCATTATTTTTACTTAGTCTCCTAATGCTTCCCACTCAGGCTCTGGCAGTGGAGTACGAGATCAATAACGTACAAATAGATGCTTACCTCCAAGAGAATGGAAATGTGAAAGTCCATGAAGCCCATACATATACTTTTGAGGGAGAGTTTAACGGGATCACTAGGACCATCATTCCAAAAAGAGGCACACAGATAAGAAACCTCGAAGCAAGAGAAAAAGACGTGCTGCTTAAAATGGAACAGGAAGACAATCTTTACCGCATTTACCGTGGTGGGGATTCGGATACTTTTACTGTTGTACTTACGTACGAAATCTTGCAAGGTGTAGATGTTTATCCTGATGTGGCAGAATTCTATTGGGCATTTTTTGATGATAGCAATGAATCCGACTATGAAAACTTTTCTGTAACTGTTTATCCCCCTACTCCTGCAGACGAAGTCATCGCATTTGGCTATGAAGAAGCATTTGGGACAGAACAGCTCGGGGCGGAGGGAAAGGTACAATTTCAGCTTGCCTATGTACCAAGCCATGAAAATGGCGATATCCGGGTAGCCTATGATGCAAAGCTGTTCCCTTCAGCTCCTTTAAGTGGAAATGAACCGATGAAGGAAAAGATAATATCGGAAAAAGAGGAAGGCATTAACGAGGCACTGAAAACCGAAAAGGTGCGTCAGGCTCTTTCTTCTACCAGCTATATTCTGTTACCGCTATTCTCTTTCGTATTGGGTTTAGTTATCGTGGCAGCGATGATAAAAGGAAGGAATACCAGGGACTCAGCGAAAAGGGAAATCGCATCTTTTTCTGGCGCACCAAAGCAGCGTCTCAGCATGCCTGCCACCATTCAGTTCACCCATCACCAACTGCCAGGGCAAGCTATTGCTGCCGGATTGCTGGACCTGGTAAGACTCGGATATGTAAAAAAGCTTTCCAATGAGAGATTTCTTGCAGTAGAGCGTGACGTACCGCTGAAGCATCAAAAGATCCTTATTACCTGGATTTTTGACCAAATGGGTTCCCATAATGAATTCAGTATCGAGGATCTGAACAGCTACATGAAAAACAAGAAGAATCATGAGAAATTCACAAAATATCAAATCATGTGGACCCAAGCCATTAAGGAAGAAGTGAAGGAACAGGGACTCTATGATAAAAAAGAAGGTTACAGAATTACAGTTGGACTCTCCAGTATCCTTCTGGTGCCATTTTTATTCCTGTTTCCAATCTATGACCTGTTTCCAGCTTTCTTCATCTCCCTTTTATTGTTCATTGCCACCATCCTCTATGCCATTGCCTATAATCCGAAAACGGCTAAAGGCATTTCTATCTTGTTGGAATGGAGACAGTTAAAGCAGCGATTTGCCTCATTGTCCCAAAAGGACTGGGACTCCTGGAGCGAGGACCAGAAAATGTGCGCCTTTATCTATGCTCTCGGTATCAACGAAAAATCGATGCAAAAGAAAAATGAAAGCTTCGTATCCGGTTTCCAAATACCAATAGACAGATCGCGTCAAGTTAGCGCTGCTTACTCAGGAATGGATGTAACCACTCTATTATTGATAGGGAATGCCACTTCATCCAGCTTTCATTCCGCAACCCGCAAAGCAGCAAGCACAAGTTATGACAGCGGAGGCGGTGCAGGTTCTGGCGGGGGATCTGGCGCTGGTGGAGGCGGAGGCGGTTCTGGCGGATTCTAACTCTTGGATGCGACGATCACTCAGTGAAAAGAGAGGTTACGAGGGTATCATTTTATCTCTTTGATTCCCTCACTCAGCCACACACAGAGAGATGAGGGTATCATTTCACTCTTCTGATTCCTTCACTCAGCTAAAACGGGCACAGTTAGGGTTTCAAAAGAAGATTTCATAAACAAACAGCAAAAGGGCCTGACCCCCGCTGCGTTATCGCTTTAACGTGGCGAGGGTCAGGCCCCTTTTTGTTCTATTATCTTCCGCCAACCACACTCTTCGCCGTTCTGCCTTCCAGTACAGCGATGATGTTATCTCGGCATAGTTCCATCATGGTGGTGCGTGTTTCCACACTTGCGCTTCCGATATGCGGCAGGACGACTACCTGTGGGAACTGGAGCAGCGGATGGTCCGCTCCGATCGGTTCCTTGTAGAAGACGTCGAGACCTGCTCCTGCTATTTCTTTTTGCTCCAATGCGCGGATCAATGCCTCTTCATCCACGACCTGTCCTCTTCCTACATTGATGAAAATCGCGGAAGACTTCATGCGCTCAAATGCACTCGCATCAAAAAGATGCTTCGTTTCTTCTGTAAGAGGCGTCAAACATACCACGAAGTCGGAACCCTCAAGCAGTTCTTCAAAAGACTTGTACGCTGCTCCAAGTTCATTCTCCGCTGCAGCATGCCTGCTTCGGTTGTGATAAAGGATTTCCATTCCGAACCCCTTTGCTCTCCTGGCGACTGCAGTCCCAATGCTCCCCATCCCGACGATCCCGATTGTTTTATGGTGTACGTCGGTTCCTGCAAGCAGATAAGGGCTCCAGCTTTTCCATTGCCCCTCTTTTACGAAGTTATGGGCCTCAGTCAATCTTCTTGCCGCTGAGAGCATAAGCCCGAATGTCAGATCCGCGGTCGTCTCGGTCAGCACATCCGGTGTATTGCAAACGATGACTTCGTTCCGTGCCGCAGCTTCCAAATTGATATTGTCATAGCCGACCGCCAAGTTGGCGATCACCTTCAGGTTTGGGGCATTCTCTAGCAATTCCTCATCCACCGAATCGGATAGCATCGTTAAGAGGGCATCCGCCTTTTTCCCTTCCATTAACAGCACTTCCCTAGGCACTGCTTCGCTTTCACTGTTCCACATTTGCACATCTGCTATCTGTTTCAGAGGAGTCAGTACCTCTTCTGAAATCTTTCTTGTGATAAATACATACGGCTTGGGCATTTGCTACACTCCTCGTTGTAAATAGTGTTGAATGAATGGTGTGAATAGTAAGTATTTTATCACTGTTTTTCTTATTCTTACATACCTATATAGAGAAATTAACCATCTTTACTTTATTATCTTTTCACCCATTCCAATACAGGAATACCGTATGTTTTGGCTGGTACACCTGCCAGATCATAGAAATTGCCCAACACTTGTTCATACATGTCAGAGGATTGCAGAATACCTCGAAGCCGGTCTTCATGCCATTTTTTATCCGCAACTGGCCCGCTCGTATAATAATCCTCTACACATTCGAAATAATGGATTGGGAAAACAAGCCGAGCATACAGGAGCCTCCATGAAAAGCTGGAGAGGGGAGATACTTTTTCATAGTCTTTTAAGAAAGTTTGAATATGACCTGGATTCATGTCGGGACCCTTCCTGCATTCAACTCGGATCCATTCGGAAAGATCTCGTGCAGAATGGTCAAATATCCAGTCGGTAGGGAGCTTCATCCATTGGGACTGCTGCCAGGTCAAGTTGGTGAACCTGTGGTGACACAAGGTGGCTGCGTCATTTATCATCGGACTATCGTCAAGTTCCGTATCCACCAGATATTGAATGGCATTTTCCGTCAGACCCATATAATAGGGAAAGGATTCAACAAATAACGTATCAAAGAGATCAACCGGATTGCTTCTTACTTTTTCACGAAAAAAGTGTTCCATCTGATCTATCCGCTTGACCCAAAGGCTTTTCCATTGCCCGATACGATTGATGGACGTCACTTTTGCGGGGAAGCTCCTGCCGTTCAGGTGAAAGAGTGCGAGTTCCTTGCCAACGACCAGTTTTCTGGAGCTATAATCATAAGGCATGCGGAATAGTGCCATTTTCCTTCCTTCTATTTCCGTTGTGTAAGCTTCACTTTTATTTTTCACAAAAGAACTAACATATATATCCTGATGGGTGCGTATCATATATTCACTCAGCTTTTGCAGCTCTTCTATCTCGGCCTCCTCAAGATGACCAACCGGCACTAAAATGTACATCACTCGATTCGCCCAGAAAGCATCATAGTGTCGTACCTTTTGTTTTCTTTCCATCCTCAATTCATATTGTTCATAGATTATCTGCTTCAACTTTTGCTCCCTCCTTCTCTCTCGTAACCTAAATATATGAGGATAAGAAAGAAAACTTGTTAAGTTGTTTTATTTCACGTAAGGATTCCCCAAAAAGTATAAGTTTTCCTTTCTAGGCAATTATGTATATTAACCAAATGAATGAGGGTACTGTATAGGAGTAATCATTTTCTCTTAAGAGTGATTCTCCTAAAAGAAATCATTTTTCACTATATTATAAAAGATGGGTGAGCGCATGAAGAATTTCAAAGAAATGGATGAAGTAGAAAGAAAGGCTAGAAAACTCTTGGAGGAACGCGGAGTTACCATGGATGACATTGCAGATCTCGTTTATTTTCTGCAATCGAAATACCATCCCGCTCTCGAGAAATCGGAATGCCTGGAAAATATCGATCGAGTGCTTGCCAAGCGTGAAGTCCAAAATACCATATTAACGGGAATAGAATTGGATATTCTGGCGGAACAGGGGCAGATACAAGAGCCTCTTTTACGAATACTCCAGCAGGATGAGGGATTATATGGAGTGGATGAAGTATTGGCTTTGTCCATTGTAAACGTCTATGGTTCCATCGGCTTCACCAACTACGGCTATATTGATAAGGAGAAGCCTGGGATACTCGGAACCTTAAATGACAAGAGCTCAGGTAAGGTGCATACATTTCTGGATGACATTGTAGGGGCAATCGCCGCTGCAGCATCAAGCCGGTTGGCACACCGTGCAGCGAATACGGAATAACAAAAAATACTGGCGTCCTCATTAAAAAGGGAAAGCCAGTATTTTTTGTTATAAATATTGAATCCAATCTTTTAAGGAATCTACCGTATACGTCGGTTTCTCTTGATATGTTTCAAGATGTGCTTTTGTGGTCACGCCAGTATGAACAAGAAGCGTATCCATTCCCGCATTCATGCCGGCTTTGATATCTGTATGATAGTTGTCTCCGACCATCAGCGTTTCTTCCGGCGCAATTCCAAGTACCTTCAAAGCCTGCTCCATGATCACTTTTTCAGGCTTTCCAATGAAGGTAGGCTGGGTTTCGGTGGAAACCGTCAACACCGAAGTCAGGGATCCGTTACCCGGAAGCAAGCCACGTTCGGTTGGAATTGCGATATCACCATTGGTGGAAATGAATCTTGCACCATTACGGATATTGATTGCTCCTAGTGCAAGCTTCTCATAGGAGATGGAGCGGTCGATGCCACTAACCACGACATCTGCATTTTCTTCAACCAGCTCAAATCCCTTCTCTGTCAATGCTGTGCGAATGCCCTCTTCCCCGATAACATAGATTTTTGCATCTGCCTTATATTCATAAATGTAGTTGGCAGTAGCATTGCTAGTGGTGAAAACCTGTTCATCCAAAGTGGGGATTCCGAAATCTCTCAGCTTTTGTGCCACCTGCTGAGGTGTTCTGGAAGAATTATTTGTTACAAACAAGTACGGTATTTTCTTGTCGTAGAGATGCTGAACAAAATCGCTCGCTTCTTCTATCTTTTCTTTGCCGCGATACATGGTTCCATCTAAATCGATTAGATAGCCTTGATACTTTTTCATCTATTTCACGCTCCACTTTTTATGCTTATATATGATTGACTAGTTCATGTTAGCATAATCCAGGGATTTAATAAAATGCATTGAGCGTTCTGTTCGATTTTTCAAAAACAGGGCTACCCTGAAAATATGTATGTCTGTTTGACGCCCTGTTGATTTCCGTTCCAGGTGGCAGCGATCGCGGGGCGGTGCTTGAGCCTCCTCGGCTTGCCTGCGGGGTCTCAAGTCTACCGCTAATCTCCCGCAGGACAAGGAAGGCTGCGGCAGCGATACATCGCACGAAGAAAATGCTTGCATTTTCGAGGAGTCTCACACCTTGCACTCCAATCAACAGGGGAGGCAGGTAACACATTACGTCTACACTATATTTTCCTTTCTCATGGTGTAAATCTTTATATGAGGGCCACTGTTAAAGAATAGAATAGAATGTACCTACCTTGCTAGCTGTTGATTGGAGCAATAGGCGAAGACTCCTGCGGGAGGTCGCGTTTAGTGGAGACCCCACAGGCGAAGCCGAGGAGGCTCCATTAACGCCCCTCGGAAAGCGCAGCCTATTGCGGAAATCAACAGCGGTGTTCAAAACAAAAAAAAAGCGAATCGAGCTTTCATCCCAATCACCTGCTTCGATAGGGATCTAATAAAAATTATTTCTTAAAAGCGGAAACCGGCCCGAGCTCATTTTCGAGGTAATGACGGACTGACGGACAGAAGGAGATTACTGCGTCTTTCCCTCGGAAAAGCTTATTTTTTAAATCCTGATGGTCAATGTCGAGGTATTCCTGGACGAGCACCTTGCGCAATCGAACGAGAACCTTCAACTGTTCAGCCAAGGTAGTGGAAACTACTTTTTCGTCCTCGAGAATATCTATGATATCCTCATAGCTGCCAGGATCGCGCATGATAAATCCATCTATCATCGCGTTGCCCACGTCCAATATCCCTTCGATCACAGAAACCATTATCCGTTCGAGAGCTTTAAGCTCCACTGGTGTATCCCATGTTTGGTGACTGGAAAAAATCGTCATGTTCTCTTCAATATAAGCAAGTGTTTTTTCCATCTTTTCTCGGTCTACAAAGTACATACAAACATCCCCTTTATGCTGAAATTTTTATGTAATTGGATGGAGAAGCTTAGGCTTTGCATAAAAATAACCTTGCGCCATATCAACTTTATGCTTCGAGAGTATGTGCACTTCCTCCTGCTTTTCAATGCCTTCGGCTACAACGACAGTGCCCGTTTCATTGGCAATCATGAGAAGTCCCTGCAGCATTTTCTCTTTGACAAGACTTGTATCGATGTCCTTAATGACAGATCGGTCAATTTTAATGATATCTGGCATGATTCTGCTTATCGTATGTAGGCTGGCATATCCTGCACCCGTATCATCCACCGCAATCTGAAAGCCCAGATTCCTTAAGGCTGCAATATTTTCTTCAAATTGCATCAATCCATCCGTAGAGTCCTGTTCGGTTATTTCAATCGCGATATTCTTTGGATTTATCTCAGGGTATTTTCTCATAAGAGCTTGCACTTCTTCAAGCAGCTCAACTTCATTTAAGGTTGTAGGGGTGAAATTGATAAAAACTGCCTCTTTCATCTGGCATTGATAGATAAGCTGAAAAGCTTTCTCGAGAATAATCATTTCCAAATCAAATAAAGTCTTCGTTTGCTTTGCAATGGAAAACAGCTGCAGGGGACTTTCCATCTGCGATTGTTTAGGTCCACGGGTCAGCAGCTCCCACGCTTTGATTCCACCATCCGATACATCGATAATCGGTTGGGCCAATAAAGTGATTTGCTTAAAAGCGATTATCTGATTCATGGCAAATAACAGCTGATGGTAGGTAAGCTTATCCCTCTTCTCTGCCATCGCCATGGCCTGGAGATGCGCACGAAGCATACATTCAGACAAGGAGTAGCGGTCTTGCTGGAGAAACACATAACCGTATTCGAGCATCAGGTTTTTATTGTCCAACAGTCGATAGCGCTTCTGCTCCATTGCCCTCTTAACAAGACTGAGCTTCTCCGCTAGATCTGCAGTGCTGTAAGCAAGCTCGTCCACTCGAATCAATAAAGAGATCCCATCGCTGTATTGATCATGCAAACACACAATTTGGTCGCTGGGAAATATCTGGTCTACTGCCCTTTTAAGTCTTGCCTTTACAATTTCACGGCAACGTATAAACTTACGTCTTCCAACTTTCGTGATGATCTGATCGAGGCTATGAAAATAAAAAGAAATGACTGCTACTTGAAAGCCTTTCTTCAACGTATATTTGACACGCTCTTCAATCGGGTTTCTAAGGATGTAAACGGGCGGATAGTAACGCAAATATTTGGATGGAAGCACAAATTCAACAAGATGTGAGCCTTTTTTTCTATAGAAGTTCTGTATATGATTCCATCTTCGCCCCATGAAGTGGCTCCCTTCTTCCATCGTTAATACTTCTGGTGTTTTTTCTTATTTTATCATAAAAAATAAGAAAATTGTCCCATTTTCAAAAGCAGATAAGAAATAACTTATAACAAGAAACGGTTTGTATTTGTTATACTAGAAAAAGTATAGGAATTGTTACATTTAGGAGGAAGCAAAGATGGGAGATAGATTTTTTCTATATGATGATATGGTGGAAACAAAAACACGGTTTGTCAGCTTTATGGGGGAAAATACCCGCTTTGATCTTGCAATTGTCAAATCGGATCGCTATTACGGCAAAAGCCTTGTTCTTAACATTCAGAGCAACCGTTTTGCGATTATCGGCAGTGATGACCTTGATGAGCCCGGTTATATCGAACATGCCTACCAGCTGCCTGAGGAAGAAGCAGAAGAATTACGTTCTTTCTTGTACGAAGTAGTTTAATCATCATAATCCCTTTCATGTTGGTAAAGCTAAGAAAAACCTCATGAAAAGGGATGATTAAACTTGAGTAAAAAAGACAAGGAACAATACAGTGATTTCACTAACGTGGAAAACTCGCACAACTATTTGATTCCCGAGACGCTGCCTGAAGGACCTTACGGCTCCCCCCGAGGGAAGAATACTCCTGTTGAAAATAAGAGTACCCCCTGGGAAGATGGCCAGCGTTATTACAGTGCATTTAATTATGAAAATAAATCCCTGCATGACGATCTTCCAAGAAAGTACCCCGGGGCACATCCGACACACAATCATCCGGATCAGAAGGAAGAGCCAGCAGACAATAAACATTTATAATAGCTTTGTTAAACAAAAAAAGACTGATGATACTTAAGAATCTAGCTGTTGATTGGAGCAATAGGCGAAGACTCCTGCGGAGGAAGCGTTTAGTGGAGACCCCACAGGCGAAAGCCGAGGAGGCACTCGCATGCCCGCGGAAAGCGCAGCCTAGTGCGGAAATCAACAGCGGTGTTTAAACAGATCATTCATAATAAAAAGCCCGTACATCAGAATATCCATCTGCTGTCGGGCTTTTATTTTCTCATGCCTTTTTCACTTTTTTCAATACAAAGAAAGCACAGCCGAAATTACAGTATTCCAGAATATAATCAGGAAGTGTACTGATTTTGGTATCATGTGTGGACTTCTGGTTCTGATCCTCGAAGAATCCACGCAGGCGGAGTTGATTATAGCCCCAATCCCCTACAATATAATCGTATTTATTCAGGACCTCAATGTATCTGCCTTTGAACGCTTCTTCATTGAACCCATTTCTTTCCTCTTCAATCAATTCATAGCAATGGTTCCCTATACAAATCATTTTCCGATCCTCCATTTCTTCTCTTACTTACATTATAGACCATTCTCCATCAATTTCTAAGACAAAAATATTTCTTAAAGGTCATGCTATAGATAAGGGGGTGTTACCATTGAACAAGTCGCTTAAGCTAATTGCTGTTTTAAGCTTATCCGCTGCACTTACAACTGCCTGCCAATTCGATACGACGCCTGAGGAACGACAGGCCCGGAGCGGATATACCAATACAGATGGCAATCCGATGAATACAGGTCATCATGACAGGTATGAATTGTATGACGTCCGAAACGGTCGCTCGGAAGATCATGAAAAATTCGGATTTGTCCGTGAGCAGGCTTCACCTGTTAAAAATTCACAGCGCTACAACGAGAACATCGCAGCAGTCGATTATGAGGAACTGGCCAATATCATTTCAAAAATGGTGGTACAGCTTCCCGAGATTGACGATGTTGCCACACTTGTGACAGATGAAGAGGTGCTGATCGCCTATAAAACAAGTGGCGAAGACAGAGAACAGATAGCAGACCAAGTAAGCAAAACAGGATTATCCTTTGTTCCACGTTTCTATCATGTCTATGTTTCAGACAATCCACAGATGATTGCCGACATAGAACGGTTCCGTACATTGACTGTGTCGAGCCCGAACATCGATAAGATCCTTGAAAGTACAATCGATACCATGCTCGAATCTCCTCAAGGTAAGGATTTGACAAAAGGCGAAAATGCCAACGGGGAAGGTAAAGGCGAAATGAACGAGGAGCTTGAACAGGAATACAGTGAGCATGTGAGAAAAATAAGAAAGAACCAATAAAAGTGAAAAGGGTCAGGCCCCATTATCGGCCTGACCCTTTTTCATTATGCTTGAGCTTGTCTTGCTTTGGCCGCTTCATTGACCTGCTCATCCGCATGGTAGGAGGAACGTACAAGAGGACCAGCTTCTACATGGTTGAATCCTTTTGTCATGGCAATTTTGCGCAATTCTTCGAACTCGTCCGGATGGTAGTATTTCTGCACTTTAATGTGCTTTTTGGATGGTTGCAGATATTGTCCGATTGTCATAATATCTACATTATTAGCACGAAGATCATCCATTGTTTCGATAATCTCCTCTTTGGTCTCCCCAAGTCCAATCATCAGACTTGATTTGGTCGGAATCTCCGGCTGCATTTCTTTTGCACGCTTCAGGAATTCCAGGGATCGGTCATAGGTTGCTCTCGCACGAACTCTAGGCGTTAAGGAACGTACTGTCTCGATATTGTGATTCAGGATGTCAGGCTTTGCATCCATGAGCATTTTCAGGTTTTCATACACCCCACCCATATCTGAAGGAAGCACTTCAATCGTGGTGAATGGATTTTCACGGCGGACCGCTCTTACTGTTTCAGCAAAGATTGCAGCCCCACCATCTTTTAAGTCATCGCGGGCAACTGCTGTAATAACCGCATGCTTCAGGTTCATCAGCTTTACGGATTCTGCAACGCGTTCCGGCTCTTGTGTATCAAGTTCCGTCGGCAATCCTGTTTTAACTGCACAGAAACGGCATGCGCGTGTACAGATAGCACCAAGGATCATGAAGGTCGCTGTACGTCTTACAGCCCAACATTCATGGATATTCGGGCATTTTGCCTCTTCACACACTGTATTCAAATTACGTTCTCTCATCAGCTTCTTCAAGCCGGTATAATTTTCGTTCGTATTCAGCTTAATTTTAAGCCAATCCGGTTTTCTTATGTAGTCTTCTTTTTTTGCCATATGATCAACTCCAAATTGTCTAAGTATTCAAAAGACGACAGATATCCTTATTAAACCCATAGGGAAATGACTTGTTTCTACCTTGTCACTTTACCAAACATCCTCCCTTTACACAAGTGCAAAAGCTTCCAACAAACCACTTCCATGAATTAGTATTTATTAATTATGAAAAAAACACCAAACTAACAGTAGATAAGAAAATTGCGAAGGCGTTTTAACATGAATGGAAAGGAGAAACCCCAGTGATACGCTTACTTCTATGTTGCATTTTATTATTAGGTTTTTTACCTGACTTTGCTTTTGCCACAACACTTGAGGACATGACGGACGAGCAGATTTACGAAAAGAGAAACGAGTTATATACAAAGATGCAATCCATCACACAAATCCCCTGGCATTACTTTGCAGCCGTCGACCAATACGAACGCAATGTGAGACGTGCCAGAAGAGATATTCCAAAAGCTACAGGTGTCATCGGCATCTACTATAAACCGGAAATTTGGGCTGGACCGCTGAACCCAAACCCAAAAGATACGAATCCAAGCAGCATTCAGTTTTTCAGTGGAGTCGGGCAGGATGGAAATGGTGATGGCATCGCCGATTCCACCAATGATGAGGATGTCCTTTATACTTTCGCCACCTATCTTCAGTCCTACGGAACAGATAAAGAAAACCTGAAAATTGCATTATGGGATTATTATCAGAGAGACAAAACTGTCGGACTTATCATGGGACATCTGAAATTGTACCAAACTTATCAAACGCTGAAGCTTGATAAACATGCTTTTCCACTGCCGATCCGCTCCAATTTCAGCTATAAGAATACATGGGGAGATGCCAGAGGCTGGGGTGGCAGAAGAATGCATGAGGGAACGGATATTTTTGCAAGCTACGGCGTTCCGGTTCGCTCGACCTGCTATGGAATCATCGAAATCAAAGGATGGAACAAATTCGGGGGATGGCGCATCGGGATAAGGGACATCAATAACACCTATCATTATTTTGCCCATCTGAACGGCTTCGCGAAGGACTTGGAAGTGGGACAAGTGGTTGAGCCTGGACAAATGATTGGCTCTGTCGGCAGTTCCGGTTACGGTCCTCCTGGTACAGCAGGAAAATTCCCACCGCATCTGCATTATGGAATGTACAAGGACAATGGGTATACAGAATGGTCGTTTGATCCGTTTCCTCATTTGAAATCATGGGAACGAGGGGACCGGAGAAAAAGATAACAAACAAAAAAGCTGCTGGCGGTTTTTCAACCGCCAACAGCTTTTTATATCAGCCTCTTGCTGCTTCTCTTGACTTTTTGACCGCCCAATAGATACTGGCGCCCAATCCACCCCAAATGATAGTAATCCCAACGATCATCATAACCAATGCACTAGCTTCCATTATTTATTGACCTCCTTTGAAGAGGATGAAGGTAAGGCAACCTCAGCTTTTTTCCATTTTACTACCGATAATAGAACCCCAACTAAAATTGCTGCCAAGGCTACTATCCAGCCATATTGAATCGTCAATGCACGGCTGTATCCATCAGCTGCACCATATACTTCTTGTATATTTGTTTTAATTAAGTCAAACATCATATAACCTAAAACTACTGGAGTAATAAATGCGAGTGATACCTTCCACCATGACCCAAGGAAGCCAGTAAGCTTGATGTCGGAAACCAAATTTGCATGCTGCTGCAATGGTTTTAGCTCCTTCACTAGCCACACTACAACGATAACTTGAACAAGTCCGGCTAATGCTACACCAAACTGATTGATGAAATAATCAGTAATATCCAAGAAGTTTAATCCACCCTGTGTTGCAAAGAATAAAGAGATGACAGCTGAAAGCCCTCCGCCATAAAGTACTGCCTTTGTACGGGAAATATTGAATTTATCCTGCACACCAGCAACAAATGTCTCCACAATGGAAATCAGGGATGATAAACCTGCCAGAACTAAGGAACCAAAGAATAGAAACCCGAAAAGTTGGTTGAAGGCAGGAAACTCATTGATAATTTGCGGGAACACCATGAACGCTAATCCCACTCCGCCTTTTACAACATCCTCTACTCCTACCCCTTGTTGCATTGCCATAAATCCTAAAATACTGAATACTCCGATACCTGCTAATAATTCGAACCCTGAGTTACTGAAACCCGTAATAAAAGCATTGTTCGTAATATCCGATTTTTTTGGTAAGTAACTGGAGTACGTTACCATAATCGCAAAAGCAATGGATAAACTGAAGAAAATCTGTCCATATGCTGCTACCCAAACCTTACCACTTGTAAGTACGTCCCAATTGGGCTTGAAGAATGCATTTAATCCATCAACTGCACCATCTAACATTAAAGCGCGAACCACAATGATTAAGAATAATACTACTAATGCTGGAATAAAAATCTTGTTCGCAACTTCAATTCCCTTTTTAATTCCCTTGAACAATACTCCTAATGTAATCACCCATACTAATACTAGTGGAATAAGTACAGAAGGAACCAAGCTTCCTATTTCACCAGGTGCTGCAAGTTGCAGATAGTCCTCTACCAGGAATCCTACTGTATCCTCTCCCCAACTTAATTTCAGAGAAAATACAGAGTATGACATCGCCCATGCGATAATGACGGCATAATAAGTAGAAATGATAAATGCAATAGCAACCTGCCACCAGCCAAGCCATTCATACTTTTTGCTCAGTCTGGCATAAGAAAGTGGAGCAGATCCACGATACTTATGACCTAAAGTAAATTCCAGGATTAATAACGGTATACCTGCTGTTAATAGTGCGAATAGATATGGTAGGAAGAATGCTCCTCCCCCATTATCATAGGCAACTGCTGGAAAGCGCCAAATGTTACCTAATCCGATGGCCGATCCTACCGCCGCTAAAATAAATCCTGCCCTTGTCCCCCATTGCGGTCGATTTTCCATTATAATATCCTCCCCCGTTGAACTCATGAAATTTCCAAAAAATAGATAAAAGAGTCCAAATCTTTTCTTTTTTCAGACTATTTAATATAATTTATACCTAGTATAACTAGACTTTATGACTATGTCAAAACATTATTTTCATTTATACTTTTCGAGCCCGTTCGACAAAGTTCGATAGTGAATAAATATGCATAATATCAGGCTTAATTCCATCAATATACCGCCAAATAAGCTTTTATCCGTGAATAATTATTCTTTGATTTATAATCGAAAAAAATATAAAAAAACACACTCTCCTATATGCTAGTAAATATAGCACAATAAGAAAGTGTGTTTTTACTTTAGTTGGATAGTAATTTCTCGTTAAGCGGTTTTCATCGCTCTGGCTCCAATTACCAGACCAATAAATGCTACCAATACAACTAGCAATCCCAATAAAGTGCTGCCTGTCAACCCAAGCACGATATAACCAATAATGGAGATGATCGCACAGATCAATGCATATGGAAGCTGTGTCATAACATGGTCGATATGATTACATCCTGCCCCCGTTGAAGATAGGATGGTTGTATCAGAAATCGGTGAACAATGGTCTCCGAACACTGCCCCTGCAAGCACTGCAGCCAGGGCCGGTAGAAGGAGGCTGACGTCTGTCGCCGCTGCAATCTGACCTGCGATTGGGAGCAACAGGCCAAAAGTCCCCCATGATGTACCTGTAGCAAGAGCTGTAAATCCTGCGATAATGAAGATGACTACCGGCAGGAACGCAATGTTCATATTGGAGTCAGCTACAACACCAGCAAGGTAGTCTCCTGTTCCCAGCTCTCCGATCAGCCCGCCAATGGTCCAAGCGAATATTAAGATATAAATGGCTGGAAGCATGGATTTAGTACCAGCCCAAATTCCTTTTCCAACCACATTCCCGCTGATTCCACCTTTGGAAATTTGTCTAAACAAGAAAAGGAAGGATACAAGCAATGCAAACATACCACCATAGAACAAGGATGCGGAAGGATCTGTGTTTTCAAAAATGCCAAGCAATGTAACTTCCCCATCAATAGCGGTTGCCCCAGTATAGAACATCGCACCGATCACACCGACAAAGAGAGAAACGATAGGCCATACAAGGTATCCGATTGTTCCTTTCGTGCTTGTAGGAAGGTCATCAGCAAGTTCTCCAGGAACCTCTTTTTCCGGATCATATAATTGACCAGTTTCCATTGCACGGTCCTCATGTTTCTTCATAGGTCCGATGTTGAAATTGAAAAAGCATACAACAAAAACCATCAATATTGCGGAAAATACGTATAAGTTCATTGGAATGATCTGCATAAATGCGCTGAACGCAGAAATATTGTTGATGCCCTGCTTTAATAGTACTTCAGTACCAATTGTTCCGATAATTACCGCTCCCCAGCTTGAAATTGGAGAAACAACACAGATCGGAGCAGATGTGGAGTCAATCAAGTATGCAAGTTTTGCACGTGATACCTTATGACGATCTGTCAGTGGTCTACTGATCTGACCTACTGCCAAAGCATTGAAATAGTCATCAATAAAAATGATAATCCCTAGAATTGCAGTTAAGAATTTTGAGCCTCTTCTAGTTTTAATCTTTTGCTGTGCCCAATCTCCAAATGCACGGCTACCGCCTGTAAGGGAGATGAATGCCGTAATGATTCCCAGGATGATCAGGAAAATTAAGATATAAATATTCCATAAGTTCAATTCTTTATCTTCCACGGAATAAAATAGGCCAACCACTGTGTCCCAAATCAGCACAAACATCGTAATCGGATTGAAATCTGCCAGTAAAAGTGCAGATGCCAGGATCCCTGCTCCAAGTGATAGCAATACCCTTCTGGTCAAAATAACCATCAGGATTGCTAGCACCGGAGGAATCAAAGTATAAATTGTTCCATCCATACAAAAAACCCCCATAAAATTGTAATTGGTTTGACCTGTCCAAACGGTTTACAATAACGGGAGCTCTGAGTATTACATAATAAAAAGCAATGATAGAAAATAACTATCATTACTTTTATGTAATGTATGTTATCCTCCATCCGATCAGTAGCCCTCCATTACAAACCCGTCCGTACCGGTCATAATGGCAGTGTTATCCTTATTCAAGATAACCCCAGCAAAATAAGCTTGACGACTCATTTCGCTTCGGCACAGCATCCTTTCTTCTACCATCTTAGGTGTCACCCTCCAGTAGTTTTACTCTTATGCTATGCAGCCTCTACCTCATCGTATGATAAGGGAAGTATATTATTTTATTGTTTTACTATATCACAAAAATTACACAAGGACAAAGAAAATATTTCGCTAGTATCAGCTTACCGCTGACATGCTACCCTGATTGTCGCAATCCACAATACTGACATCCAGGTGATCCTTTAAATTGATATCATAGGGCGAGTCCAGTTCCGCTCCCTCCGCCTCTATGATCCGGATGATCGGTCGTTCCGTGATGTCCTTATTCTGCCCTACAACGAGGCCTTTTCTGCCGTCATTGAGTGTCACAGCTAGCCCGAAAGGATAGATGGCGACAGATTTTCGGAAAGCCTCGATGATTGCCGGCTCGTAAAGGGATTCAGAACCCGCATACAGGATCTCCAAGCCCTCATGAGGCAGCATCGCACTCCGATAGATTCGATGGGATGTTACCGCATCAAAGACATCTGCCACTGCCAGGATCTTGCCGAACAGATGGATATCCTCATTTTTGACCCCTCTCGGATATCCACTGCCATTCAGTCTTTCGTGATGCTGGAAAGCGCAATGTGCGACAAGAAGAGGAATGGTGTGCATATTCCGTAGAATATCATATCCATAAGTGGTGTGCTTTTTCATTTCGCTGAACTCTTCACTTGTCAGTTTCCCAGGCTTGAATAAAATCTCGGAAGGTATCTGCATCTTTCCTATGTCATGAAGAATCCCACCAAGCCCCAGTATCTCAAGGTCCTTTTGCGGCAACCCCAATTTGATCCCGATGGATAGCGCGTATAACGTGACATTCAAAGAATGGGTGAAAACATAGTTATCATGTATATAAACATCTGTTAAAAGTGTCGCCACTTCCTGGTTGTTTTTCATATCTGCAAGCAAAGTATGAATAAGGCTCTTTAGGTCCTTGGAAGACTGGTCCATCACAAACCATTTGCTGAGCTTCTTTTCGCTCTCAAGCAGCTTGAAGGTATCGGTAATAGTGGTGATCGCCTTTTTCCTTGTTTGATCCGAAATCATAGTCGGAGCTTCCAAATCCTTTGTTCTGGCATCTTCTATATAAACATATGTGATATTCAACTGCTGCAACCGTGTAATCATCCGTGCTGTTACAGGGATTCCCGCACTCAACAGTGCTCTTCCCTGCTCATTATAGATAGTTTTCGCTAGCTTCATTCCCGGCTTCATGGACTTAGTGGGTAATAATCTCATAGTTTCTCCTATCTTCATAATTCGACAAAATCTATATATTTTCCATTATAGTAAAAACAATGAAAGAAAACTTCATTATTAACAAAATTTTTATAAAAAATTTAATATAACTTTCGACACATAAAAAAAAGACCTTACATCGAAGGTCTTTTATATCATTCTCAACAAAGCATCCCTGCCGGACATTCCGACTGTAATGCCCAGACTTTCCGCTTCATACGTAACCGATTCCAAAGGGGCCTCTATTAATTGCTCAATTGTCCGAACACCCACCGCTCGCCCAGCAATGATCCGACGATCTTTCAGCTTTTCATTCAAAAGGGCCACATCGAGGGCTCCACACATGATATATCCTTTGTCACTGGTTACAGCAAGAAAATTGGTTTTAGGCAATCTGACAGTGATTGCTGTAAAAGTAAATTCATTAATTTTGATTGGCGCCATTTCAATCATAGATAGTTGTCACGCTCCCTTCCCCTATCAATTTATGACAGTAGGAGGAAAGAGTGTGAAAAATGGGTATTAGCTTATAAGCGCAAAAGCTTTTCAGCTAGGACATCCCGAAGCAGCTCGGGCATATAGAACTTCTTTTCCTTGGCACGCACAATACTTGGATACATGCGGCCGAAAGTGAACATATCGATCGTGCCAATGGAAATGGCATCATTGCTTTGAACCTCTTTCCCATTTACCAGAATAGCTTTGATTTGCACCGTGCCATCTGAGAAAATCTCCTTATCCAGCTCCAGACCACTGAACGCCATCTTCCCCATCACTTTCCCACGGAAACCAAGCCCTTTTACCTCCAGCTCTTCCATCTCAGGCTGAATAGCTTGCTGTAGTACCTCCCGAAGCTCCTCACCTGTCAGCGTCACTCGACAAGGATTGATTGGATGGGGGCAGATGCGATGCAATGCCTCTCTTGTGACAGCACCTGTTGGAATGGACTCCAACAGTACCCCGGCATTCACCATTCCGATATCTGCATCACACCACTCTTTTAGTGCTTCTGCCAGAAGATTTGAGAGGGGAGATGGAGCAAACCAGTCGATGTTCAGAGGTTCCTGTAATTCAGCCAGCTTGTACTGCAATGCTCCTGACGCTTCCTCCTCCATCCGATCAATCACCTTTTTTACTTCGTTACTAGGATGTGTCTCTTCCAGGGAATGCAGCTTTGCTTTTTTCTGTGTTATCCTCTTCTGCTCATTGAAACTAATATGGACCTCCCCGATAAATTGCCCATACTTCCCAGCGCCACAAACGAGCGTTTTACCGATCTGTTTCCCCTTCGGCAACACATGATGGGTGTGTCCACCGAGAATGACATCGATGTCCGGAAACCTTCTAGCCATCTCCTCATCATCTGAGATTCCGAGATGCGACAGCACGACCACAACATCCGCTTCCTGCCTCACCTCTGGCAGGATCTTTTCCAGCATCGTATAGGGGTCTTCCAGCTTCCAGCCCAAGAGCTCATAAAAATGCTGATAGTAGACGGTCACCCCGACAAAACAAACATTTATATCCCCCATCTGTTTATAAGAGTAAGGTTTCACCCATTCCGGGTATTCGCAACTAGTTTCGAACAGGTTTGCCACCAGAACCTGAAAATCAGCATCCCGGTATAACCCTGCCAGAGCCTGATAATCCAGGGTGATTCCCTCGTTGTTTCCAATCGTCGCATAATCATATTTCAATAGATTCAACATGGCGGTATTCGCTAGACCCTGTGTTGCCTCAGTGATGGGATGAAAGCGGTCCATATTGTCGCCGATATCCACAAGCGCAGATGGAATGTCACTACTATTCTCTTTTAAAAAAGCAGCAATTTTAGGGTAAGCTTCAAAATGACTATGTGTATCGTTAGTATGTAATATCCGAATCTGCACGATTTTGTTCTCTCCTCTTTCATCAAGGCTCATCGATAGTTTAAAATAAATCCAGTTGTCTGGGTGCCAGTCCCTGATATTCTAACTCTAACAGTTCTATCATTCGCTTGGCATTATCCGCTGCATGACCGCCAGAGTTATTATTGAAAAGCACATAAATATCCTTTGTGGAGTCTTTTAACTCCTCCAAATTCCGTTTCCATTCCAGAAGTTCCTGCTCATTATAGTCGTAAAGATAACGGACCTCCCGCCAGTCCTTGCCTGAAACCGCCTTTGTCCACCCGTGCACATTTCGTCCATGCAGCCTTACAAGCGTACGCTCCTTATCAGTCGGATGAAGCACGGTCGGTATGGATCCTTTTCCAGCCTGAGGTTCATCGCAAATGCTGTGTATCCAGCCCTCAACATCCATAAACGTCAAAGTCTGCTCTCGAAAAGGCTCCGTAAACCAGGACTGATTGCGAAACTCAAGCGCAACTCTTGTATCTTTCATCTTTTCCTTGCACCAGCGTATATAGCTCACGTTATCCTTGTTGCATTCAAACCATGGTGGAAACTGAAACAGTACCATGGCGAGCTTATTAGAATTCTCAAATGGCTCGATCGACTGGAGAAAAGCCTCAAACATCTCCTCTTTCGTCTCAAATGGAATATCACCGCGCTGATGACCGGTCATCCCCTGATAGGCCTTTACAATGAATTGGAAAGTTGGAGGTGTTTCTGCCACCCATTTCTCCACATTCCGCTTAGGCTGGATGGCATAAAACGAGGAATCCACCTCTACCACCGGAAAGTGAGCGGCATATTCCTTTAATTTTTCCCTGGCTGCAATCCCTGAAGTATAGAGGGAATCATGGTCCCCCCAGCCTGTAACCCCAATATAGATCATCCGTATCACCTCATTTTTTTCATTTTATCATAATCTTGCAGCCATACTAAAATATATAGTGTTGGGTTTGGGATTAATTGGTACAATATAGATAATAGAAATAGAAGAGGCGGGGGAAATATGAAAAATAAGATAGTCTTTTTTGATCTGCTGTTTTACCTGGTAATGCCTTATGTGATCTGGAAATATGGACAAGACCCTCTGGGAGACTATTATGCCATTCTACTATCCACAGTCCCAGGGTTTGTTTATACCATCGTAAGATTTTTAATAGAAAGGCAATATAATGTAACTGGTATGTTCATTCTTGCTTCACTATTCATATCTACCATTGTGGACATACTATCAGGCTCCGCATTCAATATGCTCCAGAACTCCGTTTATGTCGGAGCTGGATTTGCCCTCTTCTTCATAGCGACGATGATTGCGAGGAAGCCATTGGGTCTCTATTTCCTGGCTGATATCGCTTACTTGCAGGGCCACAAAAGAGAGGATAGCCTTCGTTTGTATCGACAGAAGGAATTATTGCCTGCCTTTTATATTGTTACAGGTATTTTTGCATTGAGAGGCCTATTCTCGGCTGGACTGAAGCAATATCTGATTGGCGTGTATGGAGTGGAAGGCTATGACCGTATTCTTTTCTACATGAAGGTCAATGGCTGGGTCTTTTCAGCATTCATAGCAGCAGGATTCATCTATGTAAACTTGAAGATCAATGAATATCTGGAGAAGCAGAAACAGATGAAGAAAGAGACCGATGGCAAGGAAGAGGTTGGGGAGGAATTGGTGTAGGAAATGTGAATAACTTGATACAAGTTTTATAATGGATCATAGTCTTATTCACGACTTATGCACAATTTCCAGCACTTTATGCACAAAAATTTTAATTTGCGTGCAAAAAATTCTGTTTACGTAGAAAAAATTCATTTTATGCACAAAAACGGAGCAGTTATGCACAATTCGCATAGTTCAGCAAAATAAGACAAAATTCATACATAAGAAAAACCCACACTTACAATAACTAAGTGTGGGTTAATTTATTTCTACCGATTACCCAATAGAACCTTCCATCTCGAACTTGATCAGACGGTTCATTTCTACTGCGTATTCCATTGGAAGTTCTTTTGTGAATGGCTCGATGAAGCCCATTACGATCATTTCTGTTGCTTCCTCTTCGGAAAGACCACGGCTCATCAGATAGAACAATTGCTCTTCGGATACTTTCGATACCTTTGCTTCATGCTCAAGAGATACGTTATCGTTGAACACTTCGTTGTAAGGGATCGTATCGGAAGTGGATTGGTTATCCATGATCAGTGTGTCACACTCGATGTTGGAACGAGCGCCGGAAGCTTTTTTACCAAAATGTACGATTCCACGGTATGTTACTTTACCACCTTGCTTGGAGATGGATTTGGAAACGATGGTGGAAGACGTGTTTGGTGCAAGGTGGATCATTTTTGCACCTGCATCCTGGTGCTGCCCCTTACCAGCTAATGCGATGGAAAGAGTCATACCACGTGCGCCTTCACCTTTAAGGATAACCGCTGGGTATTTCATCGTCAGTTTGGAACCGATGTTGCCATCGATCCATTCCATTGTCGCGTTCGCTTCACAGACTGCACGCTTCGTTACAAGGTTGTAAACGTTGTTCGCCCAGTTCTGGATCGTTGTGTAACGGCAATAAGCATCTTTTTTGATGATGATTTCAACTACTGCACTGTGCAGGGAGTTGGTTGTGTAAACAGGTGCTGTACAGCCTTCTACATAGTGTACATGTGCGCCTTCGTCCACGATGATAAGCGTACGCTCGAATTGACCCATGTTTTCAGAGTTGATTCGGAAGTATGCTTGAAGTGGCGTTTCCACTTTTACACCTTTTGGAACATAGATGAAAGAACCACCGGACCATACTGCAGAGTTCAATGCTGAGAACTTGTTGTCAGTTGGCGGGATTATCTTCGCGAAATGCTCACGGAAGATATCTTCGTTTTCTTTTAACGCTGTGTCCGTATCCTTGAAAACGACACCAAGGTCTTCTAAGTCTTCCTGCATGTTGTGGTAAACAACCTCGGACTCATACTGTGCAGATACACCAGCTAGATATTTTTGCTCTGCTTCAGGAATACCAAGTTTATCAAACGTCTGTTTGATTTCCTCCGGTACTTCATCCCAAGAGCGCTCAGACTTTTCGGATGGTTTTACATAGTACGTAATTTCATCAAAGTTCAAGCTGTTCAGGTCGCCGCCCCATTGAGGCATTGGCATGTTATAGAAATGTTCCAATGATTTTAGACGGAAATCCAACATCCATTGCGGCTCGGACTTCATGCGGGAGATCTCTTCTACGATCTCTTTCGTAAGTCCACGGCCGGAACGGAAGATGGATACGTCCTTATCCTTAAAACCATACTTGTAATCGCCGATTTCAGGCATTTTTTTTGCCATTTTCTAATTCCCTCCATTCAAGAGGTGAGCTTTAGAAACAAGGTTCCTAAAGCTCCCTATCCTTAAGCTTATTCCGACTTGACGCCCTTTTCCATGGCTTTCCATGCAAGGGTGGCACATTTGATACGTGCAGGGAATTTCGCGACTCCTTGCAGTGCTTCAATATCCCCTAAGTCCAAATCTTCGTCATCGTATTCCTTACCTAGCATCATATCATAAAAGATCTGGGAAAGCGCCAAAGCCTTCTCTACTTCCAACCCTTTGACCGCTTGCGTCATCATGGAAGCAGAGGCCATGGAGATGGAACAACCCTCTCCATCGAACTTTGCGTCTGCAACTTTTCCATCTTCCACTTTCAGCGTTAAGTGAATGCGGTCCCCACATGTCGGATTATTCATATCAATGGTAATTCCATCTTCTTCAAGCTTCCCCTTATTGCGGGGGTTCTTGTAATGATCCATAATCACTTGACGGTAAAGAGTATCCAAATTATTAAAAGACATTGCTAAAGTACTCCTTTGTTTTCACTAATGATGCTACTAGCTTATCAATTTCTTCCTCTGTGTTATACAGGTAAAAACTAGCACGGGCCGTGGAAGAAACGTTCAGATACTTCATTAAAGGCTGTGCACAGTGATGTCCTGCGCGAACAGCGATTCCTTCTGCATCCAATACAGTAGCTACATCATGAGGGTGTACATCTTCTATATTAAAGGTAACCAGTCCTGCACGCTTCTTCGGACCATAAATCGTGATACCTTCTATTTCAGACATTTTGTTCATGGCATATTCAGCAAGCTTATGCTCATGAGCCAGGATGTTATCCATTCCGACCTGCTCTAGAAAATCAATAGCCGCTCCAAGACCGATTGCACCAGCGATGATCGGGGTACCGCCTTCAAATTTCCAAGGCAGTTCCTTCCATGTGGATTCCTGCAATCCGACAAAGTCGATCATTTCCCCGCCAAACTCGATCGGTTCCATGTTCTCGAGAAGGTGTTTCTTCCCGTATAGGGCACCAATACCAGTCGGCGCACCCATTTTGTGACCGGATAGTGCGAAGAAATCGCAATCCAAATCCTGTACATCCACTTTCATATGCGGAGTACTCTGGGCACCGTCCACCACCATAATCGCACCATTTTTATGGGCAATTGCAGCAATCTCTTTAATCGGATTGATTGAACCTAATACGTTGGAAACCTGCATCACAGAAACAATTTTCGTGTTTTCCGTAACAGTCTCCTCTACATCCTTCAAGGAAATCGAACCGTCTTCTGTCAGAGGGATATACTTCAACGTAGCTCCTGTTGCTTTAGCCGCCTGCTGCCAAGGAATGATATTACTATGGTGCTCCATATAGGTAATAACTATTTCGTCGCCCTCTTTAAGGTTCGCCCGGGCATAGCTGCTTGCTACAAGGTTTAGTGCAGTTGTCGTACCACGAGTGAATACGATTTCCTCTCTGAAAGATGCATTGATAAAATTCTTGACTTTATCACGTGCACCCTCATAACCATCTGTCGCTCTTGTACCCAGTGTATGAACGCCGCGATGCACATTGGAGTTATACCCTTTATAGTACTTTTCCAAGGCCTCAATCACCGCTAAGGGCTTTTGAGAAGTAGCAGCACTATCTAAGTACACAAGCGGATTTCCATTGACCTCTTGATGCAAAATAGGAAACTGCTGACGAATCTCCTGGATATTCATTACTTAACTTTCCTTTCAATTACATCAATCAATAGGTTCTTCACCTTTTCGATTGGTAACTGTTGTACTACCGGCGCCAAGAATCCGTGAATAACTAAGCGTTCAGCTTCATGCTTGGAAATTCCGCGGCTCATCAGGTAGTAAAGCTGAAGCGGATCCACACGGCCTGCAGAAGCTGCGTGACCTGCTGTTACGTCATCTTCGTCAATAAGAAGAATCGGGTTTGCATCTCCACGAGCTTTTTCGCTAAGCATCAACACGCGGGATTCCTGCTCGGCATTCGACTTGGAAGCTCCATGCTCGATTTTACCGATTCCGTTGAATACAGAGCTTGCGCTGTCCTTCATTACACCATGCTTTAAGATCTGTCCTTCAGAGTTCTTGCCATGATGCACCACCATTGTAGTGAAGTTCTGCTTTTGCACTCCACGTCCTACTACGACAGTTTTTGTGTCACCAGTTGAGCCATCACCGATCAGGTGCGTGACATTCTCTGAAATTGTGTCTCCATCGTTCATCAGGCCAAGTGCCCACTCCAATGTTGCATCGCGTCCAACTACTCCACGACGGTTCACATAGGTAGTAACACCTTTACCAAGGTTATCCACAGTCCCATAAAGAACCTTGGAGTTGCCGTTCGCAATAACCTCAGAAACGATGTTGAAAATGGATCCTTCTCCATCATTTGTGCTTAGGTAGTTTTCCACATACGTAACAGCACTGTTGTCTTCTGCAACAATCAGTACATGGTTGAATACCGCTTCCGCTTTATCATGAACATAGATTGCCTGAATCGGTTCCTCAATCACAACATTCTTAGGAATGTATAGGAAAGCTCCGCCATTCATCAATGCTGCATGCAGCGCCGTTAATTTGTGCTCATCTACTTTCACTCCATCTTTCATGAAGTACTTTTGCACAAGGTCACTGTGTTCTTTTGCTGCTGTTAAAATATCAGTGAAAATGACACCTTGAGAAGTTAACTCTTTTGTCAAAGAAGAAACGACAGGTGTATTGTCTACTTGAACATATATATTCTCAACATCTACAAGAGCCTTTACCTCTTGTGGTAACTGGTCCACAGAAGTAATGGAAGTTTCAACAGTATGCTTTTGGAATCTTGTGAAATTCCAGTTGGTAATCTTCGTTTTATCCGGCTTTGGTAACGGAAGTTCTTCCGCCAATGCAAGAGCTTGTAAGCGAAGAGCCAACAGCCACTGAGGCTCCCCTGATTCTTTGGAGTAGTTGCTGAGGTAGTCTTGATCAAACGGTAATTTCGTCTCTAACGTCATGATAATCCTCCTTGCTTACGCTTCTTGACCGACTGTTTCGTCTTCGATACCTAATTCTTGCTTAATCCAATCATAACCTTCTGCTTCTAGACGCTGCGCTAATTCCTTGCCACCGGACTTCACAATGCGACCTTGCATCATAACGTGAACGTGGTCAGGAGTGATGTAGTTCAATAGACGCTGGTAGTGAGTGATGATAAGGCAACCAAAGTCTTCTCCACGCATTTCGTTGATTCCCTTGGAAACAACCTTCAACGCATCGATATCAAGACCGGAGTCAATCTCATCAAGAATTGCAATTTTAGGCTCGATCATCATTAATTGAAGAATCTCGTTACGTTTCTTTTCTCCACCAGAGAAACCTTCGTTTAGGTAACGCTGTGCCATTGCTTGATCCATTTCAAGGTAGTCCATATTCTTATCCATTTTACGGATGAACTTCATCAAGGAGATTTCATCGCCCTCTTCACGACGAGCATTGATTGCAGAACGAAGGAAGTCAGCATTTGTTACCCCACTGATTTCACTTGGATATTGCATTGCAAGGAATAAACCTACTTTCGCACGCTCATCCACTTCCATTTCAAGCACATCTTCACCATCAAACGTGATGCTTCCGCTTGTTACTTCATATTTAGGGTGACCCATGATAGCAGAAGAAAGCGTTGACTTACCTGTACCGTTTGGCCCCATGATAGCGTGAATCTCTCCGCCTTTTACTTCAAGATTTACACCCTTTAAAATCTCTTTATCGTTAATAGATACATGTAAATCCTTGATTGTTAACGTTGAACCCATGACTCTATACCTCCAATGATCTGTGCTTCTATATGAAAACACATTCTTGTTTTAATTCTCATTTTATTCTCATTACAATCTTATAACAAATAGAAAGTGTTAGCAACCTTTTCCGATTTGTGAAAGCCCCCCTCAAATTATATCGAAAATAAAGGCTTTATATCGAATTAAGTACATAATTTATCTTATACAATTCAGGAGGAATAATCCTTCAATAAATAAGGATACCCTGAAAATAAGTGTGAGTTCTGTTTGACTCCCTGTTGATTTCCGTTCCAGGCATTCGCTTTCCGCTGGGCGGTGCTTGAGCCTCCTCGGTTTTGCCTGCGGGGTCTCAAGTCTACCGCTATCTCCCGCAGGAGTCTCACACCTTGCACTCCAATCAACAGGGGCGGCAGGTGACGCATAACGTCCGCACTATATTTTCATTTCTCAGGGTGTAAATCTTTTACTTGAGGTCTCTGTTAAACAAAAGTTTTATAAGTATATTAGCTGTTGATTGGAGCAATAGGCGAAGACTCCTCGAAAATGCGAGCATTTTCTTCGTGCGATGTGTCGCTGCCGAAGCCTTCCTTGTCCTGCGGGAGGAAGCGTTTAGTGGAGACCCCGCAGGCGAAAGCCGAGGAGGCTCCACAAACGCCCCGCGGAAAGCGCAGCCTAGTGAGGAAATCAATAGCGGTGTTTAACAGAGCCATAAATAAAAAAGGGTATGTGATACCTCCATCCATGTCGGAGAAAATCACTTACCCTTTTTATTGTCTTCTTTTATATAGAACCAATCGAATTGCTAAGTTCGTTACGGGTGGAATTTACGGTCTAATTCTGCAACAATCTCCAAGCTTTTCTTGTATTGGGCATCTCGATGCTTTTCTACCTCCATACGCTTGGAAAGCTTACGCGAGTATTCCTCATAACCAAAACCATAAGCCTGATACATTGCCTTTTCCATTTCGCCAGTGTACTTCACTTGTACATGATGGATAATAAACCAATCCCTTCTTATTTATATGTGTTTAATTTGTGTTATCCAGTTTTGTAGATACCCTCGAAGTATTTGCATTAAACACATATTTAATCATAGCAGAGATGGGAAAATGAACCAAAGCGGAAATACACCCGAATATCGGCGTATTCCGTTATAATCCTTCAATACGGGAGGAGGTGGTAGGCGTTCCTATAATACCTCGCTATTGGTCCTGATTGGAGGATGTCCTGATGGAGGGGTTCATTCTTTTTGTTATGATGGACTTTTGGTGCTGCATTTGTCATAGAAAGGGCCATCATAGGCTCGATGACGGACTTTCTGACCTCGATTTCCTTGGAAAGGTTCTTCATAAGCTTGATGACGGACTTTTCCACCCGGTATTCCCTTAGAAAGGGCCTTCATAGGCTCGATGATGGACCTTCCTACACCACATCCCCTTGAAAAGGGCCTTCATAAACTCGATGACGGACTTTTCCACCCGGTATTCCCTTAGAAAGGGCCTTCATAGGCTCAATGATGGACCTTCCTACACCACATCCCCTTGAAAAGGTTCTTCATAAACTCGATGACGGACTTTTCCACCCGGCCCCCCTCGAAAAAGTCCTTCACACTAATCAATTTTCCCAACCGCGCCTTATATCTTCTGCAAACAATAAAAAACAGCCCGAAAAATAAGTCGGGCAGTTCTTTTATTCATTGCTGCAAATCATTAAAATCCGCAATACACGACTGCACCAATGTCACAGACTGGCTCATCGCTGCACCGCCGCCGAATGCCGCAGTCACACCGCACACCTCGAGAATTTCCTGTTCGGTTGCTCCCTGATCCAAGCAACCTTTCGTGTGGTAAACGATGCAGTATTCGTCCTGTGAATAGACACTCACGCCGAGCGCAATGAGCTGCTTCTGCTTTTTGTCGAGCACACCTTCCTTGAAGCATGCTTCCGTAAATTCATTGTAGTGATGTGCAAGCTCCGGCATTTTCTCGGTAAATACCCCTAAACCCGCTTTATAGTCATGAAGTGCTGCTTCTGTATAGTTTTTCGGTTCGTATTGTTGTTCCATTCGTGACAACTCCCATCCTAATTTTTCACAGAGTTAGTATTTGTTAAGGTGGGAGGAATGTATTCATCAACATCTCCGCCAATTTAAAAAAAGCGCCCACTTAAGGACGCTTTACTACCACCATTACTCCCCTGCAGGAATAACAGTACCTTGATACTTTTCTTCGATGAACTTTTTGATGTCTTCGGATTGAAGAACTTCCACCAATGCTTTGATCTGCTCATTGTCTTTGTCTTCAGAACGGATAACTACAAGGTTCACATACGGGTTGTCTTCTGGTGACTCTAGGGCAATCGCTTCTTTAGCAGGGTCGATATCAGCACCAAGTGCATAGTTTCCGTTGATCAGAACCGCATCACCGTCACCATTCAAGTAAGCTTGAGGAAGAAATGCCGCTTCGAATTGAGTGTTGAACTGCAAATCTTTCGGGTTTTCTTCGATATCATCCACAGTTGCAGCAGTTTTTTCCACACCTTTTTTCAAGGTGATTAATCCTTTTTCCTGAAGCATGGAAAGGATTCGGCCGTGGTCAGCAACAGAGTTACTCATCAAGATTTCAGCGCCTTTTGGAAGGTCCTCCAGGCTGTCATGTTTTTTGGAGTAAACACCGATTGGCTCGATATGAACACCGCCGGCACTTTCAAACTCATATCCGTTATCCGCGATTTGAGATTTCAAGTATGGCTCATGTTGAAAGAAGTTGGCATCAAGATCTTTATCTCTTAGTGCTTGGTTAGGAATTACATAGTCAGAGAATGTTTTAATTTCAAGCTCGATCCCTTTTTCTTCTAATAAAGGAGCCGCTTCTTCAAGAATTTCAGCATGAGGTACATTGGATGCACCTACCACTAACTTACCTTCTTTAATTCCTTTTCCGTCGCCTGAACCGTTCCCGCCTTCACCATTGGAACCACAAGCTGCCAATACAAGAACCAATAACGAAATGACTGCAAAGCTTAGTAATTTTTTCATCTGTAAAATCCCCGCTTTCTTATCTTTTATCTAATTTAGCTGTTATAAAGTCACCAATAAATTGGATAACAAACACAATGATTAAAATGATGATTGTACATACAAAGGTTACATCCCAGTTATTACGCTGGAAGCCATCAAGAAAGGCCAGATTTCCTAACCCGCCAGCTCCGACAAAACCTGCCATTGCTGTATAGCTTACAATTGCGATGGCTGTTACCGTAATCCCTGAAACAAGGGCTGGCATCGATTCAGGAAGCAATACTTTCCAAATGATTTCGGAGGTTTTCGCTCCCATGGAACGGGCTGCTTCAATCACACCTTTGTCAATTTCCCTCAGGGCGATTTCCACCATACGTGCGTAGAAAGGTGCTGCTCCTATAATCAGGGCTGGCAATGCAGCATCCGCTCCGATAATAGTACCCAAAATCGTTCTTGTAAAAGGAATCAATAATACGATCAGGATCACGAACGGAATGGAACGAAATATATTAACAACGGCTGCTACCAATCCATTGATGAACCTGTTCTGCCATATGTTTCCCTTAGCTGTTAAAAATAATAAAAGGCCAAGAATAATACCCAAGAAAAATGTAATTAGAACCGAGATACTACTCATATACAGTGTTTCTATCGTTGCATCGTACATCTTATCCCAGTTAACGCGTTCAAACATTCGTCATCACCTCCAACTCCACCTGTTGCTCACGAATGTATGCAAGCGCCAAATCCACTTCTGATTCATCGCCATCCAGGTGGACAAACAAAGTGCCATATGCTCCATTTTGGGTTTGAGAGATTTTCCCTTGCAAAATATTGACGTCTATTGCAAATTTGCGAATCAGATTCATGATGATAGGCTGTTCGGCAGATGCCCCGACGAAAGTGAGCTGAATCACTCTGCCTTGCGGGAACTCAGCCAAAAGATGCTCTATCGTTTCCTGTGTTTCCTCAGGTTCCGTAACCTGTTTCACAAAACGCTTTGTAATCGGTTGTTGTGGCTTACGGAATACCTCCAGAACATTTCCTTGCTCTACTATTCTTCCAGCCTCCATCACAGCTACCCGGTGACAGATTTTCCTGATAACATGCATTTCATGTGTTATCAATACGATCGTCAATTTTAATCTCTCATTGATATCAACCAGCAGTTCCAAAATGGAATCTGTTGTTTGTGGATCAAGTGCTGATGTTGCTTCGTCACACAGAAGAACCTTTGGGTTATTTGCCAACGCCCTGGCAATACCTACTCTCTGCTTCTGCCCCCCACTAAGCTGTGCAGGATAGGAATCCTCTCTTCCTTCTAGACCGACCAGCTTCACAAGTTCAGCAACACGCTTGTTTCTCTCTTCACGCTTTACACCTGCAATCTCCAATGGAAATGCGATGTTCTCTTTTACCGTTCTAGACCACAGCAGATTGAAATGCTGGAAAATCATGCTGATCTCCTGGCGTGCCTCACGCAGCTGCCTGCCTCTGACTTTTCCTAAATCACGGCCAGCCACATCCACCACTCCGTTTGTTGGAGTCTCCAGTCCGTTCAGCATCCGGATCAATGTGCTTTTCCCAGCACCACTATACCCGATGATGCCAAAAATTTCTCCCTGATTAATAGATAAATCTATATCATCCACAGCGGTAACTTTTCCATTTCTCGTTTGGAATACCTTTTTTACTCCCTGTAATGTAATCATACGAACACCTTCCTTCTGTCTAGCTTTTCTTAGCTTACCCACACCAGTTAATAGAAAACAAAAAATCCTTTCTGCAGCAATGAGCAGAAAGGATTAAATATTAAAAAAGTCCTTTCTCTCATCTATCAAAGCACATAAATGCTTTGTGTGAATTGGCACCATTTCAACAATTCCTTGTTGACGGTTGCCGGGTTTCATAGGGCACGTCCCTCCACCTCTCTCGATAAGAGATAACAATATTCAGTTAAGTATTTGGGTAAATCAGATTTTTTTTTAAGTAACGAGTGTTATCGTATCACGGTGAAATTGGTCTGTCAAACAAAAAAACTATAAAATTTGCAAAGCCTCTTTTTCGACCGTAAGAGCAATCGTTTTTTGCTCAACAATCTCGCCATCACACTGAATGACTAATTCATTCTCCGGTGTAATGAAGATGTTTTTACCTTTTAGCATCGTAACATTTTTATGGGTAATATGTTTCCCTGAAAAAGCACTGGGGAAGACCAACAACAGTTCCCATCTGCTTACTCCATGCAGGACGCAGATATCCAATAAGCCATCATCCGATCTAGCATCAGGGCAAATTTTGATACCTCCCCCATAATAGGGAAGATTGGCAACTGAAATCATCCAAACTTCCTTGAAATGATGGATATCCTCATCTATTTTGATGGTTGCTGTGGTAGGTTCATATGTAAACAATACTTTTATCAAACTGTATATGTAGGATAAACTGCCCAAGTTCAATTTGTTAAGCAGCTTCTTTACCTTGGATTCGTTCGTTACCTTGGCAACTTTGCCATCAAAGCCTATTCCGGCAATAGTAATGAAATATTCGCGACCGATCTTTCCCAAATCCATTGTTTTCACTTTACCTGTCAGTATTCGGTTCAACGCTTTTTCATGATGCTTTGGAATCTGCAGGCTTCTTGCAAAATCATTGCCGGACCCTGCCGGAATTATTCCCATCGGTACATGCTTATTGGCTAGTGCATTCGCTACCCCATGAATCGTTCCATCTCCACCAACTACCACTATGGCTGAAATATCCGTATGAATGATCTTTTCCACAAGCATAGCATCTTGGTCGGAACCATCAGTATACAGAACCTTATAATCAACCCTCTTGGCTTCCAAGAGATTTTGAACCTTCTTCCATACAACGGAGCCTTTTCCATTGCCCGAGGTCTTATTCACAATAAAATAATACATGTTACCACTCCGCTCCACATCCGCTTCTCTATTCTGTAAACTACAATTTCGCTAGCATCAAAGCATAATCCTCTATTTGGGGCAGATAGCGGCTTCAACCTTTATAAGTGAGCTTCCTTAGATAGAAACAGAAGGGAATCCAGAAGAAGAAATTGGCGAAAGCTCCCCCGGAAAATCAGTTTATCATGAGTAAGCTTTGCCGCTCCATTAAGGAGTTCACAAAGAATGTCCGATGGTCCCTCCACCTTGATATCCAAGAATTCACAGCTGTCAATCAATTCTATTTTGTCTCGGCTTATGACAAATATCGAACGATCACTTTCCGATATCAAACAACAGGTAAGTGAATAAGCAGGCAATATTTCGTGTATATGCGTTTTCGCTCTTACTCTATCTAGAAATGCCTCCATCATGCTTTTCATTGTGTTTCCCCCTTTTTATACTACCAATATTCATGGAAAAAGGGGAAAATCCTGCATATGCTTTCCTACAAATATCGTGGTTATTTGCTTTTGGGGATTCATTTCCCAAGAAATATGTCAATCTATGATGTCTTAAGACTTGCTTTTTGATAGGTTGCCGTCGATTTTCCTCTGAATGCCAAATAAAAGTAAGTCGAACTTGTCAAGTAAAGGACGGCAGTAATGGAGAACACGATTGCATAACCCCAATAATCCCCGTACATCAAGACGATGGTCATGGAAACCGGTCCCATACTTGCCCAACCAAGTGAGAATACCATCTGGCTGATGGAATTCGCAAAACCCTTAAGCTTATCATCCACTTTTTCCATCATCATGGAGGAAATGATTGGATTGGCTGCGTTCATCAGTGCCTGGCGGAATAGAAATCCCAGTGCGGCCAGCCAGAAGCTATGCGTAAATGCCGTTATCATCATAAACGGAAGAGACAATAGCTGAAGAATCACCACTGCTCGTATATCTCCAACGCGCCTCACCAGCGCGGGCCCTATAATCATAGCAACTGCCGTCACCGCTTGACCTAATGACAGTACAAGCCCGATCGAGGAATTGGAAGTATGGAAACGATCAGCAAAATATAAATTGAGATAAGGAATGACAAGACCCGACCCAAAACCAATGAGAATTTGTGCAGCAGCAAACATTATGATCAACTTCAATTGGCCCTTTGGCATAGAGGTAAAAAGCCCTTTTAAAGAAAATCCGGCTTTCTCTAGCTTTCTAGGCGTTTCTGTTGTTTTAAGTAGTGGGAATAAACCGATAAAGAAAATGACGCTACCTATCAGCAATGTAAGCCTGACGCTCCAGACCGGACTTAAACCAACAAGATGGAGAAATGAATCTGTCAATGTACCTCCAAGGAGATTACCGACTACATTCGCCCCCATCATCACTGCGAAATGGTAGCTGAACAGTTTGACTCTTTCGGACTTTGTGGAGATCTCCGCAAGCCACGGTACACCTGTAACCTGGATAAATGCCATCGCAATCCCGGAAATGAAGGAACTGATCAGAAGGAGGGACTGTAGTTCAAAAATGCTCCGAAAAAGCATGAAGATGCCGGTAAAAAGCACTCCATAGATCATCATTCTACGCCTACCAAGCTTATCGCTCAAAATACCTGCAGGAATGAGGATAATGGCTGCCGCCAAGGAAGCCATTGCAATCATGCTTCCGTTCACCGTTTCGCTGTATCCAAGCTCCCTGATGTAGAAATTGTAGACGATCATGAATATCCCCAACCCTATCTGGGTGAGGATATTCACCATAAATAACAATTGTATATTGCGGTTATATTGTTTAAATGACTGAAGCCATCGAAAATTTTTCATCTTGTGCCCCTTGTGTTTTTATTTCGCATCCCTAAACAAATTTACTCCTTTTTCTGAAAAATGGCAAGAGAAAAATTACTTGGTTTGCGTCCATCATTTGGGGCGAAATCAAATAAAAGAAGACAGGAACATTTTACTGTTTTCCTGCCTTCTACTATTTCGGCACTATTAAACGCCGCAGTTGATTTCCGCACTAGGCTTCGCTTTCCGCGGGGCTTGCGTGAGCCTCCTCGGCTTCGCCTGTGGGGTCTCCACTAAACGCTTCCTCCCGCAGGAGTCTTCGCCTATTGCTCCAATCAACAGCTAGATAGTTAAAATCAATACTATTCATTCACATAGACTTTTACTTTTATCTTATTGTCTCATAGTGCATTTCGGCAAATTGCTTGTAGCGTCTTACATCCAACAACTTCAATCTGTTTTCATGATCACCTGGAATAAACAAGGAAATCCCGCGACCGATGATGGAAGGGGCAATTTGAATAATGAATTCATCCACCAATTTCTCTTTTAGAGCCGGATCCAGTACCTCTCCGCCACCTACAAGCCAGATTCTTTTACCTTTTTGACTCTTCAAGGATTTGGTAAATTCTGCTACATCTTCATTGATGAAAGTGACATTCTCATTAGATCCCGTCATAGTACGGGAGAAAACATAGCATTCCTTTCCGGAATACGGAAATTCATCCGGTGAAAGAATCAGTATCTGTTCATAGGTTTTTCGCCCCATCACAATGGTATCTATGCTGTCGTAGAACTCTTGGTAGGTGGTGTCCTCCTCCCCTTCAGTACCGATTAGCCAATCCAATGAATGATCCTCACGTGCGAGGTAGCCATCCACACTGATTGCTCCGTAAAATAGCACTCTGCTTTGATAGCTCATTTATAAATCCTCCTCAAATCGAACTGGTGTTCCTAATTATAAATTACCTGTAACAGTAAATCAAACTTAAACATAAAAAACACCCTGCTACAGGTGTTTTTTACTCACTCTTATATTTTTGAAATAGCAAGAAGAGGTGCTCTACTGAGTGGAACGCGTATAATTTTTCATGGATGGTACCGTTTCTGAATATCATCAAGCAAGGAACACTTTCTATTTCCCATTGGATCGCGAGCTCCCGAATGTAATTGACATCGAGCATGCCATATTGAAAGGTCGGAAAAAGCTCTTTTGTCACTTCAAGCATCCGCTTGGCTACCTGGCATGTTCCGCACATAGGAGTGTAAAAGTACACCACTGTCACCTGTTCTTTCTCTATTTCCTCTATTAGCTGTTCTCTTGTCCAATCCTTCATTTCCTCATCCTCGTTGAATATTGCTATTTATAGGTAGTGTGTATGAATATCGATATTTGCACTCAGTAATACAGTCGCAATATGATTGTATGGTGCACTTGCGACCTCCCTGTACATGCGATCGATATAGAGATGCTCCGCCTCAGGAAACTCCCGCTTGAAGAGCCTCCGCAGTTTTTCTCCGGAATCATCGGAGTCCACTAAAATATACACTTCCTTATCATATAAGTCTTCCATCAATTCGTCTAATCGTGTCACACTTATTGTGCCATTCGTACATATGATATGAACTGGTTCATTGATAATCTGCTGAATCCTTTTTTTATCCGATTTCCCCTCGACAATGATGATTTTGTCTACATCGATCATTTCCATACCCATCACCTGTTCTTAAAAGTGTATAAAGCAGTCATTCTTTATACTATTCATATTCTGCTTACTATGAATGTTCCCCTTTTTATTGAATATAAGTTCAGTTAATAGAAAAAAGGGGCGGAACTTTATAAGGTCCCAACCCCACCGATGGCTAACACCATCCATTTTCGTCGTCGCAATCTACATATTTAACATCTTTTTCAGACGGTACTTGAACCTGTTGGAAAATACGGCTTCCTTCCTGTTCGTACCCGTTTCTCAAGGAATATTGGTTTCCTTGTTCCGTGAAAGTTACCTGACCGATGGATTCGTTCTCTACATAAAGATTAAATCCCTGATCGGACAACTTCCCGACAACTCGATCTGTGATGTCTAAACGTTTATTATCCAAAGTCATTCCATCTCACCCTTTTAGACTGTATTGGCAGCTAAATTTATGGTGCCCGGAATGGTGAAAGGTTATTAATCTTCTTTTGTCATTTCCACATACTGCTCAGCAGTCATAAGCTTGTCCACTTCGCCTGCTCCTGTTGGCTCAACCACGATCATCCAAGCTTTTTCATAAGGGGACTCGTTTACGAACTCAGGGCTGTCATTCAGGTCTTCGTTTACTTCTACCACTTTCCCACTGATAGGAGCGTAAAGTTCAGAAACCGTTTTAACAGATTCTACACTTCCAAACGGCTCATCTGCAGAGATTTCATCTCCAACTTCAGGAAGTTCCACAAATACGATATCTCCAAGCTCGGATTGTGCAAAATCAGTGATACCAATGCGTACTTTTTCGCCTTCTACTTTTACCCACTCATGTTCTTCGGAATAGCGCAATTCTTTAGGTGTGTTCATCATTATTAACCTCCATAAAAGTGATAGTATTTAGAACTCATACCGCAAAAATCGCGGTAAGAAATGAGCTTTCTTATTTCCAGGTGTCTTCAAACTGCTTTTCATTGAAACCCACAGTCACAATGCTTGAGTCCGTTGTGATCGGGCGTTTGATCAGCATGCCATCTGTTGCCAATGTATCAAGCATTTCAGCTTCAGACATGGTTTTCAGTTTGTCCTTCAAGCCCAGTTCACGGTATTTCATGCCGCTGGTGTTGAAGAACTTTTTCAGTTCCAATCCGCTTTTCTTGTATAGCTCCTCCAGCTCTTGGCGGGAAGGCGGATTTTCAACAATATGTACTTCATTCAGTGCTACATCATGCTGCTCTAACCACTTTTTTGCATTCCTGCAAGTGCCGCATTTCGGATACCAGTAAAATGTCACATTCATTACGTTTTGCACCACCTTACATACAAGAATTTACTCATATATTGTAGCACAAAGGAGAAGATTACTCCTAATTTTCAACACACTATTTTCTATTATTCGACCTATTTTGCATTTTTCCTTCTTAATATTCATCTCTATTAAACACCGCTGTTGATTTCCGCACTAGGCGCAGCGACCAGCGGGGCTAGCGTGAGCCTCCTCGGCTTCGCCTGTGGGGTCTCCACTAAACGCTTCCTCCCACATGAGTCTCTGCCTATTGCTCCAATCAACAGCTAGTATTCCCATTAAACATTACTTTTCCTTAGCAAAGAAAAAAAGCACTTGGAGAAATCCAAGCGCCTAACTTCAGTAAGAATTATTACTACTTTAGTTCCCCCCTGTTGATTGGAGTGCAAGGGGTGAGACTCCTTGAAAATGCAAGCATTTTCTGCGTGCGATGTATCGCTGCCGAAGCCTTCCTTGTCCTGCGGGAGGAGCGTGTCAAGGAAGACCCCGCAGGCGCAATAGCGCCGAGGAGGCTTCCGAGGCCGCCCGCGGAAAGCGAACCCCTGGAACGGAAATCAACAGGGTGTTTAATGTGTACACTTAATCTTCAGACAAGCCCTTTTCCTAAAAACAATTTTTAGGAAAAGAGCCAAAATAATTTATACAGTGTATTTCTGTGCATCCAATACAGCAGCTGCGATTTCGCGTTTTTTTGCTACTACATTGATTGGGGTGTGGCGTGTGAATTTGCGTAGTGCGGAAAGCATCATGCGCAGTGTGTCGCCGGTTTCTGCTGCAATCAGTGTTTCTTTTGCATCCGCTTCGATCTGGTTGAATGCCTCCTGGCAGAATACTTGCGTGTAAAGGATCTTTTGTTTGCTCTTTTCTTCACCGGACTTGGCAATCGCTTTTTCTGTACGAAGGACTGCAGACTCCATGGAGTAGACATTGCTGATGATATCAGCGATGTTAACAAGCAGTTCTTGTTCTCTTTCCAACGCTTTTCCATATTTTTGTGCAGCTAATCCTGTCATTAAGATGGCAATTTTCTTCGCGTTCTTTACAAGATATTTTTCCTGCTCCAATACGCCATCGCCCACTTCCTCAGGCATAAGCATCATCAGTTCTTCCTGCAGGCTTTGAGCTTTTTGAATCAGTGGAAGTTCCCCTTTTAAAGCTTTTCGTAAAAATGTGCCTGGAACCAACAGGCGGTTGATTTCGTTTGTCCCTTCAAAGATACGATTGATACGGGAGTCACGGTACATTCTTTCCACTTCATACTCAGCCATGAAACCGTAGCCTCCATGGATTTGAACCGCTTCATCCACTACATAATCCAAGGTTTCAGAACCGAAAACTTTATTCAGGGAACACTCAATCGCGTATTCCGCTACTGCTTTTGCAACAGCATTTGGATCTTTCTCTTCTTCCTTGGTTAGTCGGCCCATGCTGTCTTCAAAAAGACCAACTGTACGATAAACGGAACTTTCCGTTGCATATGTTTTTGTCGCCATATTTGCAAGCTTCTCCTGGATTAAAGAGAACTTTGCGATTGGCGTTTTGAATTGCTGACGCTGGTTGGCATAAGTGGCAGCAAGTTCGATTCCACGCTTGGAGCCCCCGACAGTCCCTACTGCCAATTTGTAACGGCCGATATTCAAGATATTGAATGCGATAACGTGGCCGCGGCCAATTTCACCTAACAGGTTTTCTTTCGGAACTTTCGCATCTTCCAAAACCAAGGTACGAGTGGAAGAGCCTTTGATTCCCATTTTCTTTTCTTCCGGTCCAGTGGACACTCCATCATACTCACGTTCCACGATGAAGGCGGAGAAATGCTCGCCATCCACTTTTGCATAGACAACATACACATCTGCAAATCCAGCATTGGTAATCCACTGCTTTTCACCGTTCAGGACATAGTGGGTGCCTTCTGCATTTAGTTTAGCGGTTGTTTTTGCTCCAAGTGCATCAGAACCTGATCCAGGCTCTGTCAATGCATAGGCTGCCAATAATTCACCGGATGCAAGCTTTGGCAAATACTTTTGTTTTTGGTCTTCATTTCCGAAGAGGACGATTGGCAGAGAACCGATACCTACATGTGCCCCGTAGGATAAGGAGAATCCGCCCGCTCTTGAGAATTTTTCCGTGATGATGGAAGAACTGATTTTATCCAAACCGAATCCGCCGTATTCCTCCTGTACATCCGCCCCTAAAAGTCCAAGTTCTCCAGCTTCTTTCAAAAGCTTTACAGAGATATCGAAGTTATGGTGCTCGATCTGCTCAAGATTAGGAACCACTTCATTTACCACAAACTCTTCTGTCGTTTTGGCAATAAGTTTATGCTCATCCGTGAAGTCCTCCGGTGTGAACACTTTTTCAGCCGCAATATCATCCAGTAGAAAGCTTCCGCCTTTGACTACATTTTCTAATGTATTTGACATATCATTTTCCTCCTTGAATTGGTTTTTCTATGCTAATAATTCGAACACGCCAGCTGCACCCATACCGCCGCCGATGCACATGCTGACAATTCCGAACTGCTCGTTGCGGCGCTTCATTTCGTGGAGTAGCGTCAGTGTTAATTTAGATCCTGTACAACCTAGTGGATGGCCGAGTGCAATGGCCCCACCATTTACATTCACCTTGTCTTCATCAAGCCCAAGCTCACGCATTACCTGGATCGCCTGGGAAGCAAAGGCCTCGTTCAGTTCAAGCAATCCGATATCGGAAAGCTCGAGTCCTGCAAGCTTCAACGCTTTTGGAATGGCGACAACCGGCCCGATACCCATCACTTCCGGTGGAACCCCTCCAACTGCAAAGGAACGGAATTTTGCGATTGGCTTCAAGCCCAATGCTTCTGCTCTTTCCCTTTCCATAACTAGCACAGATGCAGCTCCGTCACTTGTTTGTGACGAGTTACCTGCTGTGACTGACCCTCTTACATTGAATGCAGGTCTCAGTTTTCCTAAAACATCAAGAGTGGTACCTGGGCGTACCCCTTCATCCTGGCTGAAGGTGAAGCTTGATTCCTGAAGCTTGTGATCAGCACCAACTTTTCGTACGGCTACATCAACCGGAACGATTTCATCGAGAAATTTGCCTTCCTGGATCGCTCTTGCCGCTCTTTCATGGCTTCTCACTGCAAAGGCATCCTGGTCTTCACGACTCACGCCATATTTGGACGCAACCTGCTCCGCTGTGTGCCCCATTCCCATGTAGTACTCTGGCGCTGAATCTACAAGTCTTGCGTTTGGACGCACCGTGTGGCCGACCATCGGCACCATGCTCATCGATTCCGCACCGCCTGCAATGATGCTTTCGGAATGACCAAGCATAATTCGCTCTGCAGCATAGGCGATTGTTTGTAGACCTGAAGAGCAGTATCTATTGATGGTAATGGCCGGTACACTGGAAGGAAGGCCTGCCAATCCACCGATATTTCGTGCCATGTTCAATCCTTGCTCCGCTTCTGGCATTGCACATCCAAAGATGAGGTCATCGATTGGACCATCGTAATTGCCAGCTCTTCTTAATGTTTCTTTTACTACTAGTGCTCCTAGATCGTCTGGTCGTACTGTAGCTAAAGATCCTTTTTTCGCTCTGCCTACTGGTGTTCTAGCACCAGCAACTATCACCGCTTCTTTCAAAGTGCTCCCCTCGCTTTTCTAGTAGTTTAGTATTCTATGAATAGATTAGTTGCGTAATGGTTTTCCTTTTACAAGCATGTGCTGCATCCGCTGCTGGGATTTCGCTTCCCCTACAAGGCTTAGGAATGCTTCGCGCTCAAGATCCAAAAGGTACTGCTCATCTACTTCTGTGCCATATGGTACATTACCGCCAGCAATGACATGCGCAAGTTTTTTGGCGATTTTCAGGTCATGCTCGGAGATGAATCCTGAATATTGCATGTTATAGGCACCAAGCATCAATGTTGCATAGCCTGTTTCCCCTGTCACTGGAATCTTTTTGCGTACTGGCGGTGTGTAGCCTGCTTCAAACAGATGAAGCGCCGCCTGCTTTGCATCATGTATTAAATGATCGCCGTTAAAGCTGATCTGATCTTTGTTATTCAGCAGGTGCAGGTCTCTCGCTTCTGCAGCTGATGTAGATACCTTTGCAGTTGCAATCTGCTCGAACACCTTGTTTGCCACTTTTTGCAGGTCATAGTCCAGTCCTTCTGGCATGCTGTTTAAGTGCTTGATATACAGCTCTTTGTTTCCGCCTCCACCAGGGATGAGTCCTACTCCCACTTCCACAAGGCCCATATACGTTTCGCCGGATGCCTGAAGCTGGCTTGTAGGTAGGCAGATTTCCGTTCCTCCGCCGAGTGTCATGCCGAATGGTGCAGCGACTACCGGCTTTGGACTGTATTTGATTTTCATCATCGCTTGCTGGAAGTGCTTCACAACCATATCGATCTCGAAATAGTTGTCATCCTGCGCTTCCATGAGAATCATTGCAAGGTTTGCCCCTACACAGAAGTTCTTGCCTTGGTTCCCTATGACAAGACCTTTATAATTCTTATCCACTTCATCAATCGCGTAGTTGACCATTTGGATGATATCCAACCCGATTGCATTATTAGGTGAATTGAATTCCAAAAGTGCTATATCATCTCCAAGATCGATCAGGCTTGCACCGGAGTTCTTTTTGATGACTCCATTTGTCTCTTTTAATGTTTTAAGGTGAACAACCTTTTTGTTCACTTCCATTGCTTTGTATGTTCCATTGTCGTAGTAGGAAGTGGTTCCGTTGTCTTTTTTATAGAATGTGCGGTGGCCATTTGCCAATAGCTCATCAACCCACTTTGGAACCGGAATGCCATCTTCTTTCATTTTCATGACGGACTCTTCCACTCCGATTGCATCCCATGTCTCAAAAGGTCCATGGTCCCAGCCGAAGCCCCACTTCATAGCTTGGTCGATTGCCACAATATCATCTGCAATTTCCCCAAGCAGTTCTGCAGAATAGCTGAGAACCGGCGCTAGAATGCTCCAAAGAAGATTGCCTGCACGATCGTCCGCGTATACAAGCGCTTTCATTTTATTGCTGTAGCCTTTTGCCTGCTTGCTCATTTCCAATGCCGGCGTTTTCAATTTCTTTCTTTGCTCATATTCAAATGTCTCAGCGTTAAGCTCGAGGATCTCTTTCCCCTGCTTCAGGTAGAATCCTTGCCCGGATTTGCTTCCAAGCCAGCCGTTCGCCTGCATTTTCTTCATAAAATCAGGTACTTGGAAAACTTCCTTCTCCGCACCTTCCACCTTGTCGAATACATTGTTTGCAACGTGTATGAATGTATCCAGTCCGACTACATCCAATGTACGGAATGTCGCACTTTTTGGTCTGCCGATTGCCGGACCTGTAACAGAATCAACCTCACCGACACTGTAGCCGCCTTCAAGCATCTGCTTCACCGTAACCAGTAAACCGTATGTTCCAATTCTATTGGCAATAAAATTAGGTGTATCTTTGGCGAGTACGATTCCTTTGCCAAGCACATCCTCACCGAATTTCTTGATAAAGCTTACCACTCCAGGGTCTGTGTCCTGCGTCGGAATGACCTCTAATAATTTCAAGTAGCGTGGTGGATTGAAAAAGTGTGTACCAAGGAAGTTCTTTCTGAAATCATTCGAGCGTCCTTCCGCCATTGCCTCTATTGAAATACCGGAAGTGTTGGAGCTGATGATGCTACCCTGCTTACGATGAGTATCCACTTTTTCAAACAATTGCTTTTTGATTTCCAGGTTTTCCACAATGACCTCAATTACCCAGTCACATTCTGCAATTTTCGCAATGTCATCTTCCAGGTTGCCTGCCTCGATTAATTGCAGGTTTGATTTGGTTGTCAGTGGTGCCGGTTTTTGTTTGAGTAATTTTTGCAGAGCTGTGCTCGTATATTTATTACGTACTGTTTTATCTGAGAGTGTTAAGCCCTTTTGCTCTTCGTCACTCGTTAGTTTGTTAGGAACGATATCTAACAAGATTGTAGGAATACCAACGTTTGCTAAATGTGCCGCAATTCCGGACCCCATTACACCAGATCCGATGACAGCAGCCTTTTTAATACTATGTTTCATTCTTCCTCCCCCTTGATAGTTGAATTTAATTTCATTTGTTGAATGAATACTCATTCATTTTTACTTCAAAAAAATATCTCCTTTACAAGAGTTCCTTTGATTTCAATAATAAAGTATTTATAGAATTTTCGCAATAAATAAATAAGGTTTTTCCATTTTATTTTACTTGATCAACCTGCATGTGTTTTTCTTTGGAGGTAAAAATACAGAAGACGGAGGTGATAAGGATGGCAAAGATGAAAAAGCAGCCCTCTCATGCGGCTAAAAGTGCAGCAAGCGTGAAAGGAAATTCCGGTCCGACGGTTGAGATGGATTACAGCGGGAAAAAGACGAGCAATAATCAGCAGTATGGGAAAGCGAATATGGAGGATTAATCGGCCTTTTCTCTCCTGAATAATATTAAAAGGGAGAGCGTATTGTTAGCGCTCCCCCTTTTACATTTAACACTTATTTCTTTATCATGCCCTTAAGGACGAATGCCACGTTTGCCGGACGCTCCGCCAGACGGCGCATGAAGTAGCCGTACCAGTCCGTACCATATGGAACATAGACGCGCATTTTGTAGCCCTCTTTTACTAGCTCAAGCTGACGCTCCGGACGTATTCCGTACAGCATCTGGAATTCGAATTGGTCATTCGGGATATTGTGCTTCTTCACCAATTCTTTTGTAAACTCGATCATGGCATCATCATGCGTGGCCACTGCTGTGTAGTTGCCGTTCAAAAGATGCATTTCGATGATTTTTTTGAAGTTGTCGTCTACATCCTTCTTTTCAGGAAAAGCTACATTTGGTGACTCCTTGTATGCTCCCTTTACCAAACGGAGATTTGGATTGTATTGATTCAGGTCCTCGATATCCGTAACGGTACGGAAAAGGTAAGCCTGGATAACCGTTCCCACATTATCGAACTCTTCTTTCAGCCTCTTGAAAATTTCGATTGTTTTGCCGCAGCGGGAGTAGTCTTCCATATCAATGGTGACAAATACACCGTTTTCCTTAGCAGCAGTCAGGATTCTGCGCATATTGTTCATGACAATCTCGTCGGAAATGTCCAGACCCATGGATGTCATTTTTAAAGATAGCTGAGAATCAAGCTTTTCTCTTCCGATAGCACGAATCGCTTCGATGCTGTTGTCTGCCATCTCATTTGCTTCCTGTTCCGTATCAATGAATTCACCAAGATAATCAATGGTCACGCACAGGTCTTTTCCGTTTAATTCCTTGATGCATTGGACTGCCTGATCAATTCTTTCCCCGGCTACAAATCGCCCTGCTCCGAATCGCAATCCATATTTTCTCGCCATTTTTGTTAACGCTTTATTCTTTGATAAGAATAAAAACGCATTGCGCATAACTTGTTCCATGATGTTGTTCCTCCCATTGCTTCTAGATGCTCTCTCTATATCAACCTTAGCTGTTAGCCTAGTAAAATTATTCTGAAAACCTCAGTAAACGCTTTCAGCTCTTGCAACAATTTAAATTACATCCTCATTTTATCACCTTTTTAAAAATTTGAATACAAAATATTTGTCGGGAAATAGTTATTTATGTCGCTTTTTATTGGAGCTATTTTTCACTGGTTGTGTACATAGAAATGCAGAAATGGGACATTATACAAGTGATATTGAAAATCAGGAGGTCGTTGTATGCAACAACAACAGCAACAGCAGCCATCAACTGCGCACCAGACAGGCTATTATCCACAGCCCCCAGCCATTGTCACTACCAAAGATTCATTATATTTTGCAGATATGCTTTCTTGGAATCTGCTTGCGATGAAAAAAGCACATTTCTTTGCAAGTCAATGTCATGACCAGGAAGTGGTGCAAGCCATTGAAAAGGCCGGGCAAATGCATCAGCGCCATTACCAGAAAGTACTATCCCATGTTCAAGGCCAAAATCAAATGCAACAACAAACGCCACTTCAATAAAGGAGGGGAATCTGGATGAACCAGCAGAAGATTCAAAACCCGGAGACACAAGTTACAAAAACGCCACAAATGAATGACCGTGATTTCATCAATGATATGCTCGCAACGGAAAAATACATGACCGCTTCCTACAGCACAGCGCTGAATGAAGCAAGCAATCAGCAGATCTATACGGATTTACTGGCAATCTTCAATGAGACGCAGAACTGCCAGCGTGAATTGTACGACCTTATGTTCCAGAAGGGCTGGTATGCCTTGGAACAGGCTGACCAGCAGAAACTTCAGCAGCAATACCAGCAATTCCAGGGCTATACGAACCAGTTTCCTTATGGAAATAACGGCATGATGCAATAATTGAGGAAAAGCAGCGATCGATGCTGCTTTTTTCTATGCTCTGGTAAACACCGCTGTTGATTTCCTCACTAGGCGCAGCGACCCAAGGGGCTTGCGTGAGCCTCCTCGGCTTCGCCTGTGGGGCCTCCACTAAACGCTACCTCCCGCAGGAGTCTTCGCCTATTGCTCCAATCAACAGCTAACAATGCCTTTGTAATGGAGTGTACCAAGCAACCTCCACTCCTTGCAAAAAAACAAAAAAGGACAATCTTCAAAGATAAGAAGACGGTCCTACTTTTTCGCGCTACTTGCACGGTGCGCATCATTCAATTGTTTGATTTCTTTGATCAGGGCCATCATGTCCTGCTTGGCATCCGGGTATTGCTCGTTCCAGTGCTTAACTAGTGGTGGCATGGACTTTGCGATGTAGGTGTAAAGTACCCAGGCCTTGACGTTTTCCTTTTGTTCATCTGAGCTCTCTCCTAAAAGAAGCTCCGTATATTTTTCAAGTAAACCATCAAGCTTTTGCTCCAATTTTTCATTCATCGTATTTCCTCCTCACCTTGCTCCCTAGACTTTGCATTCGAGTGGACAGGTTGAACAACGCGCTGCAGAAGTATTGGTCTGGTAATAGAAGCAGCATGTTTTCCTCACCCTTATTTTCGCTTGATGCTTCTCCACAAACACTTTCTCACTATAGAAGGTTGTTGCCGGATTCCGGTTCATTCCGAATAAAGAGGCAGGTGCATCCAAGAGTGCCTGAAAATCTTCAATAGCATGTTCGGTCACATCCAGCTTCGGGAGGACTGTTTCATACAGCCAGTATACATAGAGCATGACATTTTCCCATAACGTCTGCCTTGATATTTTCGCTTCTTTCGCAACTCGCTCAATTAACGGATCAAACAGCCCCTGGAAAAGTGAACTAAAATGCCGTGTTCTCCAGCTACTGCGGTCAAGCGAAGGCGCCGTCTCCACCTCCAGATAACTGAAGCGGATTTTCGGCAGCCAGGCTCCTTTGTCATAGAAGGAATCCAGCCAGATATTCTCAGGATCTATTTTAAAGGTTTTATCGTATGCTGACATGCTCATGAAGCAATTGACTGCAAGGAAACCGAGTCTTTTCATTAGCAGGGATGCAGCAACATCATTTTTATCGGTGCCAAGATCTTCCCGTATCGTATCAAGATAGGAACAAACCGCTCCCTCTTCCAATAACAAGGCAAGCTTCACCGAATTCCGAGATGAAGACTGGCCCAGCACCAATCGTCCATTCTCCTCCAAAAACCTCTGTTCAGCTTGTGTGAGGCTTGTTGTTTCTATCCTCATGCCCTTAACCCTTCCAGATTGGGTACGATGCATCGGCCTCTGCCGTGGGGGATGCATAATGGTGTGCCGAAAAGCGGATCGGTTGTCACTTGGCAGCTCATATCAAAGACATTTTTCACAAGATCACAGTTGATAACTTCCTCAGGTTTCCCTTGGGCATAAATCTGCTTATCACGAATGGCAACAATATGATGGGCATAACGGCAAGCCAGATTCAGATCATGCAGGACCATGATGATTGTACGGTTTTCTTTTTCATTCAGTTCAAACAAAAGATCCAGTATTTCAATCTGATGTGTCATGTCCAAATAGGTGGTCGGTTCATCGAGCAGGATGACATCCGTTTCCTGTGCCAATGTCATGGCGATCCAGGCTCTTTGTCGTTGCCCTCCTGACAGGGAATCGACTGTACGCTCAGCCAATTCTTCCATCCCGGTGGCACGAAGGGAATCCCATACCACTTTTTCATCATGATCGGACCACTGCTTAAGCCATGACTGGTAAGGGTATCTGCCTTGCTTGACGAGCTGAAGGACGGATAATCCCTCCGGTGCGACTGGTCCCTGCGGAAGGATCGCCAGCTGTTTCGCGATTTCCTTTGTAGATTGCTTGGAAATCGCTTTTCCTTCCAGGAGCACATTCCCTTCAGCAGGCTTTAACAAACGAGCTAATGAACGAAGTAGAGTGGACTTCCCGCAACCATTTCCTCCAATGAAAACGGTAATTTCCCCTTTTGGGATTTTCAGGTCCAATTCCTCGATAATAATGGAATCACCATAGGATAATGTCAGGGACTGTGTTTCTAATGCGTTCATGTATTTTCCACCTTTCGTTAAGCGTTTCTCGTTTTATAAAGCAGATAGATAAAGTATGGTGCGCCGATGGATGCTGTAAATACGCCGGCAGGAATTTCAAGTGGCGAGAACAAGGTCCTTCCGATCAGGTCAGCCAGCATGACAAGAAAGGCGCCGATCAAGGCTGAAGTTGGAATCAATACCCCGAAAGAGGAGCCCACTAGCCTGCGAGCAATATGAGGGGCCATCAGCCCGACAAATCCGATTCCACCTGCAAAAGCAACCGCACCTCCGGTCAGTGCTGTACTCAGAAATAAAAGGCCCATCCGATGTTTATGAACCGCTCCACCAACACCTGTGGCAATTTCATCTCCAAGCTCTTGAATATTCAGATGTCTTACTACCATGATGCTTACTATTAAAAGTAGTAGCGTCCATGGAAGAAGTATTTTCACATGATCCCAGTTGGAACCGTAAACAGTTCCGGTAATCCATATATTTGCCTGGCTTGCGCGGTAGATCGGGCCAAGTAGCATAAATAAGGTCGTAAGTGCCTGCATCAGCGTGGAAATTCCAATTCCGATCAGCACAAGGCGGACCGGAGAAAGACCATTTTTCCAAGAGAGGGTATAAACCACGATGGCAATCGCCGTTGCACCGATAAATGCGCTTAATGGCAGCCATTGAATACTGACGGTCAATGAATGATTACTGTCACTGAATAGTGCCAGGAACAGGACAACCGCAGTGGAAGCGCCCCCGGTTAGGCCTATAATATCAGGAGATGCAAGCGGATTCCGAATTATGCCTTGTAATATCGCTCCTGCAACCGCGAGCGATATTCCCACCAATAGAGCAATGATGATTCTCGGTAACCGGAAGGATTGGACCACAAGTGTCTCCATCTGATCTCCATTACCGAAAAACACCTTCACTACATTCCAGGGAGAAATTTTCATGTCCCCCATTCCTGTACTTAGAATAAACAGGGTAATGACCGATAAGGCTAAACCCAGTATGGCAAGCATCGCTTTTTTATCTATAAAGAATGAGACCGAACTTTTTCCAAGCCTGAATGTTTTATACTTTTTCATTTGCCATGGAACCCCCTTCTAGCAATATAGATGAAGAAAGGAGTACCGATAATGGCCGTCATGACACCGACAGGCACTTCCTGCGGCATGATGACATAACGAGCACCGATATCTGCCACCAAGAGAAGCACCGCCCCTAAGATCGTGCAATAAGGAGCAAGCCAGCGGTGGTCCGTTCCAACAAAAAATCTTGCAACATGCGGGATGACGATACCTATGAAAACGATGGGACCCGCTACTGCGACTGAACCTCCAGCCAATAGAATGATGACGACAGCGGCAACCAGCTTCACCAGTCCCGTTTTGACACCCAGACTGGTTGCTACATCATCACCCATTGCCAATAGGTTCATTTTTTTGCCGATGAACAAGGAGGCGATGAACGCTACGGCAATATATGGGCCAACTGCTGTGACAACATCCAGCTTGCGCCCTTGGACAGATCCGGCTAGCCAGAACAGTACCTGATCGAGTGCAGTTTCATTGACTACCAATAGCCCCTGCGTCAGAGATGAGAACATCGCGGCAAAAGCTGCACCGGCAAGCGTCAGCTTCATCGGGGTCAGACCCTCACGGCCGATCGAACCTATAAAATAAACAGCAAAGGCAGCAACGGCTGCACCAAGGAATGCCAGCCATGTATACGTTTGTAGTGATGTAACTGAAAAAAAGGAAACCGCCACAACAACGAAAAAACTGGCTCCAGCGTTGATTCCGAAGATACCTGGTGATGCTAGCGGGTTTTTCGTTAAAGCCTGCATCCATAAACCGGATAAAGCCAAGCTCGCTCCAACAATGGCAGCAATGATGGCTCTTGGTAGCCTTACCGATTGAACGATAATGTGTTCATTCGATCCATCGAAATTTCTGAATGCATCTATTGCCAAGCCAAGACTTGTATCTGTATATCCATATATAATGCTTGCAACAAAACAGAGAAGTAATAGGATGGAACCCACTAGTAACCCTATTATTTTTTGACTTGTTGTCCGTAATAACATAATGAGTACCTTCTATCTATATACCATTTTTATATCCACTATAAGTTTAGGAGAATACACCCATTGTGTCAATGATTTTGAAAATCATTCTCAAAAATATATTGACAACCATTCTCATTCCCAGTAATATCATATTTGTAAATGAAAATCATTATCACTATTAACGGGGGAATTACATAATGTTTAAGAACAAAAAGTTTTTCACACTATTTCTATTAAGTATTATTACTTCATTGTTACTGGCTGCATGCGGCAATAACAGTGGAAACAATAATGCTAGCAAAGATAACGATGGCAATGGGGATGCACCTAAAGAAGAAACTTCCTACACAGTGGAACATGCAATGGGAACTGCTGAAATCAAGGGCACGCCTGAAAAAGTGGTTATTTTAACAAACGAAGGAACAGAAGCACTTCTTGCGATGGGAGTTAAACCTGTTGGAGCGGTTCAATCTTGGTTAGGCGACACGTGGTACGATCATATCAAATCTGATATGGAAGGCGTAGAAGTTGTCGGAACGGAAAGCGCAGTAAACCTGGAAGCGATTGCTGCTCTTAAACCGGACCTTATTATCGGTAACAAACTTCGTCAAGAAGACGTTTACGAGCAACTGAATGCTATTGCACCAACTGTTTTCGCGGAAACGTTAAAAGGTGACTGGAAAGAAAACTTTGCACTTTACTCAAAAGCATTGAACAAAGAAGAAGAAGGCAAGAAAGTAATGGATGACTATGATGCACGAGTTGCAAGCATCAGTGAAGAAGCGGGAGACAAACTGCAACAGGAAGTTTCCATCGTTCGTTTCACTGCAGGAGATGTTCGTATCTATCACAAGGACTCTTTCTCAGGTGTTATTCTGGATCAATTAGGATTTGCTAGACCCGAATCTCAAAACGTAAATGATTTTGCAGAAATGAACGCAACAAAAGAAAGAATCCCAGCCATGGACGGAGACGTTCTATTCCACTTCTCTTTTGAAACTGGCGAAGGAGACGCAACAAAGCTTAAAGAAGAATGGTTGGAAGACCCTCTATTCAAAAACCTTGCAGTAGTGAAAGCTGGAAACGTACACGAAGTAAGTGACGCGGTCTGGAATACAGCAGGTGGTGTAATCGCAGCTAACCTGATGCTGGATGACATCGAAAAAATCATTCTTGAAAAATAAGAAGTTATTTAAAAAGGAGACAGCCGTGGCTGCCTCCTTTTTTTATGTTCTACTACTTACACAAACTCTTTGATATCGTACACTCTGCCATTCTCCATTGCATCAGACAGAACAAGATCCAGCATTTTTTGTGCGACAAAGCTCGGTGAACGGAGCTCCCCTTTTTCGTGGTAGTTCTTGAAAATTTCTACATTGGTGAAGTCTTGCTTATCCGCTTGTCGGATGGTCCCCTGCATATCCGTATCCATGACTCCTGGTGAGAAAGAGATGATCGTTGCAGGATTGGCCGCCGTCTCCTGCTCATGTCCGACAGCTTTTGTGAACATATCAAGACCTGCTTTGGTCGTTCCATATGTATTCCAGCCGTAAATAGGACGATTGGCAGCTCCTGAGCTGATGTTGACTATCAATTTCTTACAGTCCCAGTCTTCCGTCAGCTTTAAAAATTCATTTGTAATGAGCATTGGTGTCAGAAGGTTTAAATGGACACTTTTCGTCATCATTTCCGGATCTGATTTTCCGGCCGGTTTGATGGGATCTACCATTCCGGCATTGTTGATGAAATATATCCCTTCCGCCTTTTCTTTATCGATGGAATCTATGATTTCCTTTACCATACCTGGAATCTTTTCATGATTGCTAAGATCCTCATTCAAAAAACGTAACGCTACTCCTGCTTCAAGAGCGTGCCGAACCAATTCTTCGTTATCGTTTCTTGCTATGCAAATCAACTCGTTGTTTGCCTTTAAAAGAAGCTGTGCAATTGCTTCACCTAGACCTTTAGAGGCGCCTGTTACAATAAAAAAGTTCATCGATCATTCCTCCTTATTTTTACCAGTCTATATAATGAAGTGGCAATTTGCCAGCCATCCGACCTGCGATTGCCCATTTTAAAAGGAATCAGATTAACCAAGCCGACCCAGGAACTAAATAGGATAAATAAATGTAAAAGAAGAAGTTCATACTCGCTTAAGAGTGGAAGAACCAAAAGAATGAAGGCAATATTGAATAAAGGACCACCAAGCGAAATGATAGCGACTTTTTCCGGAGACAGTACACCTTCCCTGCTATTGGTGGAATATCCTCCTAAAAACACAAGGTAATGAACTCGGTAACGGATGGAGGCATAGGAAAAATGAAACCATTCAGGCCCTATACCTAGAACGATTTCCGTCTCCTTGATACCGAACAGCTTGGCAAAAAGAACATGCCCCATCTCATGAATCAGATGGACAGCTGGAACTATGAATAAGAAAAACAGCAGAATTTCCCACATCAAATTGATAACCCTCTTTATTAAATGCCTTTAGATACACTTATTATACATGACTTTTGGGATGAGAATGGGGAAAACACTTAAGGAAATGTGGAGGAAACATGAAAAAACCTGACCATTAGCTAGTCAGGAATTTCGTTTTTTTATAAGCTGTATTCGCTAGCTGTTGATTGGAGCAATAGGCGAAGACTCCTGCGGGAGGTAGCGGTTAGTGGAGACCCCGCAGGCAAAGCCGAGGAGGCTCACGCATGCCCCGCGGAAAGCGAAGCCTAGTGCGGAAATCAACAGCGGGTTTTAACAGAGCTCCTTGTTTAAAGCAATAGTCTTTACGAAATGAGTCCTCTTATAAAATATCCAACCAGATCTTCACGGTTGTCGCTAAAATCAGAAGTGCCAATGTCCATTGGAGCACTTTTGTGTTCATCTTCTGTCCAAGCTTAGCTCCGATCGGGGCAGCAATGATACTTGCGACCACCATCACGATAGCCGGAATCAACAATACTTGACCCGTTGTGATTTTCCCCACCGTACTACCTATGGAAGAAATAAACGTAATGGCAAGAGAAGTGGCGATGGTCATTCTTGTAGGGATTTTCAGTACTACGAGCATGATCGGAACAAGCAGGAATGCACCTGCCGCTCCAACAATTCCTGAGCCGATCCCGACAATGAATGCCAGTATCGCGGCAACGGCCTTGTTGAATGTCACCTGATTGAATGGAATATCATCTATACCTTTTTTAGGGATAAACATCATAATAACAGCAATCAAAGCTAACATTCCATACACGATGTTAATAGAATCCTCATTCATAAAGCCTGAGCCATAACTACCGATAAAACTTCCGAGCAGGATACTGACACCCATATAGATGATCAAGTCCTTATTCAGGAAGCCACCTTTTCGGTATGCCCACACTCCGGAAATGGTTGCGAAGAACACTTGAACCGCACTCACACCGGACACCTCATGGGCAGTCAGCGCAGTCAATCCAACTAATGGCGGAATATAAAGCAGCATCGGATATTTAATAATCGACCCGCCAATCCCGACCATTCCGGAAACAAACGACCCTACAAATCCAATCGCAAACAACGTCACAATCCACATTAAATCAAACTCCATCATTCATTCCCCTCCTTCAGTACGACATGATGGTTGAAATTCCTGCCGGGGTCTGGCCCCTCTCAGGAATTTCATCACCATGCCATATTTTCAAATTGCATCGCCATTATCGTTATTATCCGTGAACTGCACAGCGGTTTGGACCGATTTCCATGTCGCGTTGCTCGTCGTCTGATGGGTTGATTTTACCCATGTTCATTTCACGGATTTGCTGGTATGCATTCGGCTGTGGAGGAAGGTTTTCGGAAACCAGCTTGCGGAATTCCTCTTCGTCCTCAATGTTCAGTCCAGCGTTGTTTTGGAACAGGTCGCCTAGGCGTGCTGCCACAAGACCGCCTTCGCCAACTTCAGACATGTTCCCGAAGTGTGCAGGTAGAACAACCAATTCCTCTGAAAGCTCCTTATAGCGTGCGTATAAAGTTTCACGAAGATCTGCCACCCAGTCCTCCGCTTTCCCGGCTAAATCAGGTCGGCCGATGGATTCTACGAAGAGGATGTCTCCACTTAATAGGAAACGGTTATCCACTACAAAAGATGTACTTCCGATAGTATGGCCAGGTGAATAGATAGCTTGAACCGCCACTTTTGTAGAACCAACAGTAATTTCTACACCGTCTTCCAGCTTTTCATACGCAAATGTCACTTCTTCCGCATCTTTCGGAGGCAACCAGTATGTTGCATTTGTTGCTTCACGCAGCAAACGTCCACCAGAGATGTGATCGGCATGTAAATGTGTATCCGCAACATGAACAAGTTTTAACCCTTTTTCTTCGATGAAGGATACATATTGATCAACCATGCGAGTGGAATCGATGATCATTGCTTCTCCATCCGATTCTACAAGGTAGGATAAGCAGCCTTTTCCGATACGTACGAATTGATACAATGTTCCGCCGTCGGCCAGATCAGCCACCTTCACAGGCTCCAAGTACTCACTCCAAGCCTTCATTCCACCTTTTAGGTAGGATACATTCTTCACTCCAGCTTCCACCAGCATCTCACCAACGAACACAGAAGAGCCTTCTTTTGCACATACTACAAGAACATTCTCAAGCGGAATTTCTCCTAAGACCTCTTCCACGCCTTCCATAAGATCGAAGTAAGGAATATTCTTATGCTTTACAGTAGCGCCTTCGATTTTCCAATCAGCAAATGCATCTTCATTACGTACATCCAAAATAAATAATGGCTCATTGTTTAAGATTTTCTTCGTTACGTCTTTTGCAGTCATTGCGTTTAACATGCATAAATACCCCCTATGGTATAATTTTAGTTAAAAAAATTAGGCAGTAGGACCTTCCCACTTGGACATCCCAGGAATAACGTTAATAACATTAGTAAAGCCTTTTCCAGTCAACTTTTGAGCAGCCAGATCACTGCGGCTGCCTGTACGGCAAATGATAAACGTTTCTTTTGTTTTATCTAAGCTTTCCGCTAGTGCTTCCAATTCACCAAGAGGCATGGAAACAGCTCCAGGAATATGGCCAAAAGCATATTCTGCAGGCTCACGAACATCAATAACTGTTACATCATCGTTTAATTTTGCTTGTAGCTCATCATTGCTTGCTGTATGCGGGTGCTTCTGTTCTTCTTTTTCTTCTTCAGAGCGAGCCTTACGGATGTAATGCTTCAGTACATCGCCTTCTTCCATCGTACCTAAATACTGATGGCCCACTTTATCTGCCCAAGCAGCAATATCCGCTTTGGAGCCTTTATCTGTTGCCAATACTTCTAGAACTTCCCCAGCTTCTATCTGGTCGATCGATTTTTTTGTACGGACGATTGGCATTGGACATGCCAACCCCTTTGCATCAAGCGTTAAATTAACTTTCATTTATAAACAGCTCCCTTGCCAGAATTATTTTACTTCGCCTTCCCAATCGAGCATTCCGCCAACCATATTCGTTACATCAAAGCCTTGTGCTTCCAAAAACATCGTAGCTTGAGCGCTTCTTGATCCTGAACGGCAAACGATGATATGTGCTTTCGCTTTATCAATATCCTGTGTACGGAACTCCAATAAGCTTAATGGAATGTTGGTTGCTACAGGGATCTTGCCTGCAGCTACCTCTTCCGCTTCTCTTACATCAATGATCGAAACTTCCTCACCGGCAGCGAGCTTTTTTTCTAATTCTCTTGTAGAAATTTGCTTCATTACAGTTTCCCCCTTCTTTTCTTTTTACCAGGCGTTCATACCACCTTTTACATTTGCAACCTTTGTAAAACCAAGCTTTTTCAGCTTTTTAACCGCTGCATTGCTACGCATGCCGCTTTGACAGATGACCACGATCTCTTTTTCTTTAGATAGCTTTCCTGTCTCTGCGTGCAAGGTAGCCAGCGGCAGGTTCTTGAATTGCTTTATATGATTTCCCTTGTACTCCATTGGTGTGCGGACATCTATGAATTGCTTGTTCTTATCGTTCAGTTCCTTTTTCAGATCAGCTGTTGTCAGTTGTCTTACTCCGGAAGTCGGTTTCATTTTCAATAAAAGAAATACAATGATTGCCCCAATTAGAACGTATTGAATGATTTCCATCGATTGTTTCACATCCTATATGAATAGATTGACATTACCTTCGGATGCATCGGCTAAATATGCTCCAACTCCTGCATACTGAATTCCATCAATCATCTCTTCATGCTTTAAGCCTAATAAGTCCACTGTCATCTGGCATCCAACCAATTTCACGTCCAGGTCTTTAGCCAATTCAATTAAGTTTGGAAGTGACTCTACATTATGCTTTTTCATGATTCCCTTGATCATTTTCGGACCCATCCCTGCCATGTGCATGTTGGACAAACCTAATCTGTTAGCTCCACGCGGCATCATTTTTCCGAACATTTTTTCGATAAAATTCTTCTTCACAGGCACAAGCTCATCCTTACGTAAAGCATTTAATCCCCAGAAAGTATGGAAAATCGTTACTTCATGATCGTATGCTGCTGCACCCGTTGCAATAATATAAGCGGCCATTGCCTTATCATAATCTCCACTGAATAATACGATGGTTGTTTTCTTTTTTTCGATTGTCATAGGTTAAGTTCCTCCTTAGGCTTTCTTGATATAAAATGTAAATACGTCTTGCTCTTCTTTCATGTCCACTAATTCGTTACCTGTAGATTTGGACCATGCAGCCAAGTCTGTTTTTGCACCTTTATCTGTTGCGATTACTTCCAAGATCTCACCAGAGTTCAATTCGTTTAATGCCTTCTTTGTTTTTACTAGTGGCATCGGGCAAGCTAATCCTTTAACATCTAATACTTTGTTTGCATTCATTTTTAATTTCCTCCTGAGTGTTTTAATGTTGTTTATCTTACATACCTACCGGGGTATATTTTATTTTAAAAAATATATACCACCTGGGGTATTAAAGTTTCTAAAAAAAATAACTTGTGTTCATTGTATACCCCTTAGGGTATTTTGTAAAGTAAAATTTTTATACCCTGCCCGGTATTTTTCGGGATGATAATATACCCATGAAGGTATACTATCGATCTTTGGCATGCAATTTATCTGCTTTTGATTAATAGATCTACAGCTTGTTTAACTACTTCACTTGTGTCTTCACCATTCAATACATTCTGGCGGACACATTCCTCCAGGTTGGTGCTGACAATGACGCCAATGGCCCGGTCAATTGCCGTTTTGGCTGCATTCAACTGCGCTACCACATCGCGGCAATCCTCACCCTGCTCCATCATATGAAGCACTCCGCGAATCTGGCCCTCAGCCCGTTTCAAACGATTCTTCACTTGAGAGTTATACTCCATAATCCATACACCTCCAATATAATCTTTGAATGAGGTCTGCCCTCACTCACAACTTCCATGCCCTTATAATATACCCCCATAGGTATTTTGTCAACACCTGAGATTCTGAATAAAATATAGTCCATAAAATAAGGGGCCAGACCCCTGCAGGAATTTTGATTTACACGTCGAAGGCTTTTTGTTATTTTGGATGTATGTTACTTGTTTTATGTGTGGAGGCGTATGTATGAAGTATAAACGGAATGAGCCGTTTCGATATGAATTTGGGATGCCAGTGAGGGTTAGTTTCTATATCAGCAGGATCAACGAAAAGACCACTGCATCCTCAGAAGGCGAAGGCATGGTGCTGGACATCAGCCCAAGCGGATTAAGAATGCAAACCTCTCTGGACATCCCTTCGAATCAGGAGGTCGAGCTGACGATGCATATGACCATCGGCAGTCGGGAAATCGCCCTTATCGGCAACATCGTTTGGCAGAAGAAGGTATACCCATCTTACCAATATGGGGTAGAAATGATTTCAGATGCCTTTGAGGAACAGATCATTTTTGCATTAAAAGAATTCCAGAAGCAGCATCGACCAAATAATAGTGATAAATAAGACAGAGCGCCTCCTCCATTTCACAAATTGGAGAAAGACGCTCTTTTTTATCTTACGCTAACGAGTCCGGGTACCTGTTCCAAAAAACGCTTCGCAATCAAAATACCCTCTTTGGTTTTCTGCAAGTCTCCGCCCCATACCGGGTCTTCGTGCTCAATACTGATTACCCCATTATATCCCGCTTCCTGGAGCTCTGAAATAAATCTGGTCCAATCAAGTTCCCCAAGACCAGGAAGACGATATCTCCACCAGCTGAAGTCTGTCAGGAAGCCGACTCTCTTCAAGCGGTCCGTATTTATTTCCGTATCCTTTGCGTGCACATGAAAGATTTTGCTGCCGAACTCTTTAATAGGAAGATAAGGATCAATGAACTGCCAAATCAGATGTGACGGATCATACGCCAGTCCGACATTTGGTGAGTCCAACCTTTTAAACAGGAGGCTCATCAGCTCAGGTGAAATTGCAATGTTCCCCATCAACGGACAGTTTTCAAAGGCGATTTTTACATTTTCCCTCTCTGCCAAAGCAACAACCTCTTCAAAGAAGGCTTCCACCCGATCTAAGCTATTTTCGGGTTTTGAACGGATGGCGTCGTAGCTGTCATAGCGGTCACCCTTAGCACTGTTCGAGATGCCGGTGGAAGTGACAACCGTCGGAATACCGAGTTCCCCCGCTTTTTTTATCCTTGTCATCAGTTCCTCTCGATGCCCGGCAGCTATTTCCTCATTTTCACTTAGAAAATTCCGGCAGTATGTCAACGCAGCAATATTAATTTTCCCTTCCGAAACCACTCTCTCCAAGTGGTCAAAAGGAATGTTCGGCCCTATTTCCAAATGTCCAAAGCCTTGCTGCAGTGACCATTCTACTATTTTGTTTATATCTGTTATTCCATGATGCACAATCGAATTCGTCAAATAACCGAGTTTCATCTGATCATCACTCTTTTTCTTTTTTTGACTTTCTAAACACCGCTGTTGATTTCCGCACTAGGCGCAGCGACCCGCGGGGCGGTGCTGGAGCCTCCTCGGCTTCGCCTGTGGGGTCTCTATCTCCCGCAGGAGTCTTCGCCTATTGCTCCAATCAACAGCTAGGCGTAAATGGCTTTTAACAGAGCACTTATTATTTATTTAATTATTTATTTATCGAAGCTGTAAAAATGCTTTCCAATAAAGCGATACTCGCAGCACCTATTATACCTTGCTGATCGCCTAATCCGGTGGTTATGATCTCCACCTTCCTCTTTTTCGCCAAGAAGGAAGTGGCATTCGCCTTTTCCCTGATCTCCTGAAGCAGAGGCCATTCCTCCTTTGCCAGATCGCCACCAATGACAATCTTCTGGACGTGAAACATATTAATGAAGGAAGAGAGTACTACAGCAATTTTGTTACCGGCGGAACGAAGGGATTCCAATGCGTCGGCTTCCCCATTGTGGCATGCTTCCATTACACTTTTTATGGAATCCATTTTAAGCTCATGCAGTACAGCTTCCTCTGAGGCATACCGCTCCAAGCATCCTTTGTTGCCACACCAGCAGGCTCTTCCCTCCGGCTGATAGGTCATGTGGCCAAATTCACCTGCACCCGTCGTTTCACTGCGATAGAGCTGATCTCTTAGAAAAAGCCCCGAACCTATCCCTTGTCCTATATATACACATAAAAAGTCAGATTGGTTTTTACATGCACCGAACATCTTCTCGGCTAAGGTCATGGCGCGGACATGATGGTCCACATGGACTGGAAGTTTCAGCGATCTGGATAGCTCGGCCGCAATCTCAACGTTCTTCCAGCCAAGGTGCTCCGCTTCCAGTATCGTTCCATTTTCATAATCCACCAGGCCGACAGATCCCACACCGATGCAGGAAACAGGGAGCGCTTTGTTTTTTTGCAAAAAGCTTTCTAATTTGGTCGTCAAAAGCCTTAAAAAATCGTCCTGCTTAATGGTTTCAGGCAGATCGAAGCTTGTGGACTTCAGCACTTTTCCTCTTAGTGTCACGATGCCCAATTCCACACGGTCACTTCTGATATGTACGCCGGCGACCCTTTTTTTCTCTTCATTTAATCCAAGAACCACCGTTTTGCGTCCTGCCCTTTTCAGTTCACTGACACCGTTTCCAAGCTCCACCACATAACCGTACTCCATCAGTTCATTGACAATATTGGTGATGGTTGCAGGGGTAAGCTTGGTGAAGGCCGCAATTTCCTGCCTGGTCGGCGCCTCGAGCCTCAGTAAGGTTTGAAACACAAGCGTTCTATTTAATTGTTTCGTTCTTAACGTATTCTGACCTATAAATGACATTTCCTAAATCCCCTTTTCCTCGGTAGCTCAAGGTTGTGATCGGATTTGTACGGCAAGGATAGCACGCGCCTGCACTCCTACTACTCAGGGGTTCGAAAAGTTAACCTGCCAAGTATGATGCCTTTTATAATCCTACCTTACATAATCGAAGTTCATGTGCCCCGTCTGCTCTTGTATATTCATAATAATACCATATTTGTCCCTCATGAATAATGGCATCCACATAGCGGACAGCCTTCTTCAAGCTGGTTTCAAGAACCGGTCCATCCACATTTATTTTTGCAAAAGTTTTCAGGTCTGCTGTTACCGCCAACGCAACCTTCTCCTCGTAATTCTGCTCCACCCCAACGCTTCCATCCCAAAGAACTGTATAGGTACCTTCAAAAGGAATGATAGTCGTTACCCGGGATTGATATTGGTCCCAGCCCGCTTCACTTACAGGCAGCACGGTATGCTTCCATTCAAAATTCACACCATCGCTGCTTACGGCAAGACCTGTCGGTGCAACGGCAAGACCGGTATTATGGACATCGCCAGTTCCATGCATCCCTTTGTCCTCCGCTCCCTTCAACCCTTTAGCGTAAACGAAATACATGTAATACAAATCCTCGTGCTTCACGATGTAAGGATCCTTGACACCCTCCACTCCATCCTGGTCGGATGCCGTCAGCACTTTTTTGCGTTTATCCACATCGAATGTTGCAGGCGTCTCCGCCTCCACCACGTCGATTCTCCAGCGGTTGTCGGCAGGATCGACATAACTGATATACAGTCTGTAAAGATCATCATTCACTTTTACAAGAGATGAACGCTCGATTGAACTGGAATTCAATTGCTTTTTGTGCAAACTCCACACATCCGTAAAGTTCTCGCCGTCCTTGCTGCTGGCTATCCTCACTTCAAAGCCACGCTCATTTTCCCCATGACCACGCGGGTTTCTTAAGCGATAGTATAAATAGAAGGTTTCATCCTTTTCATCAAAAAGAATCGTTGGTGCACCTGCCCAATAGCCTGTTTCATTTCCAAGAGGTGACACCACTGCCTTCCCTTCCTCCGGATTAAATAGTGGTGCCAGTTTAATTTGATTTGCCATTACTTCTGTTTTCCCCATTTTTCAATCTCCTCACTATCATCAATTTAGATTTCTGATACCTTCACTTTTCTGCCCTGCTCACTCGAAAGGACTGCTGCATCAATCACCCTTGCCATTGCTGCCCCATAGGTGAAGGAAAGCTCGGGTTCTTTTCCATTTGCAATTGCTTCATAAAACTCCTGATACTGTTTCCCCCGGGCCAATCCAGGTAATTTGTGTTTTTCCTGAAATTCCATTGGAACCGCTTCGGCAGCCCAAGACCCGTCTTCTGTTCTATTTCGGAAAAAGACTTCCCCCTGCTGATTCATCGAAACCGCTCCCTTAGTTCCTACGATTTCAATACCATCTCCTTCAGGCGGCAAAAGACGGGAATTATTCAATGTACAAATAGCACCATTTTGCAGCTTTAAAATAACAGCAGCGAGATCATCATTGGTGACCTCTCCTTTTCCTTCATCACCACTGCGATATGGAATGAATGTCGCAAGCTCCGCCTGTACCTCCTGCACTGCTCCACAAACTTCTTGAAGGAAAAAATGGATCAGGTCGACTTGGTGGATGCCAAAATCAGCGACTGCACCAGGTCCCGAAGTCTCCTTCTTCATCCGCCATTCCAGACCCACATTGGGGTTTCCTATCCTCCAGCCACCTAGCTTATGCCGATAGGAAAAGATTTCTCCCAGTCTTCCTTCCTCGATAATTTCCTTGATAAGCTGGGCATAGGGATGATAGCGGTACTGCATACCCATATAATTTATAATCCCAGCCTTTTCCGCTTCCTCCGCCAAAATCTTGGACTCATAGTAATCAATCGAAAGAGGCTTTTCGCATAACACGGGCACCTTTCGTTTCATTGCTTCCCTTGCAATGATTCCATGCGATAAGTTATCGGTACAGATGGAGATGGCATCCACCTTTTTAAAGACTTCCTCCAAGCTGGAACAGATGATGCTCTCTGAAAGATTGTTCCTTTCCGTCCACCGCTTGGCATTTTCATACTTGATATCATAAATTGCCGTCAGTTCCCACTGGGTAACTGCCTGGATACCTTTAAGATGGTCCGTCGCCACCCCTATTGTTTGGCCTGTTCCAATGATTCCAATCCTTAAACCCATGGCTGTACACCTCAATTCTCAAGATTTCGAAAAAATTCTTAATTGATTAATTGATTAATTCATTAAATTTATTATATTTCAAGAATAACATTTCTCTTTTAAATCCTCAATACTAATTTTATCGCATTAAAGCCTCCAGTATCCTGCAATGTTTTAGGGAAGAACGACTCCATTCAATAAAAACGTTTCAACAATAAGTGAAATGTGATACTATTACTCTGTAAATATTCATTTAAACGCTTTATAACAAAGAGAAATATTTGTCTGCATTATATTTTTTATATACGAAACGTTTCAACTTTATTTTTTGTAAGCGCTGTTATACCGGTGTTCCACTCAGGGTCAGAGTGTGATAATGAAATGAATTAAATCTATTTTTGAGGGGATGGAGAAAAATGATTGAGATTAAAAATAAGCAGATTATCATCGATGGTAAACCTGTATTGATCATGTGCGGGGAAATTCACTATTACCGTTTGGAGCGCAAGGATTGGCAGGACCGAATCGATAAATTGAAGGATGCAGGCTGTAATGCAGTTGCAACCTATGTTCCTTGGCTTTGCCATGAGCCGGTTGAAGGCCAGATCGATCTTGACGGCCATACACGACCAGAGCTTGATTTGGGAGCATTCATCGATCTTTGTGAAGAGAATGACCTGTACTTCTTCGTTCGTCCGGGTCCATTCATCATGGCTGAGATGAAAAACGAAGGGATCCCTTATTGGGTATACGAAAAGCATCCGGAAATCATTCCTGTTGGCTGGGACGGCAATGACGCAACCACACCGACAATCGACTACCTTGCACCAGGATTTTTAGCAGAAACAAAGAAATGGTACAAGGCTATCATGGGTGTCATCGCTCCCCGCCTTTACACCAATAATGGGAAAATCATAGGTGTGCAACTGGATAACGAGATCGGCATGCTTTCCTGGGTAAGCAACTGCCCGGACTTGACGGAGCATGTGATCGAAGACTTTTCCGGATGGCTTATGGAGAAATATGATGCTGCGACATTGGAATCCCGCTATCCATTTGATTTATCTAATCCCCCAGATCGCGTCTCAGGCTTCCGTTCTCCATCGGAAGAATATGCTGCCGAGCTTTTGCGTGATCTTGGTCACTATATGAGAAACCGCTTTGCCCGCTATGTAGCTGTCTTGCGCGACTATGCAGAGGAGTATGGTGTGAAGGACGTACCGTTTATCGTCAATATCCATGGAACAGGTGGAGGGCGCGGCTTGACCTACCCGATCGGCATCAGTCAGCTTTACGAATCCTATACACAGGACGAGGGCTATATTTCAGGGTCTGACATCTATTTTGGCGACTTGGATGTGTCCACCTTCCAGGACCTATATTTGATAAACGGCTTCATGGATGCGGTTCACAATCCAGATCAGCCACTAACATCCGTTGAGTTCAACTGCGGAGACGGAAATTTCGGGGAAACCTATGGTGGTCGCTATGATGTTTCCGCTTCGGATTTCAAGACGCGGATGTGTGTCGCTCAAGGTAACCGCCTGATCAACTACTATCTATTCACAGGCGGCTACAACTATCAGATTGATGAAGCGACAGGCGATGGAAATGGGCGTATCGCTTCCACTGGAGAACGCCACGGCTTTGCTGCACCGGTCAATCCCGAAGGTAAGCTGAACTACACATTCCCTAGAATGGCGAGATCCATCAAGACGATGATGGCCGTTTCAGATAAATTGGCAGCAATGGATGAAGAGCGCGATGCGGTATCCTTTGCCTTCATTCCTGACTACTACATGACTGAATACCGTTATCCTTCCAGTAAGAAAATGAAGGATATCATCGATAATATCACGATGCATCGTGGTGCAGGAGCTTGGGAGATTATGGCGCGGGCAATCCTTCTTGGAAGCTATCGATTTGGCTCGGTTGATATCCAGAATAAAGAGTTGAATCCTGAAGTGACTCCTTCCGTTATCGTTCCTTCTGCCAGGTATATGGATAGAAAGGTTCAGGAAAAGCTGGTGAAGTACCTTGAGTCCGGTGGTGGTGTACTATTGTACGGCGAGGTACCTACGTTTGATATGGAAGGTAAGCCATTTCAAGCACTTGCCGATGCACTTGGCATGGAGCCTTGTGAAGTGAAATTTAACCGTCACGGTCATAACATGTCCCTTACCGCTGACGGCTGGGCAGCCCCACGTCCGGAAATTCGCACGTATTTCACACAGACATTCAAAGTTGGCGAGGGCGTGCAGCCGATCATGCGTGTAACCGAAACAGACGAGATTTGCGGATTCGATGTGCAGGTCGGCAAAGGACGAGCGATCGTACTTTCAACGGCTTATCGTTGTGATCTGGACCTGTTCAAGAAAGCATTGGAGCATCTGGGAGCAACAGCCGGTTTGACGCATGACTGCGAGTTCCATGGTATTTTCTCTACATCGGTTTCCAATGGGGACGAACGCTTTATCCACCTTTTGAACCTGGATGGATTTGATAAAGACATCCATTTGACTCATGATGGGGTGAAGCTCTTGGATGGCAAAAAGCTTACATTGCAAAGCAAGGATGGCGTCATGCTTCCGGTCAATGTGACGTATCATGATGTGACGATTTCCTATTCCACTGCTGAGATTATCGATGTGGCTACTGATGCGATTGAGTTCAGATTGACACAGAGTGCGGATACGATTTGTCTTGTTACGGAGCGTAAAGTTGCCGAGAGCGATGATTATACGGTGGAGAAGCATGGGGATCGAACGGTTGTGACGTCGAAGAAGCATGCGAAAGTGGATGACAAGATAGTAGTGAGATTTGATTGATAGGTATATAGATAAAACCAGGTCGTGGCTGTTGATGCTGCAGCCTGGTTTTTGATTTTGTACATTTTTGAGTTTGACTAGGTCATTTTTGACCTTTATATCCAGGTGAAGAAGTTATGATGGACTTTTCCGACGGGTTCTTCCCATGTTTTGTCCTTCATCCGGCTTATGATGGACTTTTCCATCGAGTTCTTCGGGTGATTTGTCCTTCATTCTGGTTATGAAGAACACTTCCACCTAGTTCTTCCCATGTTTTGTCCTTCATCCAACTTATGAAGGACACTTCCCTAATCCTCATATACCAATATGTCCATCATTATTTGAGGTCCAACATCAAACTGCTATTAAAAAAAGCCCGACAAAGTTTTAAACTCTGCCAGGCTTTCACTCTAGATTATTTCATCTCGTCTATCAATCTATGCAAATTATTAATACTCACTCTCAAGCTGTCCAACGGGTTCCCAGGACACTCATCCTGTTCCACCGCGTACCACTCGATACCATTCTCTTCTCCCCAGCGTAGGATCGGTTCAAAGTCGATGGACCCAGTACCAACCTCTGCAAATGACTTCGCCTCGTCATTCGCCATGTCCTTCAAATGGATGATTGGCATTCTGTTCGCATAAGACTCCAAGAAGCTTACAATTTCCTTACCACCTTTTTTCACCCAGTATACGTCCAATTCCGCCAATAGAAGATTATCAACGGATGGCTCCAACAAATATTCCAGTGCATTCACTCCGCCAATCTCTGTTTCGAATTCAAAATCATGGTTATGGTAGCTGATGCGGTAACCGTCCGCTTGTACCTTTCTTGCAATCTCGTTCAGCTCCGCTTTTAGCGCAATATAGTTCTCCACAGTTCTTTCATCTTCCCCTAAGTAAGGAAGAATCAGATCCTTAGTGCCAAAAATGTCAGCCTGCTCCAAAACACTTGGCAACTCGTTACTCAAGCTGTTCAAATCGACATGCATCCCCGCAGCACCCAGGCCTAGCTCTTTCATCACAGTAGCGATTTCCTTTGGATCATGGCCGAACATACCGGAAATCTGCACTCCGGCATAACCCATTTCCTTCAATTCCTTTAACACTCCTGGAAAATCATCTGTCAATAGGTCACGTACCGTATAAAGCTGAGCAGCAATTTTATGCTTCATCCTATTCACGCCTCTCCGATTTTATAATCTTACCTCATGGCCAGTTTTTGCAGATTTGTAGATCGCATCCAAGATCTTGATCATGTCGACACCTTGTTCCGGAGTGAAGATCGCTTCCGCTCTGCCTTGAACAACGTCGACGAAATGATTGATATTATTCGCATGATCACCTGTATGATGGTTCCCGATTTCCGGCTCGACATTCCATAGCTTTTCTTCCACTTCCGTAAATATCTTCAGTTTTCCATTTTTGAAGCTTGCTCCAGCCTTTGTTCCGCGAAGCTCGTAGAAGTTTACTTCTTCTTCGATGTTGGAAGCCCAGCTGAATTCAATTTGTAGGCTTGCTCCGTTATCAAAACGGATGAAACCAGTTGCAAGGTCCTCAACATCAAATGTTCCGTCGTCCTGCTTTGTTCCGAATTGGCTATGAACGGAATCCGCTAAATCTGTGTCTGCAAACTTTGTGTAAGTGGACCCAACAACGGATACAGGCTTTGGATTGCCCATGATCCAAATGGCAAGGTCAATGAAGTGAACGCCAAGATCGATTAGCGGACCGCCTCCGGAAAGTTCTTTTGTCGTGAACCAGCCGCCTTTACCAGGAATCCCTCTTCTGCGAATCCAGCCACAGCGACCTGTGTAGATGTCGCCCATATGCCCTTTTTCTACAAAACGCTTCATGTAGCCGGATGCTGCGCTGAAACGGTTGTTTCTCATGACCATTAGTGTTTTTCCGGATTTTTCAGCAGCCTCTGCCATTCTTTCCGCTTCTTCCGGACTTACTGCATCCGGCTTTTCGCAAAGAACATGCTTTCCTGCTTCAAGCGCTGCCACCGAATACTCGGAGTGGAAAAGGTTTGGTGTACAAATGTCCACAATATTGATTTCTTCGTGAGCCAATACATCCTTGTAGTCTGTGTAAACGTGAGGAATGTTGAGTTCCTTTGCTACCGCTTCCGCTTTTTCGCGGTCAGTATCACATACTGCCACAATTTCAACATCCTTGTTGTCTTTCCATGCAGGTGCATGCACATAACGAAAAATGTTACCTGCTCCAATTACCCCTAATTTTAACTCTGCCATCTGTTTTTCCTCCCCTATGTACGTTATTAATAATTGGTCCTATATAACACCGCTGTTGATTTCCGCACTAGGCTGCGCTTTCCGCGGGGCGGTGCTGGAGCCTCCTCAGGCTTCGCCTTGCGGGGTCTCCAGCCTACCGCTATCTCCCGCAGGACAAGGAAGGCTCCGGCAGCGACTCATCGCACGAAGAAAATGCTCGCATTTTCGAGGAGTCTTCGCCTATTGCTCCAATCAACAGCTAGATTCTATTAAAACCAACACTAGACCATTAACAGAATCTATTAATTAAATAATTTAATTAATTATACCTTATCAATTCCTATTTTTATAGAAAAATAGCTAACCAAAAGAGGCAATTTTCTGCCCCTTCTGGTCAACTTTGTAGGCTTATACCCACCACAATTCTGCTGGTTGTTCTTTGATCAAGACAGATTGAAGGTTTGTCACGGCGCGTGCGAAGCCTTCTTCAATGGACATGATCGGGTCTTCGTGTTCGATGCTTACCACGTAGTCATAGCCGTATGTTCGGAGTGCACTCATCATGTCAGACCATTCCTGGACGCCATGACCGCAGCCTACAGAACGGAAGCTCCATGCACGAGTCTGGATTTCTCCATATGGCTGCATGTCGGTCAGTCCGTACATGTTGACATTGTCCTGATCGATATAGGTGTCTTTTGCATGGAAGTGATGGATAGCTCCAGCTTTTCCAAGGATCTTGATCGCTGCCACTGGATCGATTCCCTGCCACCAGAGATGACTCGGATCCAAGTTTGCACCGATTGCAGGAGAAGTCAGTTCACGCAGCTTCAATAGAGTATGAGGAGTGTGCACCAGGAATCCGCCATGAAGCTCAAGGCCGATTTTGATGTTGCGCTCTTCAGCGTACTTCCCTACTTCTTTCCAATATGGAATCAGTTTTGTTTCCCACTGCCATTTCAAAACGTCGCCGTACTCGTTCGGCCAAGGCGCTACCGGCCAGTTTGGCGCTTTTGCATTTTCGCTGTCTCCAGGAACTCCGGAGAAGCAGTTGACCACTTCCACACCTGTCAGTGCTGCAAGATCAATCGTCTTCAATAGAGTTTCATGGGAATCCTTTGCAAAAGCCTCATCTGGCGAAATCGGATTGCCATGACAGCTGAACGCGCTGATTTGAAGGCCACGGGAGTGGATTTCCTCCATGTATGCATTTCGTGCACCTTCATCTTCTAGAAGTGTGTCAAGTGGACAATGGTTGTTGCCAGGGTAGCAACCCGTTCCGATCTCGACTGCATCAAGCCCTGCACCTTTCACATAGTCCAGCATTTCCGTAAATGATTTATTGGCAAAAAGTACTGTAAACACGCCTAGTTTCATCGCAGTTCACGCTCCTTAGTTCAAGTCGTTTTTGATGTTGACGATTTTTTTCGTTTCGTTTGATTCAAGTGCACCCAGGATAACCATTAAGGAATTCTTTCCTTCGTTTCCGTCTACAAGCACTTCTGTATCTTCGATGATGCTCGCTACAAAGTGGTCGATCACTTGAGATCCTGTTTGGCCGCCGCTCTCATTGCTCTGAATTTTCCCTAGCTCATAGCGAACTGTTTCCCCTGTTGCATATTGGACTACCAAGGAATGAGTCGGATCGTCCTCAAGACGCAATACTGCTTTTTCCGCGTAGATGATTGTGGAGTTATCCTCTCTTTTATAGGACCAGCTTGCTGCAAGCGTTCCAACGATGCCGTTTTCCGTTTTCAGTGCACATACTGCTGTGTCATCCACATCTGTGTTTTGTTTGGCAGACGTTTCGATGAATGCTCCCACTTCCACGATTTCTTCTCCAAGAAGGTAGCGCATCAGGTCGGATTTATGGACACCAAGGTCACCCATCGCACCAATGAACGCTTCCTCTTTACGGAAGAACCAGCTGTCCTTGCCGTCTACACTCCAGCCCTCAGGTCCAGGGTGGCCGAAAGCAGTACGGAAGCTGTAGATTTTTCCGACGTCACCGCTTTCGATAAGCTGTCTTGCCTTTTGATGGGAAGGAACAAAGCGCTGGTTGTGCGCAATCATCAGCTTTTTGCCGGATTCCTTAGCCGCTGCAATCATTTCATCCGCTTCTTCCTTGGAAGTTGCCATCGGCTTTTCGCATAATACGTTTACGTCAGCTTTAGATGCGTAGATGGAGACGGGTGCATGCAGGTAGTTAGGTGTGCATACACTCACGATATCCAATTCCTCGCGATCGATCATTTCCTTGTAATCCGTATATACTTTTCCACCATACTGTTCGGAAGCATGTTCAGCGCGCTCCTGAACGATATCGCATAAAGCTACAAGCTCGACATTCTGGTTTGCATGGTATTCAGGTAAATGACGGTATTTCGCGATGCTTCCGCAGCCTACCACTCCAACTCTCAATTTTTTCATAAAAGAAACCTCCTAAGTATGTGCTCTATCTATTTATTTGCTTTTGATTTCCTCTAATGGTTTTGCATTGCCGTAGTGAACCGGACCGCATTCTGTCGGCTTTGCCCATTTCACCGCATTGCTTATTACCTTTTGCACTTTTTCGAGGTAGTACGTCGGGTATGTTTCATGTCCAGGACGGAAGTAGAATACCTTTCCTTTACCACGCTTGTATGTGCATCCACTGCGGAACACTTCCCCGCCCTCGAACCAGCTGACGAATACGAGCTCGTCCGGATCTGGAATGTCAAAGTGCTCACCATACATTTCTTCTCTCTCAATATCGATATACTCCCCGATGCCTTCAGCGATCGGATGGCCTGGAGATACAACCCAGATTCTTTCCTTCTCGTCCGCTTCTCTCCATTTCAGGTCACAAGTAGTACCCATCAAGGTTTTGAAGATTTTGGAGAAGTGACCGGAATGCAGGACAATCAATCCCATGCCATCTAGTACTCTATTTTTTACCGAAGTCACAATCTCATCACGCACATCGTCATGCGCCATATGTCCCCACCATACAAGAACATCGGTACTGTTCAGAACTTCCTCTGTCAGGCCATGCTCCGGCTCATCAAGGGTTGCCGTTCTTACTTCAAAGTTATCTTCTTTCAGGAATGAGGCAATAGCACCATGAATCCCCTCCGGATAAACCTCTCTAACCTTTTCATTCGTTTGCTCATGACGGTTTTCATTCCAAACAGTTACTTTTATCATGATAAAATTGCTCCTCTCTTCTTATAATAAATAGTAATTTTCATATAAATTTCAAACTAATAATCTGAATATGAGAACGTTTCCACATACCACTTTACGAAACGTTTCAATAAGTACTTCTATATTATAAATGGATATAAAAGCGTTTTCAATGTTAATGTCCGAACTACATAGGATAATTCCGACTTTTTATTGGAAAAGCGGAACTGGCTCGCTCAGGCCCGATAAGTTTATGGCCTCCAGAGTGCCTAACCGGAGGCAATTGGAAGGTAGATCGTTTTCAGGCGTACAACCTGGAGATTGCCGATTGAGATAAAGGAAATATGAAATAAACGAGTGCCGATGTGACTTTAATGTTACTTTCTAAAAAAAGGTGTAGTCTCCTTATAAAATCAAGAGATTACACCTTTTTTCTTATATAGTTAAGAAATATATTCAGAGCCTTGAGAGAACTCCCTTCTTAATATTCCGCTCCATCATCTTTCGTCTTGGCTTTTACCGATAATTCAGCATTGTATTTTACACCTTGATACTCATTACCTGCATGTTCATCCAGTTTGATCGCAAAAGATAAATCAATATATTCCTCTGCGTCAAGCTGCCAGAACTCATTTTGTATGCCATCTTCAGCCCCATCACCGAGGAGAACACTTTTTTGTCCAATGTTGCCTGCTTTCTGTTGAAGTTCACCTACATTAATTAATCCATAAATCATTTCTACACCCGGTGCAATTTCCTTCACATTATAGGAAGGAATGGATCTCTCATTCGTTGTACCATCAAAAAGTTCTTCAAAGTACATTTGTGCTTCTTGAAGAATCTCCTCTTCTGGTTTCACTTCATATTTATATGCCACATAGCCCAGTTTATAGGCATCAACAGAAACTTCTTTATCCAATTTTTGATCAAGGGTCGCCTGTAGAAATGCATCCAAGGAACCGGTGTTTTCGATAGTCAACCAATTTCCCCATATTAACTGAGAAGGGGCAAAGTTATCAATTGAAACGATTGATTCGGTCATATCCTCCCCATTGTTGAGTTGAAGTGTACCATTTATGATTTCCCCAGTTGCCTTAACCTCTGACGTGAACCAGGAGTATGTACCATAGCTCCCTCCAATTGCGATTGCACCAGCTAAAGTTGCTCCAAGTAATGCTTTTTTTGCAGCCATAATTTTCTTCATTTTTAATCCCCCTTTATTTTATATACTTCCTTTTCCTCAGACCTCATCAGCATTTGGTAGACTGATAAAGTGATATATCCTGAAAAAGGAATGATTAACAATAAGAAAAAACCGAATGGCGATGAAATAAAATTCGTAAACAAACCCACTTTCGGAATTACAAAAGCTTCTTTCCCTATGAATTGTTCGGGTAAAATCACTTTTTCATCCTTACTGTTGTTATTATCCCCTTGGGTGACCAGTCCTATTTCACCGTTTTTCATCACAATATCTATAACTCTATGAGTGATAAGTACATCTTCTTGTCTGAAGGTAACAACATCTCCAACCTTAATTTTGCTGTCTAGTGGCATTCTTTTAATAAATGTTAGATCCCCTGACTCTAGATGAGGTTTCATAGAATTTGAAAGAACTATTAAAGGAGTAACTCCTAAGAAGTCCGGTAACTCTTCAACCTTATTAGCCTGATATATGGTAAAAAAAATGAAAGTTATCAGGACAAGGACACTAATCACAATAGCTTGTCGAATCCCTTTGAATATATTTTTCATTAAAATTACACCTGCTTTTCCATGCTATTACTGCCTTTTAATATTCCTCCCTCCCCTTGTAAACTAGAATGTCACAGCATTACCGAACTGTAAATCGGGATAATACTGACTATTTTTCTTCCCAAATGACGTGTCTTTTCTACTATTTCGCTTAGCAAAAAAACATATTTATATGCATTTTCTTCAAATTCAATCTACCAGTATCATAGCTACCTTACTGATTAACATAATAACTTTACTAATAATCAATCTCTCTTCCCTAGCTTTTCCATATGTTTAAGGAAAAGTTTATTATTCTAAGAAACTATCTCTAATAAAAATTTCTTCTCTGGACTTTACAACTCATTAGTTCTTCACACCTATTTTTTTCCCCCAATATACTGTCCTACTTCATTCTCTTATAATTTAGAAAGGAATTATTGTTTGAAAATTCCGATTTTAAAATCATTTCAATTCTTTAGAAAAGGTGGTGTTCTATCTTCCGAGCCCATAAACAAGATCGGACTTCTATTTGTTGGTTTCAGATTCTCATTATTTTAATGATTGGGAGGTTACAACTTAATTATGGATATTAAGAAATCTGGTTTAAGAATTATTTTAGCCACTTTCCTGTTAGCAGGAACTTATTCGCCTTCACCAACTGAAGCATCGAGTACTAAGTCGGTAAGTAATATTAGCGAGTATTTAGAATATTTAACAAATCAAGATCGAGAGCTTATCAAACGGGTAAATGGAAGAGAGCAACTAGATGGAAAGTTTTTGCATCCAGGAATAAATGTGCATTCCGAACAACCCACCTCCATCATTGTTCAATTCCAGCAGGAGCCAGCAGAATTTGAAGTGAAAAAGAAGGCAGAAATAGGAGAAAAGCTAACTCTTCAAAAAGCTAAAGAGAATGTAGCAATCAGTCATCAACAATTTAAGAAGCAAATTGATGAGAAGTTGAAGATTAATTCAAAGAGAGGTGGACAATCCCCCATTAGAATTAATAGAGAATATCAATCTGCATTTAATGGTGTCGCCATGACTCTGCCTGCTAATGAAGTGCCAAAACTTCTCCAATTGGATTCTGTAAAAGCTGTATGGAAGGATTCAACCGTTACGGTAGATCCAGAGCCACTTTCAGAAGAACAAATGAAAGAATCGCCAGTAATGGATAGTTTAAGACAGATAGATGCACCCCTTGTACATGACGAGGGTATAACAGGCAAAGGGGTTAAAGTAGGGGTCATTGACACAGGGATTGATTATAATCATCCCGACATAGCACAGGCTTATAAAGGAGGGTATGACTTTGTCGATAATGACGACGACCCAATGGAAACGACTTACCAAGACTGGCTTGATGCTGGACAGCCTGGTGGAGGATGGTCGGGAGGAACATATTATACTTCTCATGGAACACATGTCGCCGGTACGATAGCTGGACGTTCACAAAACAATTCAGAATATGCTGTAAAAGGTGTTGCTCCAGAAGTAGATTTATATGCTTACAGGGTATTAGGTCCATTTGGCAGTGGATCTGTTTCAGCAATTATAGCAGGTATAGAGAAGGCTGTAGAGGATGGAATGGATGTTATTAACTTATCCCTTGGATCCACAATAAACGACCCATTGGATCCTACTTCAATTGCAGTGGATAACGCTGTTCAATCGGGCACTGTTGCTGTTGTCGCATCTGGAAACTCAGGAAGTGAAGGAAATTATTCTGTTGGTTCACCTGGCTCCTCTACTCTTGCTATCACAGTAGGAGCATCCGATTATTCGGTAACACTTCCAACAGCATCCGGAATACTGACGTCGCAGCAAACTACTGATCAATTGAATGGCATACAATTAATGGCAAGCCAGACAGGTTTTGAACTATCTTCCCTGCTTGATAGCTCTTTAGAAATTGTATATGTAAATATTGGGTATGAGTTTGATTTTGAAAACAAAGATGTAGAAGGAAAAATAGCACTCATTGCAAGAGGCGCAATACCACTTATCGAAAAAATTACAAGAGCCAAACAACATGGTGCCAAAGGGGTATTGATGTTTAATGATAATCCTGAAGAAGGACACATTCCCTACTATTTTGGAGAAGAAAAAGAGTTCATCCCTAGCTTTTCATTAACCCATGCAGATGGTAATAAAGTTCTGGAAGTAGTAGAACAAAATTCTCCGAGTTTTACTTTCGATACATTATCAGAAATGACAACAGTTGGCGATAATCTTGCCGCTTTTAGTTCAAGGGGTCCGACTAGAAAAACATATGAAATTAAACCTGAAGTAGTAGCACCAGGAGTAAGTGTATATTCCAGTGTCCCATCTTATATGACAAATCCTGAAAATCAAGATGATTATTCGCTTGCCTATTATCGTGCATCCGGGACATCAATGGCAGCTCCTCATGTTGCTGGCGCTGCTGCCTTGCTGTTACATGCTAATCCTAACCTGAAGCCTGAAGACGTAAAGACTGCCTTAATGAATACGTCTGAAAAGCTCCAAGGTGACACAAGTGTATTTGAAACTGGCGCTGGAAGGATTAATGTCCATCGTGCTATTCATGCAGAAGTAGAAATAGAAGTGAAACAATCTGTGTTATCGGTTGATCCTGATCGAAAACCTATTTTCGAGAACTCCGGGGATTTAAGTTTCGGAAGTTTTATAAATTCAGGAAGCAACATGCGAGATCAATTAACCGTTACGTTAAATAACAATAGTAATAAAAAGAAAAAGTTTGAGATTACATTTGAGGAAAGTAAGAACCAAGGAACTAATAGCCTAAAAACAAACGGCGTATTATTAAACAACTCCAAAACCGTAACTGTTCCTGCCAATAAACAAATGAAAACAAATGTGTTCTTAAACATCCCCAAAACTGCTAAAAAGGGATTTTATGAAGGAACTTTCATCTTTACAAATAAAGATGACGCAAGCGAAATCTATCGCGTCCCATTTGGATTTATTCTTTTAGATGAAGGGATTGACGAAGTGATCGTACCCAATAGTTCCTTTACAACAAGAAGAGATTTAAATCATGGGTACATGGGATATACTCCAGTCCTATTCTCTGTCGATAGTCCGATGAAACAACTAGATATCGTTCTAAAGGATATGGATACAGGCGAAGGATTAGGAATTATCGAATCCTATGTAGGAGATATTGATGAGGGCTATATTTATGGAATGGAATTCGGTTTTGTTGGGCTGTATTTCCCATTCAGCGGAAACCCTAATCATCCTATTCAAGAATCCAAGACATTAGCTCCACCAGGCAATTATGAAATTGAAATAGTCACGAAGTCAGCTGAAGGAAAAGTGTTTAACAAATCGGTTCCTGTTTTTATTGAAAATACATTACCAAATGTAACAATGAAGCAACCAGGCGGTGTATACGAGGTTACGGCAGATGGGATGATTATCGAAGGAAATATAACAGATGAATTTGTCAATTCGATGAAAAGCTATGGTCTTGACTATGATCAATCTTCCAATATGGTCAATTTATTAAATTCAACACCATTTAGCAACACAGCATTATCCATATCGGAAAATGGAGACTTTTCTGCAGAACTAAAATTAAATGAGGGCGTGAACTCTTCCAAGATAACTTTACAGACTTTCGATAATGCGATGAATGGAATGCAAGATCACCCTAGCTATACGTATCATTTAATTAAGCAAGGAAATCCTTTTGCTAAATTGACTGCGGAAAATGCGGATATTAGCTATGGAGAAACCTTTCATATGAATCTATCTTCTAAAAATATTGGTACCTGGAAATCCGCAGAATTTCAGCTTAACCACCAAAATACGATTTTTGAGATACTAGAAGTAAAGGTAAGCGATGAATTGCAGTTGCTTTTAGAAGAGGCTGGTTTATCTGCTACATTAACTACAGGAAATATTAGCAACTCTAATATTCCTCTTACTTTAGAATTATCGGATGAACTTGATAGCCTTACAGAAGAATTTCCTTTAATTCATGTTAAAGCGAAGGTGAAAGAAGTACAACCTTTCTATACAAAATGGATTCAATCAATTAAATTAACTGCTGCAAAGTTCCAGTCTTCCCAAAGCCAGACAGTTATAGCTCAAGCTTTTGGCCAAGATATTAATATCCTTCCTACTGTATCTCAGTTAGAGGGAGGCATCTTACCTGAAGGGTTTCTGGATGCATCTGGAATTTGGCTTGATTATACAAAAGACTTTCTACCAGCTGGAGTAAAAGTGTCGGCAATTAGTGAGGATGGTACTCGCTATGATGCACCAGTAAACAGCTCAGTGCGCTATACGTTTAAGGATTTACCATTATCTCATCAGCCATATACTTTGTTCATTAAAGTTCCAGGACACTTTGAACGCGTTGCCCACGTCAGTCATTTAGCCGATGAATTTAACGGCGAAAGTGTTGGAAGAATGACTTATATTTTCTACGGTGAAACATCAGGTGGAGATATAATTCAAGATGGTGTCATTGATATTCTTGATGCACTTGCAATTCAGGAACATTTTGGAACCGACCATCGTGCAGCTGACATCAACTATGATGGGATAGTAAATGAAGAAGATATGCAATATGTCGTTAAAAATTTCTTACGTCAAAATACAACTCTTACGAACCCTCCTGCACCTCAAGAAAGTAAAGACGGAATAACATTGGAAAAAATCTTACATGATCTAGGGATTTGAAACTAATTCCAGTTTCGTACCTGACTACTAATCTTAGAAAAAGCAATCCCCGAAAGTTTCTATACTTTTGGGGATTGTTCCATTCAACACAACCTTTTGAAACAGATTGTCCATGTCACCAACTCCATTCAGAAATAAATGACAGTAGACATCCATCTATCTCCTACTATCTATTTATAGTGCAAGAAAAGTGTTACTATATTTTAAAAATAGTAGTTGGAGTGAGGATACATGAAGGAAGGGCTAATCATAAAATTGTATCGTGAGCGAGCTGGATTAACGCAGAAACAACTAGGGGAAGGCATTTGCTCTGTCACTCATGTCAGTAAAATAGAATTAGGGAACACTCAATACTCGCCTGAAATAACTAATCTTATTTGCAAAAGACTAAATATCGATATAGAAAAGGAGTTACAGCAATACGAACAACTAAGAAAGAAACTATATGGATGGCTCGAAGCAATGGTTAAACAACAAAAGGAACTAATAGAACATTTAAAAAAAGAAATAGAACAGAATACCTTAATTCATATTTCTGATATACAACCATTTTACCAAACACTCCTTGCACGGTATTTTTTAACCTTAGGGAATTTTGAAAAAGGGAAAGTACTTTTAGAAAAATGCCAATCTAAATGGAATGACATAGATCGTTACGACAAACATTTATTAGATCATACTTGGGGAATCTATTATCTTTTGTATGGAAAAAGTAAAAAAGCCATTGAATATCTAAAGAAGATTAATCCGATGGAGTATAATAACCATGAATTTTACTATCATCTCGCATGTGCCGCACATTTTATCCATGCGAAAGTAACGGCATATCATTATGGAAGTCTAGCATTATCTTATTTTAGAAATACAAATAATTTCAAAAGAATTTTGGATACCGAAAAACTGATGTTAATTCAAATGGGTACCAATGACATTTTCCTTATGGAGGATGCTGTGAATAAATTTCATTCTTTGATAAAAAGTTGCAGTGCTTATAATGATGAGGCAACCGAAATAAATTTATGGTATAACCTTGGAGTTGAATATTTTAAAAATAAATTCTATCAAGAAGCTTTCGATGCATTTAAGAAAGTGTTGGATATGTGCAAAAAAAAACCTCTACCCCATTTGGAGATTACAGCTTTAAATGGGTATATCCAAGCCTCTTTCCTGTTGGGGGGTTATGATCGAACAGAATTAGAAAAGCTTATTGCACATGGGATTGCTCTTGCTAAAAAAAAGGGGGATGAAAACTATCAGCAGGTATTTCATTTACTTGAAATCAGGCTGAATCATGGGACGAATACAGATTACTTTCATTTTTTAGAAACCAGCCTTTTCCCACTCTTAAGAGATACGGGAAATCAATCACTTCTAAGCACATATGCCAGAGAATTATTTCATCATTATCGTAGTACTTCCCAGTATAAAGAAGCGAGTGAACTCGCCTTCTGTAATTTGGATTACCTTAATTAAATATTGACAATGCAGGAAACCTTGCCTGCTTTTTAAGGGTTCGATTACTAATGATAGAGGATGCCTGAGGTTTAACAGATATACCCTGGCATCCTTTTTCTATCCCAAAATAGATTTTACCAATATAAAATCCCCCTACTTTCGTCAGTATAAACAATCCAAAAGTACTAATTGTTTGAGTTTTCTTCCCGTTTTAACTAGTTTTTTTCATTTATCAGGACTTATTCCTCATCTGTAATCCCCCGATTTCCAATCATTAATTACCCAATTATAATTAAGGTGAGGTTATTTACAGAAAATTATGTTTTTGTATTTTTCCCTTATACTACTATACTACTAAACTACTACAAGATTGAGGTGTAACAATGAGGATCAAAGAAAAATTCGTCAAGAAGACTGCAGCCATTACGTTAACGGTTGGTCTATTAGCCAGTCCTTTCCAGGCGTTCATGCCAACAGCAAATGCTCAACAGCCAACAAAAGCAGAACAGATACTTCAGTCCCTGACGGAGGAACAACGGCAAGCTCTTCAGCAATTAGAGCTAACGCAAAGCTATGGAGTTCAAGGGTTTAACGAGAACGAGCTGAAAGAGGATAAAGAAGTATCAGTCATTGTCCAATTCAAATCGGATCCAGGTGAAGTAGCCGTATTAGCTGCTTCAGTGAAAGGAAAACAATTGAAAAAAGGCGATGCAAAGGCGCAAGTAGAAAAGGAACATAAGCAATTCAAAGAGGACTTGAACAAAATTTTACCTACTACCAAAAACTTAAAGGGCAAAGCGCAAGGCGGAACTATTACTCGTGAATATAAGACAGCCTATAATGGTGTGGCAATGACTCTCCCTGCTAGCCAGGTTGAAGACTTAATGCAATCCGAAGTCGTACAAGCTGTCTATAAGAATATAGAATTTACGGTTGACCCTGTCTCGGTAGAAACTGCAAATGATGCAGTGCCAGCATCTACCCCTACCACAGTGGTAGAAAGTATTTCCCATTTGAAGATCGACAAGCTTCATGAGGAAGGGATTACCGGAGAAGGAATTAAGATTGGTGTTCTTGATACGGGAATTGATTACAATCATCCAGATTTAAAGGATGCCTATAAAGGCGGATATGACCATATAGATAATGACGATGATCCAATGGAAGCCACATATGAGGATTGGAAGAATTCCGGAGCCGCAGAATTTGCTGGAAGTAATTCCTACTATACCTCTCACGGTACCCATGTTTCCGGAACCATTGTTGGACAGAATAATAATGATGAAGTGTCAGTTCAAGGGGTTGCACCAGATGCGGATCTTTATGCTTACCGCGTACTCGGACCTTATGGTAGTGGTACTGCAGAGAGTGTACTCGGGGGAATAGACCAAGCCGTAAAAGATGGCATGGACGTGATGAATCTATCTTTAGGAGCTGCAATCAATGATCCTTATTATCCTACAAGTACGGCCATTAACTATGCCGTTCTTCAGGGTGTCACCGCTGTGGTCGCAGCTGGGAACTCAGGTCCTAATTCCTTTACATTGGGATCACCAGGGACTGCTGCTTTAGCATTAACAGTTGGAGCGAGTGATGTACCTGTGTCCATAACAACTTTCAAAGGAAGTGTAGGTGCAGATTGGAATACAGAAATCGTAAGTATGGGGAGAAGCTATGCTGATGACTTTTCTACGCTGGAAGGTCAATCCCTTGAACTGGTCGATGTTGGACTAGGCGCTGCTGCGGATTATACCGATAAGGATGTGAATGGCAAAATTGCCTTTATCGCTCGTGGTCAATATACCTTATTTGAAAAAAATGCGAATGCCAAGAAATACGGGGCAGTTGCAGTTATCATGTATAACAATACAGAAGGTCATGTACCAAATATCGGAGAATCTCCGGAATTCATCCCTGCCTTCTCTATGACTCAAGAAGCTGGTTCACAATTAAAAGCAGCGATTGCAGCTGGTAACACTAGCTTTACTTTTTCCAATGAAAAAGTGTCTCAAACAGATGGTGACCAACTAGCAAGCTTTAGCTCTAGAGGCCCAGTGCGTCAAAATTATGATATGAAACCAGAAGTAGTGGCTCCTGGAGTAAATGTCCTATCCACTTATCCAGGTTTTATGGTAAATAAAAAGAATCCAAGTGATTATAAGTATGCCTATGCAAGACTGAACGGTACATCGATGGCTACACCGCATGTAGCAGGAATTGCTGCCCTTTTACTAGAATCAAATCCTGATTTAGATCCTGCAGCGATTAAAACCATCCTAATGAATACAGCAGTTCCTCTTAATGGAGACTATAGCGTATTTGATGTAGGGGCTGGTCGGGTTTCACCATATGAAGCTGTACACAGCCAAATGATGATCCAAGTACAGGATGAAACACTCATCCCAGAAGAAACAGACCTTATCACCATTAAAGAACAGACTGGCGGCTTAAGCTTTGATAGTCATTATGGTTTAGGGGATAAGCATATCAGAGTGACAAAAAGCATTCATTTAACAAACTCCAGCAAAAAGAACAAAACCTTCGACGTGAAGGTGGAGGAAAACATAGCAAATGGATCCAACAGCTTGAAAGAAAATGGTGTAACCATTCAATCCAGTAAAACTATTAATGCTAATAAAAACAAGCTGACTAAAACAAATGTATTTGCCATGATTCCTAAATCAGCTAAAACTGGTGTGTACGAAGGATATCTGACATATACCAACAAAGCAAATGCAAATGAAGTGTACCGTATGCCATTCAGTGTAAAAGTAAATGGAGATGGGTTTAATACTCTTGAAGTTGTTAATCCATCCTATGCTCCTCAATACTTTCACCAAGGTGCTTTTAATAGTATGAAAATGCCTTCCATATTTACTGAATTTAACTTAGCGGCGCCGATGAACACGTTAGATGTTATTTTACAGGATGCTAAGACAGGGTATGATTTGGGAATAATCGGAACACTTTATGGAGTTCGTGAAGATGCCAATATGCTTTTACGCACATTCAATGGGTCTTACTATAAGTTTACAGGTGATACTGACGAGCCCATCGCTGCTGAAACAAGTATTGCAAAAGCAGGCCATTACAAACTGAAATTCGTTGGAAACAGTGTTACTGGGAAAGTAATTACTGAATTAAGAGATATATTCTTGGATGCTGACAAACCTACTTTCACTAGTTCAATAGATGGAGAGTCTCCATTTATTGAATACAAGCCAGGTCAAGCAACCTACCCATTTGAAATTCAAATAACGGACACAATGGTAACAGATATGCAAGGTGCTGGAATAGATCTAGACCAATCCAGCAATAGCATGAAATACTACTGGAATTCACCTTTCCCTTCTTCTCCTATCTATATGGATGAACAAGGTAAATTCGTCGAGGAAATAGCGATGAATGAAAATGTTGCGGCATTAAACTTCCGTATGGAAGGTTATGATTATGCCGGAAACAGAGCATTGAAGAAAAGCTATTACTTTGTTAAAGAGGGTACTCCGGTAACCTATGCTAAAAGTGATAGTAAGGAAGTTGTTACAGGAGACGAAATAGATGTCCAATTAGTTTTGGATAATGTGGAAGAAGTAACAGAAGTAGAATGGAATTTCGGCCCATATTTCAATGTTCAATTAGTTCACGATGTACAAGCAAAACTAGCAGATGAATTTACCGATAAAGCTTCCATTCAGGTGGAAGGTACAAAAGTGAAGGTTACGTTCAATACCCCAACAGAGATTTTAGATCACGCAAAGATCGTTGATGTCTCTTTAAAGGTTATAGACAATAGCATGATTTTTGAAGGAGAAGTAAATCCTACTGCTACCTACAGCACTTCAACTAGTCAAACTAGTACTTTATTAAACGGAGGCTTCCAGCTGGAAGTGCAGCCTGACTATAACAGAGTACAGGGGGCAGTTACACCTGAAGGTTTTAAAAATGAATCCGGCTCTATAACAAGCAGAGATTGGACCAAGGTTGGCGGCTCGGTAAAATTATATGATACAAACGGGAACGTATTTGACGGAGGACCTTTCACCAGTAACTTTGGTCAATACGTAATTGCAAAGCTTCCACTGAACAAGGATCCATATACAGTTGAATTTACTGTACCTGGCCACTTTGTAACAAAGAGTAAACAACATATCGGCTTTGAACATAACGATAGACTATATGGTAATTCACATAACATCCCTGCCCATAATATTGTTGCTGGCGATGTAAATGGTGATGGGGTAATCGATATCTATGATGCACTAGAAATTCAAGCTAATTGGGATACGAGTCATCGAAATTCGGACATTAACTTTGATGGAGTGGTCGATGTGAAGGATCTTAAATTCGTAGAAAAGAATTATTTAATGGTTAATCCAAGCCAGGATAACCCCCCTGCACCAAAGGATAATAAAAATGGAAAAACACTCGAAGATATTTTCAAAGATTTAGGAATTAATTAATTAATTATAAGAGGATGCCAGTGTAGTGTTACACTGGCATCCTCTTAAATTTTCCAATGACTATAAGGTCCTACCTCCTACGAGCCCACAACTTATTGGAGAGTAATTAGAACCTGCTTTGTTGTCGGAAATCATTATTCACTCCTCAGAATTGTTTCATACAAAAAATAGAAGACCATATTCTCCCTTTCACTTAAAACAGGAAGGAAGAAGTGTCTTCTACGTATGTTTGACGGAATTTCTTTCAATCAGTTCGGTCGAAAGCTTGTAAGACTGTTCGACTTTTTCTTTGGATAAGGCCTGGAACACGACATGTACTGCCAATGCTCCTACTTCGTATTTCGGCTGCCTGATGGTCGTCAAAGGAGGACTCACGTATTCGGAGAGCTGGATATCGTCATAGCCGATGATGGAAATGTCGTTTGGTACGCTTATCTTGTTTTCTTTGAATGCCTGCAGGCCGCCGATCGCCATTTCATCGTTCGCATAGAAGAATGCTTGCGGCAGGTCACGTTGGGCAATCAGCATCTTGGTGGCACGGTAGCCGCCCTCGCGTGTAAAGTCACCGTAGACTTTCCATTTGGATTGATAAGGGATGTTATGATGCCTTAATGCTTCCTGATAACCTTCAAAGCGCATCGTATTATCATGGGAGTCCATTGGTCCACTGACAAACGCTATCTCACGGTGTCCTTTTTCAATTAAGTGCTCGGTAGCAAGATACCCGCCATGGATATTATCGACTTCCACCTGATAGACAAATGGATGCTTTATTTTCCGGTCCAGCACGACAATCGGGAAGCCTTCTCTTGCAGATTCGAGAATGATATCGTCGCTGATGTTATGGGCCAGGATAATGGCGCCGTCCACGCGCTTTTCCTTCAAGAATTTAACAGCTGTGGATTGCGCGCCTCCTACAGAGCTGCAAGCGATCAGATCATAGCCGTTTCTGATGGTGACCTCTTGAACACCTTTTATCAGTTCCGAATAGAAGGGGCCGGATAGATCCTTCAAAATCAGTGCAATGGTATTGGTCTTGGTCCGCTTTAAATCGGATGCAAATCCATTTTTCATGTAGTTCAGTTCACGTGCGGCCTCCTGCACCTTTTTCATGGTGGCAGGGCTTACCTTGTTTACATTATTCAGTGCATAAGAAGCTGTAGAGACCGCTACTCCAGCTAGCTTTGCAACATCTTTGATTGTTGCCATCTTCTTCACATCTCCAATATGTTTTCTCTATCCCCTATATATCAAGCTGGACGAGTAGTTTCAGATTTTTGAAACTACCGGATCCAACTGTTTTGAAACGTTTCAATACCTTATCTATAGCATAATGTAAACACTTACAATAATCAATAGATATTGATTTTACTTGTTAAAAAGGTCCTGTCTGTCCTGGGAGAATCCTACAGGGAATGCGGCTGGGCGTTCGCAGGCATGCTGGATAGCCATATGCTTTCCGTCCTGGGAGGATTCATGAATGGCATGCATCGTCTCTAGCACCTGCAGGGCCAATTGCCCGCTTGCACGATGTGGGCGGCCATTCCGGATGGCATGGGCCATATCCGCTGCACCGATTCCCCTGCTGTTTTCGCTGTAGCCGTAAGCCAATGGCACCTCTGTAAAATGGTTTTCCCCCGCTCTTCTGATGGTGATCGTCCCACCGAAGTTATTCGGGTCCGGTACACTTAATGTTCCTAGGGTTCCGTAGATTTCCATACAAGGGAGACTTGTTCCCCCTTTTACATCGAAGCTTGTAATGAGCGTTCCAACCGCTCCGCTTTCAAAGTCCAGAATACCCGTAACATGCGTCGGCGTCTCCACCGGAATTTTGCGGCCATAGTCCTCGGATCTTGTTACGGTCCTTTCTGGGAATGAGATTTGAGCAGATCCTGTCACCCGTTTGATCGGGCCAAGCAGATGAATCATGGCTGTGATATAGTATGGGCCCATATCAAACATCGGGCCGCCGCCTTTTTGATAATAGAAATCTGGATTAGGATGCCAGCCTTCAGGACCTCCGCCAAGCATAAAGCCTGTTGCTGCAACCGGTTGTCCGATCCAGCCATCATCAATAAGCTTGCGGCATGTTTGCAGGGAACCTCCTAAAAATGTGTCAGGGGCACAGCCGACTCTCAAGCCTTTTTTCTCTGCCAGTTCAAGAACTTTCCTGCCTTCTTCGACTTCGATTGTCAAAGGCTTTTCCACAAATACATGCTTGCCTGCATCCATTGCATCCATTGTTACCTGCATATGCGCTTTAGGTATAGTCAAGTTGATGACCATTTCAATTTCAGGATCTGCGAGCATCTCCTCTACTGTATATACTTTTTCAACTTGATATTCTGCTGCTTTATCCCGGGCTCTCTCAATATCAATATCGGCAACCGCCACAATATCTAAAATCGAAAATTTCTTTGGTGCCTCCAGATAGATGCCGCTTATTGTTCCTGTTCCAATAATTCCAACCTTCACTTTTTCCATACTTTAAAACTCCCATCTTAGATGATAAAAACGACGATCCCTTGGATCGCCGCATTATTATTCTATATTTATTGCCCAATCGATTCTTTTCCTTCTTGATGCATCTGATTTGCTAATTCATTGATTTGAGAAATATAATCTTCTATCTTTACTTTACCTTTAACACCCGCTTCCAATAGCGTAGTGATGTTGGCATTTGGATTGTCCTCCACCGCTACTCCGGTTGGTGCCTCCCATCTGGACTGCACGTACCCTGGAACAAATTTGAATGGTTCAATTACACCATTGTCGAGCTTTTCATAAGCAATACGCAATCCAGGCAGGTCTTGGATTTCAAAGTAGGCATCCAATACTTCTTCATCTGTTGTAACTGGTAAACCGCTTAAGCCCTTATCTTCCACTACTGCAATTTCAATACGCTTCAAGTATCCTTCTTTGCCGAACGTCATCCATTTTGTGAACAAATAGGCTTCTTCTGCATGTTTTGTAGTTTTGGAGATTCCCATATAGTCATTGGCAACCACTGTTCTACCACCGGGAATCCCGATGAAATCATATTCAAAGTCCAGGTTTTCCTCAAAGGAGGCTAGTGCCCATGTTCCATCCCAGACGAGTCCCATACCGCCGGCAGTCCAAACCTCACCTGGGTTTTCTCCTGAAAAATCGCTTTTTTGTTCGTCCGTCAATGATTCGTAAGTATAGCCGTTTGTGACTATTTTGTTGGCAAAATTCAAACCGTTGATAAACTCATTGCTATCCAAGTGATATCCTTCCTCCGTGTATGTATACCAGCCCAGAGTATCACTTACCGCTGCCGGATACCAGTCAAGAATGGCGTTAGGATTGTTTACGCCCACCTGTCCTTTGCTGATATTCGTAATACTTCTTACCGCATCCTCAAACTCATCGATCGTATAGCCATTTTCCGGAACATCCAGGTTTTCCTGATTGAACAGGTCTTTATTGACATAGTATCCTAATAGCTGCTGTCCCGCAGGTAATGCGTAAAGAACTTCATTGTAAGTGGCGGATTCCTGCACCACTTCCGGAATCTTTGCGAAGTCTTCATCGTCTGCAGCCATTTTAGTGAGATCCAATAGCCAATTGTTTGCAATACCAGGAGGAATCTGCGCAAGTGAGAATACATCCGGCATTTTATTAGCACTAGCTGCAGCTGCCAAGCCGTCGTTCCATTGCTCACTTGCGATAACTGTTTCATCAATCTCTACATTAATGTGAGGATATTTCGCTTCGAATTCCTCAATCATTATTCGATTCAGGTTTCGCTCTTCTTCGGTACCAAGACTCCAGCTCGCAAAGGAAATGGTTACTTCTTTCTTATCTTCTTTCTTTTCCGTTGTTGATGTATTATTACTGCAACCGATCAGAAGCATCATACTGGTGGAGACTGCCACCAAGGATTTTAACATTTCCATGAACTGCACCCCTTTGTTTGTTAGGTATAAAAGGGTGTTCAAAAAGCTAGGGAAAATGCTTGAGCTAATGGATGCGAAAACGTCGGGCTAATCTGCGATGTCAATATGTTCTATGAGGTATGGTCCTTTTGTCTTTACAAATTCAAAGAGCTTTCTGCACATTTTCTCTTTCTTTTCGAACACACACTTTTGAATCATAGACACTGGTAGAAAAAATACTAGAATGTTTTCTAACTATAAAATCGATTTTGAAGAACCCACAATAGAATCGAAACGTTTCTCTATTTTGTAAAAAAATATAATATTTTTATTGATCACCTAATTGATACGTTTCGATAAAACTATTATACTCCGCGTTGTAATCGGTTACAATTCTTTTATCTAGGCTCTTTTCGTAAAGTTTGTTGCTTATGTCCGTAAAAAATCGGCTTTTGGATTTTTCACAGCATTTATCCCTGTATTATTCAAAAGAAAATAAATCTTTAACACCGGAAAAGAGCACGAAAGCAAGTAAATTTACGTGTTTATGTTAGATACGTCAAAAGCAACAATCTATGCGAAAACAGCCTTTATCTAAAACTGTCAATATACATTACTGGGCTCTAAAGCCTGTGTCTTGGACATGGAAATAACCTCTTCTGCTGTAACTTCTCTTTCCAAGGTATTTGAGAGGTAAATCCCCTCGCTGACAAGCATGGTCTGAAGGGCAATTTCTGCTGTAGGCAACAGTTCCACCCTGCCTTGGAGTGCCGCAATCCAATGATGCTGGGAGGAATCATATGCATCCGTATTTTCCTCCAGCTGATGCCAACGATAGTCCGCAGCACCCAAATCAAAAGTTCCATCCATATCCATCCCACCTATTGAAGTATGGTAACTGAATGGGGTGCTAACTCCGTTGGTGTAGCCAGGGAACTGGATACCACCTTCATTTCCTACAAGATAGCTGCCTTCAAATCCATTTAGATGAATAGCCCAGGACTCTATGATGTCCAGTGTTAGTCCACCCTCAAACCTGACAAACCCAACCCCAAGTTCCTCTACCTCGAATCCGCTGATTTGTCTTCTCTTTTCGTCCATTTCCAGTTCGCAATACGTTTTCCCCGTAATGGTTTTCACTTTAGGCATGTTCATTATATAAAGAAGTTGTGATATGCGGTAGACTCCCATGTCAAACAAAGCCCCCCCGGAAGCCATCTTCTTCTGAAGAAATTCCTTTGTTCCATATCCATCTACATATGGACGTCCTCTCCTTCTAAAACCAGTGGATCGGGCATGGTATATGGTTCCAAGCTTACCGTCATCTATCAGTTTTTTAGCAGCTTTTGTTTCTTTTAAGTAAAGGAAACTCAATTGTATGTGCAATTTCTTTCCGTATTCTTTTGCAGCATCCAGCATCCGCTTCCCATCTACATATGAACCTGCAATTGGTTTCTCGCAGTACACATGCTTTCCGGCCTTCAGTGCTTCTATGGTCACTTGAGCATGAAGATTGTTATGCAGACAGACATCAACAGCGTCAATGTCCTCTCTTTTTAACATCTCACGGAAGTCAATATACGTATCAGGGATTTTATATTGATCGGATACCTTTCTCAATTCGTTTTCATTGATGTCACAGATTGCCACAACTTCCGCTCCGGTCACATTTGCGTATTTATCCAAATGATCTTTACCAATGATACCGACACCGATAACGCCGATTCGTATTTTTTCCATAGGATTATACACCAATCTTTCTTAGTTGTTGATTTTTCATATTTTCCCAAGTGTTACGAGCTGTTGCAAGCTGCCATGCTACCTGGCTGTATTCATTTTTCGATGAGTGATGCTCGATTCCAAGATGTCCCTGATATCCAACTGAGTCGAGAATCCTCAATTTCTCCTCACATTGTGGGATAACCCAGGCAGCCAGGTGAGTATGAAAAGCATATTGTGCACAAAGTCTATCCCCGTTTTCCTTGTCGACATCCCAATTGTCAAAGTGCAACAGGATTCCAAAGGACGGATGGTCTACTGCTTCATATACTTTTTTAATATTCTCCGGTACACGTGAAGCTCCCCAATGGTTTTCCGGTCCTACCTTAAATCCGCAATCATGGGCAATTTTTGCATACTCCTGATAGCGCATCACAGTATACTCGAACTGCTCCTCCGTCATGTCCAAATCCCTGCCACCCATGTCAATTCGGACAGTCTCAGCGCCTAAAATCTCCGCTGCCTTCAAGTTTTTCAGTGCATTCTGGTACCACTGTTCCTTGGCTTCGGGATTCGGGTCCCAAACTTCTGCGCAATCGACACAGAGATTGGCAAGATACATCTCTTTTTCATCCATGGCTTCTTTCACTTTTTTCAAGTAGTCTACATCGAAACTTTCCAGCATCATGTTCCAAATATCAGCTGAGTTCAGGTGATAACGATATTTGGCGCTTTCCAGGTAACCGAATACATCCATTTTCCCTTCATTCATCATTCCGTGAAATGAATATGATGCAATTGTATATTTCATTCTTTTTACCTCCATGTATTACACAATTTTTTATTCAAGGATAAAGAAACTACATTATGCAGGTCTTGTTTGTGAATGTAGCTTTAATGAATCGTGACTGTAACTTTAGAAAAGACACTCACTTAAAGAGAGAAAACGGTAATAAGCACACGCTCCTTTCACGCCAATTTAGAATATTCTGAAAAACTATCTTTCCTAGAATTATACTGAAAAGAACAGCCGAGACAATTAACAAAAACATGCAGTTTGGATAATTCATCGATTTTTATTTAAATTCTTTTACAATAAGACAGCACGAATAATTGAAAAACAAGTCTTAGGCTAATTGGTAGACCATACATTTTGGCATCAACTTTTTGTTTTTTGGCATGAACTAGAGTGACTTTGGCACGAACTCTATGGTGTTTGGCATCAACTCTTACTGGTTAGGCACGAACTCTGAAAAAATCATAAAAAAATCAGTTGTGTTTAAAGCTCTTTTCACAGAATGTTTTTACATACTAAATGCTCTCTAAACTTATATCGGGAACTCTCTGTTTCACAGGGTCCCACCCATAACAGTAATAGGCATAATCAACAAAATATGCGGGAATAGGCACAAAAAAACTGACCCGAAAAGCATATTTGCTTTTCGGGTCAGCCGTTACTTCTATTTTAAACAAAAATCTCAATCACGTTTTTACCGTCAGTTAACATATTCTCAAGAACCGTCTTACTAATCGTAAACCCGCCTTCACGGTATCTGTTCGATAACGCAGCCGCTTCGACAGCCTGTCCGTTCACCGATACCTTCTTCGCATCCTGGTTCAGGTGGTAGACGAAGCTTACGTCTTGACCGTTCACCTTGAACTCAAAGTTCAGTCCATCCAGCTTTTCCGGAAGTACAGGGTCGATGACAAGGTCGCCACCGTGCTGGCGAATACCAAGGCAGTTGGAAATCAGCTGGTTCATGTAGATTCCAGGTCCGGAAGAATAGATTCTCCATCCGCCTTTCACCTTCACGGAACCGTTGCGTAACTTATCAAAGCCTTCTTGTGCTTCATAGCGCGTATTGAATTGCCCGTCAGAGGAGCTGAAGTATGCATTGCTTTGACGGCGCTCCGCATTTGGTACCGCGTTTTGGATGTTGATCGGGTTGATGACATTCAAGCCGTTCCATACCTCATCCGTTTTGCCGATCTTCGCCATCGCTTCCACAAAACGAATGTGGGCGTGAACGTATTGCAATCCGATTTCTCGGCCGAAGTTCGCTGCCTGCTCGGCACGTTTGAAGTGAGTGCTCACTCCACCTGCGTAGTTAGCCGGGCGGTTCATCAGTCTTACTCCATCCGGGCAGAACAGTTTTTCCTTGATTACACCATAGTGCGCTTCCGCTTGCTCCGGTGTCAAAAGCTCACTGATCATGCTACGTGTCATCGGCAATAGACGATAATGGATCCCTGTTTTCGTATCCTCTGGATGTACCATCAATTCAGGCTTTCCTGGCTCCTCCATGTAGACGAATCCTGGAATCACATCGTTGCCAAGCATATATTTATTGAAGTCTTTTTCGATTCCTTCCGCTAAGGCTTTCAATTCAGCCGCTTCTGTCGGATCCATCTCTTCCAATGCCTTGGATAATGTGTTCAGTACCTGATAGGTCAAGGAAACGGTCCAGCTGCTCACCATGTACTGCTTCAACTGTGCGTTCGCAGGCTGAAGCGTGTCATCCCAATCCCCATCTCCGTAGGAAGATAGATACGTATCATGCAGGAAGTTGTCTTTAATGAACTTGATTTCTTTCTTCGCATGCTCATAAACTGTTGCAGTATTTTCCGTGAACTGGTAGGCCTTACGGATTGTGTAAGGAACCTGCTCCTGTAAAATGCTGTAGTCCTTCGTGATGGTCAGATAGTCACTAAAGACCTTCAAAGGCCAGACGATGATATCCCCATGGCTTTCATCATGCTGGATGCGGAAGTATTTATCGAACATGAACCACTGTGGCCAGTTTCCTGTATCCTCGTACTGGTGAGAATACACCTTCTTGATGATTTCCTTCACACTGTCGTATTTTTGCGTAGCCATGAAGTATTCAGTCGGCCCCTGGCATACGTCACGAGTTCCCCATGCTGCCCCGCCGTACTGCTCCAAGCCATGAGGGACAGAGTAGTGGACAAGCATATTATGGGTGTACCACCATGCCAATGCATTCATTTTTTCCAGTTCTTCGGTTCCTTCGCCATTCTGGGAAAGCTTAAAGCCATTCATGACATTTTCAAAGAATGTACGGTAACGGTCGATTTCCGCTGATACGTCACGTTGAACAAATGGCAGCTCTTCTCCGTGAAGCAAACCTTGAACCGTCATGTTCCACTCGGAAGTCGCTCCAAGCTCAAGCACCACCAGGGAAGCGGAATTAGGCGCGACATTTTGCGCAAGCTTGCTCTCGTTTTCCACCGTGAATTCTGCACCATCAATCGTCAGCTTGTAAGCGAGGTTCGGATACGTATGAATCGAATCAGAGCCTTCTGCTGCATGGAAGGATAAAGTCTTTCCATCAACATGCATGCCGAAATCTTTATCAAGCTCGTTATTGTTCATACTGATCTGATTCGTTACCAGGTAGCGGTACTCTTTCCCGCTTTCGGAACGGACAGTCATGTGAACTTCCGGTGAATCAACCACTGTATAGTTTGTGATGACAATCGTGTCATCTGCTGTCTTGTAGAACCAGCGTGCATAGTTGAAGCCGATTTCGAACACCGAAGGCATAGTCAACAGTTTATAGCTGCCTCCCACCTCTACGTAGATGCGCTGACCGGATGTTTTCATCACGTTCAGGGCGTTTCGTGCATTGGTCATCATTTTATTGAAGCTTGTGTTCCCGACAACCAGCTGGGAGTTGAAAATTCCGTACATATACGATGTAGACGTGATGACGTTTTCCGTCATTTTATCGTTGTTTCCTGACATGATGATATGACCATGAGGACGTTCCACGTGCTGTTCCTTCTCTTTCAGCACGACATGCTCATGTGTTTCGGTGAAGAATGAAAGCAGGGAATCCCCTTCCCATTCCTCCTGATGGCGGACAGGGTAATGCGCGTCCACTTCTTCTTTTGTCCAAGCGTTTCCGGAAAGGGTTCCTCCGATAGTCGGAAGGATGCTCACTTTTTCGATGGACTGCAGTTCAACAGCTGCAGTTTGAACAACCTCCTGCCAAGCCTGCTCCACTTCGTCTGCAAACTCAAGTGTTGTTACCGCCTGCTCCTGGTTTTCCTTAAAAAGGCCGTAGAACACAAACTGCTTGCTTCCTGCTAGTGTCACCTTTTCGGATTGTAAACCTGTGTAGGCGAATTCGTACTGATACACTTCATTCTGAAGAGATGCTTGTGAAATAACCTCCGGCTTGTTCGTTTCTTTATAGGAAAGTCCAAAGAATTGGAACCCGTCCGTTGAATAGCCTACCGCCTTTGTCAGAGAGCCCTGCTGCAGATAAGGGAAACCTCCCGGCTGCGGCTGGTTCTGGCGGGAGCAGACGACATAACCTCTGCTCTCCTCTTCAAACACTTTGTGGTCGATGTATTGGGATAGGTAGGATTCATTGGATCGGATCAGGCCTTTGCTTCCGATCCCGACATCCTGTCCATAGACAAGGTCAACAGTCTTTCCTTGGCCCTCTACCGTAACGTCCCAGAACCAGATGCCTTTTTCAGATAGGTGGAAGACGACCTGATAGGATACGTTCTCCACTGTGCCTTCCCAGACCATGCAGGATTCAGAATAGCTCACCTTGCTTGTTGATCTAACACCTAAAAGAGGGAATGCTTTTATTCCATCTTCCTGATGCAAACGGAGATAGAGATTGTTAAGCGCCCCATCTACCGGGTTGGACATCCACTGGTTGATCATGATTTCCTTATGAGTAGCCTCGAAGATATCGCCGCTGTTTAAAAACGTAAAGCGATAGTTTCCTGCCTGAATATTGATTTTAGCGTCATTTCTTGTTTGTGTGTGCATGGAAAGTCCTCCTTGGATTCTTCTATTTCTCTAATCTGAATGAAAGAAGCGTAAGCTCCGTGCTGTTCGGTCCGATCATCGCATGGAATTCTCCATTGTCGCTTGTAAACTCCAGGTTTGCATGGTAGTAGCGAAGGGCTTCTTCCGAAATCGTGAAGCTGACTTCCTTTGTTTCACCCGGCTCGAGCAATACTTTTTGGTAGCCTTTCAATTCCTTCAGTGGACGAACGATCTCTCCGGCAATATCGCGAACATAGAGCTGTACAATCTCCTCTCCCGCTCTTTCCCCGGAATTGGTCACTTGAATGGACGCTGTAATCGGTTCGTTTGGCGTTACTGTTTCATTTGATAGGCTCATATCACTGTAAGTGAAGCTTGTATAGCTTAGACCGTAGCCAAATGGTAGAAGCGGCTCGTTCGGAATATCGAGATATTTGGACACATAGTGGTCTGGTGCATCCGGTCTGTTTGGTCTGCCTGTATTGAAGTGGTTGTAATAGACGGGAACCTGCCCCACGGAATACGGGAAGCTCATCGTCAGTTTACCTGATGGGTTTGCATCGCCGAACAGCAGATCTGCAACGGCAGCACCACCTTCTGTCCCCGGATACCAAGCCTCAAGTAAAGCATCCACTCTATCAAACACACCGTGGAGATCCAGTGGTCTACCGTTGAAAAGTACGGTAACGATTGGTTTCTGCAATTCTTTCATTCTTTCGATCAGTTCAAGCTGTGCTTGTGGTAAGTGAATGTCAGAGCGGCACTTTGCCTCTCCGCTCATATCTGCTCTCTCCCCGACAGCCAATACAATTACATCTGCAACCTCAGCAGCTTTTACAGCCTCCTGGATCTGCTCTTCTGTAATCGTTTCAATGTCCGAGCCTTGTGCAATCGTTAAGTTGGAAGAATCCATTTTCGTTTTGAAAGCCGACTGAAGCTGTACCGCATCCTCCTGTCTGCCATGCCAGGACCATGCACCCATGATATCTCCGCTTGAAGCAAACGGTCCGATCAGTGCAATCTTCTGCTCTTTGTTTAGAGGAAGGACATTTTCATTCTTTAATAGAACACAAGATTTCGTTGCCAGTTCTCTCGATACTTGACGATGCTCCTCAGAAAGGATGACTTCCGCTTCAAGCTCCTCGGATGCACCACGGTATGGGTTCTCGAATAATCCAAGTTTCTCCTTCAGAGTAAGAATCCGCAGAACCGATTCATTAATTGTCTCCTCGTTTACTTCGCCGCTTTCCACAAGCTCCTTCAAGTGCTTCGGATAGCAGGAGGTCATCATTTCGATGTCCACACCAGCCTCGATCGACTTTTGTGCACATTCCTTTTCGTCCGCTGCAACACCGTGGAAAATCTGCTCCTTCACTGCGCCCCAGTCGGAAATGATGACACCGTCAAAGCCCCACTCGTCTCGAAGAAGCTCTCTCATCAGCTTTTTGTTTCCTGTTGCCGGAATGCCATCCACCGTATTGAATGCCGTCATCACCATTTCACAACCTTCATCCAGTGCCGCCTTGTATGCAGGCAGATAGGATTCACGAAGCTGTCTTTCTGACATGTTGACCGTGTTATAGTCACGTCCGCCTTCCGCAGCGCCATAAGCAGCGAAATGCTTGACGCAAGCCGCTACACGATGAAGGTCATTCGTCAGGTCATTACCTTGGAAGCCTCGTACAAATGCTCTCGCATACTCGCTGTTCAAATAAGGATCCTCACCAGTGGATTCCATCACACGCCCCCAGCGCGGGTCACGTACCAGATCCACCATTGGAGCGAACGTCACATGGATACCTGATACTGCTGCTTCTTTTGCCGCTATTTCCGCACTTTTTTCTGCAAGCTCCATATTCCAGGAACACCCGATTGCAAGTGGTACCGGGAAAATCGTTTTAAATCCGTGAACGATGTCAGCCATGATAAGCAAAGGGATCCCTAATCGATTTCCTGCCAAATGCTCTTTCTGGATGTTCTGTACTTCTTTTGCTCCTGATGCCCCCAAAACGGAGCCAGTGTTTACCACAACGTCCTCATTGATTCCCATATCGGCCATTGGACCTGTAATTTCGCCTTCTCCTGCTGCCCCTTTATAGAAAAAAGTGGCCAATTGAAGCAGCTGTGCTATTTTTTCATCCAGTGTCATTTGTTCTAAAAGAGCTTTTACGTCTTTTCCCATTATGGTTCCCTCCTTGGCTTACATGTACTGAAACGTTTTTATGCATATAAACCTATATTTATTAAGATATTTTGTGTAAAATTCTGTTTTTTTGTCGAAACGTTTCTATGAAAGACTATAAAGTGCCCAATTATATTGAGCTCTCGGTTTGTTTTGTGTATGATTTTACGAAGATTTTAAACACCGCTGTTGATTTCCGCAATAGGCTGCGCTTTCCGCGGGGCGTTTAGTGGAGCCTCCTCGGCTTTCGCCTGCGGGGTCTCCACTAAACGCTTCCTCCCGCAGGAGTCTTCGCCTATCGCTCCAATCAACAGCTAGATTCTTAAATATTCAACATTAGACATTATCAGAGACCCTTAAAAGATTTATACCATGAGATAAATATAGTGTAGCCGTTATGCATCACATGTCGCCCCTGTTGATTGTAGTGCAAGGTGTGAGACTCCTGCGGGAGATAGCGGTAGGTTTGAGACCCCGCAGGCAAAGCCGAGGAGGCTCAAACATCGCCCCGCGGAAAGCGAACACCTGGAACGGAAATCAACAGGGAGTTCAAAGCATCATAAATTTATTCTCCAGCAATACCTGAACGGTCCACACCTTCTACGAACCAGCGCTGTGTTACCAGGTAGACAAGCAGCATCGGCAGGATCGTCATGACGGTTCCGGCCATTTTGATGCCCTCATTGATTTCAGAGGAATCCCCTTCCTGCGGGAACATCTGCTGATAGGTGGCAACGAACTTCTGCAGCTCGAGCGGCAAGGTCGTCAGGGCATTTCCAAAATAGATCGAAGCTAAATACGTTTCATTCCAGTACCATACGAACGAGAAAAGGAATGAAATGATGATTGCCGGTCCAGCCATTGGAAGCGCAATCGTGAAAAAGATACGCAGAAAGCCTGCTCCATCAAGCTGGGCAGCTTCTTCCAAAGCCTTTGGCAGCATTTTAAAGAATTGATAGAATATCAGAATGAAAATGGCACTATTGATTCCTTGCCCAAGCAGCGCAGGGAACAGGAACGACTGAATGCTTCCCAATATCCCCAGCTCGTTAAAAAATACATAACGAGGGATGACGGTCACTTGAGGTGGGATGATGAATGTCGAAAGGACCAGTACAAACATCGTACGCTTGAATGGAAAGTCGAAGCGGGCAAAGCCATAGCCGATCACGGCACAAACCGCTGTCTGTACAATTGCCGGAATGGCTGTGACATACAAGGTTTCAAGCATAGTCGGAATGAACTTCAGGACAGAATAGGCCGCTTCATAGTTATCAAGATACAATTGTGTCGGTAACCAGTTAACCAAAGGATTCAGGATATCATCCAGGCTCTTCAAGCTGTAGGATGTCATATACAAAAGCGGATACAGATAAACGAATCCGATTCCGACCAAAAGGCCATAGATGAAAAGCTTGTAGAGAAAGCCGTCATTCCCTTTGACACCGAATGTCATTTTTTTCAGCTTCGTTGCATATGGATGGATGCTTTTTTTCCGATTAGTTGATAGCCAGCTTGCCATGTATCTTCCCTCCTCTATGCATATTTTTTCTTCCCTCTGAACGTTAGAAGACCTACTGAAATGGCAAGTGCTGCCGCAATGAGTAAGAAGTAGATCCAAGACAAGGCGGAGGCATAGCCGAAGCCAGTGTCAATCTGGAACATATTCGTCTGGATATGTTCGATAACCGGGTTTAACGAAAAGACGGAAAACATTACTATGGTATAAACGGTATTAACGACGATCATCGGGAAGATGCTTGGAAGGGTTACTTTCCAGAAGCACTCCCAGTTGGACGCGCCATCAATTTTTGCCGCTTCATATACCTGCTGGTCAATTTTCTGCAGGGCAGCCAGGAATATCAGGAACTGAACCCCGGAGAACCATAGAATAATGATCAGGTTATCCATCAGATACAGGAGCACCGTACTGAAAAATCCTTCTGAGGAAAGCATCGATTCAAAAATAGCGTATTCCTTGATGGAAGGGATGCTTGTCACTCCCTGGGCGATCAGTTCGTTGATAACTGGACCACTTGCAATGATAACAGGCAGGAAAAAGATCGTTCTGAAAAAGTTTCTGAATTTAATCGGCTGGTTTAGCAGCAGCGCGATAATCAACGAGAATACGATGATGATTGGCACCGACAGCACCAACTCCTGTAAAAAGGTCAGAAGCTTTTGGGTAAATACGGCATCCACAGTGAAGGCATATTGAAAGTTGTCAAACTTCACAAATTTGGTCTGGATTCCCTGTGTCGTAATTTTTACTTGCTGAAAGCTGAGAAACAGCGAGTAGAAAAGGGGAACCGCTGTGAAAATCAGGAATCCTAAAATCCATGGTGAGATAAACATCAAGCCGGTAAGTGTATTCTTTGATTTCATGGACATCTGCTTCATGCTTATCTTCCCCCCTCTACTACTTCAAATGATGTTGCTTCCACTTCCACACCTTGTACGCTGAACGGTGCTTCCGTGTAATTCACAATGATGGAGACGCCGTTTTCATACACCACTTCGACCACTCCGTGTTTGTGGACAATGCGATCGGTGATGGTCATGTTTTCCACTTCTCCAAGGCTTTCCTTCACTGCCTTGTATTGTTCGATGACTTGTTCCTTCCAGACATCAAACTCGGAAGTGTATAGTCCTCTTGATGGAGTTTTCAATAACTCCTGGGAGGATTCCGTCGTAAGATAGAAAGAAGGATAAGCACCGAATTCGATCATTCTCAACACTTCCTCAGTCGGGTTATGCGAGAAGTTCGAGAAGCTTGCATAGTATGGCTTGTAGCCCTTTAGGACGATTTGCAGGAATGGAACCGTATCTGTAACAAACATATAGCTGGACGAATACATCGGCATATCGAGGTATCGGTCCATATAGCCCCAGGCATAATCGTTCGGTTTATAGAAGGATAACCCTCCCATTTGCTCCTGATAAAGCTCGAAGGTTTCTTGATATGTTTGAATCATGTCGGATCTCGTGCTTGTCATCCCTTTGTTGAAATCAGAGAACAGGGTGTAGCCGGTCGTATCCACTGCAAGGTTAGTTACACCATGCTCCTTGAAGTCTTTTTGATCCATTTTGGCAATTTCCAATGTCTTTTCCGGACTGAGATAGTAGCTCATTTTGCCATACTCTCTCTGTGTCATCGGCTGTGCATTTTTCTTTTTCGCAACATCCTTGCTTCCGGAGAAACCGGATGCGCCTTCATAGGCTTTCGTAAAATCTGTATAGAAATAGAAAGGAATATCCTTATCCTTCAATTTTTTCATCGTTTCCTCATAGTCGGCATCGCTTCCAAGCTTGCCTTCAAGCGGGAACTTCTCAGGCAAGGTGCCTGTCAGACCACCTTTTGTATAGCCGCGGTAGACGACGTGCATGTTGTCGACTTCATTTTTCTGCAGTTCTTCAACATAGCCTGGAATCTCGTCCACTTTTGTCATAGGAAGAACAGTATCCCAAAGCAAGCCTTTTTTTGTTTCTCCCCCAAGGAATTCAAGGCGGACATCAACAGCATCCTCTTCTTTTTCAAGGCTTCCTGTCTCCACCAATCGTTCCTGGTAACGTTTTGCCATTCCTACGTAGTCCGCTTCTTCATCCTCAAGAATCATGACACGCTGCTTGATGTCAAAGGAGTTCTTTTCCTCCTGATAGACATTGAAGCCGCCCATGCTTTTACTTGTCGGCTGGTAGTAGCTGAAGCGGTACTGGTACTGGGATGTTACCCAGAAAAAGTCGGTGGAAGCGCCGGAAGGGTAAGCGAGAATGCTTCCATAGCTTTGCCCCTCTTCAATGGCGGTGATGAATCCATTTTGCTTCACTCCATGAACCGCCCCATAAACGGGAACGGAAATCTCCTGTGTCGGATAGGTATAGTCATCCTGGGACTCGATGTTACGGGTAAAGCCTTCATCTGTTCCATAGATGTTGCCAACGAAAGGAGTGTCGGAACGGAACGGGCTTTTTTCGAATCTCATCAAAGCGCCGCTTCCATCTGGAATGAACAGATAGCCGCTGATGTCTTCCTCATTGACTGCTCCAAGGAACGGATATACTTTCATGGAAACAATCTTGTTGTATTTTCCATCCTTGATTCCTGCATCGGGAACTTCGATTAGGACATCGTCATCCTCGAGGCTCACCTTAAGCTGGACATCAATGCTGGAATTCTTGAATTCGATATCAGCAGTGAAGCCGTTTTCTTCCATCTTGATCTCTGAAGCCGATTCAGATGTCAGAATACTTTCCGTTTTCACGTTTCCTTTGCGGTCCAAGTAATCGATCGTGATGGCCGATTGGACCATTTCTGTCCATGTATTGTTCAGTCGATAGTTTTCAGGCTGATCCAATCCGGAGTTCCAGATATATCCCGTGCTCTTATTCTGGATTTTAATTGCAAGGGAAGCCCTGTTTACGTAAAGAGCCAGTTCTTCGTTTTCGGTAACCTTTTCAAATCCGGCCAGAGTTCCTTCCGGAAGCGGCTTATTCTCTTTTTCCGTTTGCGTAAATTGGTTGGAATCAAATCGGAGTGTCTCTTCTCCAAGTTCCGATTCCACTTCAATCTCATCCAATTCTTCCTTATCTGTCAGCGAATCCGCGATAACGTGGATGGGAAGCATGGCAATCAGCAGAAACAGGATTATCTTTTTATACACGGAGAATCACCTCCTGAATGATCGCTGTGACAAAGTCTACTACTTGATCCATTAATACGTAAATGATGAAGCACACGAGCACGATGATGATCATACAGAATATCGTGATCAAAATGTTTCTTACTGTTTCAAAGAATTCATATGCATGTATCTCTTTTACCATGATGAACAGGATAACCAGCGACCAGCCGATCATGACCTGCATCGAGAAGGTATAAAGGAATGCTTCATTCAGAGTCAAGGCATTGGATAGCAGTGTGACCGGAATGATGAACACCAGAAAGGGAGCCAAGCTATAGATGGTTCCTATGTAGATGTCCCGGAATCTTCCCTCTCCGTCACTGATCGTACTTACCAGATAGTTGGAGACGATGAACAACAGGATCGGCAGGAAGAGTGTCACAAGCTCGAATGCAAAATTGATCTGGTCTGCGTTTGACCCTCTGAAAATAAAACCAGTGAAATATTTCATCATGAGATATTCCACGAATAGAACAAAGTAAAGAATAGTGGCAGAAAGTAGGGATACCTTTCTCACCCGCTTTACATAATAGAAGCTGTCGACCGGTTTCTTCAGGAAGTTCACAAGGAACAGAAGCTCGCTGATCAGCGTTTTCGCTTTGATCCTTTTCCATCTTTTCCGTGGCTGTGTGAGAATTCCCTTCTTTTTATCCACATACAGGACAGAAGCACGGATCGCGAACAAGCCGATGATTACTGCGAATACCTTGCTTAAGTGCTCCTGCATCCAGATGTTTCTTATCTCCCAGAAGGAATTGGAGTATCCTTCCTTGCTGTTGACAATCTTGAATGATTCAAGCGCTTCCCCGTACTGCTGCTGCTTGTAGTAGGCTTCTCCCATTGCATTATGGGCAAGGCCGATGGAAGAGTTCAAGCGCAGAACCTCGCTCCAGTACTTTCCACTTTCTACATAGAGCCCCTCTGCGTATAAGGAGATCCCTCCATGCATCATTTCCGCGAATGCGGTCGGCTCCAGCATCTGAATGGTCCCTCTTTCACGATCGGTTACAAGAAGGCGGCCAAGATTATCCACGCTTATTCCTGTTGGATCCTTGAACAAGCCAAGACGGTTTGTCCCATCGTCCTTGCCCCCGAAAATGAAGAGAAGATTTCCATAGCTGTCATATTCATAGATACGGCCATTGTTTTCAAGAACAAAGAAGTTTCCGAGTGGCCCGACAGTAATATCTCTCAGATTGGTAGTATCCGAGATGTCAGAAGGGAGTATATTACTTCCGGCAATATTCAGCTTTCGGATTACTTCAAATTTTGTACCCGCTGTAACGGTGAATACCAGCCCTTTTTCATCAATGGCGATATTGGTTGGCGCCGGTGGAACCTTTATAAACATCCTTGACTTTTGTCCTTCTGTCGTCAGTGCATCCTGCACCACAGACATGAGGGACGATTGTGTACGGTTTACTCCAAAGAATCCAAGGAATGTTCCGTCCTGTCCAATCTGGATAATTCCGTTATTGGAACCTTCCCCGATAATGTAGAGGTTCCCCCGTTTATCCACCGTGACTTTTTGAGGCTTGTAGGGTGATCTCGTTCCAAACAAGGGAGAGTCAGGTCTTCCATATTCCTGGATCATCTCACCTTCCTGGGAAAAGCGGAACACCTTTTCACTTTTATAGTCCGCTACATAGATTTCCTGGTTGTGGTCCACATACACCCCTGTCGGCTGCATAAGCTGACCTTCCCCAACCTCTAGAAGCTTTTTGCCGTTCTCATCGAATTTTGTGACCTTTTTCGTTCCTGAATCCGCTACATACACATTGTTATTTTCATCAATGTAAACATCTTCTGGATTAACAATCTCACTGTTACTTCCAAAGAGACTGACAGGGATATAGGCTGTCTGCGTTTCAATGATATCCCCCTCGGATGAAACCGTCTCCGTTTTGTAAGGAACAGAAAGCGAAGCAGAGGATTGTGCTGGAAAGAGTATCAGTAGCCAAACACATAGTAAGCCGATGAAGATTTGCTTCATTTTCTTTCCTCCCCTTTACTTGATACCTGAATACGCCATCGTGTTCATTACCTGGCTTTGTAAAATGATAAAGATGATCAGATTCGGAATAAACATGATCAGTGATGCCGCCGCTGCCATTCCCTGACCCGCTACTGTATTACCTGAAGTCGCAGATGAAAGGGTGGACATGTAAAAGGCGAACGTTTTCAAATTTTCATTGTTGACGAATAGCTCGGATGTCTCTGTATTGTTCCATACCACCTGAAACGACAGGATGGCAATGGTGGCTATTGCTGGTTTTACCAATGGAATGATGATTTTGCGGAAGATCTGGAAGTCTGTCGCTCCATCCATCTGGGCCGCTTCAATCAGTTCGTTCGGTATCTGATCGATAAACTGCTTCACAAGGAATAGCCCGATCGGCATGGCAATCAAAGGAAAGATGTGTACCACGAAGGTATCAAGCAAACCTACCTTTTCAATCAGCAAATACCTTGGGATGACCACTGCTGCAGATACGAACATCAATGCCAGTGTATTGATTTCGAAAATCGTCTTCTTCAATTTAAAGCGTTTTTTAGATAATGCATATCCTGCCATCGTACTGATCAATACTGTCAGGAAAACCACGATCAGTGTAATCGCAATACTATTAAAAAGGTAACGAGACATCGGAACCCCGGATGCACTCGTGTTATTCATCAGGTCGATAAAGTTTTGAAAAGTTGGCTTTTCCACGAAAAAACGGGGCGGATAGGCAAAGAGCTCGTCTATCGGCTTGAATGCGTGAGAAAAGACAAACACTATGGGCATTGCCATAAAAACGGCAAGCGGAATGAGAAAAAGATAGAACTTCATCTGACTCCGGTGAAACCGGTCTGGATTTATTTTCGTTCCATGAAATGCCGACACATCGTTCACTCCTTACATATTGAAGATTAGTAGACGTCTGTTAATCCTTCTCCCCAAATAGTCGCCAGGCAACCTTCGAGAAAATGTAGACAACCAACAGCAGGATAACGGAAATGGCAGCTGCGTAGCCCATCTCATAACGGATAAACCCATAGTCCTCCAAGTGGTTGACCATCAACTGACCCGCATACTGCGGTGTCGGGTTGGCGCCTGATAGCGCAACCCCGATAGCTCCTGCCTGGAAGGTACCTACAACGGCCATTACTGCTCCGAATAACATTTGCGGCTTCATCGATGGAATCGTGATATAGATGATTTCTTGGAATCTATTTTTAATTCCATCGATATAACCCGCCTCGTAGATTTCTTTATTGATATTCAAGACACCTGACAGCATCGCCAGGAATCCTACTCCCATGCTTCCCCAAAGTGTCACGACAATCATGATCGTCATAAGATGATCAGGCGATTGCAGCCATTGGATCGGTTCGAACAATACCCCCATCGTAATAAGGAGACTGTTCAGATAACCCGTCTGGTCCCCACTGAAGATGATGGTCCATACTACCGCCATCGCGATTCCCGCAGTCATGGAAGGGGAATAGATGATAAGCGCCAGAATGGTTCTTGGAACTCTGGAAATCTGAGCCAGCATCCAGGCGAGCAGGAAGGAAAGGATATAGCCTCCTGGCCCTACAATGACAGCGAAGGTAAGGGTGTTCGGCAGAACCTTCTGCATGAACACCTGGTCCTGCGTCAGTACACTTACATAGTTTGCAAGTCCGATAAACGCCGGCATTTCAATAGCATTAAAATACGTAAAGGATAGAAAAATCGCAACCACGACCGGGATAATAATAAAGGTAAAGAAAAAGATAAGGTATGGTGCAAGAAAAATAGATGTTCCTGCATGCTTTTGGACTTTATTCATCATTCTCTTCCACCCAGCTTTCTACTTGTTCAATCGTCGGTATATGGTACGGCTTGATGGTCTTGCCATCCTTCATATAACCGAACTCCTCCATTTTTCTGCGCATCTCGCGGTCGATCGTGACCACTGCGTCATCCACGGCAGATCGTGTATTTTCCCCATCGAATACAACCCGGTTCCATACATTACTGATTTCCCGTTCGATAATATACGTGTAAGGAGTTTTAGGGACTTCCAATAATTGCTCCCATTGCTCAAGGATTACTTCTTTATGCTCTTCCGGCCATGGTAGCTGTGCAAATGCTTCCAGATTAGAGGTGTTCCACATGTAAGAAGGTCCATACATGATTTGAAGCGTTGTTGCAAAATCGGTCTGGATCTCAGTTGAGGTCCACCATTTGAGCAGTTCCCAAGCCTGTTCTTTATTTTTACTGCCATTAAAGATCATGCCGGCTTGTCCTGATCCGGTTGCCCATCTCGATACTGTGCCATCCTCCTGCATCACGCCAGGATGAGGGGCAATATCCCACCAGCCTGAGATTTCAGGTGCAGCTGCGGTCAGCTGGACATACGTCTGGAAATTGGCAACCCCGATCGGCAAGGTCGAATATCTGAAATGGTTATAGAAATTAGGCACTTGAAGCGGCGTGCTATAAATGGTATTCAGGTCTGTCATGAACTGAATGCCTTTGATGGTTTCATCACTGTCAATGGATGTTCCCAATCCGTTCTCCACGTACAGGTCACCTTGATTCTGATAGATGAAAGGTGCAGTAGCCTGGAACGGTTTGAATGCGACAGCGCCAGCAATCGGCGTGTAATAGTTCAGTCCGAAGCGCTGCAGCTCAGGCAGAATCTCCACCACATCATCCCATGTATCCGGTACCGGTACATCCAATGCATTCAAAATATCTTTTCGATAGAATTGCACAAAGAAATCCTGTGTTTCAGGCAGTGCATAAACCGAATCATCAATGATCATCGGAAGGAATGCACCCGGTGAGAAACGGCCAACCGTTTCACCGAAATCATCAAACTGTCGAAGATCATAGGCAGCTCCACGGATTGCCAATTCATATGGCAGCCACGTACTGATTCCAAGCGCAAGATCTGGCTGGCTGTTTGCCGCATTTGCCAGGATAAGCTTCTGCTCCGATGGCATGATCGAAAATCTCACTTTGATCCCTGTTTCAGGAGTGAATTGCTGATCGGCCATGTTTTGCATCAATTCCACATACTGTCTTGGTCGATTCACCCATATATCCACGACATCGTCCTCCACGTCTTCTGTGGCAAGCGTATTCGATTGGAAGGAATGGAAGAATTTCAAGACGGATTCTTTCGTTTTTGCAAAAAAGCCCAATTCTGCTTTTGGCAACTTTTCGTCACCATGAATATATATTCGATCCATAAATAATGGCTGTTTTTTCAAGTCCAATATTGCATTTCCAAGAATCTGTGCGACAGAGCTGGAACCTTCAGATAGCTGTGTCAATCTGGAAGGTATTTTATCCGGTGACTCTGCAAGGGAACGAAGTCTTTCGGACGCTATGTTCAAGGACACCACTTCCACTGCTTCCTGTCCTTCACTCAGCTCAAGCAAGTACTCACTTTCCTTGTCAAGTGCAGTTGCCCAGTTTAGCAAGCGGTCCTCGATATCCGGCAGATACTCCGTAATTCTCCATCCACGTGAACGGTCTTGGCTGTTACCTGTTAATTGTTTAATCGATAAGGAAAGCTCTTCGATACCCTGCATAACCTGATCGATTTCAAAGAGTGTTCGATTGACTGGCGAAGCGTCTACTTTCAGGGTCAGGATATTTGTCCCTTTTTTCAAATAAAACGAGTAGGCTTCTCCCTTGTCATCACTCAGCGTTTCATTCTTCCAGTTCTTTTCCTGCTGGAAGCCGTAATGTTCCACTTCTTCAAAAGGTATTTCTCCATTAATCATGACGGTACGGTATACCGGAAAACTTGTTTGCTTTTCCTGTAATACCTTTAAACTTATGTTGTAGTACCCTGTCTCTTCTACTTCAATATTCCATGTAGCGCTTTGCCCACTCTGCTCCCAGGACTCCCCGCCGATCACATTCAATAGGCGGCTGTCTCTTTTGTATGGAACAACTGAAGCATCCTGTCTGTTGACAGGTCTGATGAATGAGCTGTTTTTCTTGGCTGGATGCTCGGCTTCAACCGTCACCATTGCATCCTCTATGATCTCACCTTTGTTTTGTTCTAAGTATTCTTTATAAGAAGGTATCGTTCCCACACTGTCTACATAGACGTTTCCAAGAAGCATTTCCCCTCTAAGGTTGGAAAGCTTAATCGTGTTCTTTCCTGCTTTCAAATGGAACTTCAATGGTCTTGAGTGCAGATAACTGGAATCCTCCGCTTTTACATAATGCCATTCTTCAATTGGCACCTGCTTTGGAATGATTTCATCTCCAAAACGGTCTTCCTCAAACTTTGTTGATGCACTTTTCCAATCTTTTGGGAAAAGAATTCGGCGACTTTCATAATAAGGATAGCTTCCATTCACTTCGATGGAACCTTCTATCGGTACAATCCCTTCTCCTAAAGGAAAATAATCAAAGCCAAGCTCATATAGACCTTCTTCTTCTACATCTACTTCAACGGTGATTGATTTTTGATCTTTCCAGGAGAAAACTTGATCCTCATACCCCTTACTTTCATTCAAAGGCAGTAAATCACTTTCAGGAACGGATAAAAAATCAGTGGGACTGATAGCACGCTCATAAGGAGACGCGCCATCGATTCCCACTTCTTGCCACTGTTTCAGGATATAAAGATAGCTAGGTTCAATGACTTGTTCGGCCAATTGTTCAGGAGAATTCTTTTCATCGGCGAAAGCGATATGATTCGGAATCAATAAAAGTAGTAATAGCGGCCAGAACAACATCTTACGTTTCATATCATTTATCCCCCTCAACAGTTATAAGAAAAGCGCAAGCGGTCGGGAGCAAGACTCCACCCCCACCACTGCTTGCGCTTCACTATGAAAATTTTAATTATTGACCAATCGCTTCTTTACCTTCTTGCAGCTTTTGGTTAGCTAGTTCATTGATTTGAGAAATGTAATCCTCAATCTTGATTTCGCCTTTTACACTTGCATCAATTATACCTGCGATGTTTGCATTCGGGTTGTCACCAACCGCTACACCAGTTGGAGCTTCCCATCTGGATTGAACATAGCCAGGAACCGTTTTGAATGGCTCGACTACTGCATTGTCCAAGTTGTCATACGCTGTACGTAGACCAGGAACATCCTGGATTTCGAAATAAGCATCCAATACTTCTTCGTCGTTGATGACAGGAAGGTTGTTCACTGCTTTTTCGTTCTCCACTGCGATATCAAGACGCTTCATATATCCTTCTTTACCAAAGCCCATGAATTTCGCGAATTTGTAAGCTTCTTCAGCATGCTCAGTAGATTTGGAGATACCCATGAAGTCGTTCACAACAACTGTTCTTCCACCAGGAGTACCGATGAAATCCCATTCAAACTCAAGGTTATCCGTGAAGTTTGTTACAGCCCAAGTTCCATCCCAGTTGATTCCAAGGCCGCCTTGCGCCCAAACCTCACCAGCGTTTTCCCCACTGAAGTTTGCTTTTTGCTCATCTGTCAGGTTTTCAAAAGAATAACCGTTTGTTACGATATTGCTCGCCAAGTTGACGCCACCGATAAATTCGTTGCTATCAAGGTTGTAGCCTTCTTCACTATATGTGTACCAACCAGCTGTTTCGCTTACAGATGTCGGGTACCAGTCAACAATTGCAAATGGATTGTTCATTCCAACAACACCATTGTTTACATTGGAGATGGAGCGAACTGCTTCTGTGAACTCTTCAACGGAAATTCCATACTCAGGGACATCCAGGTTAGCCTGGTTGAAAAGGTCTTTGTTTACATAGTAGCCTAAGAAATGCTGTGCACTTGGGATAGCGAACACTTTGCCATCATAAGTAGCAGATTCTTTTACTACATCCGCAATCTTTGCGAAATCTTCATCTTCAGTCGTGAATTCTGTAACATCCAATAACCAGTCGTTAGCAAGCCCAGTTGGAACCTGTGCAAGCATGAATACGTCCGGCATTGTTCCAGCACTAGCCGCTGCAGATAATGCATCGTTCCAGTCACCAGTGATGCTCTCATCGATTTTGATCTTCACGTTCGGGTTTGCTTCTTCATATGCTTTAATAAGAAGACGCTCGATGTTTTGCTCCTCTTCCGTACCTAATGCCCAGCTAGCGAAATTAAGTGTCACTTCCTCTTTATCTGACCCTTTATCGTCTTTTTTCTCATCATTTGAAGCATCATTGCTGCAACCAACTACTAACATAAAAACAGTTAAAATTGCGATCCAAGGTTTTAACAATTTCATCACATACACCCCTTATTTTTTTGTTGTATTAGATAAAAACTTTTTTGGAAGTTTAGATCTCAAATGCGTTAGCTTGTCCACAAGACTGATAGATTACAAGAAGCTGAGGTTAACAACATCAATTGAAGAAGAAACAACAACCCCTTTCCCGATTTCGAAACGTTTCAATTTTTTTCAAAAAATAAAGTGAAGATTTACCTGCTTGGGAACGTTAGTCACACCATAACATCTTCCAATTGATACGTTTCACTAAAGTCATTATACTTCACTCTGAAACCGATTACAATTCTATATTTAAAGAAATTTATCGGTTTGTGTGGAAATAGTGGGAATTCTCAGTAATCCTGGTTTAGGCAACCGTTTGCTCATCTTTGTGTTTTCTCAAAAATTAAAATGAACGGAAGAAATTCTATAGAATCGATTCGATTCTTGTAAGATTTCCTTCCGTTACTTGCTATATACATTTTTGCTTAATATACACTACGTTTCCAGTTTTTGTGCTTTCATAGATTGCCAGGATGATTTCCAGTGCGTTCTTTCCATCCTGAAGAGAGATTGCAGGTTCCTTGTCATTTTTGATGGCTTGAACCATGCTCTCGATGATTGGATAGTGACCCTCCTGCACGTTTGAATTCATTGTATTTTCAAATGATGAATCTTCGTCCTCGTGCAGGAAATGCCAGCTTTTTATCTCATCTATGTATTTGCCGCCGACAATCGCCGTTCCTTTTGTGCCGAAAAGGCTTAATGAGGCTTCCAAATCCGTTGGATAGATGGCAGTCGAGCCCTCGATGATGCCAAGTGCTCCACTCTCGAACTCGAGGATCGCGACTCCAACATCCTCCATTTCCATCGTGTGCCGCCTTGTAGCAGTAAACCCAGAGACTTTTCGAACCGGACCCATCATCCACCTTAATAGATCGATATTATGGAGGGACTGATTCATCAAAGCACCACCATCCATTGCGGCAGTTCCACGCCAAGGATCCTGGTCGTAATAGCTTTGGTCCCGATACCACCGGACTGAGGTCGTTGCATGCATCATGTTGCCGAAGCTTCCTTTTTCGAGCTCTTCTCTTATCTTTAGAATCGGTCGGTTGTAGCGTTTCTGGAATGCGACGGTTGCTTTGACCTTGAACTTTTTGGCCGCTGCGATTACCCGGTACGCATCCTCAAGCTTCATCGCGAGCGGTTTTTCGATGATAACATGCTTGCCGGCTTCGATTGCTTTGATGGACATGTCTGCATGCAGTCCGCTGGGGGTGCAGATGCAGACTACATCTATGGAGGGATCTTGTAGCATATCCTCGTATGCTGTATAGAATCTGCTAGTATCATACTGTTTGACGAAGCCTGCTGCCGTTTTCGGGTTTTTATCACAGACCGCAGCTAATGCGGCTTCAGGATGCAGGGTGATGGCCTCTGCATAAACAGGAGCAATCGCCCCCGCTCCCACAATGGCAAAATTGATCATCATTTGTTCCTCCTAATTTGATAGAGTCACAGATTTCCCTGTTCTGGCAGATTCATAGATTGCCAGGATGATTTCCAACGGTTTAAGCCCTTCCTCTCCATTGACAAGAGGCTCGCGATCTTCGATGACCGCCTGCATCATATCTTCTATCTGAATGCGGTGTGCACCACCGAAGATGGCTGTCGGATCACTCGCACCAGTACCGCTGTCGTTTTGTCCGGTTTTGGCCAGGTTTTCCACCTTGCCGCCACCGTACCACTCACCCTTGCTATCTTGCGTTTTCTGGAAGTGGTGGGTCAATTGATCATTTTCAATAACCGCGGACCCCTTCGTTCCAAAAACTTCGAGGCGGCAGCTTAATCCAGGGAAAGCACTGGTTGTACCAACGATTGTGCCGAGCGCTCCATTCTTGAAGGTCACCGTGGCGACCGCCACATCCTCGACCTCCATTCTCTCGTGGGCAAGGGTGGCCGTTCTGGCAAAGACACTCTCCACCGGTCCCATCAAGTATTGAAGGAGATCGATGGTATGAATCGATTGGTTCATCAGCGAACCTCCACCATCAAGTGCCCAAGTTCCGCGCCATTCGCCACTGTCATAATACTCCTGGGTGCGATACCAGTTTACCGCACATTCACCAAGGATCATGCTGCCAAAATTACCTGCATCCACTTCCTTTTTCACTTGGATGGTTGCCGTGTCGAAACGGTGCTGGGAGATAACAGATAGCTTGACTCCGGCATCCCTGCACGCTTTGATCATTGCCTGTGCTTTATCCATGGAGATATCCATCGGCTTTTCCGTAATGATGTGCTTACCGGCTTTTGCTGCTTGAATTGCCATATCGGCATGCATGCCGCTTGGCGTAAGGATGTTGACGACGTCGACATCGTCTCTTTGGAGCATCTCCTGGTAATCGGTGTAGAAGTCTGTGTTGTATTTGGATGCGAGGGTTTTGGCACGGTCCTCGTCTATGTCTGCAACGGCTACTAATCTGGCATTGGGAATAGCGTGGATCTGTTCAGCGTGTGTGGCGCTGATAGAGCCGCAGCCGATGAGGGCGAAGCGCAGTTCTTTGTTTTGGGTATTGGTCATGTGTGGTTCCTCCTTTGGTTTGGTTGTATTTAGTATAGGTCATTCTCTTTTTCGCTTGATGATGGACTTTTCGGACATTGATTAAGTGTGTTTTGGCCTTCATCACCTTGATGATGGACTTTTTAACCCTTGGTTCAGCGGGTTTGGACTTTCATCGCCTTGATGATGGACTTTTTGGACCTTGGTTCAGCGGGTTTGGGCTTTCATCGCCTTGATGATGGACTTTTTGGACCTTGGTTCAGCAGGTTTGGGCTTTCATCGCCTTGATGATGGACTTTTTAACCCTTGGTTCAGCGGGTTTGGGCTTTCATCGCCTTGATGATGGACTTTTTGGACCTTGGTTCAGCAGGTTTGGGCCTTCATCGCCTTGATAACGTACTTTTTACAGGCATCCCAACTTCCACAAGCAACTCCTTGAACCGCTCGACAGCCGTGACAAACAGATCAGGGCCACTGAATCCCGAAAATGGACCGGCCGCCGCCAGATGAGGCTCCATGGAAGCAAAGCCGACATAATTCCGCTCAAGCAACGCCTGATACAATGCCTTCATCTCGCCATCTCCAAGTCCTGCTGGCACGACATGACCATCAGCAAACAGTGCATCCTTTACATGCATGTATTCCACATAGCCTTCCAATAATGGATAAGCTTCCGTAAAAGGCTTCACCCCGCATTGTACGAAGTTCGCCGGATCGAAAGCTGCCCGAAGATTAGGAGATTCGCAGCTTTCCAGAATATCTAGACAGCGTTCGGCATTGTCCCCATAAATGTCCTTTTCATTTTCATGCAGAAGCACTACATTCTCTGCCTCAGCGACCCGGACAAGCTCGTGCATCCTTCTCAACACTTCGTCCCGGTAATCACCAGGGTCCGCCCCCTCCGGAATAAAGAAGGAAAAGATACGGATGTACCGGGATCCCAGCACATGAGCCGCATTCACAACCCGCTGAAAATCCCCCATATGTACGTCAAAATCCTCCAACACTCCTATTTTCCCAATCGGCGAACCAATGGAAGAGACAGAAAAGCCTCTGGTATCCAAAGTCCGCTTAATCTCCAACAGTTCCTCATCCGTCAGATGTGCAACATTCTTCCCCCACACACTGCGGAGCTCGAGGTGCCGGATACCCTGCGATTCCAGGACATCAAGCTGTACTCCTAGTTCAGGGGAGATTTCATCTGCAAAGCCGGTTAATGTAATCATCCAATTCCTCCTTTAAATTACTTTACTCAACTGCTTGCGGCTTGCCGCATCAAGAGAATTGATGTCCTTGATTTCACAGCGCTTGCCTTCCATATCCGTTATAATCAGTCTATTCACCCCGATCGAATGGACATGCTCATGAATGTTTCTCATCAGAAGCTTGAGGTCGCCTCTGTCCGTTTTCACCTGGAAGGACCACAATCCCGGTTCCGCCTTGATGGAAATGATTTGCGTCACTGCAGGAATGACGTAGCGAAGTTTCAGCTCCGCTACCAATGCCTCCCTGCTTTCATCGTCCAGTTCCTCGATGTTACGGATAATACCGATCTCCTTATCATCTTTGGTCCAGACAGACAAATATTCGGAGGGTCTGGACATCGGATACGTACGTCTTATTGTTATTTCGGCAAACAGCTCCCCGGCTGTTTCCATCTGCAGCATTCCACCGGTACTTCTGGTAAAGGACGTAACACCAGGATTGATATAGGTTATTTCAAATAAATCACTCATCCAACCTCTACTCCTTTGATCTGCGACATTTCCTTTTGCGCTTCCACCAGCTTATAGTAAATTCCCTTTTCAGCGAGAAGCTCTTCATGTGTTCCTATTTCTGCAATCTGCCCTTTGTCGATCACGACAAGACGGTTGGCATTTCGCAACGTGGAGAGGCGGTGTGCAATAGCGAAAGTGGTGCGCCCCTGCACCAGTCTGCTGACTGCTTCCTGTATCTTGTGCTCGGTTTCCGTATCAACGGACGCTGTTGCCTCATCAAGAATCAGGATCCGTGGATCATGCAGAATGGCACGGGCGATGGCAATCCGCTGTTTCTGACCGCCTGATAAGCGGTGGCCCCGCTCGCCGACCTGCGTTTCATACCCATCCGCCATTTTCACGATAAACTCATGGGCATTTGCTATTTTCGCAGCCCGCATGATTTCATCTGGAGTTGCTTGCTGGTTCGAATACGCAATATTGTCAGAGATGGATCCATCAAAAAGGAACGTCTCCTGCAATACGACCCCGATCTGTTTGTGCAGGTCTTCCTGCCTGATATCCTTCAGGTCGATTCCATCGATCGAAATGGTCCCTTCTGTCGGATCATAAAAGCGACTGATCAGGTTGATCAAGGTCGATTTCCCGGCACCTGAATGACCGACTAGACCGATCATTTCCCCCGGCTGTACGACTAGGTTCAAATCTTTTATCACAGGACTGTGCTTCTCATAGCCGAACGTTACATTCTTGATTTCCACTTTTCCTTCCATATCCTCTACAGAGACGGCTTTTTTGCTATCCGGCACGTCTGATGGGGTATCCATGATTTCGAAAATCCGGTTGGCAGATGAAATCGCGCGGCTGACCCACGTGATCATCTGGTTGTACCATTGAAGCGGTCCGAAGAACATACCAAGATAAGCGATGAATGCCATCAAGGTCCCTAAGCTGAGGTCGTTACTGATGACCGACATGCCTCCGAAGTACCAGACAAGCAGCATCCCTGTTCCTGTGATGAAAGAAAATATCGGGAACACGCCCTGCCACATGCCATCGGTTTTAATCGTCTGCGCCATCAATATTTCATTCCCCTTCATGTAGCGGGAATGCTCCTGTTTTTCCTGTCCAAAGGCTTTTACTACCCGAATCCCTTGCAGGGTATCTCCCACTACCATATTCAGACGGTTGATTGCCTGCCATTGCTTGTACCACATCTGGTGAACTCTTGGCCAGATCATGACAGAGAAGAGAATGACAATCGGCGTTGGTAATAATGCGAACAGGGTCAGCTTCCAATCAAGGCTGAACATCATGACGAGGATCGCGACCAGCATCAGTGCCTGACCTACCACCCAGAGGACACCGTCAGTTAAGAATTGACGGGTATCCTCCACGTCCCTGTTTACCCGGCCGATGAACTGTGATGTCTGCCTGCGGTCGAAATAACTTAAGGAAAGCCGCATCAGCGATTGATAGACCTCTTTACGCAAATCCCCCATCACTTTGCTTCCGATCCAGACGCCGAGCATCCCTCTGACAATCTGCATCAGGGCAAGGACAATGCTCGTCACACCGAGAAGAGCCACCAATACAAGCAGTCCTCCGCTGATGTCCTTTGGCTCCAGTACCTCATCCACAATTATTTTCGTAATGTATGGGGGAGCAAGTTCCAATAGGGTTGCCAGAATCAGCATGACCATCGCAAAGACCATCTTCATGCGATAAGGCTTTGTGTACGCCAGTAGTCGACCGACCACTTTCTTTCTATCCACACAGACGGAGCATGCATTGGTTCCATCCTGAAGCGGTCGCTCACAGGTCGGGCACTGGCGCGGCAGGTCATTTTTCGATAAAACAGGCACCGGTTTTCCGTTTATCAGATTTTCAATCACCTTTACTGCAACCGTAAACTTGCTTGTAAACGGAGCGGAAAAACGAACAACAACCACTCCCCCACCTTCGCTATCCACTACCAGTGAGCCGCCACCTATATAGGAATCAAGTTTGGCTCCCTTAAGAACTGAAATTTCCAACGATTTAATAGCGCTTCCATTCTCCGCATAGACAAGAATCTGATTTTCTGTGACCGCGAGCCAACTGTCTACAAAACTACCATTCTCATTCATGTCCGCTTTGGCAAAATACAACATGTTACCCGAAGGCTTAATCCTGTCGGGAATCGTTTCTACTATTGACATATATGACTTACTCCACCTTTACGGTTAATTTTCGAAACTTCGGATTAATTAATTTATTGTTTGAATTTATCTAACATTATAGTTTATCTCCCCTCGTTTACAAGGGATTTTTTTTATCCGCAAAGAATTAAATGGGATATCATCTTCTCTTTTATTTTGGCTTGTAAAACACCGCTGTTGATTTCCGCACTAGGCTTCGCTTTCCGCGGGGCTTGCGTGAGCCTCCTCGGCTTCGCCTGTGGGGTCTCCACTAACGCTAACTCCCGCAGGACAAGGAAGGCTGCGGCAGCGATACATCGCACGAAGAAAATGCTCGCATTTTCGAGGAGTCTTCGCCTATTGCTCCAATCAACAGCTAGATTCTTAAAAATATACCCTAATCTTTAACAAAGACTTTATTTTTTGTATTGATATTTATTAGGTATTCCATCTATAATTAATTAAAACATTTAATTAATAAAATTGAAAGGCAGGTTACAAAAATGAAAATTTTATATATTGATATTGATTCCCTGCGTCCTGACCATTTAGGATGCTACGGCTACCACCGTGAAACTTCCCCTAATATTGACGGGCTTGCGGAACGCGGTGTTCGCTTCACCAATTATTATGCATCAGACGCTCCATGTGCCCCTTCCCGTACTGGACTTTTCAGTTCTAAGTACGGCATCCACACAGGCGTTGTCAACCACGGAGGTGTTCAGGCTGATATGCGTCCAATCGGACCAGAACGCCCATTCAACTACCACCATACCGAACATCAGGCATGGGTGGATACTCTCCGATTCAAAGGCCATCATACTGCCATGATCAGTCCCTTCCCTGGTCGCCATGCAGCTTGGCATGTTCAACAAGGATTCCTGGAAACCTTTGATACAGGCAAGCACGCAGGCGAAACAGCTGGTGATGTTTCCAAGGAAGCACTTCGCTGGATAAAAGAGCGTACAACTGAAAAGGAGGACTGGTTCCTTTACCTGAACTTCTGGGATCCGCATACTCCTTATCGCACACCGGAGGAATACGGCAATCCATTTAAAAATGACCCCGCTCCGGATTGGCTGACAGATGAAATTATTGCCGAACAGCGGGAAAGCTATGGTCCGATGAGTATCCGGGATCTCCCCCGCGGCAACCAATGGGCTGGTCTTCCTAGTGAAATCACTTGCCGTGAGGACTTCAAGAGCTGGATAGATGGCTATGATACCGCAATCCGCCATGTGGATGATCATGTCGGAAAGATCCTGGACGCACTGAAAGAGCAAGGTATTCTTGATGAAACCATCATCATCATTTCTGCCGACCATGGCGAAAATCAAGGAGAGCTCAATGTCTACGGTGATCATCAAACCGCTGACCATATTACCAGCAGAATACCTTGTATCGTTTCCGGGCCAGGAATCAAGCAAGGACACGTGGATGATGACTTCCACTACCAAATTGATTTCGGCCCTACATTTACAGAATTGGTTGGCGCAAAAGCGAGCGGAAAATGGGATGGACAGAGCTTCCTTCCTGCACTGACAGATGGCGCATCAGCCGGTCGACCATATCTGGTAGTCAGTCAAAATGCCTGGAGCTGCCAGCGTTCTGCCCGTTTTGATAATTGGATCATGATCCGTACGTACCATGATGGCCTGAAGGAATACCCGGAGCTCATGCTGTTTGATTTAGAAAACGATCCACATGAAACCGTGAACCTAGCGGAAGAACGACCTGAAATCGTCGCGAAAGGATTGCGACTGCTGGACCAATGGGTTGCAGAGCAGATGGCATCCTCCGATTCACCGATTGACCCGATGTGGGCGGTCATCCATGAAGGAGGACCATTCCATACTCGCGGGGATGCGCTGGACACCTACCTTGCAAAGCTTCGCAAACAAGAGCGAAACGCCGCGGCAGACCGATTGGAGCGTCGTTATCGACCAGAAAAATTCATAGGATAATAGAGAGGCAGGCTCGAAATTGTTGAGCCTGCCTTTTTATCGTTGATGCAAAAATTGCAGAACTGGTTGAATATGCTTGTCCCAGTATCCCCATTCATGCCCCCCTGGACCATCCTCAAATGTGCTCTCGATTGATAGCTCTTTCAGGTGATCGCGGAATCTTAAATTAGCCTGGTAGTTATGATCCTCCGTGCCACAGCAATGGTACAATCTTGGTCTCGGCCCATCGCTCTTGGCCAAGCTTTCAGCTACATGAAAAAGGTCGTCATCACTCCCTTTAATCGGACGATCGCCAAAAATATGCTGGAAGTCACGAGGAAAAGCAGGAATTCGGTCCACAATATCCAACGAACCCGAAAGGCTCGCCCCTGCTGCAAACTTATCCGGATTACGCATCACCGATTTCAGCGCACCATACCCTCCCATGGAAAGACCTGCAACAAAATTATCCTCCCTTTTATCAGAAAGGTTGAAAAATGACCTTGCTATCTGCGGCAGCTCCTCGCTCACATATGTATAATAATCATAGCCATTTTCCATATCCGTATAAAAGCTTCTTCCGGCAGAAGGCATCACAACTGCAAGGCCAAGAGGTGCAACATATCTTTCTATGGAAGTAAACCGGGTCCAAATGGTATGATCGTCCGACAAGCCATGCAGCAGATATAAGGTCGGGTGCTTCTTGTGCTCCGCCTTGGATTCCACTCCGATATGAGATGTTGTCTGTGGCAGAATGACTGTCATCGAGGTCGAGCATTGAAGGGCCTCGGAAAAGAAATTGCATTGGATAAGTGCCATTGGAATCACTCTCTTCTAAGTAAATATTGTATAAACAAAACGGCATATCTAATGAAAGCATACGCCGTTTCCATTTCATTGTTGTTTATTTTAGACCAGACATGGTGAATCCTTCAACAATATATTTCTGAAACAAGGAGAAGACAATAATGATAGGAACCACCATAAACGCCGCTCCAGCCATCTGGAGCGCGAAGTTATTGGCATATTGTCCCTGTAAGAGCGCTAACCCAACAGACAAGGTATAAAGACTCTCATCATTCGCAATGATCAACGGCCACAGGAAGCTGTTCCATGCCCCGATAAAAGTAAGGATCCCCTGTACAGCAAAGATCGGTTTTGCTATAGGAATAATCAAGCGGAAGAAAATAAAGAACTCCCCCGCTCCATCCAACCTTGCCGCTTCGATCAGGTCGGTCGGAATCGTGGTCATGAACTGTCTGAATAAAAAGATGCTAAAGGCAGCGGCAAGACCAGGGAGCACAATCCCTGCCATCGTATTGGTCAATCCCATTTCATTCAACAGCAGATAAACCGGGATCATCGTAACCTGACCTGGAATCATCATCGTTGCCAAGACAATATAGAAGAGTTTCTCCCTTCCAGCGAAACGGAACTTTGCAAACCCGTATCCAGCCATCCCATTCAGCAGCAGGCCGACAAACGACAACGCGACAATAATAAGCGTATTTCTTAAGTAGATTCCAAAATTCATTCGGTCAAACAGGTTGATATAGTTTTGAAGCGTAGGGTTTTCCGGCAATAGAGTTGGCGGAATCATAAGCACTTCACTTTCAGGCTTGAACGAGCTTGAAATCATCCAGATAAAGGGGATTGAGACAATTATTCCACCAAGTATCAATAATGCCGTGACAAGCATTCTTTCCGTTTTATGTTTCATCGTTTTAGATGCCATCTAATCAACTCCGATACTATCAATTTTAGTATTCCGTATCAGATTTCCGTAGTTTGAATTGAACCAATGTAATCACAATAATAATCAGGAATAAAACGAAGGAACCGGCAGCCGCATAGCCGAACTGGCTAAATTGGAAACCATTTTTGTATATGAACAAGGCAATCGATATGGTTCCATCTAAAGGTCCTCCATCCGTCATGACAAACGGCTCCTCGAAAAATTGCAGCCAGCCAATCAAGGTCGTAATGGTGACAAAGAATGTCGCATAGCGCAATAATGGGATGGTAATATGAAAAAGAACCTGCAGCCGATTCGCACCATCCATTTCAGCAGCTTCATAGTACGATTTTGGTATACTCTGCAAAGCTGCCAAAAAGATGATCATATTTATTCCGATCCCTTTCCAGACAGCCAACAGAATCAAGGATAACTTCGCTAATGTCGGTTCTTCAAGCCATGGAACTTTGTCCACATTCAACAGGGAGAACAGATAATTGAACAGACCATATTCTGTATTGTATAAATATCCCCAAACCACCGCCACTGCAATGATATTAGTGATGGATGGCATGTAATAGACAGCCCTGAAGACAGTGAATACCATGTTTTTTCCGTAATTCAACAACAGGGCAATACCTAGTGAACAGAAAATAACCAATGGTACACCGATGATGACATAAAAAAATGTATTATAGACCGACTTATGAAATAAGGTATCCGAAAGTAGCTTCTCATAGTTGGCCAAGCCGATAAAATTGATGTTAGACCAGTCCGCCAAGCCTTTAAGGTTCAGGTTTGTAAAGCTTATCCCAAAAGCAATAACAATTGGAATGATGCTAAAAAGGGTTAAAATCACTACTGCAGGTGCTATAAAAAAATATGGATGCCGATTTTTATATGCATTTCTAAAAACTTTGCCCACTTTATCCCACCTATCCAAGACCTTCATTGTTTTATTGGGTTTCACTCTATATATGTAGTTTCTGGCTTTGAAAAAATGGAGTACAAAGCCGGCAACAGGTTAAATCATGAAGACCTGTTGCCAAGCTCGATACTCCAGTTATCAAAATGTTTATTTTTATTCAGCCATCAACGCTTCCGCTTTTTCCCTGAAGCTCGCGAGCTCCGTCTCCAGGTCAGCCCCGCCGACATTCATTCTTTCCAAAGAAGCAAGAAGTTCCTGGCTGATTGCCTCCCACTCTGGAATCTGTGGAGCACCCTTCGTATTTTCCAGTTGCTCCCCAAATGTAGCAAGCATCGCATTTTCCTTTAGAACCGGATCCTCCCACGCCTCGACTCGAGATGGCAGGGTATTTGAGATTTCCAGCCAATCCAATTGCGTTTCCACTTCATTCGTATAGGAGATGAATTTTAGCGCCTCATCCACCTTTTCGGAATTATGGAATACGGAGAACACAGCTCCACCAATGCTTGAAGTGTTCGTTTCCTTTCCAGGCAGCATCGCAACCGACCATTTCCCTTCCAAATCAGGAGCCTGGTCCTTAAAGATGTTGATCATCCAAGGGCCACTCATGAACATCGGCTTCCCTCCATCCCTGAAGGCTTGAACAATATCTATTCCCTCACGCGGAGTACTTAACCCTTCACTGAAAAAGCTGTTGTAATATGCAATAGCCTCAGTGAATTCCGGACTATCTAAATTAAGTTCCCCAGCTTCTTCGTTCGTCTCAAATCCATTCTGCCAAGCAAATATCAGTGGTGTGATTTTGTCCTTCAGGTTGATATCCATCCCGAAGTACTCGTCGCCTCTTGCAGCAAGTTTTTCAGATGCATCCTTCAGTTCATCCCAAGTTGCCGGCGCTTCACTATATCCAACTTCCTCTAACAGGTCGGTGCGGTAAAACAATACTCGCGTTTCCACATACCAAGGAATGCCGACTACTTTGTCTTCGTATTTCATGGAATCCACTGCACCGCCGAAGTAATTGTCCTCTTTAAAATCCGGATATTCCTCCAGGTGCGGTGTCAGATCCAAAAGTGCCCCAGCCTCAGCAAACTCTGGAACCCAAGTTGTCCCGAGCTGCAGGACATCCGGTCCTTTCTTGGAAGCAACAGCAGTCAAAAGCTTATCATGTGCTTGGTCCCAAGGAATTGCCTGCACTTTCACCTTAATATCAGGATTCTCTTCTTCAAATTTTTCAACAAGTTCAGAAAGCTGTTTACCTTCTTCGCCCATGGCCCAAACGGTCAGCGTATCCTCGTCACCGCCACCGGAGCACCCTACTAAAAGCAATGAAATAGATAAAATAGAAAAGATAAGTACCGCCAACGTTTTCTTCATTCCATCGTCCCCCCAACCTTTTTTTGTTTTTTTGTTAAGAACAGTGATGAAAGTACATGATGAATAAAAAACTAAATTTTCGAAACGTTTCAATAAATGTATTATAAACGCTTTTGAATGCGCTTGCAACAATATTAATTAATCAATTTAACTAATTAGCATGTCGAAAATCATTACTCTTTGTAGAAAAATAATCGAACATACGTTCTTTATTTTTTGATTGAAAGCGTTTATAATAAAGTGGTGAGTAAATTTGATAATAATAAAGGAGTGTTCAAAATGAAGCAAGTAACACCTTATTTATCTTTTAATGGAAACGCAAAAGAAGCACTGGAGTTCTACAAAACTGTTTTCGAAGGCGAAATCGTTGGAATTCAAACATTCGGAGAAGCCGACTTCCCTACTCCCCCTGAAGCGGACAACTTAGTCATGCATGCCCGATTCGAAAAAGGCGACTTTGTACTGATGTTTTCCGATGCTTTCCCTGGACACTCCGTTGAAATGGGCGACCAGGTCTCCCTGACAATTGAGCCTGAAAATGAAGAGGAGATCCAAACGCTTTACAATCGTTTATCCGATAACGGTACAGTCGTGATGGAGCTTCAAGACACGTTCTGGGGCGCACGCTACGGAAAAGTGAAAGATCAATTTGGTATTACATGGGACTTGAACCTGCAAAAATAGTAAAGCTCTTTTCATAAAGTTTGTTGCTTATAACCGTAAAAAATCGGCTTTTGGATTTTTTACTGAGATAAACTTGGCTTATTTAAAAAGTAAATCCAATTATTAAACCTGAAAAGAGCATGAAAGCAGGTAGTATTACGTGTTTATATTGCATACGTTAAAACTTACAACGTCTGCGAAAACACCCTAAACAAAAGAAGCTCCCGTTTGTCGGGAAGCTTCTTTTTGGTTAATGCTCGTATATCATTTTTCTGGTCATCCCGCCATCTAATGTAAGGTTCTCTCCAGTTACAAAATCATTTTCACTGTCTGTCAGATATAAGCACGCTCTTGCAATATCAGATGGCTTCCCAACACGGTTGGACAGATGTTGTTCATGGTCTACATCTCGCAATCCTTCATAATCCCCTGTTTCAATCCACCCCGGTGAAATGGCGTTGACGGTAATTAGATCCGGACTGAAGGAAGCCGCCATCGCATGAGTAATGGCCACAATTCCACCTTTGGATGCTGCATAAGCCTCCGAGTTCGGCTCTGACATCGCTGCACGCGTGGAGGCGATATTGACAATGGACCCACCGTTTTCGTTCTGCCTCATAACTTTGGCCGCTTCGCGGGAAGCGATGAACACACTGCGCAGATTGGTCTGGATGACGTTATCCCAATCCTCGATGGTCAGTTCATATGGAGATGTAAACGTGGAAATGCCCGCATTGTTGATCAGGATATCAATTCTCTGAAATTGCTGCACCGTTTTATTGATCAAGTGAACAATATCCACTTCTTTGCGGACGTCGGTCTGGATGAAGAGAGCTTCTGCGCCTTGGGATTTCAGTTCTTTTTCAAATTCCGCTCCGGCCGCTTCCTCCATATCTGCGAGAACAACAGTTGCACCTTTTTTGGCGTATTCCTTGGCGATTCCTTTTCCTATGCCGTTTGCTGCACCGGTTATGATGACGACTTTGTTATGGAAGTTCATTGTGTGACTCCTCCCCTTCTCTTTGGTTGTGAAAAGTATACAATTACACAAAGCAGAATACAAAAAAGTACTTCAAATGGGATTATTTATGAAAGCGTAAGGCTGTTCATGACCAATGTTGAGACTATAGAAGCATAAACCATGAAAATGTTAGGAGTATCTCCTTATTTTACTGAATATTCAATTATGTTAGTGTTTAAGTGGTCTATTCCAATTTTTTCATGTAAGGAGAAAAAAATTTAAGTAAGAGGTGAAAGTAATGAGTAACAACCCTGTCAATTTATCTTGGAAAAAGAAAAATCGGTTTCCGCAATCAATTTTGATTATTGCGTGTTTAGCCTTCATTGCCATCACAGGATTCATGAAACCCGCGATGGCAAGCAATCATTCTATACATAAGGGAGCTAATAACATGATCGAACTGAAGATCATGAGCTACAACATCTGGCTTGGTGGCACGGTCGTTTCTTTTGACAAAACTGTTGAGGCTATTGAGGCGGCAGGGGCTGATGTAGTCGGCATTCAGGAAGGCGGCTCAAGCATTCCGGCACTCGCCGAGAGGCTAGGCTTCCATTTTGATGAGGGTAGGCAAATCATCAGCAGATATCCGATTATCGATTCCGGTCATCCTGATATTGTGTATATCGAAGTAAACCCTGGGAAGGTTGTCGCTGTCAGCAACACACACCTTACACCTTATCCATACGGGCCGTATGATATCAAGGATGGAGTAAGCGTCGAGGATGTATTGAAAAACGAAAGGACATATCATATGAAAGAAATGGAGAGCAGATTCAAGACTCTTCCTAAATTAGCGAAAGACGGAATCCCGGTCTTCCTCACTGGAGACTTCAATGTAGCGTCGCATCTGGATTGGATCGAGTCGACCAAAGATGCTCATTTCGGTGTAACGGTTACTTGGCCGGTTTCAAAAAAACTGGAACAGTTGAAGTTCCGCGATTCTTATCGTGAAATTAATCCTGATCCTCTTACACACCCAGCTTTCACATGGACACCTGTCCTGTATGAGGGATGGGATGAAGTACATGATCGAATCGATTTCATCTACGCTGCAGGTCCTTCCGTCACACTGGACAGTCAGATTGTAGGAGAGGACGGGCCTAATTCCGATATCAAGGTCACGCCATGGCCATCCGACCACCGTGCCGTTGTATCCACGTTCCGTACAAAGCCCGCTCCCCTTCCAGAAATAATGGATTGGAAGTTCGAGTTGACGACGGAAAAGAAATCATACGTTCAAGGTGAACAAGTGCCTATTCATTTCTCGCACCTTTTCGGTCCAAACAACTGGGTGGGAATCTATCCTGCGGGAACAAAAGTCACAACGGACATCCCTTCCTTGGACTGGCAGTATACCGGAAAGCATAAGAAAGGCACACTTACGTTCCAAACAGACATTCTAGCTCCTGGAACCTATGATGCAGTACTTTTTTACGGGGCACAAGGAGCCTTGGAACTGGCACGTATTACTTTTACTGTTGAGGCGCCATAAGATAGGGTAGGGAGGTGGGACAAACCCACCTCCCTTTCTGCTGAATTAAACCCCTTTTTTTCTAGTTGTTGTTTTCCATGGCATTAAAATACCACAGCCCAAGAGACTGTGGTAAACCTGTTTTTTTACTTTCTTATCATTTTAATTATGAACCCACCTCCTATGAAGGTGGGTTTTCTAAATTCAACACATTTCTTATTCCACTATCTTTTCCAGTGATGCTGCAATAGCTTCACTTACGGCTGATTTTCCACCAAATATAGTTACTTGCTTGACTCCTTGTTCTGTCATATAACTAGAAACTACACCTGGAACGTCATCACCAACCAATAGGATGGCACTGTTATTTTTTGAAGCTAAAACCGCTCCAGTCAATGCATCTGCAAATCCTTTTCCAGTAGCAACATACATATGCTTACTAGCTACACCGAATGCTTTCGCTACTTCTATATTTGTTTCATAACGATCTCTTCCGCGTAAACGGCTAGCTGAAGGCAACTGATCTGCAATCTCTTCAGGGATCATCGCATATCCACCAACCACAATGCTTTCTGATGCTCCTAACGCATCGATTGCATCCGTAGTATATTTAGATAAGCTTTCAGCTGACGTTAATAAGATAGGCAAACCTTCTCTTGCCGCAAAGCTTGCAACAGATAGTGCATCAGGGAAGTTTTTACCGTTTGCTATCACAACTTTATCTGCTCCATTTGGAGCCACTTGCTCAGAGATTAGGGCTGCAGTATGATATCTGTCAGATCCAGCGATTCGAGTTACCTCTAATCCGTCACTTTCAAGCTTGGAGGAGATATCATGGCTAACCGCACTTCCTCCACCAAGAATCACCACCTTACTAGCTCCCAATCGAATAATTTCTTCCATTGTCTCATCTGGTAATTGTTTGCTTCTTGTAAGCAAGATAGGCGCTCCCAGTTTATGAGCTAATGGCACCCCAGCTAATGCATCTGCATAGTCATCGCCACGAGCTAGCACTACAGAGTCTGAGGATGTCCAGCCATTGCGGCTAGTTTCTACTGCAGTATGATATCTGGTCTGACCGGAAATACGATCTAACTGCTCTTGAGAGATAAACAGTTTACCAGCGGCTTCTTGTACTACTTTGTTTCCAGTCACATCTGTTAATTCCACTTCAATAATAGCACCTTGAAGGTCTACATTTGTTGGAACTGTCCATGTTCCTCTGTAAACTCCAGATTCTACTTCTTCCATCGCATTGCTAGAAGAAGATTGAGTAGAGAATTGGGCAGGAAGCTTAATGGAATAGCTTGCCGTTCCGCCTTCCGCTTCACTTCTAAAGGATACTTCCACCTTGTCTCCAGGTTTTACATATAGATCCGATGATGGAGTCAATTCTTTGATTACCGGAGAGCTTAGGTTTACCGTTACCTTCCGTTCCACAGTTGTTATATTTCCTACTAGATCCGAAGCTTCCACTTTAACCGTATGTGTTCCTTCTTCCAGAACGATCCGAATGGAGAATTCACCACTGTCATTCACTTCGACCTCTTCACCATTTACAAGAATCCTGTCTAGATTTGCATCTGATGTAGTACCATTTACATCTACCACTTCTTTTCCTGTTACCATGTTATCGACAGGAGAGGTTACCTCCAGCTGAGGGCCTTCTGTATCTACAATAACGGTAACTTTCTTATCAGCAGTAACTTCACCGGCAAAGTTGTTGGCTTTTAATATAAGCTCGTAATTGCCATCTACCACATCTGATATCTCTACGCTGAAAGAGCCGTCTTTTTCTGGTGTTACTGTTGCAAGCACTTCTTCTCCATGATGGATAGTGACAGTACTTCTATATTCTCCTATACCAGTTAATGTCACATTGCCATCTGTTGAGATGATTTCTTCTTCATCTGCAACTGGAGCTGCCGGTAACTCTTGCACTCCATCTTTTGCCCATTTAATGGCTTGAAGATATAACTGCTTACCTTGTTCCGTCCATCCTTGGGTTGGACTGATCATATTGTTCACCGCATATGTGGAGAGTAATAGATGCATATGATTCTTACTTTGGAAATCGTAAGCAATCGTTGCGCCTTTATCCTTTTCATCCACAATTAGATTTGCAAGTGTAATACCTTCATAGTTCTCGAATGTGGCGTAAGGACTCTTCTCGCTATGAATCTTGATATTCTCTTCATCTAATCCTGAGAAGATTTCATGGTCCTTTTGTCCATCTACATAGACAGCCCCTTCGTTATATCCGTGTTCTGCGCGAACAGGGCTTCCAAAAGCTTTTTCCAATAACTGAATGGAGCCATCCACACCCCAAGTATCTACAAACACCAAGCTTGTTTCATTCTTATTACTTTCATCAATAAGTTTTTGTAGCTGCTCTTCCGTTCCTGTATTCGTGTTTACTATGATCACTTCATAGTTATAAACATCGTCTACAATATCCCAATCACGCTTTTGTGCAGCTAAGCTACTCTCTTCAAGGAAGTCCGTGATCGAAGTTTTAATATCTCCCAGTACGGCAATGTTGAAGTCACTTAGTTTAAAGGTTAATTCAACATTTTCACCATCTTTAACGATGATCTCTTGTGTAACTGTTTGATAACCATTTACTTCAACTTTAATTTCATATTCACCGGCAAGAAGTTCATCGAATTGATAAGCTCCCGCTTCGTTCGTCTCTACTGTTTCTTCATAAAGGCCGGTCTTCTCTGTCAAGGTAACTTTTGCCCCTTCCAGCCCATTGCCTTCTGTATCTGTTACTTTACCGGAAACGCTCATCCGGTCTGTTTTTTCCATTTCAAAGTTCAATTCGATTGCTTGGCCAAGTTCCTCAATCACAGCAGTTCCAGTTTCTGTCACAAACCCGGGGATTTGAACTTTCACCTCATGGCTTCCTACCCCTACGCCTAGACGATACTGCCCTTCTCCATTGGTCTCTGTGCTCAACCCTTGACTTTCAATGGATACGGTCGCACCTGCAATAGGATTTCCTTCCTTATCCTTGACTGTACCAGTGATTTCACCCAGACTAGCTGATATTGCCCAGTCAACCGCGTTTGTGAAGATACGTTTTGTATCATCTGTCCATAATGTCTCTGGATTCCCGTACGATCCAGCATGGATGCTCGATAATAAAACGTGAACATTGTTTGCCGTCCTAAATTTGTAAGCTACTCCTCCACCAATAGTCCCGTTTGTATCATGCGTTAAATCAGCAATTTTAGTTCCGCTATACTCGGAGAAATAGGACCATTGTTGATTCGCGTCACCCCTGTCCAAAATGCGGATGACATCTCCGACTTCATATCCGGCAAAGATTGGATGCTCTTCCAAAACAGTATAATTAACATGTCCTGGTGAAAATCCTTGAGTAACCGCAACTGGATCTTGATAAAATTCACGTAGATCACGTATTGTGCCACTAGCATATTGGCTTGTAAAAATCATACTTATCGCGTAGCTGTCAGCTAATTCTACAAACTCTTTAAACTTAGCTTCCGGCATGGCAGAACTATGTCGATCATTAAAGACTACAAGCGCATATTCGCTTAATTCTGCCATTAATTGATCTGTTTCGGAATTCAACCATGGAATCGCTTCGTACCCTTGCTGCTCTAATACGGTTACGAATCTGCCAGCATTGACACTTGTTCCGACTACTGCAATCTTTTCAGAAATACTTAAAGTGAAGTTTAACGTTTCTTCTTGGTCAATTTCCACTTGAACAGGTACTACTTGAGGAGTATATCCGTTTGCAGTAACCCGGACCTGATACTCGCCAGCTGGAGCTTGAAGCTCATAGTACCCATCTTTATCTGTTGTTGTCTGTAAAGGAGTTCCATCCAACTGGATTTTGGCGCCTTCCAAACCACTGTTCGTGTCTTCCGCTTTCACGTGCCCTTTAATGAGACCGGCATTGTCAGAAGTAAGCACGAATGTCTGCTCCTTGCTTTCTCCGCGAACCACATCCACTACAAATGTTTCCGATTCATGTCCGAAAGCTTCCACATCCAATGTATACCTGCCTGTGTCAAGTGCCAGGAAGAATGAACCATCCTGTTCCGTTTGGAATGTATATCCCGTTTCCTGTACGGTAACGGTAGAGAATACACTGCGTTCAAAATTATTATTCACTCTACCATGTATTTCCCCGACTAATGGCTCTTTGTTATCAAGGGCCCAAGTCAGAGCGTTATTAACGATTCGTTCACGATTTTCATCAAAATAACCGTTCTCTGTAAAACCGTACCCGAACGTCATATTGGATAATAATACTTCCACACTGTTCATTGTACGGCCACCATAAGCTACAAAGCTGCCCAGTTCACCTTGACCAGGATGGGAAACTGTCGCTACTGTTTCCCCTGTATATCCTTCAAACCCATGATAGTATCTGCTATCAAACTCGAATTGTCCTTTTTCATCCGTTTTCACACCTTCTAGCAATGGATGTTCCTCAAGGATTTTTGCAGTTAATGTTTTCTGGGATGATGGCGTACTTCCCATATGTTCTTCAGCGGGATCTCCCAAGTAATCCACAAGGAAACGAATACTTCCTCTTGGTCCTCCATTACCTGTCCAAATAACAGGCGTTTCTGTGCGATCCAATTCTTTTATGAAGTCGAGGAATACTTGTTTCTCTGGATTTAAGCTATTATTATAATCTGAGTTGGCAAATATCAGTTCATAATCAGTAATTTTATCCAGGTCTGAATAGTATAGATCCTCCACTACATACCCTCTAGGTGTTAAATAATCCTTTAGCTTTACAACTGAAGAGAGCTGCCCATCCACTATGACTCCTATTTTTGGAGATGGCTTCATTTTACGCTCCAATACAGTTGTTTCATTCGCTTTAATCTCCACATCGAATTCCTGAATGACATATCCTTCTTTCTTAACAATTAGAGGGTAAGTTCCAGGCACTAAGTGATCAATAGTAAAGTTTCCACTAACATTAGTAGTTGCTTCACGCGGTAAACCTTCAACCTCAATGTGCACACCTTGAATTCCTTCTAGTGTGTTTTCATCAAAGAATTTACCTTCTAATGAGCCGTTGTTTTCCTGTAAAGCCATTTCTACGGTAAACTGCTCTAAGTTCTCGTCCAGTGTCACCGACTTCGTATGCGTCTGATATCCGAAAGAATCTATTTCTAATTCATAATCACCATCTAACGCCGCTATACTGAAGAAGCCAGTTTCAGGGTCTGTCCAAGCACTTAAACCTTCGTCCTTCACTTGAACTTTTGCGTAAAGAGGGTTTCCTTCTTCGTCCGTTACATAACCCTTAATCACATTGTATTCAACGTATGCTGCCCACAGTAAGGCATTAACGAAGATATCTTTTCCATTTTCCGTGTAATGCCTGTTGTCATGAGTAAACGAAATACCATGCCCACCCATGAGAAGTTCCATACTTGTAGCTGTTCTTGGTTTATATCCAATACCTAATCCATGAACATCTTCATGTGCTTCATGCTTGATAGAAGCTAAAGGATAGCCTGAATACCCTTCAAAAGAAGCAACGTCACTGCGGTTCGGCAAGAGAATATCAACAAAATCCCCAGCTTTCAAGTCTCCGAATATAGGATTCTCTTCTATTACTTCATAACCGGCTGAGCTATTGTAATCTCTATGCTGTGTACGGGATTCCGGGTCTTGAAATCTATTTACGAGGTGATTCAACCCTGAACCCGTCCAATACGTATCACCAAAAATAACACTTACTTCATGCTTGTCCGCTTCTGCTAAAAACTCTTCCAATACGTCCAATGTCACACTGCTTGTAGACTGATCATTAAAGAATACAACATCCAAGTTTGGCAGCTCGGGTAGAATATTACTGATGGAGGAATAGTTTGTCGATTCGATTCCATCCTCCTCAAGTAATTCCCTTAAGGAACCAAACGACGCATCCCCAATGATCCCTACATCAGGTGAAGGATATAGCTGGATATTCAACTGAATAGGTTCCCCTGCAACATTCAATGCCTGAGTAAAGGTTACATGATCTCTCAATACTATTTTCAGTGTATATGCAGCTTCATTCAATCCTGCTATTTCATAAGCTCCATTGATGGAACTTACTTCTTCTGCCACCATATTGTTTTCTTCATCGTATAATTTGATTTCAACATACGGTATTGCTTGTCCAGTAATCTTATTCGTAACTTGTCCGGAAACTGTACCACTATTAGATACTTCCATCGTTACGTCTTTTATTACCGGCTGTCCATTTTTAAACTCAACTGTCGCTTCCTGCATGGCATATCCGGATTTGCGGAAAGCAACCGTGTATGTGCCTTCATCATGAAACAATTCGAAAGTACCATCGGTTGATTTAGTGGATACGCCAGTTTCCACAACCTCTACCGACACTTCCAATGGATTTCCTTCCGCATCGACAACGGAACCGGAAATTCCACCAAATTCAGCATCCATCACATAATTGATACCGTTCAACAAGATTTGCTGTTGAGTTGGCAGCCAACCATTGAATGGAGAGACCCACGGAGAAGCTGCGTGAGTGGATAGTAGTAAATGCGCACTATCCTCCGTAACACCTTTATACGCGACACCTGATCCGACAAACCCTACTCTCGTGCTTCCGACTGTTGCCAAATGACGCCCGGAATATTGGTTAAACCAAGCAAAATCTCCGTTCGAATGAATATCGTAATTGCTATCCTTCTCCAACCCTTCCATAATTGGATGCTCTTCGTCCACACGTAAACGGACGGTTGCGGTGTCGTAAGCCGAGTTATATTGGGCCGGGTCATTCCTGAACTCCCAAAGGTGCCTCAAACTTCCATAGCTGATGCCCCATGTATCCGCAAACACAACACTGACTCCATTTTCCTCTGCTGCGGAAACAAGTTCCTCAAATTTTTCTTTTGTCGGTCTTTTTCCCAGTGAAGTGTAGGCACCATTCATATAGAGAACCTCATAGCTGCCAATTTCATCGATAACATCCCATCCACGCTCTTCAGCTGGAATGTTATTATTATTCAGGAAGCGTACAATTTCTCCATTGTAGTCATCCAATACTACAACGTCCACAGGTGTCATTTCGAATGGTACAGCTGTATTTTCTCCTGCCTTGACAGTTACTTGTATTACTTGGTCTACATATCCAGCCAAGGTGAATTGAACATCATATGTCCCTTCATAGACTTCGGAAAAACTATATTTCCCATCCTTGTCCGAACTGATTTCAAGTGGTGTGTCATTCACTTTTATGGATACACCTTCTAAAGAAAGTCCAGATCTCTTATCTTTAATATCACCTGAAATGGACCCAAGTGCTGCGGACTCCAGTTCAAAATCTTTTTGAATATCATAGCCCGTGACAAAGGTAACTTTTTCTACAATCTGCTTGAGTCCATAATAAGCAACTTTCACATCATAAGTACCTGGTGAAATGCTTATCTCATAATTTCCATTTTCATCTGCCTCTGTTGACTCTCCTGTTCCAACGATGGTTATTTTTGCCGGAACCGGTTCTCCGTCAGCATTTGTAACAGAACCAGATAACATACCAGGCGCTTCGAAACTGGATATACCTGAATGATCTGCTACAACTATCTGGCCATCAGTAATGGCTACCCCTGATGTACTTAAGTTTTTCAGATTATAGGTATGCAGCTTCTCTCCTGAAAACACATCGAGAACCTGGAGATTGGAAGAAAGGTCTGTGACAAAAAGGTAGCCATTTCCAGACACAGCTCCACTATTCACCATCATGCTGCCAATATCCGTTTCCCAAACAAGCTCACCAGAAGTTTTGTTAAATGCTTTGATGACTGGTTTTACAGAAGAACCGATGATAACAAAGTCATCGAATACAATTGGAGAACCGGCCTGGGTATCACCTATATCTGCTGCACTCCACAATTTATTACCTGTAGCAGCATCAAAGGCATTTAATGTTCCTGTTTGATTACTGAAGTTTACACTAACTGCATATACAACCCCATCTACATAAACCGGACTCGATGCGAATCCTTCTTTTTCCAACGTCACTTTCCACTGCTCAGAGCCATCTGATAGGGAAAGTGCTGTTAAATGCTTAGAATCATAGGTTCCGACATATAACATTCCATCACCTATGGCAGCGCCGAAGAACGATCCATCACCTACAGCCTTCTCCCATACCTTCTCACCAGTTTCCGCATCAAGCGCAACTGCTTTTGCGTTCGCTTCCATGTAAGAAGTGATATATAATACCCCATCATGATAAATTGGTGCTTCATAAATTGCAGGAAAATCCACTTTGGCTGTCCATTTTGTCATGCCAGACTCTAAATCAATCGCATAAATCTTACTATCCGAACCACCAGCCACATAAACGACACCATCCACAACAGTTGGAGTGGAACGGTTTGTATTACCAGTTCTGATGGACCATAATTCTTCTCCTGTGCGTTGGTCCACAACCTCCACATATCCGCGGTCGGTGGTAAATACTACTTTACCTTCCGCAATAACAGGTGAACTGAATAATACTTGTCCATTTGACTGATAAAACCAAGAAGACACTAATTTCTCTGCATCGACTTCTGCAGTGGTTACAGCGTTTCTTGAGAAATTATTTTTGGAAGTAGCCCAATCATCCAGGGCGGTGATCTTAGTGGAAGCTACCTCAAAGTTAACCGTTGTATTTTTATTTACCGTAATTGTTGCAGATTTTTGTTTTATCCCCTGACCGTTAACTACGATCGCATATTCATTCTCCGGGACACTTTCAATCAGGAACTGTCCTTTTGAATTCGTTCTTACTGTTTCCAGTGGCGTGTCCAATACGCGAACATAAGCATAAGGGACAGGATCTCCATCGGTATTTTTGACACTTCCTTCTACATTAAATCTTTCTGCTTTTTCTAGCGACCATGCCTTATCTAGCACCTCGCCTTTTTTCACTTCCACCGTTTCTTCTATCGCGTGGAATCCAAAGGAATCCACTTCCACTTCATGCTTGCCTTCGCGAACCTTGAAGCTGAATTGGCCATCCTCTTTTACTTCTATGCGCAAATCTTCCTTTGGCAGGAAGATCTCACCTGCAATCGGATTACCCTCTTTATCTTTCAGGGTCCCTCGGATTTCTCCTGCATACGCCGCTTCTGTCACAGCCTGGTATACGTTAACAATCCCATGACCATAATTATCATTTGGAAGCGTCCCCATATGGCTTGCTGTCCGCGCTGTTCTTTCTAGCAGATCAGCAACTTCATCAATGGTCAAATCAGGCTGGCTTTGTAAAATAAGTGCAATCGCTCCAGCAACATGTGGAGTTGCCATGGATGTTCCACTTATTGTGTTATAGCCTCCTCCTGGCCATGCAGAATATATTTGATGACCCGGAGCTGTTACTTCCGGCTTAATATAACGAACTTGTTCTCCATTTTCATTTGGCCAAGACACTGGACCTCTACTTGAGAATGAAGCAATTTGATCATTTTTATCGGAAGCCCCTATAGCAAAGGCTTCGGGAAAGCTTCCCGGAGAACCTATAGTTTGAGCACCTGGGCCATCATTTCCTGCTGCAAAAAGCGGGAATATACCTGCTGCAACCCATGCACGTACCCCTTCTAAAAATTCAGTCCGATAAGTATCGGCACTTCCCCAAGAATTATTGACCACATCCGGCGCTTTACTTGGATCACCGCCAGGAGCTAGAAACCATTCAAATGCTTGGTGAATGGCGGATGCTGTGGTACCACCTGAATCGTTAAAGATCTTGGCAGCTATCCACTCCGCACCTGGAGCAACTCCAACCGGTTCTCCTGCACCCCCACCAACTGCAGATCCAGCAACATGTGTTCCATGTCCATGGCCATCTTTCGGGGAGGAGTATTCAGATCCTGATAAATCAATCCAGGAATATTGGTGATTTCCATCCCGTCCGCGATAGTTGTGTTGAAGAGCTTCATGGTCTCCTTCAACACCAGTATCCATGATACCAACCACAACGCCTTCACCCTGGAGTTCATATTCCCCCCATACTTTTGGAGCAAAGATTTTCTCCAATCCCCACTCCGGAAGACGTGGAGGGGAATCTTCCACTAGCACTTCGGGAACTTGAAACTCTCTATCCAAAGTAATCCGCTTCACATCTTCTCTTTGGGCAATAGTCTCCAATGCCTCTTTATTGATGGTTGCCGAGAGTCCGTTAATGACCCAGAACGATTGGATATTACTTACCATCTTCTTACTCTCTAAATCTTGCATTTGTTGCAATAGCTTGCTTTGAGAAGCTTTGGCAACACCTTTTAACTCGTCAATAACCGTACCGACGCGATCCGTTCTATTTTCAAGTGCAGAAACAGTAGTCGATAATTCCTTCATATCAACAGATTCCTGCAAACGGATAATGACATTAACCGTTCCTTCAGAATCTAGTTCATTGATAATATCTGTTTCTACTTTCCCTTCCATTACAAAATCATCTTTATCATATTCATTTTCAGAAGATAGGTCAATTCCATCTAACAAGCTTGGAATTCCATTTTCTGAAACTTCACCATTAGTTTCTTCTGAATTATCTTGAACGCTTTTCTCTCTTTCCTTTTCTAATTGCTTTTCTTGTTCGACAGTCAACCTGGTGGAATCATTAGGAATTTCGGCTCCTACCATGTTTGGTAATAATAAACTGATAATAAGCAAAAAAATCATAAAAAGTGAAATAGATTTCCGTTTTTTCTTCGAGTAATATGTACTCAAGTCTTTCGCACCCCCATTTTTTTCTAAAAGAAGACTAGATTCCCACATCCCCCTTTCCTTCACTCAGCTTAAACTAAAACAGTTAATCTCTTATATGCTCTAGTTGATTGAAAGGAAGAATGATGACAAATCGGGATGTAGAAACAACTCTTCATTTGTAGAAAAACTTTACATGGTGAATGCTATAAGGAAAAACATACTCATCTCAACTTGTTATTTCGACAACAAAAAAGATAATCCTACTAAAATTTATTAAATATTTAAAATATTTAATAAATAGTAAATTTGGATTATACAAGAAAAAGCGTGCTCCATCTTTAGGAGCACACTTCTGTTCATCACCTAACTATATTTTCCAATTCCTCCATTACCTCTTTTGAAACAGCAGCCTCTCCACCAAAGATAGTTAAGCGGTTGATTTCATTTTCCTTTATATACTCTTTCGTTAAAGAAGGTATGCTGTAGTTCACTAGTAGCACTCCGCTATCATTTTTTGCTGCTAAAGCCGCACCCGTTAAAGCATCTGCAAACTGTTTACCAGTTGCCACATAGAATTGATTTCCCTCTGCGTTAAAATACTCAAATACTTTAATATTCGTTTCATAGCGATCGCTGCCTCTCACTCTAATCGCATTTGGCAACAAATTTTTCACTTTATCCGAAACGGCTGCTGTTCCACCAATTACTACTGTATCAGCAACCTTAAATTTCTCCATTACCTTACTTGTCGCCTCAGGCAATTCATCTGTACGCGTTAACAGTATAGGTGTTCCTTCTCTTGCCGCGAAGGAAGCTACGGATAGAGCGTCAGGGAAGTTTGATCCGCTAACCACAACCGCTTTTTTATTGGTAGATCCTAAACGGTCTGCAATCAAAGCTGCAGTATCGTACCTTGTTGGCCCCGAAATTCTGTCCACCTCGACCCCTAATCCCTCTAATTCTTCAGCAATACTTTCGTCAATAGCTGACTTTCCTCCTAAGATAATTACTTTTTCTGCTCCTAACCGTTCTATTTCTTCTTTAGTAGCCGGAATTAAGCTATCTGTTTTCGATAATAAAACAGGCGCTCCAAGCTTATACGCTAGAGGTATCCCAGCTAAAGCATCTGCATAGAAATCACCTCTGGCTAAAACCACAACATCTGCCGACTCAAAGCCCTCTTTACTAATTTCCACTGCTGTTTCATACCTGGTTTTACCTCTTAGCCTATCCACTCTCTCAAGATTCAGGATAAGTGAACCATTGGCTGTCACACTGGATCTATTCCCGGCAGAATCCTCATGTACCATGGAGAATTTGGCACTGGAGAAGGTTGCATCCATCGGAATTAACCAATTCACCTCATATACAAAAGGTTCCACTTCCTCCATAACCAATTCCTCGAGAACTGTATTTGTTTCATCTTTAATGACCAAATTAGCAGTCCCGCCTCTTGTGTCACTTGTAATGGAAATCTTTATGCTTTCTCCCGGATACTTGTAAATATCCTCTGTTGGACTAATAGCACTAATCACAGGAGCAACTGTATCCAAGTGGACTTCAATTGATGCCATCTCATCATTTCCAGCTAAATCCCTTGCATTCACAACAATTTCGTTCATTCCTTCATTCAGCTGCACTTCATGACTAAAGCTGCCATTTTCATTTACTGAAACCTCTTCATCTTGAATGAACACAGTATCAAGGTAGGTATCAGTTACGGAACCGGTTACAGTAATGAGCTGTTCATTTGTGAACAATCCATTTTTTGGTGAATCAATAGAAATGTTTGGTTTTGTCCCGTCTTTTACTATTGTTAATGTGTTAGAATGGGAAGATTCCACCTCTCCCTTCGTTAACGTTGCGGTAATTTTATTTTCCCCATCATTAACTGGCACTTCCAATTCAAACGCTTGATTAACCGCTTCTGTCGTTCCTACTAAAATGTCATTATTATAAATATTCACCAATCCATCTTCTTCAACAGAACCAGAAATGGTATACGCATTTTCATTAACAAATACGTTTTCGGAATTCCCATTTATAGTAGGTGCATTTAAAACATAATACAGGTGGGAGCGGATCATAAAATTTCCATTGGATGATCCTAACTTTGAAAACACACCGGTGTTATCCATTTGATAGGAGCGATCAGCAAACGGTGAACTTTCATCAATTCCTACCCCAGGAACATTTGGGAAATCACCTGTTTGAAGGACGACTACAAAATAGTCCGTATCGGTCTTAAAATCAAATTCACTTAAATCCACAAAATTCCATTGACCCCTTTCACCATCGACAGTTGTCGGGTCAATAACTCTTTTTCCTGGATTCCCCTCTTCATTACTTTCATGAACTGCAACGGAGAATTGATTACCTCCAGGCATTGGCCAGTTCGCCTCCCATAAATAGACACTGACTCCCGCTAATTGTGCCAGCTTGTTAGGCGTCATCTTTGTGGCAAAGCCATACCCTGCACTATAGTAAGCCTTCGCATTTTCTGCCGTTCCATCATCGTAAGAAATAGCAAGACCTGGAAATGGCGTTAGTTCCACTGGTACAATGGAGCTTTCTCCACCATTAACTTCCACTGTGAGACTTTTATGCTCGTAGTTGGGGAAGGATAAACTTAATGTATAGGTTCCTTCCAATACTCCTTCGAAAGTGTAGTTTCCATTCTCATCAGTCTCTGCCAAAGGAAGTCTGCCATCCTCCAAAACTTTCACCTTAACACCTTGAATGGCTTCCTGCGTCCTTAGATCTATAACATTTAATGCAATTTCGCCTCTAGGAATCTCAGCTAGTAAGAAATTCTTCTCAATTACTTCTTCATCCTGTAGCTCAAATTCTTCCTGCTGCTTGTAATAGCCATAAGACTCTACTCGTAGCGTATACGTTTCTCCTTCAGGTGTAGGTCGATGCAGAATATGATAGGATCCATCTTCCAAATTGGTTTTTACCGTTCTTCCGGTTTCTACCACTGTGACATAAGCTTCAACTGGCAACCCATTCTGATTACTAGTAACCGCCTTTGTCGTTTCCGCTTTATGGGTTGATTGGAAGTCGGACTTATCTAACGTGATTTTTGTCTCAGACAGTTCTGTTGCCTCTACCGTATTACTAGTGATGTTCAACTCATCAATATACCAACCAGCATGATTGATTTTATCATCAGAAGTGAATAGTAGTGCGACAAACACTTGATTTTCAGAGCCAGCAAATTGATCTAGATTTACCGTCATTTCTTCCCATGTTCTTTCCCTTCCAGTAAATGTTGCTGCTTCATACCATTCGTCACTTTCAATATCGTTTGTAACCAACACTTTAGCCCTGTCATAAGTATACTCAATATCAAACCAATGCTTGAATGAAAGCGTAGCATTTTCTGCGTTTCTAACGTCCACTGGAGGAAACTGCAGTAAACTATTAGAATGATCTGAGTAGTTGCTGGTCAGTTTAGTTGCTACCAGATTTTCCCCACTCCTTGGGGTTGTACCAACAGTCGGCGCTCCCCACTCCCAATCACCATAAAGCAGCATCCCGTCTAAATATTGTTCAAAGTTAAATTCAAACGGTTCATTCGGATTAATTCCAAAGCTGATTTCCACGTCGAATATTTCCGTTTCAGCTTCATTCCCACTAAAATCCACCGCTTTGATCATATATTGAAAGCCTGGATCATTTACGAATTCCATCGGTACTTCCACTTGATAAATTCCATTCCTGAAGTCTCCTGAACTTCGATTATGCTCAACAATTTGCCAATCTGATTGCTCATCTTGTCTTACATATAAATCTGCCTTTACGACTGAAACATTATCAGTGATTTGTGCATCAAGGACGACATCCAAACCTTTATAACTAAACGTGTAAGGCTCGTGCGTGATAACCGGAGCTTCGTCATCCACTCCTTGCTTCAATACTTGCCCTGATATACCACCAATTCCGGAAGCTATAGAAGCAACCGCTTCGTATGCATTTACCAGGCCATTTCCGTATCCGTGGTTTGGCGCTGTCGGATATTGGCTGTCTGTAAGCGGTATCCCCGTTTCATTGATAATTCCTTCAAGCTGATCGACCGTTAAAGAGGCGTCAACTGAACGTAAAAGTGCGGCAACACCTGAAATATGAGGAGCCGCCATGGAAGTTCCATTCCAACCTCCTTCATAACCTGTTGGTACGGAAGATCTGATGTTAACACCTGGGGCAGCAATATCCGGTTTAAGATCATCCGGATAAGGGCCAGCTCCTACACTCGAGAAGCTTCCTCTCCGATTTTGACTGTCCGTTGCAGCGACAGCATAGCTTTCTGGATAATTTCCAGGTGCACTTACTTTATTCGGGTACGCATTCCCTGCTGAAAATACGGGAAGAATCCCCGCATCCCTCCATGCCTGCACCATCGGGCGATACCACTCATCCAATCCGGCTCCGCCTCCCCATGAATTGTTCACAATATCAGGAGCCAAACTCGGGTCCCCATTCGGTGCTAACATGAATTGCCCTGCCGCCAGCAACCATGATGCCTGTCCACCTTGTTCTGTGAATGCTCTAGCAGCAATCCACTTGGCACCTGGAGCGACACCAATTTTATTATTGCCTGCAGGATCCTGACCTAATATGGTCCCTAAAACATGGCTACCGTGTGGAATAGAAGCGAGATCATAAGGCATACTTTGATTCGAAACTGCATCAAACCAATTTCCTACAGGGTTTGGGTTATTGGGATCCAGTGGATTATACCCACGCCACTTCTCTTTTAGGGCTTCATGGGACCAATGGGCACCTGTATCAATTGTCCCGACTACTACCCCACTACCATCTATTCCAAATTCACTCCATACTCTAGGGGCTTCTACTTGGTTAATGTTCCACTCTATACTGCTATCGCCCTCTTGCAAAACACTTTCGTCCATTGCTTGCTGAATATTTTCTTCCATTTGGCTTGAAGACATTTCCGGCCAATCAATTTCAATCTTGGAGTCAAGCCTTACACTTGCTACCTCCGGATGGTTTTTCAATTCCTCTAAAACTGCTTTTGTGGCTTTCACATATACAACATTCATAATATAAAAGCTCTTGACATCTTTTACATGTTCACTTTTTTCTAACGATTGAAGTAAGGAATTTTGTGTGATTTCTGCTGTGGATTTTAACGCATCAACAACTGCATAACGAGACTGGAGGTTTTGTTGGAAGGGAGAAACATGTTGTATAGCTTTCATCTGTTCCCTCGCTTGGATTGCAACTGCTGTAGAATCTACTTGATCCTTCATTTCAACTAACAATTCGACATAATCATTTTTCTTAAAAGCTTCCGTTACCTCTTCACTTACCGTTACTTTCTGATTTCCATCCTTGGACTTTAGAAATATCTCGGCTTCATTCGCTTCTCTTGCCCCAACATTTCCAATCATCGTACTAAAAATTAGGAAAAAGGATAATAACGACGCAATCAATGGCTTTCTAAATTCTCTCCTTCGCTTCACTTAACACACTCCTCTATTTTTTCAACATCAATACTATTATTTTGACATTTTTCTAAATTTTCCTTTTATTTAAAATATTTAAAATATAATTAGTAATATAAGACTAATTTACATTTTATAAAAAGGTGAAAATCAGTTCTTTAGCAACAAAAAAAAGGCGTCTAAATATTAGACACCCATCAAAGACTATTATTAAAATCTAATTCTTTGCTTTTAATCGTTTCATTACTAACTGTCTTATGGACAGGGCATTGAATAGGAGAGCTGCAAGAATAAAAACCACTACTCCTGTTATCACTTGAACTAGGATCATCACCAATCCAAGGAGATCTCTCATCCACCAGAGTGCGAAGACCATCACCAATGTAGATAAAAGTATTTTCATAAAATCTGCAAAGGGAAATGGTATCGGATCGATTTGATAATGAACAAGAATCCACCCACTCGCTACAGCAATTAGATATGCCGCTACTGTAGCAATGGCTGCACCTTCAATCCCCATGTGTGGAATAAGCATGAAATTCAAGATTATATTCACAACCGCCGCCACGACAACCGGTATTATCTGTAGTGCAGTTTTCTTCTTCAAATGGAACATAATATCCACACAATATAACTTGAATCCTTTTAACAAGGCACCGACCACTATAAATGGCATTAACTGTAATGCATCCGCTCGGAATGCTTCCCCTAGCAATAAATTTGCGATGTTAGGTGCTAACACAATAAAGCCACCAGCTGCAGGCAAGGCAATAAAGAACAGCAAACTAATATTCTTTTTCACCTGATCATACGCGGCCGCTTCCCCTTTATCTTCCATCATTCTCATTGCAATTGGAAAAGCTGCCAAGTTAATAATCATCATCAACGTGAATACAGATTGCTCCGTCAGATCATACGTTACAGAATAAATCCCTGTGTCACTTGTGGTAAGCAAGTACTCAATAATAAGACGGTCGGAATTATGAATAATAACACCCAGCAAAAGGGTTAACGTAAGCGGTGTACCATATTGAGCAAATTCCTTAATCATGGATTTATCAAATGCTTTAAAATCCAGCTTGAATTTCCAGGTTTTGAATGTAGGAAAAAAGATCGCACACCAGAAACCGAAGATTATCCCTAACAATAATCCATGCTCCCCAAAACCAAGATATATGAGGGACGTTCCAAAGATAAACCCAAGTATGGACCGGGTAAAGGCAATAACTCCATATTTCTTCGGTTTTAGTTCCGCTCTAGCTAATGAGAGGTTCATATTATTCCAAGATTGCGACCACGAAAGTAGGAGGACAAAACCCATGAAAACAGGAGATATCTGATCATTCCCGAAAAATACTATAGTGAAAACAGCTAAAATTGCAGTAATAATCATGATCCCTATAAAAGAAATTTTAATAGTTTCAATCACTTTTGGTGTTTGCCCATACTTCGGATAAAATCTTAATAAACTTAAACGCAGCCACTCAAAAACAACAGAATTCATAACCGCTGCAATGGCAAAAATCAAGGCATATGCACCATATTGGGCAGGGTTAAGCAGCTTTGTATATACTGCGATACTTAAAAACCCTATGAGCGAAGGTACGCCATGGGAAAGTAAATACGCAGCAGCATGCTTTGATAACATCGTTTGTTCCCCTTTTTCTTACTTACTTAGAACTCAGTCTCTTTGCTAACGTTCTAGTTGTGATGAGAATATTTTTTGGATCCAGCACAATACCCGCCAATGTCCAAGGAACTGATTGAAGGGCCAGTCTCCAATTTTTTGCACCAAGCGCATTTAAGAAAAGCTGCGACCTTACACGGTGGTGGACCTTAGGAAGCTTATGAATATCTTCCTTATATTTACTGTAAAACTTGAGATTACCCGATAACTTCTTATCAAAACTCTTCGATATATTATCCAGATTATCTACTCTATATAGAGTCAGCGATTCGGGAATGTATTCCACTTTGGCTACTTCAGTAATACGTACATACAATTCTAAATCCTGATAGGAAGAAAAGTCTTCATCCAGCCCGTTGATACTATGTAATAAATTTGAGCGAACAGCTACAGCACTATAAGTTCCAATCCAATTGGTATATAAAAGGTCATTACGGATCCATCCCGTCTTTCCATATGCATTCGTCTTAAGTTCGACCTTATTATTGAAATCATAATAAGTAAAAGCAGAATAAACTAACCCTGTTTCACCATCAGACTCTTTAATTTTTTTATAGAATAATTCGAGCTTATTCGCCACCCATACATCATCATCGTCTAAAAAAGCTACCCATTCACCATTCGCGGTAAAGATACCTTCATTCCTAGCTCCTCCGCCACCCTTTTTCCGAGTATTCTTTTTATAGATGATCCGGGCGTCACCAAGTCCTCGCACGACAGCTTCAGTATCATCTGTCGAGTGATCATCGATAACAATTATTTCAAAATCATTATATGTTTGTTGAAGAACACTTTCAATTGCTTCTTTCATAATATCTGAACGGTTATAGGTCGGAATAATAACCGAGAAGAAAGGTTTCGCATTCATATTATTAGCTCCTTTTTTCTGATTCCCATAGGAACACATTATACAGGGTATTAATTTGATAATCCAATTTTTCTAATTGATCGACTTAATATAGGATAATTATCATAGCTACGAAAATTGAATGGAGAATTAGTTTAAGTTTTCTCTAGACTTAAACAATCTATGCTAGATGATGGAGACGGTAGGCGATAAAACACGAAAAAAGACCCCACTAAAAAGTGAGGTCTTTACTAATCGGTAAAATATGGAGACGGAGGGAGTCGAACCCTCGTCCAGAAACATCGCCACTTAAGCGTCTACGAGTGTAGTCAATATATTAGTATTTCGCTGAACATTCCGCCTATTGACTGGCATCCTGGCAGCTAGCCTGATTGTGCTCTTCCTTTGACCTCAGACGGCGATCTCCGGCGTAGCCCACTTAGAGTGAGTCCCTGATCCTACCACATGGGCGATGGAGGGAGGAACCGCTATAGTCTGTTATTAAGCAGCTAAAGCGAAGTTGTTGTTTTCTTTGCCAGTTATATTGGCGTTGACGTTGATGACGAGGACGATCCCCCCGACTCGCAACCCAAGCTCGAACTATCCCTGTCGAATCCGTAACGTCCCCTCGATTGTAAATGTCTTTTGTTGAAATTTAAATCAACAAAAACGTTTCGAGGTGTTAACGGGAAAGATAATGAGCTAACAAGTTAGCTATTCAATTATCAAAGTGACGCCGTTTTGGCGACAACCTTATTATAGCATACTCACCTAACTTTGCAATTGTAAGTTACTGTAAAATACCCTATACTATTCCTTCTGACGCTCACGGAATGCACGCTCAATATCACGTTTCGCTTCCTTCTTTTTCAGGTCGTCCCGCTTGTCGTACTTCTTTTTCCCTTTTCCTAAACCAATCAATAGCTTGGCATAGCCATTTTTAAGATAGATTTTTAAGGGAACAAGCGCATATCCCTCTTCCTTCGTCAAACCGATCAACTGGTTGATTTGCTTGCGGTGAAGAAGAAGTTTTCGTGTACGTAACGGCTCATGGTTGTAGCGGTTTCCTTGCTCGTATGGACTAATATGAAGATTGTGAAGGAATACCTCTCCATTTTGAACACGAGCAAAGGAGTCTTTCAAGTTTGCGCGTCCTGAGCGCAAGGATTTGATCTCTGTTCCCTGCAGAACCATGCCAGTTTCGTATGTTTGTTCAATAAAATAATCGTGGTTGGCTTTTTTGTTGGTGCTGATAACCTTGCCTTCCCCTTTTGGCATAGCGTTCTCCCCCTTCTAGCGGTAGTGAATATTTTACCAAAAATGCGGGCTATGTACAAGAAAGAGGCAATCTGGAAAGCCTAAGTTTTGCTGAAGGTCTTTCTAGCATTATAACCGTTCACTGTTGATTTCCGGGAATATGCTCCCTTTCCGCGGGCGGTCCGGGAGCATCCTCCCGCAGGAGTGTCGCAGATTCCCTCCAATTAACAGTGAATATTATTTTCGCCTTTTGAAAAGGGTCTTTTTGTTCAACCCTTTCCATAAAGCTTATCTCTTTTTCTTCTTGGTGCGTTTTTGCTTAGGCGCATTCTCGAAGAACTGTTTCTTATTGTTCTTCTTTTTGCTGCTACCGCTAGGAGCCTGTGTGCTCCAACCGATTTCAATATCATTTATGTCGCTTTCCTGCTTACGCTTTTGACTACGACCTTTTGTCGGCTTTTTGCGGTCTCCGCTTTGGATGACCCTAGGTGCCGTTTTCGTATCAGGACGGCGGGTTCCCTTCATTCCGACCACTTCAAAGTCGATGGAACGCTCATCCTTATTCACGTTCACGACACGAATGGAAATCTCATCCCCGATTCGGTATACCTTGCCTGTCCGCTCCCCGATCATCGCATAATGACGCTCATCGTAGCGGTAATAATCGTCGGTCAGATAGCTGACATGGACAAGTCCCTCAATAGTATTCGGAAGCTCGACGAACATTCCAAAGTTGGTGACGGAGCTGATGATTCCATCATACTCTTCCCCGATTTTATCAAGCATGTACTCGGACTTCTTCAAATCGTCCGTCTCACGCTCGGCATCCACTGCCCGACGCTCCATGTTGGACGAATGCTCCGCAATTTCCGGCAGCTTTTCGCTCCATTTTTCCTGCGTCTTCTGATCAATCTTCTTTTGAATCAGATACGTACGGATAAGACGGTGGACAATCAAGTCCGGAAAGCGACGGATTGGGGAGGTGAAGTGCGTATAGTACTCCGTGCTAAGACCGAAGTGACCTAAACTCTCCTCATCATACTTTGCCTGCTTCATGGAACGAAGCATGACAGTAGATACAACCATTTCCTCAGGCTTTCCTTGCACCGCTTCGATTACCTCTTGTAGTGCACGTGGGTGGATTGCATTTCCTTTCCCTTTTACCACATAGCCGAAGTTTGTGATGAATTCGAAAAAGCGCTGCAGCTTTTCTTCCTTCGGATCTTCATGGACACGATAGATGAACGGCACATTCATCCAGTGGAAATGCTCCGCAACCGTTTCGTTGGCCACCAGCATGAACTCTTCAATCAGCTTTTCCGCAACGGAACGCTCGCGAAGGACGACATCAGTCGGAGTTCCCTCTTCATCCACCAGGACCTTGGACTCTTTAAAATCAAAATCAATTGCACCACGCAGCATACGCTTTTTGCGCAGAACAGCAGCCAGCTCTTCCATCAACTGGAACATCGGAACGAGAGGCTCATAACGCTCAATAAGCGCTTCATCCTTGTCAACTAGGATTTTATTTACATCCGTATAGGTCATGCGCTCCGTCGTTTTGATGACACTATGAAAAATTTCGTGTTTCACGACTTCCCCAGCGTTGTTCAATTCCATTTCACATGAAATCGTAAAACGGTTCACCTGTGGGTTCAACGAGCAGATCCCATTGGATAGACGGTGTGGAATCATCGGGATTACCCGGTCCACTAGGTACACACTCGTTCCGCGTTCCTGTGCTTCCATATCTATTGCTGAGCCTTCCGTAACATAATGTGTCACGTCTGCGATATGCACACCCAGTTTGTAGTTGCCGTTATCCAGCTTCGTCACGGTTACCGCGTCATCCAGGTCTTTTGCGTCCGCACCGTCAATCGTCACGATCATCTGGTCGCGAAGATCACGACGGTCCCCGATGTCCTTTTCATCAATTTCATCAGGCGTAGCATTCGCCTGATCCAACGCCTCTTTCGGAAACTCCTGCGGCAGGCCATGCTTATGAATGACGGAAAGGATGTCCACACCCGGATCATTTTTATGACCAAGGATTCGGATAACTTCACCCTCCGCACTTAAACGTCCTTCCGGATACGTCACAAGCTTCACGACTACCTTATGACCTTCCACCGCTCCGTTCGTTGCGTTTTTCGGAACGAAAATGTCATTGGCAATCTTTTTATCATCCGCAATTACAAAGCCGAAGTTCTTGCTTTCCGTATATGTACCGACGATTTCCTTCACTCCACGCTCGACAATACGAATGATGGTACCTTCCTGGCGGGAATCACCATTTGCTTTCCGATTGATGCGGACAAGCACAATATCCCCATGCATCGCATTATTCAGCTCGGTAGGCGGAATGAATACATCATCCATATCCCCTTCCTCAGGCATCACAAACGCAAAGCCCTTCGAATGGCCGATCACCTTACCCTTAATCAGATTCATCTTCTCCGGAAGTCCGTACCGGTTGCTTCTCGTACGCACAACAAGCCCCTGGTCCTCCATATGAACCAGTGCCTTTACAAAATTCTTGAACTCTTCGGAATCCTTGATCCCAAATGCCTCTTCCAGCTCCTGGGTCGTCAAAGGCTTATATGCTTCTTCCTTCATATAGGATAAAAGCTTATCCACATGCTGCTGAATTATTTCTTCCATATATATGTCCCTCCTTTATTTCGTTTTTTAATAGTATTACCAATCCAATGATTCCAGAAACTCATAAACATCCTCATGCAGCTGGTCACGCTCTTTATCGAGTGTAATCACATGCCCGGATTCCTCGTACCATTTGATTTCCTTGTTATCGGACTCCACATCATTGTAGATGATGTTGGCACTGTCGGTGTTGATTAAATTGTCATGACGAGCCTGGACCACAAATGTCGGAGAGTAGATCATATCCACATTATTCCGCACATCCGCAATCAATTCCTGCAAGGCCTGCAAAGTGCCCATCGGAGTTTTCTCGAAGTCCTTCATCTCTTGTTCAATCTGCTCAGGCGATTTCCCTTCGCGTCTCTTCCATTCTTTTGCGTACTCCAGCACGCCACGATACATGATCTCTTCACTCTTGATATACATAGGCGCACACATAGGCACAATACCCTTGACAGGAACAGTGTAACCCAATTTTAATGAAAATACGCCTCCAAGCGAAAGTCCAACAACAGCAATACTTTCATGCCCACGATCCTTCAGGAATTGATACGCCTCCATGACGTCCTTCCACCAATCCTCAGGACCTGTATGTACTAACTCTTCCGGAGGAACACCGTGTCCCTTATACTGAGGTGCATGACACGTATATCCCCTCTTTTCGAGGTATCGCCCCATCATCCGGACATCCGCAGAATTCCCGGTAAATCCATGCAGCATCAAAACAGCACGCTCGCCGCCCTCAAACGTAAACGGCTTCGGCAACTTCACATTCATTCAAAACCTATCCTTTCTATGTATACTATCTATAGTATGCTACTGTTATTAAAAAAACAGATACAATTGGTCTAGAAAGAACATTTTACCATAAAGGTGCCGGAATAGCTTTTTAGGGGGATTATTATACGGTTATATGGAAATGGGAGTGTATTCGAAAATTGAAATGGTTTTTCGAGGGTGCGCCAAAAAGAAATATTCAAAATGTTTGTTTTATTCTCGTTTCGACAGAAAAAGTAAATTTAATTTATATTTCTATCTTTAAAACCTCGTATTTTTACTATCCAAAATCATCCTTTTCTCTTCCCAATTATTGAAAATCTCCGGTTATATTCTTTAAAGAATTTTCGTAAAATAATTATTTCCATTCGACATCAATCAGCAACATTCCATAAAAAGTTAATTTATAATAAATTTGGAGTATAGTAAGGACAAAGGTTATCATACGAAAGTTGTATATCAAAAAGACAGTCAAAGGCAAACTTGTTGAAAAACAAGGACGCAAAGTCAACAGATCTAATTTAGTTGTGTAACTATTAGGATGGCTGGGCTGCCTGAAATACCAAAGTATTTTAGGAGGGAAAAGGATGGAGAAGGTAGTGTTTAATTTAACTGAAAATTTAGACAAGGAGTGGGTGGAACTGATCGGTGATGCCCTTGATATGGGTATTAGTACGGATGAGATTAGAGATTTTCTATATAATAACACTAACTCTTCATTTAAAAATCTCTAATTAGTAGGAATTATTACGTAATTTTGTTCTAAATATCTAACAATCCCTTCGTTATATGCTATAATAATGCATGATAGGAAGGTGAAAGCCATGATTGGTGAACGAATTAAAAAATATAGAGAACAACGAAAAATGTCTATGTCGGAATTGGCAGATCGCGCTGGCGTAGCAAAGTCTTATCTGAGTTCCATTGAAAGAAATTTACAATCGAACCCTTCAGTACAATTCTTAGAAAAAGTGTCATCAGTTTTAGGTGTGTCGGTGAATACCCTTCTACATGATAATGATGAAAAAGAAAATCTTGACCGTGAATGGGCAACATTAGTAAGAGAAGCAATGGATTCCGGAGTAACTAAAGATCAATTCCGTGATTTCTTAGAATTTAATAAATGGAAGATTAATCAGGATAATAAAAAGTAAGTGCTGACAACAAATGTAGCACTTACTTTTTTACTGTTTTAATTTAAATGTTATCACATTTATTTCTGGTGTATTAAAGAAACGAAATTTCATAAAAGGAATAGTATCACTGCTACCTAAGCCTGCACTTACGTACTGCTTAAATCCTTTATATTCCCATAGTCCCTTCACTCTGTCTTGAGGTGGAAAGAGACCATTCCTCAAAAAGTATGCCTCAGGAACAAAAAATGCCCCTAAAAATGGGATTCTATATTGACCACCGTGGTAATGCCCAGCTAGAATCAAGTCAAAATTTCTCATTCGATAGTAAGGATCACGCTCAATGGAATCAATCCTAAGATCAGCAACTGGATAATGATTGAGTGCGATTAATAATTCAGCTTCTTCTTTGTCTAACACTAAGTTTTCTTTGAAATTCTTCACCTTTAACTTAACAAAAGATGGATAATTCTCATCCGCCGTCGATGCCTTGTATGCCTCTATCCTTTCCTCACTAATGATGGAGCTCTCAAAATCAACAAAATGGACAATGGATTGACCAAACTTTACTGCATGGTTGGTATCAAGCAGTTGAACTCCCCTTTCCTCCATTTCTTTAATAAAATCATGTTTTACGATTTCTTTTTTCCGAACTACAAACGGAGGAGGATCTGCATTGCCAGATACAAAAAAAGCGTAATTTTTATTTGTAATACCTTCTATAAGAGTAAAGAAGGGGGAATAGTTTTGACTTTTTGTGTCGTCAAGCATATCTCCAGTAAATACAATTACATCATAATCAATAGCGTTAATTTTTTTTAATAGTCGCTTCTGATTTCTCCCAAACTCTTTTTCATGAAGGTCCGTCACCTGTAAAATCGTAAAATTCTCAAGGTCTTTCGAAAGAATGTCTATTTCAATTTCTTGTTTCACAACTTTCACCCTATTATTGTCAAAAATGACATAAACAATAATTACTAACGCTATTACCGATAATACCTTTTTCCATGCTACTTTCTTCATTTAAACCGCTCCAATTAGTGTTCAAACCGCTTCTTTTTAGGTGGCTAAAAAGCTGGTCTTATTGGGAGAGCCCCCGCATAACCACCATTCCCATAACAGCAAGGGCGGATTTCTTGCCATTTTTCTATTTATAAAAATTACATTAATAGCTTGCTCTCATCTGACTCTTTAACAAATTCCGGAACACACTTCGTTTCTCTTCTGACAGCTGACCAAATTCTCCTTTTTGCACAATAATTCCATCTTCTAGCACTACCACCTGATCTGCATTTCTAATGGTGGACAGTCGATGAGCAATTACGATAATGGTCATCTTCCCCTTTAATGTTTCTAATGCCCGTTGTATTTGTGCTTCATTTTCCGTGTCCAAAGCACTTGTTGCTTCATCTAAAAAGAGAATGGAAGGTTTTCTAAGGATTGCTCTTGCTAAAACCAAACGCTGTCGCTCTCCACCTGACAGCTTAATCCCACGATCTCCAATTAAGGAATCCAATCCGTTTGGAAGCTTTCTCACAAATTCAGCAGCAGAAGAGAAGCTAAGTGCTTCCCAAATCTCTTCTTCCGTTGCATCCGGCTTCATTAATAGCAAATTCTCCCTCACAGTTGTATTAAACAAGAAGGGGTCTTGTGGAACATAGCTGATAGCTTTTCTTAAAGCGACAAGATTACTCTTTGTAAGAGACACGCCGTCAATAGATATCTTTCCAGCTTCCGGTTGATTCAGCCCCATCAACAAATCGATTAACGTACTCTTTCCAGCTCCAGACTTACCTACAACTGCAGTCATTTTGTTTGCTGGTATATGAAGATTTATATTACTTAATGCAAACTCCTTCCGATCTTTATTGTAACGAAAGAATATCTCTTCACAATCCATTCCTTCTTTCACTTGCAAAGGCTTTATTGACTCTTTTTCCGCTTCCGAAAACTCCCGTGCTTGTTTTGAATCATTTTGAATTGCAATAATTGCTCTAAAAGCTGGAATTGTGATAGCCAATTGCTCAAGAGATCCTTGAATTCCTGCAACTCTTGGCCAAAGTCTAGAGAAGATAACAATTATGAGCATTAGCTGTGCCACCTGGGCATTAAAAATCATCACTGCAATATAAATAAATGCAGCAACTAAAACAGCTGAGGCAATTTTGTAATACAACTGAGACTTTGTTTTCAGCTTGGTGTATTCAATTTGTTCGTTCTGCATACGCTTTGTTATATTTTCATACCAGTCCATTCTGGAGTCTTCGAGTGTATTACTCTTAATATCCTTAATTCCATTAATCTGATCAGTAATCCCCGCCAAGTAACTTCTGCCTAAATCATAGTTACGCTTCCCTAATTCCATGGACCATTTCAAGAACTTTCGATTCAATAGAACAAGAAACACTCCGCTCAACATGACAAAACTAGTAATAGTAGGAGAAAGCATAAATGCCAATCCTATTTGGATAACCGTAAAAATGAGTGATGCAATAAATTGGAGAAAGGAGTTTGTCCCCGAGCTCGCCCGTGCAATTTCCGTTGTCAAAAAGTTTATTAAATCCGATTTACGATTTTTAATAAAAAAATCCCAATTTGCAAATAGAAACGCTTCATATGTGGTAATACGTAAATGTCTAAAAAACCCTTGTTGGATGATGGCATTCCGGATGGAAATTTGACGGTGAACAAGATTGTGGGCAACTACTATCAGTACATACACTATCAGGATTCCAGAGAGTCCTAACACCCCTGCAACATCTTCTAGCAGCTGAAGGACACCTTCGAGTGGAGTTCCACTGGCATTGAGATTTACAATTCCAGTCATATTAATCATAGGAATCAGGAGCAATAAACCAATTCCGTCAAGCAAACCAATTATTACCATCGAGAACATATTTATATATAAGATTTTCCCCGCGTAATGATGGATCTTAGAGAGAAAGTAGCGGAATTCTATCATTTGAATCCTCCCTAAAATGAAGTTTAGTTTCTCTTTTACTAACCTTTTAAGACCTATATCTGATTTTCCAATTTTTTATAGCAAATATAATTACTAATAACTCTATACGCTATTTGAATGGATAAATTTTCTACTATTTCTATGTTTATTGTTTATCCTTAACTTTGTCAACATCTTCATTTTTAAGGAATTTTCCATTGCGCTTTCCACATCAAACACTACAGCCATAAGGGCGGTGTTTTGGCCTTTAAATTCTGCTTTGAGTTCTATTGCTGACCCAAATCTTGCTTTTATCATAGTAAAGAACCTTTTTTCCATCAATCCAATATAATATTTTGGTTGATATGTAATGATATGATCTAGAAATATATGAAAAAAATACGGAAAATACGCTTTTCCTTGATACTTTTCCTTAAGGCATAACTTATCAATTTCCCATACTCTATCTTGATGTTTAACAATTTCCTTCAACCCAGAAAATTTATACCTATCAGGACCTTCTACTGTGCAATAAGGGCTATCAGGATTAAACCTCAAGAACTCAATAGTCCCAATAACTTCTTTCTTTTTGAAAAAGCGAAAAATATTATCTTGGGGAAGTAGCAGATTAAACCTTATCCCACCTGGATCATATGGGTCGTTCATCCACCTTTGCTGTCTACATATGGGCTCCCATACTTTCTTGAAGGATTCCAGTTGCTTCCTACTCTTAACTTGTTCATGCATTCAAAATCCACCTGTTCAAATATTTTTATAACCCTTATACGTTCTGTATAAGGGTTAAATTCTAACATTAACTTTCTCCAACTATTGGATCACAATCATCATCATCACCAGGACCTCCACCAACCGGAGGCTTAGTCCACTTCATTGTTTGTTTCACATCTAACACCACCAATTCAGGTCTTTTCCATGATTTCATCATTTAAGTCACCCCCTCTCAGCATAACTTTATTAAGTCTTTATTACGGCTTGCTTTCTTCCCTTTCTCCATGCCCATAGAAACGGTCGCAAAGGAACATAAAGTATATGAAGGGACTTTGGTAAGGGCAGTACATTTGTATCTTCCGGGATAGGTAATAAACAGCTTAACAAATACAAACATTTCTGCCGGTAACTCATCAATGCATATAAGTGCTTTGCATGATAAATGGAAATTTCCTCTGGTACAGGATCACCATGTAAATTCACCATTGTCTGCAAGTAAAAAATGGCCTCCTGTGCTAATACAAGTGCCTTATTATTCATCAACCTGCTCAACTCTTGTGGAATTGGGGAGCTTAATAGACTTTGAGAGAGATAAAGCGCTTGACCACCTAAACGCTTGTAGTAAAATTCGTTAAAAAGTAATGCTACTTGGCACCAATCTAACTTTTGTTTTAAAATTTTTTTTATATCAACTAGCCATCTCAACCTAGACCAGCCGTGCCGTGCACCATGTGTTACAAGAAAAAAGAAAAGATCTTCCTTCCCCAACATGTACACGCTATGGTTCAAAAGTGAACTTTTCACTCTCCTTTTCCAAAGATCATCAAAAGAAGGCTCAAAGCCTGGACCAGGACTCAAACGCCAATGCAGCTCACACTTTACCCCTTTTTGTTTATGAAAATAAGTCACATGATGGTGTCTCCAAGTCCAGTCACCCAAAATGGATTCAATATAATCATCCTTTTCATAACCCTGTTGCACCAGTAACGCCTCTGCTTCTGCCAACTCACTGATCGGAATGAGCACATCCAAATCACAGGATGTCCGTAACGAAATATCCCCATATAATTCTTGGGCGAGTACTGGTCCTTTCAAAAATAACAAAGGAATCCGGTTTTCTTTGAATAAATTATTGAGATCATTCATTTCAGATGTAAGGTGTAGCATTTGAAAAGTGTTATTCTGATACATTGCTTTTAATTGGCTCATTACATGTCCAGGAACAAACGATGCGTCCATCCTTTTTAGGTGTTGGTACAAGAGGGGAAAAAGTCGGTGATGTTTGGCAAGTTGCAGGAAGGTTTTCCAATTAATCTTTTCAAGAAGTTCATTATATTGATTCAACCAAACTGATGTTTTTTCTTCCTTTAATACATGAAGGATGAAAAGAAGCTCATGAGGAACATTTGCTAAATCCAGGTCAGTTTTTTTCACCATGACGCTCTCCTCCCATCGTTTTAGCAAATTTCCCTACGACAGTAAACTCCCTCATTACCTCATAACCTGTAATATAAAAAGGACCTGATCTTACCCAAGCATGTGCAATCAACTTTCCATCTTCATCCTTGGAAGTGCCGAGATATAGCGTACTTTCTATATTTCTTTTTTCAAGCATCCTCATTGCAGCCATTGCTTTAACAAGACACTTACTTTCCCAAAACGTGTACTTACTCATAGTATGAATAGCCTGGGAAACAGCAGAAAGAACTTTCTGGTCCCCTAAAGAGGGTCGGTCAAAAGTCGTCTCCCTCATAATGGCACCAAGAGACGGTGCTACTTTCGAAAAAGGAATACTTTTTAAATAGCGGGCCCATCCTAATTGGAGATAGGATTCTACTAATAGTTTTTTAGAATGCCAGTCAGCTTCCAAAAATAATTTCAGCTTGTTCATGTTTTGATCCCTCTCGCACATTCAGATTAATTTTGTGTGATAAGTCCTTCCTTATGAAGCATAGTAATAAATTCCATCACCTGTGCCTCACATGTTTGTTCGTCCACATCATATGCTTCTACCAATTGCAGGACCATGCTCTTTATGCTCTTCGGCTCCTGGAGCAAATCCCAAATTACACCACCAACATCCCCAAGATTGTAGTACTTTCCATTGGCAATACTAAACATCACCTTTTCCCCATCCATATCACTGACGATGTTTCCTTCCACCTGAGAATAAACACAATCATTTGTCATAAGCATTCCCTTAACCATTAACCACTTCACCCTTTCTTTCGACACAATGTAAAATAAAATCTGTTATTTCATTTGCTGTAAAATAGGACGTCGGACGCTGGATTCGATAAAAGTCCATCTTGTTTAACATTTTTGCTGATGTTTGGAAATGCCAATCCATCAAGCCAGCCCGGGGGATAAAGAAATTCCGGTATGTATGCTGGAACAAAAGATGAAACCTTTCCAACCCGGAAACAGAAGAAAATCGTACCGCATCATCCTCTGTTTTCATTAATTCAAATACACCTGCTAATGGCAGTTGTTCATTGCAGAATTGAGATGAGACCGGAATCGCGAACTTTGTTTCCCTATCAATAATCGGACGAAACTTACTCGAATTCATGCCAAACTCATCGATACTCTCCTGCCACAATTTCTGCTGCGGATATGCAGGAGTCACCATTGGGACATTATGTTCGTTGAAAGTAAGGGGAATGACGTCATCACTAATCAATTGATAACCCTGCTTTAACAAAGCCGAAGCTGTCGTAGATTTACCAGCGCCGGAGTCACCAACTATGGCGTAAGCATTTCCATTGATGGCAATGGCACTCCCGTGTAAAGGAAGGATTCTTCTCTGCATGAGGATAGCACCCATGCACGTGCCAAGTAAGTAAAGCCGAATGTGATCGTCTACTGCTCCTTCATGTGGGCTGACAGTGATCTCGTTGCCGTTTTGGATGAGGAAGAGGGCAGTATCAGGGACATGAAACATACAGAGGTTTTCCTCTACGTGGAAGTATTGGTTTGGTTGTGGTGAGAGGGACTTCCATTTGGGTTCTAGATTGCCTACTTGGATGGAAATATCACATTTATCCGAATCTATATTAGCCCTGCTCAGCTCAGGGAGCACATATTCACTTTTGATGGTAAATCCGAATGCTTTGTATAGTAGTTTTAAAGATATTGTCATGGAGATCTCTCCCGTGAAATTTAATTTTACAGCCCAATAAGTTCATTATAAAGAACTTAGCGGTCAAAAAAATTTAATTTAAGGCGTTACTATTCTTTATTAAGAACTGAAATATGCTTTCAATTTAACATTATAAGGGATGGTTGTCAATTATATTTTCTTAGTTAAATACTCATGAACAATTTCGTAAATAAGATGTTGAAATAAGTAGGAGGCCGTCAAAAAGTCAATTTACACTGACTTTCTATTCAGCCTCATAGGTTAAGTATATCGCTCTTTTTAACTGAAGTGCACATCCTCATCAGGATCTGTTTGCTCAGCATCTGGAGTTCTAATTCCTGGTCCCGCAAATGTCATATTTACGTTTAGAACTTCTAATTCCGGTTTCACCCATTTTTTCATTTTTTTATCACCTCCTTCAAATATATTTCTTCAAGAATCGATAAGTAATTAAGCTTCTCATTAATAATGCAAAATCTAAATTATATACATCTTCTTGTCGAGGATTTTTTTTCAGTTTACTTGAAATTTCTAATATGCCTTTAGTATTTAGATATTCCTTAGCTATAGGGTCTTCTACCATGGTTTCTATTTCGTAGATAAAATCTTTCCAAAATGGAATCATCCTATATAAACTATCACTACCTTGAATGCCTCGAACACGTTGGTTTAGCCTTACTTTATCTGGAAGCACTCCATTTGTGGCTCTTCGAATTAATGATCTATCAAAACCATCCTGTACAAATTGACTTTCCGGAATTGATAAACAAAATTTAATTACTCTAAGGTCGTTTGTCGGATCACGGTTCCATAATTTATATCGCAGTGATAATTTTGTATTAACTGTTCCGTTAGAGTTCCAAAATGATACTTGTTCAAAGCTATTTTTCCTAGCTTCATATGCATTAGGTGTTTTATATTCATGATATAAAATACCTTTTGATGTTAGTTTTTTTAAAACTCCAGTTCGGTTTGCAAACTGTTGGTTTATTAACATAGGAATCTCGTAAGAAGTATTGTGTTTAGTAAAAATGGTGGGGTAAGCTTTGTTCAAAACCCTAGATAAGATTCTAGACTTTTTCACTTCAATATTTTTACTGTACGCTTTTAATTCTTTATAAAATAAATGAAAATTTCTTTTCCTTAATAACATTGCCTGATAATCCAAATACGGCCCCCAAGATACACTCCAATTCCCCCTAGATCCATTTAATAATGTTCCAACACCATCTTGAGAAGCCTTTTCATATACACCTCTAATCCAAAAGGAGTTATGAAAAAACTTATAAGGCATTTCATATGTTTCTAACCATGTATCAATCTCTGAATAGGGGCTTCTATTGTTAAATGCCAAATAATTATCTTCAATATTGCCAACATATTGAACGGTTGATTGTATATATGGGCTCTCGTCTGCTATCCTATGTTTTGGTGTCCACTGTTTAAAATCACTTGGTGGTATGTAACTATAGGTATGCAACTTTTTCCCTTGTTTACGTAGCTCTCTAGCTGCATAACCAACAACTGAACCTGAATCCAAACCTCCACTTAATTGTGCACCTACATTACGATTTGTTCTTACTCTTGAATTTACGGCAGTTTGAAATATATCTATAAATGCATCTTCATAGTCTTCGTTTTTTTTGTATATGGTTTTTTTTTCAAAGTCGAGCTTAGTAAACCTGGACAATTTCACCTCTCCATTTTTCACGATAAATATGTGAGAGGGAGGAAGTTGCTTAATTCCCTGATAAATTGTGATATTAGCTTCTAGAGTTTCATACATTCCAGGAATAGCCAAGTATTCAGCAAGCCAAGTTTCATTTAATTTTCTATTTATATAAGGTAAGGCCTTAAGTGGTTTGAGTGTAGTCGAAAATGCAAAATAATCTGAATTCAAAAAATAATAGAGAGTACGAGTACCCGAAAAATCCCTCGCTCCAAAGATTTGATTTCTGGATTCATCCCAAATAATAAAAGCAAAATCCCCTACCAAATATTTAGGAGAGTCTTCTCCCCATTTCTGGTATGCCTCTAGAATTAATTCATTATCTGTCATAGTGTCCCTTCTATATAGTGGGATCTGCAACCTTTCAAAGAGTTCAACTCTGTTATCAATAATTGCGTCAGCTGTTATTACTAATTTCATTTCTGATTGATAAAAAGGATTGGGCTCACCAACTGACTCCGGTGTTATCCATTGTGAAAGGCAGCCTAGGAACATACTATCTTTCTTCCAGGTTTGAACATCATCTGCAGGAAACCTGCTTAGTCCGTCCATTAGATCCACACAGTGTTCAAGTGGAATTTCATTTGATTTTATACTGTGTATACCTGCAATAGCGCTCATATGTACCTCCAAGTTTAATGTAACAAAACAAATATGTTCTTAATATAGAACATAACATTCTTAAAAAAGAATGTCAACAGCATTAATTAAAACTTTTTACCTATTTGTACAAACCATATCCCCCTCAAATGAATTATATATATAAAACCAATTTTAGGTTTATTGGAGGGTTTAAAATGGCGTATAAAATACAAATTTATAGTTGTTTCAAAGTTGATTTACCTGAACTTTCTGTAGCTGAATTTGCAATATGCACAGATACAAGAGAAGTATTTATAGGTACCATAAATGGGAATTTACAAATTGCCAATAATCAAGATGTTGGAATATTAGATGAACTTCAAACAACAAATAAATTAAGTTTAGTTAATGCAGTAAATGAAATCTTCGATACACTAAATACTTTTATGGATGACATCATATCTCCAAGTAGTATAAATGGAAATGTTCTTGTTAACGGAAAAGAATTATCTGTTTTTGATGATACTAGTATTATTAATTCAATAGCATTAAAGTCACCAATAGAACATACACACAGCCTACAAGATATGAGGGAAATTTCTATTAATAATCCAAACGATGGGGAAGTACTAATGTTTGATGCGACAGAAATGAAATTCAAATCGAAAAAATTAATAGTGCAGCAACACGAATCAATATCAATTGGCGATCTTACAGATGTTAATCTGACTGATTTTGTACCTGAGAATGGAGATATTTTATCCTTAAATGATGGGGAATGGGTACCTACATCAACATCCTCATATGTAATTAACTTAGAATTATGGGGAATAAACAATAACGGTTTAGAACCAAATCCTACTACTATTGGTATAAATAATGCCTTACAATGGGCAAGTGAAAAAGGATATAGCAAGTGTAAGTTGCCAAAGGGAAACTATACAATTGATAAGAATAATGCTGTGAAAATGGTAAGTAACATGACATTAGATTTGTATGGTTGTTTATTGATAAAAGAAAGTAACGGTAACCAAAAGTATTTTATAATAGATATAGAAAACAAGAAAAACATTACAATTTATGGTGGCATATTGCAAGGAGATAGGTTTTCACATGACTATACTACAACCCCCGGAACTCATGAATGGGGTACAGGAATTAATATAAAATATAGTAAAAACATTCAGATAGAAAATGTTGAAATTCGAGAAACTACAGGATATGGAATTTTTATAGGTTCAATATATCAACAAATTTATACTCTAAATAAAACACAATTGGAACAAGGAACTTTTGATAATATTGGTAATCTTATCAATGAAAATGATTGGGTTCGTTCGAATATTTTTTTTGATTTATCAAACCAACATATTCAAAATCAAGGCTTTTTTATGATTTGTGGAAATGGTTACGGAACCTATGGTACTGGAAATGATATCTCTAAAGAAACAGTTAATTTTTATTTTTATGATAATGAAGATAATTTTCTTGGTGCTGTTAAAAAACGGACATTTGAAGAAATTTATCTAAAATCAGTACCTGACGGAGCCAAAAAATTCAAACTATCTTACAGGAAGAATATAAATGATATTCAAAATAGTTTAATTACAATAAGAACAGACAGAGCTTCCAAATGGGTAAACATTAACAACTGTTTTATTCACAATTGTAGAGCTTTAGGTATTGTTGGTGCTGGAGGTCAATATGTAAATATAGAAAATTGTGAAATTTCAAATATAGGAGGAACTGCACCAGCTTGTGGAATTGACATAGAAGATGGATATAGTTTAAATCAAAATATCACAATAAGAAATAATTATTTTCATGATAATATGGTAGCAGATATTATCGTAATCAGTGCCAGAAACGTCTTAATTGAGTTAAATAAATTCAACAACAGCGTTGATTTAGGTGGCCCAAGAGGTGAAAATTATATTTCTCAATATAATCGCTACAATCTTTCTTCAGCTAATGGCAAAACTTTAGCTGGAGATAACGGTACCTTTGTAACATTTAGATATGATCATTTTACTGAAGCTCAAATATTCCTTTCAGGAAATTCCATTTACGAAAATTGTATTTTTGATAATATGAATTTTATCTTGCAATCCGATTTATATTTAACTACTACGTTCATTTATTGTAAATTTAACTTTAATAAATCTGATGTTGGTTGGTCTTGGATACTAAGAAAAGGAAGTATTATTTTTCGTTATTGCGAATTTAACATTAGATGTAAATGGTACTATTTTAGGAGTGAAGCACATTTAGGTGAATGGGAAAATAATAATCTTGTTTTTGAAAACAATACTTTTAATACTTCATCAAGTATAGGAGAATGGATTTTTGAGGTTGGACAATTAACTATAGTAAATAATATTTTTCAAGGGAATGCGAATCAATCAACGTATTATAGCTTTCGAGTTAAAGCAAACAAAATCTTTTTAGTTGGTAACAAGGTTAGAGATGTTCACTTTACCTTTGAAGGAAAAGGATTAAACTCACAAGCTATAATTAAGGATAACAGAGTATTTATTAATAAAATTTCCCCCGTACTAGGTCCCGACCGCTCTGAATTTCTTCAACTATATTGGATTGATAATTTAAATATTAATAATAATTATTTTGATATACCTCAAGCAAACGTTGTAATAAGATGTTTTTCTATTTATGCTGAAAAACAAGTAATATTAATAGGTAATTTCTGTAGCTGTAGTAACGGTAACAAAGCAAAAATTGATTTAATCGGAGCTCTAAGAAACAGTAATAACCAAAGTACAATTCCCTCATTAAAGAGCGTAATTAAAAATAATATATTCGATAACGTTTCCCTAAACCAAGACCCATCTTATACGAACCAACTTGATTATCAAGTACTTGAATCAAATGTAGATTTTAATTCTTAAAATTCGTATAGAAAACGTGAAGTTGTGAAAACTTCACGTTTATTTTATTCGCTTTTCATGATATACCTCTGGAATGCTCTAGCGAATATTTTTTTAATACATAACTCTTAAAAATACTTTGTAAATAAATAATTTCTTCACTCTTCCTAAAGAAACCATAGAAAATTAAATTCGGTATTATTAAACAAGCTAAAAAGTTTAAAATCAAATTGGCTAACGGGTCAGAAAATGCATTAAATTCAAATATTTTTAATAGTACAGATATCCCTACGATAATACACATAAACTTGGCATAAGTGAAGAAGTACGATGTAAGTGGTTTTTCAAAAATATGTTTGTAAAGCAAATATGGATCATACCAAAAATAAACACAAAGTCTACTTATTATAGTTGCTATTAACACCCCAATAATACCCAATGACTTTATTAACAAAAGAGTGAGAACAATATTTATGCAGGCAGCTATAATTGGTCTATATTTTCCAATTTTAAACAGGCCAGTTGTTTCTCTAAACATAGTACAAGTCCCTTGTATTCCAGACGTTAAAAAATTTATTACTATTGCTAATACTATATAGTTATGAAATAGGTATTCCTTACCCAACCAGTATGATAAAAAAGGGTTCAATAGAATTATTAAATTTATTGCACAGAATCCAAATATCCATAAATGAGTAAAATTTATTACTCGAAATATAAAATATTTTCTCTCGATAGACCCGTTACTAACTAAATTTCCCACACTGGCTGTCAAGGAGTAAAATATATAACTAAGCATTGTACTAAGAGCGCCTAAAATCAACAAGTAATTAGAGTAAATTCCTACAGTTACTATCCCTAAATAAATCGAAATTACTACATTATCTACACCGTTTATTACCACTCCACTAACTTTATATAAACTTTGAGCATATAACCCTTTGAAAAAATCCTTTTTTTCACTCATATTTAACTTCGCAGAATTATTTTTAATAAAAGGGTAAAGTTTCTCTGCAATTTTCGATATATATATATTTTCAGAAATTCTAATAATTATTTGAATAAACAATACTAAAACATACAAATGTGAAACAAGAAGAATTAAAATCTGTAAAGCATTTGAAAATATAAAAAACTTTGTATGAACCTTTGAGATTATATGACCTTTTTGATCAGCAATGATTATGGAATGTTTATAAACAGAAAAATAAGTAATTGTAGCATTAAATAAAAAGAGCAAGTAAATGATATTTAAATTTGCAATATTATGATCACCATTAATTAGAAATCCTAAAAAGGGAAATATACATAAACCTATTCCTAATACAATAAACCCAATGATTCTATATGCTTTCTTGTACAAATTTATTAAGGCCTGGATTTTATAAGTATTTCCCTGAGATAATGGATTGTATAAACTATATAACATAGCAGTATCAAAACCTAGATTAGCCAAGGAAAGTAATAGTAAAATACTCGTAAAAAGACCTTCAACACCAACGTATTCAATTCCCAGGGTAAAGATTATTACTGTTCTTACAAAAAAGCCCATTAATAAGCTTACAACTTGAGAAATCAGCCCAAAAATAATATTCAATAATGAATTTTTAACTCTCATCTAAAATATCATCTACTTTTTTGGTAATGTAAAGAGTCTTTATATAAATTACTAATTTTACGTCTAATTATAGGAAAAAAATACCTCAATCTATATATTAATAATGCTTTGAATCTTTCTTTTTTGAAATTATAATTAGTCATCCATGAACAAATTTCTTTAAAGACTATGTTTTGATAGTTATCTTTGAATCTACTTCGTACCTCTATCCAATATATTTGTATAAAGTTATCAGTGAAAAATTTAATTTCGTTTTGCAAAGCATCAAATAAAAATTCCGATAGTTTTACTGGATTTTTTGGAAGGTTAAAACCAAAATTTCTTGGATCAAAGCCCTCTGCTATAATCCCCATTATTGTTCTTAAACATTTTTCACACCTGCAACAATTCATTTCATTTTTAAAACAAACTCTTAATTGAATATTTTTAATACTTTTACAATTATTCAAAACAAAATTTATTTTTTTCTGTCTAGTCAAATCATATCCATCGTGAAAAACATTTCCAGATGCAAATCTTATTTTGTTATCCACTGTTGGATCTGATGCACAAGTTACTTTGAATGCAGGAGTATTAGAGCTAGCGATAAATAATGTTTGAACTTTCATTTCAAATGCAATAGGAATTGCAGCAGATATGATTGCAAGTCCATGATGCAATCCGTGCCACCATGTATCACCCAATTTTTTCGAATAATCTTTATCAACTAATTTACCTATTATAAATGTTCCATAATTTGATTCAACAAATATATTAGTCAAATTATTCGATTCTCCAAAAGACAGTGCATTTTTTTTATCAGCTTCCCAAGTATCATTTGTCATTATTTTTTCTTCATGCCAAGCATATTCAGTTATCAATATAGGATTTGTATTTTTATTTCTTATAAATGTTGTAAGTGCATCTAGGCCTCCACTAAATAAAGATGCAGATCGATTATTAATTTTGTATTCATTTTTCACTAATTTTCTCACTATAATTTTTCCTTTTAAATTTACTTTAGGGAACATAATTTGATAGCTTTTCTTAATTTCAACTAAAGATTTGTAAAAAGCCTCATCTAATTCATCTAAAATTATTTTAGAATCAGTTAACCATAAAAGTGGAGCAATATTTGCTATAAAGGGTATAGTTAGAATACTTAATGGTACATTTTCAATATTTTTGTTGTATTTATAAAACAGTATATTTTCCGGGTGAAAATACTTACTTATTTTTCCATTAGTAATATAATTAAAATCCACCCTATTATTATTGACTTGGATATTTCTTAAAGAAACTTCGCTCATTGCTTATCTCCTTTCATTTAATTAAATTGATTGAGCCATTTATTTACGATTTCAAAATTCACATTGACATTAGTTATTATCTTTGAATTAATTAAACCTTCTAATTCTTGTATATTCTTACGTTCTATACAGTTCAAATTATAACTTTCCTCCATCCCTTTAGCACGCTCATCAATTGAAATAATAATTGATCTTATTTTTTTTCTCATAGCATATATACCTCCATGCAGACGGGTACCTACATAGTCAATTTCTAAACATAAGCATCTCTCGAAACTTTCTAAATCTGGTGGAACGATTATAATATTTTCAATGTTTTGCAACTCTTTTAAGTAAGCTAAATCTTGTGCATCTTGAATCCAGAAGTAAATATTTTTGTAGTTATCTCTTAAGGTGTCAATTAGTATTTGATCACGATAATAATCTTTAGAATGATGGGTTAAAGTAAAAATAACGTTTTCTGATTTTGTTATTTTAATCTCTTTACAATGATTAGGTGTCAAAGACCATAAAGTCGAACAACCTGTATTATATGCACGAAAATCCAATCCCTCTAAAATTTTTTTTGTTCTTTCATCTCTCACACTGTGTATATAATCTTTCGAAAGTACTTTTTTATATAACATTTTAGTGTATGCACCAACTTTATCTCCTTTACCTGCTCCTACTCCTAATAATATGCTGTTTTTTAATGGAGAATAGTTCAATAAATTTATATTCCACTGGGGAAAATGAGTGAGCATGTCCATGGTTAGTAAATTAGTGCCACCTACGAATTTATATTTTGCGTTGGAATAAATCTTAACCCTACTCGATCCTCTTAAAACTTGAAACCATTGAAATGGAGAGACATGAGTCGGTAAAGTTAATACAAAAGAATCCATCGTTAATTCCTTGAGTTGTTGTTTTACGCATTTCATTATAATATCGTCACCCTTATTTAATGAGCCTACAGAAGTATCAAGTAATAATATATTATCCATATTTTCTCCTCATCCACTTTAAAATAGTTTATATAATTTTTCTATCTCATACTCGTTATTGTAAGTTTTCTTTGAAATATTACTTATTAATTCTTTAGTTTTTTCACTTTTCAGAAGGCTTTCTAGTCCATCAGCAATTCCAATATCACTTTTTTCACAGATTAACCCTTCATGCCCATCTAGTATTTGACTATCAGCTGTATCATAATTTGTTAATAAGATAGGCTTACCAAGAATTAATGCTTCTGTAACGGTGACCGCTTTTCCTTCATATCTCGAAGGTTGAACATATATGTCTGATGCCTTAATTATTGGATATGGGTTTATCTTTTTTCCTAATAAAATAAAATTATCTATAAGATTATTTCTATTTATTAACTCTAATAAAGCTCTCTCTTCACCACCGTACCCAACTACATACCATACTATATTCTTGTAACCCCTTTTCTTTAGAATTTTCATAGCATTGACGGCAATATCCAATCCTTTAGCATAAGTTAATCTAGCCACAGTAACAATTTTGAAATTTTTGTCTTTTAACAATGGATTATCTATTCGTTCCAATGACATTTTCTTAATCAATTCAGCAGAATTAATATTTTCTACTACTTTTACCTTTTTCTTTAAATATGGATATTTTTTAACAAAAGAAATTTTGCACATCTCTGATACAGCAACTATATGTGTGAAATTTTTCCAAATAGTTAGATCTACTTCAATATCGGTTTCTATTGCTGAAAAATCAGTGTGAATCCAAGCTATCTTCTTTTTAGCTTTAACCTTCTTCGCCACAAAATCATGTGGCCAAAGATAGCTAATAGCTACATCATATTCTTTTTCGATTTCTGGTAAAAAGGGCATTGCGTACTTCCACATTAGTTGCATTTGATAATAGCCTGGTTCTGAAATGCGTTTTATTTTGCCGATAAGGTCTGCTTGTAATTTAGCTAAGATTCTTGAAGATGCGATGGTATAGGTTTTTTCTTTCAATAATGTGCCAATTGATTTACGGAAAGTGGCATACTGTGGTACTTCTTTTAACAAATTCACTTTATTGGTAAGCATGGGCATGAAGTCACCTTGATGCCTGTATAGCATTAAATCTACATTGTAGTTTTCGTAATCAAACTGCTCTAACATGCTTATTAAGCTTCTTTCTACTCCTCCTATTTCTAAGTCATAGGAAGCAATTAGTATGTTCTTCATTGAAACCTCCTACTTCTTGGCTAGAGCTTTTCTAATTTTTGCTATGTTTTGTCCCCCAATGATAAAAGCAGAGGTAGCCTTAATCTTTCCTTTGAGTTTGGCATTCCACGGCATCCAACTTTTGTGATAATGGTGCATAGCATAGGTGTCATTTGTAGTGAAATTGATACAATTAATATAGTCATATGGAGAGAGATAGGATTGAGGATACACAGTACCTACATTTTGGATAGTTTGAAATTCTCCATTTCTAACCAATCCTAAAGCCTCTAACATTTCTGTCACCATTGCGACATTAGTAAGGTTGTTCAGACTTCCATCTTTATTAATAAAGGACCTATTATTATACAGATCGAGAAATTCTTTAATCAGTTTATTTTTTGATTTTGCTCCTATCGTACTTGTAGCAATATAGTTTTCTTGTTCAAATCCCCAGAAAGACTCATTATTCAATAAGTCATCAAAAGGTTTGAACACCTCCACATCTGTATCCAAGTAAATACCACCGTATTCATACAGCGCTTTAACTCGGACATAGTCACTTACAAAGGCAAATTTACCTGCTCTGTAAGCTTCACGAGCATACTTATTTTCCTGAATATTACTATTCGTTTCATTCCATTCCATAAACTGATAATCCGTAAGATGTTTTTTCCAGCTCTCGATACATTTTTTAACGATTGCTGGTTTTTCTTTGTCACCAAACCAACAGTAGTGAATGATCTTAGGTATTTTTTTGGGGGTCACTTCGGTTCACCCTTCCTTGACCAGCATTTCATTTGTATGTTGTTTAATACAGCTTATTATTCTACTTTGGTCCTCCTGAGTTAGGTTAGACCCTGATGGTAAACAAACACCTTTGTCAAAAAGATACGCAGCAACATCTTCTGTTTCACTGTGACGGAAATACTTGCAATCATGAAATAGAGGCTGCAGGTGCAGAGGCTTCCAAACCGGTCTTGCTTCAATATTTTCTTTTGCTAATGATTCAATTATTTCGTTGGCTTGAATCCCTGCCTCTTTTTCATCTATTAACATTGCCGTCAACCATCTGTTAGATTGTGTCTCCGTTAATTCTGGCATGAACTGTATTCCACTTACTACGCTTAAATCCTTATAATAACGATCAAATATATCCCTTCTTGCCTGGACTCTTTCTTCCAAAACCTCTAATTGTCCCCTACCAATTCCAGCAAGAATGTTACTTAATCGGTAATTATAGCCTAGCTGACTATGTTGATAATGAATGGCTTGATCTCTTGCTTGAGTTGCTAGAAATCTAGCTTTTTCTGCTAGGATTTTATCATTGGTGACGAGCATCCCCCCGCCCGAAGTAGTAATGATTTTGTTTCCATTAAAAGAAAACACCCCCATAACACCAAATGTTCCACTTGGTTTTCCTTTATAGGAAGACCCTAATGATTCAGCTGCATCTTCTATTACAGGTACCTCATACATGTTACACAAGGATACAATTTCATCCATTTTTGCACTTTGCCCGTAAAGATTCACAACAATAACTGCTTTGGGTAATTTTTCATTAACAAAAGCATCCTGTAAAGCCCGTTGTAAAGCTTTTGGTGACATATTCCAAGTTTCTGGTTCCGAATCAATAAATACCGGCTCCGCTCCTTGATAAAGAATCGGATTCGCACTCGCTACGAATGTTAAGGTGGAACAGAAAACAGTATCCCCTTTTCCCACACCTAATAAAGAAAGAGCCAAATGAATCGCTGCAGTTCCTGAACTAACTGCTACAGCATCATTGACTCCTACATAACTGGCTATTTCTTTTTCGAAAGCATCGACATTCGGGCCGAGTGGGGCAATCCAATTAGTCTGGAAAGCTTCTTGTACATACTTCATTTCATTTCCATTCATATGAGGGGGGGACAAGAATATCCTTTTTTTATATATTTCCATATTTCGATCTCTCCTTATAAAATTACTCACAAAAAAGGTCTTTTATATCCTCAATTTCTGTTATCTCTCTCAAATCCTTTATTTTGTGATGAGCTTTATATTCCTCTTTAACTTTTTGATTTTTATAAATACTTTTTTTTCTTATAACTTGTATTGTTCTCCAACCAAGTTGCTTAGCAGTTATAAAATCTTTATTTAGGTTATCTCCTATATATACACAATCTTTAGGTTGACAACTGAATTTTTCACAAATCATGTCATAGGAGAGCCTATGTGGTTTCCAAAATTCTTTTCCGTACTCATCTGTAAAGATTATTGTATGGAAATAATCACTTAACCTTAAGGAGTCGGCTTTATTTTTTTGTGTAGCTAAATATCCATCAGTAATGATCCCTAATTTTATCCAAGGTTTTATTTTTTTATGCAGTTCTATGAATTCTTCCAAAATGTTTAATTTAGGCGAATGATTTCTATAAACATTTACCATTTCAGTAATCTGCGAGGAACTATAATTTATTCCCATATAATCCAATGCTTTGTTGAATACAAAGTGATTATCTCCATTTAAAAATATATTTGTTGCTGTTTTATAAAAGCCTTGTTGATTCCAGTTTGTACTTAACCAATCATCTACTGCTTTAAATCCACTTAAAACATAATCTATTTCATTGAATAGGGTATCATCCATATCAAAAATAATTGCTTTATTATACATTTATCAATTACCAATAAAAATTGCCTTGTCATATCGAAGCATGGTAACATTCTCTTTCCAAGTACTACTATATTTAACAGAATTTCCTTTAAGGAGTTGAATAGTCCATAGTGCAAAATTCGCACCAGCACCTATAGATAACGGTACACCACCACCAAATCGTGGGTTAATTTCTATAAATACTATGCTTCCATCTTCTTTTTTAAAACATTGCAAGGTTATACAGCCCGCTGCCCCTGGAAGTTTTTCAATAACCGCTTTTGTTGCGTTAATTATTTCTATATCTTTAACCGTCTGCCCTTTACTAACCTCACCGGCTCTTGTTTCAATCCGTAATCTCGGAACTATGGTAATGATGTTTCCACTGAAATCTAACATTACATCAACTGTATATTCTTCACCCATAACATATTCTTGAATAATAGCATTAGAAATATATTCTCTAAAAAAGGATAATTCTTTTTTGTTATTCACAATTGTGACACCTTTACTCGAACTGCCATCAAAAGGTTTAACCACTATTGGATATTCAATTTCATTAATTTCTTGGTTAGTGTAAACTTTAGGAGTTAAAATGTTATTTTTTTTAAAGAAATTAAAAGTCTTAACTTTATCATTAGCAATCTCATTTAATTCATTACTAGAAACTAATACCTTAACCCCTATCTCTTCAAAGAAGTTTAACGATTTTGATAAAATAGTTAATTCTGGATCAATGAGAGGCACTAATAAGGAAATATTTTCTTCTTTACATATGTTAATGAGCTCAGAAATATATTTCTCGCTTTTAACACTTGAAATAGTGTAATGTTTATCACTAATCCTCGCTGTTGGAACAAGATTATTTCTATCAGCTGTAATTATTTTCCCGACGTCATCTCTTAGTTCTTTGAAACTATTGATTAACGACACCCTCCTGCCAGAACTTGTAAATAAAATATTAATCTTATCCATTTTGTTCTCTCCTTTAAATAATGGCATTGTTATTGTTTTAGCATTGTTTATATCTTTTGGAAATGCCGTTTTAATAATTGTAATTACTAGTATTTTTAAATCTAATAAAAATGAATGATTATCAACATACCAAATATCCAATTTGAATTTTTCTTCCCAAGATATAGAGTTTCTCCCATTAACTTGGGCAATTCCGGTAATTCCTGGCTTTACATGATGTCTTCTTTTCTGTTCCTTATTATACAAAGGAAGATATTCAGGTAGTAAAGGTCTTGGTCCTACAAGACTTAAATCCCCTTTAATTACATTGAATAGTTGTGGAAGTTCATCTAAACTAAATTTTCTGAGTAGGTTCCCTATTAATGAGATTCTTTCAATATCAGGTAATAATTTTCCATTAATATCTTTTTTTTCAGACATTGTTCGGAATTTATAAATTGTAAAAGGCTCTTCATTCAATCCAATTCTAGTTTGTCTAAACAAAATTGGTGACCCTACTTTAAATTTTACACAAATAAATGTTCCTATAAACAACGGAGCAAAAACTACAACTAAAATTACTGAAGTAATTAAATCAAACAATCTCTTCATATTTACCTCCCTGCAAGTTTACTAATCTCCATTGCTATTTATGTTCAAAAACTCGATTTTAATATCTTCAATCACTTCAAGGACACTGATGTCTTTCGACTCCTCCCCTTTTTTATAGATGGAAAGCAGGATGTTTTGTAATTTTTCTTGTGTACATTTATCTCCTATAGACATAATTTAGACTCCTTATAAATAATTGCTCTTGTACAAAATACCCAATGCGATGACATGTTCATAGTAAAAGTAAACTAAGTAGAAAATAAAAATCCCATAATAGAGGAATTTTTGATCTTTTTCTTTTACTAACCTGACTACCCAAGCAATTAAGATTAAATTGTATAAGCCAAAGTAAATAGTAAATCTTGCAAATATCCAATTTTGCGAAGCAATTATCATGAAGATCAGATTCAGTATACAGAGATTTACAATATAATCACTTTTGGGGAAGATATCTCTGAGCTTCTCTCTGCCTAAATACGCGATAAATAATGGCGCAGCATAAACTACTACCCTTAGGATACTGGCGCCACCTTCTGAGAACTCGCTGTAATGTCCGTATTGGGTATCCTCCAAAGCACTAAAAAGTATGCTTGAAAATTGGTTATACCCAACAACGACAATCATAGCAACAACTAACAAAGCAAATGTAGACTTGGTCCAGGCTTTTCTCCTAACCAAAAAATAGATAGGAATAAGTATGAGTGCACTTTGATGAAAGGTGGAGGCAAATAAGACAACTACAATGAATTTTTTCCAACTTCCATCCATGATGTATTTTGTCGCTGCAAAAATAATAGCTGCAGCAAGAAATTGCCTTATGCCATTCATGGAGACTAAAAACAAGCCACTTGTTATATAAACCAACAGGCTTAATTCTAACATTCTAGAATATTTATATAATACTACGACGATTAGCATGTTGGTAACAAATGCTGTTGCTAATAGTAAGATTTGGGGGTCTTCCGATATATTCTTTAATATCTTCTGAAGAACACCAAATCCGATATCCTTTTGACTCCAAACAAATTCCCAGGTAAAATCATGTAACTCGAATGCATGCATATAAAAAAAAGTGTCCCCGATATTTGCACGTAATCCTGATACTAATATTAGTGTCATCATGGCCAACATCGTTAAATATCTATTTGGTTTAATCTCAACAGGCGAGTAAATGGAAGTAGACATAGCCGGCATGGAAAAGTAACGAGCCGCAAAAGCCAAGGAAAACACAATTACCAGGTTAAGATAAAGTACAGTCATTTTTATTATTTCCTTTCATGAACAGCACTCTAAGCAATCCTTGTTTTCCAAACAATATACAAATACAGCAGATACCCAAATGGGATGGCCAAGGTTGTTATTCCCTTGTCAGGAGCATCGGAAATAAATTTCCTGTTATTCATGAACAAACTGCTAGATACATAGTGAATAGCCTGCCTAACCTTGAATGTAACACCTACAAATGGGAGCTTCATCAATTCTTTTCGATAAAATGCAAATCCCTTTGGATTCTTACGATATTGCCTTAACATATTTACTGATGAACCATCAGGAAGATACTCGACGATACATAAGGCTTCATTCATGATAAGTAATTCGTAGTCTTGGTCCAATTTATAATACTTATAAGCTAGACCTACATATTTTTCTCCTTTAAAAATGGGATAGGGATATCTTTTTGTTAATTCTGTTCTGTATACTAACTTTTTATCTCCCTTTACGCCGTGTCTGTAATACAAATTAAAAAGTGTGGATGTTTTGTGCTCTTTAGGTAATGGCGTGCCAATAATCTTACCGTTTGTAAAAAGATCTAAGCCAACAATTCCGCTTACTTTCTCACATCCATGTTCTTTCCAAAAGGTCACTATTTTCTCTACCGCATCCTCTGGCATGTAGTCATCCGAATCAATACATACATTTAATTCGGTTATGATATGTTCATAGGCAGTGTTATGGGCACCATGCATCCCTTGGTTTTCTTGCCAGATATACACAATTTCTAATTGGTTTTCGTTTCTCCAGGTATCTACTAATTCTCTCGTTCCATCAGTTGACCCGTCATCGATAATTAACCAAGTAAAATCTTTGCTTGTTTGATCTTTTAAACTTTCGTAACATCTTCCAAGACAATAGCTTCTATTATATGTTGGTGTAAAAACCGTCAATAATTTCATTTCCATGCCACCCTTTATATTGCCGAGTAAAAACCTTCCACCCATGATGCCGTGTTTCTGATGTCATACCCTTTCTCAGTTAATGCTGAGGCAGAATCTGCCGATCTGTTCTTTGATGTTTGTGAGAGCAAATTTATCTCCCTCACCCATTTTTCTTGCACTTTCAATGGTAGGAATTTCACCAAATCCAATCCCAAATCAACTTCATTCGTAATAGTATCTGAAATCAGGCAAGGTACTCCTGCACACTGGGCCTCAATCAATGTAACCGGTAAACCCTCGTGTAAGGAAGGGAATACAAACAAATCTATCCCTTGTAGTAGTCTAGGAATATCACTTCTTACACCCGAGAAAATGACTCTTTTTCCCAGTCCTAAATGGTGAACCTTCTTCTCCATCTCTTTACGTAATATTCCGTCTCCTATCAGTAAAAGATATACATGCTTATTCTCCTTAGCCACTTTTGCAAATACATCCAGCAGGTACGAATGATTCTTTTGTTTATTAAACCTGCCGATATGCCCCATTACAAAAGCAGAACTATCAAGTTGGAACTCTTCTTTTACCTTATCTCTCCCTTGAGGTGAAAACATAAAGGTCCCAGGTTCGATTCCATTTTTAAGGACTCTTGCATTCTTATTTTGTCCTTTAAACAACCACTGAGCAGCCTTATCTGAGCATGCGAGATAGTGAGTTGCATTTGTCAAAATCTCTTTACCTACATACCATTTATATAGTCGGGCAAGCATATTTCCTTCACTGCTCGTATTATGACTATGTGCAATTCGATTTGGGATATTGTGATCCTTTGCAACCTTTAAGACAAGTCCACTCATCTTATCCAAGTGAGAATGAACTATTTTATATTCCTTATGAGAGTTAAAAAAGTTGTTCAGTTCTCTGATATATCCCCTGTGTCCAACATCTGAAATATAAGAAATACGATGAACCTTACCACCTAGCCTTTGTATTTCTTGATCAAAAACCCCTTCTTTACATGTAAGGAAATCAAACTGGATTTTTGATCGGTCTATGTTTCTATATAAGTTCATCAAAAGCGTTTCAGCACCACCACGATTCATATTAACAACAACATGCAGTACTTTTAATGGGCTTCCCAAAGCCTTCTCACCTCTTTGTCATTCATGAAATCTTTATACACCATAGTTAGTTGATTAAAAACGCTCTCTTTATTGAATTTAAGTTGTATGTATTGTCTGCCGTTCGCTCCCAGTGAGTTCCCCATTTTTCTATTCAGGTAGATTTTTTTCACTGAATGTTGAAAACTCTCAACATCCATATCCTTTATCAGGAATCCATTCCACCCATCCTTTACCAGCTCCCGATGTCCCCTATTTTCACTCGCAACCACGGGTAGCCCACAAGCCATAGCTTCCATAATATTCACCGGAAGCCCTTCACGGAAACTGGAACCTACCGCGACGTCACATGCTGGGAGGATCTGGTCGATGTCTTTTCTGAATCCCAGGAACTCCACTTGGGACGATACCCCAAGTCTTTCTGCCAACTTTTCGCATTCTCCCAATAGCGTTCCTTCTCCTGCAAGCAAAAGACGAGCTTTAGGAAGCTCGTCTTTCAGGTTTGCCATGGCTTTTATGAGAAGCTTTTGATTTTTATTTTTATTGAATTCTCCTGCATAAAATAGAAGAAAGTCATCTTGCTTGAAGCCAAGTTTTAGTCGGCGCTCTTTTTTCTGCTTTTCTGTGACTGGTTGAAACCGTGTTGTATCAACACCTACTCCATTTACCAAGTCGATTCGCGCAGCTTTAAACTGATGGTCAACTGCCAGACTGTAGTCTTCTGTATTAATGGTAATCAAGCAATCCGTTAAGCGAGACAGTAACTTCTCAATAGGATAGTAGATAATCCAGTTTAATAATGGAGCACCTTTACAAAAGTGAAAACCATGTGCAGTATAAATAACTTTCGCCCCTGCCTTTCTGGCATTCCTTGATGCTAGACGGGCCAGCACTCCCCCAAGTGGGGTGTGACAGTGTATGATAGAATATTGGTTTTCAGCTATGATAGTTTTTAATTCCTTGTACGCTTGGATATTTCCCACATTAAAAGGTGATCGTTGAATTGGGATATTGTATTTCTGATCTGTAAATGGCAAAGAGATGGTCCCGGATGCTGCAACATGGACTTCCCACCCCTGTTCTTTGAACCATTTCATCGTAGGAAGATGGAAGGCTTTAAAATGGTAATCGACCGTTGCACAAAACAGAATTTTTTTAGCCATTATCTTCACCCACTATTTAATTGTTTCCCTATTCATAACATCAGAAAGGAACTCCAGTAATGGATACCTCAGATCTTCATGCTTAAGAGCAAATTCAATCGTTGTCTCAAAAAAGCCCATCTTTTCTCCAACATCGTACCGCTTTCCTTCAAACTCATAGGCATAGACCGCTTCAAAATGATTCAATGCGGCAATTGCATCTGTTAGTTGGATTTCTCCTCCTGCTCCGGGTGTTTGTGTTTCAAGTATGTCGAAAATCCTTGGTGTCAGGATGTATCTCCCCATGATGGCGAGGTTGGAAGGCGCCTCTTCCAGTTTTGGCTTTTCTACTAATGCATTAATATTATAAAAGCGGTTGTTGATTTCATTTCCATCTACAATACCGTATCTGGATACTTGTTCCGGATTCACACTCTGCACTCCCAATATACTGGAGCTGAATCGATTATATTGTTCCATCATCTGTCTTAAACACGGTGTATCTGATTGGATAATGTCGTCGCCAAGCAAGACAGCAAACGGTTCATTTCCGATAAACTTGCGCGCGCACCATATGGCATGACCTAACCCTTTTGGTTCCTTCTGGCGTATATAATGAATATCCACCATCTTCGAGGATTTCTGCACTTCATTTAACAGCTCCACTTTCCCATTATTCAATAAGTTCTGTTCAAGCTCGAATGAATGATCGAAGTGATCCTCGATTGCTCTTTTACCTTTTCCTGTCACGATAATTATGTCTTCAATTCCTGACTCAATTGCCTCTTCCACAATATATTGAATGGTTGGCTTATCTACGATTGGCAGCATTTCTTTTGGCATGGCCTTTGTGGCTGGAAGGAACCTGGTTCCAAGGCCAGCTGCCGGTATTATTGCCTTTCTTACTTTCACTAGTCTCACTCCCTCATTTATCCTGTTACCGATAACATCACTTTTGATACTGGCTGTTCTTCCTCCACTACTTTTCTGTTTGCCAGACTCAATAATGTCTCTCTGATATGCTGGCTTTCAGATTCTTCAAGTGTTTCAAGTAGCACCTCGATTTCGCTCATATATAACTGGGATGTTTTCCCAATGTGAATTTTTGGATAGACTTGCCTTTCTTGTAATTCATTCTCGTTTAATAGTTCTTCATAGAGTTTCTCTCCTGGTCTGACACCTGAATATTCTATGCCGATATCTTCCACGGAATGGCCGGAAAGCTTTATAAGATTCTTTGCCAAATCCAATATCTTTACAGGTTCCCCCATATCAAGGACAAAGATTTCTCCGCCCCTGGCAAGACTACCTGCCTGGATAACCAGTCTGGAAGCTTCGGGTATGGTCATGAAATACCTGATCATATCAGGGTGGGTAACCGTAACCGGTCCCCCAACAAGTATTTGCTTTTTAAATAATGGAATGACACTTCCACGACTACCTAACACATTTCCAAATCGTACAGCAATAAATTTCGTCGTGCTCTTTTTATCAAGGTCCTGGATGATCATCTCCGCCAATCTCTTCGTTGCCCCCATCACGCTTGTAGGATTTACTGCTTTATCGGAAGAAATCATGACAAAGGTGTGGACGTTGTTCCAATTAGCTGCAAGTGCCACATTTTTTGTTCCCATTACATTATTCTTTACGGCCTCTTCCGGATTCCTTTCCATCAAAGGTACATGTTTATGTGCTGCCGCATGGTAAACAATATACGGAGAGTGTTTTTCCATCACCGTGTTCATTTTCTTACTATCCTGTATATCTGCAATTTCGGTAATAAATTCTATTTTTGTATTTTTATATGTCTCTTTTAACTCCATTTCAATTGAATAGATACTGTTCTCTCCGTGACCTAGTAGAATTAGTTTAGATGGATTAAACTTGGAAACTTGGCGGCATATCTCCGAACCAATAGATCCACCAGCACCAGTAACAAGGACGACTCTATTAGTGATGGTTTCTGAAATACTATTAATATCCAATTCTACCGGCGGTCTCCCTAACAGATCCTCCACTTGTACATCTCTGAAATGGTTCACAGAAACCTTGCCTGTCATTAGATCTTCCAACATAGGAAGTGTTTGAGTCTTTGCCTTCGTTTTTCCACATTCCAGAAATATTTTATGCAGTTCTTTCTGATGTAAAGAAGGTATTGCTATGACGATTTGATCTATTGCCAGCTTTTCGACTGTATCTGCAATATCCTGTCTGGATCCTACAACGGGAATACCCAAAATATCCAGATTTTTCTTTTTTGCATCATCATCTATAAAGGCTACCGGCTGTAACTCAGAAGCAGGATTGTTTAATAACTGTCTAGCTACCATTCTTCCTGCCGCACCAGCTCCCACAATCAGCGTTCGTTTTACAGACTCCTTTTTGATCAAGTAGCTGTCTCTTATTATCCTCCAAGCGAATCGAGATCCACCAACACATACCAGGTATATAAACCAGGTTGAAATAAGAAATCGCGTTTGGATTCCGCCTAGAATAAGAAGGTGACCTGTAGCTGTAAAAAGAATGCTTAACGTAACAATCTTAATAATTATGTATAGTTCCCCAACACTCGCATACTCCCATGCCTTCCTGTACAGCTTATACTTGTGAGAAATCAATGAATGCCCTACTAATAAAGAGATAATGGAAAAAAGTAAAGTTTGATTATTTCCACCGATATAACTACCGGTTGCAAGAAAATCACCTAATATGATAGCGAGAAAAAGTAATAATAGATCTGTAAACAATAAGCAAGATAATCTGATAAAACCTGTCAATTCCTTTCCTCCCTCCTGAAAATGGTTATAGTTTAAATTCCTTAAGGATAGATCGAAAACAACTTCGTTCCATTCCTAAGGAATTTAATTAAACATGGGCATTCAACCCGCCCTCACACCACACTACTGACAACTTGTGTCTAAGGCTGTTACACCCACAGCATGATCGAGTGCCTCCATTGATAATGGCAAGGAGACATCGCCGTTATATAGCAAATTCATTTCTTAATTAAGAACAAAAATTTAAAAAAATTTATTTATGATTCCTTTTGGTTTCGCATTTAATATGACACCCAACAAGTTTGCCTTGGCGATTTCCAAAGCTTTCTTTGCTTCTAGTGCGAGAGAATTTTCTGTTTTACCATTTTTAACTACGAGGATGACACCATCACATTTGCTTGCAAATATTCTCGTATCACTTCCTTCCAAGGCTGGAGCAGAATCGATAAGTATGTAATCAAAGGAGGATGATACCAATTTAAGAAGATGATCCAAGGTGGTCGATTTGAAAATTTTCTCCGTGCTATATGGGATAGGTCCGGCAGTTAACACTTTTAACCTTCCAATATTTGTTTGGTTGACGGTTTCCTCAAATGTTTTTTGACCAGTTAGTATATTTGTTAAGCCCATCGTATTTTTAATTTTGAATACTTTATGCAAGGTTGGCTTTTTAATGTCTGTATCGATAAGAAGAACTGTTTGGCCGTTTTCTGCCAGTGCAGCTGCCAGATGTGTGACTATGGTTGTCTTTCCTTCTTTATAACTTGGAGAAGTGAAAATTAGTGTTTTACACTTATTTTCAAAGGATGAAAACTCGACATTTAATCTGATTCTTTCTATTTCTTCAATTAAGGATTGAGGTGTTTGCTTTATGTTACGTTTAAAACCTTTTTTAAATAGATTTAGATTCACTGACGTCACCTCTTACATAAGATTCACTCTTTTTTTCTTTATTGTTGGAAAGTATTTTCTTTTTGTATTTTGAAACAGTTCCAAGTACAGGAGCCTCCAATAAGTTTTCCAGATCACGCTCAGATCTTATTTTGTTATCCAGGCTGTCCAGTAAGAAAATGAATCCAATCCCTATAATGATACCGAGTACAAATCCTATTTGTATTAAACGGTTGGATTCTGGATTTATCGGCTGCTGATTTTCCTTTACTTCTGCAGGTGATAGTATTTCAATGGATTTGAAATCCAACGTGTTCGCCACTTGGGCTTTAAAAACTTCCGCTGTTTTGTTCGCAATTTCAGCCGATTGATGCGGATCAGAGTCAATTACTGCTATTTTCACTATTTGCGAACTTTCGACAGTATGAACACTGATTTGATTACTTAGGCTTTCCATGGATCTCTGCAGGTCAAGTTCCTGAATAACCGACTGTAGCACAGGAGGCTCTTTTACAAATACTATTAGAGTGTTAATAAAGCTTGAACTGTCCTGAATAAGTAAACTGGCGGATGTTTGGTAAAGGGGTGTCGGCTTGGAAATTGTATTGTAAAATGCTGAAGCCGCTGTTGTTATCATTACTATTAAAATCAATATCCAAGACTTTTTCATAAGTAGCTTAATTATTTTACTGATTTCTATTTCCTTTTCTTTCCCATTATTCATGACTTTCGCCTACTTTCTTATGAAAAAAACACTATACTTTATTAAGAACAATCAATGTAAAAAAATTTACAATATTGGATATAACCAAATTATAGTTCATTATATAGAACGTGTCAACGAACAATTTCGCTTCTTTTGTTCAAACTACTCTATTGAATTCACTCTTCCTTAAAGTAAGTGTAATTATCTTCTTTCCAAGCTTTAGTTTTTCTCTTTCAAAATTCCGGTTTGCCATGAATTTATTCTGTTCAGTAATATCATATTTGCAACTGGGACATTCCCAACTCCCAAATTCAAAACTGCTATAAGAGTTATGCTTGCATCTACTGCAAATTTTCATGTACATCGAGGGTAATCATCCTTATTTTATGAATTTTGTTAAGAATTATATAATATTTTGTTCTTAATAAAAAACAATAAATCTATTCGTTTTTTCATTATAAAGGATGATTTTCGTTTATTATCTTCAATATTCGCTCGTTTTCTAATCTTTTCGTTTTTTTCAAAGAACAACTAGTACTATATAATGAACGTTATACATAAAAATAAGGAGATAGATAATGATAGGAGAGCGGATTAGAAAGCTAAGGAAAAGCAAGGGGTATTCGTTAAGCGAGCTTGCTGAAAAAGCTGGCGTATCAAAATCGTATTTAAGCTATTTAGAACGGGATCTTCAAACAAATCCTTCGTTGCAGTTTCTTCAGAAGATATCATTAAGTTTAGGGACAAATATAGAATATCTACTAGACGGGGCATCGATTGCTAAAGTAGAAAAAAACAGAAATATTGTAGATGAGGAATGGAAAAAGTTAATCCAGAAAGCCATTCGAGAAGGTATGACAAAAGAAGACTTTGTTAAATATCGTGATTATCTCCAGTTTCAAAAATGGCAAACGTATAGTCAAAAGAATAGCAAGGAGGAAGGTACTAGTGGCTAGTGATCTAGATTTGGAATGGGTCGATTTAATACTGAAAGCTAAAGAGATTGGTTTAACGGAAGAGGAAATAAGGGATTTTTTTGTTGAATCAAAGATTCGAGAGATATTAGTGAGTAATTAAGCATTATTAAGCATTATTAAGCATTATTAAGAGGCCTACGTCGAGACTTGGCAGATGAATTGGATTGATATCTTGAAAAAGTATAATGGAACGCTATGATCTACGAGTTAAAATAATGTCGGAACACACGTGACGGTTTCATTTCCTTCATAAAATTACAAAAACCACTCTCCTATTGGAAAGTGGTTTTTATTTATTAAGCGAAGTATGCAATTGTCAGTGTTAGGATGAAGAATAACACGGAAAGAACAACTGTTGTACGGTGTAGAATAAGGTCTAGACCGCGCGCTTTTTGTTTACCGAAAAGTGTTTCCGCTCCACCGGAGATTGCTCCGGAAAGGCCGGCACTTTTACCGGATTGAAGTAAAACAACTGCGATGAGTCCAAGTGCTACAATAATAAGTAAGACAGTTAATAAGATCGTCATGAAACCTACACCTCCTGCGAACGCACATATAATATTACATTAAATGTACCATATATTGAGAAGGGGGACAAGGGGGAAAAATGAGGGGTGTTTTTGTCTTTGGAATATTGTTAATGGGGAGGATTGCTTAAGACCGGGGCCTGACCCTCGCAGTTGTTGGGTTATTTAGGTTTCAAGGAGACGACTGATAGAGTGGTATATAGTTTTTGTTGTGTCGGAGGGTCAGGCCCCAGGCAGCCGTCGATTTTATTATTTAATATAGGTAACTATTTTTTCTTCTTTTTGAAGATTGTTTTGGGGAGGCCGGTGTCTTTTGTTTGGTGGTAGCGAAGAGCCTTGGGGGCTCTTTGGCTTGGAGGTTGTGTGGGGTTGTAATGGATGGGGAGTTTGCATTCTTTATATAAAAAGACCCGGCATTAGCCGGGTCCAGGTAACTTATTTTTTAAGGTTGTAGAAAGATTTCAAGCCGTCGTAGCGAGCTGTGTCACCAAGCTGGTCTTCGATGCGAAGGAGTTGGTTGTATTTTGCTACGCGGTCGGTACGGGATGGTGCGCCTGTTTTGATTTGGCCGGAGTTTGTTGCTACGGCGATGTCGGCGATTGTGCTGTCTTCTGTTTCACCGGAGCGGTGAGAGATTACTGCTGTGTAGCCAGCGCGTTTTGCCATTTCGATTGCTTCGAATGTTTCTGTTAGTGTACCGATTTGGTTCACTTTGATCAGGATGGAGTTACCGATTTTGCGCTCGATACCTTCAGCCAATTTCTTTGTGTTTGTTACGAATAGATCGTCCCCAACAAGTTGTACTTTGCTTCCAATACGCTCAGTTAGAAGCTTGAAGCCTTCCCAGTCGTTTTCGTCCAAGCCGTCTTCGATTGAGATGATTGGGTATTTTTCAGCCATTTTTTCGTAGAAGCTAACCATTTCCTCAGAAGTGTAGACTACGCCTTCACCTTTAAGGTGGTATTTGCCGTCTTCTTTGTTGTAGAACTCAGAAGCTGCAGCGTCCATTGCTAGCATTACTTGCTCGCCTGGTTTGTAGCCTGCTTTTTCGATCGCTTCGATGATTGTTTGAAGAGCTTCTTCATTGGAACCTAGGTTTGGAGCGAATCCGCCTTCGTCACCTACAGCAGTGTTTAAGCCTTTTGCGCTTAATACTGATTTAAGTGCGTGGAAGATTTCAGCGCCCATACGTAGAGCTTCTTTAAAGTTTTCCGCACCAACAGGCATTACCATGAATTCCTGGATGTCTACGTTGTTGTCAGCGTGCTCTCCACCGTTGATGATGTTCATCATTGGTACTGGAAGAGTTTTTGCGTTGAATCCGCCTAAGTATTGGTATAAAGGCACTTCAAGGAAGTCAGCTGCTGCGCGAGCTACTGCCATGGAAACACCAAGGATCGCGTTTGCACCTAATTTTCCTTTGTTTTCTGTACCGTCAAGCTCGATTAGTGCTTCATCGATTGCCACTTGCTCAAGTACATCAAAAAGACCTACAAGTTCAGGAGCGATGTGCTCGTTCACGTTTTCAACCGCTTGTTGAACACCTTTTCCTAGGTAACGGGACTTGTCGCCGTCGCGTAGTTCAACTGCTTCGTACTCACCAGTTGATGCTCCACTTGGTACTAATGCGCGGCCGAACGCACCTGATTCTGTGTAAACTTCTACTTCGATTGTTGGGTTACCGCGGGAGTCAAGGACTTCGCGTGCGTAGATATCAGAGATAATTGGCATTTAAAACTCTCCTTTGAGTTGAAATTATTTTTTAATTAAAGACGTACCAGTCATTTCATTCGGTTTTGCCACTCCAAGCAAGTCTAACACTGTTGGAGCCAAATCGCCAAGAATACCACCGTCACGTAATTCCGCACCTTTGCGCGTTACGATTACAGGTACAGGGTTTGTTGTATGTGCAGTCATTGGGTTACCTTCTATCGTTACGACTTCATCGGCATTTCCATGGTCTGCGGTGATGATGGCCACACCATCTTTTGCAAGGATGGCATTTACCACTTTTCCTAAGCATTCATCTGTCACTTCCACAGCCTTGATTGTTGGCTCAAGCATTCCGGAGTGCCCGACCATATCAGGATTGGCGAAGTTCAGGATGATGGCATCATGTTTGTCCGCCTCTATTTCGGCTAGGAGTGCGCTTGTTAATTCATAAGCACTCATTTCCGGCTTCAGGTCGTAAGTTGCCACTTTGGGAGAATCGATCAGGATTCGTTCCTCACCAGGATAGGCATCCTCACGACCACCGCTCATAAAGAAGGTAACATGTGGATATTTTTCCGTTTCCGCAATACGTAGTTGTTTCAGGCCGTTTTGGGAAAGTACTTCACCAAGTGTATTATCCATTCCAACCGGCTTGAACGCTACATAGCCGTCCACGGTTTCACTGAAGTGTGTAAAGCAGACGAACATCAAGTTGTTCGGGTGCTTCGGTCCACGGTCGAAGGAACGGAAATCCTTGTTTGTGAACGTGTTGGAAATCTGGATCGCTCGGTCCGGGCGGAAATTGTAGAAAATAACCGCGTCGTCATCCTGGATGGTTGCAACAGGGCTTCCATCTTCCTTTGTCATGACAGAAGGAAGTACGAACTCATCAAAGATTCCGTTGTTGTAGGAGTCATTGATGCATTCCATTGCATTGGAGTAGGCTGGGCCTTCCCCGTATACCATGGCGCGATAGGATTTTTCCACACGATCCCAGCGCTTGTCACGGTCCATGGAGTAATAGCGTCCAGAGATTGTTGCGATTTCCCCGACTCCAAGATCAAGAAGCAGTTCGTTCAGCTGCTTGATGAACTCAGGTGCGGATTTTGGTGCAACATCGCGCCCATCCAGGAATCCATGGATATACACGCGCTCCAGTCCCTCTCTTTTTGCAAGCTTCAATAGCGCAAAAAGATGCTGGATATGACTGTGCACGCCACCGTTTGACAGCAAGCCGAAGATGTGGAGATTCTTGCCGTTCTGTTTTGCATGATTAATGGCATTCAGGAAGGTGTCATTTTCATAAAAATCGCCTTCACGGATTGAAACATTCACACGTGTCAAGCTTTGGTATACGATGCGGCCTGCACCGATGTTCAAATGGCCAACCTCTGAGTTGCCCATCTGCCCTTCCGGTAGTCCGACCGCTTCCCCGCTAGCTATCAATTCAGCATGGGGATACGTATTCCAGAAAAGATCGAAGTTTGGTTTATTCGCTTGTGCAACGGCATTACCCATTGTTTCACCGCGCAAGGCGAAACCGTCCAAGATGATTAATGCTACTGGCTTTTTACTCATTCTTACCTGCCTCCAAAAGCTGTAAGAAAGATTGTGCCTCTAAGCTTGCTCCGCCTACAAGCGCTCCATCGATATCGGATTGAGCCATGTATTCGGCGATGTTCGTAGGCTTTACGCTTCCACCGTATTGAATGCGGACTGCATCTGCTGCAGCTTGGTCAAATTCAGAAGCGATGACACTGCGTATGTGTGCGCAAGTTTCGTTTGCATCTTCAGCAGTGGAAGACTTGCCAGTTCCGATTGCCCAGATAGGCTCGTATGCAACAACAGTCGTTTTTACCTGATCAGATGTTAAGCCGGTTAATGCTTTTTTCACCTGATTGCCGACGATATCGTTCGTCTTGCCGGACTCACGCTCTTCCAAAGTTTCTCCGCAGCAAACGATCGGTACTAAACCGTGTTTGAATGCAGCAAGAGTTTTCTTGTTTACGGTTTCGTCTGTTTCAGCGAACATTTCACGGCGCTCGGAGTGGCCTAGGACTACATAAGATACGCCGATGTCTTTTAATGCAACAGGGCTCACTTCGCCAGTGAATGCTCCATTGTCTTCAAAGTGCATGTTCTGTGCACCGATTTTAAGATCCTTGCCTGCTACATTTGTTACAAGACGCTCCAAGAATAATGCAGGCGCACAAACAACTGCGTCCACTTTTTCCGGAGAAGGTACAAGTCCTTTTACCTCTTCCACAAAGCTGGTCGCTTCAGAAAGTGTTTTGTGCATCTTCCAGTTACCAGCAATAATTGGTTTACGCATGGTATCCTTCCTTTCAAAGCCAGATTTTATCTTGCTGAATTACTTATCGTTTAACGCCACTACGCCAGGAAGCACTTTGCCTTCCATGAACTCTAGGGACGCGCCGCCACCAGTTGAGATATGGCTCATCTTGTCTGCCAGGTTGAACTTTTCAACCGCAGCCGCAGAATCTCCTCCACCGATGACAGAGTATGTATCAGTTGCTTCTGCCAGGGCTTCTGCTACTGCTTTTGTTCCGCCGGCAAATGCATCCAGTTCAAATACTCCCATTGGTCCATTCCAGATAACAAGCTTGGATTTCTTGATGACATCTGCGTAGATTTCACGGGATTTAGGTCCGGCATCCAGGCCTTCCCAGTCACTTGGAATTTCTTCAATAGGAACCACTTTTGTGTTTGCATCGTTAGAGAAATCGTCTGCTACCACTACATCCACAGGAACGTAGAAGTTTACGCCTTTTTCTTTTGCTGTTTCCATGAACGATTTTGCTAAATCAATTTTATCTTCTTCCAACAGGGACTTTCCAACTTCAAAGCCTTTTGCTTTGATGAATGTATAGGCCAGTCCACCACCGATGATGATGTTATCTACTTTGTTCAGCAGGTTTTCAATCACACCGATTTTATCTTTAACTTTCGCTCCTCCAATAATCGCCGTAAATGGGCGATCTGGATTGGAAAGTGCTTTGCCTAGTACTTCTAATTCTTTTTCCATTAAGAGGCCTGCTACTGCCGGTAAGTGCTGAGCAATTCCTTCTGTGCTAGCATGTGCACGGTGAGCTGCGCCGAAAGCATCGTTAACGTAAACATCAGCAAGTGCTGCAAACTCTTTTGCAAGTTCTGGATCGTTTTTCTCTTCACCAGGGTAGAAACGTACGTTTTCCAAAAGAAGAACGTCTCCCTCGCTCATTTCGCTTACCATGTTCTTTACTGAATCACCGTAAGCTTCTTCCGCTTTTTTCACATCTTTTCCAAGAAGCTCCTGTAGACGGGCTGCTACCGCGTTTAAGCGAAGCTCTTCCACTACTTGCCCTTTTGGACGGCCTAAATGGCTTGCTAGCAACACTTTCGCTCCTCCGTCAACCAAGTGCTTGATTGTCGGCAATGCTGCGCGGATACGAGTATCGTCGGTTACTTGTCCGTCCTTCATCGGTACGTTAAAGTCCACACGGCAAAATACGCGTTTACCTTTTACGTCGATGTCACGAATACTTTTCTTGTTCATCTTCAAACGGCCTCCCTTTAAAGGAAATTATTTGCTTCATTTTGAACATGAGAAGAGAGGGAGGGGTGTGTTCCCCAATCCCCCTCTACTTCACATTTCTTATTATAGAATGCTTTCGCGGTTTATTCCAAATATTTTAGAATTAAAGTCCCTTAGAAGCGATGTACTTCGCAAGGTCAACTACACGGTGAGAGTATCCACTCTCGTTGTCGTACCAAGAGATAACTTTAACCATGCTGCCTTCCATTACCATTGTAGATAATGCGTCGATTGTAGAAGAATCAGGGTTTCCGTTGTAGTCACCAGATACTAGTGGCTCTTCAGAGTAACCAAGAATTCCTTTTAATTCGCCTTCAGCAGCTGCTTTGAACGCTGCGTTCACTTCTTCTGCAGTTACATCCTTGTCAAGCTCAGCAACAAGGTCAACCAGAGAAACGTTTGGAGTTGGAACACGCATTGCTCCACCGTTCAATTTACCTTTTAGTTCAGGTAATACTAGGGATACCGCTTTTGCAGCTCCTGTAGAAGTTGGGATGATGTTCTCAGCTGCTGCACGCGCACGACGGTAGTCTTTGTGTGGCAAGTCTAAGATTTGTTGGTCATTTGTGTATGAGTGAACAGTTGTCATCATTCCACGCTTGATACCGAACTTGTCGTTCAATACTTTCGCGAATGGCGCTAAGCAGTTAGTCGTACAAGATGCGTTAGAGATAACGTTATGGTTAGCTGCATCGTACTTGTCTTCATTAACACCCATTACGATTGTGATATCCTCATCAGATGCAGGAGCGGAGATGATTACTTTCTTCGCGCCAGCTTCCAAGTGTTTCGCAGCGTCTGCACGCTTTGTGAAGAATCCAGTAGATTCAACAACGATATCTACTCCAAGCTCGCCCCAAGACAATTTCGCTGGGTCACGCTCAGCTGTTACTTTGATAGTTACGCCGTCAACAACAAGGTTGTCGCCGTCCACTTTCACATCAGCAGCCAATTTGCCGTGAATGCTGTCATATTTTAAAAGGTGAGCAAGCATGTTAGCGTCTGTTAAGTCGTTAACTGCTACTACTTCTACCTCAGAATTCTTTAATGCTGCGCGGAATACGTTACGTCCAATACGTCCAAATCCGTTAATACCAATTTTTACTGCCATGTTAAGTTCCTCCTTAGTATGCTAAGAAATTTTTATTATTAAGGGTTGTTACTCCCTAATTAACTCTTTTGCCGCTCCTTCATCCGTTATGAGGATGGTATGGGGAGCTTTTTTTAAATATGCACGGATCGCCTTTGCTTTCGATGCGCCACCCGCTACTGCAATCACACATTCTATCTTTTCCAAATCTGCCAACTGCATTCCTACGGTTTGAACTTTGTGCACTACTTCCCCGGCTTCGTTAAAATAGTAGCCAAAAGCTTCTGCGACTGCATGTGCCTGTTCGATTTTCTGCATATTTTCCGGTGCTGTTTTACGGCGCTGTGCCATTGTTTTAGCGTCTCCAATTCCATGAATAACCATACTAGAATTTTTGATCAACGAAATCACTTCTTTTATCGATGGTTCCTCTATCATGGACTGGTACGACTCGTGACTGAGCGAATCAGGAATATGAAGCAATCGGTAGTTGCCCATCGCCTTTTCTGCCATCGTCGCACAGATTGTATTTGCCTGGTTCTGCACCTTTTCGCCAAGCCCGCCACGTGCCGGGACAAACAGCAATTCACGGTTTTTCGCGTCCGGCTTCATCATTTCTGCGACGGAGGAAATGGTTGTTCCACCAGCCACTGCAATGATATTTTCGTCATGGAATCTTTTTCGCATGGTATTTACGCATGCCCGACCCATTTCTTTTTTAACCCAAGGGGATTGGTCACTGTCTCCCGGAACGACGACTACCTTTGAAATCCCTAACTTTTCTTCTATTCCCGCTTCAAGCACCTTTAAACCGGAAACCTCTTTCATGATCTCCTCCAGGCTTTTTAAAAGAACGGTACCCTCTTGTGTCAGTGTCATGCCGGCAACACTTACATGAATCAGGTTTTGTGCCTTGAGGAAGTCGACTTCACTTCGCAGCACACGCTCACTCAAACCCAGACTGCCTGACAAGCTTCTTCTTCCAATCGGCTGCATCAACCTTATGTAACGAAGTATTTCGTATCGTTTCTGCATAGTGGAGAGAAGATCAGGCAACAATTTCTTTTGTACTTCAATAATCTGCTTCATTATAGCTTCCCCTTTAAGGTGCAAATTTTACCTTGTTGGACATTATATGTCCCGCTATGACATATTGTGTCCCAGTAGCGGTAAAAAAAATCACCCTTGCTACAAGTTGATTGTAACAAAGGTGAAACCCTTATGCAACTAAGGTCTATCGGATTTTTTCAAGTAAACGCTTTCTTATTTCTTCTTTATCGATGATGCCATAACCGAGCATTTCTTCCTGGTACTCCACCACCGGAATCATGATCTGATATTTCTCCAGCAAGGCATCATCCCGATAGATATCCACTTCTTCTATTATAAAATCCATCTCGCTTTGCAGCTCCTGAAGCCTGGCTTTTGCCTTCTCACAAAGCGGACAGTCCACTTTTGTATAAAATTTTAGGTTCACATCTCTTACACCCTTCTCAATCGTAGCGTTTTCTCATCGAGGAGCTCGGAATATTTAACAGATCCCGATATTTCGCGACCGTCCTTCTTGAGATAGCTAAATGATACTGCTTTTGGAGCAGGTTTGTCAGCTGTTGATCGGACAACGGCTTCTGTTTATCCTCCGCTTTCACCAGTTCCTCCACGAGCTGCTGCACCTGCTTGGTTGATTTCTCTTCATCAAATTGTCCCGAAAGGCTCTGGCTGAAAAAGTACTTCAGTTCAACCAGTCCGTAAGGCGTCTGTACGTATTTCTCCTTTGTCGCCCTGCTCACCGTCGACTCATGTACGTTCAAGCGCTCCGCAATATCTTTTAGTGTCAACGGCTTCAAGAAGGATGGCCCATTCAGGAAAAAGGACAGCTGTGCCGACACAATCTCTTCCATTACTTTAACAAGCGTGTGCTTGCGATGCTCGATGCTCTTGACAATCCATTGGCATTGCTGGAGCTTTTCCTGAAGATAGGCATCCACTTCCCCCTGGGAGGAAAGACTTGATTTATATTTCTCGTTGATTGCAATCTGTGGCACGATCTCCTCATTCAATGAAACGATGAACTGATGATGCAGCTGCTGTACAATCAAGTCAGGGATGATATACCTTGGTTTTTCTGTTGTTTCATATAGATTCCCCGGTCGTGGATGCAGCTTCACGATTTCATCATGAACCTCCTGAATCTCCTTTAAACTGATTTCATGCTTTTTCGCCAAGGTCTTCCACGCTTTTTCAGCAAAAAGGGTGAAGTCTTCTTCCAGGATTCTTTCTGCCAGATGGGAACGCTTTGGTAGTCGTCTCAGTTGAAGTAGCAAACATTCCTTTAAATCCCTTGCTCCAATCCCTGCAGGCTCCAAGCTTTGAATGCTCGTAATCGCCTGTTCAACCTGTAGTGTTGGTACCTTCAGCTGCTGCGCGATCGTATCGGTTTCTTCATGCAAGTATCCGTTCTCGTCTAAATAGTCAATCATGCGTTTTATGAGTTGGAGTTGATTTGCTGGCAGCCCGCTATCCAAGAGCTGCTGCTCAATATGGTGATGAAGGGTTTCTCCGTGCCTGCTGAAGTTCTCGATCGAAAAGGCCTGTTGTGCCCCTGTTTTGCTGCGCTGTCTTAGGCGCCGAACGCGAGATGCCGCAAACTCCCTTGGTGCCTCCAGTTCCTTCAGCTCTAAAAGGGGGTTTTCCAGAGATTGCTCTTGCAGAAAATCAAGCAGCTCATGCGAAGAATACTGCAGCAACGTAATGGCCTGCTTCAACTCTTGAGTCATCGCAAGCTTCAGCGTCTGTTCCTGATACAAACCTACAGATTGCTTCATTTCCATTCTCCCTTCTTTCCTTACCTTCATTTTGTCAGTCTTCAGGTGCAACCGTCCGTTGCCCCACTGGGGTTATAGTGTTTCAGTCAGAAAACGGACGCTGGCACCTTTCATCACTTCTGCATTCTTGTAAACGCATACTTATTGTACATGAGAATCCCGATTATTTATATCGAAAAATGTTGGAAGCCCTGCATCCCCCTATAACTATACGCCCACTTCAAGGCGGCAATGCAGAGAAGCGGGAAATAACATCTTATTGTAATAAAAGAACAGGAGCCTGACCCTCAGCGCTTTAAAGCGCTGAGGGTCAGGCCCCTGTTGTTATGTAAACAAATAGAAAACCCAGTGTGCCGACACTGAGTTGAAAGTTAAATGTTTTTCACGGCACTTGTCCGCTACATGTAATATCGTAACATAAGTTTCTGCATGATCCCAGCTGTAAGTTTTTCCAAGCCTATGTAAGATTGGCGCGCTCGGAGGGATTCGAACCCCCGCATGACGCGGTACCGGAAACCCTTTGCGATATTCGACTCGTTCACCTAAACGGAAACCTATTCGTAAACCTATTCCGGAGACGGTCTCGCCACTTTGCGGACACGAACTCGCATGAATACGTTCCTTATTATAACCGAGAAGTTTCGACAATACAAGCGCCTGCTAGCGTTTCTTACACTTACTACATAGCGACTTAACGTTACCCCATTGGTCGCGGAAATTATCCGACATAACGTCAAGCTGTCCGCCACACTTTGCGCATCTATGCAAATCAATCGCCTCCTCTAAGTTGTTATTACGAATATATGCGTTCTGTATCGCGAATATGTCTTATCGCTTGCACTTCGTACATCTAAGGTTTTTGTGGACGGTTTGCTTCTTGCAGATTCCGCAATACGCTTTCATAGTTACGCACCCCTTTTCTTTCCGCAGATCACACCGCCGATCTCCTTTGTCTACGTGTTCAGTGGTTTAATTTATACGCGACGATTTTATCAAATTCTGACATTGATTGGATTACAACTCTCATATCTTCGCCTAGTTTAATTACATGAAAAATCAAGTCGTTATAGTACCTCTCGACTAGCTTATCGCTTTCTCCTTTTAGACTGTTTATCATTTCTTCAACGACTTCACTTTTTTTCTTTTCTACAGTCCAATTCTTTTTCCATTTGATGATCTTATTTAGATTGCCTTTAGTTAATTTGTATTCCTTTTCAACATTCAAGCTCTTATAGAATTCCAATTGTTTATTTATACTTAATTCAGAAATTTCGTCTTTTTCTATATATCTTTCTAAGTTAATCTGATTCAAAAGATCAAATTTTTCTATCATTTCAACTGGAACATACTTCTTCCCATAGTCCCATGCCGCTTTCTCAAATACATATCTAACTTCTTTAAGTTTCTTCTTAGCTTCTCTTTCTTTTTCCACTAACATTATTAATTCTTCTTTCTCTTCAGATTCCCAATGTAAATGATGACCTAATTCATGTAAAAACGTTAAAATGATAAACTCTTTAGGAGTAAAAAAGGGATGTAGTAAGTAGTGAGTGTTTATTCTGTCAGGATTGAAAAGTATTGTTTTTGTTTTTGGTCTATATGCCATGATTCCACTTCTTGTGTAGTTTTCCCCAATTGCCCATTTAACTTCAAAATCCTGCTTAATGTTGTTTTCAGATATGAACTCTTTAATAATTCTTTCAATGCTCCAATAGTGGAATTCATAAAACATATAATATCCCTCCTGTTCACCTTCTTAATTTTAGTATAAACGAAAACAAACGAATTAGTCAACGATTATTTTAACGAAATTAAAAACGTAAAATTACGCGCCTCTTTCCTTTGCAGCTATCATCCGCTCGACCTCCGTCCAATGGCGCCCGTACATGCGGCTATGCCTGCGCGTCAAGAACGAATTATCATATTGCGGAGTCCTTTCATTTAACGGTACTAACCCCCGCATTAAAAACGGCGCTTGCCTCCGCCCGCCAAAATTAAGCAGGCAAATGGCGTGATACTTCTGCGTCTGCATGGCGGAAGCCACGTCGAAGGTCGGAGCCAGCTCCTCGCTCAACCGCTCATATACCGCCTTGTGCGTATTCGCGAATAGGAACCAATTCGTGCCGGACGCTTGCAAGTCATCGGCGAATGTCCGTGGGAGAAGACCCACGTGATGAAACGCGTACAACGAGCCAAGGCGCCATTTCCGCCCTTCGAGAACAATCCGCTGCAATAGGCGTTCGAGGCCCGGCGTCATATACTGATGCGGTTCGTTAAATACGATGAAGGCGCCCTTGTTCGCGTCGTCCATTAGTAGCTTCGTCATAAACGTTTTGAGCGTTATCCAATGGATCAGCGTTTTGGTCGCCAGTGTTCCGAGCTTGCGGTTAGGTATACGCAATATAACGACCTTGCCTTCCGCAATCCATTGCTCGAAGTTAAGCGCCTCGGTAGGCTCTTGCGCGAATATATTGAATAGCGTATCGTCGCCTAGCAATTCGTCGAGCCGATAAAGAATTGCGCTTGCCTTGCCGTCGAGTGCTTTCTGTCCGTCACGCGCTACCTTGCCGTCCTCCTTATATTCCGTCGTCCATTTGTCGAGCGAGTCCGCTAGTCTGTCGTTGCCCTCCTTCCGCAATTCTGCGATTCTATTAACGCGGTGACTTTCACTTTCGAGCAGCAGTTTAATTTCGTGAATCGACCCACCACTTGCCTTCGCAAAGTCTCGCAGTATTGACCGCGATTGTCCCATCGTTTCCACGTCGCCGAAGAAGTCGATCAGTTCTTGCGCAAATCTATTAGCGCCATTCTTGCCTAACTTGCGTACGACTTCCGTTAAATCCATTGGCACCGGATATTCTACGTCGCTCAAATCGAGGTCGATTACCTTGTCGCGCGGTAAGGAATCACGAATACCGTCCGCCATACCCCTTGCGCCTGGCTCGTTAATTGCGTCAGGAATAATTGCGCCGATGCCGTGGTTTAAGCACGCCTCAACTACGAAGTTTTTAATCGCGGTGTCCTTGCCCATTCCCTGCGAGCCTTGGAATACGTAGCTGCGGAATAACTCGTCGTAATTCTTCATCGGCAAGTAAATCGGAACCTCGGCGCCCTTAAATTCGCTATGGCCGATAATCATTCCGCCTGCCTGCTTACGAAATACTGCCGGAATGTCCGTTTCCACTTTGCGGTTAACTGCCAGCGCGTCCTCATAGCGTTGCTGAACGACCGCCGTCGGTAGCTGCAGCGCCACCTTCGCCATTTCGTCGCAACTAACGAGATTAACGTCGGGATCGGCTTTCGTTTGGGCGGACAGTTGAAGCGTGTTTAATTCGTTGATAATCCGCGTTCGCTTTCCGTTAAAGAAGATGCGCACGCCTTTCAGTTCGTTGTCGCCGCCAATTTCCGAAAAGGCGCTCGTAATCGTATTTGCCACAAGGTCGCGCCGCAACTTACCGCGTTTGTTATCCGCAGTATGCACAGCCACGCGTACATGCGATTTCCACACGGGCTGAGTGCGCTTCTCGTCCGTGGTGCGCCGATACTTGGCGTCAAGCACGACGCCATTTTCTGGCGGCTCGATGCGCTTTAATTCGTATTGGCTGGCGCTTTCCCCCTTAAAGAACGCGCGACTAATGGCGGTGAATGTGTCGTTGACTAGCGCATTGGCTTCGTTCATAATGCCGGCTAGCACGCCCTGAGACGTCCGTATTGCCTTGCCTGCGCTCATGCGGGCGCGTTGCGGTACTTTACCCTTATCGAGTTGTCCGTGCGCGTAGTCGCCTAGTTTCGCCCACATACGGCGGTCGAGCGTTTCGTTGCATACGGACAGGCGGGCGAAGTCTCCTTCCTCCGATATGTCGTCTAACGCGCTGAGTACGGAACCGATTGGCGACGTCTGCTCGCTATGATCGGTGCGCATCGAAAACATATCGTGATTCGCGTAACGCAATTCTTGGACTACCGTGTTCGCAGTCGGCACCGCCAAGTCCTCCACGGTCGCCTCCTCGATAGTTACCTTCATCTTATTCTCAAGCAGTTCGCGGTATTTTTTCGCCCATGTGGCGGTGGTCGCCGTATAGAATTCCACCTTGCGCTCGCCGTCCACCATGCGGAATACTACGTCAAACCATATCGTGTCCTTTTCGCGATAGGTTAACTTGTAGCCATTGCGGTCAAGACGTGCCAGCTTGCGGTCGTAGATTTCGTACATCTTATGAAGCATCCGCCATAGCTTGCGGTTCGTGTTATTCGTGACGCTAGAATGCGGAGTGATGCGGAATACAACCATTTCATTGCGCTCGACTTCGAAAAAGTCCGACCATTTAATCGATTGGATTTTGCGATTGAACCACGGCTTCTTAACGGGCTTGGCGTCAATGACTGCCGGCAATCCTCCGCTATATAATACCGGGTACTGATATTCCCGTACCTCTTTGCGCAAGTTAAACACCTCCTATTTTCCACGCGACTATTACGCCCATTAATAGCGCCCACATTCCGACCCACTTGCCAGGCTTGCCGGTTATCATCATAAGCACGCCGGTAATCACCGTCACGAATGCGCCAATCTCCGGTAGCATCAAGTAAATCGCCTCGATGGTCCCGGTCATCATATCGCTCAACGCTTTGCCAATCGGCGCAAGTATCCATTCGACCTCCTTGCCGACGATGTAGTCCGACACTTCGTTATACTTTTGCGTAATCCAATTCGTACTGGCGCCCATACTCGCAATCATCGGTTCATATTGCGCAGGGTCGATAAACTCGCCATTTGGCGCCTTGACTCCGAAGTGTAGATGCGCGCCCGACGAGTGCCCCGTATTACCGCTTAGAGCCACGGTTTCGCCTGCGTTTACCCTTTCGCCTACATTCACCTTAAACTCGCTCAAATGCCCGTATATCGCCGTGTTTCCGTCATCTAAACGCAAGTATAAAGTCTTGCCTGCGTTCTGGCTGCCGAAGTCTGCAATCCGCTCGACTACGCCGTCCTGTACCGCGGTTAATGGCGTGCCCTCAGCGAACGAGTAATCGACGCCCGTGTGCGGTTTGTTGTCGCGGATAGATTCAATGGCGCCGAAGTCGGAAGTCTTGCGAGCTTGAAGAACTTTGCCTGCAACCGTTACTTTCACCGCGATCACCTCCAATAATACGATTTCATTTTCTCGCGTTCGTGCCAAGCGCGTAGGATGATGAACGTTAATAGCGCAAGTGTTTTCATATTGACCGCCTCCCTTAAATCGTCTTCAAGAAGTCGCGAATATCAATCGCATGGCGGGCGAGCAGATAGCCGGCACAAGCGCCGATCATTAGCTGAATGGCGTTCGTACGATGACCGAACATCCACGACGTACCCGCGAACACGATTACCCCTACGCAAAGCCAATCGACTATGCCCATCATCGCGTTCCATACGCCCATGAACGTATCGTCTTGCGTCTGTGCATGCGCAATAGTTGGCGCCATTGCCGCGAACAAGCCGAAGCCTGTCGTGGTGTATTTCGTCACCGTCGGCAGATCGCCGATAGTTGGGACGCCTGTGGATAATTGCGGTTGTTCGTTTTTCACAAAATTGCGCAAACTGCCGACCGTCTTAATACGCGGTTCAAATATTGCGATACTCATTGCGAAAACCTCCTCGTTGTTGACGTGCGCGGTATTACTTAACGCACACTCTCGGTGTAAAATAAAGCCGCCCACAAGGCGGTTATGCTAGCGCTCGAGCACGCTACTCGCTCCTAGCATATGCGCGCGGTTTCCTGTAAATGCGTGTACCTGCGAATATAATTTCGTGTTGCCGGAAATACTAACGTTACATTCATCGCGAAAGGGTGATTAGCGTGTTATTTATTACTGGCGGAATTATTGGAGCGATCATCGGCTACCTAACGACTCTTATCGGATAACTATCGAGTAGGACGATATGGTGGCGGATTGTTCGGTTGTTGCGGTATCTTTAATACTGGCGGATTTGCAGAACGTGCTGGCGTGTGACTTCGCGTCGGCATAACCTCTTTCGGCTCGCTCGGCGTTGGTGTCGGGCGGGCTTTTTGCGTTGACTTGCGCTTGTTCTTATTTGCGTTGAAGTCGTCGCGAATGAGCTTGCGGACATAGGCGGAAAAGTTTCCGAATGATTCCGCATATTTTAGAATGTCTGCGTCCACGTCGGCGTTGAAGTGTACTGGCTTGCGTATTCCCATAAGTAATACCTCCTTGCATACGTATGTATTACGATAGTATGCCGCGTAGGCTTGTCGTGATTCTGCGTCCAAACAAAAAAAAATAACGCCCTCACCGCAATTAAGCGATAAGGGCGTATATTGTGTTGCGATTATTTAAGTTTCAGTTCAACTTCGTATTCCTTGCGTTCTCCGTCCCACTCTTCTTCGCTACCAACATGCGCGTCCCACGACACTTTAATCCACTCGATAGCTTCCGCCTCGCCGCGTTCTAAGTACCAGATAACGTTACCTTCTTTAATAACACCTTTATCGATTTCTCCGCCTAGTGAGTCACTTATCCACATATCCGGAAAGTCAAGTTGCTCGCCTGTACTCGTAACTAGCGTAGCCTGATCGGGGTAAGTCGTAAATTTATCCTCGGTCGTATTCTCGAAACGGAACTTAACTCCAACCGCGGATGCTTGTGCGCTTTCGTCCTCGATAGTTGGCGCTTTGTCTGTAACGACTACTTTCATGATTTCGAATTTCAACCCGTTAAAGTCATCGCTCCAAGTTGCGTCATTATAATACGTCCAAACATCTTCGCTTTCTGCCTCTTCCTCGGCTGGCGCTTCTTCTTCTGTCTCTTCGGCTTCCTCCGGCTCGGTGCTTGCCGGTGTTGCGTTGTCGCCCGTCTTAGCTTCCGCTTTGTCCGTGTCCTTCTCGTTTAGTTCGTTTGTAGCCGCGTTTCCACAGGCAACTAAGAATACCGCCATTAATAATACTAGTAATTTTTTCACTTTCATTTCCCCTTTCAATTCCTAATTTACTTTATTTTTACAACTTTGTAAATAGTATATCACATATGTACGCGAGAAAGCGATAAAAGATTCGCAATTCTCGCAATTATTTTCGTTTTATTCTTCGTCCTTGAATCCGCGCCCATTCGCCGGATTACTCACAACGCCGAGCACGACAAGCACCGCAAGCAACGAATTCGTCGCCACCATGATTTTGCTCGCCAAATCGTCCGTTATCTCGAAGCCAAACAACGCGCCAATAGATTGTGCCGCCAGGATAAGCGCACTCACAAGCGCCACCCATAGTCCGTGATTTCGCCATTTGTTCGCCATCATTTACCGCCTCCTATATAATCGCTAACCTTTTGTGCAGTCTTATAGCGGTCGCTGCCCGAAAGCACCGTAACTTTGCCCGCTTTAAGTCCGTCTGCATTTCCGCCTACTACGATTAATTCCTTAGCATACTCGCCCGTCGCCGCAACCTTTCGCGTGTAGATTGGCGCTTTAATGTAGTTCGCCAATAGTTCTGCGGCTGGGTAATCCGCAAATGATCCGATGATAATCGCTTTTTCTAGCATAAACGGTTTCTCCTCCTCTTGTGGTGGCGCAGGTGCAGGTTTTGGCGCCGACTTCCGCTTTAATCCGTAATACTCCGCCACAGACTTCGCGTTTGTTTCCCCGCATAACTTACGATACGCGTCCGACTTCAAAAACGGTAGGTCGGTCGTCGAGTCCATGAAGCCGTGCTCAATTAGAATGGCGGGCATATCCGTTTCGCGCAGCATGTGGAAATTGGCGACCTTAACGCCACGATTCCGTAAGCCAGTTGCCGCGATTAGATTCCGCTGAACTATTTGCGCAATTTTATACGAATGCCCGACCGTGCCATAAACGAACGTGTCAATTCCGCCATGAGCGCCCATTTTGCCTTGGTAGGCGTTCGCGTGTAGAGATACGAGCAGGTCGGCGCCCCACTTGTTCGCCGTGTTGGTACGCTCGACTAACGGCACGTCGCGCTTGTCGTCATGCGTAAATTTGACCGCGACACCTTCGTATTGCTCGAGCGCAGCTTTCATGTATTGCGCTACCACGCGATTGAATTCATATTCGCGCATTCCGTCAGGCGATCGCTTGCCGATTGTCGAAAATCCGTGGCCTGCGTCAAGTATAATTTTCATTGCTTATCCGCTTCCCTTCGTTGTATACTTACGTTAAGGTCGGTGTCGCGTTCGTTTTCTATTGCGTAGGAACCGCGCGACTACCGACTGGCTTATTCCTCTCTATCTCCGTTTCCAATGCGATTTTTTATATGACGCAACTCGTCGATAACCACATCGTACTTTTCGCTAAACTTTTCTAGTAATCCGTGCAACCGCTTCTCGCGCTCCGAGTTCGTTTTCATGACGTAAAAAAGAAGCCATACGAATAGTAATGCGAATGGCCCCTGCGTAAGGAATATTTTAAATACTTCCGCTTCCATTGTTCCGCCTCCTTTCGCGCTGTAATCGCCTTAGTTGAGGCGCCGTTCTACGAGGAATTTCCAAATAGGTTCCGCGAATATTTTGCCATCGTTAAACTCGACGCGACACTGAACCGAGTACATTCCGCTTTCCGACAAGTCTGCCGCGGTTAGTACGAATTGACATGCGCCATTTGCTGCGTCAGTAATTTCGCCCACTTTCGTTACTGTGCCCGCGCGTGACGTCATAACTAGCGAGACACTGGCGTTCGTAAGATTAACGATGCCTGCGTCGTCCTTGACTGTCCGCTTCAATATCGTCCCGTTATCGCCTTGTATGATGCTCATAAAACACCTCCTAAATCTGCATGTCTTTTTCTAGCGTTCGCTTAATTGCGAGGTTTTGCGAGAACGATCGGCATATCAACATTTCACGCTCAATGATTTGGTTGTACACGCGATAATCGGATAACATCTGAATCAATAGCGGGTAGTCCGTTTGCTTATCCGAATACATACGCTGTAATGTCGCCACATTCTGCGTGAGCTGCCTGCTTATCACTTGGCGCAATGGTGCGTTAAACTGCGGTTCTGCGTACATTATCTGCTTTAAATCCGCATGATCTTGGATAGCACGGTAAAGCCCCTGCGTTAAAGGGTGCGCCTGTTGTACGTCCTTATAAAGTTGCACCTTTACCGCAAAGCTTGTGGATCGTTCCATTCCCTCTTGGAAAAACTCCTGCAGGGTAGCGTAGTTGACCGTCCTGTCAGCGTACAGAATCGCCTTTAGAGCGTTGTTTTGTACGATGTCTTTGTATAACTGTTGTGCGGTTGCAAAGTCGGCTAGGCGGTCAGCGTATAACATTTGCGATAAGGCGAACGGTGTTGATACGTCTGTTCCCGTGTCTCCGCCTGTTCCGTCATCGAGCCATGTTCCGCCTGTTAGCGTTGCATGTCGTCCGTTGCCCGATTGGTCTTGGACGGTTCCTGTAGTCATGTCGTAGTGGGCAATTAGGGTGGTTCCGTTGTAGAACTTAATATCGAATAATTCAACTCTCTTATATTGCATTAAAGTAAATCTCGTAAAAAAAGTTACGGGAGTTGTTTGCAAAGTGCTTAAAAACCGCAAAGTCATCCGTTCATCGGGTAAAACGAAGTTTGCGCCACTCGTAACTTGAATGCCGTTTTTGTATACAGTAGTCCATCCCCCGAATGATTCGTTTCCTGTATCACCAGAACTATATAAATACCCGCTGCCAAGTTCTCTACAATCTACAGTGTATTGAAGCGCTCCGCTATTTAGGGCTTTAGGTTTATAGTCCATAATAACTTCTGTAAAAGTCAAAGAAGGAGTTTTTAAGTAATCATCCACACCATCCGTATAGAGATAAGTAGCCATAACCTACCCCCTATACTCTTCTGCAATTACACAAGGCTGACTATCCGCTTCGTCGTGCGTACATTCGTGCCAGTCAATAACCCCTGCGTATGGTTTTAGTTCCTCGAATAAGGAAGTTCTATCTGCTTCGGTATTCACCCACGCTTCAAAGGTGAACGCTTCATCCTGCGAAGTAACCAACCGCCACAGTGAGTAGCGATTGATAACCTGCACAATTTCCGTTCCATCGTCAGTCGGAATAGTCCCACGGATGGAATACTTCATCAGACCGCAAACTCCCGGCTATTAACCTGCAAGTCGATGTCCTCGTTATTCTGCGTATCTGCTACCGTTGGAGTCGTCACACGCGCCCAGAACGGTTTCCCTGTGGTGTCTTCAATATTCGCAAAGGATAACGCGGCACCTGCGGATAAGAAAGTGCCTGCGCTTCCTGCATTGTCAGGCGCAAGCTGAATCCACGCTTCATCCGTACCTATCGGGTCAATCTCCACGTTTTCATAGCGCTTGGTCGCATCGTCATTGAAAAGCCATAACTGCACGGTGACTGCGCTACCTTCGATTGGATGTTGCGTAGTGATCGGATTGACATCGGAAACCACGTCCGTTAATCCTGCGTTCTTTGTTATTTTCAGCATAGCGATTCCTCCTCGTAATTTTCGTTTATTTACGTACTAACTCCGCTTTGTATCCGTTCAATTCCACGCGATATTCGTGCAGTGAATCCGCATAAGACGGGTCGCGGAAAAAGAAGAAGTCGTACTGCTTATCGGGTATCACGCGTTCTCCGCACATACTGCCCGTAATATTGCCGTTCTCGTCAACGTCCACGAAGTATACGAATTTAATTTCGTCCATTGTCATCCCTCCAAATACGCCTGTAATATCCGCACATACACCGGACTACTGCCGAGCGTCGAGCGGAATTTTCCGTAGAATGCCCGCCTGTTGCCCGTCGGCACGCCTAAGTCGACAATCATTTCGCGCACCTCTCCGCCTAGTACTGTCGTGCTACTGCTCGCAAATGCGCGGTCAGTTGCGTCGAATGCGTCAGTCAACTTGACGGAAACTGTGTCGCTTGCATTTTCCGCGCGCATGAATACGACAAACTTCAAGTAGCGTGCCGTGTGCTTAACGCTGAAATACGTGAACGACTTGTGTACGTTCGTGTCTTGCGTATACCAGAATCCGCTTGTCGATACGCCACCTTCGCAATAGCCCGGCAAGTGAAACGACACGTTATAGTCGTGCGTGCTAATGCCGTTGTTTACTACTTTGTAGCCGTCCGGTCTCTCTAGTGTGAACGAGCCTTTTGCGCTGTATAAACCGTCGCTATTTAGTCGCGTAAACTTATTCGGGTCATTTGCGTCAATTGCGATTAGGTAATTTCCGTCCCAATAAAATAAGTCGTCATTACCAACAATTTCGATGTTATTCGTTTTTATCTGCCCCGCGGTTAATAGTGAGGTGTTTACTCCGTCAGGCGTAATTGCGTCAGGGAAGTTTATTCCGCCGTCCGTAGTCACGCCAAGTCCTGCCGACCTTAACGCAACAAACCTATTCGCGTCATTCGGGTCGCGCGCAATAATACCCATACCTGGCGGATACTCGAGCTCGGTCAGCGAGTTGTTCAGCGCCTCGGACGCACGTTGCACCGCCTCACTGTATACGTCATTGCGTAGCTTACCGCTGTTTTCGTCCCAAATGCGGTCGAGCAGCGACTTCTGATACGAAATGGACGTCTTCACTAGACTGCGTTTTACATTCGCGAGGATGACCCGCGGCGACTTCTTGCTTTCCGGATATTGCTCGACTTCCACAATCCGCAAATCTACGTCGATACCTAGCGGTTCGTATATCGTCGGCACAATGTCGCCAAGCTTCGGCTCGCTTGCGGTGTAACCTGCGTCGGCAAGTGTCGCAAACTCAAGCTCGATACTCAGCCGCGGCGTGTCGGCCAATGCGCGTTGCATGTTCGCAAGTAGCGTGTCATATTGCGTAATGGAATCGTTCGAATACGGCGGTGCGTGCTTAATGCCGTAGATGTCCGCCATTGGCGACGTGTATTCCGCCTCGACTACGTATGTGCCGTCCTCGTTCTGCTTACCGTAACCGCGAATGAATGTCGATAGATTCGACGTGTCGACCGACTTCTTGAGCGTTTTGACGTTGTGATTATAGCGGAATTGAAAGTCGATTAGTCCGCCGATTTGCTGGCGTATTGTGACCGTCGTGCCGTCGAGTTCGAATTCCGCGCCGAACCGATCGAGCGCCTTTTGAAACAACGCCAAACAATTATCGTTGCCGAAGTTTTCGAATTCGCGCGTTGGAAAAGAATCGATAATAGAAAACGCCCAACCGGTACCCGCGAATATAAAGTCGAGTAACTGATTGAGCGATTTGGCGCCGTTGGTCAGCGTAGTATAACGATATTCGTCCACCAAGTCGAAGAACACATGCGGAGCCGTGCCGTATTTGACGGGCGTGGTGCCGACGAGCTTTTCTTCGACCGACTTGACGCGATAACTAATGCCGTCATATTCGAGCGTCGATTCGTCCTCGAGGAGTGCGTAGGCGTGCGAGTTGGCTTCGACATTCGGCACCATGAACGTCAGGGCGCGGTTGCCGTTGGTTCGCGAGTTGATGGACGGTATTTTATATTGCGCGATAGGTTCCGTGTTGCCTGCGAGATTTTTAACGATTAACAACGTATCACCTCCGTTTGTTGCGTGTGTTTTTAACACAAAAAGACACCGCCGAGGGTGGCGATGCCTATTGCGCAATAGTATCCGATAGTTCGACATTTAATTAATAAAATACCTACCTCTTTTTTACAATTAAATGTATAATAAATCTAAAAAGGAGATAGAACATTGAGAAATTTTGTCGCTGATTTTAAAAGAAACAATAAAAACCCTATTACCTTATCAATTATATTGACTTATCGCTTTGGGAATTGCGTCCACTACAAAGTGAAAATCCCCATAGTTAGGCAACTACTTTGGATTACTTACTTGTTTTTAGATGTTTTTCTGGTAAGGATTATAGGTAGTGGGGAACTACCTGCAAAAAGCAAAATCGGGAAAGGTTTTAAGTTGCCCCACTCCCTAAACGGTGTAATTATTCACCCGGACTCAGTTATAGGTGAAAATGTTACAATGCTACATCAAGTCACTGTTGGTTCAATACATACTAAAGGCAACATCCCTCCTACAATCGGGAACGGCGTTGTAATTGGAGCTGGTGCGAAAATTGTAGGGAATATAAAAATAGGTAATAACGTTAAAATAGGGACGAATGCGGTTGTTTTAAAGGATGTTCCTGATGACCATACAGCGGTAGGTAATCCTGCTAGAAATGTTTACAAGCTCACCTCTTGATGGTGAGCTTTTATATTTGTGTCCAAATAGATGCCCCTGCATCACTTACTGTTAATCTAAATCTTGTTCCATTCGGTGACTTCATGATTATACCCATACTAGGGTTATGCAGTTCTAAACTGCCGTCAGGGTGGACGGTGAAATCTGCGGTCGGATCATTGAAGCAGAACTCCACCGCCTGATTCGAATATCTCTGTAACCGCATTTTTTTATTTGGGGATGCGCTTATGTCAAAAAGAGATGACCTCGAAGCCCCTGTTAAGTTGTTAGGAATAATAAATTCCCCGTTTGAAGCGATGAATCCTCTAAAGACTTGATTTGTTGTATTCGCTGCATCATCAAATATATCCCCAGTTTTCATGTTGAACACTTTATTATTTAACGCAAAACTTTTCGATGCCCCTGCCGCAAAATTTACTCCATAAGTGGTTTTAGGTAAGGGTCTAGAATCTATAATATTGTTATCTATTACTCTAATATCTTCAGTATTAGGAGCAATGTATATTGATGGTTTATCCACACTAATACCTGCGTTAATGAATACGGAGTTTGCAATTAAAACATTTTTAGTGCTTGCGTCAATAAGGATATTAGTTTCACCTGAATCTCTTACTACAGTACCTCCAATAATTCTTACATCTGAAACATTCCCGTTTTGGGAGGTATAATTATTAATGAACTTTATTCCATTTTTCTTGGAATTGGTTATTTTACACCCATCAATCTCTATATCTCTAGCCCAACCGTCTAACCAAATACCGTCATCAGCCCCGTCGACTGAGCAATTTACTAATCTCGTTTTGTGAGACCTAATAAGAAATCCTACAGAATTTCCATACTGTGTGCTGTTAGGGTCGGGTAGGTTTCTTGAACCTTGTACTAAACAGTTTACAAAAGTTATGTTTTCTCCTTGTGGGTGAGTATCGAACATTCCTTGAGCACCATCTGATCCAGTACAGTTAGCGATTACAATAAATCTTGGAAGTCCGTAATTATTATCCATAGCGTTAATTGTAATCCCATGACGCACGCGTTTAAAATGGCAGTTTTCAACCACCACCTGTTGACAGGCTCGGTAAATCTGAATCCCATACCCGTATCTGTTTGACTCTTGTTTATTTGTCATATCTTCCGCAAATACATTTTCAACAACGCCTCCAACTACATTCGTAAGTGTCACCCCTGCGTTGTCGCCGTTCTTAATGAATATATTTCGTATCACTACGTTAATTGCGTTGTTAACGCTGATAAACTTTGTAACCGTTGTGTTTGGATTAGGGTTAAAGAAAGAAACATTCTCAATAGTTACCCCGTCAACCATGCTTACTTTTTTAAAAGAAGCCCCACTAGTTAGTGCGTAATTGTCTTGCACTCTCGAGTAGAAATTTATTGAACTACCATTTATATCACGTACTCTCAGTATTTCCCCTTTAAAGTTATTAGAATCTGCAAGTGAAAAAACTTCATCGCTTAATAGCATTAAATAATCACCGCTGGCTATGCCTGTGGTAGATGACGCATTCAAATTTTCTGCTCCTCTAATTACGTCATCAGTTAATGGTATTTTTGCGCCTTCATTAGAATCAAAACCTACTTTTATTAGAGTATCTATATTTGGGTTATTTAATATAAATCTCGTTTTTTTTCCTTTGCCGCGAATGTGAATAGGTTTATTTCCAAATAGTATAGCCGAAGATACTTTGTAATCTTTACCTTGAAACTCTAAAATGCTTCCATCCTCTATTTCAGATACAGCCTTTAGTATTGCGGGTTGCCAATCAGTAATTTCTTCGCTGACCTTTGTAGCGTAAGATTCGTACTCTTCAATCGCATAGGTAAATGCGTTCTTTTTCGTATTTTGTGCCAACTGCGCATCAACCGCGCCCAGCCTATCGTTCAATATCGGAAACTCTCCGCGCGCCTGTATCGTCTCAGCATCGCTCGTTCCGCTCTCGATAATCACGTTATCCAATTGTAATTTCGTATCATTCGCGGTACTTACTGCATTCGCAGCGCTCGTTTCCGCATTTGCCGCCTTTACTTTCGCGTCCGCTGCCACCGCGTCAATCGTCGCAAAGTTGTCGTTTAAGTCGTTGCGAAAGGTTCGGTCAAACGCCACGCCTAGCGGTTTATAATTCGCCATATATAAAACCTCCGTTCATTATATAAAGTAAAAGCGGAAGTCGAATTCCACCGTAAAGCTTCCCGCGCCCGTGCCCGCCAATTCGAACTCGTTCCAGCCTGGCGCTAACGTAATCAACTTGCGGTTGGTGTCCGCGAATACGTTAGTCGTGCCGTTTAGTAGCGACCGCGTACCGTTCATTTCGAGCGTCGTGCCTGCCGGATATATGCCGTTCACCTTCCACGTATCAAGCGTCGTTAGATTGCGTATTTCGAGCGACAGTGCTTCGCCCGTGTACGATATTCTTAACGGCATTCGGCGAGGGTCGACCGCTATGTCGCCTGCGTTGTATAACGCAAAGGTGGTCGTGGTGTGCGTGTAGGCGATGTCGTCCGTTTCGATTAGCCCTCCGCCAATCTGCCAATAGTCCGCGTCGAAGTTTTGCGGAGTTGCCGTCGTGTTGACGGATTCTGCGTATGGACTCGCACTTGTGAATCCGACCGTAAAGCGCCCGTGTTGGCGCACCTGTGCGGGCGAAAACTTATCGGCGCGTACTAACCACCGCTTGCCCGGCTCACGCTCGTCGATTAGATAAAACGGTTCGAGCGACGCAAATATGCGAAAGATTGCGTTTCTGAATAGTACGAAGTCCGGTACGTCCGCCGCCGTCATAAAAAACTCGCCCGCCATCGTGCGCGGGCCGTAAGTGGCACCGAGGTCAATCACGCCGTCCATCCCTTCGATTGTTTCATATTCTGCGCGTGGTTCGGGCGAATCTACCGTAAAGTTTAGCGTCTTAATTCCGTGGTCGACAAGGTGGAAAACCTCGCCGCTATTTCGTATAACTGTCAGCATTACGCTTTCCACCCTTCGACTCGTAATTCACCGCGGTAACGGCGTTCTAGTTCCTGCTCGACAATGTCGATCATTTTATACGCGTCCGATTCGCTTCCACTTCCGTTATAATTCAACGTGATTGTTGGCGAATTGTGTGTCACTGTGCCCGCGTTTGAGGCGGACTGTGCGCGGTTCATTGGTTGAGACGCCATCGATTCGGAAACCTTCGCAACTCCTCCGACCATTTGTCCGATACCCTTAATGAAGCCTGCGCCTGTGTCGTTACCGAGTTCCATCATGACGCGTGACGGCGAGTGGATTCCGAGGAAGTTTTTAACGCCTGACGGAATTAAGCCTGCGATTTTGTTGACCGCCTTTTTGATTCCGCCCATCATCGAGCCGAAGCCGTCGATTAAACCTTGAATGATGTCTTTACCGATTTGGAACAGGTCGACGTTTTCGAAGAACTGCTCGATGTTACCCCATATTTTCTTCGCGAGGTCTTTAATCGCAGTCCATGCGCCCTGCCAGTCCCCTCGTAGTAAAGCGAGCCCGACGTTAATAATACCGAGTATCCAGTCGATTGCGTTGTCGATCGTGAGTTTAATAAGGTTCCACGCGATTTTAATGATTCCGCTGATTATCGGCCATACCGCTTGGAAAATACCTTTGATATAACCCATCGCGACTTGAATGTATGCGCCGATTATCGTAAAGTAATTCCGCACTAGTTCCATAATCTGTGCGCCGTTCTTATCCCAAAACGCGCGAATGTCCGTAAGCTTTTCGTTCATAAACGCGGCGATGTCCGCCATTACCGCACGCACGATTCCCATAATGAAATCTAGCGCCTTCTTGAACGCGTTCTTAATCCACGCCCACGCTGCGTCTACCATGTCGCGGAACCACTCGACCTTCTGATACGCGATGTAGAACGCTACTCCGAGCGCTGCTATTACCGCTATGACTCCGAGAACCACAGCTATCGTTGACGCCAATACTCCCGCCGTTACGCCGAATACGGTTGCTATCGCCGCGAATCCGGTTGTGATTGCCGGAATCATCGCGACTAGAATTAATAGTGGACCAACGAGAAGCAAGAACACCGCCGTCAATGCGGCTACAATCGCTATAGTCGACTGTACATTCGAAGGTAATCCGTTAAATAAATTAACTAACCGCGTGAACTGTTCCGCCAAGAATCTGATTGCCGGTGTCAAAGCCGTTCCAATCGTTATCATAAGCGTTTCAAATGCGCCAGACATTTCTTCAACGGCACCTTTGAGGTTATCCTTCATTTTCGCGGCTGCCTCTGCGGAAGCTCCTGCGCTATTCCGCAATGACTCGGACATCTTATCGATTTCCGCCGGCCCTGCCGCCATGAGTGCGAGCATTCCGGAAACACTTTCCGTTCCGACGATTGACGCAAGGTTGGCCGCCTTTTGTGTGTCGGTCATACCTTCCATTGATGTCGTTATATTTTCGATTAATCCCGACAACCCTACGAAATTTCCTTTCGCGTCAGTTACCGCAATACCCATCGTTTCCATGAGTTCGGAGTTTTTCTTGGACGGATTTAAGAGGGATAATAACGCGCTCCTTAATGAAACCCCCGCGTTTTCCCCTTTAAGACCGGCGTTTGTCATTATCCCGATGCTGGCGGAAAGCTCCTCTAAGCTAATTCCGAGCGCCGCTGCCGGAGGACCTGCATACTTTAATGCGTGCTGCATGTCGGTAATATCCGCGGCTGACATGTTTGCCGTTTTCGCGAGTATATCCGCAACCTTTGTCGCGTTGCTTGCTTCCATCGCGAATATGTTTAGTGTTGACGCCATAACTTCGGCAGTCTGTGCCATGTCCGCGCCTGATGCTTCTGCGGCTGATATTACGCCAGGCATCGCGCTTATTACTTCATTCGCGGTAAATCCGAGAGCAGCTAACGACTCTTGCCCAAGAGCAACTTCTACCGCACTTTTACTTGTTGACGCGCCAAGATCAAGCGCCGATTGTCTAAGCGCCTTCAGTTCCGTGTCTGTGGCTTCCGCAATTGCGCCAACACGCGAGATTTGGGCCTCGAAATCCATCGACGTTTTTACTGCGAAGCCTAATCCCGTGGCTATTGCAGCGCCGGCAATTACCGCGCCCTTTCCGATTTTATCAATTGCACCGAACGCGTCTTGCGTGCTTTTCTCTAAATTATTCATCGTATTTGAAAAATCATCGATTGCCGATATGGTGAACGCGATATTTAGTGAAATGATACTCACCGCCTTTTCCATACGAAAAAACAGACCGCTATATTAAGCGCCCTGTTCTCGTTTATTACGTATCCATTCTTCATATTGTCCGCGAGTATTATCGCCATATCCGTATTTCCCGTGAAAATCTACGTGGCAATCTTCGCAAAGTGTTACGCCGTTATTTACGTCGGTGCGCTTTTCTGTACACCAATTATACGAATCAAGATGGTGCGCACGAAGAGTGTTACTTTCACTAGAACCGCAGGACCTACACGAAAACCCGTCTCTCTTGTATACGGCTAACTTCCACTGTTTTTGTTCAGGAAAAGAGGCTCTTGATTTGTTTGATTCCCTTTCTTGGTCGCTAAGATTTGAATCCCATCTCCAATTATTTTCTCCCCTCATGAAAGAAAAAGAGCATTTTCTGCATTCGGGATTCTGTCTAAAGGCAGCGAAAGTTTTCGCCCCTTCATTCCCACAAGAACAAATGAATCTTAACGTATCGTTCCAACCCTTATATTCCCTAGAAAGAAGCGTGCAATTTGCGTTTAGAAAAACACTAGCCACTTCTTCAAACGGTAGCAGAGTTTTACTTATTCTCTCTCTCCTCTTTTTTGTTACACATATCTCGCATATTGGAGTAACGCGAAATGCAGGGATTTTCTTGGTTGATATATTCCCACAAGAACATTTGAATTTATGTGCTACTTTCTGACCAAGGTATTCTTCTTCCAGTAATTCACACCCATAGGACTTAAATAACTCGGTAATTCTTTTAAATGTCCTGTCGTTATTTTTTCGTGTTAATAATTTGTAATCTCTGCTCGACGCAGCTTTCTTCTTGCCACATTCTAAGCATAAACTACCGTTCCTTAAGTTATTCCAAGTGATTGTCCCTCTATTTCCGCACTTACAAATGAACTCTACGGGAATATCTTTTCCTTTATATTCCTCTGATAATAAAGTACACCCACGTTCTTTAAATTTTTCTTTTACTTCTTCAAGTGTAAATTTATTCCACGCCATCCCAACACCTCCGCTTTTATTAGTGGAGGGTTCCGCAACTCCCTCGTAATATAATATGAGATTGCGGACATATCCGCGCAGTCGCTTACTTCCGCTTCTGTTCTTCGTTCTTTATTTGCCAGAACGCCTGCCAATACGGAATCTCGTTACTGCTGATACCTTCGTCAAAATGTTCGATCGTTATTTCGTCCGACCCGATAAACGCGCGCCACTTATCGGGAACCTGGACGACTGAATAACGGCGTCGCGTTCCTGTTAAATCTCCGACCGTCGTATTCTTCGCGTCGGCTATTTCGTAGAGATTCCGCAAGAACGGTTCCGCCCTTAGGCTTTTTTTGCGTCAACTATCGCCTTTTCGCTAAGTCCGCTAAGTTCCATGATTCGCTTGCCTATTTTCGCAATTGGCCCGAAGGACTTCTTCGTTTCGAATGCCGCTAAGTCGGTTTCCTCGAATACTGCTTCGCCGTCCTTCGTCTTACATCCGTATAGAACCGCGAGAATCATCATGCGGATTTCATCGTTCTTATGCACAAGTAGCTTCTTAATTTCCGGCGCAGTCAACGTTTTGACAGGTAGTTCCGCGTCCCATTCCTCTACGTAGAAAGATTCGTATTTTACATCGTCCGTGCTAAGTACCTTTTCGCGTAATGCTTTAACGTCAAATTTTTTCGCCATTATTAAAACCTCCGAATAGTTTTAGTCCGAGTTAATCGCGCCTAGAAACATCCTCGGTCGATGCTTTCGCGTGTACACCGCTATCTAGGCACGCAAATATTAAACGCCTGTTACTTTCGTTAACGCTCCGTCGCCTTTGAACGTCAGGGACTGCTCGATCAAATCATCGTAAGGCGCGCTCTTTTCGATTCCCGTGATTAGCGCAATTCCTTCTTCATACTCCGTGTCGCCTTCCGCCATGTAGAATTTAATCGTTGCCTTATCGCCCAAATGCGTAAGGTAGAACGTATCAGCATCGATTACTTCCGCGTCACCTTCCCAGGATTTGTGTCCGCCCTCTACAGTTGTCCATTCGTCACCAGCCGCAGTTGTGTCGAGTTCTTCAATCGAAGTGGAATACGACCAGTTACGTAGTTTTAATACCGGTACTTCTACCGCGTTAATCGTCATTACGATTTTCGCAAATTGTCCTTTTTTCGCTGCCATTTTAACGCCTCCTATTTCGTGTTATTGCGTAATATTAAATTCACCATTAACGCGTTGAATCTCGACTTCCACATCGAAGTAAACGCGGTGCTTGTCGGTTTCATTCGATAAATCTTCGCTTTGCATCGGCGTGACCGCCGGCACATCGCAAACAAAAACGCCTATCACCGGTGAAGGCGATACGCGTGTATCTAATAGCGGTATATTCGGTTGGCGTAGCACATGAAGCATCACATCGCTCAACCTCGATCGTTCACTTATATTGCGCGCTCGTAATCCGATTTGAAAGCGGTATGTTTCGCCGTAGTCCGTCCGTCCTGCCGCAAGTAATTCGTTGTCCGTCTGCATTTGCTCGACCGTCAGGAACGGCTTTACGCGGTTGGACAGCGATACTCCGTCGTACACCCAAATAACTTCGCTCGCTTCCGGCACTTGGTTGCGCAAATGTTCGATAATGGAATAGGTGATTGCGTGTTGCATGGCGTCACCCTCCTAAGTCTTTAATTCGGTCTTGTATTTCTTTGCGGAAAGGTTCGCGCCCATTCCACATTGCCTTGCGGAAGAATCCTTTTTGCGTCTTATGCTCGTATTCCTGGCGTTGTGCGTATGGCCGGTCGGAGCCGATAGTGCGCTTCAACTTCGCCGGACGCCCCCACAAGTGAATCGAGTTTTTCAACGGCCCTTTGTCGCGAGGTGCGTTTACCTTCGCCTCGTTGGCGATTTTCAGCGCGTTCTTTTCCACGATTCCGTCGAGGTCTTTTAAAAGCTCCGCAGCACCTTGCCGTCCTAATTCGCGCAATACTTCGTTTAATCCGTCAATGCGTACTCTAGTCCGCCTAGCCATTACGACACCCGCCTCGCAATACACTCGTAGCGATTAATTTCGCCGATTCCTTTTTCGTCAACCGCAATCAACGTGTAGGATTCGCCGTTTCGCTCTACCGTGGTTATATTTGCGATAGGCACATCGTAGTTAAACGAGACGCGGTAATCGCCCGCCTGCAACTCGATACCTTCGACCAAACTGCGGTCATGATTAGCGATGCTGGCGACCTTCTTCCAGACCGCTTCCACGTCAAGGCGCGTTTCTTCCGTGATTGGCTCGCCAGTGAACGGATCACTGCCGGTTTCTGTTAGCGTGACTAACGTTACTAATTCGGTGCGGTTAGCGAGCAATTCCGACCGATTCGCTTTCATAATTTCGATGTCATTTTGCGTTAACACTTCCGCACCTCCTAATCAATTAATTCGTACGTAGTAAACGATGTGCAGTTTACATGCGGATTTAAAACCGCGGTATTATCGGGCGGATAAACGCCTTGCCCCAATCCGTAATCATTCGCCAATTCTAATTGCGTACAACGGTGATTCGGGCGGTTTGCTTTACCGCGATGTATCCGCAGTCCTTTCACGAATTCCGACCGCTGCGCCAAATATGACGCCCCAGTCCGATAAGCTACGTTCGTTTCCGTCACTACTAAGCGCCGAATTTTCCATGTCTCATTCGCGTATACTTCCCGCACCCTCGCAATAGTCGAGCTGACCGATTCTCCGCGAATAATGGCACTCCGAAGCACCGTGTTCAGTGCGTCTCGTTGGTCGCCGGCTAATTGCCAAATGCGGTCGCTTAACACTAAGCCGTCGTCGCCAAACCGGTTTACCACGTAGCGAAATACGTCGTTGTTCAGCCGATTAAAGTTTGCGCCAATTGCTGCCGATTGCCCGACCGTTTTAATGAGCGCCCCTTCGCCACCTGTAATGCCCGCCATTCCCGACTCGCGAATCGCGCTTTCCATTGCGTCCATGCCGTTTTTCCGCACCGATTGCTCCAACGTTTCCAGGTCGCGCAATAACGAGTTAAGGCGGTTCGTCGCAATCGTATTGTCCTTTTTCGCGTAGTCGGCGAGCAGGTCGTTGAGTTCGAGTCGTGTACGGTCAATTTCGCGAATGGCAAAGCGGACTTGCTTGTCGGTAAGTTTGCGGTGGTTGGCGGCGGCTCGTTCGAGCAAACCGTCGAGGCGTTCTTGATTCGACTGTCGTTCACTCACGGGCGGTCAATCCTTCGCATAGCACGAAATGCCGATCCGCTCAATTCCGCCTTATTGCGCTTATACTCTGCTCGTAAGTCGTTCGCAAGTTTTCGGTATTGTTCGGCTAGCATCGTCTTGTCGACGGATTCCTCAGCGTCTTGGTACTTGAAGTAATGCGCGACCGACATGGCGATGTTACGTGCGCCTTCGGCTTGCGCGAGTAGTAGTAATAGTGCGGATTCTTTTGCGGGTACTAAATCGGGCGACTCGTAGCCGTATTGGAACGCCGCCTCTGCAAGCCACGCCACCGCATCTTCAAGCGCTACGTTCGGCACGTTTTTAAACTTCGATAATAGGCGGGATTCTAACGTCATACGAACCGCCCTCCTTTGTTATTTGTCGGCTTTCTTGCGGGACTTTGCCACCGGCTTTTTCGGCGCTGACTGCCTTTGTTCACCGGAAGTTTGTTCCGCCTGCTTCGCTTTTTCTTGCGGTACTATTTCGACGTAATTAATCGACGCTAAGTGAGCCGCCGATTTTTCGTCGATTTCGAGCACAGATCCGGTAGTCTTTCCGTCGACTACCGCGTTCAATACCCGTACTTTAACGCGACTCATTACGGAGTGTAAACGTCAGCGTGGAAGATTAAGCTAGGTTGTTCGATTGCCGGGAAGCCTGCCGCTACTGCGCGAAGAATGGACTCGATTGGCTCCTTCTTGTCGTACGCATCAAGGAAGATACCAGGCTGGAAGTTGTTCTCAACCGTTGGGCCAAGTAAGAATTCGCCAACACCTTCGGAAAGCATTACTACGCGGTTAACAGGGAAGAATTCGATTACTTCGTCTTGACCCGTGTAGATGTCTTTAACCGTTACTTTGCGATCAGTTACGATTTGGATTGGCGGTAAACCGAATCCTTCAAGTACGGAATTAAGTTCCGCTTGGCTTACGCGAGTAGAACCTTCCGGACGTCCTGCTTCAATTACGATGTTAGCGTTCTTTAATAGCTTCGCATTAGCTTCGCGAGACATAAGGATTGCAGACGGTGCGCGTCCGTTAGTATTTTCGTACGCTTCAACCCATCCGAGTAAGTCGCCAATCACGTCGCGGTCAGCTACGTCCCAGTCTGCTCCGCCAGTTAGCGCCTTTTTGTTTTCCGAAGGAACACCGAAGTCAACGGAAACTTTTACGCCATTTTTGTTGTAGGCGAAAGAACCCTTCGTTAGTGCTTCCATTTTGATTACCGCAATACGGCGTTGAATAGCTTGAACTAAGTCGACACCTTTAAGCGTTAATCTTTCAACGATAGCGGACTTTTCGCCTTCGTTACGCGCTTGGTGAAGCATTAAAAGCTCTTCTTCTGTCGCGATGTATTTAAGACCCATCTTCGCGATTTCGCCCATTTTGCTAGCAACTGCGTCGCGGTCTACTACTGGCGGCTCTGCGCCGTAACCGATCATTGCGCCGATGTATTTATTTGTTTTGATGATGTCGTACGCGAAAGTGTTTGAATAAACGTTAGCGTTCGGTAAGAAACGGTCACCTAGAGTTTGCTCTGCTTCTTGTACTGTTGCGTCAACTAGGCCACGTAATGCCGGTTGGTTAAATTCTTCTAAATGCAATAATCCTGCCATTTTTGTTTTCCTCCTATTAATTGAAAGTTTTATAATTTTTTAGCTGCAAAAAAAGACGCCTTCAACGAAAGCGCCTAAATTAGATATGTGTAACGAATCTGATATTTGGAACTTCTGCTTTGAAAGCCGCTGTTGCTCCGATAAGTTTTGCGTCATACACGGAACCGCGTACGATTACTTCGCCAACGATAGCGTCATGAGTAGTAGCGTCAGCATCGACGTTTAGAACTCCGAAATCGTTGTAAGTCGCTACGTTTGCGTCAACGAATTTTACCCATTTACCTGTCGCAGTTACGCGAGCAATCGCTTGACCGCATTCTAGTGCGCCCTCGCCGCCTTTAAGTGTTGCGCCAGCTTCCACGAATTGTACGTGCTCGGACGCAAGAATGTTTTTCCCGCCTTTAAAAGCCGTTTGAGAAGTTTGTAAGTTGTAAGCCATTTCGTTTTCCTCCTAGTTTTTAATTGCGTCGCAGTTTCTTTTTCAGAAGTTCGGCAACGCGGTTTTTATGTTCTTCCGCTAAGTCTTTTTGTTGCGGTTGCTGCTTGGCGCCATTTCCGACGCTCGGGTCAACTCCGCTTGACTTCGGCGGAATGTCTTGCTTTAACTCCGCAAGGCTTTCGGCCAATGCTTCGTCAGTGTCACCGGTGATATATTTGCGTACGCGTTCTAACTGCTCGCCAGTGTAGCCGGCATTAACGAGCAGGTTAGTAACTGTTGCTTCGCGCTTGGCTGCGTTTGCCTGCGCTTGGATTTCTGCGAGTTGTGATTGCGCTTGTTCATAAAGCGTCTTGAACTCGTTTTGTTCTTCAAGCTTTGCGCGTTCTGCGTCGGCTTTCGCTTGTTCAAGTTCCGCCAACTTGCGCTTTAATTCGTTCGCTTCGTCAACTTTCTGCTTGAAGCGATCATACGGAATCTTTTGGTCGTCCACTTTCGGCTTCGGTTCGTCAGGATTTTCCGCCCCTGTTGGCGTAGGTTCAGCCGGTGGTTCTGGTTCCGCAAATGTTTGCAAATCTAAACGTAATAATTTCGTTAAATCTTTCATACCGTGTACCTCCGTAATTTAACGTCCTGGGACGAGAATTAACGGCAGTTTATAGCGACGTGTCGTTATCGGTCGATGTTTCGTTATACGGGTCTTCTGCGGTTCTTTGCGTCTGACGCTCGCCAGCGATTTCTTGCTTCTTCGCGTTAACGTTCTCAACGCCAAGTCGTTCCATCGCGCCTGCAGTTGATTCGAAGCCTGCGCCAGTTTCTAGCGTCAGCAACTCGACTAAGTCCTTGCGGTTGTCCGGTAACGGCAATACGAATTTCACTTCGTTGTCGTAGTCCGTACCAATCTTGCGCAGTGTTTCCTTGTCATAAGCGAACTTAGGACGGTCGGCACGCGCCTGCAGATAACGAATCGTCTTTTCGTGCAACTCCGCTAATCGCGGCCCCCACGATAGCCAATGCTCCTCGGTTTCCTGTATGATGTCGTGGAACAGAACGTGAAGCGCGTCAGCATTAAGTCCGCCGAAGTTAAGCTCTTGCGGAACCACTTGCGGCAATGACGTTATTTCGTGCAGAGCGCCTTTTACTCGTGAGTACTGATCCTTGAACGCTTCTTTCCAACGGAATCCACCTTCGATTTTCTTAGCGTCGGGCGATTGTCCGTCCATCGAGCCGTTCATTTCGAGCACCGCACCTGGCGCAATATTAAGCTTGTCGGCGGTACCGGCAGGCACGTTAATTAGCGCAGTCATGCTGAACATTTCGAATTTCAGCGAGTCGATTGCGTCCTCATTCATCGCGTTTAATACGTCGGTCTGCTCCTTCATGTCCTCGATTTCGCTGTTGCCGATGTCTACTCCGCTTAAATCATTAATCGGAAATAGTACGACGGGCAGAAAGTCGAGTCCCATCGATTGCTTTTCGGTGATAACGCGCACGACTTCGAGGTTCAAGTTGTAAATCGCTTCTTCGAGGAAACATTCGCCGTCTACGAGTGTGAACGACTGCTTGCGAATTGCTTGCGTTTCCTTTCCGCGAATCTCCTCCGTCACCATCGTGACAAAGTGCGCCGCAATTAACTCCTCGAAATCATCGTCGCTATAAACGGGAATAATTTCGGTGTCAGGGCGGAATACCCACTTGATGCGACCGGTATTTGGATTGAATACGATCTTGGCGCCAACTCTGCCCGCAATTAAACGGTCACGAGCCGCCTGCAGTAACTTTTCGCGCATCTTGTTTTCCGACCACAGGCGGTATAGCAAACGCTCATACGCTTCGGAGCGCTGATTCTCCGCCTCTTGCGCTGCGCTCGGCTTGTAGTCCGGCTTCACGACGTCGAGTACGTTGTCGAGTTGTTTCGGCGCAACAGAAATACCGTGCTGACCGCCCATTTGCCAGCGTGCTTTGCGCTTGATGAACGCCTTAAAGTAATTCGTAGCGTAGCGCGTTGGGTCGTAGTCTAGTCCGGGCGGGCGCTCGAGTTCCGACGCTTTAACGAGCTGGCCTGTACGCGGATCGACGTGCTGCTTGCCTTCGTAGTAATCGTAATCGCGTAACTGCGCTTGCATTCGTAGCCAAGTCCGGTCGCCTACCGCTTGCTGAAACGGTGTTTTGATTAGCGCGTTTATGTCGTCGGGCGACAGTAAGTGATAGTTCGTCATTTAGCGACCTCCTTTCGTTTATTAAGTTAATAGCTCCTACGATTATATGTGCGTATTATCGCACCATTCTTTAGGTGAGTTGTCCAAAGCGCGTTTATACATGTTAAATGAGGTTTCGGCTTTCTGCTTTCTAATAAACTCTGGCGGTCTAGGTTCTTTTAATAATTCATCTCTAAGGTTTTTGTGATCTATGTTAAGCATAAAGCGGTATGCTTTTAATGCCCAATAACACTCTTCATAACTTGGTTTTTTACCGTAAATCACATCGTCAATTATTTCGGATAAAATTCTCAGCGTTTTTCACTCTCCTTTACACCCTTCTATTCGCTTGTTTGCGATGTCTACATATTCAGACTCGCGCTCAATTCCAATGAAAGAACGCCCTGTGTTAATGCACGCGACGGCAGTTGTTCCGCTTCCTATACAGTTGTCGAGTACAACCTCGCCTTCGTTTGTGTAGGTGCGGATTAGATATTCGAATAGGGCGACCGGCTTTTGCGTTGGGTGTAGTCTGTTAACACTGTTTAGTTCGCCGCTATTCTTACTAAATGGAATTACAGTAATAGGGTACCTTTTATTCGGATTGTAGTCGTTGCTGGCACGCAATTTATCTACTTTGCCGTAATTAGTGCTAGTTTGTTTACTCTCCGTTAGCGGCCTTATATTTTCCGGTTTTGCGTCAGTCATTTGAGGATTGTACGTAGGGATTTTTTTGTAAAACACTAAAATATTTTCGTGTGCCTTTAGTGGCATTTTCTTAGCATTTAAAAATCCGGTGCCTACTTGTTTATCCCAAATCCATTCGTATTTTAATAGTTTGAGATTACTAGCACCTAACACCTTATCGAACGGAGTTTGGGCTGTTAAAATAATCGCGCCGTTATCTTTAATAACACGCTCATATTGCTCCCATAGCGCGTCTAACGGTATGATCGAATCCCATTTATTGCGCGTCGTCCCGTACGGCAAATCGCAAAGTATCATATCGACACTTTTATCCGGAATCTCCTTCATCACTTCGAGGCAATCGCCTTGCGTAACTCTGTTCAGTAGTTCCGTCAATTAAATTGCCTCCTTTTCGTTAATTTCCGCAAGTACAACGTCAACACACGCTTCGACGTCCGCGTTAATTTCCGATTCCCAAAAGCGGTAGAGCGAAAGTCCGCACGCTTTGATGTATGCGTTTTTTGATTTGTCGCGTTTTGCTACGTCAGGTAATCGGTGCCAGTAATCTCCGTCGCATTCGATTACGATATTAAATTCAGGCAAGAAAAAATCTAGCGCAAATTTATTGCCTAGAATGTGTTGTTCTATATATTCAATGTTGCGGCGCTTTAATTCTTCTGCCATTTTAATCTCGATTGATGTTCGCGCTTTTTTAACTTGAGTTTGCGCATATATTCTTGCGCAGTTTCTATCGCAACAAGGCTTCCTCTTACCCGCCTCGATTAAGTCGAAAACATAAGGTGATACCGTATATGGTTTTGCGCATATTGTACAGTTGACAGGTTTCTGTCCTCCCCGCCATCTTCCGTTGTTTGCGCCTTTTGATGTACCACGCTCGATCATTGTCTCGCTAACCTTAATAGATGCTTTGAGTCTTTTTTCTGTACTCCACGTTGAAGGACATTGTCCGTGAAATTTACCGTTGTAATTCGGGTTTCCTTCGTTGGACATTAACTTGGAATGGTTTACATCTGCGCATTTACGCGAACAGAAAAATAATGTTTTTCCTTCTTTTATTCTACGCTTTAAGTATCTTAATTCCTTTTCGGTAACTTGTTTACAGGAATGACAAAGTATTTCTATTTTCACAGCACAACCATCTCCTCAGATTGTTTTCCCCGGTTAAAGACAAATGACCGACAGGCGTTGGAGAATACGCTTTTCGAGCCGTCGCTCTAGTCGGTCAAGATTATCTATCTCGTTCTTTGTTTAAGATTACGAACAGTTACACTACCGCTCTTAACCGCGGAAACGGATTGCTCCAAAGCATCCGGAAGATCGTCGTTGACTCCGGTTCCATATAGCTCGAATTGCTCTAATAGTAGCGAGTGTCTGCGCGAAAATTGAAGTAACCCCGTTTCTATGTCCGGCCCTAACGCCTCAATACGCAAGTCTTTACGGCTGCGGTGTTTAACTTTGTGTAGGCGCGAGCTTGCCGGGTAGCCTGCATTAATTAGTTTCTTTTTCAATTCATCCGCGAAAAACTCTTGCGCCATGTTTGACTCAACCGCGATAACGTCCGGTTGGTACTTCAAAACGCGCGCAACAATTTCACCGAAGAACTTTTCCGGCTTTATACGCTCTCCATAAGAGTCAATTACGTACGTGACGTTACTTTCTTTATGACGCGCAACAACGGCAATCGCGGAATAATCTCCGCGTTCCTTTCCCATTGCTAAATCCACGCCCATAGACACGGAATATTCGCCGCTATCATAAGGAATAGAATCTCGTTTATCCGTCCAATACGTAAACTTCTCGATATTAAAAACCTGCGATTCTTCGTCGACCGGATTATTCATATACTCCGTGTTGAACGCTTTCGAGCCGTTGTCCCATTTCCACGCCATTAACTTAAATAACGGCTGCACGCTCGGCCATAGCACGACTGCTCCCGCATCCATTTCTGCGCGATTTGCAACGTAAAAAAGCTCCGCCTGTTTGGCAGAGTCTTTGTGTTCGCGATTCGTATAGATGAGGCGGCATTGTTCCCAAAGGTCGGCGCGAGTAGGCGGCTCGATTATCGCCTGGAATCGCTTGGACTCGAAGTCGCTTCGGTTTTTCATTACGTTAATAAGAAGCGAGTCGTGATGGACGGTGGTACCCATGAAGACGATAGCCGTGCGCTTGCCTTCCGGGTCGCCTAGCGGTATTACTACTTGCGAGAACCAATCCTTTAACTCCTGGCGCAATTGTTCCGTATTGGTGTTCCGCTTGTCTTCGAGATCATCGCAGACGATTAAGTCCGGTCGATTTCCGTTCCAGTTACGTCCGCGCAAAGCCTGCCCGCTCGACGCCGCCTGCACTAGCGTGAGTTGGCGTTGTTTACCTTCGCCTAAGTCTTCCCACGCAATAAATTCCGAACTATTGTCGCGCGGATTCATTTGTTGCTTCGGATGGAATATCGGGCCAAAGTCGCGCCGCAGTTTCTCGTTATTTTGTAACTGCGTCTTAATCCACTCGAGATTGGCGGTGCTGACCGACGGCGTTTCCGAAATAAGTATAATGTACTTGCGTTTGCGGTAAACAAGCGCGTGTATCGGAAATGCCTTCGACAGGAATGACGACTTAGCATGCGAACGAGGCGCCGCCACGGCTACGCGCTTGTTTACTTCTTCCGTCGAGACAACGTTCATGATGTCGCAGATTTCGTGGTGAAAGTCTGGCGCTAGGTTGAACGGTTCAGCTGCGCTAAACTTCGGAATCCAGTTTCCGCTATTGTCCGGGTTCAAGTCCTCGCCGAAATAGTAATACGCGAAGAATAGTAAGTCGCCTTCGCCGCGGTTGATTGCGTCCAGGCGCTTGTGCTCGTCGATATACCGCTTGAGTTCGACTTTTTCGTCGGTAGTTAGTGCGGCTAGATTGCGGACTCGAGGCGCGATGTATTTTCGCAGTTTATCGAGTTTAGTGCGCCGTTGTTCCGTTGTGTTCCACTGACCGTTAATAAATGCGATAGTGCATCGCCCTCCTTTCCTGCGGATGGTTTCCGCCTTTATGTACCGCAAGTCCTACCGTTAGACATTCGGCAGGCGATTGCGTGTGTGATTGCGCTTTACTGCGCGTAAAGTCAAACGTTAATTTTGGTGCGCGGATTTTAGATGCGCTAGGTAGGGAAGAATCCGCCAGACTACCGCCCCCCCTACTCCGGGCGACTGCCGTTTCCCTGCATACGACTGTATAGCGCATGCAATTCGACTACCGATTGCGTACATTATGTCAACTAGAGCCTTCTCAAACCGTTGATATAACGCCATTCTTAACGCAACAGTAATAACGCAGTATGCAATTCTTATACATCGTTGATATAGCGCCATTCTTGGCGATCATATTCCGAAATACACTGCATAAAGAACGGTGTGCTGGCGGCTGAAAAGTTTCGGCGTGATGTGCGTCAGGAGCGCGTGGCTAGTCGCAGGTAAACGCAAGTAAACGTACTACATATGCGTATCCCTACCGAAAATTACCGCATTCCTTCATATATAAGTACACACGCAATCCTACCGCCAATTACCGGCTATTCTACGTCCTTTACAGCGCCAGCAAATTCCGCCAATTCGCTATCCAACGCATCGTAGTCGATTTCGTCCGTTTTCCCTTTCGTCTCAATCTCGACTTTGTCCGTCAGCATACCGTTAATCTGTAACGCCAGCTTCGCCATTGCCGCATTTCCATCGCGTATTGCTATTTCGCTCAACGACTGTATTAATTCCGGCAACCGATCGCGACTATTACGCACCATTTGCGCCTTTAACTCACGCTCAAATAACGGGTCTTTTTCCCAGTTGTGCAACGCCTGGCGACTAACTCCGCATTCCTTGGCGATTTCTTCCTTCGTCAATCCTCCGCGATTTGGCAGCGCAAGATATTTTATGGCGATAAGATGTTCGGTGTTCAGTTTTTTAAACGCCATTTCTTCGTCCTCCTTCCGTTTTATATTGCGTCGTGTGACGCCTTGCTTTACGTTTCTTTACCGTTCAACTAATACGATACAAATAACGCACTATTACAAGTAACTACGCCTTATCTACGCAGTCACTAGCGCCTAACAAACCGCCTCTTCCGCCTTTAATCGGTATTAATATATCTTATTCGCGATGGTGGCAAGTGAGCGCTAGCGAACGTAGACACAACGGTTTTAGGAAGAAGAAGACGGCTACAAGGCGTAAAAACGGCGCAATCCCTTGGCGCTCTAAGGCGGAAGGCACTTTTTAGGCGTTCTGTTTTCGCCACACTCAGACGCCATTTTGTTCTGTTTTCGCCACACTCGGATTATGAGGGCGGTATTTTAACGCAAAAAAAAAGACGCCCTATTGGACGCCTCTTCTGTATTAATCCTCACGTTCGATATTCGTTTGAAACCTCTCTCCGCAAGTTTTACATTTCCATTCATCGCTATCTGCGTAAGTTCCTAAAAGCGCGATATTACGCTTCTCATCTTCCCCGCAATTTCTGCAGTATAATTCGTCCATTTAACCGCTCCCTTTCCGTTTGGTTAATTTTAGTATATACGCTATTATACGCAATTGTCAACGAAAATATTCACGCAATTATCTCCGCGATTTCTTCGCATGATCCGCGAACAACTTCCGCACTGCAACCGTCCATTGCGACTCATACCCTTCCGCCTGGCGAAAAAGCAAATCCGGATGCACCAAGTAACGCACTTCTCGGCGCGTCCCTGTCAGCAGTATTGCGCCAACCGATTGCAAACGACCCATCGCCTTTGATACGGTCGCAACGTCGTGTCCAATTGCGGCAGCAAGCGTTTCGCGTCCGATATAGTCAATATGGCGCTTGTCGACGTTAGGATTTACGCAAAGGTAATACTCGCTGTAATGAAAGAACGGAATAATCTTGTACAACATGCCGATTTCATTCAGCCGCAATTGATCCGTTATTTCCTTCGCTCGCACCGTGTACATCTTCGTAAATACTTCGTCGGCAATCCGTCCACCCATCGAGTGAAACCGCTTGTTTACGTATAAATAGCCGTCGTGCTCCTCGAGCAATTCGAGCGCAAGTAAGCGGTCAATAGCTGCGTTCGCATTCGATTTACTGCGTTCGAGCACCTTCGCCAGGTCGGCTCGCTTCATCGGTTCCGGCGCAGTTAGCGACCCTTTCAGCAGCTTGCCGTCGCCCTTAATCCGCAACTGCAGCACGATTTTCACCATTGCGCCTGCGTCTTTTAACGTTAAATCGCGCACAACGTCCAGCAGAGCGTCATTATAAGAAACTACGTAATTGCGGCCGTGGTGGAATCGCTTTTTCTGCGGCATGAGAGCGTAGTTCCTCGCCCGTTCCGCCTCTTCGGGCGTGCGAATGGTAGCGCGTGCTGTGTCGGGCACAAATACGCCAAGCTCGCCGTCCTCGTTTACAATCCGATCATACTTCGCCATCTAATCAATCCTTTCCGCGTAATAATATAAAAAGCCCGCTTGCGCGAGCGATTTACTATTCCGATATATTTCGCACATCTACCGGCTGCACCTTCGTAAATTCCGCGTATGCTTTCCGTCGCTCGTCATTCCGAATCTTCGCCTCTTTATCTACGAATCTATTCTCGCGAGTATTACGGACGCGTCTCGTAGGCTGACTGTAATTGCGCCCGTCCACTCCATACGACTCGGACGCACCAAGCGGAACCTCGCCCGTCACCGCCGTACTCCGAACATGCTTACCTTCCTGGCGGCGTGCCAACTGCGTATCACTGAAAAACGGATACTCATTATTGCGGACTTTCATGCGGTCGGTGTCCGTCAATTCCTCGTAAAGTAGCAAATCCGCCAATCTTTCCAGCGCCTTATCGTCCGGCATGTTGCCCGTTTTCGCGAAGTATGCCTCAATCGCGCGGTCAACTTCCGCTATTCTTTCTTCGCGCGTTAATGCGCCTGCTTTCGTGCGCGCTCTAATATCGCTAATTTTATCGTTTAAACTTACGTTAGTCATTCCGTATCTCCTCCTCGATAACCTTCGCCATGTGACGCCCAGTAATAATAAATGTCCGCAATAGCTTCCTCGGCAGCCTTAACGAACTGCTCGACTGCCTGCTGCGATATTCCCATCCGCCTACCTGCTTCCACCTGCGTCAAATCCGCCTCGTAAACGAGGCCTAGCGCCTGACGCTGCCTAGCCGTTAATCCCGCCAGCTCAATCGCACGCTCTAAGTCGATAAGCACGTCACACGCCGCATAATCTCCGGCAAACCGCCGCTGCTTCAATGCGTGGTAATCGCCGAGCAATAGGCGGACATTGGCTGCGGAGTCGAGCGCATGATACTTGGCTTCGTGTGTGGCGTGCTGATCCGTTTTATTTGTTGCGCTTCCCATTTCGCAGTCCCTCCTCTTGCGCCTAATCGCGCGTTTTAAATTCGCTTGCATTTCCGCAAGCATTTCGCGTATAATAAAGTAAATAACGTTAAACAAATCGAAGGATGTGTCGCAATATGACGAATGACCGCATTAGACTAACCCCGCTAACTCCCGCCGACATTGGCGCTAAAACACGCGGTAAATACGTAACGCTCGACAGCCAAGGGCGCCTCATGCTCAGCGCCGAGTTTTGCCGTGAAATTGGCATCTTCAAACTGCCGGCGAGGCTGGCGCTAAGTTACGACGTAAAATCGAAAACGATCGGCATAGTGAAGCAGGACGTCGAGCGCGTGCCGAATGCCTACGTAGTCAAAACGGATAAGCGCGGTTACATCAGCAGCGGCGGCCGTGCAGTTGCGGATAAGCTTGCGTTGCCGATGAATATGGCGCCGTATAAGTTCGCTTATATCGGAAAACTCGATGATACGGGGGTAAATTGGTACGCGTTTAAACTGGCGGAGGATTAACTCCGCCTTTTTTTGCGTTATAAGCGACTGTCTACCTCGCTCACGCCAATCTCCGCCATAATCGCATCAAACTGATCCGTCATTTCCTCCGAAGTCCCTTCATTGCGGATTTCATAGTCGCAATGAAACGAGTCAACCGCCGTCTCCGTCTCATGCTCGAAGTCAGCCTCGCTAAACTCATCGCCCGCCTGTCGCGCCCTCTCTAACCGCAATTCAGCCGGAGCACTCACGCGGATAATCGTATAACCGTTCGCCCGCAGCCAATCGTATTCCGCCTGCACACGCAAGTCAGTCACGAGGATACGCGCGGGCTTGCAACATTGCATGGCGCAGTAACCGGCAATCTTACGCTCAACTGCGTCCACCCACACGGTAGCGCCGAAGTGTGACCGTGCCCATTCGCCAAACGACTGATAGAGGGCGCGAGGCTTTGGCGTTCGGGCTACGTGGGGAAATGCGCGGTGTGCTGCGTCCTTCATTGCGTCGCCAAACGCCACGGGATAGAAGTCAAAAAACAACGTAGCATATCCGGCTAGGACGCCTTTGCCCGCTCGCATCCTACCACAGATAGCGACCTTAATCTCTCCGCCCATGATTGCGTGCCTCCTTCGCAATGAATTCCGCAAGGTCACGCGCCAGGGAATTGACGGCTGATTGCGATTCGAGTTCGCCGATGCGGGATTCGAGCGCCACGATCCGTTGTGCTAAATTACCGAGCATTGTTATTACGGCGAGTGACGTATCATTTTCCGTGACTTCTACTTCGTGATTATCGTTTGTCATTCCGATTCCTCCTCGTTATTTAATTGGCGCATAAATCCGAAGTCATTGTCGCGAAGCACTTGCGCCAGCACCTTGCCGACGCGATTAATCGTATCTTCGTCCTGATCGTCGTAGCCCGCCTCGCAAAATATAGCGTGGAGCAATTCGTGAATAAGGACGTCGTTAATGCGGCTTGGCGACATGTCTGCGTCGAGTTGAATGTGCGTATTTCCGTAAATTACCTGACCGAGGCGCTCGTATAGGTGATACAACTTCGGCACCATTTCGACGGTGTAATCGACGGAGCCAATGCGGAAAGATTTGGCGTTCATTTACTTCGCCTCCATTTCAAAGAATTGTCGCGTCCAAGGTTCTACGCTAATTACCGCATCCTTTAAAGCTACCGCCAAGTCGGTGATTTCCTTCTGAGCGCCGTTGCCCGGCTTTCTCTTCGCGTAGAATCCGAGCAACGCCGTCAGGTTGGCGGTCATTACGAGATTAGTTGCGGCTGCGTTCGGTAAGACTGCTCTGGCATCTTCCGCGGGAATGCCTAATGACCTTAGTATGTCGTAGTATTGTTGTGCCGTTCTCATAGCGTCCTCAAAAGCGATTTCAGTATCGCCGTGGAAAGGTTCCTTCGGATTGTTGTCGACTGACGCCGGCACGACGTAATCCATTCCGCCACTTCGATCACAGCTTCCTAATCGCACATAGCGTTGACTCTGCACGCTAAAGGAGAATCCCGCGCGATGCCTCGTTAACTGCGCCAACAACGCCCTGCTCACGCCTTCAATCGCGAATGTGAACGAAATATGCTCGAGCGTCGACGTGTGTTTGCTAGCGAATATGTGACGGAACAATCGGTCAGCGTCCGTCCCTTGCCCGCCGTCTGTCGCCTGCTTGCCGAAGTATTTGGCGCCTTCCTTTGCGATGATTTCTGACGGTTTGTTTGCGGAATAGCAAGTTCTAATCGCGGTAAGGGCGACCGCTTGGCCGTCGGTATATTCGCGGTCTAGGATTTCGTCAGGCTCGTCGCCATGTGCCGTAGTACCTACGATAAAATCTTCGCTTAACTGCGTATGCGCCAGTAGTTTGACGTTCATTTTAGTTTCCGCCATTATTCCGATTCCTCCTTTAAGGTTTTTGTAACATGTGCCCACCGTTTACCGTTTTTAATTTTATAAATAACCGGGTGAGAAACATTGTACATTCTAGCCAGCTTGGGTCCTGACAATTTCGAGTTAAATATTTCGATTACATCTAGCTCTGTCAACTTAGACCTACCGTTTCTAACCCCTGAACATTGTCTGTTTTTAGAAACCTTGTCTTGATTGTTGTCGTTTAGCGTTCCTACTTCTAAATGAGAAGGGTTGAAGCATGTAGGATTGTCGCATTTATGCATGACAACAAAACCTTCAGGTATCCTCGCGACTTCTTGTTCGTAAACATATCTGTGTACGGAGGTTTTAGCTCCAAATCTCCAAACCTGAGCATATCCATTTTTATCTGTCCAATGACTAACGCACTCCCAACACCCGTTATCATTCATTTGGTACTGTATTTGCTTGGCTTTCAGCGAATAATTCTTATCGGGATAAGTTTTTATTTTGCTCAATCCCATAACCGCCTTTTCCGCTAGTACCGTCCTGTCTAGCGTGGTTCTCCGCATTCTTCTCCATGTAAACGCGGTGAATATCGTCAGGCGACAAGCCTACTACTCGTGACATAGAAAGTAAGAAATGCCACATGTCGATAACTTCGCCTTGAAGCGCCTCGACGTTGATTTCCTTTTCGTTCTTCCACCACTTCCAGTTAACTTCGCGCCTGATCTCGTCAATCTCGCTTTCCATCGCGATAGTCAACCCGACAACCCACTCGCTGACCGATTTATCAATTCCGCGTTCCTTTATAATTCGCGTATCTAACTCCGTTTGCATATTGTATATTTGCGTTAATTTATCCGTCATTCCGTTTCCTCCTCGTTTCCTGCTTGCGCCAATAATTTCACTGACTCTAAAAATTCGCTAAGAAATTCCTTATCGCAATAGTAGTCCGACGCCCTACTTCCGTCTGCATCCTCGAGGTAATACGCGTCAAGGCGCTTATTGTACGCTACTCTCATTCGCTCTCCTCCGTTTCAACTTCGTATTCAATCTCGCCCACGTTCTCCACCGCGCCAAGCAAGCCGTCAATCGCCCGCTCCACGCCAACGACCGCCTGCCTGTGCGCCTCTTCGTCCGCCTTAATATCGGCTATCGCTCCCTCGCGTGCCTTTCCGTAAAGCGCCTGCAGCTCGCCGTCAGTTAAGTTCTTGCGCAATATGCCAACGCTTTTCCCTATTGTTGCGTGGTCGAACGGAAAGTCGGCGCTAATCAACTCCGGCTGCGGAAAGCGGACTTTAATCGTATTGCCGTGCGTAGTAACTTCGATGGACTTCGTCTGAATTCCGAGTTTAAATTCGCCTTTTAGCGTCAACTCGACCGCTCGATCACCGTACCACTTTTCGCTCACATGGCGGACAGTCTTTTGCGCCTGACCGGTTGCGCCGACTATTTGCGCCTCGGTAGATAGCGCGTCGATGACCGCTTGATAGTCAACGTAGGCTGGCGCGGTTAGCGGTGCTGATTCCGTGTATCTGAACGCGTTGTGTGCGCCCTGTGACGGTGTTAGCGTGTTATAAGCGTATAGGCTGGCGGTTAAGGTAATGGCGGCTAGAGCCGCGGTGCGTTTGCGTATTGGCATGCGGTGACACCTCCGTTTGAGATTTCGTGATGCTGCGTGATAGGGTCGGACTATTCGTTACTCTTGGTTAGCAAACCACAACATACGTGCTAAGTCTTTTTTGGGTATTTTCATTTCACATTCTTGACCTTCAACCTTGAAAACTAAGACAATTTCACCTCTTGTAGTTGGCTTAATATCGTACATAAAATCTTTTACCTCCTTCATTTCTTCACCTCTTTCTGTTGAATAATATCGGTCTACTATTCGCTCAACGCCGCAACCGTTTTCCGCACCTGATCGGCGTGATTGCTGAACCATCCGCGATAGTTCGTAACGAGTTTGTGAAACGTAATGCGCTCGCCTTCGAAATGCTTCATATATATATCTCGAACGGAGTCAGACCAGCATATCTTCGCAACTTTGCGTCATCAATCTGCAATAGCGAGCCGGTCGTCACGATTTTGCACGAATCAGTCGCGCGAGTATAAATCGTTTGCAATTCTTCGAGCGACAACGATTGCGCCTCGTCCACGATAATATATGCGTTGTCATACGTTACACCGCGCTCAAATGTTGGCGTAATTGCGAACGCCTTTTCCATATCGACCCAAAAGTCGTACGTGCCGGGCTTTACGTAGTCGAGCGCCTTAATGAACGGCTGCATGAAGGGCGCCGTCTTCTCGCCCTTTTCGCCGGGCAGGAAGCCGATGTCCTTTCCGACCACTTGCGGATTACGGATGTAGATAATGCGGTCGTATTCGCCTTTCTCGACGGCATAAGCGCCAGCTAATACGGCAAGCACCGTCTTGCCCGTTCCGGCAGGGCTTTCGCAAAATACGCCTTGCACGATGTCCGGCGGAGTCCATAGCGATTGCATGTACGCGTATTGGTGCTTGTCGGCTAGGACGCGAAATCCTCGCTCCTCTAACCATCGCCATCTTATATCATCGTATTTGTTCGCCATTTAATTCGCTCCTTTGCGATAGTAGTATCGGCGCCTGCCGAAGCAGAACGCCGTTGTTCCTTACAATATAATATGGCGCGAGAATGTGATGTCGCGCAGTTTGGCGGTAATTTAGCGGATAGGGCAGCTCCCTCCAAGGCAATCGCCAACTACGTCGTCCACATCGTCCTCTTCCGCCTTCACATCGCCATCCACGACTTCCCACGGCTTCGCGGTAATCTGCGCAACCATTTCGTGGTATCGTGCTTCGGTAATTTCCTCGTAAGGCATTTGCGGATATGTGTCGGTAGCGTGTGGCAGTAGTGACGTCGATTTGATTACGCCTTTATAGCGGTCGAGCAGGTCGGCAATCTCGTCGATGACCGCCTCTTCGTCGCGCTTGTCAATCTGCAGCGACGGCTGACCGAATTTATCTTCGAGCACTGATCCGTCCGCAAAATGTACCGGCTTCGGTTGCGCCTTCTTAAACGAAAGGGTTGCCGATACTGCATTATCGCTCCAATAAGTCGCAAGTAGCGCCTGCAATGCGGCTTGTTCGCGCAATGGTACATCGCCTGCCGATTGGAAGTGAGGCTGGTCGGCGGTCGGTGCTTTGACCGGAAATTCTACGACTAGCGTTTTTTCGTCATACTTTGGCGTTCCGTCCGAATTGAAGCCGACGATTGCCGATTCGATGTGATAATTACATTCGCGCAATACTGGAATCAATGGCGCGCTTGCCGACATACGGACACGGCGGATCATATAAGGCGCCCAATGGTAATGCTGACCCGGCGATACGCCCATCAATAGCGAAACTGTCCCGCTTGGCTTAACGGTTGTTACTTTGATTGACGGGTTAGCGTCGAGGTCAGCAGCTTGCGCAACATTTGACCGCTTCACATACCCGTATAACTCGTCGAAGAACGCGGTAACTTCTTCGTTAAATATCGCGTTGCCTTCCGCATCAAATCCGTTAATTGCTTTCGCGCCGAACTTCAGCAGAACGAAGTCGGTAATACCGGTTACACCTACACCAAGACGGCGGTGGCGATAAACTACGTCGCGTGTCGCTTCCCATTCGTAAGGTCTGAAGGTAATACGGTAAGCATAGCGCGCAGCCAAGTACATAACTTCTTCGTATAGATTCGCTTGCTCGACGCCCTTCTCGATTAGTTCGTGGATTCGCGGTAAATTAGCTTCGAATAGATTACAAGGTGAAGCGTTTGGCAACGTTACCTCTCCGCATGGGTTAAATACTTCGACTTCACCGTCGATGTCCTTTTGGAAGCCGTCGATAATACGGCCAAAGTTTCGCGACAATTCTACGTTCACATATCCAGGCTCACCGTTATAGTAGATATTCACGGCAAGATTGCGGAGTGTGTCGCGGTCAGTATTGACGCCAATGTCCACGCTATTATTCGAAGCCCATCGCCATTGCGACGCCTCTAAATTCTGCGGCAGCGAGTAGTTTTTCGATTCGATGTACTCCTTGTCGTTCTGATCGCCGATAAGGATCAAAGCAGTCCGACGCACGTTCCCGGCCACAACACATGTTCCGATTAGCTGAACAACATCGCCCCATTCGGTCGGGGTTACGTAATCATTTACGCGACGATTAAGAATTTCGTTTACCTTCGTCAGCATCGTAACTAACGGAGCTGGCCCGCTTGCTTCTCCGCCGAATCCTACGATTGCAGAACCGCGAGGTCGAATATCGGAAATGTCTATCATCAAGCGTTCTTTTCCTTCGTAATGCGCGTCGATAACTTTTCCGAGGGCTTCCGCCCATCCTTCTCGCGAATCAGCTACGTTAAAATAATCTACGTCGGAGCCGTCATAATCTCCGCGCAATCTAACGCTGCCTTCCAATTCTTCCGTATCGGCGTGGCTAATATCGCAAACAAATTCGATTTTAAGCGTGTTCTCAACCTTCGGAATCTGATTGACGTATTTGCGCTGAATATTCACGCCAACGCCTCCGCCTTTCATCGCCTGATCGAACGTGAATACTGGCGCAAAACTGACACGCGGTTCTTCTCCGGAATGGAACGGCTGCGGTCGCATAGAAACGCCCCAACAGTTATTCTCCGCATCGCCGACCTTTTCCGCGTATTCTGTGCCGGACATCCATAGCCCGCGTCCTGGCGGAGTCATTACGAGATTGAATACGAGGTGGTAAAAGCGCTCCATTTCCGTTGTTAATTCCGCTTTACGTTCGTCCGTCAGTTTACCAAGTTCCGCCAGTCGTTTCGTTTCAATCGCAAAGTTTCCCTCTGTAATACGTTGTACCGTTTCGTCCCATCGCTCGAGCGTTCCGTCTGATTTCTTGCGCGAGTATGTGCGGAGGTAAACGATGTAGCCGAGTCCTCCAAAGCCCCATTTCGGTTGTTTGTTACGATATTGCGATAAGAATGATTCCGTTAATTTTATAGTCAATCGATTTCCTCCTTAGTAGTTCGATAGTTTAGTAGAATTCGCGCCACTTCGCTTAATTAGCCGAAGTAGGGCGCAATCGCCAGCGTCACCAAGTACGCCAGCGGAATAATTACGAGGGTGAATCCGATCCATTTTGCGTAAATGCCTTCGCGCGTGTCCGGCTCATAGTAGGCGTAAAGCCCCGCCATTATCAGCAGGCAGGCGATTGAGATTGCGAGTATCATAAGCGTTCCCCCATTCGCTCGAGCTCCGCCAGCGTGGCTGCGATTGCTTCTTCGGATTCCCTCAATTGCGCCTCGGCTTCCGCTTTTAGGCGGTTAGCTCGCTCGCGGTTATAAACTGCGCTAGCGCGTTCGTGCTGTTGGGCGTTCAATAGGCGGTAAAGTTGGTTACGTCGCTCCTCGATCATTTCGCAATCACTCCTCCGTTAATTAGATACGCGAGTCCTATAGCCGCAGCGTCCGACTCATCATCGCAAGCAAATTCGCCCGTGTATCCCGTCCACTTGCGGACGGCTTCGGCTAGTTCCGCCTTATCGACGTTTCCTTTACCCGCGACTAACTCTTTAACCTTCGACTGTGGCACGCCGAGCAGCGTTTTTTTGCGTCCGTTTTTTAGTTCATACGTAAATTTATCGAATGTCAGTCCGAACTTTCCGACGGCACGTTCGCAACTACTCCACGAAGCAAACACCGGATAATTCTGTGCGCTAGACTGTCCGTGGAAATCTTCTCGGGTCACGATGTCGAATCCTTTTCTGGTATGATCAGCGATGAATACCGTAGCCCATCCCTCGATTATCTCGGCACGCAGTCCGTGAGAGGATTTCGAATCTGTCTTGACGTGCGACAGGGCGATGATTTTCGCCTTGCCGTTCTTAACCTCGAGGATTGCAACTCCTGGCGCTGACATACTTGTATCGAACGCAAGCACCCTCATGCTGACGCCTCTTCGCCACGCAACGCCTTAATTTCCTCGTAAGCGTCGTAATATTTCTGCTTCTTCCAATCCGGTAATCCTGACCGCATAGCCAGGCGGACTTGATTCTTCACCGCGGCAAGCTCTTCGTCATTTAATGCGGTCGCAATCACGCCTTTGTACTCGCAGAACAACCACGAATCCAACTCGACTGCAGGCGCCTTGCCTTCACGCGCTGCCTTCGTTACTCTCGCAAACTTCGACTTCACTTCATTACGGTCGGCGTCCGTGATTTCTACGCCGAATACTCGGAAGTCGGGCGATTTCTCGCGTTCCTCGTCCGTCATGTTCCACGCCTTCTTCGCGGTGTTTACATAAACGATAAAGAAGTAGTCGAGCGCGTACATGTCGCTATAACACACCGTTTGTAAGAAATGATCGCGCTTTGGTTCGCGCATTCGGGCGGGCGATGTGTCGGCGTAACTGCCCTGCTTCGATTTGACTTCGAGTCCAATGCGGATTACTTCGCCGTCCTCCGTCACATATTCGAGTATTCCGTCGCCAAGTCCGAAGATGGCGAATTTCTCTCCGTCGTGTTCGATTTCGTGCATAACCTTCGTAAAATGCTCAAACATCGGCTCATTGCGGTCGGTTCGCGCAAACTTGAATCGCGGTTGCTTGCCGGTAAACTTTTCGTAATGTCTTTCCGCGAGTAAGATTTCGCGTTGCATCAGGTCGCCCACGAATGAACCGAGCGCAGTCCATCGACGTTGTTGCGGTTGTGGTTGGCGGTCGTCGCGTGCCGATTTCCGCACCTTTTCGTATAACTCGCGGTCAGACTTGCCGGCGCTTGATGGGCCGAAGTGCGGGCGTGGAGTTCCGTCGGGCGACGTTTTCCAATTGAATGCGCCCCACTTCGATTGTTCGCGGAGGATTCGCGCATATTGCGTGTGGAGTTCCGCATCCATCTGATCGTCGTATGGCTGATTGTACGAGTGGAATTCGTTTAAGAAGTCCGTAAATTCTTGCGCTACTTGATTGACGTTTAGTTTTCCGATAATGAATCGCCCCTTAGTTTTGCGTAATTTTTAGCGATTGATAGTCCGTAACCGATTGGAAACGGAGAAATAGTGATAGCCCAAAACCAATTCGCGTCGATAATATGAACGAGCATAATTGCGCTAGTAAATCCGAATAATATCGAATCACCGATTAACGTACGCAATTATCGCGCCTCCTTTGCTATCTTTACACAATCACGGAATTCGTCTGGAATGGACATTCCGCGTGATTTAGTCATTAGTACTCCGTTTCGGTAAAACAGTAAAAACGGTACAGATTGATAAGGTAACGCGTCTCGCTCTTCTTTAGTTAAATCCTTCGCTACGTCGATATCCTCAATCGTCACGTTTTCTTTCTCGATAAATTCCTTCTCTGACTGAAGGTAAGCAGAAACCATCTTACAAGGACCGCAATCTTCTTGTGAATATTTTTTAACTAGAATCATTCGTTTTCCTCCTTATTTGCGAACCATTTTTCCGCAGGGACTCCTTTGCCCCAAATCGTCATTATCTCAATGTCCGTCTTATTCGGTATATTTCCGAACACGTAGGACTCCGTCATTACTCGCTCAACATCGCGAATATCTTCTTGCGTAAGAGTGTTGGGCGCTTCGAAAAGTACCTCATCATGCACGACGCCCCATAGACTCCAATCCGGACCTTTTTCACGGCACATTTTAGCCGCTTCAATCATCGTTTTCTTCGCCTGGATAGACGATTCACCTTGTACGCGTGAGTTCGGCCCTTGCCTTTTTGCGCGATTAACTTTGCTATACGTTTCGCGGTCGCCCCACTTCGCTTTCAACATTGCGTCAGGCAGACGGCGTTTTCGCTTTTTACCGCCAATCCACACAAATCCGTGTTTAGTAGCGAATTGTTGCGTTTCTTTAACCCATTCCGCAAGTCGCGGTAATTCCGAAGATAAATCGTTCATTAACTTCTCCGCAGCGTCAGGCGTTGTTCCTAATTGATCCGCAAGCCCCCACTTTGACGTTCCGTAGATATACGCAAGTACGACCGTTTTAAATTGCTTACGTTCGGGCGTGTCGCTTCCGTCTGAGTCCTTATAAACTTCGTGGTATGGCTTTTTATAGTACATCGAAGCTACCCAAGCATACGGGTCTTTTCCGTTTTCAAACGCATCGATTAACACCTGCTCGCCGGACAGATTCGCAACACATCGGATTTCCTGTGCACTAAAATCGGCGCCAATGATAACTTTGCCAGGCGGAGCAACGAACATTTTCCGCGCATCCTTCGGCTGATTCTGAACGTTAAACTGTTGGTCGGTGCCACTATCTTCGTCCTTGCCGGAACTGAATCGCCCCGTAACTGTGCCCATCGGATTGAATCGCGAATGCCATCGCTTAGTAGCTGCGTTCTGCTTCGTCGGCAACTTGTCGATATACGTGCCGGACAACTTCGTAATGCGTTTGTATTCCAGTAGCTTCGCGATAACTTCAAACTCGCCTTTCAGCGGTTTAAGCGTTCGTTTGGCGTCGAGGTTCGGTAAGTTACGCCCGATTGCCTTCGATAATGCCGGCTTTACTTGATGCGGCGAGTTTAAGTTCAACGGCTCGTCGCTATCATGGTGCGGAGTCAATTCCGCAATAAGGTAAGCGTGTAATTCCTCGGCTTCCTGCCGTAGCTTTTCGCCATATTCCTTTGCGAAGTCTAAGTCGAGAATATAGCCGTTTGCCTCTAAATCCGCAATAACGGATAACAACGGCACCTCGACCGATTTATAGTAGTCGTACATTTCCGGCATCTTGCGCATATGAGCGTCCTGGAAACGATATAAGTCCCACGTTAAATGCGTATCTTTTGCCGCGTAGACAAGCGCCAAGTCAAGCGGAACTTCCGCAAACTTCGCATTCTTGCCGAACAACTGATCGAATGTGTCCGATTCTGCTCCGAGGAATTTCGGCGCAAGGTCTTTCAGCTTATACGACGGCTCGTTTTCGTTAAGCAAGTGCATTGCGGTCATTGAGTCCCACGCAATACCGCGCAAGGTGATGCCGTGGCGTCGTAACATTTGAACGTCGAATATCGCATTGTGAAGTACCTTGCCGCGCGCTCCATCCTCTAAATATTCGCGCAACCCTTCAAGCACGTAGGCGCTATCCATCGCCCGATCATCCTCGGTCGGCTTAATCGGAATATAAACGTGGTAGTCCGCCTTTGGTAACGTAATGGACACGCCGACGATGACGTCGATATAAACGTCAAGGCCGGTTGTCTCCGTATCTAGTGCGATAATATCCTCGCCTTGCAAGTCCTCCAATAACTCGCCGAATTGCCGTTCGGTCGTTATCAGCCGGTAATTAGCGGGCGTATTCGCAACCAAGTCCGCCAGCTTCTGCTCGCGCTGCGATTCCGCCAACTCCTTGTACATGCGGAGCGCTTCCGCCTTACTGAATCGTTTTGCAATGTCGGCAGGATTGCGGCCAATTGCTCCGCTCTCCATCGCCACCCGAACTTCCGTCAATCGCTGTCTATCCGATTCGGAGTTCTTCATCGCAAGTATTCGCGCCCACGCTTCCGCCATTGTTTCCGTTGCTTGCTTCCGTTTGTCTGCTGCGGCTTTCACTCGGGCAGTTGCCGCCGTTTTATCTTCGCCATTGGCTTGCGCCAAGTTGAGTCGCAATTGCATCGTTACATATCCACCTCCGCCATGTATCTCCGTTTATACTCCTTCATATTGTCGTAATACCACTCTTCGAAGCACGCCTCGTCGCAAAGAATAATATCAAAGTTTCCGTCGTAGACTGCGCGCTCGCCTTCGTAGATAACTGTCGAGCAACAGGCGCAATTGGCGGACGGGATTCGCATTAGACTGCCTCCTTATTTAGCGTCTCGATTCCCGTTTCCAACTTCGTCCACTTTTCCGCAAGCTTATCCGCAGGGCACCAATATTCGGACAGACCGCGGTTATCGAACATGTAAACCGCCCCGTCTAAAATACCGATGAATAGATCGGCGTCCTCTAGCGAATATGGCTCGCCGTTATTTTTCCGAGTATATACAACGACCTCACCATTGCGGTCAGTGCGTCGACGAGCGGTTTTCACTTGTACGCGTTTGAAGTCCGTCCAACCTGGGCGAGTAATGCCGAGATCGAATACGTCGGGTGCGCAAGGTTCCATAACTGTGTATCCGTTCGCAAGTAGAGCCGTAATAGCTATTAACTCTGAATGACGACCTTTTGTAATTGTGTCATGGGCCATTTAATTTGCCTCCTCAATTTTGTTAACCCAAGCAAATTCTCCGAACAAGTCGACCGCCCAAAAGTTGTACATGCGAGCTGCGTCGTGCTTATTGTCAAACTGACCCAAGTTTACTTTTTTACCAAAAGCGCGTATCTGCGCCTTCCATTTTCCTGTGTCTTTTCTAAATGAAACTCCTTTATAACCGGATTTATTATTCACCTTCGGACCTGAGTTTCGAATATTCTCGGTACGAGTCGCCAAACGTAAGTTACTTCTCCTGTTGTCAAACTTATTACCGTTTATATGATCGACACAAAGACCTTCTGGAGCGTTGATTAACATCCGATGTAACGAAATGTACTTGCACTTATCTCCGAGCCAGAAGTTTCGTCTAACGTATCCATCTTCGGTGCTTTTCCATTTATACTTAGAAACCTCTTCGTAATCCTCGTCATCGATGATAAACGTCATTCCACTAGAAGTATTCAGTTTTTTCGCCATTGAGCGCCTCCCTTAAAAGTCCGCAGTAGGATCGTTGTCTGCCGGCTTTTCCGCGCCGATTGATAAGCCGATAAGAGTAATGTCAAACCCGGCTGCGACTAGGTTTTCGATTTGCTGCTTGTCGTCCGCCTCGTATAACAATCCGTCAAATAGCGTCATATCGAATTGCTTGCCGTCTTGCTTTGCGAAGTTCTCGCGTTCCTTGTCGGATAAATCCTCAGACATATCGATGACAGGCGACAGACTAACGACCGTCGACGTACTGCTTCCGCTTTTCGTTAGTTCGAACGCCAGCTTGCCAAGTTTGTTTTCGTATTTCTTAATGACCGCGTGTACTCCTTGCGCTTGCTTGCGGCTCAAGTCGACGATAATCGGCTCGCCAGTCGTTAAATCCACGAATCCTAGCGCGAATCTTTCCTTGGCGCGATACTTGCCGGCTTCCGCTTTGAATTCCTCGGCTTTGGCGGAGTTGCCTGCGTCCTCGGCTTTGCGCTTTAGGTCGGAATAATAGTTGCTTGCGAGATCCCATGGCGTGAAGTTAGATTCCGCGAAACCCTTCGCATTCTTGACGGAAGGATTCTTCGCGACGAACGAGTTGACCTTCTTATATACGCCATACGAGTAAAACTTAATTAGGTCGGCGGTACCTAACACGCGAACCTTGTACGTAGTGCCGGATTTGAAGCTGGCGAACTCGGCGGAATTACTGTTACCTCCGCCCTGTTGATCGTTTAATGCGTTTAGTGCGTCTGCACCGGATAAAAATTGCGACATTCAATCGTCTCCTTTTGCCTCTCGGCGATTTTATATTCGAACACCGGATGAATCCCGCGCCCGCTGGCGATTACTTACGGCGGGTCGGCTCTTTCTTCCCGCATCCCTCAGCTATTACGCTTTTCTTATGACTCGCCTCGAAACTCCGGTCGGCGCTACCGACTTTCGTAAAAGTAAATCCGGCAAGTGCGACGGCCGCCTGTTCCGTCCTCGTAAGTAATCGCCAGCCGACGCAAGTCAGCCGAGCATACAATCAAGACAGCGCAATAAGCCGTCAAGGAAGTGCGCTCTATCGGGTTTTTCCGTTGCCCGTCAACAAGCCGTCACCCGCAGTACGGCAAGACTCCATATCGGTGAATCACATTACCGCGACATTATAAGCCCTCCGCGGCGAGGGAGGTCGGATATGGCGACCCGGCTTTCGCCCGTCGTAAGGAATAAACTAGCGACCCGATACCGTATCAGCGCAAAGCATAACCCGGCGACAACTTTACTGAACGAGTGCCTTTATTCCCTTCGACGGACGGCGGGTGTCACTCCGCGTCCAAACTCCGCCATAACCGATAAGCTACGTACACCCAGGCGATTGCCATTACGGTGATAACTACGTTGGTATAATCGAAGCTTGCGTCCGTCATTTCGTCACCCCGTAAAACTTGACGTACATGGCGGTGATTTCCTTGCGCTTCTGCTGGCGGCGAATATCCGCGATAGATACTACTTTCATACGACTTTCTCCCCTCGCGTACATGCTTCGTGTTTTTCTATCGCCTTAACTAGTTGCTTTTCAACTTCGCTTACACACGCCACGATATTCCGCAGTGGATGCATATTACACACTTCGCCTTTTATTTGGCGGCGCTTTTGTAATATTGATTGCAACTCCTTCGCGTGCTTAAAACCTTGCACGACGTTAAAACTTCCCGCGATTTCTATTTCGTGATACTTTTCGTTTAACTCGCGGTCAATTTCCGAGTTTGCCTTGCGCAGTTGTTCGAAGTCCTTTTCGATCGCGTCCGCCAACTCGACCAACTTTATGAAGTGATTTTCCGCAATCATCCCAACCGCCTCCCCTTAATCGCACCAAACTTTACGTAGTCAGCACTATCCTCGTAGTCGCGGACGCCACCTTCGTAATTTATATGCGCGTTTACCGTATTATTTTTGCGGGTATTGTATATACTGTTAGTAGGGCGTAGTGCCTTCGTACTATTGCGTTTCATGGGCGTAACCTCCTAGTTTATCGCGGTGTCTTTACACCTGCGTTTACAATTCGTAACACATTTGTAATAGACGTCTAGGCTCGCCCTGCGTTATACTAATGGAGGATAGGGCGTAATGTCTAAACGTCTTATCAACAAAAACGGTCTACAGAGTTGAAGCGTATTCTGCTCTGAAATTCGCTGCCAGGCGATGGAATGTCCGTGATACTTTCGAGTGGTGTACTCCGATTTCCTTTGCGATTTGCCTCGCGGTAGGACTTTCGTGACTTAGGAACGCGTTTACGATTGCCGTCGTAAATTCATCCGCACCTTCCAAGATTAAGTCGATCAGTTGCCGCTGGTCGGCTTTTCTTGTGGCTTCTTCGTGATAGTCCGTCGGGTCGGCGATTTGCTCGATAGTTGCCGCTAGCAAGCTTTCGCCTTCGTCACCTTCGGAAGGTTCTTCGTACATTTCGTAGCTGTCAATCCGTTTGTTCTTTTCGTACAGGTCGGCTCGGCGCCTCTTGACGCAAAGCTTATAGAAGTTAATGAAGTCCGATTTGCCGTCGAACCTTTCGATACATTTCAGTAGAACGTCCTCGTAAAGCGCGATTACTTCGTGCTGATTAGATCGTAGTGATTGCGCCACCTTCTTCGAATATTTCCATTGCTCGGAAACTGTTGCGTAGATTTCTTCGAAAACTACTTCGTTTCTTTGCGTCTGATACGATAATACTAAGTTATTTAATTTTGCGTTTTCCATTCGTTTATCAGCTCCTCATTCTATAATACGATTAGGCAAAGCGATGTGTCGCAGGTTGGCGCAACTTATTTCGAAAGTTTTTATTGTACGGATATTTACGTACTGGCTTCGGCTTGTATCGCTTGCCTTGTACTCATAATATAGCACGAGAATATTCAGACTATTGAAAAGTTGAACGAAGTTTTTCAAGAAACAAACATTCAACATTTCCCATTAATTCCACGTTTTAGGAATAAAAAAAGGAACCCGAAGGCTCCTAAAATGTGCTTAGTCTATTGTGATTGATCTAGTTAAATCAGCCTCCGCTACCGCCCGTTCCAGGGTCTAAGTTTGCGTTTGTTGTGCTAATCGGATAGGTTTCTTCTTTGGCAGCTTTTCCAGTATTCACTCCGAAAATCAGTGTTACAGCAAGAACAACAACAAGAATAGGTAATAGTTTCTTCATTTTACATCTCTCCCGATTTTTTTATTAACCTCACAATCTCACTCATTCCTTCAAACTGTTCCAGTAGTACAAGAGGCAAATTCGCATAAAACATTTGTCCTTTGTCTTTAAAAGTTAGCGCAGACTCAATAAGTTTATTTGCGTTGTTGTTTGCTAACCCGTTGTAATACTTAGTGAATGCCGACTCTTGCGGAAGTTCCTTTATTACCGCGTTCGCCTCTTCCGACTTTCCAAGTTTTGCGAAATAATGAGCTTTAGAAGGTTTGTCTTTTGGGATGTCTTTTTCCGAACAAAGTCCCCAAATAATTCTCGCTAAATTAATTTCGTTTTCTTTTATGCTTGTTGATCTAGCGAATAGTCCAGAAGCGTCCAATTTTGAAACGGCTTTCTGTAAAAATGCTAAGCACATATCGGGACTTTCGTACAGGTAAGACATACCCATTCTATAATACGAATCACCGACAAACTTGTCGCAATAATTCTTGCTGTCTTTTAGAATTTTTTCACAAAGGATGCGGGTCTTCAATGTGTCACAGTCAACAAAGAGGGAAATTGTAGATTCAATTTCACTAATTCTAAGGTCATACCTATTATATAATGCTTTATCATCAATTTCTCGGAGTTTTTCTTTCGTCTCGCTTATCATCCTTCTCATCGCGGCAATATCGTTAGACTTGTGGAATTTGTAAAGTTTGCAAATAGATAGGAGGAAACTAGATTCTGCTTTTTTATAGCTGATCGACTCTAATGAAGGTAACTCTAAGTTGCGTTGGTGTGCTAAGATGTGTGTGTAAACGTCTGTTAATTCGTTGACTAATACAGATGTAGAAGGGGTGCTTTTGAAGATGTTTATGTATCTTTCTAGTCCGTCTAAATCTCTGTTAATTGAAAGAAATTCAAATGCTAGTTTTACGTTGCCGGGCCTTCTGAAAAAAAGACACCAATTACACATGACATTGTTATAATTTTGGGGGTAAAGTATTTCGCAAAGTTCTAGTAGTGATTGAAAACCTAATTCCTTGCCTTCATTTTTAAATTTAGATAAAGTGCTTCTATCTAATTTTAATTTTTTGGAAATGTACGACCATGTAATGTGAGTGTCCAGAGTATCAATTCTTTCTTCAATCATATGCGCTATCATTTATTTTCAACCCCTTGAATAATTTTCATCCGTTGGTTATAGTATATAATGTAATGTGTACTTTTGTAAACATCTAATCGAAAAAATAAGCCTTTTGGAGGAATAAAAATGATTTCTTATGAACCGCTACACCGCACGCTAGCCGAAAAGGGTATGGTAATCAGCGACATGCGGGACGTTATACTCAATTCCCGCACTATCGCCAACATTAATCGCAATCAATCCGTTCGCCTTTCTACAATCGCAGCTATCTGCGCCTACCTGGACGTTCCAATCGAAAAGGTTGTCGAAGTCATCCGCAGGTAAATAAAATATACTATATTGCGCCAGCTTATGGTAAAATATTCCCGCGTGTATTAATTCCGCACGCAGTAAGGTGGTGTGCGCTACGAACGTCATTAGTGCCAGCCTAATCGCCGAGCGTCGCCTTGCACGCGGTCTAACGCAGGAACAACTTGCTAGCCGCGTACTCATGACCAAGACGCAAATCTCCGACTACGAAAACCTCCGCAATATTATGTCGGTCGCCCACGCCAAGCGGATCGCCGACGTGCTCGGGTGCTCTATCGAAGATTTGTACGCATGGAAGGAAAGCGACGCCGACGGTACTTAGGCACAACGGGCAATGTCGACGGTTATTTAGTCGGCAGCCTTAGCGCGAAGTACGGAAATTCCCGTACCCTCACCGCCTGCTCGACCGCCCGCCGCAAGTTATCCCCACCCGTCCGCACTAGCGCCTCATTCACGTCTTTCACCGCGTTATCCACATACGCGTTTTTTATGCACATCCGTCCTACTAACGCCTGCTCAATCTCCGCCCGCAGTTTGCCGCCTGCTTTGTCGTTGTCCGTCAGCACGATTAATTCCTCGATAGGCGACCGCATTATCAAATCGCGTTTCTGCTCGCTGAAACTTGCGCCACCCACCGCCACAGCCATGACGCCGATTGTCCGCAGCGAGAGCGCGTCGATTTCCGCCTCGCAGATAACCGCCGTGGTACTTCGCTCGGCATACACCGCGTCCAGCCCGTACACCAAATCGCGAATCGGCACGCCACCTTTCGCGTACCAGAACGTCTTGCCGCGAGTCGCCCGGTATTTGACATTCGCAAGCTTGCCGTTTGGCAGGCGCCAGGGTATTGCGACTGAATTTCCGTTGGCACGCACGCCTGCTGCTTTCGCCGTGTTTGCGCTGATTCCCCGCGAAGGTAGGTAAGCGGTATCATACGGAAGCTCCGCTATTAGCGCTTCGTCAAGCGTTTGTCTAGTGCGCTCGACTTTCAGTTGCGGAATCCGTAATACTAATTCGCTACCCGCGGTTGATGGTGCGTAAACTTCCCGCAAATAGTCGGCCGTGGATTCTTCGTCCTCTTGGCGTAGGAATGCGAGCAGTTTAATGAAGCCGCCTTTTGCGTGATCGGCGTCGTACGCTCCGCTATCGCCCCAACTGCCGGCGGAAGCGCTTGGAGTATCGCGCAAATAGCAGTAGAATGACGGCGACTTGTCATAGCGGAATGGGCTGGCGGCGATTAGTTTGTCGTCCGACCACGTTGCGCCCGTCCATTCGAAACGTTCCAATTCGGAGCGATAGTCAACTTCGTAGTTCATTCGGTTTACACCTCCTTAACGTAAGTATATTGCAAAAATAATCGGATGCAATAGCGAATACTGTCGAAATGTTGAAAATATTCCTAAAAGAATAGGTAATAATTTGTATTTATGAGGATTCTTGTCGGAATGTGGCGCAATAGGGTCGGACTGTTCGTTAAATATTGAAATACACAGATGTTATTCTGACTTCTTTTAATTCTGTACCTACTTTAACTACTGCTACTGGATATGCTGATACCCCACCACTATGACCACCTCTTAAAGGTGATGGGTCTATGACTTCCGACTTTTGAAATACACCTATAAATTCAGCCTCTGTTATCTTTGTTTTTATATTGACGTAACACTTTTCACCCATTATTTATCAGCTCCTTACTACACAATTCAGTCATACAAGTAGTATTCGGTATATTTTTGTTGGCTTTCCAAACCCCATTTCACCTAATTCTTCCTGCACATAATTAATGAATCCACCAATCATTCCTTCAATTTGTAGCATGGTAAAAGTCATTTCTACCGTTTCACCAATTTCATTGTGGAAAGTGTATTTAATTCTCGTATCTTCAGTCACATTACTCACCTCCATTTATGTCGCACTGTATCGGTCTATTCCGCATTAAAAGTTAAACTGACTCGCAGCCGCCTCGCCCGTCTCCAATTCGCGCACGATCCCGACATTCGGCAGATACAACACGCTCACCCGTGTACCCTCTCCGCCCTGGCGTCCTTTTCCGATTTCGATAATCCCCTCGCCGTCAAGCGTATCAATGCCGAAAGAATTGACGCAATCCTCGAGTACCGCTTTCGTCTTCTTAATTTCTGCGCGAGTAGGCGGTCGCAATTCCCGTTCGCCATCGTCGCCTTTGTCATCGCGCACCTCTTCCGCCTGTGTGATAACGTGAATCACCGTTCGCGTTCGTCCGGCAAGGTGACGGAGTTTTTTCGAGGTTGCCGCCACGTCTCCGCCCGCCGTTTTCGACGTGTTCGCTTCGTAGTCCATGTAGTAAATCGGATCAACTACGACCACGTCCGCCTTCGTCTGCAAAATGTCCGCCTCTAGTTGCTTTATTCCGCGCACATAAAAGTCCTCGTCATCCACCGCCCGCACCGTAATATTGCCCGGAATGCGTTCGTTTAATGACGCAAGGAATATTTCGAAGCCACTTTCGAACTCGTCGGACAGTCCGCCCATCAGTAGCGCCTTATTCTCGAATCCCGCCTCATAATCCACGCCTTGAATGGTCGCAGTTAGAATACCTTGGCGTGCCGATAGCGACGAATATGCCCTCGCCATCCACTCGAACTTCGACATTTCCAACGCCCACACTAGCACGTTAGCGCCTTGCATGGCGGCGTCAAGCGCTTCTTCCATCGTAAAGACGGATTTACCGCGACCCGACCGCCCATACCACGTATAAATATTCCCGGACAGATAACCGCCCACTTGCTCGTTAATCGTCTGAAACTTGCTGCGCCATATTTTGAAGGATTCGCCCGCCTTGCGCTTGCGGTATTCGTCGAGGAAATCTGAGGTGTCGCGTTTGACGTCCGTTCCTACTTTGTTACGAACATCTGTTCTCATTATAATATCTCCGGAAGCCTCGCGCAAGAGCTTTGCCAAATTTAATCCGCCTTCACCTTCGTTAAACTTTTGCGCAAATTGTTTCTCGATTAAATCTTTTAGCGCATGTTTCGCCGAATGATCCTTCAGCTTCCGCACTAGGAAATCGTAAGAATCCTCGACGACCGGCATCGGAGTAAATTCCGCACACTCGCCCGCCACGACTTCCATGCTCGGCGCCTGACCGCGGTTTTGCTCGGCGTAATCGACGATAAACTTTAGCGCCTGCCGTTCGCCTGCTGTCGGAAAGTCGGACGCGGTGATTCCGTAGCGATTTAGCGCGGGTATGTCGTTGTTTGCGATGACTTTCGAGATTAATAATTCGCCG
>JBNJJQ010000002.1:0-359847 GCA_051750385.1 Bacillota bacterium | reverse complement strand
GTTTGGCACGAACTTTGCACAATTTAGCACGAACTCGTCCCGTTTCCGCACGAACTGAACTCTTTGGCATGATCACGTCTCGGTTTGGCACGAACTCGCCTCGGTTCCGCATCAACTCTCCAAAGAATGGAACGAACCCAAAGTGGAGGGCAGCCCACAACATGCAAAAAGAAAAGCGCATGCCGCAGCATGCGCTAGAAAGTATAGGTTATTTGTCCCATTGGACGGTGATGTAGATCTCCTGGCGTTTTTTCTGCTCTTCGATTGCCTCGGCAGTTTTGCCTTTTTGGCGCTGAATCTGTTCTGCAAGAAAGCCGGCTTCAAGCTGGAAGATTGCGTCCTTATTCAACTCAAGGCGTCGCTTCACCATGTCGCCGCTTAGAAGGTATTTGATTTCGTATTTTTTCTGTTCAATGATCTCAATCTCTCCCCATCCCGCTTCTTTGAAAAATTGAGAGATCTCTTCTTGGGTGCCAATAGTGAATCGTCTTGCAAGCTGCTTGCCGGACCAATAGATGATCTGTGAGTGATCTTTTCCTAAAAGGTCTGGAAGGAGCATATCGCGTATCAGTTCGTACCCAAAAACAGGGACTTGTAACGTTGTGTCCATTTCTTCTTGCTGTTCTTGCTGCTTGTTTGCTTCGGTCAATTTACTTCCCCTCTTTCTACTACCCTCATTATATAATAAAGCCCCTTCACAAATAAATGAAGCGGAAGAAGTATTTTATACTAGAAAAATATTATCTTATTTTTCTGACATATTAAACTACACTTGACTTTTTCAAAAATTACAATTTTTGTACGCGTTTTCTTGACGCTTCCAATATGGGGGAGTAAAATAAACTTGTCACATATTTGTCGATATATCTGTAAAGGCTTTCATTATATTGAAAGTTTAAAAAAGGGATGCGGGAGTTCGAGTGATTTTTTACTATAATAGATAGTGAAAGAAAGAACTTGTAAACATCTAATCTATTTTCTTACTTTAAAAAGGGGGTTAAGTGATGGCAACAGAACGTGAATTTTTACTTCGAAGACTCCACTCGCTTCTAGGAGTCATTCCGGTTGGTATTTTCTTAATTCAGCACTTGGTTGTTAACCATTTTGCTACAAAGAGTCCGGATGCATTTAACAAAGCGGCACATTTTATGGAGAGCCTGCCGTTCCGTTATGCTTTAGAAATTTTTGTGATTTTCCTGCCAATTCTATTCCACGCAATCTACGGCTTATATATTGCTTTTACAGCAAAGAACAATGTAAGCAAGTATGGGTATGGACGCAACTGGATGTTCATGGTTCAACGTTTCACAGGTGTTGTTACGTTGATTTTCATCGTATGGCATGTATGGGAAACACGTATTGCAGCTGCAAGAGGAGCGGAAGTAAACTTTGATATGATGGCTAACATTCTTGCTAGTCCTGCTATGTTCGGGTTTTACGTTGTTGGTGTAATTGCAACGATTTTCCACTTTGCAAATGGCCTTTGGTCTTTCTGTGTAAGCTGGGGAATTACTGTAACTCCTCGTTCTCAAAAAATTGCTACCTACGTGACAATGGGTATCTTTGTCGCTCTTTCAGTCGTAGGAGTTCGAGCATTATTAGCATTCGTATAAGACCTATAGCAACTATTAAGGAGTGAGTTACCATTGAGTAAAAAAATTATCGTGGTCGGCGGTGGATTAGCGGGCTTAATGGCTACCATTAAGATTGCAGAAGCCGGTGTACCAGTGGATTTGTTTTCATTAGTACCAGTTAAACGTTCTCACTCGGTTTGTGCCCAGGGTGGAATAAACGGGGCAGTAAACACAAAAGGAGAAGGGGATTCTCCATGGGAGCATTTTGACGATAGCGTATATGGTGGGGATTTCTTAGCGAATCAACCTCCAGTTAAAGCAATGTGTGAAGCGGCACCAGGGATTATCCATCTTTTGGACCGTATGGGCGTTATGTTCAACCGTACACCTGAAGGACTTTTGGATTTCCGTCGCTTTGGTGGAACACAGCATCACCGTACAGCATTCGCTGGAGCTACAACAGGCCAGCAATTATTATACGCACTGGATGAGCAGGTTCGCCGCCATGAAGTGTCCGGTCTTGTTACGAAATATGAAGGCTGGGAGTTCCTTGGTTCAGTAGTTGATGACGAAGGCGTATGCCGTGGAGTTGTTGCACAGAACCTGACAAGCATGGAAATCGTTTCGTTCCCTGCTGACGCTGTCATTATGGCAACAGGTGGTCCAGGAATCATTTTCGGTAAATCAACAAACTCTGTCATCAATACCGGTTCTGCTGCATCGATCGCGTATCAGCAGGGTGCCTACTATGCAAACGGTGAATTCATCCAGATCCATCCTACAGCTATTCCCGGGGACGACAAGCTTCGTCTGATGAGTGAATCTGCTCGTGGAGAAGGTGGACGAGTTTGGACATATAAAGATGGGAAGCCTTGGTACTTCCTTGAGGAAAAATACCCTGCCTACGGTAACCTTGTTCCTCGTGATATTGCAACACGTGAAATCTTTGACGTGTGTGTAAATCAAAAACTAGGTGTAAACGGCGAAAACATGGTATATCTTGATCTTTCCCATAAAGACCCGAAAGAACTGGATATCAAGCTTGGTGGAATCATTGAAATCTATGAAAAGTTCATGGGTGATGATCCTCGTAAAGTACCAATGAAGATCTTCCCGGCTGTTCACTATTCCATGGGTGGTCTGTGGGTGGATTATGACCAAATGACAAACATTCCAGGTCTATTTGCAGCAGGAGAATGTGATTATTCCCAGCATGGTGCGAACCGTCTAGGTGCCAACTCCCTACTATCTGCTATCTATGGCGGTATGGTAGCTGGTCCAAAAGCGGTTGAATACATGAATGGACTTGAAAAATCTACAGATTCTCTTGGAACGTCCCTATTCGATCGCTATGTAAAAGAAGAAGAGCAAATGTGGAATAAAATCATGACGATGAACGGTACGGAAAACGCGTATGTTCTTCATAAAGAGCTTGGCGAGTGGATGACAGACAACGTAACAGTTGTTCGTTACAACGATAAGCTTTTACAGACAGATGCGAAAATCCAGGAACTATTGGAGCGTTATGATAATATCAATATCCATGACACAGCAAAATGGAGCAACCAGGGAGCGGCGTTCACTCGTCAGCTATTCCACATGCTTCAATTGGCGCGTGTAGTGACAATTGGTGCTTATAACCGAAATGAAAGCCGCGGTGCGCACTATAAACCGGACTTCCCAGAACGTAACGATGAAGAATTCCTGAAAACTACAATGGCGAAATTTACAGGCCCTAAATCTGCACCTGAGTTCCATTACGAAGAAGTGGATGTAAGCTTGATTCCGCCTCGTAAGCGTGACTATTCCAAGAAAAAAGGGGGTAAAGAATGATGGCTGAACAAACAAAAACAGTAACGTTTAAAGTGAAGCGTCAAGATGGTCCTGATGGAACCCCTTTCTATGAAACATTCGAATTGCCCTATAGACCAAACATGAACGTCATTTCCGCTCTGATGGAAGTGCGTCGTAACCCAGTGAATGCAGATGGAAAATCCACAACTCCTGTTAACTGGGATATGAACTGTTTGGAAGAGGTATGTGGAGCGTGCTCCATGGTAATCAACGGGAAGCCTCGCCAATCCTGTACTGCGCTTGTCGACCAGTTGGAACAGCCTATCGTGCTTGAGCCGATGAGCACTTTCCCGGTTGTCCGTGACCTTCAGGTGGACAGAAGCCGTATGTTCGATTCCTTGAAAAAGGTAAAAGCTTGGATTCCGATCGACGGAACATACGATCTAGGACCTGGTCCGCGTATGCCTGAGAAGAAACGACAATGGGCTTACGAGCTTTCTAAATGTATGACATGTGGTGTTTGTCTTGAAGCATGTCCTAACGTAAACAGCAAATCGGACTTCATCGGTCCTGCTCCTCTTTCCCAGGTGCGACTATTCAATGCGCATCCAACTGGGGAGATGAACAAATCAGAACGCCTGGAAGCAATCATGGGTGACGGTGGGCTTGCAAACTGTGGTAACTCACAGAACTGTGTGCAGTCTTGCCCTAAAGGCATTCCATTGACGACTTCCATTGCGGCTCTTAACCGTGATACGACTATCCAGATGTTCCGTAATTTCTTTGGTAGTGACCAAGCATAAATAAAACGAACGCCTCTTTCTTATTAAGGGGCGTTTTTTTACAAAAATAATGATTTATCTGAAGATATTGAAAATATACAGGAGGTTAAGGGAAATGAAAAAAATAGCTTATATCAATGATATGCATAATTGGATGAATGAGTTCTCATTCAGTCATGAGGTGACAGTCCGTTTCTCGGAAACCGATATGTTTGGGCACATGAACAACACTGTTCCATTTGTCTATTTTGAAGAATCAAGAATTGAGTTCTTTAAAGCATTGGGATTCATGCAGGATTGGACAAAACCCTCGAGCAGCACCATTCCTGTGGTGGCAGATCTGCAGTGTGATTTTCTGAAGCAGGTGTATTTCGGGGAAAAGCTGGAAATCTTCGTGAAAGCGAATGAGTTGGGTACATCATCTGTGGACTTGCATTATCTCGGGAAAAGGGAGAATGGCGACCCCTGCTTTGTTGGAAGAGGACGAATGGTTCAACTCAACAAGCATACAGGAAAAGGGGAAGCGTGGAGCGCGGGACAGCGCAGTTTATTCATTTCTCCGTTTTCTATAAAAAATTAACGCCTTTTTTTCCGTTTCAGAAGAAAAACTGCATATTTAGATGTAACTCCATCCTGCCTGTTAACATATTATACCATGACTAAATATACACCCATCCGCTAGTTCAGCTCTGGCTAAGGCAAGGAGGGTTACAATTATTGAAGGAGAAAGAGTTTCAACCAAAGCCATTGCTTACCAAAAGAGAAAGAGAAGTATTTGAGCTGTTAGTTCAAGATAAAACAACAAAAGAGATTGCTGGTGAGTTGTTTATCAGTGAGAAAACAGTTCGGAACCACATTTCAAACGCTATGCAAAAGCTGGGAGTCAAGGGGCGTTCCCAAGCAGTTGTCGAGCTTCTTCGCATGGGAGAGTTAGAGCTTTAATAATCTGCCGGCTATCTATTAACAATCTGTTAAGTAAGATAGTCGGTTATTTTATTCAAAACCCAAGTATTACGATTGGTTCTCGTATGATTATTGATTGTTACGTCTTGCTTTTTGTATGAAAACATAAGAGAATGGTAATGAGAACAATTAATTTCGTATTACTAATAACTTCACAAGTCCTTACAGAATATAGATAAAAAGACATATATGTAGAAAGAGGGTCGGGAATGACAAAGCAAAATGAGTTAGTATCAGAAGATCAATTGGTAGCGGATATTGAAAAATCATTAAGATACATAGCGACACTGGTAAAACAGAAAGGTCGCGAAATCCTTAGCAATTATACGATTACACCTCCACAATTTGTTGCCTTGCAATGGTTAATGGAAGGCGGCGATATGACGATCGGGGAGCTTTCCACCAAGATGTATCTCGCTTGCAGCACGACAACAGACCTGGTAGACCGCATGGAGAAAAATGAACTCGTACTTCGAGTAAAAGATCCCAACGACCGGCGTGTGGTGCGTATCCATCTGTTGGAAGAGGGCGCACGAATCATTGAAGAAGTAGTGCATAAGAGACAGGAATATTTGCGAAACATCCTAAAGAACTATTCACAAGATGAAATTTTCATGTTAGAAAAGTGTTTAGCACGATTACATCTAGAAATGAAAGAATGAGGGATTTAGTTGCAAAGACCAATTGGCGTAATTGATTCGGGAGTTGGAGGCCTTACAGTTGCAAAAGAAATAATGCGACAGCTTCCAAAAGAAAGAATTATCTATCTGGGTGACACAGCCCGTTGTCCGTATGGGCCAAGACCTGCTGAAGAGGTCCGCAGGTACACTTGGGAAATGACAAGGTTTCTGCTGCTGCATGATATCAAAATGCTCGTGATCGCCTGCAATACCGCAACGGCAGTTGTGTTGGAGGAAATCAGGGAGCAGCTGGACATTCCTGTCATAGGTGTCGTGGACCCAGGTGCCCGAACTGCACTGAAAGTCACGTCCAACAATCATGTTGGCGTAATCGGTACGGTAGGGACCGTAAATAGTGGTGCTTATGAAAACGCGTTGAAATCAATCAATAACGATGTCTCAGTTGACAGCCTTGCTTGTCCCAACTTCGTACCATTGGTGGAAAGCGGGGAATTCGAAGGGGAAGCTGCCATTGGCATTGTTCGTGAAACCTTGATTCCGTTCCAGGGGATGGGCATGGATACGCTGATTCTAGGATGCACCCACTATCCGCTATTGCGACCTACCATCCAGGAAGTGATGGGACCTGACGTCCAGTTGATTTGCTCAGGGGACGAAACGGCAAGGGAAGTGAGTACCATCCTGAACTTCAAGAAACTACTGAACCGGACTAACTCCAATGAGGAGCATGTATTCTATACAACAGGTTCCCAAGAGCTATTCGAAAAAATTGCTTCCAAGCTGTTTGAACAGAAGGTCAAAAATGTGAAGACGATTGTTTTGGAACCCATATCGATATAAAAATATGCACACTATAGGCGATAATAAAAAAACTCCTTCGATTCCGGAAGGAGTTTTTCTTTTTGGACAAATTCTTTTTTCATCCGGTCTATTTTAGACATAGGGCTCGTATACATGTTAGTACAAACCGTCTTAGGAGGGAAACCTATGTCTAATAAAAAAGTGAAAATGACTGCAGCAGCTGTTCTTGCATCCTCAGTATTATTGTCTGGATGTGGATTATTCGGAGGGGATGAGCAGGCAACGCCTGAAGCAGATATTCCAAAGGATGTCAGCTATGTGGATGATGCAGAGGATGTAACAGAAGAAACGGAAGGTACCGAAACTGAGGGAACAGCAACTGATGGTGAGGATGAAGCTGCGACTGAAACAACCAAAAGGGAATTATACTTAATCGACAGCAACGGCTATGTTGTATCACAAACATTTGATTTGCCAAAGACGGAAGGTACGGCCAAACAAGCACTGGAACATCTGGTGAAAGGTGGTCCTATTGAGGAGCTGCTGCCTAATGGCTTCCGTGCGGTTCTGCCCGCAGGTACTGAAGTGGATGTGAACCTGAAGGAGGATGGAACCATTGTAGCTGACTTCTCCGATGAGTTCATGGAATATGATCCTAATGATGAAATGAAAATCTTGGAGTCCATCACCTGGACATTAACACAATTTCCTAACGTGAAAAAAGTACAGATACAGATAAACGGACATAACCAGGAAGTAATGCCTGTCAAGAATACTCCAATCGGGAAAGGGGTAAGCAGGGCCAACGGTATCAATCTTGATACTTCTGAAACGGTCGATATCCGAAATACCCGAGCTGTTACCCTCTATTTTGTTGCAGATAACAATGAAGGAGATCCGTACTATGTTCCTGTCACGAAGCGTCTAGCGATGAAAGAGTCAAACGACTATACAGCAATCGTTAATGCGTTAGTTTCCGGACCTTCCTATAATTCCGGTTTAACAAAGGAATTGAACAATGAGATTAAACTTTTATCTGAACCGAAATACGCCAATGGCAACCTGACACTGGATTTCAATGAAGACATCCTTGGGCTGGAGGAGAAGGTGGTGTCCAGAGCGGTAGTGGATTCCCTTGTCCTGACTTTAACCGAGCAAGCCGGAGTAGAAACAATCTCCATAACAGTGAATGGGGAAGGCGAATTGATGGCTACAGACGGAACGAATGTATCTGAGCCTGTTGCGAGACCTGAAAATGTTAATACAGGAAGGTTTTAATCTCTAAAATTTGATATACTAATGGAGTACATGTGAAGAGGTGGGTAACTGCCTCTTTTTCCTATTGATTCGTGATTATACACTCTTATTGTTGGGCAGTTATGATGCAGCCTACTATAGAAAAGGAGTTTAGAATATGCCGAGAGTAGATGGAAGAGATAAAAATGAATTAAGAAAAATTGAAATCATCCCTCATTACATAACCCATCCGGAGGGATCAGTCCTGATCACAGTTGGGGAGACAAAGGTTATCTGTACTGCTACCGTCGAGGATCGAGTACCCCCGTTTATGCGAGGACAGGGCAAAGGGTGGATAACAGCCGAATATTCCATGCTGCCTAGAGCGACAGAAAAAAGAACCATGCGGGAATCCACAAAAGGAAAAGTTTCAGGTCGTACGATGGAGATTCAGCGTTTGATAGGAAGGGCGCTGCGTTCGGTGGTGGACTTGGAGAAGCTCGGAGAAAAGACGATCTGGATTGATTGTGACGTGATCCAAGCCGATGGTGGTACAAGGACTGCATCGATAACAGGTGCCTTCGTTGCGATGGTTTTCGCCTTCCAAAAACTTGTGGAGACGAAAAAGATCAAAGCCCTGCCAATCACGGATTATTTGGCAGCTACATCGGTTGGAATCGATGCACAAGTTGGACCGATCCTCGATTTGAATTACATAGAAGATTCAAAAGCGCAAGTGGATATGAATGTCGTCATGACTGGTTCGTTGGATTTTGTAGAGTTGCAGGGAACTGGAGAGGAAGCCACTTTTTCCAGAAAACAGCTTAATGAGCTATTGGACCTTGCAGAAGAAGGGATGCTTCAACTGGTAGAATGCCAAAAACAGGCGCTTGGCACGATCGCTGAAAACATTGGAATATGAAAAGAGGAAGTGAACAGACTGTGAACATGCAGGAGATTATCATCGCTACGAACAATCCCGGAAAAGTTCAGGAGTTTCAAACAATCTTTGGACCAAAAGGAATCACAGTGAAATCATTGGCAGATTTCCCAGAGATTCCGGAAGTGGAAGAAACAGGGACAAGCTTTGAAGAAAATGCTCTATTAAAAGCATCTGTGGTAGCGGAATATCTGGGCAAAACCGTTCTGGCCGATGACTCCGGGTTGGAAGTGGATGCCCTGAACGGAGAACCTGGTGTGTACTCAGCACGGTACGCGGGTACTAATAAAAATGACAGGGAAAATTATCTGAAGGTCTTAGGTCAGCTGGAAAATGTACCCAATGAAAAGAGAACGGCAAGATTCGTATGCGTACTGGCAATCGTGCAGCCTACTGGTAATAATCATACTGTCCGTGGGACCTGTGAAGGAAAGATTACACATCAGCCTATCGGTGAAAATGGATTTGGCTACGACCCCGTATTCTTTGTAGAAGAAAAAGGGAAAACGATGGCTCAGCTCTCCAAAGAGGAAAAAAGTGAAATCAGCCACAGAGGGAATGCGATCAAGCAATTAACCAATAAGTGGGATGATCTATTTCTCACAAAATAGGAGTGAGAGGATGAAAGTACTAGTTGTCAGTGACAATCATGGACAAACAGATGTCCTGCAGCAGCTGAAGGCCCGACATCAAGATGATGTGGAACATTTCATTCATTGTGGGGATTCAGAATTGCCATCCAATAGCCCGGAAATGGAAGGGTTTTACGCGGTGAGGGGAAATTGTGATTTCGATAGTGGTTATCCACAGCAATTAATCAAAGAAGTTGCCAATAATCGTTTCTTTATTGCTCATGGTCACCTTCATCAGGTGAAATCCTCCTTGATGCCGATCAAGTATGCTGCACAAGAGGAGGAGGCAAATATAGTCTGCTTCGGCCACTCCCATATCGCGGGAGCGGAATATATAGGTGAAATCCTCTTTGTGAACCCTGGCAGCATCTCCTTGCCACGTATGACACGTGATAAAACCTATGCTATAATTGAAGAAACAAATCTGGACTTTTTCGTACACTACTATAATGAAAAGGGAGAGAGATTATCCTCTCATACCTTCAACAAGTAGAGAGGGGAGGCCCACTTCTCTCTCTTTCTTCTCTGTAAAAGTTATATAAGAAAAGTTTTTGAAAAAGTGTTGACTTTAGATTCCCTATCTCATATAATAAATCTTGTCGCTGATGATAATTAGTAAATATTTCTTGAGACTAGATTCACTTATAATTATGTCCCAGTAGCTCAGCTGGATAGAGCAACGCCCTTCTAAGGCGTGTGTCGGGGGTTCGAATCCCTCCTGGGACGCCATTTTACCTATAGCACCATGTACGTTTTTATGAGCACTTAATCTTTGAGTGCTGATAAAATTGTATGTGGTGTTTTTTCGTTTTGAGAAAAAGGAGTACCATCTATCTCGAATGGCAATTTATCCATTAACCCATATTCCCAAATCACTTGTACTCCCCACTAAACATTGATACACTTGTTTCAAATATTTCCACAAAAAAGTAGGATGGAAAAATACATATGACAAACAAACCGAAAAAGATAAAGAAGGTTGTAGAGTTCCCGAATCTTAAACAGCGATTATTGGAAAAAGCGATGAACACAATGAAGGAAAAGAAGTTTTCCGAGGCGCTTGCGCTGTTTGAACAAGCAAGAGAAAATGAATATGCCTATGCGGAAGTGGAGCTTGGGATGATTGTCTGTTATATGGAACTGGGACAGCTTGCCGAGGCGAAGAACCGTTGTAAGAAAATGCTCAGGGAAGACATCGGGGATTACTTTCACATCCTCCAGATCTATATTACAATCCTTATTCAGCTGAAAGAGTATGGAGAAGTGAAGAATACAATTGAGGCGATTTTAGAGGAAGATAAAATCCCGGCCCAGTATGCTCAGAACTTTTATCAGCTGCTGGAATTTGCGAGAAAAATGCTTCCAGGGCAGGACGAAGCGCAGGATAAGGAGAAGGAAGACCCGATAACACACGATGATTCGCACACTTTTCCCATCGAAAAGCTACAGTCCGGCACGCTGCAAAAACAGTATGAAATCATTCAACAATTAAAGCAGATGCATATTCGTCCTTATCTTCCAGACATCGAACAATTTCTTCAAGATGAAGAAAAGCATCCTGTTTTAAAGACATTTCTCCTCCATATGCTGAAGGAGCAAGGTGTGGAGAAGGAAATTCATGTGCAAAAGCTGGGTCAAACGGCTATAGTCGTACCGAAGGATTTACCCACTGGTGAAGAAGAACCGTTTTTAAACAAAGTGATCGGGATATTGGATGATACGGTAAACAGCGAAAATCCGGTTTTATTTGAAAGCTTGAAGGAAATGCTTGTAAGGTTACATACTGCACAGTTTCCGATCCCTTTTCAACCCTCATCCCCAAAAGTATGGGCAGCAGGATTGCATAGGATAGGCAATGATCTCTATGGGATTCCTGATGACGAAGAGGAATTTTTTGAGCAGTATGGTATGACGGCTTTTGAATTGGAAGACATCCTGGACCAAATAAGGAAGCTTGAAGATTTTTCATTTTTACATTTATAATGGTATCTGTTGAACTCGTTGCAGGTTGTGTTATAATGTAAGGGTTGTAAACTGTATATACCATATAGGTTTCTTAGATTGTGCCAGAATATGGGACAATCAAGAATGTGCATGCAGCAAATTTTGTAAACAAACAACCACGTGAAAATGTGGTTATGCCGATTAGATAGTGACTGTTTCATTATCTTTTTCGAAAATAGATGTTGGAGGGAAAATTATGTCTGCTAAATGGGAAAAGTTAGAAGGAAATCAAGGCGTGTTAACAATCGAAGTTGACGCTGAAACTGTTAACAAGGGTCTTGCCGAAGCATTTAAAAAAGTTGTAACAAAAGTTAACGTACCTGGATTCCGTAAAGGTAAAGTACCTCGTGGAATGTTCGAACAACGCTTTGGTGTGGAAGTACTTTATCAAGATGCTCTTGATATCATTCTTCCTGAAGCTTATGCAAAAGCTGTAACTGAAACTGGTATCGAGCCTGTTGACCAACCGGAAATCGATATCGAAAACATCGAAAAGAACCAGCCTTTGGTATTCACTGCGAAAGTAATCGTGAAGCCGGAAGTTAAACTTGGCGACTACAAAGGGTTAGAAGTTGAGCGTATGGATGCAAACGTTGCTGACGAAGATGTAGATGCTGAATTAAAGGGTCTTCAAGAGCGCCAAGCTGAGCTTGTTGTAAAAGAAGAAGGCGCTGTAGAAAATGGCGACACAGTTGTGATGGACTTTGAAGGATTCGTAAACGGCGAAGCTTTCGAAGGTGGAAAAGCGGAGAACTATTCTTTGGAAATCGGTTCTAACACGTTCATTCCAGGCTTCGAAGAGCAACTGGTTGGAATGACTGCAGGAGCAGAGAAAGAAGTAGAAGTTTCTTTCCCTGAAGAGTACCATGCTGAAGAGCTAGCTGGTAAGCCTGCTGTATTCAAAGTGACACTTCACGAAATCAAAACAAAAGAACTTCCTGCACTTGACGACGAGTTCGCGAAAGATGTAGACGAAGAAGTTGAAACTCTTGAAGAGCTTAAAGCAAAAACAAAAGCTCGTCTAGAAGAAGCAAAGAAAACAGAAGCTGACAATCACCTTCGTGACACTCTAGTGGAAAAAGCTGCTGCTAACACAGAAGTGGAAATTCCAGAAGCTATGGTGAAAACAGAAACTGACCGCATGGTTAAAGAATTTGAACAACGCCTTCAAATGCAAGGTATGACTTTAGATCTTTACTTCCAATTCTCTGGTCAGGACGAAGAAGCTCTTCGCACTCAAATGAAAGAGGATGCACAAAAGCGTGTGAAAATGAACTTGACTCTTGAAGCTATTTCTATTGCTGAAAACATCGAAGTAACAGATGAAGAAGCGAACGAAGAAGTAGAAAAAATGGCTGGCATGTACAATATGCCTGTAGAGCAGATCAAGCAAGCATTAGGAAGCTTGGAAGGTCTTAAAGAAGATTTGAAAATCAGAAAAGCAATTGATTTCCTTGTAGAAAACAGTAAAGATGTTGCATAATAATAAATAAGAGACAAGGCGCGACTTGATCGTGCCTTGTTTTGTACCATCTGGACTTACTTTTGATTAGATTTTCCTTTATTTCCACCCATCGCTGTGTTATTTATTTCATATCATGGATACAATAGTACGGACTCTTCCTCTAAAATATCCATACATAACCAAAGAGATATTATTAGAAATGTTAGGTAAATATGTGGTAAAATGCAGTACATAACTATTCGTTTAGATTAATGGGAAAATGAATTTTTTCTTACTGGATAAGAAAGCAGGGCAGGATAATAGGTCTGTTCAGTATTTCTATTCTTTGTTTTATCTTAGCCAGCCGGTGGATGAGAATAGAGAGAAATGATAAGGGGTGAAACAATTTGTTTAAATTTAATGACGAAAAAGGACAATTAAAATGTTCTTTCTGTGGGAAAACGCAGGATCAAGTTCGAAAACTTGTTGCTGGGCCAGGTGTATACATATGTGATGAATGTATTGAACTTTGTACAGAGATTGTGGAAGAGGAGCTAGGTACAGAGGAAGAAGTTGAGTTTAAGGACGTTCCGAAGCCAAAAGAGATTCGTGATATTCTAGACGAATATGTTATTGGACAGGAGTCTGCAAAAAAATCACTTTCCGTAGCGGTATATAACCACTACAAGCGTATCAATTCCAATAGCAAGATTGATGACGTGGAGCTTGCGAAGAGTAATATTGCCATGATCGGTCCTACTGGTAGTGGGAAAACCTTATTGGCTCAAACTTTAGCAAGAATACTGAATGTTCCTTTCGCTATTGCCGATGCGACTTCTTTGACAGAGGCTGGTTATGTTGGGGAAGACGTAGAGAATATTCTGCTTAAACTGATTCAAGCAGCGGACTATGATGTAGAAAAGGCTGAAAAAGGCATCATCTATATCGATGAAATCGATAAAGTGGCACGTAAGTCGGAGAATCCATCCATTACGCGCGACGTTTCCGGTGAAGGTGTACAGCAAGCGTTGCTGAAGATTTTGGAAGGTACTGTTGCAAGTGTACCTCCTCAAGGCGGACGTAAGCACCCTCATCAGGAATTCATTCAAATTGATACCACGAATATCCTATTTATTTGCGGTGGAGCATTTGATGGAATCGAACAGATCATCAAGCGCCGTCTAGGTAAAAAGGTAATTGGATTCGGAACTGTTGAAGCAAAGGCGGATGAGCTGGAGCAAAAGGAACTTCTTGCTAAAGTGTTGCCAGAAGACCTTCTTCGTTTTGGTTTGATCCCGGAGTTCATCGGACGTCTTCCAGTTACTGCAAGCTTAATGCCGTTGGATGAAGATGCATTGATCGAAATCCTGACTAAGCCTAAAAATGCACTTGTGAAGCAATATCAAAAGATGTTGGATCTTGATAATGTCGAGCTTGAGTTTGAAGATGGAGCTTTAGTTGAGATTGCGAAAAAAGCGATCGAAAGAAAAACGGGGGCACGTGGACTAAGATCCATCATTGAAGGCATCATGCTTGATGTGATGTATGAACTTCCTTCAAGAGATGATATAAAAAAATGTGTCATCACAGCTGATACCGTAGCAAAAAATGTCGCTCCAAAACTGATTTTGGATGATGGATCCGAATTGGAAGAGGACGAAAAGACATCTGCATAAATAGTAAAAGAGCATTCCTTTGGGAGTGCTCTTTTATTTGTTTAGACTAACCTGAAAATATGTGTGTGTCCTGTTTAACTCCCTGTTGATTTCCGTTCCAGGTGGCAGCGATCGCGGGGCGGTGCTTGAGCCTCCTCGGCTTGCCTGCGGGGGTCTCAAGTCTACCGCTATCTCCCGCAGGAGTCTCACACCTTGCACTCCAATCAACAGGGGGGACAGGTGATGGATAACGTATGCACTATATTTTCATTTCTCATGGTGTAAAACTTTTACAGGAGGGTCTCTGCTAAAGTCTAGTGTTGATATTTTTAAGAATCTAGCTGTGGATTGGAGCAATAGGCGAAGACTCCTGCGGGAGGAAGCGTTTAGTGGAGACCCCACAGGCGAAGCCGAGGAGGCTCCACAAACGCCCCGCGGAAAGCGAAGCCTAGTGCGGAAATCAACAGCGGTGTTTAATGAAGCTTTTTGGTAATTTTCATAATTTAACCAAATGCACATTTGTGGTTTATTCCATCTTTTGCACGGAGATACTAGCAAATAATCACATCACGAATGCAGGAGGGTAATTATGTCTTGGACAGGTATTGCACTGTTTATACAGCTTTTCTTTGGAGTCATCATTGGACTCTATTTTTGGAACCTGCTACGAAATCAACGTACTCAGAAAGTCTCGATTGATAAAGAGTCAAAAAAGGAAATGGAACAATTACGTAAAATGAGAAGTATCTCTCTTTCCGAGCCGTTGGCGGAAAAAGTGAGGCCGACCAGTTTCAAGGAAATAGTCGGACAAGAAGATGGAATCAAAGCATTAAAAGCGGCAATATGCGGACCCAATCCACAGCATGTCATTATTTATGGACCGCCTGGTATCGGAAAAACTGCTGCAGCCCGCCTGGTTTTGGAAGAAGCAAAAAAGAATAGGAAATCGCCTTTCAAGTCATCCGCGGTGTTTATTGAATTGGATGCAACTACAGCACGGTTTGATGAGAGAGGAATTGCCGATCCATTAATTGGTTCAGTGCATGACCCGATTTATCAAGGTGCAGGTGCGATGGGACAAGCTGGTATCCCACAGCCTAAGCAGGGTGCTGTAACCCATGCTCATGGAGGAATGCTTTTCATTGATGAAATCGGAGAGCTGCATTCCATTCAAATGAATAAACTTCTGAAAGTGCTTGAGGATCGTAAAGTATTCCTTGATAGTGCGTACTATAGTGAAGAGAACCATCAAATTCCTCAACATATTCATGATATTTTTCAAAATGGTCTGCCGGCGGATTTCCGGTTGGTTGGTGCAACTACACGAACACCAAACGAAATACCCCCAGCAATTCGCTCCCGTTGTATGGAAGTGTTTTTCCGCGAATTGGACAAGGAAGAGCTGGAAGTTGTGGCAAGAAACGCTGTGGACAAGATACATATGACAGCAGAGGAGTCTGGAATCAGTCTGCTCGCATCATACACAAGAAATGGGCGGGAAGTGGTAAACATGATGCAGATTGCCGCAGGCCTTGCCATTACAGAAGACAGATACGAAGTAAAGCTTGAAGACATTGAGTGGGTCATCCATTCCAGTCAGCTAGCTCCTAAATACGAAAACAAAATCAAGGAAAAAGCACAGCTTGGTCTCGTAAATGGCCTTGCGGTATTCGGACCAAATTCAGGAGCCTTATTGGAAATTGAAGTCACGGCCATCCCGACGGAGCCTAAAAAAGGTACGGTTAATATAACAGGGATTGTGGAAGAGGAAAGCCTAGGTGGGCAGGGCGGGAAATCGGTGCGCCGCAAAAGTATGGCCAAGGGATCGGTGGAAAACGTCATCACGGTACTGCGTTCACTGGGAGTACCTGCTGCCGATTTCGATATCCATGTGAACTTCCCTGGAGGTGTCCCGATTGATGGACCTTCAGCAGGAATAGCAATGGCAACAGGAATCTATTCCGCCATCTTTAAATTACCTGTTTCCAATCTTATTGCGATGACAGGGGAAATCAGTATCCATGGTACAGTCAAGCCGATCGGTGGAGTGATTCCAAAAATAAAGGCGGCTAAGCAAGCGGGTGCCAAGAGAGTGATCATCCCTGCAGAAAATATGCAGTCTATCATCAGAGAAATAGAAGGAATCGAAGTGATTCCGGTGCATGAGTTCCAGGAAGTGCTAGACCTGGCTCTCGTAAGGGAAAAAGCGACCGACACTATTATCGAGAATATCATACAGGTGCCAATCGCTGTACCGAAGACAGAATCTATGTAAAACTAGTTTGCTTCAATGATAGGACTTTTGGGGGTGGGGGTATCGTGTAAAATGATACCCTCATTGCCGTTTATTATGGGTAGAGAGGGAATCAATCACCTCATTTGATACCCTCCCTCCAGGTAAAAGAGTGTAGAGAAGGAATCATCCTTTCCCTTTAACACCCGAGTCCTATTAAAAGTGTGTTCACACCATAAAAACAATCTTCTCTTCGCCTTTAGTATCGTGTTTTTCTTAATGAGCACCGATTCAACTTTACCTTCAATCAAACGCATTTATTGCACTTCCACTCCCAAAAAGGTAAAATTTTTACTACTGGTTTTGATAATAACTTCCTGAAACAAGTAAAGAATAGTACAAACAATATCTTTTCTTTGTATTTGCCCACTCTTAATTAGACAGGGCTATGCAATTAGGATAGAATTGAACAAAGATGAAACAACAATGGAAGAGCGTACGGGGGTGTTACGATGGCAGAGAATAAGGAATATCATGTTCCATTATTGCCTTTAAGAGGTTTGATGGTGTTTCCGACGATGGTGCTTCACTTGGATGTGGGCAGAGATAAATCCATTCAAGCCTTGGAAACTGCAATGCTGAATGACAATATTGTAGTCCTTTCTACACAAAAAGAGGTAAGTACGGATGTACCTTCAGAAGAGGATCTGTATGAATGGGGAACATTGACGAAGGTAAAGCAGATGCTAAAGCTTCCAAATGGAACGGTCCGGGTACTGGTAGAGGGACTCGAGCGTGCTAAGATTGAAGAGTTTATCGAGAAGGAAACACATTGGGAAGCGAAGTTGCTGACCTATCCTGATACAGAGGATAAGGATGCAGAAGATGAAGCGTTGATGAGAACGTTATTGGAATACTTTCATACATATACGAAGCTTTCAAAGAAGACGACGATTGAGACGTATCATACGGTATCGGATATTGCGGAGCCGGGAAGAATGGCGGATATCGTCACTTCGCATCTCCCTTTAAAAATGAAAGAGAAGCAAGCGGTGCTCGAAACGAGAGATGTAAAGGATCGACTTCATAAAGTAATCAAGTATGTAAACAACGAAAAAGAAGTACTTCAATTGGAAAAGAAAATCGGTCTTCGCGTGAAGCGGTCGATGGAACGCACGCAAAAGGAATACTACCTGCGTGAACAAATGAAGGCCATTCAAAAAGAGCTTGGAGATAAAGAAGGCAAAGCAGGCGAAATTGACGAACTGAAAGAAAAGCTGAGCAAGATCGACATGCCTGAGAACGTGAAAAAGACGGCATTAAAGGAAATCGACCGGTATGAAAAAATCCCATCCAGCTCAGCCGAAAGCTCGGTAATCCGCAATTATATCGACTGGCTATTGGGTTTGCCGTGGGACATCTCGACAGAAGATCAGCTTGATATAAAAAGAGCCGAACAAATCCTGAATGAAGATCATTTCGGGTTGGAAAATGTAAAGGAACGCGTGCTGGAATATTTGGCGGTACAGCAGCTGACCAAATCATTGAAGGGGCCGATTCTTTGTTTGGCGGGACCTCCAGGAGTGGGGAAAACGTCGCTTGCGAGATCCATTGCAAAATCCCTGAACAGAAAGTTCGTCCGAGTATCCCTAGGCGGCGTGCGGGATGAGTCTGAAATCCGCGGACATAGAAGAACCTATGTCGGTGCCATGCCGGGCCGCATAATTCAAGGGATGAAAAAGGCGGGAACAATCAATCCAGTTTTCCTGCTGGATGAAATCGATAAAATGTCCAACGATTTCCGTGGAGATCCTTCTTCTGCACTGTTGGAGGTCCTGGATCCGGAACAGAATTTTAATTTCAGTGACCATTATATTGAAGAAGCCTACGATTTATCGAACGTCATGTTTGTGGCAACAGCCAACAATCTGGCTACAATCCCTGGGCCGCTGCGTGACCGTATGGAAATCATCACAATCGCAGGGTATACGGAAATAGAAAAACTTAATATCGGAAAAGACCATCTATTGCCAAGACAGGCGAAAGAGCATGGGCTTGAGAAAAACCTGCTCCAGATCCGTGATGAAGCAATTCTTTCCATCATCCGCTACCATACGAGAGAAGCGGGAGTCCGTAGTTTGGAGAGACAGCTTGCCTCCATCTGCAGAAAAGCAGCTAAGATTATCGTTTCCGGCAGCAAGAAACGTGTCATCATAACCAACAAAAATCTGCCGGAATTTTTAGGGAAGCCGAAATTCCGTTACGGACAGGCTGAGCTCGAGGATCAGGTTGGTGTAGCAACAGGATTGGCGTATACTACTGTAGGAGGAGATACTTTATCCATTGAAGTCTCTTTATCTCCTGGTAAAGGAAAGCTGCTCTTAACTGGGAAGCTTGGCGATGTGATGAAGGAATCTGCACATGCGGCATTCAGCTTTATCCGCTCCAGAGCAAAAGAGTTGAATATCGATCCTGATTTTAACGAGAAAAACGATATCCATATACACGTTCCTGAAGGAGCTGTACCAAAAGACGGCCCTTCTGCAGGTATCACCATGGCAACAGCCCTCATCTCTGCCTTGACTGGAAAACCGGTTCGCAAAGAGGTGGGAATGACCGGAGAGATTACCTTAAGAGGGCGGGTACTGCCAATTGGCGGACTAAAGGAGAAATCTTTAAGTGCGCATCGTGCAGGACTGAAGACAGTAATACTACCAAAAGATAATGAAAAAGATTTGGATGATATTCCAGAAAGTGTGCGGGAAGATTTGACGTTTGTCTTAGTATCACATCTAGATGAAGTGTTGGAACACGCATTAACAGGAGAGACACAATGAAAGTTACACAAGCAGAAATAATAATCAGTGCCGTAAAACCAGAACAGTATCCTAGTGATCTTTTGCCGGAATTCGCCTTGGCGGGTCGTTCCAATGTAGGGAAATCATCGTTCATCAACAAGATGATCAATCGAAAAAACCTTGCGAGAACTTCCTCCAAACCGGGTAAAACACAAACATTGAACTTTTATTTGATAAATGAAATGGTTCATTTTGTGGATGTACCTGGTTACGGATTCGCTAAAGTGCCAAAATCGGAACGTGACGCCTGGGGCAGAATGATGCAGACTTATTTGACATCACGCGAGCAGCTTCGTGCTGTTCTGATGATAGTCGATCTACGTCACCCGCCTTCCAAGGACGATGTTACGATGTATGACTACCTGAAGCACTATGATCTTCCAGTAATCGTTATTGCAACGAAAGCGGATAAGATTCCTAAAGGCAAATGGCAGAAGCATAAGAAGGTAGTAAGAGAAACCTTGGACATGGACCAGGAGGATGAGGTAGTTCTTTTCTCTTCTGAAACCGGTCAAGGGAAAGATGAAGTGTGGGGTATTCTTCAAAAGAGAATGAAATAACATGTAAAGCGGTAGGACATTAGTCCTGCCGCTTTTTTGTATTTCATATAATATTTTTTAAAAAGTTATAAAATATAGGTTTATTCAGAATTGTCGAAAGGGAATAGAAAGGATACGGGAGTATGTGGGAGCATCTCTATGTTACATGGGAGGTAGTCTTTGCTTACGAGCGAATATACTGAATTATCAAATGATACTCTCTCATACCGTATTTGTGGCAGTTTTGTGAAAATGCTACGATTTAACTAGTACATAAAAATAATCATCAAGGGGGATAAAGTAAATTGAAAAAGAGATTATTATTAGTGGTTCTATTCTTATTATCTACTATTCTAGCAGCATGCGGAGGTGGCAAAACCACATCAGATGAAGGGTACGAACTAGTGGACGACGGTAAGTTTACATATGCAGCATCCGGAGAATTCAAACCATTCAGTATTACAGATGGATCGGGTGTAATGAGCGGCTTTGATATCGAGGTTGCAGAAGCGGTTGCAGAAGAGCTGGGTCTTGAACCGGTTCAGAAAAAATATACATTTGCTAGTATCGTGGAAGGTGTGAAAAGCGGAAGGTTCGATGCTGCTGTAGCAAGTCACACCATTACACCGGAGCGTGCAGAAGCAGTGGATTTCTCCACACCTTACTACTATTCCGGACCACAGATTTTTGTTCGTCCAGACAGCGATATTCAAACATTGGATGATTTGAAGGATATGGAGGTAGCCGTATCCAGAGGATCCACATATGCGGATATTATGGAAGGAGTTTCAGACAATGTCGTCAACTATGATAGTGATGTTGTCGCATTGGAAGCTCTGAACAACGGTCGTCATGATGCAGTAGTAACAGATTTTGTCACCGGCAGGGAAGCGATCGGTGCCGGAATGGAACTCGAAGGTCGTGAACTGTTGGAAAGAAGTGAACAGGCAATCGGTATCGCCAAGGGCAATGAGAAGCTTCTTGAAGCGGTAAACAAAGCATTGGAAACATTGCGTGAAAACGGAAAGCTTAAAGAAATCAGTGAGAAGTACTTCGGAGAAGATATCACAACAGAGCCTAAAGAGTAAATGAATTCTTACTTTATTTGATCTAGATGTGTGGTGTCTATACACCACACATTTTTTAAATCGCGAGAAGGAGAGTGAAAAATATGCCAAGCTTGGCGCATTTTATAGAAGTATTTATGGGTTCTTATGACATGTTCCTGAGAGGAATGCTCAAAACCCTGCAGATTACAGCAGTATCCATATTAATTGCACTTTTTATCGGTCTATTTTTTGCCTTTTTTAAAATATCCAAAATCAAGGTGCTTGAGTGGATAGCCAACGCGTATATCTATCTGGTCCGTGGAACACCGTTGATTGTCCAGATCTTTGTTATCTACTTTGGTTTGGTGGAATATAACATCTCGGCATTCTGGTCGATTTCCCTGGCCTTGGCTTTTCATAATGGCGCATACATAGCAGAAATTTTCAGAGGTACAATACAATCCATTGATAAAGGTCAGATGGAGGCGGGTCGTTCTCTCGGAATGACGAGACAGCTGACCATGAGACGCATCATCTTGCCGCAGGCCGTCAGAAGAGCTCTTCCCCCACTTGGGAATCAGTTTATTATCGGACTGAAGGACTCCTCACTTGCGGCATTCATCGGATTTTATGAACTATTTAACGTTGCCCAAACACAAGGGGCAAACACATACGATGTCATGACCTACTTATTGGTTGTAGCCGTTTACTACTTAGTTCTTGTTGGATTCATTGGAATTATCGTAAATATGCTGGAACGAAAATTCTCAGCGAGCGACAGATAGGAGGATAACGGATGAATACAAAGATTGAAGTGAATAATCTGAACAAGTCATTCGGTTCCTTGCATGTACTGAAGGATATATCGATGACAGTAAATAATAAAGAAGTGGTGTGCCTTATCGGAGCTAGCGGATCGGGGAAAAGTACCCTTCTTCGATGCATGAACTTCCTTGAAATGAAGGACAGCGGAACAGTTGTGATTGACGGGAAGGAAGTGGATGTCAAAAATGACAACCTGAACAAGGTCCGTCAAAAAGTGGGAATGGTGTTTCAGCATTTTCATCTGTTTCCACATAAAACAGTTCTGGAAAATGTCATGGAGGCACCAATTCAGGTGGAAGGGCTGAAAAAAGCGGAAGCGAAAAAGATTGCATCCGATCTTTTGGCTAAAGTTGGCCTTTCCGAAAAGGAGAACGTGTATCCGAGCAAACTCTCCGGTGGGCAGAAGCAGCGTGTCGCAATTGCCAGGGCGCTTGCCATGAGACCGGAAGTGATGCTCTTTGATGAACCTACCTCTGCACTAGATCCAGAGCTTGTAGGTGAAGTGCTGAGGACCATGAAAGAGCTTGCCGAAGAAGGAATGACGATGGTCGTAGTAACGCATGAAATGGGATTCGCCCAGGAAGTGGCCGATAGAGTGGTCTACATGCATGACGGAAAAATTGTCGAGGTAGGTTCCCCAGATCAGCTTTTCAATAATCCAGAGAATCAGCGGACAAAGGAATTTTTGGACGCCGTACTATAAATCTTCACAGAAAAGACCTACAACAATGTATGGAAATTGTCGTAGGTCTTTTTCTGTGGATTTTTTCGTAAAAGATGTTGTTTTTAAGTATAGGGCTGGGCTAAAGATAAGGTGTCAACATTAAATTCCCTGGTGGTCTCCGTTCCAGGCGTTCGCTTTCCGCGGGTGGCCTCGGGAGCCTCCTCGGCGCTTTTTGCGCCTGCGGGGTCTCCCTTGACACGCTGCTCCCGCAGGAGTCTCACACCTTGCACTCCAACCAACAGGGGTAAAAATAGTATAAAATTTACCTTCCCAAAGTTTGAAAAAAATGGACTTTATCTCATTTTTTCATTTCAGTAGAGCAAATAATGTTAAAATACTGAGTTGATTGTAGCGGAGGACACTTGACTCCTGCGGGAGAGTAGAGGGCATGGGAGAACCCGCAGGCGAAGCCGAGGAGGCTCCCATCCGTCCCCGCGGAAAGCAAGTGTACGGAGCGGAAGTCAACGGGTTACATTTGATGCTTACACTTTATCTATATAGCAACAATGAATGCGAAAACAACCTTTTCTGATTACTTCTTTTTAAATATGAGATAGGCGCCAATAAGGATGAGCACCGCTGGCCAGAAAGTATGTAAGGCGGAAAATCCGTTTTCCACGATTCCAAGCATCTCCATAAGGGTATTGGAAAATAGAAAGAAGCTTGCGATTACAGTCAGCACGACACCTTCAAACAGTCCATTTTTTGTTTTTTGGGAGCGGAGTATAAAACCGAACCCCACGATGAGAATAATAACAGCAAAGTGATCAGGCCAAAATGCCAATTGACCTTTCAGATGAAAATGCAGGCCGACTCCTAGAAGCACAAAGCCTGGTAGAATGTTAGCGGGATCGTTCTGCTTGTAAGCTTGTAATAATAATGCAAACCCTGTAATAACGAGAATGGTCGGCCATGTAAAGGTTCCCTGCCATAGCTCGATGTTCATCTGTTCCAATAGGAAATATGCGCCAAATAAGAGCAGGAGCAATCCCGGCAAAAAGCTGTTCTTCTTCATGTTTTCCTCCTTGAAATCAAGCCTGAAACCTTGATTCTGCATAGAATTTCTGTTAATGTACAAGTTGGCGAATAAAAGAATTGTAATGTTTGTAACATATAAGAGAAATGTATTTATTCAGAATGGGTATATTACTTAAAAATGGCAACCATTTGTTCACATTTTAACAGATGTTTCGCCAAACAGTCATGTTATAATTTTTATAGATCATAATTTTCCTGGGGGTGTACGGACAAGTGCATATTATAGTAGTCGGCGTTAATTATAAGACGGCCCCTGTTGAAATCCGTGAAAAATTAACTTTTAATCCAGCTGATCTTGATAAAGCGATGATAGCATTAAAGGATCGCAAATCCATCTTGGAAAATATCATCGTATCTACCTGTAATCGTACTGAAGTATATGCAGTAGTCGATCAGTTGCATACTGGACGTTATTATATCAAATCTTTCCTTGCTGAATGGTTCGGTTTGGACAAGGAAGAGTTTTCTCCATACTTGAACATCTATGAAAATGATGGGGCAATCGAGCATTTGTACCGGGTTTCCTGTGGATTGGATTCCATGGTACTTGGGGAAACCCAGATTCTTGGACAGATTCGTACAAGCTTCCTCTCCGCTCAAGAGAATCATACAGTGGGGACCATTTTCAACCAGCTTTTCAAACAGGCCATCACACTTGCCAAGAGAGCGCATTCCGAAACGGAGATCGGTTCGAATGCAGTTTCCGTCAGTTATGCAGCGGTGGAGCTTGCAAAAAAAATCTTTGGTGATTTAACAGATAAGCATGTTTTAATTTTAGGTGCAGGTAAAATGGGAGAACTCGCCGTCCAGAATCTTCACAGCAACGGGGTAAAGAAGGTTACGGTCATCAACCGTACATTGGAAAAAGCGGAAAGCTTAGCAAATCGATTTGAAGGAAAAGCGAAATCGATCAAGGAGCTATCCTGTTCGTTGGTAGAAGCGGATATCCTTATCTCTTCTACCGGAGCAAAAGACTTTGTTATTACAAAAGAGGACATGATCTATGTCGAGAGAATCCGCAAAGGTCGTCCATTATTCATGGTGGACATCGCGGTTCCACGCGACCTCGATCCTGAACTCGATCAACTAGAGAGTGTATTCCTCTACGATATTGATGATCTTCAAGGAATTGTCCAAGCCAATCTTTCCGAGCGCAAAAAAGCGGCAGAAGAGATTGAACTGTTCATTGAAGAGGAAATCGTCGAGTTCAAGCATTGGCTAAATACGTTAGGAGTGGTCCCGGTCATTTCGGCACTACGCCAAAAGGCTTTGGACATCCAGTCAGAAACGATGCAAAGCATCCAAAGAAAGCTTCCTCACCTGAGTGAGCGTGAAATCAAGGTGCTGAACAAGCACACGAAAAGCATCATCAACCAGATGCTCCGTGATCCGATCCTTCGTGCAAAAGAGCTCTCTTCTGAGCCTGATGCACAAGATTCTCTAGAATTGTTTACTAAAATCTTTAATATTGAAGAAGCGGTACAACAAGAAGTCCAAACACAGTACTATGCTGTGAAAAAGGAGAAAAGCACGAGTGCTCCCGTGGGCATTCCGCTTCCTCATGCAGCGACGTTCCAGTCGTAAGAGAGGCCTGAAAATATGCTAGAGATGACTATTGCAAGGCTTTACGAGTTCACCATTATTCTATACGCCTTGAGTGTACTGCTATATTTCATTGATTATCTTCATAATAACCGGAAGGCCAACAAAACGGCCTTCTGGTTACTTGCAATTGTTTGGGTGCTGCAAACAATTTTTTTATTTCTGCGCATGATCGATACCGGAAGATTTCCGATTCTCACCATCTATGAGGGAATGTATTTCTACACCTGGGTACTCATAACATTCTCCCTTATTATTAACCGGATACTCCGGGTCGACTTTATCGTATTTTTTACCAACGTTATAGGGTTCCTTGTCATGGCACTACATACCTTCACCCCTATTCAGCACGAATCACAGGTGGTGGCACAGGCTCTTGTTTCGGAGCTTTTGATCATTCATATTACAATGGCCATTCTTTCCTATGGTGCATTCTCGCTATCCTTTGTCTTTTCGCTTCTTTACATCCTGCAGTACAATTTGTTAAAGCGGAAAAAGTGGGGTAAGCGGCTCCTGCGAATACAGGATCTGTCCAAGCTTGACCATATGTCCTATGTATTGAATGTCATCGGTGTCCCAATGCTGCTTCTCTCCTTGATCTTAGGCAGTATCTGGGCCTCCGTGAAGCTTTCCGAGTTTGTATGGTACGATGCAAAGGTGCTTGGTTCCTTCCTGGTCATTACCGGATACAGCTATTATTTTTATCAGCGTTTGGCAAAGGGGATAACAGGCAAGGCTATTGCTAACTGGAATATAGCCGCTTTTTTGGTGATACTGATAAATTTTTTCCTGTTAAGCCAACTATCAAATTTCCATTTTTGGATTCTATAGAGAACCCGATATAGGGTAAGGAGGATATATGAGAAAAATCATTGTAGGTTCTAGAAGAAGCAAGCTTGCGTTAACACAAACGAATTGGGTGATTGATCAGCTGAAAAGCCTTGGTGCCCCGTTTGATTTTGAAGTGAAGGAAATTGTGACCAAAGGGGATCAAATCCTTGATGTCACCTTGTCCAAAGTCGGCGGCAAGGGCCTATTTGTAAAAGAGATTGAACAAGCCATGCTTGATAAGGAAATAGATATGGCTGTCCACAGTATGAAGGATATGCCTGCGGTACTTCCGGAGGGACTGACAATCGGTTGTATTCCCTTCCGAGAGGATCATCGTGACGCGTTCATCTCCAAAGACCATGTTAAATTCGCAGATCTTCCTAGCGGTTCAATCGTCGGTACGAGCAGTCTTCGCCGTGGAGCGCAGCTTTTGGCAAAGCGCCCTGACCTTGAAATCAAATGGATTCGTGGAAACATCGATACACGTTTGGCGAAGCTTCAAAATGAGGATTATGATGCGATTATCTTAGCGGCTGCGGGACTTGCTCGTATGGGCTGGTCAAAGGATGTAGTAACAGAATTCCTTGATGAAGACCTTTGCTTACCGGCAGTCGGCCAAGGTGCTCTATCCATTGAGTGTCGCGAAAATGACCATGAATTACTGGAAACGTTAAAGCTCTTCACCGATTCCGTGACAGAAAAAGCTGTCGTGGCAGAGCGGGCATTTCTTCATAAAATGGAAGGCGGGTGCCAGGTGCCAATCGCAGGCTTTGCATCTGTGGGCCAGGAAGATATGGTCACACTCACCGTATTGGTTGGAGCTCCCGATGGTTCTGTCCTCTATAAAGAAAGAATTACAGGTACAGATCCGGTCCAAGTCGGTCTTGAAGCAGCTCAAAGCTTAACTGATCAGGGTGGAAAATTGCTGATTGATCAGGTGAAAAAGGAGCTTGATCAATAATGGACCGTACTTTGCCTTTAGCCGATAAACGCATTCTTATTACAAGAAGCAAGGAGCAGGCATCGTACTTTTCCAAGCAAGTGCAGAAGCTCGGAGGGACCCCATTGGAAGTCCCTCTTATTCAATTTTCACTGCCGGACAATAAAGAGGAGGTTTCCGCTGAGCTTGAAGAAGCGGCATCTCATTATGATTGGCTTGTGTTTACAAGTGTGAATGGCGTGAATCACTTTTTTGAATTACATACTAAACCTTTAAAAAATAAAATTGCGGCCGTAGGGTCAAAAACGAAGGAAGCATTGGCCAAACGAGGTTATGAAACAAAACTCGTTCCATCCTCCTATTCGGCTGAGAATCTGGTACAAGAGATATCTAGTAAGCTGGATCCGGACCGAGATTCGCTTGCATTAATCCAAGGAAACCTCGCACGGGCTGTATTGCGTGAAGAACTGCTCCGTTTAGGGTACAATGTTAAAAGGATAACCGTGTATGAAAATAAGCCGATTTCCCTTACTGATGAGGCTATTGAGGCTGTTGTGCAACAGGGCCTGGATCTACTTACTTTTACAAGCCCTTCAACGGTTCACAACTTTAAAAAAGCATTTGGTTTGCTTGACGTACCAGTTGCGGTGATTGGACCGATAACGGAACAAGCTGCACGTGAAGCCGGCTTCACTGTGGCGGTAAATCCGGAAGTATACACCATTGATGGATTATTGAAAGAAATCATCACTTATTTTCAAAGGGAGGATACATAAATGAAAGACTTACAATTTGCTCGTCATCGTCGTTTAAGAAGCTCGGATAATATGAGAGCGCTGGTAAGAGAAACACACCTAAATAAAGAGGACTTGATTTACCCTATTTTCATCGTGGAAGGGGAAAAAATCAAAAAAGAAGTACCATCCATGCCTGGTGTCTATCATCTTTCCTTGGACCTGCTGAATGCGGAGATGGCGGAAGTTACTGATTTGGGAATTAAATCCGTGATTGTGTTTGGTGTGCCTAATGAAAAGGATGAAGTGGGAACACAGGCCTATCATGACCATGGTATCGTGCAAAAGGCGATTGCGCAGATCAAGGAAAGCTTTCCCGATCTAGTTGTCATCGCGGATACATGCTTGTGCCAATTCACAAATCACGGTCATTGTGGAATTGTGGAGGAAGGACAAGTGCTGAACGACCCTACGTTGGATCTGTTGGCACGTACAGCTGTCAGCCAAGCAAGAGCAGGAGCAGACATCATTGCGCCATCCAATATGATGGACGGATTTGTTGCGGCTATCCGACATGGACTGGATGAGAACGGCTTTGAACATATCCCGGTCATGTCTTATGCGGTTAAATATTCTTCTGCATTCTACGGTCCATTCCGTGATGCAGCCCACAGCTCCCCTCAATTCGGTGATCGCAAAACCTATCAGATGGATCCTGCCAATCGTCAGGAGGCACTGCGTGAAGCGGAATCCGATATTTTGGAAGGTGCCGACTTCCTGATTGTGAAGCCTGCTCTATCCTACTTGGATATCATCCGTGATGTGAAGAACAACTTCAATGTGCCTGTTGTGGCATACAACGTAAGTGGAGAATACTCGATGATCAAGGCAGCGGCCCAAAACGGCTGGATCAATGAAAAAGAGATCGTGATGGAGATGCTCGTAAGCATGAAGCGTGCTGGTGTGGATCTGATCATCACCTACTTCTCCAAAGATGTTGCACGTTGGTTGAACGAAAACTAAAGGATAGAGGAAAGCGGTTCTGCTTGTTAGAACCGCTTTCGAATAAAAATAGAATAATCCATTCGATAGAAAGAAAGGATGATGAAAAATGAGAAGCTATGAAAAGTCAAAGCAAGCATTCCAAGAAGCAGTAAAATTAATGCCAGGTGGGGTAAACAGTCCGGTACGTGCATTCAAATCCGTTAATATGGATCCAATATTCATGGAGCGAGGCAAAGGCTCCAAAATTTATGATGTGGATGGAAACGAATACATAGACTACGTCCTTTCCTGGGGTCCGCTTATCCACGGTCATTCCAACGACAGAGTAGTGGAAGCCATCAAAAAGGTAACCGAGTCCGGTACAAGTTTCGGTGCGCCAACCCTGATTGAAAATGAGCTGGCAAAGCTTGTGATCGAACGCGTGCCATCCATTGAAGTGGTTCGTATGGTAAGCTCGGGAACAGAAGCGACGATGAGTGCCCTGCGATTGGCACGCGGCTATACAGGTCGAAATAAAATCCTGAAATTCGAAGGCTGCTATCATGGCCATGGCGATTCCTTGTTGATTAAAGCCGGATCTGGAGTGGCGACACTTGGATTGCCGGACAGCCCAGGTGTACCGGAGGGTGTGGCAATGAACACCATCACAGTTCCTTACAATGACCTCGAAAGCATCAAGTATGCATTCGAGCAGTTTGGCGACGATATCGCTGCCATCATCGTAGAGCCTGTTGCTGGTAATATGGGTGTGGTACCTCCACAACCAGGATTTTTGGAAGGACTGCGTGAAGTAACCGAGAAAAATGGTTCCTTGCTGATCTTTGATGAAGTAATGACAGGATTCCGTGTAGATTACCATTGTGCACAAGGATACTATGGTGTAACTCCTGATTTAACCTGTCTTGGTAAAGTAATCGGTGGTGGTCTTCCGGTTGGTGCCTACGGCGGGAAAGCTGAAATCATGGCCCGAGTGGCTCCAAGCGGTCCCATCTATCAGGCAGGTACCCTTTCCGGCAACCCGCTTGCAATGACTGCAGGCTATGAAACGCTGGCACAGCTGACACCGGAAACCTATAAAGAATTTGCCAAAAAGGCGGACAAACTGGAGGAAGGTATCCTTGCACTTGCCAAGCAATATGATGTTCCGTTGACAGTTAACCGCGCTGGTTCCATGATCGGCTTCTTCTTCACAAATGAAGAAGTAACCAACTATGAAAAAGCGAAAACGTCCAACCTGGATTACTTTGCTGCATTCTACCGCGAGATGGCAGACAACGGCGTATTCCTGCCGCCATCCCAATTCGAGGGTCTATTCCTATCCACCGCACATAGTGATGCGGATATCGAGAAAACACTGGAAGCTATTGAAAAGTCGTTTGCTGCTATAAAGAAGTAAAATGATTTGTGAAACCCGTCTCATATTGGAGGCGGGTTTTTTTGTGAGTTTTTTGGATGCTGTACTTTAATCGAACAGGAATAAGTTTTTCCCCTCTCCCCCTACATCTCCTAAAAACTTATCATAATCCGTCATGTCCTCACATACACCTTTATTGATATAGTAAATTTTTTTCAGGTGTGAAAGGAGGAACCCCTTTGTCTTCAGAACAACAATCGTGCTTGCGGTTTTCAGTAGAAGAGTCTGTATGGTTTCAAAAGGGACAGGAAGTAGCAGAGCTCATCTCCATCGCGTTGGATCCAGATATTCAAATCCATGAACAGGACCAATATGTTTCCATCAGGGGAGCTTTATTATTATCAGGAGAGTATCATGCTTTTATGAATGAGGAGGAAGAGGAGGATTATCGTCCTTTTACTCAGGCAAGAGTGGTCCAAGAGGTGGAGGAGCGGGAGGATGGCGTCTTCGCGTTGAAGCATCGTTTTCCGGTGGACATCACCATCCCGAAGAACCGGATTCAAAGTCTTGATGAGATTTATGTGTCGATTGAATCATTTGATTACAGTGTGCCAGCTCGCGGTTGCCTGCAACTGGATGCGGAGCTTTCCATTTCCGGCATTTATGGGCATCAGCAAAGTGCACCAGTAGTGGAGGAGTTTGAGCAAGAGGAGGAAGACGAGGAGAATGCTTTTGAAGCGGAGGAAGAGCGGGAGTTAGAACCGATGTACCGAATTGCTCGTTCTGAATTTGATGCGGAAAATGAAGACTTCCACTATGATGCAGAAGACGATGATGAGGAAGAAATACTCAATCAGGATGAAGTCAATGCAAATACGCAATACAGCTACAATGATTCAGGAGATTATGAGCCGTTTGAAGTGGAGGCAAGAAAGAGTGCAGTAATCGATGAATTGGACTTTGATGCAAGCACCTCCTATTATCAGGCGGATAAGGTCTATACGGAAGATCCGTTCTCGCCGATTTATGCACTTCAGTCTTCTAATCAAGAAGAGGAAGAGGAAGAGGATCCTCAGAATCTTTCATCCTTCTTCAAAAAAAGAAAGCAAAAAGAAGAAGTTGTAGAACAGGCTTATCACGAGGAAGAGACAGAAGCACGTGATGAGAACTCCCTGTCCTTGACGAAGATTTTTGCAGAAGAGGACGGAGAAGAGTTTACCAGGTTGAAAATATGCATTGTGCAGCAAGGGGAGTCCATTGACCATATTGCGGAAAGATATAATGTGACGATCCAGCAGCTTATCCGCATCAACCGTCTGTCCACAGAGGACAATGTAAATGAAGGACAGTTATTATACATCCCTGCGAAAGCAACATCAAAATCCTAGTCGGTTAACATAAAACTTTTCAAGTGGTGAGGGAGGGGGGACCTTTCTCACTTCTTTTTTAGAGATTACTAACCTCAAAAGGAAAGAGAGTAATGTCATGATGACTCAAGAATATAATCTCGATGAGCTGTTAAATCAATACGGAGTCACCGCGGAATATGTGGAAAAACATGGCGAGGTATGGAGGGTTGCTACCAAGAACGGTACATTTGCCCTGAAGAAAATCAGAAAAGAGCATGCCTACCCACTGTTCATGAATATCCATTCGCTGTACCGGCGAGGAATAAAGACGATTGTACCAATCTATCAGACAAAGCAGGGCTATTACTTTGTAGAAAATTACGCGGATGCCTACTATTTGATGCCATGGATCGAGGATCAAGAAGAGAGGGAGCTGGACTTCAAGGATAGTCTCATGTTCAAAGAGCTTTCCAAGCTGCATAGCATGACGGTGAAGGAAAAGGAATACGAGGAAGAGCAGATAACCGCCTTCTATGACCGGCTATCAGGGGAATGGACGAAAGAGCAGGAAGAGCTGGAGAAGTTTGTGGATGAATGCGAAAAAAAGACTTATATGTCGCCATTTGAACTGATGGCCTGCACATATGCACATGAAATCTCCCTGGCCCAAAAGTTTTCCCTGCAAAAGCTGGACAGCTGGCAGGAGGAAATCAAAGAAACGAAAAAGCATCGGGTGTCCATGAATCATGGTAGGGTTTCCTTTCATCATTTTGTAAAAGATACAGAAGGCAGAGGCTATTTTATCAGCTGGGAACGGGCGAAGCATGGTCCTCCTGCCAATGACCTCATCTCCTTTTATCAGCGGTATCTGCGCACCTACCCGGTATATTGCGATGACTGCATCGACTGGTTCTATGAATATCAGAAAGGCTTCAGTCTGCAGGATCATGAAAAGAATCTGACCTTAAGTTATCTTTCCCATCCGAAAACGTTCATGCAATCGATCCAACATTTCCAGCAGCCGAGAACTCAGCAAAGAAAACAAGCATCAGAAAGGGAGCTTGTCAAAAGACTGCAAGGCAGCTATTGGATGGCAAAAAATATTGAGTATGTAGCAGGGAGGATCGATCAGATCGAAGAGCAGAAAAAAAATCAAGAGGCCCCCACCGGATAAAAGGTGGGGCCTTCTTTTACTTAGGCTCTTTTCACAAAGTTTGATGCTTATGTCCGTAAAAAATCGGCTTTTGGATTTTTTACAGCATTTCTCACTTTAAAATTCAAAGAGAAAATAAAGCTATTACACGGGAAAAGAGCACGAATGCAAGTAATATTACGTGTTAAAGTTAGATACGTAGAAAGGAACAATGTATGCGAAAACAGCCTTTATTTGTCGATCGCTTTTTTCAGAAGAGAACCAGTCAAGACGGAGAGATTGGTAGTTGTCGCATTAATCTCTTTGAATGCCGTCACAATGCTATCAAGATCCTCTTTATTTTTATTGAAGCGATCCACATAGTTGTCCATTTCCATCTTTACTGTAATAAGTCCTCCCTTAACCTGCTGGATGTTCTGCTGCGACTGCCCGGTAACTTTATGCATGGAGTCCATGAGGGTGGTCACATTCGAGATCTGCTGGTCACTCTTGTCGATGAGCACCTTGATCTTGCTGCTCAAGTCTTTGGAACTCTCAGCTAGTTTTCGAACCTCGCTTGCCACTACGGCAAATCCTCTTCCTTCATCGCCGGCACGAGCAGCCTCGATCGATGCATTCAAAGCAAGGAGATTGGTCTGATCAGCGATGTTGTCTATTCCCTGAGTCATGGTGATGATCTCTTCAGAAACATTTTTCAAGATATGCATTTCCTCTAGGGATTGGGTGACCTCACGCATGACCTCACCGAAATTACCTACCATCCTTTCCATCTGTTTTTCGTTTTCATGGGTCAGGTTCAGCAGGTTCTTGCTGCTTCTTTGGGTCAGATCCGTTTCCTTAAGAACGGTTTCGGCTTTTAACGTGACCGTCTGAATCGTCTCCTCGGTGTCGCTCACTGTACTTGCCACTTCTTCGCTCATTTTTGTCAGCTCTGTCTGAAGGGTGCGATTGGCCTCATTCGCCTGCTCGAGCAAGTCGATCCTGACATGGATATATTCCTCTACGACAAGCTGGGAATCAAGGTTCGTAATATGTGTAAGAGCGGTTATAATCGTCACAAGTTTTTCAGGAGAGTCCTGGAACCACTCGACCACTTTTGGAAGTAGAAGTGTCTGGATCGCTGAATAGGTTGCCAAAAACCAGGTCACAGGAAGGTGTACACCATTATGGGTTTGTCCGATTCTCTTTCTCATTTTGAAAAATTCCTCATCAAGTTCTCCACTTAATAAGCTTTGAAAATAGTGACGGAATACAGCTTCCAATCTTTCTTTACTAGAATTGCTGGATGCAACGCGTTTCAATGGCGGCTGTTTATATAAATGCTCGAGCACCTGACGAAGTACGTCATCAAGAATGGTAAAGACTGCAGGCTTCGCATCCTTTAGTGCTTGAAGATGTTCTTTGGTAAAGCCCATATAATAAAGGCGGCTGGAAAGGTCCTCGTCAGTTAGCCGAACTACTGACTGACTGGAGGGGAATTGCATGTTTGCCGAATAGGGTGGCGTTTTCTGTTTTTGCAAAAATGATAGCATGGTATTCTCCTTCGAATAGAAAATGGTAAAAAATTCTTATATTTATGTATAATTATGGCGGTTCTTAGGGAAATATGCTACAAAAAATATGCTGAAATCAGAAAAAAGAGACGATTGGAAACAAGGTCCAACGTCTCGCTTGGATTTCAGATCCATTCCAGGTGAAAACATATGGCTATGACTATGCAGATCGCCAGTATTAACACATCAAAAGTGGTTGGGAGAAAAATGGTCCGTATACCTTGGAAAATGCAGATAGGAATAATGAATTGCGCACAGACAGCTCGAACCTGTCTTAACCATGGCGGCAGGGAATAGGGGTTATACTTTCGCATGGATGTACCTCCTCTAAAGATGAAGCTGACCAATACTCACTATATATACACCTTATGATTTACGGTAAAAAATAGTGCCCAATTTCGCACAATTATTTTCTTTTGTGAATATCTTAATAAAAAGTTGGAGAAGCTTATTGACTATTAGATGCTTTATTTTGTAACATAGAAGGACAATAAAATTATATGAAATACAGTGACAGGGAAGAGTACAGCACCCGACCCCTATAGAGAGAGAAGCCACCTGCTGAAAGGTTTCTTAGGAAGGTCAGTCTGGAAGGTCGCCCTCGAGTAGTTTCAATGAAATGTCAGTAGTTGAAACCGGTGCAGAGCCGTTAGCAATCTTTGAGTGTACAGGGGATAGTCTATCTATTTCTTGTAAAAAAAGGTGGTACCGCGAAACTTAACTCCTTTCGTCCTTTTATTTGGATGAGGGGAGTTTTTTATTTTTTTGGCTTTGTTAAAAAAAGAGTTGTTTTTATGTATACTAGCTGTTGATTGTAGCAATAGGCGAAGACTCCTGCGGGAGGTAGCGGTAGACTTGAGACCCCGCAGGCAAAGCCGCCCCTTGGGTCGCTGCGCCTAGTGCGGAAATCAACAGCAGTGTTTAACAGAGCTATTTTTTTATAAATGATGAGGAGGAACAAGGATGGAAATGAAAGAAGTTAATCTTCCGACTAAATATGATCCGCAAGCAATTGAAAAAAACCGCTATCAATATTGGCTGGATGGCCGTTTCTTTGAAGCGACAAATGACCAGGAGAAAACACCTTATACGGTAGTTATCCCACCGCCAAACGTAACTGGTAGACTTCACCTTGGGCATGCATGGGACACGACACTTCAGGATATCGTGACACGCATGAAGCGCATGCAGGGCTTTGACGTACTCTGGCTGCCAGGTATGGACCACGCCGGTATCGCAACACAGGCTAAGGTGGAGGAAAAGCTTCGCAGCCAAGGAATCTCCCGTTATGACCTGGGCCGCGAGAAGTTCGTAGAAGAAACATGGAAATGGAAAGAAGAGTATGCCGACCATATCCGTCAGCAATGGTCGAAGCTGGGTCTTGGACTGGACTATAGCCGTGAGCGCTTCACATTGGATGAAGGCTTGTCAAAAGCTGTCCGTGAAGTATTCGTCACGCTTTACAAAAAAGGGCTGATCTACCGTGGCGAATACATCATCAACTGGGATCCTGCAACGAAGACGGCATTATCCGATATCGAGGTTATTCACCAGGACGTTCAGGGTGCCTTTTATCATATGAGATATCCTCTGACGGATGGCTCCGGACATATTGAAATTGCGACAACCCGTCCTGAAACGATGCTTGGGGATACTGCAGTAGCGGTTCACCCGGAAGACGAGCGCTACAAGCACCTGATTGGCAAAAAAGTAACATTGCCGATTACAGGCCGTGAGATTCCGATTGTTGCAGACGACTATGTAGACATGGAATTCGGTAGTGGTGCGGTGAAAATCACTCCAGCCCATGATCCGAATGACTTTGAGATCGGGAACCGCCATAACCTGGAGCGCATCCTTGTTATGAATGAAGATGGCAGCATGAATGACAAGGCTGGAAAATACTCCGGTATGGACCGCTTTGAATGCCGTAAGCAGCTTGTAAAAGACCTGCAGGAGGAAGGCGTTCTTTTCAAAATTGAAGAGCACATGCACTCCGTTGGGCATAGTGAGAGAAGTGGAGCAGTTGTCGAGCCATATCTATCCACTCAGTGGTTCGTTAAAATGCAGCCGCTTGCTGATAAAGCAATCGACCTTCAAAATCAGGAGGACAAAGTAAACTTTGTACCGAACCGTTTTGAAAACACATATCTGCGTTGGATGGAAAATATCCGTGACTGGTGTATTTCTCGTCAACTATGGTGGGGCCACCGGATCCCTGCCTGGTACCATAAAGAGACTGGTGAAGTGCATGTAGACCACGACCCGCCGGCAGACATCGAAAATTGGGAACAGGATACAGACGTATTGGATACATGGTTCAGTTCCGCACTATGGCCTTTCTCCACAATGGGCTGGCCGGAAACGGAATCACCGGACTATCAACGCTTCTACCCGACAGATGTATTGGTGACAGGCTATGACATCATCTTCTTCTGGGTATCCCGAATGATTTTCCAAGGGTTGGAGTTTACCGGCGAACGTCCATTTAAGGATGTACTGATTCATGGACTTGTTCGTGACGAGCAGGGCCGCAAGATGAGTAAATCCCTTGGCAATGGTGTCGATCCGATGGATGTTATCGAAAAGTACGGAGCGGATTCCCTGCGCTACTTCCTATCTACTGGAAGCTCACCAGGTCAGGACCTTCGCTTCAGCTTCGAAAAAGTGGAGTCCACTTGGAACTTTGCCAATAAGATCTGGAACGCTTCCCGCTTTGCGTTGATGAACATGGGAGATATGAAGTTTGAGGATATCGACCTTAGCGGTGAAAAATCAGTAGCGGACAAATGGATTCTTACTCGCTTGAACGAAACGATTGAAACCGTAACAAAGCTTGCTGATAAATACGAGTTCGGTGAAGTGGGCCGTGCCCTCTACAACTTTATCTGGGATGACTTCTGTGACTGGTATATCGAAATGGCGAAGCTTCCGCTTTATGGCGAAGACGAAGCGGCGAAGAAGACAACTCGATCTATCCTGGCTTACGTTCTGGATAACACGATGCGCCTATTACATCCATTCATGCCATTCATCACAGAGGAGATCTGGCAGCAGCTTCCTCACGAGGGCGAATCCATCACGGTTGCAAAATGGCCGGAGGTTCGCGCGGACTTAACAGACAAGGAAGCGGCAGCGGATATGCGCCTGCTTGTTGATATCATCCGAAGCGTTCGTAATGTTCGTGCCGAAGTGAATACGCCGATGAGCAAGCAGGTTAAACTGCTTGTTAAAGCGAAAACCGAAGAAATTGCAGGCAAGCTGGAACAGAACCGTTCCTACTTGGAGCGCTTCTGTAACCCAAGTGAACTGACAATCGGTACGAACGTTTCCTTGGACGAAAAAGCGATGACAGCAGTAGTAACGGGAGCAGAACTGATTCTTCCGTTACAGGGCCTCATCAACATCGACGAAGAAGTCGCTCGTCTCCAAAAAGAGCTTGCGAAGCTTGATAAAGAAGTGGAACGTGTACAGAAGAAGCTTTCCAACCAAGGATTTATCGCGAAAGCACCAGAGAGCGTGATAGAAGAGGAGAAAGCGAAAGAAAAGGATTATGTGGAAAAACGAGAGGCTGTTCAGGCTCGTATTGTTGAACTGAAGGGCTAAAAATGTAAAAGTGAAGGCGAATCCGTATCGGGTTCGTCTTTCCTTTAGAAATAAACCGCCAGAAAGGAAAGGTACGATGATCCATACATATGAAGAAGCTTTAGATTGGGTCCATTCGCGATTGCGTTTTGGAATTAAGCCCGGCATTAAAAGGATGGAATGGATGATGGATAAGCTCGGTCATCCCGAACGGAAATTTAAGACGATACACGTTGCAGGAACAAATGGCAAAGGCTCCACGGTAACCTATATTCGTCATATTCTTCAAGAGGCGGGCTACAGGGTTGGCACTTTCACCTCCCCATATATCGAACAATTTAATGAAAGAATCAGTGTGGATGGAGTGCCATTTTCAAACGAAGACCTGGTGAAGCTTGTGAATCTAATCAAGCCTCTAGCTGATGAACTCGAAGACCATGAGTTTGGAAGTCCCACTGAATTCGAAGTGATTACAGCGATGTCCTTCTACTATTTTCGGCATATGGCAGAGGTGGACATCGCCGTGTATGAAACAGGCCTTGGCGGTAGATTCGATTCTACAAACATCATCACCCCTCTCGTTTCCATCATCACCAACATCGGTCATGACCATCAGGCAATCCTCGGGAACAGTTTGACCGAGATTGCTTTTGAAAAAGCGGGCATCATCAAACACGGCGTTCCGGTAATTACAGCAGTTTCCCAAGAAGAAGCTAGAGCTGTTATTACAGAAGTCGCGAAAGAGAAGAAGGCTCGTCTCTATCAGCTATCGCAAGAATTGAAAATCAGCAACTATGAAGCAACGGATCAAGGTGAAAGCTTTTCCCTTCACACTCCTTTTGGCCACTTGGAAAACCTCAAGCTTTCCATGAAAGGTCGCCATCAGGTGGATAATGCTTCACTTGCAGTTATGGCATGTGTGTATGTGAAAAACTACTACTCCTTCTTTATCGAAGAGGAGCATATCCGCCAGGGATTGGAAAAGGCGTTCTGGGCTGGAAGGATGGAAGAGATCTCACAGGACCCACTTGTGGTTCTGGATGGAGCACATAATAAAGAAGGAATAGAAAAGCTCGCTGAAACGGTAAAGAACCGATATAAGGATAAAAACGTCCATATCCTATTCACAGCATTATCCGATAAGCCTTTGGATGAAATGATCAGCCTGTTGGATGAAGTCGCGGATTCCATCACTTTTACTTCTTTTGATTTCCCACGGGCAGCGGATGCGGAGTTTCTACGTGGGAAAAGTAAGCACTCCCGAAAAAGAGCGGTAGAACCGTGGAAGAGTGCCTTGCAATCCATCCTTTCTGAGCTTGGAAAGGACGATTTGCTGCTCATTACGGGCTCCCTATATTTTATTTCAGAAGTAAGGACTTATTTCACAGAAAACGGGAAATGAAATAAAGGGAGAATTATCCTATTTTTGTTGTGACAAAGTTTAGAAAATTTGATAAAATTACGTTATTGCAATATTTTATTGAGAAAACTAGGTAGGAAGGGAGGGGTTAGTATGGTAGCTCGTGCGGTAAATGGGACTACGAAAGCGATGATTTGGACATGCTTCTTTTTATTTTTTCCATTGAATCTGTGGGTAGGTTATCAGCTTTCTCCTATTGCGATAGAGGAACTGCCCTTGCTTCATCTTGTAGGGTTTGCGATCTTGCTGATCATACTTGCCCTCATCCCGATCGTGGTGGGAGAGGTTCCGCTGTTTCTGACTCAGGGAGTGTCACTTGCCATCCTGCTCTCATTTGGCCTATTTGCGGAAATGGTCCTTACCCTCATCTCCGTCATAGCGCTGATGCTTAAAATAAGAGTGAGCAAGGACAATCTTCTTAGAATCCCTATCAATCTATTAATGTTTTCCACCATTTCGCTCATTTGCGGATTTGTCTATTATGCACTTGGCGGAGGACATGGTGACACAAAGCTTCTGCAGCCAGGTGTCATCGTGCCGATCCTTTCCCATGAACTTATGTATTTCACCCTGAACTCCATCGCCTTGTATATGATTCAGGTGTTCATTTATAAACGTGAAAGCAAATTTATCACCACTGATACCAAATGGGAAGCCATTACAAGCATAATTGTATTGCCTGTTGGTCTGAGTCTATATGTCCTGTATGAACAGTTAGGAATCGTTGCCACATTCTATGTAGGACTGCCTTTTGTTGTATTAACCTTGATTCTGCAGCTCTATCATTCCAGTCAGAAAGTGAATAACTACCTTCAGCAGGCAGCCGGCATCGGACACCAATTAACCGAGCGCTTGGATACTCAAGGGGTGCTTGATGTCTTCCTGGACAAGGTATCGACCCTGTTTCCTGTGGATTATGCAGCAATTGTAGATGTAAATGGAGAAAGTACCTTGAAGATTCTACGCGTGATCGACAACCAGAATTTTGTGGCAGTCAATACCGAAATGAATATAGATAACGAGGAACTTTTGTCCTATATATTAAAACGGGGAAAAAGCCAATGCTATCTTACGAGAAAGGAATGGAAGCATTTTGCAAACACGCATCTGCATCCTTCCCTTCAAAGTGTCATGTGTGTCCCGGTATCTCGAAATCAAAAGATTGAGGGAATCGTCGTACTAGCAAGCACCACTAAAAGGTCGTATGATAAATCCCAGCTGATGATTGCGGATATCCTGGCCTCGTACTTCGGGGTAGCAATGGAAAAGGCCCGCCATTATCAAGAGACAAAGCGAAAAAGTGAACGTTGTGCCCTGACGAAACTTTATAATTATCGCTATTTTGAAAGTGTACTGGAAAAAGAGTATGCCAGCTTGGACAAAGGGGATCTTTCATCATTATCCCTGATTCTTCTAGATTTGGATCACTTCAAGAAAATAAATGATATATACGGCCACCAAAGCGGTAATGAAATACTGAAGCAAGTGGCAGATCGACTTGTAGGGATCGTGGGGGAAGCTGGCACTGTTGCAAGATACGGGGGAGAGGAATTTGTCATCCTACTTCCAGATATGGACAGAGGCAAATGCTTTGAGCTTGCAGAAAGAATCAGAGTCAACCTTGCCAACAGGTCCTTCGCGTTGAAGCAGCACATCCGGGATTCCCATACCGTTCAGCTTGTCAAAGTTACAGCAAGCATCGGCTTTGCGACAGCACCGGATGATGCAGAGGATACACTGGATCTTATCCGCCATGCAGACCGTGCGATGTATGTCGGTGCGAAGCAGGCCGGGCGGAATAAGGTGGCTGAGTATAGGAAGACGTCGTAAAAAGAAGGAGCTTTCCATTTATCGGAAAGCTCCTTTTATGTTTTTTCAGCTTTGAAGAAATCAAAGTTGAAAATATTGTAGAAAGAAACAATATTTACATATAAAATAGTATTTTTTGAAAAATGTTCTGATATAATTGTAGATATATAGGAAAATATAACTAGAAGGGTAGGTTAAGATGAAGAACGTAAGGAGTTTTGTGATAGGAATACTTATCATACATATTATGCTTTCTGGATTAGCCCCAACAATAGCCCTCACCAATAACACAACTAACCAAGACCAACTCTCATTATCAATAAATAAAGTGGAACCGGCAAGAAAAGAACTGATATTGCAAAAAGAAGGAAGTCAGAACATAGCTAGAACATCCCTGAATTTCGAAGTGATGCGGAACGGAATGCTTACCGAAAATCCAAGGAAGCCTTTGGATGTGGTTTTTGTTTTTGATAAATCAGCATCCATGAATTTTGAAATAGATAAAAAGACTTCCAGGTTAGACCGTGCTAAGGAGGCAATGCAAACTGCTGCTACGATTTTCAGTGAGGCAAATGCCAATAGAGTCAACAAGGATCGTTTCGGGTTAGTTGAGTTTAACAGTAATGCTGTAGTAAGTAACTTTGATGGGAATGCTTTGACGAAAAACGTAAATGAAATTGCTGAAGTTGTTAAAGAAATTGTGGCACCTGAAGGAAGTTTAGAAACTGGAACAAACTATAGCGACTCATTGATTAAGGCGAAAGAAATTTTAAGCAATAATTCAGATGAAAATAGAGACCAAGTTATAATTTTTTTAACAGATGGTGAACCAACAGTCCTGAAAACTAAGGACATACCAAGAGGAAAATATCAAAAAGAAATTCAAGATTGCTGGTGGATTTTTTGTGACAATAAGTATGAAGATTATTCATATGATTTATTAAAAAACCACAAAGAGAATATCACTACCGAGTTTATTGTATATTCTAATGGAAGTTCAGGAATATCGAAAAGAAGTTTTAAACATAACAATAACACCATTGTTTTTTCAAATCATGCTAAAGCATATGTAGAAAATCACGCAGAAGATACTTCCAGTTTAATAAGGAATGGAGATACGATTCTTTATCCAGTAGGATTCGGTGAGGCCAGCAAAACATATCTTGATAAATTAGCAAGTAAAACGAGTAATAATATATCAATGGCAAGGATAGCATCCGGCAGTAATCTGAATGAAATATTTGAATCATTAGTGAGAGAAATAGAAACACCATCTCTTTCCGAAGTATCCCTTGAAGTTAAAATTCCAAGTGGTGTAAGGGTAGAAGGCTCTGATGGAATTAAAGTGGAAACTCGAAATGGTATCAAGTATGCTATTGTTACTCCAGCTAATGGAAATGTTAAGTATGAAGTAGGTGTGGGTCCTGGTGTGGTATCTGTGCCGAATCTTCCAATAGAGTTTAACTCTAATGGAGACTATTTTTTTGAAGTGAAATTAAAATATAAAGATATAGAAGGTATTGACCAGATTATGGTCTATAAAGAAGAGATAAAGGTTTCTGTACAAAACCAAGTGGCACCATCTTTCGAACTGGACATGCAGTTCTCAACTACGGCACCAATTAAAGATAATACGATTAAATTGCAAAAATCTAATATTATGACTGAAAATAAAGACACTTTCAACATTATCTATACTATTAAACCTTATGGAAAGTTGCCTTCAGGAAGCAAAGGGAATTTAAGTGATGTTCAACTCAGACAGAGGATTCCAGCGGGGTTAAGTTCTAAACTAGGATCTGGTATGACTGAAACAATCTTCCCAGATGGTTCGAAAGAGATTCTTATTCCTATAAAACAATTAACTTATGAAACAAAAAATGGGAACTTAATATTTTCTGAAGAACAACTGCAAACCTCACTTGAATTACGGGGTATTCATAGTCTAAACGCACAAGCTTTACCTGACCCATCAATTGAATTTAAGGATTCGTCTAGACCAAATGCACAATTAAAAGCAAATGTTAGTTCACGGTTTAATGAATTGGTAGAAATGGTCATTAAATTAATTGATCTTGATGTCCAGCCCACTGTAGAGTATAGGGGTAATCAGTCCGGAAATATCAGTAAATATGTCCGAGATTCTGGACAACTGTTAGCTTCTACCACCTTAAAAGATGCTGGGGGAAACCCGATATTAATTCCTGTGGAATTCATGGAGTTCGATGAAGAGAAAAGTAGTATAATAATCAAATTCCATGGAATTAGTAATGTATTTTTACCCTTAATTCCTACTGTTGCTGTAGTATTGAGTAGTAGTGATGAGGTTGTTTTTCCAGTAGAAAATGGGCAGTATATCGTAAATCAAGCTGTGAAAATATTTTTTAACCAATTCGTGACTGGAGGAACAGCTGTCTATGAGGTACGAACAAAAACGCCAAATAGAACGAATTATTCTAACTGGAGAACGATAAACCCTGAGGATATTATTGCTGAATTGAATGATCTTGGAACATCCAAATTCCAAGTGAAAGCTTCAGGTGGGTTCATTCGAAATTCTTTTGAAGATGAATTGATTATAAACTTCAATGGAATATCTGATCTATCATTAAATTATTCAAATGAAATGTATATTGGAGATACTCAGACCATTGAAGCGATTTTAGAGACGACAGATACACTATCTGATGTATTAATAAATTGGAATTCCAGTGATAACAGTATCGCTTCTGTTAACAACAATGGAGTCGTCACGGCAAAAAAAACAGGAGAAGTATCAATAACAGCTTCAATCAATGGGTCCCAAATAAGTGAGCAAGCCCAAATGAAAATTTTGGATTTTCCAAACTATACAATGTCGTTCCATAAACCTTATTATTACGTAAAAGTAAATCAACCGTTGAATAGTCTACAAGGCCAATTAAGATTTGACCCTCCTCAGCTAAAAAATAAGATAGAGGTTGAGTGGTCCGTTGATTTGCCTGACAAATTTTATATCGATCAAAACGGTAAAGGCAGAGGTATTTCCCCAGGAGTTGTATTTGTTACTGCAACATCAAAAGAAGACAGAAATATACGTGCAACCACAATGGTCATTATTGGAAATGGTGAAGACGATATAAGTAACCCAGGAAATAATTACAGGTGGTAATAAAGAGAGGACAACCCAAGTATACAAAAGGGTTGTCCTCTTTCCTATTATTTAATGGAAGTTTCACTTACGATAACTCTTAGACGATCAGCCACAGGCAACCTTGACACCTGACTGACAAGAACATTCGGATCATGTACAATTTGAAAACGAGTTTTCTTATTAAGTTGAAATTGATCTGAAAGAGGTGTTAGTGTATTACTTCGATTGATATTGCCTCGTATGGCATTTATCTCTAACGTTTTCTTGGCAAATAATCCTCCATTAATGTGAAACATGGAACCTACCCCGTATAAAGTTGCATTATTTTCTGTATAAAAGAATGCTTTTAAAGGAATGGTTTCATTACCTAGATCATAGATATTTTGGTTATCTTGTTCCATGGAAAATCTACGGAATTCATTTATTCTGGTAATAGTCAATTCGCCTTTTGAAAAGAGAACCAGTTGTTTTTCTTGGTCAATACCTTCAATATTTGTATTAGATATATAGCTGCTTCCCCATGTATAGATGGTCGAATCAAATTTTATCGTATCGTTCTCTGCACCGCTTCCAACCGCCTCTTCGTTACCATTTATTATCAGGTCGCCGAATACAATGACAGTCCCACTAATATCAATTGGAGTGTCTGTAATATTAATAGTAAGGTCCCCAATTACGGTCAGTGGCTGGGTAATGGAAATTGGGTTGTTTAGTCCGGAAGTGAGAGTTAAATCTCCATTTATCACCATTGGCTTATTGATGTTAATTTGCTCGATAGCACTGTATACCTGAACTGAATCATGGTAGACGATTCGCCCGGGGATACTATTAATTGTCCCTGCATCCAATAAAATATCGTTTTCAATCAAATCAGGAGGTAAATTACTTTCAGGTAATTGTTGAGCTATCTTGTTTCGGATTTCATTTAATGAATTGTCATCCAACAGTTCATCAGAAGTAACAGAGCTGCTCGGCAAAACTAGAAGTTCATTTAGTTTATCAAGATATGTTTGATCAAAGTTAACATCTACAAAATCTTCAGACCTTGAATAGATATCAGGCTTGATGAAGTTATAAAAGAAGCTGGAAAGAATCTGATCGGTTTGCAAATGTTCAGCTGTAAATTTTATAGGTTGTAAGGTCTTGGTATCCCAAAGGCTCAACATCTTTTGAATATTAATGTTTCCGCTAATTGCGGGGAATGGTGTAGAGGCAGTATTCTCTCCATCCTGATCAATAAACTCAGCTTCATTTTTAATATGCAGATTGTTGGCAATGACATCCCCATCCACATTTGGTGACCCGTTTACCAGTAATAATCCTTCGTCATCACCTTCACCAAAGGAGCCGAGGGCATAATCCAGGAAACTTGGAGCAGGTGATAATATGACTTGTTTTTTTATTGTTTTTTTCGCATTCCCTTCACCAGCCACAATTGAAAACTCGTATACTCTTGTGAATAATTCACTTTTATCAGCGACATAGGTTTCTGTCATATCCTCGGCATTGAAGTTTTCGTAAGCGGCTAAACTATTTAAAGCTTGGTCCAACCGATTTTGATATTCATGAGGAAGATCTTCTGTATTGAGGGGGATATTTATGACTTCTTCTTTAAATCTAGAAATAACAAAATCCAGTTGTTCTTTTCCTTCATAAATGTTTTCATAGCGATCTAACTGGATTTGTGTTCTCAAAGCTCCACCTAGTGCCACGGTTAATATGGAAACTCCAAGTATCATAAAAATCGAGACTGTAATAAGTACTACTAATAAACTGGATCCTTTTTCATTCATTGGTACACCTCATTCTACTTAAAAGCCGAATTGACTATAAAATTCTATCGGTTCCACATACAATCTATTGGCTTTATCGCTATAGTTTTCATGTGCGATTTGAAAATGAAAAGAAACAATGCCCCCATTGCACTGTGATTTTGAATGGGAGGTACAGGTAAAATCGATGATAGGCAAATCGCTGCCCGTGCTATCTTGCACAGGTAACAAAAGGTATTTTTCATTATTAATCTTTAATGTTTTTTCAATCAAATCTGGTTCACTGTCTTCTGGTATTTCTTTCGTATCAAGGAAAACATCTTTACCGACCGATGAAAGAGAGTCGTTGATGCGAATAATAGCCTTACGGTTCATCTCATCTTTGTCAAAGGTAGATGTTACAAAGTCTTTATCGCTAATCTCGACCTGTCTGAACTTGGCTAATATCAACTCATTACTATTTGCATTATATTCCACATCATCAGGAGAATAGGCGTAAAACTCGTTCAAAACTGTGGCAACAATAATATCTGCCTCTTCTTTAAGTTGACTCTCAATTCCAATTTTTTTATATAGGTTTACCCCGGTTATAAAGACTCCGTAAATGGAGCTCAACACAACTCCGCTAATAACTAGCACTGCCAGCAATTCATAAAGAGTAACACCTTGTTCATCTTTTAATCTATCGAATAGTTTCATGAGATAGGACTCCTTGAATCATTACTTCTTCCCGGTCTTCATTCCAGTTCAAAACGGTGAATACTCGGAGCAGATGCTCATCCATGAATTCTTTTTCTGAAAATTCACTCGGTTTAAACTTATCAAGATCTTCATCATAGTTTAAAATAAATTCTTTTATCCCATCTGGTAATTCATTAATGACATGATTATTCTGTTCTATAAGAACTTTCAATCTAAGTATTTCTTCAGTATTATTATATTTCATAATGTAAATTTGTACTTTTTTGTCTCCATCATAGGTTACATTATTAATGGTTGGCTTTAAGATGGATTGGCAACGTGCTTGATCATCAAACAATAATACATTGTCAATATTAGTTCGTTCAGTAACGGAAGGGAGACTTTTTGTTGATATGGTGACTGGTTGTATACAATGTGTGAAATCCAATTCGAGTATGTATTTATTTTCAAGGGGAATTCTCTCGTATATTAAATAACCTTCCATTTTAGAGAAATCCTGTTTTTCAACATAGTTCATTACATTTCTGGCTACCTGGGTCGCGACTGTTTTTGATTCATTTTCTTTGACGTAACTGTAACTGTTCTCAAAGAAGCTCATCATTCCAATTACTACGACAGAAAGGATGGTCATCGATATTAATACTTCTAATAATGTAAAGCCTCTTTCTTCTTCAAAAAGTTTTTTCATCTATGATTCTCCTATTTCAAATTACCTATATTTATTATACAATAACAATATCTTACTTACTTCTACAAATTTTGTAAAAAATATAGAAAAGTGGTGCGAATTTGCTTACATACTTAATGGTTTTACTTGTTTTTTTTATTTTTTTAGCAATTCTTTTTAAATTTTCATTTGGATTTAGTTTAAAAGGTAAAATAACGGTAGCAACTATAATTCTATTTGCAAGCATAATAGGTTCTTCCATTCAGCAGCTATTTACTCCTTGGCATTCACTATTACTCATCCTACTTCTGCTTTTACTTGCTACGATATTTCTTCAGAAGCGTCCCTTTATGTACCATACCAATAAAAATGTATTGAAAAGAAAACAAAATGTTGAAACCGGAATTGAAGAAAATGATTCTTATTTTCTCAAATCTTCCAATCCTGAGAAAAATGAGAAGAAATTAGAAGCACTATCTGATGATTTGACGTTAAAGTAGGCGATAGATTAGAAAGAAGCCGTGATTGGGGGATATAAAATGCAAGGTTTAAAGCTTTTCGGTGTACTGTTAATAGGAACTCTACTTGTATTTCTAACTGGACAATTTGGTCCAACCTTTGTGGCTGATAAGATATTAACGAAAAATTTCCAAAGCGAAACATTAATCGGTACGGAGCTGGTAGAGAATAAGTCCAGGGCTGAAGCAATAAATGAGTTGGAGTTGGCTGTTGAAACATGGAGAGAAAAGGGCATGATTTATTTGGAATGGTCCGGAGAAATCGCCTCCATAGATAAAAAAGAATTTGAGTTTCATATTGAAAAATCTGTTGAAGAAGCAATTGATGGAAATGGAAATACTTTATTTGTCACTCTTCCTGATTCTGTATTTTTGAAAACCATTGAACAGTTGACAGGCAACTCAGAAATAAATACAGAAGTTTACATGGAAAAACTAAAAATTGACATAGTTTCCATTGCTTCGAAATTAATAGAAGAAGACTCGAATTTTCCCATATTGGATTATTTTTTTGAAGTTTCTAGTACAGATGAAGTTTTGCATGAAGAAAATCTGATGGTGGACGCAGATATTTTAGTAGAAATGGGAGAAATATCAGTTATCAATCTTGAGCCCGGCTCTACCTTCTCGTTGGAAGACTGGTTGATTCAAGAGGGCATAACTTTGAGCCAAGAGAGCGGTGGGATATTGGCAACTCTATTATATCAGTTAGCTCTTCCAACGAATGTGGAAATAGTTGAGCGGCATATATCCAAAGAATTACCAGAATATGCGGAAGCAGGTTATGAAGCAGCGTATAGCAAAGGAATAATGGATCTTCAATTATTTAATCCCAACAATCATGTCCTGACGATAGATGTATCAATAGCTATAAATAGTATTTCAGGAGGCATTACAGGCCAACCACTTGCCTTTTCGTACGAAATTATCGAAGAGAAAATAGAAACCTTTGAGCCAAAGACGATTGTTCAATATTCACCAATTGTGCAAAGGAATCAAAAACAAGTGAAGGAAGCGGGCAAGTCAGGGGAATATGCTGTTATTGTGAGGAATGCTTTAGGAAGTGATGGAGAAATATTGGATACAACTCTTATTGCACAGGATTTTTATGCTCCAGTACATAGGGTCGAGGTTCATAGCTTAATAAAGCCAGAAGTTCCAACCATGCCTGAGAGTCCAAATAATCCAATAGTAACTGCGCCAGATTCTAATTCCGGTAGCAATAATACTGGAGGTACCAATAGCGGATCGAACAATGGTACAAACAACGGCAATAGCAACAATACTGGATCAAATAACAACGGTGGATCTAACACAGAAAACACCGGTACGACTGGCAACACATCAAATTCCGGTACAGGTAACAGTAATGGTACTGGCAATAATGCTGGAAACAACCCTTCATATCCTGGAGGGAAATAGACCAACTAATTTGCAACGTAAAGGATGACCACAATGAACGATACACGGAAAAGATTAGGTGACCTATTAGTTGATGCAGGTATTATAACATCGGAACAGCTTCACTTGACATTGGAAGAAAAGATAAAGGGTCAAAAGCTTGGGGATGCATTACTTCAAAAAGGGTACATTACTGAACAACAATTGATTGAAGTGCTGGAATTCCAGTTAGGAATACCTCATGTAAGTTTGTACCGGTACCCGTTTGATGAAAAACTAATGCATGTCATTTCAAAAGATTTTGCAAAGCGGAATTTATTGATTCCGATAAAAAAAGAACAGGATAAATTGTATGTGGCGATGGCAGATCCAATGGACTATTTTTCGATAGACGATTTACGCCTTTCAACAGGCTTTGAAATAGAACCTGTCATTGCAACAAAGGATGATATTCTGCGTTCCATCAACAAATACTATGAGGTAACTGATGCCATAGATGAGTTTATGGATATTCTGGAGCCTGTATCCTCGGTAAAAATCGAGGATGAAAGGATTACGGAAGATGACTCGCCGGTTGTCCGTTTAGTCAATCAGATCCTCCAAAATGCTGTGCAACAACGTGCGAGTGACGTACATATCGATCCTCAGGAAACAAAAGTTGTCGTAAGATATCGTGTTGATGGAGTTTTGAAAACCGAAAGGACTTTACCGAAGCATACTCAAAATGTCCTGATAGCAAGAATTAAAATCCTTGGGAATATGGATATCACAGAGCATCGTGTACCTCAGGACGGCCGAATCAAGACAAATATTGATTATCACCCAGTGGATGTCCGTGTGTCCACTCTTCCGACGGTGTACGGGGAAAAAGTGGTAATGCGTATATTGGATATGAGCAGTACATTAAATGATTTATCTCAATTGGGATTTAACCCGAAGAACTATGGGAGATTTATTGAGCTTATCACCAAGCCAACAGGCATTATTCTAATTACAGGACCAACCGGTTCAGGGAAATCATCCACTTTATATGCAGCATTGAACCATTTGAATAGTGAAGAAGTGAATATCATCACAGTGGAAGACCCTGTGGAATACCAGCTTGAAGGCATCAATCAGATTCAGGTGAACACAAACGTCGGTATGTCATTTGCCAAGGGGCTCAGAGCTATTCTCCGCCAAGATCCAAACATCATCATGGTAGGGGAGATCCGGGACAAAGAAACGGCAGAAGTAGCGATACGAGCGTCACTTACTGGACATCTCGTATTAAGTACACTTCATACAAATGATTCGATCAGTACTGTTACAAGACTAATAGATATGAAAGTGGAACCTTTTCTTGTGGCTTCTTCTGTAAATGGTGTAATTGCTCAACGATTAGTACGGAAAGTGTGCCGGGATTGCATGAAGCAGGATGAGCCGACTGTCCGTGAGAGAGAAATTTTTGCGAAAAGAGGCTTAACCATTGAGAAAATATCGCGTGGCAAGGGATGCGGCACATGTAATATGACTGGATACAAAGGCCGGATTGCCATCCATGAATTACTGGTAATCAACGATGAAATGAGAAAAGTGGTTATGAACAATCAACCAATTTCAAAAATTCGTGAACTAGCAGCGGAACATGATACCGTATTTCTAATCGATGACGGACTGATGAAAGTAATACAAGGACTAACCACGACAGAAGAAATTCTGCGTGTTGCCTTACAAGAATAGGTGAAACTATGATAAATAAACTACAAGATTGGCTGCATGCAGCTTATGAATATAAAGCATCGGATATTCATCTGTCAGTTGGGGTTGCACCTGTTTTTCGGATTAATGGAGATTTAAAGCGGTACGGCGACTCCATCCTAATGCCGGAGGATACGCTTGAAATTGCGAAGGAAATGATTCCGGATTTTATGTGGTCGACGTTTGAGGATAAAGGAGAGTTGGACTTTTCCTACAGTTTGCCCGGGATTTCTAGATTCAGGGTCAATGCGTACAAACAAAGATCCTCTATTGCGCTTGCCATTCGAATTATACCTACTAGTGTGCCAAGTTTAGAAGTATTGGATCTTCCAACAATACTTCAAAAATTGGTGGAAAAGCCGCAAGGACTTATTCTGGTGACAGGACCAACAGGGAGCGGTAAGTCTACGACACTAGCTTCCATGATCGATTTTATGAATCGTACAAGCAAAAAACATATTATTACACTAGAAGACCCGATTGAGTACTTACATAAGCATAATTTATGTATGATTGATCAACGAGAGGTCGGCTTTGATACAAAATCTTTTGCAAACGGGTTACGTGCTTCCTTACGTCAGGATCCGGATGTGATTTTGGTTGGGGAAATGAGAGATTTAGAGACAATCCAGACAGCTATTACTGCTGCAGAAACGGGACATCTTGTCCTTGGAACTTTGCACACAACAAGTGCACCTTCAACAATTGACCGTATAATCGACGTCTTCCCTGGTCCACAGCAGCCACAGATCCGGATTCAATTGGCTTCTGTTCTTGTGGCTATAATTTCTCAACGATTGTTTCCATCTATAGACAAACAATCCAGGAAAGTGGCAACAGAAATCCTTATCAATAACTCAGCTGTTGGGAATCTGATAAGAAATGAAAAGATTCATCAAATCCAAAACGTCATGCAGACCAGTCGAGCTCAAGGTATGCATACGTTGGAAATGAATATAAAAGAAATGATCCAATCTGGTCAAATATCTAAAATATCAGCGGAAAGTTTTTTACAGGAGTCGGTCAGCTATAATGCCTAAATTTAAGTATGTTGGAAGAGATAAAAGTGGAAAAAGAGAAGGTGCGGTCATCAGTGCCTCTAGAAGAGAAGCCTTTATTAAGCTAAGGGATGAAGGAATAAGAGTTCTGCAAATGGATGAGGTGCCTGAATCTATTTTCACCAAGGAAATTACAATAGGAAATCCTGTAAAGCTGCGTGACTTTGTAGTATTTTTACGTCAATTCTCTACCTTGATCAGGGCAGGCGTTCCTGTAGTAGAAGCAACGAACGTACTCGCCCATCAGACAGAAAGCAAGATTCTCAAACGCACGCTTCTGGATGTAGAAGAGGAGTTAAGGCAAGGTAACTCCCTTTCATATGCTGCTGCCAAATACCCTAAAATTTTCTCTGCTATGTTTGTCAATATGATAAAAGCCGGTGAAGCAAGTGGAGCGATTGACGATACGCTGGACCGTTTGGCCACACAATTCGAAAAGCAGCACGAAACGAAGCAGAAAATTATTTCAGCATTGACTTACCCTCTTGTATTAGGGGTGATTGCAATTGCTGTTATCATTTTCTTGCTAGTCGGAGTAGTCCCGACCTTTGTTGCGATGTTCTCCGACTTTGGAGCAGAACTACCGTTGATTACGCGGTTTGTATTAGGTTCAAGTGAATGGATGCAGGTATATTGGTGGCAGGTCATACTATTTTTTGGTGGAGTAGTTCTTGGACTAACACTTGCAAGAAAGCAAAAACAGTTCAAATACTACCTTGACTATTTCCTTTTGCGACTACCTATATTCGGAAAGCTTTTGCAAAAGGCTTCTATTGCAAGGCTGACTAGAACACTCAGCTCGCTGCTATCCAGCTCCGTTCCAATTTTACAGGCAATCTCTATCGTTGAAAAAATTGCCGAAAATGAAGTGATCGCGAAAGTATTGGAAGATGCAAGGGGAGCTTTAGAAAAAGGGGAGTCCCTAACAACTCCCATGAAAGCACACTGGGCATTCCCGCCACTTGTGACACAAATGATTTCCATTGGAGAAAGTACAGGTTCACTCGATGTCATGCTGGATAAAATCGCCGAGTTCTATGAAAAAGAAGTCGACAACGCAACGGACCGATTAAAAAGTTTAATAGAGCCATTAATGATTGTCTTACTGGCAATTATTGTCGGGACTATAGTCACGTCAATACTAGTTCCAATGTTCGATATTTTTAACCACATTCAGTCATAAAATGCTGTAGATTCTTATTGAAATTTGTTGTCTAGTATAATAGAATTATAGTAGATAAAGAATTACTACATATTTCCAAAAAGGGAGGAAAATTAAAAGTGTTACAAAAATGTAGAAACATTTTACGCAACGAAAAAGGGTTAACATTGATCGAGTTACTTGCTGTTGTTGTTATTTTGGGGATTATTGCTGCTATTGCCGTGCCTAGTATCGGTGGTTTGATAGATAATAGTAAAAAGGATGCGCATGTTGCGAATGCTCAGCAGATGGTTAGTTCTGCAAAGTTAGCTGTCGCTGGAGATGCGAATCTTCAAAAAGACGGTACTTTCTTTCTAACATTAGATTATCTAGAAAAAGGTAAGTTCTTAGATATAGTAAAGGATCCTGATGGTTCAGATACTAGTTATAAAAGGGGTTCTTCAGAACTTGTTGAGAAAACTGAATTAGCAGATAACAATGTTTCTTACGTAAAGGTTGTTAATGGGGAAGTTACAGAAGTTAAATTAGTTAATAATTCACGAGGAGTACAAGATGAAGACGGGAAGGCAGTTAGTGTAAATTCACTTGCACGTGGCCAGGTACATGATACATCTTCTTCAGATTGATATTTATACTCCTTATAATATCTTGATTTTCATCACAGCCCTCCTCCTAGGCTCCTTCTACAACGTAGTCGGCCTTCGAATTCCAAAGGGCATGTCAATCGTGGCACCGAGGTCACATTGTACAAGCTGTAAACAGACATTGACGGGGATTGATTTGATTCCCGTCCTTTCATATGTATTTTCCAAGGGGAGATGTCGGTACTGTAAACATACCGTGTCTCCTATTTATCCATTATTCGAGCTATTGACGGCTGTGCTGTTTGTCCTTGCACCATTATTGATGGGGTGGACATATGAGCTGGTCATTGCTTGGACCCTCATTTCGATGCTGATTATCATCGTCATTACTGATATTCACTATATGCTCATTCCAAATAAGATACTGTTATTCTTCTTTCTTTTATTCATTTTTGAAAGAATTTTCATTCCGTATCAGACCCTACCGAATCATCTGATTGGACTGGCGGTAGGTTTTGCGATTCCAGCACTTGTTGCCATGCTTTCCAAAGGAGGCATGGGTGGAGGGGATATCAAGCTGTTTGCTGTCCTGGGATTTGTATTGGGATGGAAGATGGTGATCCTTACATTCTTTCTCGCATCATTGGTAGGGATGATTGTAGCCCTTACTGGAATGCTGTTCGGCAAAGTGAAAAAGGGTGTACCGTTTCCGTTTGGACCATCGATTGCAGTGGCGGCGCTCATCAGTTATTTTGTAGGCGAGAAAATCTTGAACCTGTACTTTTCTCTACTCTTCTAGTAAATAAAAAAGGAGTTCTACTGAATGGAATTTTCGTTTTTACAACCAAAACATAATAATTTTATAAATATTACGTTTCGTGACCATGTTATTAGAATGGTAGAGTTGAAGAGTTTGAATCCTTTGACGGTCAAGCGCACAAAGGAGCGATTTTTGCCGCCGAACATCGTGCGTGATGGGAAGATTGTCGATGAAAATATCTTTCGTCTCATTTTCGAGGAATGTGTGGAAGAATGGGGATTGAAGCGGAAGCATGTAAGATTTGTCGTTCCGGATCAGTTTGTGGTAACAAGAAAGCTTAGCATCCCTTCGAATGTGATGGATGACGAGATTATCGGACACCTGTATCTGGAGCTTGGTTCGACCATTCACCTTCCATTTGAAGATCCGGTCTTTGACGTTCATGTTCTTCAGCGTTCCGAGAAAACGGACCTTGTTCTTTTCGCTTCACCGGAGGAAATGGTCACGCAGGTGTCTTCCATTTTTGAAGAAAACAAAATGAAGCCGACTGTGGCGGATGTTTCTTCCCTTTGTCTGTACCGACTTTATTATGAGTTCGGACAACGAAATGAGAATGACCATCTATTAATCATTCATTTTGATATCAGCTGCATCACGCTTAGTATTTTCATGAAGCATGCTCCTGTATTCGTCAGAACCATCGCCATCCCAGCCGACATTAAGACATGGGAAGTGTCAGAGACAAATACGAGAATGGAGTGGGCCGGAGATATTATTCAGTTTAACGTATTTTTGGAGGACTTCATCAAAGAAGTGGAACGGATCATGAACTTCTTCCGTTATTCCTTGAACCAAGGGACCGATGAAGTAAAGAGAGTTCTCCTATATGGGGATCATCCTAACTCCCCATTGGTATTGGCAAAACTGAGAGAACGGATTACAGTCCCGGTTGATACATATGAGCAGGATGTTTATACACAAGACCAAGAGGTTGTTGACCCTAAGTATTATTTTCCACTCGGGTTAGCGTTAAAAGAGGTGTAGGAATGAAAACGTTAGTAGATATAAATCTATTGCCAAGAAAACAGGCGCGTAACATTACGACTCCTCTTGTTTATGGAATTTGCGGATTCTTTGTTCTTTTTGTGGTTATTCTTCTAGTAATCTTTCAGCATCTTGTCAGCCAGGATGTCTTGAGGGCTGAAAGAGGCCTCGAAAATGTCCAGGCATTGCGTGCAACAAAAGAAGAATCCATACGAACACCTAAGAACTCTTCCTCCGCTCAGCGCTTGGAGAATACGGTTCAATGGGCAGAGGAATATCCAGTGGAAATGGTTCCTGTCATGCAGGAGCTTGTAAGGATGCTTCCGAGCCGTGGGTTTGTTCAAAGCTTCTCCTATGCAGAGAGCGGAGCATTGAATGTAACGGTGCAATTCGATCAATCCAAAGACGCAGCCTATTACCTGTATCATCTGAACGGGAACAGCTATTTCGAGAATGTCAATCTCTCTAGCGTTACCACCACCACTGTCGGTGAGGAAGAGGATGCTGATGTATTGCCTCGTTATATCGCGCAGTACAGCTTGGAATTTGACAAGGCAGCTATAAAGGCTGAGGAAGAGGAAACTCCGGAAACTGAAGTTGAAGAAATCGAATCAGATGAAGAAGATACAGAAACCGAGACGGATACGGAATCAGAGGATGGGGGCGAGGATCTATGATCATTGAACTGCAGAGAAAGCACTACATCATCTTTGCCTCTGTTGTAGCATTGCTCGTAATGGGAATCATCCTTTTCTACTATTTAAGCTACGCACCTAAACAGACAATGGTGGAGCAGAAAAAGCAGGAAATTGAAATTGAGGAGCAATTGATTCAAGTCCTGGATCAGCAGCAGGAATCAGCTGGAACAGGGTTGGGAAATACAATGGAACTCCAGCGGAAGATACCTGTCACCTCCTATGTCGAGCAGCTGATTCTCGAACTCGAGAAAGCGGAAGTGGTCTCCAATTCAAGAATCATGAATATGACTTTTGGTGATGCGGATTTTTCAGCGACTACTACCCTGGATGAGTACGTGGAAGTGAACAGCACTACAACCACGGACAGCACAGAAGAACAACAAACGGAACAAGCCTACTTGCCTGAAGGGTTAAAGAAGGTAACCGTCAATTTATCCGTCGAGTCCGAGAACTATGAAGATCTAACTACCTTCCTTGAGGAATTGGAAGGGTTGACGCGAATCACTCAAATCGAATCGGTTGCTTTCACTGGACTTCCCGAACTGACTTCCATTGCACAGGAATTGACGTCACTCACATATTCGGTTCAGTTATCAGCGTTTTATCATCCGGAGCTAGCGGACTTGATGGAGGATCTGCCTCCGATCTCTGCACCGGAACCGAGTAATAAGACCAATCCATTTCTCGACAATGAATAAATTATTTCCGAGGAAACAGTCGAAAGCCCTAATGCATAGGGGATTGTGTCGGAAAACAATTAGGACAAGACGACAAAAGTCTTGTTCTTTTTTTTATGCTCTATGATAGGATGAAACAAATCAAATGCAGACATATTTTGTCATTGTAAATGGAGGTGGAAATATTGGACAAGAATCATTCACATGAAGTGAAAATCCGAATTAACGGGAAGGAAAAATCATTTCATCATCATTCAAAAAGAAAGAAAGGGAAAAAACAACCGGAAACACCTGTGACAAACTACCAGGAACAAGTACAAGAAGATGTCTATATGGAAGAGGACGATCTGCCCCTAATTATCGTGGATGAAACGGCTGCAGCAGCAGAAAAGAAAGAGGAAGAAGATTTCGAATGGGTTCTTCCGAAAGAGCCGGTTAAGCAGGAGAAGAAGGAAACAACATCAGGAAAAGCTTCCTATATAGAAGATTTGCGCGAAATCAATAAACCAACCGGAAAGAAAACGCGTCCCTTTTCCTTAGGCAAGAAGAAATTGGCCCCTCCATCCTTTTCAAAACAACTTATTTTATCCATTGTGATGGCTGTAGGTATTGGTACTTGTTTAGGCTTTCTTATTCTCGCAATCATGAATATTTCATCGGATAATCCATTGAATCCTGCCCAGCCTGCAGCAGGAACTGTGTCAGACCAACCGGATAAGGATGATACCGGCACAACTGGAAAAAGCGGCGAGCAAAGTGTGACGATTCCTGCGCAAGCTGTAGCAGTCCTGCAGGGGGGAGCTTTATCCACTATGGAATCGGCGAATGCGACGATAGATACCTTCAAAAGCCAGGGATTATCAGCTGTTGCTGTCGGTACTGATACCATTTATGTCTTGGTGGGGATCGGACAAACGGTCGAAGGAATGAAGAGTCTTGGTGCGATGGCAACCAATAAAGGATTGGAAACCTATGCGAAGGAGTTTGCAATTCCCGAAAAAACGTTCAATTCCCTGACCGCTCAGGATGCGACAGTTCTTCAAGAAGGTCAGGGTCTTTACAAGGAATTGGCTGCAGCGTCCTCCTCTTTGCTTCAGGGCAGTTCTCTTGATAGCGCCGCGGTGGAAAAAATGAACGGACATTTTGAAAAAATCTCAGCAGTAAAAGCGGATGAGCTGACAGATGGCCCTAAACAGTGGAAAGACCTGCTTGTTGGTGCGTATCAGCACATTCAGCAATACCAAACCTCCAAAGATACCTCGGAATTGTGGAATGCCCAACAGAAACTATTGGAAGCAACAGCTTTTCTGTACTAGTTAAAATATGGGTTTCTATAAAAACAGGTTTCCAAAATATACTTTTGGAACCTGTTTTTATGTGGAAATGCATGTTTCGATTTTGGGTGGCATTTGTTTGTTGTACGGCAGTTTTTTGTGATACGATAGGTCTGTATCTCTCTTGTTTGAAAAATTCCAGGAAAAGGTGATAATGCATGAAGCCTCTAATTTTAGCCTCAGGATCCCCCAGAAGAAAGGAGCTTCTCCAACAAGTGAAACTCTCCTTTGAAGTGAAGGTCAGTACGATTGAAGAGACCTTTGACCCCATGTTAAATCCAGAAGAAATTGCAATGAACCTGGCTCTACAAAAAGCCGAAGATGTTGCCAGGGAGAATAGGGAGTCTGTCATTATTGGCGCAGATACCATAGTGGTCCATGACGGTTTGGTTCTTGGAAAACCCAAAGATGTAGATGAAGCAACATACATGTTAAAGATGCTGAGTGGCAATACTCATTATGTAATCAGTGGGGTTGCGATTGTCAGTGGAAATAGGCATGTGACATTCTTTGAAAAGACAGCGGTTACGTTTTGGGAGCTGACGGATGAGGAGATAGAATACTACATCAGGTCAGGAGAGCCGATGGATAAGGCCGGAAGCTATGGCATTCAGGAAGTGGGAGCCTTATTTGTGAAAGAGATCCACGGTGATTATTTTTCTGTGGTGGGACTGCCTTTGTCTAGAACGGTTCGTGAACTGAAGAGCTTCTTTTAGTGCGGTAGATTGCCCTTATGCTTTTAGTATCAATAAAGCAAAGGGGGTAAAAAGAATGACAGCACCAACTACATCATTAATGATAAGAGACTACCCGGAAGACGAGCGCCCGCGGGAACGACTGATTCAGGATGGGCCACAAAGCCTGTCCAATCATGAACTGTTGGCGATTATGCTTCGTACAGGTTCCAAGGATGAATCCGTCCTGCAGCTGGCAAATCGCCTGTTGACCACTTTCGAGGGATTGAGGCTGCTGAAGGATGCTTCCGTTAATGAAATGATGAGCATCAAGGGGATCGGCAGTGCCAAGGCAGTACAGATAATGGCTGCAGTGGAGCTCGGTCGGCGCATTCATCGGCTTCAGTATGAAGACCGCTATGTGATCCGGTCGCCGGAAGATGCGGCTAATTATGTAATGGAAGATATGCGGTTTTTAACGCAGGAGCATTTTGTCTGTTTATACCTCAACACCAAGAATCAGGTGCTCCATCAGCAGACCATTTTCATTGGCAGTCTGAATGCCTCCATCGTACATCCCCGTGAAGTGTTCAAAGAGGCTTTTCGTCGCTCAGCGGCTTCCTTTATTTGCCTTCATAACCATCCTTCAGGAGACCCTTCGCCCAGCCGTGAGGATATTGATGTGACAAAAAGGCTCAATGAATGCGGCAAACTGATCGGAATAGAGCTTTTGGACCATTTGATTATCGGCGATCAGAAATTCATCAGTTTAAAAGAAAAAGGCTATGTGTAAGTACTATGCTTTTTTCGTATCCTACGCTATAATATTACTCATGAGTTTGGAAAGGACTTTTCTTTCCAAGCTTTATCTTCTTAAAACTACATTATCCACATGTTAATAAAATAAATGAGGGCAAGCTGTCCGCTTTTATCACTTTTAACCACCATTAAGCATTTAGTTTCAGAAAGGGAGATACACATTTATGTTTGGAACGAGAGATCTTGGTATTGACTTGGGAACAGCCAATACACTAGTTTTTATTAAAGGAAAAGGGATTGTTTTGCGTGAGCCGTCGGTTGTGGCACTTCAAACCGACACAAAGCAGATTGTTGCAGTAGGGAACGATGCGAAAAATATGATTGGTCGTACACCTGGTAATGTGGTGGCGCTTCGTCCGATGAAGGATGGAGTAATCGCTGATTATGAAACAACAGCGATCATGATGAAATATTATATTAAGCAGGCGTTACGCAATAAGAGCGCTTTTTCACGTAAACCGTATGTGATGGTATGTGTACCATCCGGAATCACGGCTGTTGAAGAGAGAGCGGTAATTGATGCGACTCGCCAAGCAGGCGCGCGCGATGCATACCCGATTGAAGAGCCGTTTGCAGCGGCAATTGGTGCTAATCTTCCTGTATGGGAGCCGACTGGTTCCATGGTGGTGGATATCGGTGGCGGAACAACAGAAGTAGCAATCATCTCCTTGGGAGGGATTGTGACAAGCCAGTCCATCCGCGTTGCAGGGGATGAAATGGATGATGCCATCATCGCTTATATCCGTAAAAACTACAACCTCATGATCGGGGAAAGAACGGCTGAAGCGCTGAAGCTTGAAGTGGGATCTGCCGGTGATTCTGAATCTATCGAACCGATGGATATCCGTGGCCGTGACTTGTTGACTGGCCTTCCGAAAACAGTCGAAATTTCTGCTAAAGAAGTGGAAGAAGCATTGAAAGATACAGTTACCGCAATCGTTGATTCTGTTAAAGCGACATTGGAGCGTACGCCACCTGAGCTTGCCGCAGATATCATGGACCGCGGAATTGTTTTGACGGGTGGAGGCGCTTTGCTTCGTAACCTGGATAAAGTGATCAGTGATGAAACGAAAATGCCGGTTATCATTGCAGAAAATCCATTGGATTGTGTGGCAATCGGAACAGGTAAAGCTTTGGATTATATTGACGAATTTAAGAAGAGATCAAGAGATTATCGCTAAAAAGAAGGTGTTAAGTCATGCCGCAATTTTTCCTCAATAAGAGGTTGATCATTTTGTTGGTGAGCTTAATTATTCTAGTGGCATTGATTGGTTTCTCCTTGAAAGAACGGGACCAATTGACTTGGCCTGAACAGTTTGTTAAAGACTCGACAGGCTTTGTGCAATCCATCTTCTATCGGCCCGCACATTATGTTGCGGGTTTCTTTGAGAACGTAGGTTACTTGAAGAATACGTATGAGGAAAATAAACTTTTGCGTGCCAGACTGGAAGAATACGCAATGCTCGAAACAAAAGCGCACAAGCTAGAACAGGAAAACGCAGAAATAAGAGAAGTGATCGGTGAGCTCGACTCGCTCCGGGATTACGATCCGCTGCCTGCTACGGTTATCGGTAGAAATCCGGATCAGTGGCGCGAGCAGATCATCTTGAATAAAGGGAAACAGGACGGTGTGGAAAAGGACATGGCTGTTATTACAGCTGGCGGCTTGATTGGTAAGGTGAAGCATGCGAATCCTTTCACTTCCTCCGTTCAGCTGTTAAGCTCCCTTGATCCGAAAAACCGCATATCCGCCTATATCCAGGGAGATGAAAGCATCTTTGGATTGGTTGAAGGGTATGATGATGAAAAGGGTGCCCTTTTGCTGAAAAGGATCCCTCATCAGGCGGAAGTGAAAGAAGGACAGACTGTATTGTCCTCTGGACTTGGTGGAATCTTCCCGGGAGGCCTTATTATCGGTGAAGTGACGGAGGTCGTTCCGGATGAATATGGGCTAACACAGATGGCCTACATAAAGCCGGCAGCAAATTTCTATGATATCAGTCAAGTGATGATCGTGAAACGTACGTTAATATCCGGAGATCGAGAACCGGTGGAAGAGTCTGTTGAAGAAGAAGCAACAGAAGAGGGGGATTCTGAGTGAGGAAGTATGTCTTACCAGCCCTTATTCTTTGCTTGTTTGTTTTGGAAAGCATGACGGTTGACATGTTTTTCCTGGGGAACATCCATGCTGATTGGGTTATCGTCCCAAGGTATGTGCTTATTACCTTGATTCTCTGCACAATCTATACAGGTTCCTATATCGGGATTATTTTCGGGATGGTATTTGGACTTCTTTATGATATCGTCTATACGGAAGTGTTGGGGATATATTTATTCGCTTATCCCGTCGCCTCCTATTTTGTATCGAAGCTGATGAAGGCGTTACAGGCTAATATTTTCATTGCTTTTTTTATGATTCTATTAGCTGTTGCAGGAGTGGAATACCTGGTGTACAGCATTCATACTCTAATCGGCACTACCGATATTCTTCATCAGAGTTTCCTTGTCGGCCGACTGGTTCCGACATTGATATTTAATGCCATTTTTACGTTGATCTTCATCTTTCCATTGAAATTGTTCATGGAAAAGCTGGCATATGAACAAAAGGATGAACTCTAAGAAAAGCTGCCTATTTTAGTCAGCTTTTCTTCTACATACTTATTCTAGTAATCTTTTTTTATTTTTTATGAGCATATGAAAAAGGAAATAGAAGGACTATGTCGAATTATATACTTGTTGAGGTGAACGTCGTGAATAGACAAAAACAACAGTATGTAACCATTAAGGGCACGAAAGAGGGCCTAACTCTGCATCTCGATGATACATGCTCGTTTCCAGAGCTTTTAGCTGAAATAGAAGCAAAATTAGCGTCGAATAGCAATCCGGATGATTCGCCTTTACTTGGTGTACGACTCAAGGTCGGGAATCGTTTTTTAACCAATAAGCAGCAAGAGAAATTACGCAATGTCATTCGCAGTAAAAAAAATTTTATTGTCGAAGAGATTGAAAGTAATGTCATTACAAAAGAACAGGCCATACAGTGGAAAGAAGAAAATGAAATTGTCCCAGTAGCAAGAATGGTTCGCTCAGGACAAGTCCTCGAAGTTAAAGGAGATCTTCTCTTGATTGGTGATGTGAACCCGGGCGGAACGGTGAAGGCGGGCGGCAATATCTTTGTAATGGGAGCCCTGCGTGGAAATGCATATGCTGGTCTATTGGGAAATAATGAGGCTGTCATCGCTGCAAGTCTCATGAGACCTTCGCTGCTTTCCATCTTTGAAACGATAAACCGGGCCCCGGACTTAAGCGAACAGCTTGAGGGAAGCAATGAAATGGAATGCGCCTATATAGATAAGAATGAACAAATTATTATAGATCGCTTACAGTTGCTTTCACATCTAAGACCAATGTTAACAAGGCTTGAAAGGAGAATGTAATAAGTGGGAGAGGCTATCGTAATTACGTCTGGTAAAGGTGGAGTCGGCAAAACGACAACTTCTGCAAATATAGGAACCGCTCTTGCCTTAGCAGGAAAACGTGTATGTTTAGTAGATACAGATATAGGACTCAGAAATCTGGATGTCGTAATGGGGCTCGAAAACCGTATCATTTATGATTTAGTTGACGTTATTGAAGGACGTTGCAAAACACATCAAGCCTTAATCAATGATAAACGCTTTGAATGCCTGAAGCTCCTTCCAGCTGCACAAACAAGTGATAAAACAGCTGTAAAGCCGGAACAAATGAAAAAGCTTATATACGAACTGAAGCAGGACTACGATTACATTATCATAGACTGCCCGGCAGGAATCGAGCAAGGCTTCCAGAATGCCATCGCTGGCGCAGATCGGGCAATCGTTGTCACCACACCGGAAATTTCTTCGGTACGTGATGCAGACCGCATTATCGGCCTTTTGGAGAAAGAAGATATCGAGCCTCCTAGATTAGTAGTCAACCGTATTCGTAACCATATGGTGAAAAACGGGGAAATGCTGGATGTGGATGAGATTGTCTCCATACTTGCCATTGATATTATCGGAATTGTTGCAGATGACGACAGCGTTATTCGAGCTTCCAATAGTGGGGAGCCGATTGTCATGGATCCTACAAGCAAAGCATCCATCGCTTATCGTAACATCGCCCGCCGTATTCTTGGTGAGTCTGTTCCATTGCAATCCTTGGAAGAGGAAAACAAAGGTGTCATGTTTAAAATCAAGAAATTCTTTGGTGTTCGTTAAACCAGGTGAGAAGCCGCCCCTAAACGGAAAGGGGCGGCTTCTTTTGTTTTCCGGAAGTTTTTGCTAAGATTGGTGTAAAATATATACATATCTTAAAACGAGCGCTTGGAAGGAGCAGTACTACTACATGAAAGCAAGAAAAAAGGTATTTAGGAATATATTGCTGGCACTTTTCCTATTAGGCATCCTGTTTTTTATCACGAATACCTCGATCTTCTCCGGACCTGTGGAAGAGGAGCCGTTGCTATTGGCGCATCGCGGTGTTCATCAGACGTTCAGTATGGAGGGGATCGAAAATGATACATGTACCGCTGAGCGGATATTTGAACCGGAGCATGAGTTTTTAGAGAATACGATTCCATCGATGAAAGCTGCCTTTGAAGCAGGAGCAGATATTGTGGAGCTTGATGTGCAGCCAACAACCGATGGCGAGTTTGCAGTTTTTCATGACTGGACCTTGGAGTGTCGCACTGATGGGACAGGCGTGACAAGAGAGCACACGATTCATGAGCTAAGGGCGCTGGATATTGGATACGGCTATACTGCAGACAACGGCAAAACCTATCCGTTCCGTGGAAAAGGTGTAGGCCTCATGCCGACGCTTGGACAAGTACTTCAGACATTCCCGGATAAAGAACTATTGATTCATATTAAGAGTGATGATCCGGAAGAGGGCAGGCTCCTTGCAAAATATCTGAAGGATTATGATTTTGTTGGAAATAGCTCGAATATCAGTGTTTACGGCGGGGATAAACCGATCGCCGCTTTAAAAGAAGAAATGCCTGTTATGCGGGTCATGTCAAAAGCAACGATGAAAAGCTGTATGTACCCGTACATTGCAATCGGCTGGACAGGTTATGTTCCTGAAGCGTGTGAAAATAGTCAGCTTCATATTCCTGAAAAAATCGGCCCGTTCCTCTGGGGCTGGACAGGAAAATTTTACGAGCGCATGGAAGAAGTGAATACAAGAGTCATCCTTGTTGCTGGCGATGGTGGCTTCTCTGAAGGCTTTGACAAAGTCGAGGATCTCGAACGCGTACCGGAGCGTTTTACCGGTTATATCTGGACCAACAGGATCGACCTGCTTGGTCCAGCGATGAAGGACTAGGAGTATTGAAGAAGCAGGCAGGAGTATGTTCCCGCCTGCTTCTTTTTATGGAGTTTTGGTGGGATTGGATTTGGATCAAACTGGGAAATGTTCGATAGAATCGGGAAAAACATCGATAGAACCTCAAAAAAGTTCGATAGAAGTCGAAAAAAGTTCAATTGGAGCTGAAAAAAGTTCGATAGACCTTCAAAAAAGTTCAATATACGCCGTAACACTGTATTTCAGTCTGGAAGAAGGGGTATTTTTTTTTAGCTGACCCCTGCCGTAAAGTCTACTTCTAGCGATTCCCAGCAAACTTCTAGCGATACCGACCAAACTTCTAGCGATTCCCAGCAAACTTCTAGCGATACCGACCAAACTTCTAGCGATACCCGGCAAACTTCTAGCGATTCCACAATCGCTCAAGTTTTCATGATGCCATCCCTCCCTCCCCCAAAAATCTCATCCATATCGTCATAACCCCAAAGGACAAGTCATAAAATGGTACAAACATAATAGGGGGAAGGGTGTTTGTATGAATGATCGGTTGGATGAGATAAGAAGAAGAGCCGCGAAAAGAAAAAGTGTAAGACAAACGCAGCATACCAAGCGTAAACAGGTGTCCTCGTATGTGATGAGGGATGAAGAAAAATACGGTAATGCAAGCTATACCTCCTATGAGAGTGGTCCTGATGGAAACAAGGAGCATCCGCTTTTCAATAAAGAGCTCTTTCTATTTAAGATTTTAGCATCTGCCATACTGGTGCTGGTGGTGGGCATCATGTTTCAAAATCAGTCGCCTGCTCTTGAAAAGCCGCGTGAGTTCGTAACAAGTACGATGAACCAAAGTTTTCAGTTTACCGCCTTCTCTTCTTGGTATGAAGAGCAGTTCGGAAAGTCATTGGCGCTGCTTCCTTTGCCTCAGGATACGGAAAAGATACAGGGCAGTGAGGATTATGTGATGCCGGCCTCCGGAAAAGTGTATGAAAGCTTTGAGACTAATGGACAAGGAGTCATGGTCGAGACGATGGCCCATTCCGAAGTGGAGGCAATGGATGGGGGGCATGTAACTTTTGTCGGAAAAAAGAGCGACACAGGAAAAACGGTCATCATTCAGCACGAAGATGAAACATACACATGGTATGGGCAGCTTGGGGAAGTGGAAGTGAAGTTGTTCGATTTTGTAAAAACCGGACAGGTGATTGGCAGAACGACAACACTTGAGGATGGCTCGAAGGGGATGTTCTATTTTGCGATTCAAAAAGGCAATGATTTTATCGATCCTATGCAGGTGATATCATTTGAATAATAAATGGCTCAGGCTATTTCAAAAAATCCATATACATCCTATTTTCTGGCTGATGATCGGCCTTGCCATCCTGACGGCAAATTTTTGGGAGCTGCTCATCCTCTTCATTATTGTATTGGTGCACGAATTGGGTCATAGTCTGGCCGCCACCTACTTTTCATGGCGGATCAAGCAGGTGTTGATTCTTCCTTTTGGAGGGGTGGCTGAAATGGAGGAGCATGGCAACCGCCCTTTGAAGGAGGAGTTGATTGTTACACTTGCAGGGCCGTTGCAGCATATTTGGCTCGCAGCGGGCGGCTACCTTCTCTATACAACGAATGTTCTTTCACCAGAAATGTGGGACCTGTTTTTCACCTTCAACCTGATGATTTTTCTTGTGAACCTACTCCCAATCTGGCCGCTTGACGGTGGAAGACTGATGAGTATCGGATTGAGTAAATTTTCGTCCTTTGCGACTTCCCATGAGCGGACCCTGCAATATTCGTTTGTCTTTTTGAGCGTCTTTTTTCTTATTTACCTTGTGATTGATCCCCTGCATCTGAATATGTGGATCATCTCCCTGTTTCTTTTTTACTCCCTGTTCTCGGAATGGAAGCAGCGTCATTTTGTATTTATCCGCTTTTTGCTGGAGAGGTATTACGGAAAGACGAATTCCGTTTCGAAAATTACACCGATTGTGGTGGATGAAACGGAAAAAATCCATCATGTCCTGCAAAGGTTCAAGCGGGACTGCAAGCATAATATCATCGTGATGAAAGGCAATAAAAAACAGACGCCGTTGGATGAAAACGAACTTTTGCATGCGTATTTCAAGGAGAAGTTGACGACAATCGATATTGGGGATATCCTTTATTCATACTAAATATTGAAAGTCGAGGCTATTCCATTGACTGAGCTTATTATGAATCTGCGTGCAACGGAAAAGCGGGTTGCCGTGAAAGAGCAGGATAAAATAGTAGAGCTTCTTATTGAAAGGCCTACTACTGAACATATAGAAGGAAATATATATAAGGGTCGTGTTGTGAATGTCTTGCCCGGGATGCAGGCAGCCTTTGTCGATATTGGGCAAAAGCAGCCCGGGTATCTTCACCGCGACCATTTGTGTTCTTATCAATTATCGCCGCTTTCTAAGCTGGAAAAGGAAAAGCGTGGCATCTCGCATTTTGTCCATCAGGGAGAAGCGATTCTGGTGCAGGTGGCTAAAGAAGGCGAAGGGACAAAAGGTCCTAAACTGACAGGGCTAATTGAATTTCCAGGAATACATATTGTCTATCAGCCGTTTGGAAAATTTAAAGCCATTTCCAAAAAGATGAAAGAGGACAGCCGAAAGCAATGGAGGGAGCATCTTTACAGTTGGTGTAACGAGGAAGAAGGCGTGATACTCCGTTCTGCTGGTGAAAATGCCCCGGTGGAAGTGGTGGAGGAGGAATTAGCAGCGCTGCAGCAGCAATACTTGGATGTGCTGGAAAGAATACCTTCCTCCCAAGTTCCCGGACTCTTGCATAAAGAAGATCATTTTCTGGCAAAACTGCTCAGGGAAATACCTAAAGGTGAGATCAAACTTATGGAAGTGGACGATGCTCCAACCTTTCAGCTTTTGAAAAAGCAGGGCTATCCCGTGCGCTTTTATGATGGGAAAGAGGACATTTTTGCACGAAGAGGCATCGATCAGGAGCTTGAAAAGGCGTTAAAGCGAATCGTCTGGCTCCCAAGTGGGGGCTATATCATTATTGAGCATACGGAAGCGATGACAATAGTGGACGTCAATACCGGAAAATATGTCGGGAAGACCGGATTGGAAGAGACCGTTCTGAAGACCAATCTCGAAGCGGCAAAGGAAGTGGCAAGGCAGCTTCGCTTAAGGGAAATCGGCGGCATTGTCATTGTCGACTTCATTGATATGGCGAGTGAGGAAGAGCAGGAGCAGGTGCTTAAGATAGTCCGGAACGAAGTGAGAAAAGACCGCTCCGTTGTCCGGATCATCGGATTTACCGAGCTGCATCTTCTGCAGCTGACACGGAAAAAGATCCGGGAGCCCTTGACTGGGATGCTTCTGCAAAAGTGTGAACCCTGTGTTGGAAAAGGAACGGTTTATTCATCAGAGACCATCGCTTTTCAACTGGAGAGGAAGCTCCTTGAGTACTATCGCTCGGATGTGGAGGCAATTATTGTCCAGCTTACAGAGGATGTTAAAAACATCTTGGATAAGCTGCCCAATCTGGTAGAGCGAACAGGTGTGGAAATACACTACGTAAAGTTAGTGGGCAAGCCGGGTTATGAGATTGTTTTTACTGGTTTTGTAACCGATGCAAAAGAACGTCTAAAAACGCTGGAACCTTATTGACATTAGGCTTTCAAGTATGCTATGATGTTCTTTGTTAGTTTGTAGCACCCGTGCTACAACCGCACAGTCCAGGTTCTATAAATATGGGCGTTTTCGTTACATATACCTGACACTGGCGAGTCTGAGTCTATTGAGGAGGTGCAAGAGAATGTACGCAATTATTGAAACAGGTGGTAAGCAAATCAAGGTTGAAGCAGGTCAAGCGATCTACATCGAAAAACTTGGTGCAGCTGAAGGCGATACTGTAACTTTCGACAAAGTTCTTTTCGTTGGTGGCGACGATGTTAAAGTTGGTAGCCCACTAGTAGCAGGAGCAACTGTTACGGCTAAAGTTGAAAAGCAAGGCCGTGCGAAGAAGATTACTGTATTCAAATACAAAGCTAAGAAAAACTACCGTAAAAAACAAGGTCATCGTCAACCTTACACTAAAGTTACTGTTGATGCTATCAACCTATAATTTTAAGGTGATTGGATGATTAAAGTTACAATTAAACGAAACGATCAAAAAGCTATCGATTCGTTTACCATAACTGGACATGCCAACTTTGCCAAAAAAGGGTCCGATATCGTGTGTGCGGGGGTTTCCGCTGTATCTTTCGGTGCAGTAAACTCCATTATATCACTTTTATCTGTTACCCCACAAATTGAGCAAGGGGCAGATGGATTTCTTCGCTGTACGGTTCCCCAGGATCTGGAAGAATCGACAAAAGAGAAAGTACAGCTGCTGCTCGAAAGTATGGTCGTATCTTTAGAGACGATTGAACGTGATTATGGAAATTATATAACCATTTCTAAATAGGAGGTGGAATACATGTTAAGATTAGATCTTCAGTTCTTTGCTTCCAAAAAGGGAGTAGGTTCTACTAAAAACGGTCGTGACTCTCAATCAAAACGTCTTGGCGCTAAGCGTGCAGACGGTCAACAAGTTTCTGGTGGTTCAATTTTATACCGTCAACGCGGTACTAAAATTTACCCTGGATTAAACGTTGGACGTGGTGGAGACGATACGTTATTCGCGAAGGTTGACGGAATCGTTCGTTTCGAGCGTTTAGGCCGTGACCGCAAACAAGTTAGCGTATATCCTGTTGCTCAAGAAGCATAATCCCAGAAAAAACTCTAGCCTGACATTAGGTTAGAGTTTTTTTATTACGAATGAGGGTACACAAAAACCAAACAGCAGCTTCATCATGGACCAACAAACTATAATGAATTCTACATCTTTTGTCGAATTCCTGCCGGGGTCTGGCCCCTCAAGGAAGTTTATATGCTATAATCTTATACATATAAGAAAGTTTTGGAATTTTTACTGGGAGTATGAAAAATGATGAAAAAACGAGGCACGTTGGAGGTTCTGCGCCATTCCAGGCATGATTGGCTGAATCGGCTGCAGCTGATTAAGGCGAATATGTCGCTTGAGCGTTGGGACCGGGTAAACAATCTAATAGATGAAATTGTCTTGGAGTCCAATCATGAGTCCGGTTTAACCAACCTGCATGCGTCTTTGTTTGCAGAATTTCTTATCACTTTTCATTGGGAGCCACGCCTGTTTTCCATGGAATATGAAGTGATAGGGGATGGAGGGTTAAATTTATCCGCTTATGATGAATCCCTGTACAAATGGATTTCGTCCTTATTCTCACTTATAGAGAAGATTGTGAACAAAAAGGCGGAAAACCATTTATTCTTAAGCATGCATATAGAGGAAAAGGAAATTCGTTTCTTTTTCGAAATAAGTGGAATAATAGAAAGCACAGACAAATTATCCACCTGGATAGAAACTCTGCCAAGCAGCTTTATGGTTGAAGAAAGCCGCGTTTCTTCTCAGGGATGCGAGATGCAGATCCGCCTTACCTGTGAATAAAACTATAAAAATGATAACAACGAAAACATCCTTACATGGGGCAGTTTTCTTTTATAATGATTACGTTTTAGTATGATTATGTATCGCAGGCCGAAAGATGGCTTTGCATTTTTAGATCGGAGTGAAAATCAATGTTTGTCGATCAGGTCAAGATTTATGTAAAAGGTGGAGACGGCGGGAACGGAATGGTTGCCTTCCGTCGTGAGAAATATGTGCCGGATGGTGGACCAGCCGGAGGAGATGGCGGAAAAGGTGCAGACGTTATTCTTCAAGTGGAAGAAGGACTGCGCACACTGATGGATTTCCGTTACAAGCGTCACTTTAAAGCAAACCGTGGAGAGCACGGAATGTCCAAAAACCAGCACGGCAGAAACTCGGAAAGCATGATTGTCAAGGTTCCGCCTGGAACAGTGGTTATGGATGATGATACAAAAGAAACTTTGGCTGATTTAACTGAGCATGGCCAGCAATATGTAGTGGCAAAAGGTGGCCGTGGAGGTCGTGGAAACTCGCGCTTTGCAACCCCTAGAAATCCTGCTCCGGAAGTTGCCGAGAACGGTGAACCAGGTCAGGAGCGCTACATTGTACTGGAGCTGAAGGTGCTTGCTGATGTAGGGCTTGTTGGATTCCCAAGTGTAGGGAAATCAACACTTCTATCTGTGGTATCTGCAGCAAAACCGAAAATTGCCGAATATCACTTTACCACTATCGTTCCGAACCTTGGAGTTGTGGAAACGGAAGATGGCCGAAGCTTTGTCATGGCCGACCTTCCTGGACTGATTGAAGGTGCTCACCAAGGGGTGGGACTAGGACATCAATTCCTGCGTCATATTGAACGTACTAGGGTCATCATCCATGTAGTCGACATGGGTGGTCTTGAAGGTCGTGATCCGTACGACGATTATGTGACAATCAACGAGGAATTGAAGGAATACAACATGCGCTTAACTGAACGTGCCCAGCTTATTGTTGCCAATAAAATGGATATGCCGGATTCAGAAGAGAACCTTGCTGCCTTTAAAGAGAAGCTTGGGGATGATGTGAAGGTATTCCCTATCTCAGCTCTTACTCGCAGCGGTTTACGCGATCTTTTATATGCAGTGGCAGATGAGTTGGAGCATGCGCCAGAATTCCCACTATATGAGGAAGAGGCAATTGAACAGCGCGTTGTGTACAAGCATGAGAAAGAAGAAAAAGGCTTCCGTATTACAAGAGATCCGGATGGTGCCTATGTTCTTTCCGGTGCAGACATTGAAAAGCTGTTTGTGATGACAAACTTCAACCATGAAGAGTCGATCAAACGTTTTGCCCGTCAGCTTCGAGGTATGGGAGTAGATGAGGCACTTAGAGAACGTGGTGCCGAGGATGGCGACTTGGTACGCCTGCTTGAATATGAATTCGAGTTTGTAGAATAGAGTGACTTTTTAGAGGGGGAGAAAGCACCCCCTCTTTCTTTACATAGGAAAATCCATGTGGAACAAGGAGAGATGGTAGATGCTGGAGGAGAAGTTTTATTTAGTGAGGGAGGATGTACTGCCTGAAGCGATGAAAAAGGCCCTTGATGTAAAAGAAATGCTTGCTAGGGGAAAGGCTGATTCCATTGCGGAGGCGGTACAGCGTGTAGATCTCAGTCGCAGTGCCTTTTACAAGTATCGCGATACCGTCTTTCCCTTTCATACGATGGTAAAAGAAAAGATCATGACCTTGTTTTTCCACTTGGAAGACCAGACGGGGGCCCTATCAGAGCTTCTGGCTACCGTTGCTTCCGTGGGATGCAACGTCCTGACGATACACCAGACCATCCCGCTTCAAGGAAAGGCCAATGTCACATTATCCCTCGACATGTCAGGCTTAAAAGGGGATATCCATGCTTTACTTTCCATGCTGAAGCGATTAGAATTTGTAGATAAAGTAGAGATACTGGGAACAGGTGCGTAGTCAGACTGGTAAAAAACAATAGGCAATGTTCACAATTAATGCCCTTTAGTTAAGGGAAACTCAATTGCTTTTACTTTCCCCCTGTTGGTTGGAATGCAAGGGGTGAGACTCCTGCGGGAGCAGCGTGTCGAGGGAGACCCCGCAGGCGCACAAAGCGCCGAGGAGGCTCCCAAGGCCGCCCGCGGAAAGCGAACCCCTGGAGTGGAAACCAACAGGGGTGTTTAATGTAGTCACCTTATTTTCAAGAAACACTTACCCACATAGAGACTAGACGAGCAGAGGAGAGGCGCAAAAATGAAGGACAGAATTGGATATTTAGGACCTAAGGCAACTTTTACCGATATGGCAGTAACGAGTTTTTTTCCGCAGGGTGAGAAAAAGGCTTATGCCACGATACCTGCATGTATGGATGCCGTATTGAATGGGGAAGTGGATTACGCAGTTGTACCATTGGAAAACGCAATAGAAGGCTCTGTTAACGTCACACTCGATTACTTGATTCATGATTGTCCTCTGCCTATAGTTGCAGAATTGATTGTACCAATCAGCCAGCATCTGCTGGTGCACCCGGATCATGTGAAAAACGACGATCCGATTGAAGTGATCTATTCACATTCCCATGCAATTGCACAGTGCCATAAATTTTTACATAAGAAATACCCGAATGCTGTATATGAAACGACGTCTTCCACAGCTTCCGCGGCAAAACTGATTTCGGAGCATCGACTATCCAGACGCTCAGCATGCATTGCCAATAGCATGGCGGCAAAAGAGTATAAGCTGTCAGTGCTAGCGGAGAACATCCATGATTATGAAAATAACCATACCAAGTTTATTGTCCTGCATAGGGATGAAGCCATGAATACCGACAATCATTCTTCACATCAGGTCGACAGTGAGAAAACGTCACTCATGGTGACATTGCCAAGGGATCAATCTGGTGCTCTGCATCAGGTGCTGTCCGCTTTCGCCTGGAGAAAGCTGAATCTTTCGAAAATCGAATCGCGTCCCATGAAAACGGGTTTAGGCAACTACTTCTTCATTATTGATATCAACCAGCGCATGGATGAAGTACTCCTTCCCGGGGCAATCGGGGAGCTTGAGGCATTAGGCTGTTCTGTCAAAATCTTGGGAAGCTATACCAGTTATTTGTTGAAATAAGTGAAAAGGAGCAGGTTCCTGTATTTGACAGGAACCTGCTCCTTTTTGTTGGTTACTCAATCAGCATTCCGGCTTCCTTCAGCGCTCTGCAGGCCGCATCCAGTTTTTCCTCCGATTCCGCTTCAAGGGTATGTAGGTGCGTTCCATCTGTCAATTGAGATAGATACGCAGCTTTCGTTTCATGGATTTTTTTAATGAAATCATCCACTTCAGAGCGGGTGCTTACCATCACTGAAGCGGTAAGATCCCCATAGACGGGATGCTCGATTTTCACATCCTTAATTGTGACGCCGTGATCTACTATGATATAAAGTTCTTCCTCGGTTTTCTCGGGCGGATGAAAAGAGACGATGATGCGTTCTTTTTTCCTTTGATCCCCCGGCGGCTTCAAGTAGACATAGCCTTGACTTGTTGCAAGAATAGGCTCATTTTTAGCCTTTAACAGGGAGATATCCTGGACAATCACTTGACGGCTCACATTCGTCCGGCTGGCAAGTTCACCGCCGGTTAATGGCTTGTCTTCCGTCTGCAGCCAGTGTAAGAGGAGTTCTCTTCGTTCTGCCCCGAGTACTTTTTTCTCTTGATTCATTTGTTTTCGCTCCTTCTTACCCATTGGTTTCCTCCACAATTTCCTTTAAAGCCGCAACAACTTTTTCCACATCGTTAAGCGAAGTATCCTTACCAAAAGAGAGCCGTATGAATTCTCGTGCTTCTTCGACGGACTTTCCGGTAGCAAGCATGGTACGTGATGGGTTCTGTGACCCCATCTGGCAAGCACTTCCGGTGGAGATAGCGATCTGTCTGCGATTGCACTCGAGCATCACATGCTGCCCCTCTAACCCCTCTAGGCGAAGTCCGATGATATGTGGCAAGCAATTGGCTTGTTCCGCTTCTACGTGAACAGGCAGCCAGTGCTGTTTGAGCTTTTCCATAAAAGCATCACGCAGCTTCTCGTGCTTTACCCTGATGGTTTTCATGTTTGCGTGCATAGATTGTGCTGCTGCGGTAAAGGCCGCGATACCAGGTACGTTCACCGTTCCAGGTCGCATTCCACGTTCATGGCTCGCTCCCGCATATTGGGACTGCCAGGAAACCGACGGGTTGATATACAGTGCACCTACGCCCTTTGGTCCATATATTTTATGTGAAGAGATGGACAGGCAGGAGAGACGCAGCTTTTCTACATCTATAGGTATTTTACCAAAAGTTTGTACAGTATCACTATGAAAGAGGATATTCTTCTCCTGAAGGATTTTGCCCACAGCCTCCAATGGCTGGATGATTCCTGTCTCTGAGTTGGCATGCTGGATCGAGACAAGGCAGGTTTCCTCTCTGATCTCTTTCTTCAATTGCTGCAGCGATATTAATCCATTATGGTCCACATCCAGAAATGTTACATGATAGCCAACATCCTCGAGCTCCCCGATAAGGTGGTAGATAGAAGAGTGCTCCGTTGGTGTGGTAATGATATGGTTCCCTTTTTCCTTGTTTCCTTTTAAAAGCGTCCGTATGGCGAGGTAATTGGACTCGCTGCCACCGCTTGTAAAATAAATCCCCTCTTTTTTTCCGTTGATCATGACAGCCATTTCAGATCTGCATGTTTCCAGGAGCTGCTGACTTGAGGTGCCGATATCATGTAAGCTGCTGCTGTTGCCAAAGTAGGCTTGAGATACGTGTTGGAATACTTCCAGCGATTCAGCGCTCATTGGCGTAGTCGCAGCATAGTCTAAATAAATCATAGGTAAACTCCCTTCAGAATAGGAGATTAAACTGCAAAAAAACTGGTAAATCTTGCAGTCTAGTTCTCTCATAAAAATATTTCTTGTCATTAGTTTAAATTTATGTAAATATAGGTGTCAAGACACTTATGTATACAGGGGGTTTTTTTGTGTCTCCAGACTATGGTGATGTTATTGTTGTCGGTAGCGGATTGTCTGCTTTATTGACTGCAAAGTACTTAAGTAAGCATATGAATGTGATGGTTTTCACAAAGTCTAATAAATATGAAAATAATTCTTTTCTGGCTCAAGGTGGAGTAGCCAGTGCGATAGCTGATACAGATACATGGCAGGAGCATTTTCACGATACGATTCTTGCCGGATGCAATCATAACGAAAAAGATTCAGTGGAGCTGTTAACAAAGCTTGGTCCTGGTATGCTTCAGGATTTGATGGAAGCAGGAATGGATTTTGATAAAGATGAACATGGCATGCTTTCGCTTGGTATGGAGGGGGCACATTCACAGAGGAGAATTTTACATGCTGGCGGAGATCAGACGGGGAAAAGGATGATGCAATGGCTTCATTCCCAAATCTCCAACTGTGTTCAGGTCGTGGAGAAGGAAACAGTCATTAAAGTTCTGACGGAAGATGATCGCTGCTGTGGCATAAAAACGGTCAATCGTTTTGGAGAACGAAAATCCTATTACGCTTCCCATATTGTTTTTGCCACAGGTGGAGCTGGCGCGCTTTATTCCTATACGTCCAATGATTCAAGTGTGAACGGCATGGCGCTGGCGCTTGCCTACCAAGCAGGTGCAATACTTACAGATCTGGAATTTATGCAGTTTCATCCCACCATGCTACATGTGAATAACAAGGTGATCGGCTTGGTATCCGAAGCGGTTCGTGGGGAAGGGGCATATCTTGTCAACAATCAAGGGAAAAAGATCATGCAGGGCATCCATCCACTAGAGGATCTAGCACCGCGGGACATTGTCTCCAGAACCATTTTTCAGGAACTCGATCTGGGAGGCAAGGTCTTTCTGAATATAGAGAACGTAATAAATTTTGAAGAGCGTTTTCCTACCATTTCGAATATGTGCACAAACCAAGGCATTTCATTAGAAAATAAACTTCTTCCAGTTGTTCCTGGTGCCCATTTTTTTATGGGGGGAATCAAAACCGATCTGAATGGCGAAACGTCTCTTAAAGGATTATATGCAGTGGGCGAAGCGGCATGCAACGGTGTACACGGGGCAAATAGGCTTGCCAGCAACTCTCTGTTGGAGGCCATTGTCTTTTCGAAGAAACTGGCAGAACACCTGCTAAGTAAACCGATGGGGAATTGTCGTGAAAAATTGATAGATGAACCTTTAACTACCGCCAAACCCGACAAGCCATTTTTGCCGCTCCCTGCTAAAAGCGAGATCCAAGCAATGATGATGAAGCATGCGGGAATAGTACGGCATGCAGAAGGGTTGAAGAAGCTGAAGGGATGGCTTGGAGCGTATCAGCCATATTGGCAGGAGCTTGATCGGTTGGAAATGGATCTGTCCCTGGCAGAAATGGAACTGATTTTTATGCTGCAGATCAGTCATCTGATTGCATCCGCTGCATTGGAAAGGGAGGAGAGCAGAGGGGCTCATTGCCGCTCTGATTTCCCCGAGACGAGCGAGGCTTGGCTTCAAAAAAGGATAGTCCATCTGGAAAAAATAAAGCTGCTTGTGTAAAGGAGAGGAAAGTATTGAATAGGTTCAAACTGCAGGATATGTTGCTTGATTTTTTTAAAGAAGATATTGGAGACAGGGATCTAACCTCAGAAGCTCTTTTCGGCGAGGATGCTACGGGTGCCGGTAATTTCATTGCAAAGGAAAACGGAATCTTTGTGGGGGAGTCCATTTTAATAGAAGCATTTAAGCTTCTAGATCCGGAGACTTCCATCTCCCTGAATAAGAAAGATGGAGAGCGAGTAGAAAAGGGCGAAACAATTGCAACTGTTCATGGGAAAATGCGAGTTCTTTTAAGCGGGGAGCGTGTCGTGCTTAATCTCCTGCAACGGCTAAGCGGAATCGCCACCTTGACCAGAACGGCAGTGGATATGCTTGATAGTGAAACAACTAAAATCTGTGATACAAGAAAAACGACCCCAGGACTCAGAATGCTTGAAAAGTATGCAGTTGGCTGCGGAGGCGGCTCCAATCACCGTTTTGGCCTCTATGATGGTGTCATGATCAAGGATAATCATATTGAATTCGCAGGCTCCATTACCGAGGCGGTGCATCGGGCACGTCAAAGAATAGGGCATATGGTGAAGGTGGAAGTGGAAACAGAAACAAAGGAACAAGTCATGGAGGCGGTTAGTGCCGGAGCGGATATCATCATGTTTGATAACCGGACACCACAAGAGATACAGGAGTTCATTCCATGCATCCCTGATGGTATCGTTACAGAAGCATCCGGAGGTATCACCCTTGAGAACCTGGCAGACTATCGGCACACAGGCGTTCATTATATATCTTTGGGGTTTATCACCCATTCCGCACGCTCGTTGGATATAAGCTTTAACGTAGGATTGAAAAAATAAAGCTCTTTTCGGTCCAAAAAAACAAACATATTTACGAAAACAGCCGAAAACAGAAGGGGAAGATTAACATGAATATCATGGACTTGATGAAAAAAGACAATAAGATGCTTCCCTCTCGCTACCTGGAAATGTCGAGAGAGGAAATGAGAGAACGGGTACTAGAAATTAAACGGAAGTTTGGAGCAGACTTGTTCATCCCAGGTCATCACTATCAGAAGGATGAAGTGATTGAATTTGCGGATGCTACCGGAGATTCCCTGCAGTTGGCCCAGGCTGCAGCCAATACGACCGCATCCTACATTGTGTTCTGCGGCGTACATTTTATGGCAGAAACGGCTGATATCCTCACAAAAGAAAATCAGGTGGTTGTCTTGCCTGATATGCGGGCAGGCTGTTCGATGGCGGACATGGCAGATATTCATCAGACAGAACGGGCATGGCAAAAGCTTCAGCAGATTTTCGGGGATACGATGCTTCCCCTGACCTACGTCAATTCAACGGCTGCAATTAAAGCGTTCTGTGGAGAAAGAGGCGGAGCTACTGTAACTTCCTCGAACGCACACAAGATGGTGAGCTGGGCTTTCACTAAAAAGGAGCGGATCCTCTTTTTGCCGGATCAGCATCTTGGAAGGAATACGGCCTTTGATCTGGGAATCCCGCTTGAAGAAATGGCGGTGTGGAATCCGATTACCGATGAACTGGAATTTACCGGGGATCCGTCCACTGTAAAAGTGATTCTTTGGAAAGGGCATTGCTCCGTCCATGAAAAGTTTACGGTAGAAAATATCAGGAGTCTAAGAGAGGAAAAGCCTGATATGACCATTATCGTCCATCCTGAATGCACGAGGGAAGTGGTGGAGCTTAGCGACTTGGCTGGCAGTACAAAGTACATCATTGATACAATCAATAAAGCACCATCCGGAAGCAAATGGGCTATCGGAACCGAAATGAATCTTGTAAACAGGATTATCCAGGAGCATCAGGATAAGGAGATAATATCCCTTAACCCTAATATGTGCCCATGTCTGACAATGAACAGAATCGACCTGCCACACCTTTTATGGGCGCTCGAATCCATTGAGGACGGAAACGTTATAAATAGAATATCTGTAGAAGATACTGTGGCAGAGAACGCTATTTTTGCTTTGGAAAAAATGCTGGAGAATGCTTAATATTATGAGGGGCATCCAAACTATTTAGTTGGATGTCCCTCTTTTTTATCATATATTTTCCTTTTGCCGCATAAGTTGAGGTGAAGAATAGTGGCAAAATGCCCACTCGACACATAGACTGTAAAGACTTTGCTAAGGAGGGAAAACCCTTGAAAATCCATATCGTACAAAAAGGAGATACATTGTGGAAGATTGCCCAGAAATATAATGTGAATTTCGAACAGCTGAAACAAGCGAATTCACAGTTAAGCAATCCTGACATGATTATGCCCGGAATGAAAATAAAAGTGCCAATGGCAGGTGTAGCCGTAAAAAAAGAAAACCAGGTGTTGGGAGTGACAAAAGAAGCGCCTAAAACAATGGGTGTAAAAGAAGCCCCAAAAACGATGGGAGTAAAAGAAGCACCGAAGGCACAGCATCCTTACAAGGAAATGCCGAAAAAGCCGGCAGTAAAAGAAGAGCAGATCAAAGAGGCGCCAAAAACACCTTATGTGCCTAAAATGCCTCAATTGAAACCTTATTTTCCGGAAATTGATGTGAATAATTACAATATCAATGTTCCAATCAATCAAATGCCAAAAATGCCAAAAATGCCTAAGATGCCACAGATGCCTGTCGCGCCAAAGGAAGAAAGTCCCGAGCCGCAAGTGATGGGTGTGGAAGCACCTCCACCAGCTCCATCTCCACAGATGCAGCCGGAATTCTGTTATCCTGTCTCACCAATTATGCCAGGTTCAGGTTTGTGTCCCCCATACCCACCGCACCATCACGGACATCACGGCGGATATGGGATGATGCCAGGAATGATGCCAGGAATGATGCCAGGAATGGGGATGCCGATGGGGCAAGGAATGATGCCTGGAATGCAAGGAATGCAAGAAATACAAGAAATGCAAGGAATGATGCCAGGAATGCAGGGTATGCCGATGGCGCAAGGAATGATGGAGGAGTCACCGGATTGGGATATGGGTCAAATGCAGCAGCTTCAACAGATGGGACAAATGCCTCAAATGGGGCAGCAACAGATGGATCCTTCCCAGGTGGCAGGTGTTCAAGATCAGATGGGCGGACAAATGCCAGAAATGCAGGGTATGCCAGGAATGATGCCAATGCAGGGTATGCCAATGGGGCAAGGGATGATGCCTGGAATGATGCCAGGGATGATGCCTGGAATGATGCCACAAGGAATGCCTATGGGACCTTGGGGTGGAGGACCATGGGGCGGAGGATATCCGTGCTATCCTGTTTCTCCGGTAGCACCTGGTTCCGGTTTTGGTCCGATGGGAGGTTTTCCGCAAGGCGGAGGGCTAGGTCAGCAAGTAGCAGGTGTCTCTGATGATGGCGACTGCGGCTGTGGGCCATCCCCTCAAGCAATGGGATACAGATCACAGGTTCCTTATGGATATCCGCAAGCACCATATGGAATGCAGTATCCTGGATATGGTGTACCACAAGCAGGCTATCCGATGGCAATGCCTGGATACTACGGCCCTCAGGGTTATGGCTATGGACCTTCCAATGAGGAGGATTTCCGCAATACTGAATCCGACTTTGACGGTCCGGAATCTGATGATGAGGCTTGAAGAAAGTTTTTTTAAAGACGATTTCCCTCGAAATCGTCTTTTCTTCCGTCTTTTTCAGGATAAAGGGATACAATCCTGTACGCAAATAAAATATAATCTATACAAAGTACAAACAGACACTGGTACGTTCATTCTAAAAGGGATAGGAGATTTTCAAAGTGTCCAATCAAGCATTGTTTTAAATGAGCTCCTTATAAAGAATGGATTTCTCATGGGTTTGGAGTATATGGAGCTGTCAAATGGACTTTATTATATGTTTGAAGGTCAGCTAGTATGGACGATGACGAGATATATTCCGCCTAAACGGCCTTTTTCCTTTTTAAGGGAAGAGGACAGATTGGATGGAGTGGAAGTTCTGAAGTCATTTCATCACTATTCGGCAAAGCTTACCCCGGTTCTAAGCTCGTTTCTAAAGAGGGAGAATCTGCTAATAAAATGGGAGGCGCGTCTGGATAAATTTGAGCAAAATCTTCCAATATTAACTCAATGGTTTAATTCAACTGCAATTAGTGAAATTGTATACTATAGCAAAGCGTCCTTGGAGCAACTAAAGAAGGCTGATTTTGCTGTGCCGAAATCGGATGAAGTGGTTCTTCATGGGGATGTTGCAAGTCATAATTTCGTGAAAAGTATGGATAATAAGACGTATTTAATTGATTTCGATCTGATTTCCATCGGTAAAGCGGAGTGGGATGATGTGCAATACGCAAGCAGAATACTGCCGTTTATCAAATGGGATAAGAAAAAGTTTTTCCAGATCCCCATATTTCAATATTATTTGAAGCATCCCTGGTTTTGGATTGCCCTGTCCTTTCCGATGGATATTCTTCGGGAGGGAAACCAGTTTTCAGAAACGGTGCAGAACCAGTCCATACCCAAAAGCTATACCAACCTTTCCTTTTTTATGAGCAGCTGGAATATGCGCAAACAATTTTTGACGAATTTTCACAACATGATACAATAATGAATATTGTCAATTGGAGGGAAGATTACGCAATGGAAGAAAATATTTCTAAATTAGTGCAGTGGATTCAAGAAAAAGTAAAAGATGCAGGACTAAACGGTGCAATAGTAGGTGTGAGTGGAGGCATTGACTCGGCTGTTGTTGCCCATCTCATCAAAAGGGCATTTCCTGAATCGTCCCTTGGCGTTATTATGCCTTGCAAAAGTGACCCGAAAGACCAGGAGTATGCGATGGAAGTAATCGAAAGCTGTGGAATCAACCACACCACAATCGATTTGTCCCAAACGCATACCGTCCTTTTTTCCGAAATGGAAAAGCAGTTGAAGGAAAAAGGGGAATGGAAAGAGGAGACAGCAAGACTTGGTGATGCCAATACACGTGCACGCCTTAGAATGACTACCCTGTATGCGGGTGCCAACAACTATGGCTATCTGGTGGTTGGTACCGATAATGCGGCTGAATGGCATACGGGCTATTTTACAAAGTACGGAGATGGCGGCGTAGACTTGGTGCCACTGGTTCATTTTACAAAAGGTGAGGTTCGTGAGATGGCAAAAGTCCTTGGTGTTCCGGATTCCATCATCAATAAGCCGCCTAGCGCAGGTCTTTGGGAAGGACAAACTGATGAAAATGAAATGGGCACAACCTATAACATGATCGACAGCTACCTCAAAGGCGAACAAATTCCTGAAAAAGACAAAGCGATTATCGATTCCATGCACAAACGCACAGAACATAAACGTCAACTGGCATACGCTCCTCCAAAATTTTAAGCAGTTGGAGGGAACTGACAAAATAAAATACCCCTTAATCAGTCAAGCTAAGAGGGAGTACACTATGTACTCAACTGACTGGTTAGGGGGTTTTTACATTGAGGAAGTCTGTCTTAACGGTTACTTCAGCGGCATTTCTGCTAGGGGGACTTACAGGATGCGGCGGCGGAAACAGTGCTGCTGATAACAGGTACTATGAAGAAACAAGTCCTATGGGGTATTACACAAGTGAGCACAACCCGAATGTAAACAATGACCGTAACCGCCCTGCAACTGAAGAAGAACGAGGAAATGCTCGTATCATGGACGACAACGACGGTCCGCTCAACGAGATCATGGATCGCGCAGTCGTGTATGGTGAGCGTCGCAACAACGACAATAACAATCGTAATACAGCTTCACATGCAACCAACAGAGGGAAGCAGTATGATCATGAGCGTCTATACAGCCGCAGCGATAAAAATTATCATGGACAGCTTGACGGTGTCCGTAATATCGCAAATCCGTCCTATTATAACAACTATAATGGACGCCTTACGGAAAAGCTTGCCGACCATGCTTCCAAGGTGAAAGGTGTAGAAAACGCACGTGCCGTTTCTTATGGTGACGACATATTGATCGCTATAGAATCAAATAACGACGTGAACGAGCAGCAATTATCCAAAGACGTACGCAAGGCAGTCAAACCTCTAATTAACGGAAAAGACTGTCGCGTAGTAGTCGACGATGGAACATTTCACACAGTAAGGCAACTAGACAACGACCTGCGTGGCGGAGGACCGGTCGACGACATCAACTCCGAAATCAAAGACCTCATCAACTCCATGGTCCCAGGCCGCTAACCCAAGAGGCAGACACCCGTCTGCCTCATTTTACATACAAACAAATACAACCCCATTAAACAGTAAGTCCCCCAAAAAAAATCAGCCAAAGAGCCCCCAAGGCTCTTCGCAAAAACAACAAAACATAGACTCCCAAAAAAGCAACGGGTCTGACCCTCCACCCGTACCAAAATAAAACCAACACTAAACATCCTCCCCTCGCACCCTAAAAAACCAAAAAACTGCGAGGGTCAGACCCGGGTCTTGAGCATCCCTCCCACCTACCTCATTTTTCACCAACAACACCCCATCCAAAGAGTAAGTCCCAAAAAACAAAATCAGCCAAAGAGCCCCCAAGGCTCTTCGCCAAACCAACAAAACATAGACTCCAAAAAAAGCAACGGGTCTGACCCTCCATCCGAACCAAGATAAAAACAACATTCCCCATCCGCCCCTCGCAACCTAAAAACCAAAAAACCTGCGAGGGTCAGACCCAGGTCTTGAGCATCCCTCCCAAACAAAAACTCTAAACCCTACACAACCCCACACCCCTCCACCAAAAAACAATTCAAATCCAAAAGACTAAATCCCCAAAAACTGGCTAAACTAAAAAAAGACAAGACTAGCTTAATAACCTACAGAACGAAATCTTATAGAATGTGAGGGGGATATCCAAGATGAAACCCATCATTCCGAAGCACTTGTGGCTGATGATTACAGCATTTATCACAACATGTGGAGCGCTTTACAGTTTTTCCACCTATCAAGGTGCCGCTGATGAAAACGAGATTGTAGAGGAAGAAGTATTAGAGGAAGCTTATGAAATCAATGGACCCTTAACGCTAAAAGTTGTGCTCGAGCGCATTTATCTAGATGGAGAAGTGAGCGAAGAAACGTTGCAGGAAACCGTCTGGGCGATGGAGGATTTTTGGGCGGAATATGATAATTGGCAAGTGATAGACTTAAATGAAGAACAGATCGTGTTTCAGCAATATATTGATGACATTTCCCCTCTATTGAAAACAAACGGCTATTTTGGCATTTCCAATGACGGTGTTCTTACCATATATGAAGGAAAGCCGACTGAGGCATCCAAAATCATTCAGTCATTTTTCCAGATCGATGTAGGGAAACTGGAAAGTCATCAGCATGAAAAGTTAAAAGGTGGAATCAGGGTGGTTTCCAAGGATGAATATGTACAGGTACTTGAAACATTTAAGCCATATTCCTCCCAAAAACAATAAGGCTCTTTTCCCAAAGTTTGTTGCTTTTGTCCGTAAAAAATCGGCTTTTGGATTTTTTACAGCATATATCCCTGTAGAATTCAAAAGAAAAATATATCAATTACACGGGAAAAGAGCACAATAAACAGGCTGGCAAATTGCCAGTCTGTTTTTCCCGTTAATTGGAACGATAATCCGGTCCTCTCCGATAATCCAATGCTGCTTTTCTTAAACTTATGGTAAAATGGAGAGTAGATGATTTTAAAGGAGAGTTTTGTACCATTGATAGATTTCATTAGAGGCTTTGTGGAATATGTATCACCGGAATACGTGGTAGTGGAAGTGATGGGAGTAGGCTATCAGGTTAACGCGCCAAACCCGTTCATCTATACCGTCGATCGTGATAAAGAAGTGACCATCTATACATACCAGCATGTGAGAGAGGATATCCTTGCTTTATACGGCTTCAAAACACGGGAAGACAAGAACCTGTTTATGAAGCTTTTGAATGTAACAGGGATCGGTCCAAAAGGGGCGCTAGCCATCCTTGCATCCGGGCAGCCTGCACAGGTAGTCCACGCAATAGAAAATGAAGATGAGAAATTCCTGATCAAGTTCCCTGGCGTCGGCAAAAAGACGGCGAGGCAGATTATCCTTGATCTAAAAGGAAAACTGAATGATTTGGTTCCAAGTGCATTTCCAGATCTTTTTCAACCGGGAGTCGATATGCCTACTTCTGGCAGTACGAATAATATGGCCCTTGAAGAAGCGATGGAAGCCTTGCAGGTCCTGGGATATGGTGATCGGGAAATCAAAAAGGTCATGCCTGCCTTGCAGAAAGAGGAACTATCCACAGATCAATATGTCAAGAGAGCGTTACAGCTACTCCTAAAGTAGAGGGGTGAATCATAAATGATGGATGACCGCATGGTGTCACAAGACGCAACCATGGAGGATCAGTCGCTGGAATACAGCCTGCGTCCCCAGACCTTGCAGCAATATATTGGACAGGATAAAGTCAAAGAGAATCTGGAAGTCTTTATTCAGGCGGCGAAAATGAGACAGGAGACATTGGATCATGTGCTTCTTTACGGACCGCCAGGCCTTGGGAAAACGACGCTTGCCGCGATCATCGCCAATGAAATGGGTGTAAGTTTAAGAACAACCTCAGGACCGGCAATCGAGCGGCCAGGGGATCTTGCAGCCATCCTTTCCTCCCTTGAGCCGGGAGACGTGTTATTCATAGATGAAATACACCGTCTTCACCGCTCTATCGAGGAAGTTCTGTATCCCGCAATGGAGGACTATTGCCTTGATATCGTGATTGGCAAAGGCCCAAGCTCTAGGTCTGTCCGCTTGGATCTGCCGCCGTTTACCCTGGTAGGGGCAACGACGAGGGTTGGATTATTGACCGCACCGCTCCGTGACCGTTTTGGTGTATTAAGCCGCTTGGAATACTATAATGAAGAGCAGCTTACCGAGATCTGTATGCGAACGGCCCAGATCCTCGATATCGGCTTGGAAATGGATGCAGCAACCGAAATCAGCAGACGAGCACGTGGAACACCCCGTATCGCCAACCGTCTTTTAAGGCGTGTCCGTGATTTTGCACAGGTATTGGGGAAAACGACGATAAATGCATTCTTGGCAAAAGAAGCATTGGATCGCCTGCAGGTGGACCGACTTGGCTTGGATCATATCGACCATAAGCTGCTTATGGGAATTATTGAAAAATTCCGTGGCGGACCGGTCGGGGTCGACACAATTGCCGCAACCATAGGAGAGGAATCCCACACAATTGAAGATGTGTATGAACCCTATCTTCTTCAGATCGGTTTTCTTCAGCGAACACCAAGAGGCCGGGTGGTGACGGATCTTGTATACCGTCACTTCAACATGGAGGTGCCAAAAGAATAATGGAACTGCCAAAGATGCTGATGGTCGTTGGTGCTGTGCTGTTGCTAGTAGGATTTTTGTGGCAGATTGTCGGCAAAATCCCTGGAGATATCGTCGTGAAAAAAGGGAACTTCACGTTCTTTTTCCCGATTGTCACCTCCATTATTATCAGCATAGTGCTGAGTCTCGTCTTTTATTTTATTGGACGTTTTCGGTAAAGACTAACATTGAATTGCATAGAAAAAAGGTGAAAGTATGAAAATAGAATTATTTGATTTCCATTTGCCGGAGGAGCTAATTGCGCAAACACCTCTGGAAAAAAGGGAAGCATCAAGATTAATGGTATTGAACAAAGAAACCGGCGCAATCAAGCATGAAGCGTCCTTCCGCTCCATTTTGGAGTACGTAAAGACAGGGGACTGCCTCGTTTTGAATGATACGAGAGTATTGCCTGCAAGACTTTTCGGAGTAAAAGCGGAAACTGGAGCCAAGATTGAAGTGCTCCTTTTGAAGCAAATCGAGGGCGACACATGGGAAACGCTTATCAAGCCGGCTAAAAGAGTCAAGGTGGGTACTGTCCTCTCCTTTGGTGACGGCAGATTGACCGCTGTTTGTGTGAGTGAAAGCGATCATGGCGGCCGTCAGTTGGAATTCCGCTATGAAGGAATCTTCTTTGAAGTGCTCGACAGTCTGGGCGAAATGCCACTGCCACCTTACATAAAGGAGCAGCTAGAGGACCGTGACCGCTATCAGACAGTTTTTGCCAGGGAAACTGGCTCAGCTGCAGCGCCGACAGCAGGCCTTCATTTTACGGAGGAATTGTTGGAGGAGCTTACACTACGTGGGGTGCACACTGCATTCATTACCCTGCATGTCGGGCTGGGTACGTTCAGGCCAGTCAGTGTCGATACGGTGGAAGAGCATGATATGCATGCGGAATTTTATCAAATAACAGAAGGTACAGCACGACTGTTGAATGAGGTTCGTGCAAAAGGCGGGAGAATCATAACTGTCGGAACGACCTCTACGAGAACATTGGAGACGATAGCACGTGATCATGGTGAATTTGTGGAAGCGAGCGGGTGGACGAACATCTTCATCTATCCTGGCTATGAATTCAGTGCCATTGATGGAATGATCACAAACTTCCATCTGCCGAAATCCACCTTGATCATGCTGGTCAGTGCGCTGGCAGGTCGCGAGCATGTGATGAAAGCCTACGAAGAAGCAGTAAACGAAAGGTATCGTTTTTTCAGTTTTGGAGACGCGATGTTGATACTATAGAATTTTTAAGAGTAGTAAGGAGAAAACAATGACAGCAATCAGATATGAACTAATTAAAACATGTAAGCAGACAGGAGCACGTTTAGGTATCGTGCACACGCCACACGGATCCTTTGAAACACCGGTCTTTATGCCGGTAGGGACCTTGGCTACTGTAAAGACGATGTCACCAGAGGATGTTAAATCCATGGGTGCCGGCATCATTTTGAGTAATACGTATCATCTATGGCTTCGTCCGGGAAATGAGATCGTCAAGGAAGCGGGCGGGCTTCATAAATTCATGAACTGGGACCGTGCCATTTTGACAGACTCAGGTGGATTCCAGGTATTCAGTTTGAGCGATCTTCGTAAAATTGAAGAGGAAGGCGTTCACTTCCGCAATCACATGAATGGGGACAAGCTTTTCCTATCTCCTGAAAAAGCGATGCAGATCCAGAACGACCTGGGATCCGACATCATGATGGCATTCGATGAGTGCCCTCCATTCCCGGCGACCCATGAGTATATGAAAAAATCGGTGGAGCGTACATCTCGCTGGGCGGAACGCTGTCTAAAAGCGCATCAGCGTCCACAGGATCAGGGATTGTTCGGGATTGTCCAAGGTGGAGAGTATGAAGACTTGCGTAAGCAAAGTGCACAGGACCTTGTGTCCATGGACTTCCCTGGCTATGCAGTTGGCGGACTTTCGGTTGGAGAGCCAAAGGATGTCATGAACCGCACGCTTGAGTTCACCACGCCATGGCTACCGACTGATAAGCCCCGCTACCTGATGGGGGTTGGTTCACCTGATTCCCTTATTGATGGGGCAATGCGTGGAATTGATATGTTTGACTGCGTGCTGCCGACTAGAATTGCACGAAATGGGACATTAATGACAAGTGAAGGGCGTCTTGTTGTGAAGAATGCGAAGTTTGCCCGTGATTTTGGTCCACTCGATCCTGAGTGCGATTGCTACACTTGCACAAATTATTCCAGAGCTTACATTCGTCACCTAATCAAATGTGACGAAACTTTGGGAATTCGCCTTACAACTTACCATAACCTATATTTTCTGGTAAAATTAATGGAGCAAGTCCGACAAGCGATTCGTGAAGATCGTCTTGGAGACTTCAAAGAAGAGTTTTTTGAGAAATATGGATTCAATAAACCGAATGCTAAAAACTTTTAAAACTTCTTCTAAAATCTTTAAATAAAGAAAGGAGGACTATAAATGCAAGATATTCTTGGAGTAATTTGGCCTTTACTACTAATGTTTGCTATTTTCTACTTCCTTTTAATTCGTCCACAGCAGAAGCGTCAGAAGCAAGTGCGTGAAATGCAGACAAACCTGCAAAAGGGAGATAAAATTGTTACAATCGGTGGCTTACACGGAATCGTGGATGCACTGGATGAGGACAAAATCGTCCTGAAAACAGGTGACGGATCTCGTCTTACATACGATCGTCAAGCGATCAGAGATGTAAACAAGGACTAATAGTAAAAGAAAAAGAGCATGCTCATTCCAACTTATGGAGTGATGCATGCTCTTTTTTTAAGCTTTGGAAATCTTACCACCGCTCAGGTTAACTCCGATAATACCGCCCAGCATGGCAACGGCAATAAAGCCCAGGTGGAAGAATAGCTGATTCATTGAAAACAGAGAATCGTTCCCTAGATACTGAAACAGGAAAATGATAAGTGAATATGCCCCACCTGTCGCACCTCCAAGCATCCAGCCTTTTTCCCTTCCCTTGCCACCGGATACGAAGCCGCCAATAAAGAGGGTCAAAAAGGAAAGTGTCAGAATGATCCAGGCAACACTAGACTCCTGGAGGGATGTAAAACGAAGCAGTAAAGAAAAAAGAAGGCTTGTTGCTATAGCGAATATAAAAATTGTAATAAGGCCATACATGATGGCGAGTCCCAGTCTTTTTGATTCCATCGTGTTTTTCTCCTCTCTTTGTCCAACATGGTAAGTAATACAAGCATATTCACCAGTAGAAAAATATAGAATACAAATATTTTTTGGGACATGCGTCATACAATGTAGAAGGGGAGAGAACGGAGAGGCTGGGTGGAAAAACAATGCTTACGATGTTGACTTTGATCATTTTTATCCTGACGTATGTGGTAATCATGACCGAAAAATATGACCGGGCAGTTATAGCTTGTATCGGTGGGGTGGCCATGCTTATGGCCGGCGTTCTCACAACAGATACCGCATTTTTGACGTATATGGATTGGAACACGATCGCGCTGCTTTTCTCCATGATGGTCATCGTGACTATCACCAGTCAAACCGGGATATTTGAATACATTGCAATTGTCTTGGCAAAAGCGGTCAATGGGAGGGGAATCCCTCTTTTAATAGCAGTATCCGTTCTTACAGCATTCGGTTCCGCTTTTTTGGCGAATGTAACGATTGTCCTTCTACTGGTTCCAATCATCCTAACCTTGACAACTATGCTTGGATTGCCGGCTATACCCTATTTGGTTGCGGTGATACTTTCTGCAAATATTGGTGGAACAGCCACTTTGATTGGCGATCCACCGAACATCATGATAGGGCAGGCAGTGGAACATTTGACCTTCAATGCTTTTCTGATACATCTTGCTCCAATTGTGTTCATCATTTTTTTAACCACAATGGGCGGGCTTATTTTGCTGTATCGGAAAAAATTGAAGGTAAGCGCAGAGCTTCAACAAAATCTCCAGTCGCTGAAAGCGGAAGTGAATTGGAACTTCACGCTTGTAAAGTCCCTATCCGTTCTGGTGATCACCATCGTTGGATTTATGCTGCACACTTTTCTCCATCTTGACCTGACAACCGTGGCAATGGCAGGTGCCCTATTGCTCCTGTTTTTAACGCATGACGTGTATAAGCCGGAGGAGATATTCAAAGAGGTGGAATGGGGAACTCTGTTCTTTTTCATGGGGCTATTTCTTTTGGTAGGAGGACTAGAGGAAGTCGGAATCATCGATGAACTGGCAAGGGGAATCATATTTACTACAGAAGGGGACTACAAAACGACTGCCCTTTTGATTCTATGGCTAACAGGGCTTCTTTCAGGTTTCGTGGATAACATTCCTTTTGTCGCTGCCATGATTCCAGTAATCAGCGAATTCGAGGATTATGGGATGACGAATCTGGACCCGTTATGGTGGTCGCTTGCGCTTGGCGCCTGTTTGGGCGGAAATGGCACCTTGCTTGGTTCCTCCTCCAATTTGGTGGTGGCAGGACTAGCAGCAAAATCCAATCATCCGCTAGGATTCCTTTCCTTTATGAAGGTTGGACTAACGGTAGTAATTTTCTCATTAATAATTTCGACCGTTTATATATACTTTCGGTATTTGATTTATTTTTAGGCTCAATGCGAAAACAGCCGTTTTCTGTACTTGGAAAATCCTGTTTGACATGATAATCCCTTTCTTGCAAAGACTACTCTTAACATGTGTTTTGGAGCTTGGATGCAAAGGAGGCGATCATTTCCTATGGAAGAGTACGTAATCATCATCGCGCGGACCATTTTTCTTTACATCGTGATCCTCTTTATCTTCCGGGTGATGGGGAAGAGGGAGATTGGGGAATTAAGCGTACTCGATCTAGTCGTCTTTATCATGATCGCGGAGATGGCCGTGGTTGCCATTGAAAATCCGAAGGACGAATTGATGGTCGCTCTGTTGCCGATGTTGATCCTGATGGGCATCCAGATCATCCTTGCATTCATATCGCTCAAAAGCCAGAGAATACGAGAGCTGATTGATGGAAAGCCGAGTGTCATTATTAACAATGGAAAAATTGATGAAAAAGCGATGAGAAAACAGCGTTATAATTTTGAAGATCTACTTGTACAGCTCCGGGAAAAGAATGTGAAAAACGTGGCGGATGTCGAGTTTGCCATATTGGAGGCGTCCGGAAAGCTCTCTGTCTTTGAAAAAAACAAAGACAGTGATAGTAAAGAGAAGGGCACGCTCAATCTGCCTTTGATCATGGACGGTGCAATCCAGGAAGAACATCTAAAGCAAATCGGGAAAACTAACCTTTGGCTACGCCAGCAACTACGAGATCTGGGTTATAAAGATTTTAAAAAAATATCCTATTGCAGCTACAATGACGGGGTATTCTTTATTGATTTAATAGACGAATAAAAGACAGTGGCGAGAAAAGTCGCCACTGTCTTTTACTTTTTAATCCACCTTTTCAAAATCGGTATCCGTGCTAGCTCCTCCTTTTTGACAAGACCGAACAGGAACAGGAGGGCGATATAAAGCAGACAGGTCAGGAAAATAAAGAGTAAGCTTCGTTTCCCGAGGGTCAGATCGAGCAGCCAATGATCGAGCATCCATTTTCCGCTGATGGTGCAGATACCCATGGTGATGAAGCTTTTGATATAATCCCGCACGTAAAGGGAGTAGGAGAGAACCTTCATGATGGTAGCCATATGAAGCATCGTAACGAGCATCATGCCAATCACGATTCCGAGTGCTGCCCCCATGATTCCGAAGCTTGGTTTGCTGGCCAGCACGAAGATAACGCCGGTTTTCACCAAAGCCCCTATAAAGCTGTTAATCATCGCGGCCTTTGCCAGATCGAGCGCCTGCAGCGTTGCCTGAAGAGGTCCTTGGAAATAGTAGAACAGGAAAAAAGGAGCCATCACTTTAATATATATGGCTGCTTTACTGCTTCCGTACATGAAGAGCATGATGGGATCGGCAAAAACGAAAAGCAAGACAACGGCTATTCCACCTGAGACAAAGGACAATCTCAGTGCCTGCTGCAGGCGATGTTCGATAAGAATCGAGTTTTTTTTCGCTGCCGCCTCACTTATGGCAGGAACTAGGGCTGTCGATAAGGAATAAGTAATAAAGGATGGCAGCATGAGAAGCGGAAGTGCAAAACCTACTAATTCTCCATACTGCTTTGTAGCAAGTGTCGTGGCAACCCCTGCAATTGCAAGGCTTTGTGCAACTACAATAGGCTCAAAGAACCACGCGATGGAACCGATCATCCGGCTACCGGTAGTCGGAATGGCAATCCGCATCAAATCGTTGAATGTTTGTTTCCCTTCTCCCACATAGCTGAAAAATTTCTTTCGCAGCCGGAATTGCTTTTTATTTTTGAAGACAAATACCATGTAAAGCAAGGACATCAGCTCACCTGCCACAGCAGAAAGCATCGCACCTGCAGCAGCGTATTCGATCCCGTATGGAAGTAGTGCCTTTGTACATGCAGCAACAAGCGAGATGCGCACGACCTGCTCAATTACCTGGGAGATGGCGGATGGTTTCATATTCTGCCTGCCTTGGAAATAGCCGCGCAATACGGAGGATATCGCGATGATCGGGACAACCGGTGCGATGGCAAGCAAAGGATAGTACGTTCTTGGATCTGTGAAAAGATGAGAGGATAGATAGGGAGCCAAAAGAATCATGGCCGGTGTAAAGATGATGCTCAACGTCCCGGTCGTGGCAAGTGATACGATCAGAATCTTCTTTATCTTGCGGTGATTGCCCTGTGCTTCCGCTTCGGCAACAAGCTTCGAGATCGCAACAGGCAGTCCGAGCTGTGTAATGGTAATCGTAAGAACGAGAGTCGGAACGGCCATCATATAAAGACCCACGCCCTCCTCGCCAATAAATCTGGCAACCACAATCCGATTAATGAACCCCAGAATACGGGTGATGAATCCGGCTACAATGAGGATCAGCGTTCCCCTTAAAAAGGTTTGCTTTGTCATGCTATAACCTGCCTTCTCAATTAGCGTCATATCGTATACAATTATCTATATGCTTGTACATAGGCCAAGCATGACAAGGAATTGGTCGCTTTTTAAGGGAGAGAGGCATGACGTACTTGTACATTTCTATGTAGAAAATCAAATGGAGGTACCTTGAATGATGAAAGAGACGAATTATCATGCTTATGATCTTTTCCGAAGCGACTTGACACCTGTTCTGCAAAGCAAACTGGAGGAATTCCAGCTGTTTGGCTACGATAAAGTGACTGAGGATGAATTATGGGAATGCCTGACAAGAAAAACATGGAAGCGTCCTGAGACAAAGATGCTTCATCAATTGGTTAATGATGTTTATGGCCTTTCCATTACCGATTACATGAGCTATATCACGATTGAAGCGTATAAAGCGCCGAACTTTTTTCAGGAACAAAAGGATTAGAACCAGCTTCCAACAAGAATTGACAGTAGGAAAGAGTTAACTCATAATGGTACATGATGGCAAAATATTGGCTATTTTGATATTCCGACTATTGCACTTTTCTATACATACATAAAACGGAAAAAGTCCAATTTTAATGCCAAGTGTCCGTAGAAATAAATAACACTCACCAGTGGTAAAAGCAGAAGGAGGATTTATAGTGGTTAAAAGAGGACGGATAGTGGCTTTCTTTTTACTTCTCATTCTATTAGGAAGTGTAATTGGAGTATTTACAAAGCCTATCGCAAACGATATCAAGCTTGGTCTTGACCTGCAGGGTGGATTTGAGATTTTGTATGAGGTAAAGCCCATCAATAAGGATGCGGCTATAGACCGGGAGACGCTAGTCAGTACGGTAAGCGCATTAAATAAGCGTGTAAACGTATTGGGGGTTAGTGAACCCAATATTCAAATTGAGGGTGATGATCGCATCCGTGTGCAGCTTGCGGGTGTAGACGATCAGACGAAAGCAAGGGAGCTCCTCTCAACGGAAGCTAAATTATCTTTCCGAGATATAAATGATAAAGAACTGATGAATGGGTCAGCACTTGCCGAGAATGGCGCAACGCAATCTTTTGATTCCAACAACCGCCCAAGTGTAGCCTTAAAACTGAAATCGGCAAATCAGTTTGCCGATGTAACACGCCAAGTGGTGGAAATGGGTCCTGGACAGAACCTGATGGTCATCTGGCTTGATTTTGAGGAAGGTGTAGACTCCTATGAAGCGGAGTCACAGAAACCAAACCCTAAATTCCTTTCCGCAGCTGGAGTGGATGAAGTTTTCAATACCACTGAAGTTCAGATCCAAGGTGGAAACTTCTCGGTGGAATCAGCAAAAGAGCTGGCAGAACTGTTGAACGCAGGATCCCTGCCGGTTGAATTGGAAGAGGTATATTCCACATCCGTCGGGGCGAAGTTCGGTGAAGCTGCCCTTCAGAAAACGGCACTGGCAGGAGCAATCGGGATCAGCATCATATTCCTTTTCATGCTTTTTGTGTATCGTCTTCCTGGATTCGTGGCAATTATCACGTTAAGTGTATATATTTTCTTGATTCTGTTAGTGTTTGATCTGATGAATGGGGTACTCACCCTGCCAGGTATCGCTGCACTCATTTTGGGTGTCGGTATGGCAGTTGATGCCAATATTATTACGTATGAACGGATTAAAGAAGAACTGAAGCTTGGTAAAACACCTATGTCCGCATTCAGGGCAGGTAACCGCAACTCCCTTTCCACGATTTTGGATGCGAACATCACTACCCTGCTTGCAGCGGCTGTAATGTTCGTATACGGTACTAGTTCTGTACAAGGGTTCGCAACCATGCTTATTGTGAGTATCCTGTTAAGTTTCCTTACAGCAGTTTTTGGGACCCGTCTTCTTCTTGGATTGTGGGTTTCCAGTAGAGCGCTGAACAATAAGCCTCACTTATTTGGAGTGAAGAAGGCCGACGTTCTCGATATCAATATGACAAACGAACATACAGAACCGCCAAATCGTTATGAAAAATGGGATTTTGTAAAACATAGTAAAAAGTTCTTCATTTTCTCCGGCACGATGATTGTCGTAGGAATCATTCTTCTTGCGGTATTCCGCTTGAATCTGGGAATAGACTTTGCGAGTGGAACACGTGTGGAAATAATGGCCGATTCCAGTCTTTCCGCAAAAGAAGTGACCGATGAATTGGCCTCCCTAGGATATGAGCCTAAGGATGTCGTATTGGCAGGAAATAATAATGAAATAGCTGTTGCAAGATATTTGGACAGCTTTACGCAGGCGGAAGTGGCCGAGATAAAAACTTCAATTGCAGATAAATACGGCTCAGAGCCGAATGTCAGCACGGTCTCTCCTACAGTAGGTCAGGAACTTGCACGAAATGCATTTTTCGCGTTACTGATCGCTGCGATCGGAATCATCATCTATGTGACCATCAGATTTGAGTGGCTTTTTGCCCTTGCCGCTATCGTGGCACTCTTCCATGATGCATTTTTCATGGTCGCATTCTTCAGTCTTGTACGATTGGAAGTGGATATCACGATCATTGCTGCAGTCCTGACCATTGTCGGGTATTCCATCAATGATACGATTGTTACCTTTGACCGAATCAGAGAGAATATGAAGAAGAAAAAACGGATCAAAACTTACGAAGACTTGGCCGAGATTGTCAATAGAAGCTTGCAGCAAACGTTCGTCCGTTCCATCAATACGGTCATTACGGTTGTCTTTGCAGTAATCGGTCTGTTGATCTTCGGAAGTGAATCCATTACAGGCTTTTCCATTGCTTTACTTGTAGGTTTGGTAGCAGGTACGTATTCCTCCCTGTTCATTGCGGCACAGCTATGGCTGATTTGGAAGCATAAACAGTTGTCCAAACCGAAAAAGGTTCAGCTCGAGGAAGCGGAGCCGGAAGTTTAAAAATTGGAATGTCGCAGAGAGTTAATTCTGCGGCATTTTTTATATTTAGTAAAATATAGCTTGAGTTTCGGGTACAATAGAAGAAGCATGAAAAAGAGAGGTGTGCGTCTTGGACCATAATGAGCGCTTTAAAAAAGCAGAATTTGCTGCGTTGGTAGGTGTCGTGGGGAACATTGTGCTAGCCATTCTGAAAGGATGGGCCGGTGTCGTTGCAAATAGCCGCGCACTTGTTGCGGATGCTGTCCATTCCGCTTCAGATGTAGCAGGCTCCTTAGCGGTATACATAGGATTGAAGGCTGCCAAACAGCCACCGGATGAAGACCATCCATACGGCCACGGCAAGGCGGAAAATATCGCAGCCATTATTGTTGCTGTCCTTTTACTGATTGTTGGCTTCGAAATAGGGAAATCTTCTTTCGCAGCATTCTTTGAGCCTCTCGATGCACCAAAGATGCTGGCGGTGTATGTCGTGATCATTTCCATTGTCGTAAAAGAATTGATGTTTCGCTATAAATATAATTTGGGAAAGAAAATAAAAAGTGACGCTATTATTGTCAATGCATATGAACACAGGTCTGATGTGTTTTCTTCCATTGCAGCCCTTATAGGGATTGGGGGAGCGATTTTCGGTGATTATATCGGAGTCGATTGGCTTGTCTATCTGGATCCGGTAGCAGGACTTTTTGTAGCTGTGCTGATCATCAAGATTTCGTGGCAGTTGGGTTCAGAGTCCATCCACAATACGATGGATCATGTCATGCATGAGGAAGATACAGAGGAGTTCAGAGAAGTGGTGACTTCCGTTCCGGGTGTCCTGAAGATTGATGCATTGCATGCGAGGGAACACGGACATTATGTCATTGTGGACCTGAAAATATCTGTGGACCCTTACATAACGGTGGAAGAAGGGCATAAGATAGGAAAAGACGTAAAGGCGAAACTGCTTGAAAACCGTGAAGTCCAGGATGTGTTTGTGCATATCAATCCCTATTCGGAATCTTGAATCACAGGATTTGAAGGAGGAGTGGGAATGAAAAGTCAGTGGTATCTATTAGCCGGATTTATCTTTACCATCATTGTTGCAATTTTTGCGGTATTGAATGTAGCCCCGGTGGAAGTTAACTATTTATTTGGTACAGCGGAATGGCCCCTCGTACTGGTCATTTTATTCTCCGCATTGATGGGAATCGTCATTGCCGGTTCCATCGGTGTGTACCAGGTAATCAAGCTTAAGCGGAAAATGCAAGCGAAACCAAAGCATATGGAAAAACCTTCATCTGAAAATGTGAAGGTGCCAAATGAAAATGAAGAAAAGAAAGGTACAATTTGAGGTAGGTAATTAGCTTATTACAGTAACAATTTCAGTGTATTGCAGTCCAATATAGTTGGGCTGCATTTTTTATTTAATGGCTACCCAGAAATAAGTGTGTGAACTGTTTGACTCCCTGTTGATTTCCGTTCCAGGTGGCAGCGATCGCGGGGCGGTGCTTGAGCCTCCTCGGCTTGCCTGCGGGGTCTCAAGTCTACCGCTATCTCCCGCAGGAGTCTCACACCTTGCACTCCAATCAACAGGGGCGACATGTGACGCATAGCGGCTACACTATATTTGTCTCTTAGTGTAACTCTTTTGCATTGGGGTTTCTATTTATTGTCTAGTGTTGATTTTTTAAGAATCTAGCTGTTGATTGGAGCAATAGGCGAAGACTCCTGCGGGAGATGGTGTTCAGTGGAGACCCCACAGGCGAAGCCGAGGAGGCTCCACTAACGCCCCGCGGAAAGCGCAGCCTAGTGCGGAAATCCACAGCGGTGTTTAACAGTGACAATATATGAACTAGTGGTGCAAAAAACTCCATAATTATAAAAACCGCCTCAAACAAAGTAACGCCATGGTTTCTAAAGTAGATAACTCACTTTTTCCAATTGAAGGGACCCCTACTCTCTAGTATAATAAGGTAGGCTAAGGGAGGAATTCGTTTGTTATCTTCTAAATCACGTTGGAATGTAAATATGCCTGACCAAGAGCAGGTACGGAATTTGGCGGAAAGCCTGAAAGTGGCGCCTCTTATTGCTTCCCTCCTTGTAAACAGGGGACTGGATGATTACGAGACCGCAAAAAGTTTTTTGAGTACAGAGACCCAAGAATTTCACGACCCATTCCTGTTGGAAGACATGGAAAAGGTCGTTCAGAGAATAGAAACGGCAATACAGAATAAAGAAAAGATTTTGGTGTTCGGTGATTATGATGCAGATGGAGTAAGCAGTACCACTGTGATGGTTACAGCTCTCAAAGAAAAGGGAGCGAAGGTGGATTTCTATATTCCCAACCGTTTTACAGAAGGATATGGGCCAAATGAAACTGCATTCAGGCAAGCTAGTGATAATGGCTATTCCGTAATCATCACAGTCGATACTGGAATTTCGGCTCTGCATGAAGCCGATGTTGCAAAAGAGCTCGGAATCGACTTGATCATCACCGATCACCATGAACCTGGACCAGTTCTACCGGATGCATTTGCCATCATCCATCCTAAGAAAGAAACGTGTCCATATCCATTCAAAGATCTTGCTGGAGTTGGAGTCGCCTATAAGGTGGCCCATGCGCTATTAGGGAAGAACCCGGAGCACCTGCTGGAAGTGGCGGCTATAGGAACGATTGCTGACCTTGTCCCTCTTGTGGATGAAAACAGACTTCTTGCTTCCAAAGGAATCAAAAAGATGCAGCAGACCAAAAGAGTCGGATTAAAGGCCTTGCTGCAAAAATGTGGGGTAGAACTCCATACCATTACAGAAGAGACAATCGGGTTCTCCATCGGACCAAGAATCAATGCAGTGGGACGCCTCGACAATGCAGACCCTGCCGTACACCTGTTAATGACAGAAGATGCGGAAGAAGCAAAAGAGCTAGCCGAGGAAATGGAAGCCTACAATAAAGAAAGACAGCAGATTGTTACGCAAATTACAGAAGAAGCGATCAAACAGGTTGAGGAAATGTACCCTCCTGATGAGAATTCGTTTCTGATCGTAACGGGACATAACTGGAATGCTGGAGTCATCGGTATTGTGGCCTCAAGGCTGGTGGACCGTTTCTATCGACCGACCATCGTGCTAAGCCTTGATGAGGAAAAGGGTTTTGCGAAAGGTTCGGCGCGTTCCATACCGGGGTTTGACCTGTTCGAAAACCTTTCCACTTGCAGGGATATTCTCCCGCACTTTGGCGGACATCCGATGGCAGCTGGAATGACACTGAAATTGGAAAATGTGGACGAGCTCCGCAATCGAATGAAGACGATTGCAGATACCATTTTGACTGAGGAAGATTTCACCCCGATTACGGAAGTGGATATTGAATGTGAACTGAACGAAGTAACACTGGAAACAATCGAGCAGTTGGAGAAGCTTGCACCATACGGCGTTGCAAATCCGAAGCCGAAAGTATTGGTGAAAGGTGCGTTGCCGCAGCAGATCCGCCAGATAGGCAACAAGAGCAACCATCTGAAGCTTGTCATCGAGAAGGAAGGAAGCGTGCTTGATTGTGTCGGGTTCGGATTTGGGGAAACCTATCACCATGTGTCACCAATTGCGTCCCTTGATGTTTTGGGGGAGCTTGCCATCAATGAGTGGAATAATTTCCGAAAGCCTCAACTTTTTGTAAAGGACCTAAGAATTGCAGAGTGGCAGCTGTTTGATATTCGTTCAGCGAAGCAGCTGAATCAAACGCTGCAAGGAATAGATAAGAAGAATCTACAAATACTGTTCTTTAATAATGCAACATTGGAAGATGTGAAAATAGGAGAGGAACATCTCCCTTATCTTACACATGTTGAGCCAGGAACAGAAATCGATGTAGAGGATAAATATATCGTGCTGCTGGATATTCCAAGCGAAGAGGAAACACTTGCAAGCATTTTGCGAAGCTCTTCACCGTCCCGCATCTACGCTTCTTTTTATCAAAAGGAAAATCATTATTTTTCCACCATCCCGACAAGGGACCACTTTAAATGGTATTACGGCTTCCTGTCCAAAAAAGGGCCATTTGATTTGAACAGGTACGCCGAAGAAATCGCGAAACATCGAGGTTGGTCGAAAGAAACAATAGATTTCATGTCACAGGTGTTTTTTGAACTAGAATTTGTTACAATAGACAAGGGCTTTATAGCATTGAACAATGCGGCGAAAAAACGAGATTTTGAAGAGTCTCCGACATATCGCAAAAAGCAGCAGCAAGTGATGCTTGAAAACTTGTTTTTATACTCTTCATATAAACAATTAAAAGCGTGGTTTGATCAGCATCTAACCAAACAGTGCACTGTTCATTCATAGGAGGAAAAAAGAAGATGGATTTAAAGAAATATATTACGATTGTTCCTGATTGGCCAAAACCGGGTATTCAATTTAAAGATATTACAACATTAATGGACAATGGTGACGCATACCGCTATGCAACAGACCAGATTGTTGAATATGCTCGTGAAAAGCAAATTGACCTTGTTGTTGGACCAGAAGCTCGTGGATTTATTATCGGTTGCCCGGTTGCCTATTCATTGGGAGTTGGTTTTGCTCCGGTGCGTAAAGAAGGGAAATTGCCTCGTGAAGTCGCGCGAGTGGAATATGGCCTTGAATACGGAAAAGATGTTCTGACTATTCACAAGGATGCAATCAAACCAGGTCAGCGTGTACTGATCACGGACGATCTGCTTGCAACAGGAGGAACAATCGAAGCGACCATCAAGCTAGTGCAGGAACTGGGCGGAGTGGTAGCCGGAATTGCGTTCCTGATCGAACTGTCCTACTTAGACGGACGCAGCAAGCTAAATGACTTTGATATCTTAACATTGATGAAATACTAATATTTATACGGACTAGAGCAACTCATCCTTGCTCTAGTTTTTTTCATATATTTCCCCTTCCATTAAATCTTCCGACGTGCAAAATCATCGATTTGTTAAATTTTTCACAGGAAAAGTATGAATTTTACAGGGATTCCTAAAAAATCTGTCGACAAATCTTTATTTTTGCTTCATAAGCCCTTTACATCTACTTGAAATTTCATGATAATAATTACAATATATTTTTATTTATAAACATTGCAGCAATCTGTCTATAATGAATAAGACTTGGAACGGAACAAGTTTTCAAATACTTCATACAAATAAGAGAAAGTCAAAAAGGTGAGTAGAAATATGGCAAATGAGCAAGTGTTAACTGCAGACCAGGTGATAGATAATGCGAGGCGCTATTTAAAGAGCGAGGACATCGTATTTTTAGAAAAGGCTTATGAGTTTGCTAAAAATGCTCATGCAGAACAGTATCGTAAATCAGGTGAGCCTTATATTATCCATCCGATACAGGTCGCAGGCATCCTTGTCGACCTTGACCTAGATCCATCTACCATTGCGGCTGGGTTTCTTCATGATGTTGTCGAAGATACCGCCATCACATTGGATGAGATAAAGGAAGCATTCAATGCAGAGGTTGCCATGCTGGTGGACGGCGTAACCAAGCTAGGTAAAATCAAATACAAATCCCAGGAAGAGCAGCAGGCCGAAAATCATCGGAAAATGTTCGTCGCCATGGCACAGGATATCCGTGTGATTCTCATTAAGCTTGCCGACCGCCTTCATAACATGAGGACATTAAAGCACCTTCCACAGGAGAAGCAGCGCCGGATTTCCAATGAAACGTTGGAAATTTTTGCACCGCTTGCACACCGTCTAGGGATTTCGAAAATAAAATGGGAGCTCGAGGATACGGCCTTACGCTACCTCAACCCCCAGCAATACTACCGAATCGTCAATCTTATGAAACGCAAGCGTGCTGAGCGTGAGCTGTATATCAAGGAAGTCATGGGAGAAGTGACAGAACGCCTCGAAGAAGTAGAAATTGAAGCGGATCTCTCAGGTCGTCCGAAGCATATATACAGCATCTACCGCAAAATGGCCATGCAAAACAAACAGTTCAGTGAAATATACGACCTGTTGGCCGTGCGCATCATTGTGAACAGCATCAAGGACTGCTATGCCGTGCTTGGAATCATTCACACATGTTGGAAGCCGATGCCTGGCCGCTTCAAGGATTACATTGCCATGCCTAAACCGAATATGTACCAGTCTCTTCATACGACCGTCATCGGTCCTAAAGGGGACCCGCTTGAAGTGCAGATCCGCACATCTGAAATGCATCAGATCGCAGAGTACGGGATTGCTGCGCACTGGGCGTATAAAGAGGATAAGGTGGCAGATGAACGTTCCACTTTAGAAGAAAAGCTTACATGGTTCCGCGAAATACTTGAGTGGCAGAATGATGCGACCAATGCCGAGGAATTTATGGAATCTCTGAAAATCGACCTTTTCTCAGACATGGTATTTGTCTTTACACCAAAGGGCGATGTTATTGAGCTTCCATCGGGATCAGTTCCAATAGATTTTTCCTATCGCATACACTCGGAGATCGGGAACAAAACGATTGGTGCAAAAGTGAACGGTAAGATGGTCACCCTTGATTATAAATTAAAGACCGGTGACATCATCGAAATTCTGACCTCCAAGCATTCGTACGGTCCGAGCCAGGATTGGCTGAAGCTTGCGCAGACTTCCCAGGCGAAAAACAGGATTCGTCAGTTCTTCAAAAAGCAGCGCCGGGAAGAGAATGTGGAAAAAGGCCGTGATCTGGTCGAAAAAGAAATCAAGAATATGGATTTTGATTTGAAGGAGATCCTTCAATCCGAGAATATTAGCAGAGTAGCTGAAAAGTTCAATTTTATGAACGAAGAGGATATGTTCGCGGCAGTCGGCTATAACGGGATCACCGCCCTGCAGGTAGCCAACCGACTGACAGAAAAGCAGCGCCGCAAACGTGATCAGGAACAGCAGATTACAGATATAACGGAAAATGCAGAGAAGAAAAAAACGGTACCAGCAAAGAAGAAAAAGGATGCTGGTGTCGTGGTGCAAGGCATAGACAGCCTTCTTGTGCGCTTGTCCAAATGCTGTAATCCGGTTCCTGGCGACGAAATCGTCGGCTTCATCACTCGTGGACGCGGGGTATCGGTCCATCGCGCAGATTGTGCAAACGTTGTTGCGGAAACGAACGACCGTATCATCGATGTGGAGTGGGAAGGCGACATGAAAGAAAACCGCGAGTACAATGTGGAAATAGAAATCACAGGGTATGATCGCAGAGGACTCTTGAATGAGGTGCTGCAGGCGGTTAATGAAACAAAAACGGATATCAATGCCGTTTCAGGCAAATCGGATCGCAATAAAATGGCAAGCATTCATATGGCCATTGCCATCCATAATATCAGCCACCTGCAAAAGGTTGTCGAACGCATCAAGCAGATTCCAGATATTTATGCGGTACGAAGAATAATGCAGTAAGTGAGGGTTTCAGATATGAGAGTTGTATTGCAACGTGCGAAACGGGCTGAGGTTCGAGTAGAAGGAAACGTGGTAGGCCGCATTGACAAAGGCTTGATGCTGCTTGTCGGCGTGACCCACGAAGATACGGCAGAGGATGCTGCATATGTGGCGGACAAAATCGTGAACCTCCGAATTTTTGAAGATGAAAACGATAAGATGAATCTTTCCCTTTTGGACGTTGGTGGGGAAATCCTTTCTGTCTCACAGTTCACCCTGTACGGTGATTGCCGCAAAGGGAGACGTCCAAACTTTATGGACGCCGCAAAGCCAGATCATGCATCACAGGTTTATGAAGCATTTAACGAAATGCTTCGTGAAAAGGGTGTAGCGGTTGAGACCGGCGAGTTTGGTGCGATGATGGAAGTGGATTTCATCAATGATGGACCAGTGACGCTGATAGTGGAAAGTAAATAAGTTTGAATTAATTGATGTCGGCTTCTGCTCAGAACTGAGTGGGAGCTGGCTTTTTTTACAGATAAAATTATCACACAACTTATAGCCTACAAAAAAGACAAGCGCCGTTGCCGGATAAACCTGCAAAGCACTTGTCTTTTTCTCTATATCCCTATCTATCCCGGAAATACTGAGCCAATCCCTGATAAATCCCGGTTGCTGCTCTTTCCTGGAAGTCGCTTGATAATATTGTCAGCTCTTCGCCGCGGTTACTGATATAGCCAAGCTCAAGAAGAAGCGATGGCTGCATATTTTCTCTTAGAACGAGGTAATTCTCCTGTCGAACATTCCGATCTCGTAAATTTGTGAGCTGAATCAAAGATTGGTGAACGTAATCAGCGAGCTGCTGATCGGCGCCGCCGTAGTAGAACGTTGTCGTACCTGTTACACTCGGGTCATCAATGCTGTCATAATGGACACTGATGAAAACATCCGCTCCATGATGATTGGCGGTACGGGCTCTGGCAGGAAGGCTTACAAACGAATCATTCTGCCTTGTCAGATAGACAGTTGCTCCTGCTGCTTTCAGCTTGTCCTGCAATAGTCGGGATGTTCTTAGGGTAAGATCCTTTTCATAGGTTCCCTGAACGCCAATGGCACCGACATCTTTTCCGCCATGTCCTGGATCAATGACGATTACTTTATTCCGCAAATACTGCTCAGACCCGGCTCTTGTGATGGTAGGTGCCTGGCCCTCTGTTGTAACAATCCAGCCCGCTACATAGGCGATTGTGCCATCTGATAGTTCTATTTTGTACCAATCGTTTTCTAATCCTTTTATGGAGAATGTTTCACCCTCATTTGCCCGGTAGACGACTTTCGCCGTTGTACTTGGTTCACTTCTGATATTCGTCCCGTTATCCAGGATGATGATGCTTCCTTCTCCTGTAAGATTGCCAGGATTGAAAGATAGGGATTTTCTCTCCAGAAACCATCCTGCTACCCAGCCTGTATTGCCGTTTGCATATTCGATTTCAAACCAATTATTTCGTTCACTGATGATCGTGACATCGGTTCCTTGGGAAATCTGATCTACAATCTTCCCGTTGAGATTCGGCTCGCTTCGAACATTTAATCCGGAAACGGAAATGGTGGCACTGGAGCTTCTTTTCTTTTTGGAAGGGGTGTCTGTGCTGCCGTTATGTATATCTGCATAATCTGAATGAATCCATCCTGTTTCCCCGTCATAGGAGATCTGCAGCCAGTCGGATTTTTTGTTTAAAACGTTTACTACCGTTCCGTTAGCCAGGGTACCGATAACTTTACTTTGAGTGGATGGCTCGCTGCGGATGTTCAGTCCATCAGTCGTAACGGTTGCTGTTTGGGAAGTACTTGCATTCCCTTGGTTTTCCTCTTCTGTTGTCTCTTTCTTCTTCTTTTTCGTCTGGATACTTACAAATTCACTTGATACCCAGCCTTCCAATCCGGTTGTGCGGATTTTCACCCAGTTTTCATTCTGATCCACAAAGCTTACAGAATCAGAGCTTTGGATAAAACCGACCACGTTAAAGCTTGTGCCCGGACCTGAACGAACTCGAAGATCATCGGTTAACACCTGAACTACATCGGTCGATTCAGAGTTCCTTGCAGGTGAAGATGATTGCTGGTTGTCGGTCACGAGATAGGAAGCGACCCAGCCGGATTTGCTGGAAGTAACCTGGATTTTTACCCATTCGCCTTTTGTATCAACGACAGGATAGGTCTCCCCCCGCATTACTTTTGAAATGATGAGAGAATTGGCATCCGGCTTTTCCCGGACATTCAGGACATCTGTAGCCACCTCAATTGTCCCATCAGCGTTGGCGGAAGGGAGTTGGAAGGTGGTGAAAATAGTAGAAAAAAGTAAGAGTCCGATAATTGAAATATGTAATTTTTGAAGCAATTGTACAGCCTCCTATTCTAAAGGATAACCTACTTATTTCTGCATCAAGAATAAAAAATCCTCCTTTTAGTGAAATTTTTTTCGAAAAACGGGGAGACTAGTAGTCAGTGTTTATGAAAAAGGGGCGAACATCGATGAAATTTAGTGAGAAGAACAACCATGCTTATGGAAGCAGAGATGTATTTGGTGTAAGCTTTCACGATTTTATAGAAAAAGAGAAGGATTCCACCTATGTGGAGCTTGCATCGGAGTTTGGGATTACCATACGTGATGTGAAGGCATTGAAAAAACACCTGAATCGATTTCAATAAATCCTTGACAACTGCTTTTGAATCTATATATACTAGCAAGTATCAAACTTACACTTATTTAAAGAAAAGCTCGCTTGGAATAAGCAGCTGGTGTGTAAGACTAGGTTTTTACATAATATAATGTTCCAATGATGGAGAACAGTAGTTGGGAATACACATGGAAAGAGAAGAAATGCCCAGGGCTGAAAGCATTTCCCCATGATGACTTAATGAACGAACACTCCTTAGGATTCTCTCTGAAAAAGCATGGTGCTTTCCACCGCTCTATTAGGAGAAGAACGTTGCAGGCGTTAACTGCTTTGAGTGGAGGCATACTTTCATCGTTTTTTTGGATGAACGTTGCTTCAATTAGGGTGGCACCACGGGAATTCAACTCCCGTCCCTTGTTTAACGATTGTTAAGCAAGGGGCGGGAGTTTTTTGTATTGATTAAAGGCTATTTTCGCATGCATTATTGCTTTTACGTATTCAACTTATACACGTAATATTACTGGCTTTCGTGCTCTTTTCCCGTTGTAAAGATTTATTTTCTTTTTGAATAATACGGGGATAAATACTGTAAAAAATCCAAAAGCCGATTTTTTACGAATATTAGCAACAAACTATACGAAAAGAGCCTTATAAAAAGGGGTCTGGCCCCATTTGGAAATAAAAGGAGGAACCGATTATGACGATTCAGATACCGCGTGGTACGCAGGATATTTTGCCTGGTACGGTGGAAAAGTGGCAGTATATTGAAGCGAAGGCGAAGGAGATTTGCCAGCTTTATAATTATAAGGAGATTCGCACTCCGATTTTTGAGAGCACGGAGCTGTTCCTTCGAGGAGTAGGGGAAACAACTGATGTGGTACAGAAGGAAATGTACACATTTGAGGATCGCGGAGGCAGAAGTCTTACGCTGCGTCCCGAGGGAACGGCATCCACTGTCCGCTCTTATGTGGAAAATAAAATGTTCGGGTCCCCAAATCAGCCGACAAAACTTTATTATGTTGGTCCAATGTTCCGTTATGAAAGACCGCAAGCTGGACGTTTTCGCCAATTTGTCCAGTTTGGAGTGGAGGCACTAGGGAGCAATGACCCATCCATCGATGCGGAAGTGATCGCTTTGGCAGTGGAACTCTACACGAGCCTCGGACTTAAAAACCTAAAAGTGGTCATCAACAGTCTCGGTGACAAAGAAAGCCGACAAGCACACCGAGATGCGCTGATTCAGCACTTCCAGCCTCGCATCGACGAGTTCTGTGGGGATTGCCAAGGCCGTTTGGAAAAGAACCCACTTCGTATCCTGGATTGCAAAAAGGATCGCGAACACGAATTGATGGCAACGGCGCCATCCATACTTGACTATTTGAACGAAGAGTCGAAGGCCTATTTTGATAAAGTGGTAGCTTACCTATCGGCGCTCGGCATCCAATATGAAATTGATCCAAATCTTGTACGTGGACTTGATTATTACTACCACACAGCTTTTGAAATCATGAGCACCTCCGAAGGCTTCGGCGCCATTACCACTCTATGTGGGGGAGGCAGATACAACGGTCTGGTCCAAGAGATAGGCGGACCGGAAACACCGGGAATCGGTTTTGCACTTAGCATTGAACGCCTGATTTCAGCAATGGAAGCGGAAAAGGTGGAATTCCCGATTGAAGAAGCGATAGATTGCTATGTGGTCGCTTTGGGTGAAAAGGCAAAGGAAACAGCGGTAAAGCTTTTGTTTGATTTAAGAAAAGCGGGCATTGTCGCTGAAAAGGACTATCAGGATAAAAAGCTGAAAGCGCAGTTCAAAGCAGCCGATCGCTTAAAATCCAAGTATACGATTGTATTCGGTGATGATGAACTTGCAAAGGGTGTTGTTTCTATTAAAGAAATGGAAACAGGTGAACAGCAGGAAGTAGCCTATGAAGATGTGGTCACATATCTATCGGAAAAGAAAAGCGGGGAGAGATAAATGATGCAGGCTAGAACTTATTTTTGTGGAGAAGTACCGGAAACATCGATTGGAGAAGTAATTGAACTGAAAGGATGGGTGCAGAAGCGTCGTGACCTTGGAGGACTTATATTCCTTGACCTCCGCGACCGTACGGGGTTGGTGCAGATCGTATTCAACCCGGATGTTTCCGCTGAAGCACTTCAAACAGCAGAGAATGTACGTAACGAATATGTACTTTACATCAAAGGGAAAGTGGTTGCCCGTGACGCAACGACAGTAAACCCCAACCTGAAAACAGGTGCCATCGAGGTTCACGCAGAAGCGATTGAAGTATTGAATGCAGCGAAAACTCCGCCTTTCGTTATTGACAACAAAACAGAGGTAAGTGAGGATATCCGCTTGAAATACCGCTACTTGGATCTTCGCCGACCTGTCATGTTCGACACGCTGAAAATGCGTCATGACGTAACAAGATCGATTCGCGAATTTTTGAACGACCAGCAGTTCATGGAAGTGGAAACGCCAATCCTGACAAAAAGCACGCCTGAAGGTGCACGCGACTATCTAGTGCCAAGCCGCGTTCATCCTGGCGAATTCTATGCACTGCCGCAATCACCGCAAATCTTCAAGCAGCTATTGATGGTTTCCGGTGTAGAGCGCTACTACCAGATCGCCCGCTGCTTCCGTGATGAGGACCTTCGTGCCGACAGACAGCCTGAGTTCACGCAAGTCGACATTGAAACATCATTCCTTTCACAGGAAGAAATTATCGGCATGATGGAAGATATGATGCGAATGGTCATGAAAATTACGAAGGGCGTGGATGTACCGGAAAGCTTCCCGCGTATCACGTACCAGGATGCGATGAACAGATACGGTTCCGACAAGCCTGATACCCGCTTTGACATGGAGCTTATAGACTTGTCCGAGCAAGTGGCAGAATGCGGATTCAAAGTGTTCAGTGCTGCCGTGGCTAACGGAGGGCAAGTGAAAGCCATCAACGTAAAAGGTAAAGCCGGAAACTACTCCCGAAAAGACATTGATGCATTAACCGAATTTGTTTCCGTATATGGTGCAAAAGGACTGGCGTGGTTAAAAGTTGAAGCTGATGGGTTAAAAGGACCTATTGCGAAGTTCTTTAATGAAGAGGAACAAGCAAGCTTCATTCAGACTCTTGACGCTACAGAAGGAGACTTGCTGTTATTCGTAGCTGACAAGAAATCTGTCGTAGCAGATGCACTTGGGGCACTTCGGATGAAGCTTGGAAAAGAACTCGGCTTGATCGATGAAAGCAAGTTCAACTTCCTTTGGGTAACTGACTGGCCACTACTCGAGTATGACGAGGAGGCGGGCCGCTATTTCGCCGCTCATCACCCGTTTACAATGCCAGTACGTGAAGATCTTGCGCTGCTTGAATCCAACCCAGGCGTTGTAAGAGCGCAAGCATATGACCTTGTACTGAACGGCTATGAGCTTGGTGGTGGATCTCTTCGTATCTACGAACGCGACATTCAGGAGAAAATGTTCGAAGTGCTTGGTTTTAGCCTTGATGAAGCAAATGAGCAGTTCGGATTCCTGCTTGAAGCATTCGAATACGGTACGCCGCCACATGGAGGTATCGCCCTTGGTCTTGACCGCCTGGTGATGCTGCTTGCAGGTAGAACGAACCTTCGCGACACCATTGCATTCCCTAAAACGGCAAGTGCGAGCGATATCCTGACACAAGCTCCAAGTCCTGTTGCAGGTGGGCAATTAGACGAATTACATTTGTCGCTGGCTGTCAAAAAAGAGTAGATTTTCCCATACGGTGAACTCTTGCAAACAAAAAATGCGTGTGTTATGATACTTTCAAGAAGTCGCAAGTCCTGATGTGTTCGTCGTATAACCTATTGTTTTGACCGAACAATAGATTATACGGGAGCTCAGAGTTTTCGTTGCTGCGTACATGCCTCCCTCGTAGAGGACGTATAAAAGCATGAAACAGAGCACCCACCTGCTGTGAGCGGGTTCAAAACGAAGGCATCAAACGACGGCACGATTGGGACTTGCCTACATACGGATTTAAAACCGACATCCTGGTAACGGGATGACGGTTTTTTTGTGTTTAAAGAGAGAGGTGACTTTCCTCATGTGGATGAGCTGCCCTGCCCCTTGATTAAGTGTAAACATGGATTTGTTAGAATGTTAGCTATATATGTTAAAATGATTAGAGAATTTGTTAGAATGCTGAATCAAATTGTAAGAATGATAAGAAAGTTTGTTAGAATGCCCTTTCACAGGTCATAAAATGAGCCTGATTTCCCTATATAACCACTAAAAAAAGCTAATTTCCTAAAAACACACTGAATTCATCTGATTACTATATAAAAAAGAACGATCCAGTACAGATCGTTCCACCCTTATCTATAAGTTATCATCTCACAGATTTGCGATATCCTTTTTCTTGCGCCTCGGCTTCTGTATGAAACCATTCAACAGGTGTTGTCCTATTATAGAAAACTCCGCCAGGCATGTGGTAGATGTACTCGCCGCGGCCATTTTTATTTCCTTTTATCAAGGGAGCATTTTCTTCTGAATCGGAGGTTTCCTTAGTTTGGTGGTCCTTTTTCATATTCTTGGCGCCTGCTTGTCTTGATTCAACTAAATCGGTAACGGAAGTTTTCTCTCCCACCTCTGTTTGTTCGAGCGTCGCCGCTATTGCAGACAAGGTCTGTTTAACTTGAAAGGATGTTGTTTCTTTTGCAATCATCTCTTTATTGGATTTGTTCATCTTTAATAATGTCAATATCCCACTGCTGATCACTAAGAGGAATGATAAGGCCTTAAACAATTTTTTCATCACAGACTCCCCGCCTTCAATAAAAATAATTATCAGGTTACTATTCCCTCTATTATAAGGCATGTAAACCTTTTTCGTCATAAAAGAAATTCCTATATGACTACTTGAATTTCCTCTAAAGTATGTTATATTCGATTTCGGGTACAATTCTAAAAAAAAGCAGATAAGTGAAGTTACAAGATATAAATGGAGTTGATAGATATGCTACACCAATTTTCAAGAAATGAACTTGCCATAGGTAAAGAAGGTTTGGAAACACTGAAAAACAGCACGGTTGCAGTATTAGGAATCGGGGGAGTAGGTTCATTTTCCGCAGAAGCTCTTGCCCGTTCCGGAGTGGGACGTCTTATACTCGTTGATAAGGATGTTGTCGACATCACGAATGTAAACCGTCAGATTCATGCATTGGTCTCGACAGTTGGTCAACCGAAAGCGGACTTGATGAAGGCACGGATCGCGGATATCAATCCAGAGTGTGAAGTGATTGCATTAAAAATGTTTTACACAGACGAAACATATGAAGAGTTTTTCAGCTATGGTCTGGACTATGTGATTGATGCTTCCGATACCATTTCATATAAGATCCATCTGATGAAAGAGTGCTTGAAGCGTAAGATTCCGATTGTTTCCAGTATGGGAGCGGCAAATAAGACGGATCCAACTCGTTTTAAAATGGCGGACATATCTAAGACGCACACAGATCCGATCGCAAAAGTAATTCGTACAAGACTCAGAAAAGAAGGAATCCACCGTGGAATCAAAGTGGTATTCTCCGACGAAAACCCGATCATTATCCGTGAAGAAGTAAGAAAAACCGTTGGTAATGACCAGGCGCAAATTCGAAAGGCGAAAATGCCACCTTCCTCCAATGCATTTGTTCCTTCTGTGGCAGGACTGATTCTTGGCGGTTATGTCATCAATGATCTTTTGAAAGACATTCACATCCAGCGTGTAGGCCAGAAGCAATCATAAAGAAAAGGATGACTGACGAGCATAAAGCTCTTGCAGTCATCCTTTTTTATTGATCTTACATTACTTCATTCTGCAGAGCAGTCATCTTCTTCGCACGATCCATGATCTGTACGAGCATTTCATAATCATCATTGATGACGCTTTGCTTTTCCTCAAGCTTATGAAGCTGATCCTCCAAAGCTGAAATTCTTCTTTTTAACAGATGGTTCTCATTTTTCAATCGTTCGTGTTCAAGTTGTGAGCCTTGGCCGAATTCTTTTTCGCGCTTCAGGTTTTGTATGAAATGGATGCAGTCATCTAACGTGATTTCCTGTTTTAATGGAAGGGGCTGATATGCATCCGTTTCCTCCACCTCTTGCAGCTGTGACTGGAGGGAAGCTGGAATGCTCCATTGCGCAGTGGTGCCAGATGGTGCTGGGAGCCATTCCATTTCCAATGGCAGCTTTGTTTTTGCTGGATTTTTGCTTTCAGAAGATTCTTCCTTTTTTAGCTTGTCCAATGCCCGTTTGCGTTCCTTGCGCTGCTTTTTGGCAATCGCTACTGCAGGCTCGTATTTTTTGCGGACCTCTGCATTCCACCTGAACCCACAGGCTGCAGACGTGCGGTTCAATTTATCTCCCACCTCTTCAAAAGCTGCTAACTGTGTACCACCATCTCTTATGTATCTCAATACGGTTTCTGCTAATAATAGATCATCTTCATGGGACCATGCATCCTGTCGAACTTTCATTTTTAGACACTCCTTTAAAACGGACGTTTTTTTACCATCATGGACAAAAGGTTGGGATAATATACGCACTTATGTAGTTGTGGTAAATGTGCAACCTCCGTATAGATTGGGTATGTAGTATTCAAGGGATAAAAATAGAGGGAAATGTCCTTTTCAGGAGAAATAATAAACTATAGAAATATTGGGAGGGCTATGAAATGAACAGAGTGGTAGGATTTGAGTTCAGCAGCAGGGAACCTGAGATAACGACAAAGTTTTTTGAGGATGTATTCGGTTGGGAGATAGGCGAGCCGAATTATGAATATTGGCCGGTTGTGACTGGCAAGGGTGCAAATGTGATGAGTGGTGGGATTGCAAAAGGCCCGGAAGATCATCCACATGGAACGAGAATTCAGATTGAAGTGGATTCCATTGATGAAACATTGGCCATCGCAAAGGTAAGAGGGGCCGAAGTTGTGAGGGAGAAGATGGAGTTTGAAACATTCTATCTTGCCTACCTGAAAGAGCCGACTGGAATTGATGTTGGGTTGATTGAGCAGAAGTAAATAGAAATGGCTTGCCGCATATTCGGGCAAGCCATTTCCTTTATTTTCTTTTTTTCGTCTTTTCGTAGATTTGCGCGAGAGCCGCTTCGAATTTACTTGTTTCCTTAGGTTTGTAGTATGATTTATTCTTCAGTTTATCAGGCAGATATTGCTGTGCCACCCAGCCGCCCGGGTAATCATGGGGGTAGAGGTAATCCACTCCACGGCCCAAATTGGCTGCACCCTTATAATGGGCATCCTTCAGGTGGGCAGGCACTTCTCCGACAAGTCCTTTTCTGATATCAGAAAGTGCCTCATCCAATGCTTTATAGGCTGAGTTGGATTTTGGGGACAGGCAAAGCTCAATAACTGCATTCGCCAGAGGGATTCTTGCTTCCGGAAAGCCCAGCCTTTCAGCAGCTTCAATCGCTGCGAGAGTTCTTGCACCAGCCTGTGGATTGGCAAGGCTGATATCTTCATACGCTATTACGAGTAACCGTCTTGCAATACTAACAAGATCGCCGGCTTCAATCAATCTTCCCAAATAGTGAAGCGCGGCGTCCACATCGCTGCCACGAATCGATTTCTGGAAGGCTGAAAGCACATCATAATGCCCATCGCCGTCCTTATCATGATAGAAGCTCTTTTTTTGTAAGCATTCTTCTGCGGACTGCAGATTTACGTTGATTATGCCATCTTCATCTGGGGTAGAAGACAAGACTGCAAGCTCGAGAGCATTCAATGCTGAACGCACATCACCGCCGCAGCCATTCGAAAAGTGCTCCATGGCATCACTGCTCACATTGACCTTATATTCGCCTAATCCACGTTCACTATCGTTCAATGCCTGCTTCAATACATCCTTAATTTCCTCCACAGATAACGGATGCAACTCGAATATCTGGCATCTGCTTCTGATGGCGGGGTTGATGGCATGATAGGGATTGCTTGTCGTCGCTCCGATCAGTACAATCCTGCCGTTCTCCAGATGTGGCAAAAGAAAGTCCTGCTTCGCTTTGTCCAAGCGGTGCACTTTTGTATAACCTTTCTCAATGGATAAAAGTTAATAATGCTTATTACCGCCCACTTGTACAAATAAAATCCACAGTAATTGGATATAAAGTGTAACGTCATATATTGCAACACACAAAAAAGCCCTTGGGAAAGGAGTTGAATAATAACACCTAAGCCCAAAGGCCACTTTTTGTTAATTAGGACGCACGCATGCATATCTGTAAAGGCAAGAAGAAAGAAAAAGTATAATTTACTAAAATATATACAATTTTTCTCATATAATCAAGTCTTTTCCTTTGTTTGTATGTTTTAATAAATTTAAAATTACATTTGATAAGTTGAAGTCAGTTTTTTGTATTTTTACAGCAAGTTATAAAAATTGCCTGACTTAAATTATTTTGGATGTGTTCTTCTTTAAATTCTCAAAAAAATATTAAAAAAATGATATAATTTAAATGATTTTAAAAGGATGGGAATGGTGTGAAGAACTTAAGGGTTTTTATTTTTACTGGAATTCACATATAAAAAAATAAAAATAAGTATGGCTATAAATTTACACTATTATTCCCCGAAAGTTTGAAAATTGAAATACATATACTCTGTATAATAATTGGAATCACTTTTCAATTTGATTTTAATATAGTATTTATGTGTTAGAAAGAGGAGTGAACATAAATGGCGGCTTTTGATAACCTGCTGATGGAACTTAGAGAGTCATCCGCAGATTACCGTACTATGGGTGATAAATTTGAGCGCTTAATGATTGAGTATTTTAAAACAGATCCGTTATATAAAGATAACTTTACAAACATCTGGATGTGGCGAGACTTCCTTTATAATGAAGGGAAAATAGATACAGGAGTAGATCTTGTTGCTGAAACTACAGATAACAAATATGTTGCAATTCAGTGCAAATTTTATGAGGAAAACCATACTCTTCAGAAAAAAGATATTGATTCATTTTTAAATATGGTTGGTAAAAACGTTTTTTCTGAAGGGATTATTGTTACTACTACTGATAAATGGAGCAAACATGCTGAGGATGCTATAGCTGACCGGACAAAAAACGTTCATCGACTTCGATTTCAGGATTTAGCAAAAAGTGCAATTGATTGGGAACAGTTCTCTCTAAATAAACCAGCTGAAATGAAGTTGGCTAAAAAGAAAAAATTACGACCACATCAACAAGAAGCATTAGATAAAGTAAAAGCAGGATTCGAAACAGAAGAACGTGGGAAGCTAGTAATGGCTTGTGGTACAGGTAAAACATTTACATCATTAAAGATTGCTGAAGGGTTTGCTGTTAATAATAATGGTCATACTTTAGTATTATATTTAGTCCCTTCGATTTCATTACTTTCACAAACATTACGTGAATGGAATAATGACACAGAAATTCCGTTTAACACGTTTGCTGTATGTTCTGATACGAAGGTAACTAAGCAAAGTGAGGATATAACTGCAGTTGATTTAGGTTACCCTGCAACTACAGATTCACAGCAATTAGTAAAGCAATTTGATAATCGTAATATTGAAAAAAAAATGTCAGTTGTTTTTTCAACTTACCAATCGATTGAGGTTATTTCTAAAGCGCAGGAACAAGGTTTAATTGAGTTTGATTTAATAATTTCGGATGAAGCACACCGAACGACTGGAGTTACATTAGCAGGAGAAGATGAAAGTCATTTTACACGTGTTCATAATAATAGCTTCATAAAGGCTAAGAAGAGATTGTACCAAACAGCTACACCAAAAATATTTAGCGACGAAACTCAGAAAAAAGCTACAGATGTTAATGCAATTTTATGTTCAATGGATGATGAGGATATTTTCGGTAAAGAGTTCCATTATCTAGGTTTTGGTGATGCAGTAAGTTTAGGTTTGCTTACCGACTATAAAGTAATGGTGCTAGCAGTAAGTGAAGATTATGTCCATAAGGCATTTGTAAATGAGTTAAAGGATAATGATAACGCACTACAATTAAGTGATGTAGTTAAAATAACTGGATGTTGGAACGGATTATCTAAACGTAAATCTCATTCGAGTGAAAAATTTGGACCTCCAATGAAGCGTGCAGTAGCTTTTTCAAAATCAATTAAAGACTCAAAACTGATTACAGATATGTTCGGCCATATTGTTGATGAGCATATCCGTTTAAATAATGAAGACGACGGGTTAGAGTGTGAAGTTGAACATGTTGATGGTACTTTTAATGCACTTGAGCGTAACAAAAAAATTGATTGGTTAAAAAGTGAAACTCAAGAAAATGTATGCCGAATTTTATCGAATGCTCGTTGTTTAACTGAAGGTGTAGATGTCCCAGACCTGGACGCTGTAATGTTCTTAAATCCACGGAACTCAGTGGTTGATGTAGTACAAGCAGTTGGACGAGTGATGCGAAAAGCTGAAGGTAAAGATTATGGTTATATAATCTTACCAATTGGAATACCATCCGATATGTCTACAGAGCAAGCTTTAAACGATAACCAGAAATATAAAGTAGTGTGGCAAGTCCTCCAAGCTTTACGTGCTCATGATGAACGCTTTAATACAATGGTAAATCAAATTGAACTAAACAAAAAGAAACCAGACAAAATTAATGTAATTGGTGTTGGTGGAAGCGACGGAAATGGCGAAGGTTCTGGAGGTAATGGTAGTGACCAAATTACGTTTAATTTCCCGAATTTAGAAGACTTAAGAGATGCTGTTTACGGTAAGCTTGTTGAAAAAGTAGGGGATAGGAGATACTGGGAGAGTTGGTCAAAAGATGTGGCAGAGATTGCACAGCGCCATTATGATAGGATTTCCTTCATACTCGAAAATGAAAATAGCGAACAGGCAAAAGCTTTTTTTACTTTTTTAAAAGAGTTGCAATTTAACCTTAATTCAAGTATTAATACTAATCAAGCAATCGAGATGCTTTCTCAACATTTAATTACAAAACCTGTATTTGAAGCACTTTTTGAGGACTATAGCTTTGTTAAAAACAATCCAGTATCTAAAGCTATGGAAGAAATACTATTGAAGCTAGATGATGAAAATTTAAATAAAGAAACTCAAAGTTTAGATAAATTTTATGAAAGTGTTAAGTTAAGGGCTAGTAAAATTGATAATCTCGAAGGAAAGCAAAAAATAATAATTGAACTATATGATAAATTTTTCAGATCAAGTTTTACAAAGACAACAAAGCGTTTGGGAATAGTGTACACTCCAATAGAAATTGTTGACTTTATATTAAAAAGTGTGAATGAAATTTTATATGATGAGTTTAAATTAAATTTAAATGATAAAAATGTGGCAATTTTAGACCCTTTCACTGGTACAGGTACATTTATTGTAAGACTACTTCAAAGTGGATTAATTAATAAAGAAAATATTTTATATAAATATACTAATGAAATTCATGCAAATGAAATAATCTTATTAGCTTATTATATTGCAACAGTAAACATAGAAGAGACATTGCATTCAATTATTGACTCAAATGAGTATATCCCTTTCAATGGAAGTGTATTGGCTGACACTTTCCAAATGACTGAAGAAACAAATACCTTGAGCTCAGAGTTATTTGGTGAAAACTCATTAAGGGCTAAAAATCAAAATGAACGAAAAATAGTTGCAATAGTAGGTAATCCCCCCTACTCTGCTAAACAACAAGATGAAAATGACAACAATAAGAATATTCAGTACAAAAATTTAGATGCAAATATTAAAAACACTTATATTTACAAATCAAATGCCCAAACCACTCATAGTATTTATGACCCATATATTAGAGCTATCAGATGGTCAACTGATAGAATCGATAAAGATGGTATTATAGGTTTCGTAACTAATGGAACTTTTTTAGATAGTACGAGTGCAGACGGATTACGAGCTTCTTTGGTCGAAGAGTTTAACAGTATTTATGTCTTTAATTTAAGAGGTAATCAAAGAACTAAAGGTGAGGAATCTAGAAAAGAAGGCGGAAAAATCTTCGGTAGCGGTTCTAGGACCCCTGTAGCTATAACAATTTTAGTTAAAAATTCTAACAAGACTGGTTGCGAAATTTTTTATTATGATGTTGGTTCCTATCTTTCCAGAGAACAAAAATTAGATATTATAGTTGAAAAAGAAAATTTTATTAATATGAAAAATGAAATGAATAGGATTCATCCTGATAAAAATAATGATTGGATAAATCAGCAAAGTGAAAAATACGAAGAGTTTGTACCTTTAAATGATGGAAGCCAAAAAATCTTTTATGATAGAATCGTTGGTATTTCATCTAGTCGAGATTCCTGGGTTATAAATTACTCTATCAAAGAATTATTAATAAATGTAAAAAACCTTATTGTGAATTATAACAATGAAGTTTCAAGATATATAAATGAATATACTTCTGATACTTCTTTAGATAATTTTATTATTTTAGATTCAACAAAAATTGGGTGGTCTAGAAATCTAAAGAAGCAGCTACAACAAGGTAAATTACTAACATTCAATGAGGAGTTAATTGAAACCATATATTATAGACCATTTACCAAGAGAAGGATATATAACGAACGCAGACTAATTGAAAACCCTAGTAAATGGGAAAAAGTGTTGCCAAATAATAAATCTAATTTAATGATAATTACTACTGGTGAATCAACATTAATCAGTAGAGATTTGATAGATAAAAATTGCTTAGACGGTACTAACAAGGTTTACCCTTTATATATTTTTGACGAAGAAACTGAAAATGATTTATTCTCAAAGGGTAGTAATAATCATGAAAATGTTACAGAATACATCAAAAATGCTATAAAAGAAAATTTTAGAAAGAATGTTTCAGCATCTGATGTTTTCTACTACATTTATGGGATTCTTAATTCAAATGAATTCAAAGAAAAATATGCTAATGATTTCAGGAAAAATTCACCAAGAGTACCTCTAAGTCAGAACTATGAAGCATTCGTTAAGGCAGGGAAAATGTTAGCAGAATTACATTTGAATTATGAAGCTGTTAAGCCATATAAAGTTGTAGAAGAAGTAATGGGAGAGGCATCAGAAGAAGATTTATATAAGGTTCAAAAAATGAGATTTGTTAAAAAAGAGGATAAGTCTAGAATTAAGTACAATAATTTCATTACAATTTCATCAATTCCATTAGAAGCGTATGACTTTGTCATTAATGGAAGATCTGCTATAGAATGGATAATTGACCAATATCAGATTAAAATTGATGAAAAAAGTAAAATAATTAACGATCCTAACCTTTATTCGGAAAATCCACGTTACATCTTAGACTTACTTAAACGGATTATTACAGTATCTATTGAAACAAAGTGTATTATTAAATCCTTACCTCCTATAGAAGAAATCTAAAAAAATCTCCCACAGATTACAAAATGCTGTGGGAGATTTTATATTTTAATTCACTGTACCTTCTCATATAGGATTTATTTATTCATTGAAGTAGATTATTTACTCGACTTAATTACTTTTATGTACTGATACATAGGTAACATAAAAGTGTTTATTAGTTTTCGGATGAAAAGCAATAGTAAATGATAGTAGAGACTTATAAGGTGTACGGGTACCCTCTATTACCGAAGAATGTTTTAAGATTTCCCTTCGTGTACACAGCAATGTGAAAATGCTACCTCTGCCATTTTTTAGAGCCACTTCGGACAGAAGCCATCGTGAGAGCAACCATAAAAATAAAATGGACAAGACGTGCAGCTTATATGGAGAGGTGGGTATTATAGCCTCTTAGGCATAGCCAGCCTTATGTATGTTGGCTTTTCAGCTGGGAGTCCATGTCCGTAGAGGCTCCCATGTAAAGTGACTAACAGTTACCACAGGCTGGATCCAGAACCCTTTTTATTTGAGGCTTTCATATATTTCTCAGTGTCTCTCAACTTTGGCACCAGTTATGACAATCTACACTTCCGAATATCGCTGGAAAATCGTTTCCTTTTTTTAAAAAATATGGATTAATTTACTAAAAAAGGGGAGATTATGAAAGATATGTAGTAAAAAACAAGGAGGAAATTACATGAATTTAGAGTCATTGTTAGTGGCTGAGGTAAGTATTATTGGTACACGCCCCTTACTATATAATACTTTTACTCCAGAAACGTTATCACTCGAAAAAAAAGAAAAAACTGGAGTTGCTGGAAATAATCCAGAAGAGTGGAAGAATACCTTTCTAGCTAATAATGATGGTCAATTCTTTATCCTTCCATCGTATATATTTGGTTGTATGAGAGAAGCTGCTAAGTACACCAAAAATGGAAGGTCTTCTATACAAGGAAAGGTAGCTGCATCATTACAAATTTTAACTAATGAAATCCTGATCAATAGATTCTTACCTGAAGGTATAATTCCAACTGACCCCAGAGAACCTGTATATATAGATGTCCGTTCAGTTAAGAACCCTACTACTAAGGGCAGGAATATTAGATACAGAGTGGCACTATCACAAAAATGGGAGACTACTTTTTCTCTTGCATGGGATAAATCACTAATCAGTCGTAATCATATTCAAAGTGTATTAATTGATGCCGGCACACTCGTAGGTTTAGGAGATGGGAGAGGAATAGGTTTTGGTAGGTTTGAGATAACAGATATTAATTTTAGGGATTTTAAAAATTATCTGGGAGTGCAAAAATCAAATGCCCAAAAAAAGAATGCCATTTGAAGTATGGGCAAAAAATATTAGACCTGTGATTTGGAGTAGGGATGGACAAAGATGTGTTAGGTGTAAAAAACCTTTAAAGTTATTAGAATGCCATATTGACCATATTAAAAGTGGTAAGTTAGGAACAAACAAGTATGCAAACCTTAGAACCTTGTGTAGAGTTTGTCACGTTTTAAGAGCAGATTTTCGACATAATGGAATGATTGCTAGGGCATTAGAAGATGAAATTATTCCTCCAAATTGGAGAGAATTCGTTTGGGAAGAATAAAAGTTTAAAATATCGAAACATGATACTTCATGTTCAGCAGGAGTAGCGTCCTGTTGCTGATGAGATGTTGCTAACTAGGCCTGGTTCGATTCGGCTTGGTCTGGTCCGGTCCGGAAAGGTAAGGTGTGGTCCGGTGTGGTCCGGTGCGGTATGGCGTGGATGAAACAATTAATGTGTTTTAGTTTTAATGTATCTCTATTCATTATATAATCTTTACATGTTGGTTTGGAGGTTACTAATATGAATGGAGAACCACTTGCTTATAGAATGAGACCCAAAACTATTGATGAAATTATTGGTCAAAAAGATATTATTGGAGAAAACACCAGTTTATATAAAATGATAAAAAATGGGTTTGTCCCTTCTATGTTACTTTATGGCGAACCTGGAATTGGTAAAACATCTATCGCTTTTGCTATTGCAGGCACAACTAATCTCCCCTTTTTTCCATTAAACGCAACTACAGCTGGTAAAAAAGACGTAGAATATGTAGTGGAAGAGACACGTCTAACCGGAAAGGTTATTCTTTTTTTGGATGAAATTCATCGTTTTAACAAGGCTCAACAGGACTACCTTTTACCACATGTCGAGAGAGGAGACGTTATACTTATTGGAGCAACTACCGAGAATCCCTTCCACGATGTAAACCCAGCTATCAGAAGTCGTTGCGGACAGATAAAACAATTAACACGCTTAACTCCTGAAGATATTATAACTTTACTTGATAGAGCCTTAAAAGATGAAGTAAACGGGTTAGGAAAGTTATCAATAAGGATTTCTTTAGAACAGATAACTAAAATTGCGAATGGATCAAATGGAGATGCTAGAAAATCATTAACATTACTTGAATCTATAGTCTATTCATCATCAAAAGATAAAGATACTTATACTATTGAGGATAGGACCCTTGATGACCTAATTAGTAAAATAGGTGTCTACGGGGATAAAAAAGGTTCGAATTTCTATAATTTACTCTCTAGTTTACAAAAGAGTATAAGAGGAAGCGATGTGGACGCAGCTCTGTATTATTTAGCTCATCTAATTGAAACTGGAGATTTAATTGCCCTTAACCGTAGATTATTAGTAATTGCATATGAAGATATTGGATTGGCAAATCCCTCAGTTGGAAATAATGTACTTTCAGCTGTAATAGCTAGTGAACGCTTAGGGTTACCAGAAGCAAGAATACCTTTATCTGTGGCTGTAGTGGAAATGTGCCTGTCTTCAAAGTCAAACAGTGCTTATAAAGCCCTAGATAAAGCCATTTTGGATATTAATAGGGGGAAGGTAGGCGAGATACCTAAACACTTAAGAGATGGCCACTATGAGGGTTCTAAGACCTTAGGGCACGTTGGTTATAAGTACCCCCATGATTACCCTATAGGGTCATTTGGGGGATGGATACAGCAAGACTATCTGCCAAATAACTTATTAGGGACCAGTTATTATACTCCAGTTGAAGCTGGAGAGGAGAAACGCTTTGCATCTATTTATAAGAAACTCAAACAATTTAATAAAAAGTAAGAGAATTAATTAAAAACTATTCAAAAAGCAATTCCCCCTGTTACTTGGGATAATTGCTTTTTGTTTTGTATTAAACATATTAATTGTTTAAATAATTGATTTAATTGAATCAGATCCAAACCAATTAGAAAGTGCTTCAACAGCATGTTCCGATAATTCTTGTGTAAAAAGAAGCGCAAGATTGTTTTTAGGTCTTGAACATGCAACATAAAATAAATTTCTATTCCGTTCATAAGTGTTTAGTTTGGAAGAGGGCACTCCAAGGGTAGAGTACTCTAGCATTTGTGCAAAGTTATACATGTTCCATCCCCTCCCAATAACGACTAATACATTTTCAAACTCTGCCCCTTTTACACCATGCTTTGTTGCAAAGGGAGTTTGATTTTCAATAAAATCACATAAAGATATAACTTCCTGATAAGATACAGACTTTAATTTTTGATTGAATTCTTTCATCTTCTTTTCTGAATCATCAATATCAGTTGATTTGCATAATAAATCGATTTTATCTTCAATTTTGTACAGGTTTGCCGGTAAGGATGGATACTTTGTTTTTCTGAGATGTTCAATTATATTTCCTACCGTGCCAGTTTTACGAAGGTTGATAAGCGTATTCATGTTAGAAGCTAGTTCTAATTTATCTTTATGAGATCGAATTAGGGGCATTCTGCCTTCTAAAATGGAAAACATTTTTCCATAATTTCTAAGTTCATATGCATTGCAAACAGGCTCTAGCACATTTGCAAAAAAAGAAATATAATCATCTTCTTTTTTAATATATCTATCATTGTTATTAAAAATTGCTGCTAAATGCATATATCCTTGCTCATGTGCCAATATATTGTGTGTGAGCATGAGTATCTTAGTTTTATCAGGTGAAAAGTCCCATCCATTATTAGTAAGTTCAAATCTTGTTTTAGATAACATATGGTGAGCATCTTCTTGAGGTAAATCACCTTTCCAATGAGACTCTAAACGACGTTCTTTTTCCCATGAATTAGTATGATATACAATTACAGATCCTGGGTTTAAACTACTTGGCTCTTGTGTCAATTCTGGTCGCATACGGTTTAGGGTTTCAACAATCAATCTACTAGACCTAAAGTTTGCTCTTTTTCCAATGTTTTCAATAGATTCATGATTTATTTTTCCACATCCAGTCCCATATATTTTCTGCCAATGATCACCAAAGAAACCAAATAGCGGACTAGTTTCATCATCTAAAAAATGACTTTTTAAGGAATCTACAATATTATTATCTGTATCTTGGTATTCATCAATAAAAATTATTGGATATTTAGACGAAAGCAGTTTCCGAAATTTTATATCTTCCATCAATAATGTTGTTAGGGTCAAAACATCTTGATGCCCTAACATTATCTCATTGTTTGTGATTTTTGGAATTCCTGTGTCATACCTAATAATGTGAGTGTTTATATTTTCTACTTCAAGTAGTCTTTCTGCCCACTTGTCAATGTTAGGTAAACTTTTGCGAATTCTGGGTTGAAAACCTTTGATCAAGGACCAACAGAAAGAGTGTATGGTTGCTGAAAAAATAATTGGATGACTATCTGTTCGTGATTCTATTTCTTTTTTGGCAACATTAGTATAGGTTATACAAGCAACTTTCTGTCCTCTCCTAAGCAGTTCTTGACCTTGGGTCTTTATAATGTGTCTGAGGGCTTGAATTAATGAATAAGTTTTCCCCGCACCCGCACCCGCCTCTAATACAAAATTCTTTTTAAGTGATATACATGTATAAATTTTATGGAGAGCCTCAGTAGCTGCCAATTCAGCTTTATTTATGGAAGGTGAATTAATCATTTGTTAACGTCCCTTCTAGTGTACCTATGTCTAAAATTTCTTTATTTTCCTCGAAATCCCCAACTAACCATAGTAATCCCTCTTGTATATATGTTGGTACATTCCAATTGGTTTTAGATATTGCGTAATCTAATGCAAAACTTGTCTTGTCAACTTTTTGTGCTTTTTCCCATGCCATATTAGCAATTTCCTCTGAGGTATTACCGATAATTTCAAATAGATCTCTGTTTGCCAACATAAATGCATCTTCAAAACTTCTTCCTGTAGGAACGATATCTTCTACCAGAAAGTTAGTAATTTCTCGTTGTTTAGATAGTGGTTCTGAAGTTGATGCTACTTCTTTAAGACCTGTAATAATTTCTTGAATTGCAGGATCTATTTTCTCTGGAATTTGATATGCTATTCTAAGAAATTCCCTAATTTTATCTTTATCTTGTTTACTAATTAATTGTTTTGTAGAAATATCATTATTATTAAACCAACCTTTGATACAGTTATTACTTGTATATAAACCTTCACTTACGATGCATTTTACTCGGTAAGTGCCAGTCTCTCTATTGTCGGGCTTGACTGAATCTAAGTCCGTAATAACTAATGTGCGTAATTCTAAAAAGTTTAAGAATGGAAAGAAATGTTGGGCATAGGCTCCACCAACTTCTACAACTGATAGATATTTTGTAGATAAGCATTTCTCTGGTGTTTTTTCCTGGTCTAACTTTTCAATAAACTTGGGCATTAATATTCTTTCAGTAGGACCTTCTATTAATACTGCTCTGTCAGCAAAAAATAAATCACAACGAGTTAAAGTTAGATACTTATGAAGAAATTCTTTTGATTCTTTAAGTGATTTTTTTGAGAACCCCTGCCTAAGATCTTTAACCCTTGTGAAAGTTTGATCTTTTTTAGTAGTTAAAAAGTACCTTATTGCTTCAAAAGGTGCTTCATTAGCTATATGTGTAGAATGAGTTGAAATAATAAATTGAATTGGCCATTTCTTACCATCATTAAATTCCTTAGAAAATTCATTAACTATTTCGTTGACTTTCCTTATAAATACCTCTTGCATTTGTGGATGAAGGTGAGCTTCAGGTTCTTCGATAAAAACCATGTGAAAATTAAATAGAGTTTTATTGTGTTTGTATAGTTTGAAAAATTCAAACAACTGAAATAAAATATATATTAAGTTTCGTGTACCTAAACCGTTATAAGTCTCGGGAAGATTTATACCACTAATTCCTGGATATCTTACTTTAGTATGGTTTTCTAATAATCTTTTAACATCTAGAGTAGTTTCTGTATATAAAGAAGTATTATTTAATCCTGGATAACCAAAAAGCGAGAGAGCTGGTAGTAATTTATTTAAATGTTCATTAAAGTCCGTATCAAGTTTTAGCTGTATCTCCTTTACTGCTTCTTCTAATGCAAATGCAGTTTGATTATCAGACTTTGCATTGTCAGATTTAGCTATATCAAGCATTCTTTCAACTATCTTACCTAAAACATCACTTTCTTTATGTGTTGTATCATCCAATCCCCTTTGAGCATTTATGAATCCAGTCTGTAAAATATCCTTTAATTTTTTGAATTCTAATTCTTTTTGGTTTGTCTCGTCTGTTGGATCTACAGCATAAAGAGATGTTGTATATAAAAGTGGTATTCTTTCTTTTATTAATCTATAAAATAATTTTTGTTGCTGATTTATTTGTTTTTCATGATCTATATTATCAAGGCCATCATATAGTTGATTAATTTCTCCATCTTTTAATTGATATTTGATTAGAGCTACAACCTCGTGTGAGAAGGGATCTAGGTCAATAATGAATTCGCTGAGTTGTCCTATATCATCAGCATCTATATCATAAGTAAAAGATAGTTTAATCTCTATAATTGGTAATAACTCTCTTATCACATTATCTTCTTTTCCTTCTTTCCACAGTGAAAAACCATCCCAAAAATAATTTTGAGCAGGTAAAGTAAAATCTTCTAAATTAAAACGAGGTCTATTATCAGATAATAAGCGTTTAAAAACTTCCGTAAAGGAAGTTTTACCAGAATTATTTCGGCCAACAATTACAGTGGTAGTTTCTTCCAGAGTTAATTCTATATCCTTTAAAAGTCTAAAATTCTTTACATTTACTTTATTAATATGCATAAAAACCCCTCCTAAATTTTAATTATATAGGATTTTCTTTGAATATTCGCCATTTTCCTCCAAGAAATTGCTATTATAGGTGTAGTTTGTTTTTGTAATTAAAATATTTGGAGGATTTTTGATGGATGTAAAAGGAATATTTGATGAAGTAATCAAGGTTACTAATTTGAATCCTTTAGAAGTGACAGTATGGTTAATATTAATTGCATTGTTCACTTGGTTGTATAGAGAATTCAAATTACAGTTCGAAAATACAAAAAAAGAAAGAATCACTAAAAATGATGCCTCAATGATTATGTATAGTAAAATATTAGGGGAAGAGTACGTGTATAGAAGAACTAAAAAGGCTGAAGAATTCTTTAAAATTATATATGAAGCCTTGCCGCACATGGATTATTATACTATGAATGAAATCTTGGAGATTCTGGATGATGAAAAACTAGAGGAGTATGAAAAGGTAAAAGTAATTAAAGAAAAGATTTATGGACAGGTGAAATCACTAAGCTTAGATAATAAAAGTACATATTCGTTAACGTTAAGATCTCCGATGGATATACTAACTTATTTAATGAGCAAGTTAAAAGATATTGTTTATCCCTTTGGTCAAACAATCTTAACTATATACTTACTTATATGTTTATTGCTGTTATGGTTTAGTACTAATAATATTTTCATGCAAACAGTAAGGGTAGCAGCTTTAATTATTCTCTTTATTATCATATTTGGAGTTGCGGAATTAATTTATACCAAAAATTTCAGGACAAAGAGTTTAGTTTTATTATCATTAATAATAGTATGCTTAATACTTATGCTTTTTCAGTTTAATAATACTATCGTGATTATATCCTTGATTTCATTCTTTATATTATTTTTTATCCTTGTTTTTTTTGGGCGAGTTAAAAAGTAGATTTGAAATATTTATAAATAATTTATGACTGTTTTAAGGGGTTCCGTTTTAGTAAGGAATAATCAATCACACAAAACAGCAGTTGGTGCGGACAAACTATCCTTAAATGAGCTACGATTGCTGAAATGTAAAAGCTTCTGTACTAATTTATGTAAAGGTCATTCAATAGCAATAGGGATTGCTCAAGATATGGATAATTATAATAATGTGATTTTGTGGAAATTAAACTAAAAAAAGCTAAGGGTGTTAATATGAATTACGAAATAAAATTAAATGACACTGTAACACAAGAAATAAACAAGCAATGGGAAACGGAGTTTAGTAAAAGAGAATTTAAGATACCTTACAAAAAAACACCTACTACATTCATAAGTCATAGCGAATTCGTTAATTTTTTAAATGAGGAGTTTGCAGTCTGGTCAAAGACACTAGAAGAACATCAGCTATCAAATTTAACAAATAAGATAAAACTATCTATTACAAGTAGTACACATGGGTACCAAGTCATAAACAATACAAAGGAATTACTAAATTTAATTAATACATTATCTAACCAAAAAGAAATTGTCTATTCAAAATCACCTGAAGGAAAATATATTAGTAAGTTAGACCCTATAGAGGCAAAAGGGTTTCATAAGTATTTAACTAAGAAACCTTTCAACACTCGTAATGACGACCTTCATAGTAAGTTAATTTATGGTGCTTTTTTAGGTATTCTTTTCGAAAAAGGATATGTAAAGAAGAAGGAGGTACAAGATTTACTTGATTCACCGGAAGCAATATTTAATGATTATCAGACAGAATATGAAATAAATATAAACAACTTGACCTTGAAGAAGAAGGAGTTAGAAAGCGAAATTGCACGTCTCCAAAACTTTGTCAATGAGTTTGAATTAAAAATCAATGAGGATATTAAAGGACTGAATGAAAAGTGGAACTCAGATGTTACACAATTAGTAAGTGAAAAGAAAACTGTGATTGAAACTTTAGAAGTACAGTATTCAGAGATGTTAAAATTAAGTGGCCCAACTCAATATTGGACTAACCTATCAAAAACTTATAAAAATCAAGGTATTTTATGGTCATTAATATCTTTTATAATTGCTATAGGACTCGGATGTGTAGTATGGATATTATCATCAAATTTGAACCTTGCGGATACGGAGGATATAACAAATACACTACATAAATATTTAATTGTTGGGGTAACAACTTCAATTGGTTTTTATTTGCTTAGCCAAGGAGTGAAGATAACTATGAGTCGTTTTCACCTCTCTACAGATTATGAAGAACGCGCGCAATTAACAAATGTTTATCTTGCTCTAATAAAGGAGGAAGAAAATTATCCTACTGAAGAGAAGCAGATTATTTTACAGTCTATATTCAGTAGATCAGAAAGCGGATTAATTAAAGGTGATTCAGGACCTGTTATGCCAAACAACTTTTTCTCACAAATGATTAAGAATTCAAAGTAACTGTATTTATGATTGGGGGATATATTTGGAAGGTCAATGTAGATATCTTTCCAGCTATTACCCCTATTACCCCTATTATCTTAAAAGATCTGTTTTTTCAATGCAAAAATAACACCACTAAAAGCGGTGTTATCTACAGTGCTGCTAAGGTTTTAACTTCTATTGCTAATTTAGGTGCGATTTAGGTTTTTCCTTCATAAATACTTAGGCATTCTTTTGTGTTAAATTTATTAAAAATCAATATCATCTAAAACATTTTTTCGATTTTTATCCTTTTCAAAAGGAACAGTGTTAATCTTACTTGCATATTTTTCTTTTTGATTTGACCCATTAACATCATTAATTTTATCAAATACATCTAGTGGGTTTTCAGATAATGCGGATTTTAATAGCTCCTCTACAATTGGGGTTCTAGTTTTCCCGGTACTTATTAAGTTATATAGTGGAATATCCTTATTTAGACTTAAATCTAACCATTGAAACAGCTTATTTTCATATAAGTATACTTTTTCCTTTAGAGATGAGATCTCTACCTTTTTCTTTTTTAACAGTTCGTTCTTTTTTCCAAGTTCTATTTCAATTTTAGTATTTTTCTTAATAAATCTTTTCAACTTTTCTTCATTCATTTTTAAAGAACCTATTAGTTTAACCTTATCGGATTTCTTTGCAGTGAAAAATTTATTCACTTCATTTTCTGTATTTATTATTGTTTCATCGTTAAGTTTCTGGTTATGTTCTATTTTATAAAGCTCATTTGTTTTATCTATTATTTCTCTGCCTTCTCCTTTCCTCCAATAGTACTCACTAATACTTTCAGGAATCTCTCCTTTGATAAAGAGGTTATTTGCGAAATGGAAAATATCCATATATCTTAACTGTCCACTTATCTTCTTATCGATAGTAAAACGATATATTATTTCTTTGATTAGTTCTTCTGGGTGATCTTTTCTAGGTCTCCCCTTACTTTTCATTACTTCACACTCCTTTGTTTTGAATAATACTATACAACTTTGTTGCTTTGTGAATTACTGCGTCTAAGTCATTTTTGGCAAAATGTAAATCTTTATTAAATTCGATGTTTAATTCACCCAGGTCTTCTTCGGAAAGTGATTCATTTAATGCGATCAAAAAGAGATTTTTAAGAGTTGAAGTTAATCGATCGATTTCATTCTTGCAATGCTTAAATTCATTTAGGATAAACTCCTTTTTTTCTGAAAATTCCTCTGGGCTAATTCTCCAATGTTCACAATAGAAGTGGTGGTCTGTTTGACAATTCATAATAGGATCCGTGCAAAATCCGATATCTAACTCCATTTTAAATTCTGTTGATGATGGTTTTAATACTTTTTCATTAATAAAAGTGTCATCAAGATATATTTGATTGTAGTTAGAATCCTTACCCAAATTAGATTTATTTTTGTTATGGTTAAAACGATACATCAATTGTACAATCTCTACATCGACCCAATAATCTAAATGTTGTTGATAATGATACTGAGCGTGTAATGACGTATGTCCGCCTAGTCTAGCTATCTCTACTGGGTGGTATCCTTGTCTCATTAAATTAAGAAAGGCAAAATGCCTAGTGTCGCCTAATTTTATTCGGTCGTTATATTTAAAATTGTCATTCTTATCAATTACTTCTTTATAGAACTTATATAAAATGTATTGTAAATCACAATATGTAAACCGATGATCTTTATAGTCACCAATAGAATTTTTTCTATTGTTAAATGTAGATTTAGGAGAGATAAGCGTTATAGATCTTCCGTATTTTTTTGTAGCTAGGATATATTCCTGTAAATTCATAAAAACTTCTTTAGGTATTTGAATTTTATCAATAATTTGAACCTTATGCTTTTTGTTCCTTTGTTTTTTCCTTGGTAATTTAATATAAAAGTTTTCATTTTCTATAAATACAGATTCTCTCTCAATTGCACAAAATTCAGACGGTCGCATAGGAATTAAATTACTTAGTTGCCACCAGAGAAATACAGGATAATAATTAATATAGTCTTTATTTTCAACAGTTAATTTTGAAAAGTATTCATTTAAAATATTTGAAAAAGCTAAAACATCTTGACTACTTGGTAACTTACGCACTTTGCCTCCAACATTTTCCATATTTATTTCTTTTTTGATATCGGAAAGCATTTTTCTGTAAGAATAGCTATCTAGGTCGTCATAAAAATCTAGATAGTTTAGAGTCGGAATAATGAGGTTCCACCTTTTTGTATCAGAACATTCATAATTTAAGTAATCCCTTACATTTTCAATAATATTTTTATCAAATAATTTTGAAGTACATATGAACTCAAACAAATAATCTAAATACTTTTTCAGTGATTCCACTGATCGATTAGGTAATTGTAAAATGAACCAACATTTCAATGAAAAAACTATTTGTTGATAGTTTGAAGTAAAGAATCGAATTTGGTCTATATAATCATTAAAATTAATAACATACGATTTATGCCTACTTTGACATACTAATCTCCATTCTTCATCTTCAAACTCACTTCCAATGATTATCATCTCTAATTTTCTTTCTAAAAACATTTGATTTGCTAATTCAATTAATTCGTTAGTGTATTCAAAGGAAAAATCATTAAAGTCATCAATTTCATCATCATTATTAATTGTCGTGTTTTTAGTAAGCATATGTTCACCGCCATTCTGGTACTGTTATTAAATGCTTTGTACTTTCAACATCTGAAAGTCTTTTTTTTAATGCAGATAATCCACCGGGGAAGAAGAAAGAAACACTTTCTGCGCCATATTTTGAAATAGCTTGTTTAATTAAATATAAATAAGAATATAATTTATTTGCTAAAAAAATTTTTTCACCTTTCTTCGATGTCTCCGCAAACCTTTTTTGATATAAGTCTAGAAATGCATCAAGCTCAGTACTAATTTCAGATAAACAATAAAAGCTAGGAACTGAAAAATGACATTTCCCACAGTCTCTTTCAGGATAATGGCATTTTCTTAGAATGCATTGATAGCCATCTTTCTTGGACGGGGTTTGCCCTAGTTTAATAGAAATAGTTAAATTCTCTCTTTGAGTATGATCTAGATTCATAAGATATTTTTTTACAAATTCTTTATCTTGAGATATACGATTTAAATAATTTGCTGTACTTTCTATTTGATAAACTTCTCCAAAGGTTTCTCTCATTAATAACGCTGTATTTGTTCGTTTTGATCTGTCCTCGGGGATTTCTCCAGTTAAGAGTTGTGTTAATGTGTCGTATGCATATCCAAAGTGACCTAAGTCGAAAAGTTGTTTTGTAATAAAATCCATTTGGTTTTGCGGAATGTCAATGTAATAATTTGTAGTTTCTTCGTTTGAATGACTACGTATAAACTTTGTTATTTCCAAGGGATTTCTATTCGTTATCTTTTTGATTACACTATATATATAACTAATAACAGTCCTATTCATTTGCTTGGATTTAAAAACAAAACCGGTGTGGAAATTATTAAAAAAATATTTTTCTTGTCTTTCTTTTAAGGTCCTTTTCCTATTATCCAAATCAATGATAGTATTTGATAATGGTTTTGTAAGGTTAGTTCTTAACTCACATATAACTGAAGCATGGGCAAAAGTGCTTTTTAATTCATCTGAGCAAAAGAAATATCTTTTTTTCTTTGTTTTTGAATGTATTAAAGTAAAAGCTTTTGCCTGGTTAACTATTGACTCAATTTCTTTAGAGTTTAAATTATTTGTGATAAGCCATTTAATAGCTGCCAATGGATCCATTGAATTTAATCGAGTGTCTTTTAATGATATTCTTGGAAACAATGTAACATCAGAATGTCGCCAAGCATTATTTAGATGCAATAATACATATAACCAAACAGAATCATATTGTCGACTTTTATTATTTTTTATACTTTTTTGTTTTTCTAATTGTTGGTAGACGTCCTCTATAGCATTTTTCTTATGGAGTGATAAATTATTTATGAAATCAATTAAAGAGATATATTCATTTATTGTATAAATGTTTTTCTCTGATTTTAGTTCTTTTTTTAATTTATATGGATTTGGTAAAGAAGAAAATTTATAACTAATTATTATATTACTTTTACTTTCTGCTAGTTTATTCAAAAACTTATATATTTCCTGTTTAACCATAATACTCACTTCAGAGTTAAAAATTGAAAAAGTTATTTCTTTAGAAGTAAATTGAAATAATTCTTTTTGTTGAGTTACTTTTGTAAGTAATTGTGTAGTACTAAGGAGCAATTGTATTTCTTTCCTGCTTGTTGTATCGGAAGCTTTTGATTTAGTCAATTTATTGTTTACATAATTAAACCAATAGTGTTTAGTTTCAGCGGCAATTAAAGGGAAACTAGTCTGAGTTACTTCTATAATTTTTTTGAATATGTTTATAGGAGTGTCGTTTAACTTATAAAGAACATCTTCATACATTCTTTTTGCATCCAACTCAAGTTTTATTTTGTATATGTCTTCTATATCATAAAGTTTAAACTTACCTGATCTTCTAAGATTAATATTTTCTGAACTTGTACAAACTAATGGAGGAGGCAATTTTGTTTTAATTCTAGATGTATATATTTTGTTAGAAAATGTACTTTCTGATATACCTAATATCTTAATAGCTTGTTGGGAAGTATAGTATTTTTCAATTATTTCTTTAAGCATACTTTCTTGTTTAGCTTTAAGCCTTTCTAAATCCACTTGTTTAAAATACGAAGCTGATTCAATATTTGAATTGAATTTTTCTGGTTTTAATTTATATTCACTCACAACTTTATTAAAGTTATCTATCGTAATCCCAAGGAAGTTTGCTGAGTTACTACGGGATAATACTCCTTCTTTAAATTTTTCCTTACTAAACTTATTCCACTCCTTTTTGTTTACATAGCAAAATAGTGGATCTGATTGGTGAAAAACTATAATAGGTTTTTTATATTTGTTTAACCAATACTGACGCAGCGTGTTAATATCAATTTTGAAAATCTCGGCTGCTTGCACCAAGTTTATGTTCTCTTCTAAAAACATTTTCAGCTCATCTCGATTGATAAAATACTTTTGTTTATCTATTGGGTGATCAAGAATTATAAGCTGTAAATAATTGTTTTGATGAAGGTACTTAAACCGATGAATATGTGAAAAAGTAGTTAGATTGCTGGTGTAACCCATTAATTTTAGTGCATCTTTAATTTCTATAAAGTATTGGCTTAGTAACTCCTTATGCAATTGATATCTTGCAATAGAATAAAGTGAGAGGAGTTTTTTATTGCCTGAAATTTTATAAGTTATTAAATTGTTATTTATTAATGTAGTTGAAAGTTTTCTGCCAATATTATTCATAACTACCTTGTAATTCTCCTTTAAACTTTCATAATATCCAAAGATGTCTTTATAATTTTCAATGTGGGTATAGGTGTTCTGATTTATGTAATATGAAACTGCATTATCTAGAGGGGTTGGAATAATGTTCATCTATTTAAATCCTTTCTTAATATTCGTTTGTAGGTTAGATTTTATCTCAGCATTATTATTCATATACGATCTCGTAATTTCATCTTCATAACTCTTTCGGATTTCATTTATAGCTTTACTAGTAAGTTTTATTGCATTTCTTTCCTCAACATATGCAAGGACTGAATTAATGTTTTTATCACCTCTAGCTATGGCTACTTCCGGAATAGTACCTCCGATTTCAAGTAAGAAATTTGTAAATACTCCTCTACCGATGTGAGTAGACCAATTTTTATCTGCTAAGAATTGATAATCTTTTACATTCTCTGCCTTACTGATACCTAATAAAAACTCTGTTTTGACCCTTTGAAATTTCTCTTTGTATGATTTTCCGGATATTGGGGTTCCGGTAGTTTTTGATAAGAATAAAGCTGTACTATCTTTTGTTTTCAAAGAGCTTTCTATTTTTTGCAAGTATCTTTTATGGTTAACGAATACATTAGAGAGCATTTCGTTAACTAATAAAGATTGATTTCTTGGACGTTTAACTTGTTCATGTTGGAGATTCTTTTTGTTAGGGAAAAGAATTTCATGTCTGTCCCTTATTTTAATTATGAACTTGTCATTTCCGGTATCCCTATTACTCCAATAATAGGGGTATTCAATACTATCCTTTGTAAGATTAACAACTTCCCCAGCCCGTAATCCTCCAAAAAATTGAAAGCAAATTCCTAATACAATATCAGGTGCTATTAATTGTGCAGTATTGATAAAATCTTGGGTAAGGCCAAATCGGTTTTCACCAAAGTCAACTAACTTGTTTTTTACTTTTTGGCTATTACCAGGATAAATTGTCCCTAATTCAATATCTTCAAAAGGGGAATATATTGAATCTACATGATATGACTTAATGATATTACTCTTACTTAACCACTCATAAAATTTAACTAAATAACTCTCAATTCTATATACGTAGTTAGAATCAAGTGAACCTTCTCTAGCTCTTAGCGATAAATAACTTATATAGTTTGAACCGTGTGTTAAATTAATACCTTGTATGCCTAAATGCTTTAATTCCGTAAAATCACTATCATTTAGTTTAATACGGTTTCTAAGATAGTTTAAAAACTTTACTATCTCACTTGCAGCATTTCTCTGTGAACTAAGAGAGTTATTGTCTCGTCTTCTGTAATTAGCTTTAATAAAATTTGTTAGTGGGCTAGGAAATACCATTCTTCTCTCTATATCCATCAAACCTATCCCTATAGCTCTTTCATTAAATATTTTACTATTCACTAAATAAGCTGTGTCATATTCCTTTACCACAAATAAGTAATTAGTACTTTTCACTTTCTTCCTCCTCTAACCCCCAATAAAGACAAAAGTCCCCCTCAAAAGACAGTAAAGTTTACTGTAAATTGAGGGGGACTCCCTTTGGTTAAATTTAATTACTATTAAATATATATTATTGTTGAAAAGTCTGTCAATGTATTATTTTTAAAGATCATTTTTCTCCGCCTTGCAACTTCTTGGAGAAAATCAATACCGCTGATGGAATGGGTTCAATAGTGATTTAAACCATAATAAAATTAATAATAACCATATATGGTTATACAAGAACCTCGTCCAAAATCAAGATGACCTTGCCTGACATTTTCGCTTCCTCTGCAACGATTTCCATATCCTTTTTGTTATGGATGACTGCGTTCAACGTTCGAAATGCATATTGTGTGCTGCCAGCGATGGCTGTTGCAATCGATGTCTTTCCTATTCCGGGTGGACCATATAGGATCATCGAGGAGAGGTGTCTAGCCTTTACCATTCTCTGAATGATTTTGCCTTCCCCAACCAAATGCTCCTGACCGACCATTTCCTCTATCGTTCTCGGCCTCATACGAAAGGCCAATGGTTTGCTGCTCATAAAAAACACCTTCCTGCTTGCTTTAGCATCTTTGTCTATTACCCACTCTACCACAATTAAAGTCATGGTTAGAAATGTAAAACCTCACATTCTGTGCTATAATGGGATAGATTTTATCAGCAAATAAGTAAACACAACAGAAGGGTAGCGAATATATGCAAGGTGAGCGGAGTATAGGCAGAAGCTTATTTATGGCGAAATGGTCCATTTATTTTATTGGTTTGTTGATTATGTCATTTGGGATCGTACTGATGATTCGGGCGGACCTTGGCAGTGCACCATGGGATGTTTTTCATATCGGCCTATTTTACAAGGTTGGTTTAACCATCGGTACATGGTCCATTATTGTAGGCTTTTTTATTTTGGCCATTTCTTCTTTGATTGTAAAAAGGCTCCCTTCCGTCGGTGCTTTTTTGAATATGCTGATGGTTGGAATATTCATTGATATGTATCTGTTTATCCCATACTTAAAGACACCGCAGTCATTTTTTGGGCAGCTTTTTATGCTGATTATGGGTGTGTTGGTGATTGGAATCGGTATTGGGGTTTATATTTCTTCCCGTTGCGGAGCTGGTCCAAGAGATAGTCTGATGATCGCTTTGACGGAAAAGACGGGCTTTAAAGTGCAACAAATTAGATTAGCGATGGAATTAATAGTATTATGTGTAGGGTGGCTTTTAGGAGGACCCGTGTTTATCGGGACGATCCTTTTCAGCTTCACGATTGGTCCGATTGTAGGTTGGACACTACCTGCCTGCCAGAAAACTACAGATAATATTCTTTATAAAATACAGCACAAACATGATAATAATTTGACGATGCAATTATAAGGTATTGGAAAGTAAGAATAGGGGTGTAGGGAATGAAGATTTCAACAAAAGGACGTTATGGATTGACCATTATGATCGAGCTTGCAAAAAATGTGGGGGAAGGCCCGTTGTCGTTAAAGACAATCGCTCAAACACACGACCTATCCGAGCACTATCTGGAGCAATTGATTGCACCACTAAGAAATGCAGGTCTTGTAAAAAGTATCCGTGGAGCTTACGGCGGCTATATTTTAGCGGATGAACCAGAGAAAATTACAGCGGGTGACATCATTCGGGTTCTCGAAGGACCAATCAGCCCCGTGGAAGTGCTAGAGGACGAGGAGCCTGCCAAGCGTGAGCTTTGGATCCGTATTCGTGATGCGGTAAAGGATGTTTTGGATAACACGACACTTGACGATCTGGCAAACTATTCCGGTGGAGATCAGGAAGCTTATATGTTTTACATTTAAAGGACAACATTATATAAAGAAAGGAGGCGTGCTCATTGAAACAAGTCTATTTAGATCATGCTGCAACCTCTCCTATGCATCCGGCTGTTATTGATAGTATGCTTCCGGTAATGAAAGAGGAATTCGGCAATCCGTCGAGTATTCATCAGTTTGGCCGAAAAACAAGGCATTATGTGGATGAAGCGAGGAACATTGCCGCAAAAAGCATTGGTGCGATGGAAAATGAAATCATTTTTACGAGCGGTGGAACGGAAGCGGATAATCTCGCAATCATAGGTGTGGCACGTGCAAACAGAAACAAGGGCAATCATATTATCACAACGTCCATTGAGCATCATGCCGTACTTCACACTTGTGAACAGCTCGAAAAAGAGGGCTTTCAGGTAACCTATCTCCCAGTGGATGAACACGGACTGGTGAACCTCCAGGATGTTTCGGAAGCTTTAACAGATGAAACTATCCTCGTTTCCATCATGTTTGGAAACAATGAAGTGGGCACCATTCAGCCAATGAAAGAGATCGGGGAATTGTTGAAGGACCATCAGTCTTATTTTCATACTGATGCCGTTCAGGCGTTCGGACTTTATTCAATAGATGTGAATGAGCTGGGGATTGATTTTCTTTCCATGTCCAGCCATAAAATCAATGGTCCCAAGGGTGTCGGCTTTCTATACGCCAGAAACGGTACAAGCTTTTCTCCATTAACATATGGAGGGGAGCAGGAACGAAAAAGACGCGCGGGTACGGAGAATGTGGCCGGAATTGTCGGACTTAAGACTGCCATTGAACTATGCATGGAGCAGGGTGCTAAGAAAGCGGTCCAGTATTTGGAGTTCAAGCAATTGATGAAGGAAATTTGGGAGCGGGAAGAAGTGCCGTTTGAAATGAACGGAGCGATGGAACAGTCATTGCCTCACGTCATGAATGTTTATTTTCCAGGAACAAATGTGGAGTCCCTACTAGTGAACCTGGACCTGTCCGGTGTAGCGGTTTCCAGCGGCTCCGCCTGTACAGCAGGCTCCATCGATCCGTCACACGTCCTTGTCGCGATGTTCGGAAAAGACTCAGATCGCATTGCCTCCTCCATCCGCTTCAGCTTCGGCTTAGGTAACACAAAAGAAGATATCATCCATGCTGCAGAAGAAACAGCAAAAGTGGTAAAGAGATTGACTAGAAACAAATAAGTTCTTCCAAAAAAGCTAGACAAGTGTGATTTTTAAGCTTGCTAGCTGATGATTGGAGCAATAGGCGAAGACTCCTGCGGGAGGTAGCGTTTAGTGGAGACCCCACAGGCGCAGCCGAGGAGGCTCCACAAACGCCACGCGGAAAGCGAAGCCTAGTGCGGAAATCATCAGCGGAGTATGGCAGGTCAATTATTTTTAAAACGACACTCTTTACAACAAGCGTTTATAAAGTATAGCAAAAAATAAATACGGGGTGATCAAAATGAACAAAGCACCAAAGGATACCCGTGTAGTAATAGGAATGTCTGGTGGAGTGGATTCCTCTGTAGCAGCACTTCTTCTAAAAGAACAAGGCTACGATGTAATCGGTATTTTCATGAAAAACTGGGACGACACCGATGAATTCGGCGTATGTACGGCAACAGAGGATTACAATGATGTAATCCGCGTCTGCAACCAGATCGGTATCCCTTATTACGCGGTAAATTTCGAAAAGCAATATTGGGACAAAGTATTCCAGTATTTCTTGGATGAGTATAAAGCAGGACGCACACCAAATCCTGATGTAATGTGCAACAAGGAAATAAAATTCAAGGCATTCCTTGAGCATGCAATCGACCTTGGAGCGGATTATTTGGCAACAGGCCATTATGCGCAAGTTGAGTTCCGTGACGGCGAGTACAAAATGCTGCGCGGACTTGATGAAAACAAAGACCAAACTTACTTCCTGAACCAATTGGGCCAAGAGCAGCTTTCCAAAGTCATGTTCCCGATCGGAAACATCCAGAAATCCGAAGTCCGAGAAATAGCAAAGCGTGCAAACCTTGCTACTGCAACAAAAAAAGATAGCACAGGAATCTGCTTTATCGGGGAACGCAATTTCAAGGCATTCCTGAGCGGCTACCTTCCTGCACAGCCAGGCAATATGCTCACGATGGATGGGAAAGTGATGGGCAAGCATGATGGATTGATGTATTATACCATCGGCCAGCGTCATGGCCTCGGCATCGGCGGAAGCGGCGATCCATGGTTTGTTATCGGCAAGGACCTTGAAAAGAACGTTCTTTATGTTGGCCAAGGCTTTGATAACGAGCTTCTTTATTCCGATTCCATCATTGCTGCTGACGTCAGCTGGGTATCAGATACTGCACCTGAAGATGGAATGGAGTGTACAGCGAAATTCCGTTATCGCCAACAGGATAACAAAGTACGTATCGAGCATCTTGAAGACAACAGAGTGAAGGTGATCTTCGATGAGCCGCTTCGTGCGGTTACACCTGGTCAAGCGGTCGTATTCTATCATGGCGACGAATGCTTAGGCGGAGGAACCATCGATCATGTTTTCAAAAACAACGAAAAACTCTGGTATGTAGGATAGGCTCTTTTCTTAAAGTTTGTTGCTTTTGTCCGTAAATAATCGGTTTTTGGATTTTTTACTGCATTAAATACTTCAAGGTTATTAGGGAATGAATATCCCAAACTGGAAAAGAGCACGATGATGAGTAATATTACGGGCTTTAATTGTATACGAAAAAGCAACAGTGTATGCGAAAACAGCCCTAGGATAAAGGGAAACCTCTACTTCTAATAGGAGTGGAGGTTTTTCCTGTGTTATACTTATTTGAGGAAAATAGCGATATAAAGAGGTGCAAACATAGATGAAAGACAATAATGCTTTAGGTATTCAATTTTTGCAAGAAGGAAAATATGAAGAGGCACTGGCTGCTTTTTCGGAAGAAATTGAACAGAACCCCGATAATGCGGTTGCCTATGTCAATTTCGGCAACGTGCTGTGCGCCGTTGGAGAAATGGAAAAAGCGATGAAGTTCTTCGAGCGGGCACTATCCAAAGATGAAAACATGGGAACAGCCCATTACGGACTTGGCAATGTGTATTATCAGCTGGAAAAATGGCATGAGGCAAAGGATCACTTTGAGCTTGCAATGAAAAAGGGAGTCAATGACAGTGATATCTATTTTATGCTTGGCATGACATTGCTGCAGTTTGAACAGCCGAAGCTTGCACTTCCATATTTCCAGAGAGCAGTCGAACTGAAGCCTGAGGACACGGAAGCAAGATTCCAATACGGTTTATGTCTGGCAGGCCAAGGTCTGATCAAGGAAGCGACTTTGGAGTTTGAGCAGGTAGTGGAAAATGATGATAGCCATGCTGATGCGTATTATAACTCGGGAGTGGCATATGCGTACCAGGAAAATATAGATAAGGCGATTGAGATGCTTGACAAGGCACTGGAAGTACAGGCAGACCATATGCTTGCAGCGCATGCAAAGAAGATTTTGACGGAAAATTAAGGGACGGAGGGAAATCCCATGAAGGACCAGAAGCAGCAATCCTCTCTCGACTTGTTCGAGGAACATGAAAAATTTATAAAAGGCTCTCATCTCGTCACCATTTTCCACAACGAATCCAATATGTATTCTGTTGTCCGGATCAGAGTGACGGAGACGAATGTTCCATATGAGGAAAAGGAAGCGGTCGTAACTGGGTATTTCCCTCGTATCCATGAGGATGAAACCTACATATTTTTCGGGACGATGAAAGAGCATCCCCGTTTTGGACTTCAGTTTCATGTTGAACACTTCCGAAAAGATATCCCGCAAACACGTCAAGGTATTGTACAGTATCTATCAAGTGATTTATTTTCAGGAATCGGAAAAAAGACTGCAGAGAAAATAGCGGATGCACTGGGTGAGAATGCCATCTCCAAGATTTTGGAGAATCCCTCTGTCCTTGATTCGATCCCAAAACTGCCTGGTGACAAAGCGAAGCTGCTATATGACTCCTTAATGGAGCATCAGGGGCTTGAACAAGTCATGATTGCCCTATCCCAATTTGGTTTTGGCCCGCAGCTCTCCATGAAGATCTATCAGACCTATAAGGATGAAACTATCAGCATCCTTCAAAAGAACCCCTATCAGCTTGTTGAGGATGTGGAAGGTATCGGGTTTGCAAGGGCGGATGAGCTCGGCAGCCACTTCGGTATTTCCGGTAGCCATCCTGATCGTATCAGGGCAGGGTGCTTGTACATGCTCGAGCAGCATTCCATGTCGGAGGGGCATTGTTTTGTCTCGGAAAACCAGCTGGTAGAAGCTGTGTGGAAGCTTTTAAACGAGAAGCAGCAAGGATTGGTTGTAGATTCTGACATTTCTCGGGAAATTTTGCAGCTGACGGAAGAGGGCAAACTGAAGTCGGAAGAGGGACGTGTCTATCTTCCGAGCCTCTACTTTTCAGAGCAGGGGCTTGTCACTAATATCAATAGAGTCATGGAGCAAACCCAGTATGCGGAGCAGTTCCCGGAGTCCGAATTTTTACTGGCTCTGGGTGAATTGGAAGACCGGTTGAAGGTGCAATATGCCCCTTCCCAGAAAGAGGCAATCCAGCAGGCATTGATGACCCCGATGCTCCTTCTGACAGGAGGGCCCGGAACTGGGAAAACAACTGTCATTAAAGGGATTGTGGAGCTGTATGCAGACCTTCATGGATGTTCGCTGGAACCGAACGATTATTCCAAGGACGATCCGTTTCCAATCATGCTGGTTGCACCAACTGGCCGTGCGGCGAAAAGGATGAGTGAAGCGACCGGCCTGCCTTCTCTTACCATACACAGGCTGCTTGGGTGGAACGGCTCAGAAGGCTTTTTGCATGATGAGGAAAATCCGATTCCGGGTAAGTTGCTGATTGTCGATGAGGTATCCATGGTGGACATATGGCTTGCAAACCAATTGTTCAAATCCCTGCCGGCAGATATTCAAGTGGTGCTGGTAGGGGATGAAGATCAGCTTCCTTCTGTTGGTCCGGGACAAGTATTAAAAGACCTGTTAGCCTCCCAAGCCATTCCAACAGTTAAATTGACGGATATCTACAGGCAAGCGGATGGAAGCTCCATCATAGAACTGGCGCATAGCATGAAGGATGGTGTGGTGCCGGCAGATTTAGCGGTGGCCAAGAAAGATCGGTCCTTTATCAAGTGCGGGCAAGCCCAGATAATGGACGTGGTCAAAAAGGTCTGTGCCAATGCCCAGAGCAAAGGGTACACCGCGCGGGATATCCAGGTGCTGGCGCCGATGTATCGTGGAAATGCCGGTATTGATAAGCTGAATGAAATGTTGCAAGAGCTATTCAACCCTAAAAGTGAGGGGCGTCGTGAACTGGCCTTCGGAAATGTCGTCTATCGATCAGGGGACAAAGTGCTGCAACTCGTCAATCAGCCCGAGAGCAATGTATTCAACGGAGATATAGGTGAAGTTGTTTCCATCTTCTATGCCAAAGAGAATACGGAAAAGCAGGACATGCTGATCGTATCATTTGAAGGAAATGAAGTAACCTATACCAAACAGGACCTCGGCCAGATTACGCATGCGTACTGCTGTTCCATACATAAGTCCCAAGGAAGTGAGTTTCCGATTGTGGTGCTTCCTGTTGTAAAAAGCTACTACCGAATGCTGCGCAGAAATTTGCTTTACACTGCAGTAACACGTTCTAAGCGCTTCCTGATTTTATGCGGGGAAGAAGATGCATTAAGGATCGGGGTACAACGGGCCGAAGAACAAGCAAGGCAGACTTCCCTGAAAGAAAGGCTACAGGCTAAATCAGTCCAGGAAAAACTTGAAGAAGAGGTGGATGAGTCCATTTTGAAGGAGATCCCATTTTGGAAGGATGCCAATATCGGAATGGAAAATGTGACTCCATATGATTTCATGGATGAAGAATAAGAAGAGGCTAGTCATTGGACTAGCCCATTTTTTGTTTAGATAAGTTATTGCTTGATATGAGCAACAGTGAAAGTGATCGGACCGTATACAAATAGAGCTCCGCCTGGTATTCTCAATTGTGCTGTAAGGAAATAAGTGACATTTTCTTCGTCATTAGGGAGTACATCTACAAACTGAGCAACTGCAGAGGTGGCATCATCATTGCCTTCAGAATCGATTTCCACAATACTTTGGTAAATGATGTTGGAAGGAGCAATGGACCCACGGTAGATTCTTGTAACCAGGTCGACAGGAGTGGCAGAGTTGTTGTTTACATGAAATAGTGCATTAAGCCATACAGAGTCGCCTTTTTTTACACAGTCGAGAGTTGCTGCTGCTACAGTGGAAGGCTGAGGATTCAGTCTGAAATTATTAGGTAGGGGAAGATTAATGATAGGGTCTGCTACATCGTAGGCAAATCCTACCAGTTTTGCATCCTTCTTTTTGTCTGCCTTGCAATCATGCTTCTCATCGTGTTTAAAAAAGGAGTCATTTTTTGCTGCTTCCATATGATTTTGGTCACTTTTGAAGTAGTAAAAGCATTTTTTCATAAAGATTCACCTCCTTTCCTTAAGATTCAATATATCTTATTCGTTTTTCGAAATACTGCTTGTTCAAACGTGGAATTGAACAGCCTGTTTTTGAATTCCTTTCAATTTTTAAATGGAAAACCTTTCGCTGTATGACATTGTTCTCCGAGACGAAACCTATTAATGTTCGAAAAGAGGTGGGTTTCTTTGAGAACATTTTCTCGAGTGGTTGGGATGCTAATATATGATGCGGCATCAGGTAATAAGATCGGTCGGATTACTGACTTTTGCTTGGTGGAACCAGGACAGGTAAAAGGACTGCTTGTCGATGGAAAAGGTGTATTCCATCGCAAAAAATTTCTTCCATTCGAGTATATCAAGTCCTTTGGAGACGACGGTGTCATGGTGGAAGCACATGATCTTTCCTCCGTTACAAAAGAGGATGGAGAGGTGTTTTTTCTCCACGGCCATGGTATCAAAGGGAAGTCCTTCCTTACTTGGGAAGGGAACAAACTTGGGCTCCTGGATGATGTATATTTTGAGGAAGAAACGGGCACAATCGTAGGATATGAGGTAACGGACGGCTTTTTCGCAGATATTGCAGAGGGCAAGAAAATCATTCAGCACCCTGCTGATCTTATCATCGGAAAAGATACCGTCGTCGTTTCTGTATCAACCTAACGAGAGGTGTTCGATGGTGGTTCTTTATTGTCCAAATTGCAAAAGTAAAGATATCGGAAAAATTGGTGTGAACCAATTTTACTGCTGGGGCTGTTTTATTGAGCTTTCTGTCTCCAAAGGTGTGGTCCATACTCATCAAGTTGAAGAGGACGGGACACTAAGTTCATTGGATGATTTGTTTCATGAAGACGATCGGCAGATAAGCATGTAATCAATAGTTGGGAGTGAGTCGCATGAACAGAGCAATGTCTTCTTTGTTAATGATAGGCTTAGGGGCAGCAGCGAGCCGTCTAAGTAAAAACAATGATGTACAGAACTTTCTTGGAGATATGACTTCCAAACGCAATATGAAAAAAATGAGAAAACGTGCAAAGCGAATGTTTTCTTGAAATTAGATGATGAAATCCGTCCTGCTAATGGCAGGGCGGTTTTTTTATGCGTAAAGTCTCTTCTTCACTTTACACAATGAACAGTCTCGTCTCTTCATCATTTAACATTATGTATAGTGAAAAAAGACAAGTAAGGAAGTACAATATACATAAAGTTCAAATAATTCTAAAAATTAAGTGAAGAACAGGCTAGTTGCATTCAAAGGGGGTAATGGGATGTCCGACAAAGTGATGATTGGCTTGATTCAAGCTTCCAATGATGTGGACGGCACGGAACCGGTGGAGGTTCATAAAAAGGCTGCCATTGAGAAGCACATTAAATTAGTAAGAGAAGCAAAGGAAAAAGGGGCGCAAATAATCTGCTTACAGGAGATTTTTTATGGTCCTTATTTTTGTAGTGAACAAAACCCGAAATGGTATGAAGCGGCCGAGGAAATACCGCATGGACCAACAACCAGGCTTTTTCAGGACCTGGCAAAGGAACTGGGAGTGGTCATTGTCCTTCCTATCTATGAACGCGAAGGCATAGCCACCTATTATAACACGGCAGCAGTAATTGATGCCGATGGAAGTTATCTAGGAAAATACCGCAAGCAGCATATCCCTCAAGTGGGTGTTGGAGACCAGGGGCATGGTTTTTGGGAGAAATTCTATTTTAAACCAGGCAATCTCGGATATCCGATTTTTGATACCGCCTATGCGAAGGTCGGCGTCTACATATGCTATGACCGCCATTTCCCGGAGGGCGCTCGCCTCTTAGGCTTAAAAGGAGCGGAAATAGTTTTCAACCCATCTGCAACGGTTGCAGGTCTTTCCGAATACCTGTGGAAACTCGAACAGCCTGCGCACGCAGTAGCAAACGGCTATTATGTAGGTGCCATCAACCGGATCGGAGTGGAAGGACCTTGGAAAATGGGAGAATTCTATGGGCAGTCCTACCTCGTTGACCCGCGTGGTTCCTTTGTTTCGATCGGGAGCCGAGATCAGGATGAGGTGATAATCGGGGAAATGAACAAAAAACTTATCCGTGAAGTGAGAGATGTGTGGCAGTTCTACCGTGACAGAAGGCCGGAAACCTATGAAGATATGACAGCACTTTTGCCGTAATGGCAATAAAGGGATGACTCTTTCGTAACAATTGTGAACCTGATTCCTTCATCTGAATGAAGGGGACACATGAAAAAGAGTGATCTCTTTTTTACGATGTTCGAAAAAGAAAGGAGATGTCCGATTGAAAACTGTCAAAAGGATTGACTACGATAATTTATCTTTAAACTTCCTGGAAGTGAAGCCGGGACTGACAGGCCGAGAAGCCTTTGAAGAAGCGAATCGATGCCTGTATTGCTATGATGCCCCGTGTATTGTCGCCTGTCCGACGAGCATTGATATCCCTTCCTTCATCAAAAAGATAGCGTCGGGAAATCTAATAGGCTCCGCCAAAACTATCATGTCTGCCAATCCTGTAGGAGCAAGCTGCTCGAGAGTATGCCCGACAGAGGAATTATGTGAAGGTGCATGTGTGCTGAATCATCATACAAAGCCGATCATCATCGGAGATCTGCAGCGGTATGCCACCGATTGGGCAATCAAAAATGAACAGATCCTTTTTCAAAAAGGCACACCGAATGGCAAAAAAATTGCGGTTGTTGGGGGTGGTCCAGCTGGTCTATCCTCTGCAAGGGAGCTTGCCCTATTGGGATTTCAAGTGACCATTTTTGAAGCGGAGGCGGAAGCTGGAGGCCTGAATACTTATGGAATCGTTTCATTCCGCCTGCCAAAGAGCGTTTCGTATTGGGAAGTGGATCAGGTGAAAAGCCTGGATGTGGAAATCCGGACCAATACAAGAGTGGGTGTGGATATCGGTGTTGAGGAGATTCTGGCGCAGTATGACGCTGTGATCCTTGCTATTGGAATGGCGAGTGTACCGATGCTTGGAATAGAAGGAGAAAATCTTTCTGGTGTCTATGATGCGTTAGATTTTGTAAAAGAAACGAAAACAAAAGCCATTGGCGATCAATTCATAGGAAAGAATGTTGTTGTAATAGGTGCAGGAAATACTGCGATTGATGGTGCAACCTGTTCGGTCAGGCTTGGTGCTGATAATGTGAAAATACTTTACCGCAGAACGCAGGAAGAAATGACAGCCTATGATTTTGAATATGAATTTGCCAAGCAGGATGGTGTGGAATTCAGATGGCTGACTGCCCCGAATAGAATAATCGGAAATGAAGCGGGTGAGGTAACGCATATTGAGTGCGTCAAAATGGAGTTAAGTTCACCGGGTGAAGACGGACGCAGAAGACCTGTTAAAGTGGAGGGCTCGGAATTTCTGCTTGAAGCGGACGCAGTGATCAAGGCGATTGGACAGACAAGATATACATCCCTGATTGAAGAGTTTGGGTTGGAACACGATGGAGGAGTTGTAAAGATAGACCCTCACACCCATAGCACTTCAAACAGGAAAGTATTTGCCTGTGGTGATGTTATTTTCGGAAAAGGTCAGGGGGAAGCAATGGTGGTTACGGCTGCCCAGCAAGGCAAGCAGACGGCCTATGCCCTATATGAAAGCTTAGTGAAACAAACAATAGAGACAGCCTAACAGAGTAATCAAACCTAGTGAGGGGGGAACAGTTTGGCAGATTTATCGATTAATTTTGCAGGAATCAAATCACCGAATCCTTTCTGGTTGGCATCGGCACCGCCTACAAATTCAGGCTACCAGGTGCAGAGGGCATTTGAAGCTGGATGGGGTGGAGCAGTTTGGAAAACCCTCGGTGACCCCATTATCAATGTGTCTTCCCGTTTTGCGGCCGTAAGCTTCAACGGACAACGAGTGGCGGGATTCAATAATATCGAACTGATCACGGATCGCCCTCTGGAGGTGAATCTGAAGGAGATTGCAGAAACGAAAAAAAGATTTCCCGACCGTGTACTGATCGCTTCGTTGATGGTCGAGCCAAAACAGGAAAAGTGGCATGAAATCGTCAAAAAGGTGGAAGCGGTAGGTGTGGATGGACTGGAGCTCAATTTCGGCTGTCCGCATGGAATGGCAGAACGGGGGATGGGTTCCGCTTCAGGGCAGGTACCGGAACTTGTGGAAAAGCAGACCTATTGGGCTAAGGAGGCTGCACGAACTCCCGTAATCGTCAAGCTTACGCCGAATATAACGGATATCACGGTAACCGCTGAAGCAGCTGTCAGAGGAGGCGCTGATGCGGTCAGTATGATCAATACCATCAACAGTCTCGCAGGTGTCGATCTGGACAGCTGGAACACGATTCCGCATGTCGCAGGGAAAGGTGCACATGGCGGGTATTGCGGCCCGGCAGTAAAGCCGATTGCACTGAATATGGTCGGAGAATGTGCGAGAAATCCTCGGATTAATGTACCTATCTCAGGAATGGGCGGAGTATCCGATTGGCAGAATGCGGTTGAATTCATGTTGATGGGAGCGACTGGAGTACAGGTGTGCACTGCTGCCATGCACCACGGTTTCCGAATTGTAGAGGATATGATAGAAGGACTATCTCATTATTTGGATTCAAAGGGTATCCAATCGGTGATGGAGCTTGTGGGGAAATCGGTTCCGAAGTATTCGGATTGGGGCAACCTCGATCTAAATTATAAAATTGTCGCCCGAATCAATCAGGACACCTGTATAAACTGTAACAAGTGCCATATCGCCTGTGAGGACACCTCCCACCAATGTATCGATATGTTGAAGGACACGCATGGGAAGCCTTATTTACAGGTCCGGGAAGAGGATTGTGTCGGCTGTAACCTCTGCTCGATCGTCTGTCCGGTGGAAGATGCGATCACGATGGTGGAGTTGCCACACGAACAGCCGCCAATGACATGGAATGATAGGCAGTCTGCGTTAGGCTTGTTACAGAAACTGGAAGTGGACGCGGTTAAATAAGGGGGAATGAATGGAAATGGCAAGAAAAAAACTGATCAAGAACGGTGTTATTGTAACAGCGAGTGATAGGTATGAAGCGGATATTTTAATCGAAGGGGAAACCATTTCAGCTATCGGTCACAATTTGTCTGCTGGGGATGCGGAAGTTATTGATGCAAAAGGTTGTTTAGTGTTTCCGGGAGCCATCGATCCGCATACTCACTTGGATATGCCATTTGGCGGGACTGTTACAAAGGATGATTTTGAATCGGGTACCATGGCTGCAGCATTTGGAGGGACGACATCGATTATTGATTTCTGCCTCACCGAAAAAGGGAAACCATTAAAAGATGCTATCCAGACCTGGCACAACAAGTCAAAGGATAAGTCGGTCATTGATTACAGTTTCCATTTAATGATAGGGGAAATCAATGAAAGTGTGTTGTCAGAGCTTCCGTCCGTGATACAGGAAGAGGGAATCACATCCTTTAAGGTTTTCATGGCCTATAAAAATGTATTTCAGGCTGATGACGAAACATTATTCCGTACACTGGTCGCTGCCAAGGATTTAGGTGCACTGGTGATGGTGCATGCAGAAAATGGGGATGTAATCGACTACTTGACGAAAGAAGCTTTAAAGAAAGGAAACACGGATCCTGTATATCATGCGTTGACAAGACCTCCGGAAGTGGAGGGGGAAGCGACAGGTAGAGCTGCACAGCTTACCTCCCTTGCAAAATCCCAGCTGTATGTGGTGCATGTTTCCTGTGCGGAAGCAGTGGAGAAGATTGCAGAGGCAAGAAACAAAGGAGTGGAAATCTGGGGGGAGACCTGCCCTCAATATTTGGCGCTGGATCAAAGCCATTTGGAATTGCCTGACTTTGAAGGTGCTAAATACGTCTGGTCCCCGCCATTGCGTGAAAAGTGGCACCAGAACGTACTCTGGAATGCCCTGAAAAGCGGTCAGTTGCAGACGCTTGGTTCCGATCAGTGTTCGTTTGATTTTAATGGACAAAAAAGTCTTGGTAAAGGTGACTTTACGAAAATTCCGAATGGGGGACCGATGATCGAGGATAGAGTAAGTGTCCTATTCTCTGAAGGAGTCAATAAAGGCAGAATCACCATCCATCAGTTTGTAGACATCGTATCTACCAGAGTGGCAAAGCTATTTGGAATGTTTCCGAAAAAAGGGACGATTGCAGTTGGAGCAGACGCTGACCTTGTATTATTCGATCCAAATAAGGAGCGAGTCATTTCGGCCGCAACCCACCACATGGCTGTCGATTATAATGCCTTTGAAGGAATGAAGATTACAGGCGAGCCTGTCTCCGTCATGGTACGGGGAGAATTTGTCGTTCGCGACAGGCAATTTGTTGGCAAGGCTGGCAGTGGACAATATATCAAACGGGAAAAATATGGAACAATAAAAAAACTGAAGCAGAACGAGACGCTCTCTATCTGACCCACGAAACCTACAATCATATGCAGATGACCTTCCGATTGCTTGACCTACATCACTTTTTTGGGTCAGGCAATTGTTGTTAGACGCTCTATTGATCTATGATTTGGATTAAACTTGAGGGGTGCTATGTTAATGAAAAAGAAATCTAGTTATTTAAAATCTCCGGATCTACTGCCTATTTCACATGATGGCAGAAAAATAGGGACACTTGGGTTTGCAGTGATGTGGGTTGGAATGGCAGTGGTATTGGCTGCATTTGCAATCGGAGGAGCAGGGGTTCAAAACCTGTCGCTTGGCTGGGTGATACTTGCCACAATAATTGGAAGCGTCGGAATAGGACTCTTTATGACCATCACCGGTGATATTGGGATAGAGCATGGACTCAGCTTTCCGGTTTATATGCGTGCCCCATTTGGAACACTAGGGACTCATATTCCTTCCATTATTCGCGGGCTGACAGCTTCCTTTTGGTTTGGTATAAACACTTTCTTCGGAGCTACAGCCATGAACGCCATTCTGGATACGCTTTTCAATTTTGATAACTGGTTTGTCTGTTATCTTATTTTTGCGGCGGTTCAATTATTCAATACTGCCCTGGGGATAAAGGCTGTTGAACGATTTGCAGATTTGGCTGCACCGATCATCATCATCATATCAGCATGGATGTACACCACTTTATCCGATCGTGCACTTGAACAGGGAAGAGATGTATGGACATGGATTGAAAGTCCTGTCACCGGGGGTGCCGCTTTCACTGCCTTCTTGATCGTCATATTCAGTAATATGGGTTTCTGGGCAACTCTTGCAGCGGACATACCTTCCATTTCACGATTCATCAAGGCACCGAAATATGAACGAAGCTGGTTGAAAAGAAATAAGTCCAGTATTGTCGGAAGCGTCATTGCACTGCCATTGACCCAGACGTTTATGGTTATCATCGGGGGAGTGGCCTATATCGCAGTTTCCAATTATGATCCGGTGGTAGCCTTGCAGGAAGCAGCTTCTGGTATCGTTCTTGGTGTCCTTTTGTTGATGATCATCTTCGCTCAGTGGTCAACCAATGCCTCTGCCAATGTTATTCCTGCCGCCACAATATTCTCCAATGTTGGCGGCCCGAAAGTTCCGTTTTGGGCGGGTGTATTTATCGCTGGAATTGTGGGCAGTGTAGTGCAGCCTTGGAGTCTATTTGACATTTTGATTCCACTTTTGTTAATAGTCGGTGGGATTTTGTCTGCCATCGTTGGGATATTATTTGCTGATTACTATCTTCTAAGAAAACGAAGAGTGAATGTACATGATCTCTATGAAGAGAATGGTCAATTCAGGTATTTCCATGGTGTGAATATGGCAGGCTTCATTGCCTGGATTGCAGGGGGGACAGCGGCCTATTTCTTGACCAACTATTCTTTTATTGTTGGCTTCGTTGTCGGCGCCGCGGTCTATTATGTACTTGCAAAGTATTGGTACTTCAATGTGTACCAGCAGGCGGAAATTATCGACCCGGATGATGAAAAATATCTTGGGATCACAGTGGGAAGAGATTGGGTTATATCAGAAGGTGAGGAAGAAGTGGAGGAACCAAAAGAGCTTTCCAGTTAATGAAGGAGGAAGAATATGAGTGATTATCAGCAATTCCTGGCTGAAAAGGATAAGATTGATTACTTTTTAGATAAAGGATTCAGAATAAAGAATGTCGAAGAGAACTTAGAGGGTGCTTTTCTGCTCCTGGAGAAAAGAGCGGGCACCGATAAACAGGAAGAAACCTTACACATTAAACATGCAGATTCCAGAAAATACTTCGCATCCCTTTTGATTCGCCAGCTGCAAAAAGAAAAGTAGAAAAACCCTCATAGATATTCGGAACAAGGAATAAAATCTTGTAAACTGCATCGTGAAAGGAGCGTTCAGAAATGGAATATCAATTGAAGTGTAAAGAAAGTGCCTATCCTTGTGAAGTGACGATTGATGAGGATAATAACCGTTTCACGATCCGCAAAGCCGATTCCAGTGGAGAGTTTTTCAATTCGCCTGAAGAGCTGGTCAATTGGATTCTGGAAAACTGGGATTCTAGTGATTTCAATGACGAAGGTGAATTTCAGGAAATGGTCAAGGAGATCCAGCTGAATTTTCCAATAAATAATTGATAACAAAGGCTCTTTTCTTAAAGTTTGTTGCTTTACGCCCGTAAAAAATCGGCACTTGGATTTTTTACAGCATTTCTCTCCATATTATTGAAAGTGATAAAGAATCTACTACACTGAAAAGAGCACGAGGACCAGTAATATAACGTGTTTACTTTGAGTACGTCAAAAGCAACAATTTATGCGAGAACAGCCATAACAAAAGGTGACGGTAACCTGAATCGAGGTTTCTGTCACCTTTTGTTTATTCTTGTCAGAATATTTACATAATTAAGTCAAGGTAATACGGTATAATGGAAGTAAGCAATAAAAATGAGGTGAATACATGACAGGCATGCTATCCTTACAGGAAATAATGCAGCGAACTCATTTTGAGAAGGCAGAGGTAATTGCAGGTGAAAAAGGTATTAACCGTTTAGTCAAATGGGTTCATGTGGTGGAAATCACAACCATTGAAAAGCTGCTGAATGGTTCTGAGCTGATTCTCTCTACAGGGGTATCCTTTGGTGACAATCCGGCCGCCTTCCATTCTTTTGTGCAACAATTAATCAACTGCCATGCAGCAGGACTTTGTATTGAAAAGGGCAGGTACACCTCGACAATTCCAGCGGATATCATTGCTCTTGCAGATGAGCACCACTTTCCTCTCATTCTTTTTCATGAAGAGGTGTCCTTTGTCGAGATAACGCAGGATATTCATTCCGTCCTGATTAATCAGCAGTACAAAAAGATATCAGAGCTTGAGATGTATGCCCAAAGCCTAAATAAAAAACTTCTCACAATCTCCCATGAAGAAGAAATTCTTTCCTACCTCCATGAACATATTGGCACACAGATTATCTATGAAAAAGAGAATCAGGATATTTATTTTATACCAAGTGTTCCCATTCATAAACGCAAAGAACTAATAACTGCTCTTTCCAATTACGATAACGATGAAAATCTCCATATAAAGCAGCCTATACAAGTATTGGACAAGCAATATGGGGTGATACACCTCTATTCCAAGGATCGTCCTTTAAGTGAATTTGATCTGCTCATGCTCGACAGAACGGTAACAGCGCTTGCACAGCATCTGTTGCGCGGTCTATATGTAGAGGAAAAAAGAAGATTGGAAGAAAGCGAGTGGCTTCGAAGCTGGTTGGATGGCGGGCAGTCCCTTGATTCCATCAGAGAGTTCCTGTCGCGGCATGACTCCATTTTTGTGAAAAACGGCGTGGTCCTCCTATGCAAAAAGAATGGACAAGACTCACCTTCCCTAGATAAAACCTATTTAACTCTATTGTTCCGTTCCATATTTGAGCAGCAGGGATTCTCGGTATTTTTTACGGAAGTAAAAAATACCCTCACTGTCATCCTGCTTAATCGAAGGGATGCAGGAAGATGGAAGGAGCGGGTGAAGGAGGGGATATCCAACCTGATCGCCAAGCAATGTGATAAGAATGGAAGGACGTTTCTCAGGTTGAGTGTTGGAAAGTATGTGCATGGACTTGAACAGATGTCAAAGAGCTATTGGACTTCCTGGGAAGCGATGAAGATACAGGAGCAGCTCCTTAAAGGGGTGTATTCCTCCTTCTTTGAGGACCTACATATCTATCGGCTCATTTCTTATATGCAAAAGCAGCAAGATCTGAGGGAGTTCGTGATGGAGTATCTCGAACCGGTAATTGTCCATGATCAGAAACACAATGGAAAACTGCTCGAAACGCTGAAGGTCTATCTTTCTTGCAATGGTTCCAAAAAAGAGACGGCCAATCAGCTGTTTATTGTGCGGCAAACCCTATACCATCGTATTCAAAAGCTGGAGACCCTGCTTGGTGAGGACTTTATGCTTGCTGAGAAAAGGCTGGTTATTGAATTCATGATTATGGTGTATGAGTATCTAAACTCGACGAATGATTATTTTGAAGACTCAAATAGATCGACATTGAATCTGTAAAGGATTGGAAAAATATACAATGTATTTAGACTTCATCCAGATGGTGAGGTCTATTTTTTTTGCCTGTAATACGAGATGGATGTTTATTAGGTGGGTAATGTTAAGTTTTCCTATTCAAAGGTCGATGACGAGCTTTTTGCACCTCGAAAGCAAGTGAAAAGCTCATCATAAGGTCGATGACGAGCTTTTTGCACCTCGAAGGCGAGTGAAAAGCTCATCATAAGGTAGATGACGGGCTTTTTGCACCTCGAAGGCGAGTGAAAAGCTCATCATAAGGTAGATGACGGGCTTCCCCCTTAGAAAGCGCATAAAAAGTTCATAATCACAACAATGAAGGTTATTCTCCCCCGCAATCCCCCACTTCCACCTAAAAAGCTTATTCTATGTATTCAAAATGTGGAGACATTCCTTCAATAAGTTTTACATTTTGTCTAATGAAAGCCTTGCAATTTTATCAGATAATAGGCATAAGTTCTAAAAATTCAAAAAACGGGAGGTAGTCTAATGACAACAACGTCAAAGGATACGGTCGTGCTACAAAATTATATTAACGGGAAGTGGGTGGACTCCAGAGGTTCGGAAACCTTTGATGTCGAAAACCCGGCAACGAAGGAATGCCTGGCAAGGGTTCCATTCTCGACCAAAGAGGATGTAGAGGATGCAGTCAAGGCTGCCAAAACCGCCTATCAAACCTGGAGGAATGTCCCTGTCCCTAAACGGGCACGCATTATGTACGAATACCACCACCTCTTAACGGAACGTCACGAAGAGCTCGCCAAGCTGATTGTTTCAGAGAACGGAAAGGCCTATAAAGAGGCATATGGAGAAGTGCAGCGGGGCTTGGAGTGTGTCGAATTTGCCGCAGGAACACCAACCCTGATGATGGGGGAAACCTTGGCAAATATCGCTGAAGAAATAGATTCAAGCATGTATCGTTATCCACTTGGGGTGGTCGGAGGGATTACACCTTTCAATTTCCCGATGATGGTACCTTTGTGGATGTTCCCTCTTGCCATTGCCTGCGGGAATACTTTTGTACTGAAGCCATCAGAGAGAACGCCGCTGCTGGCTAATCGTTTAGTGGAGCTGTTCACCCAGGCCGGAGCACCGGATGGGGTATTGAATATTGTCCATGGGGCGCATGATGTAGTGAATGGCCTGCTTGATCATGAGGATGTGAAAGCCATTTCCTTTGTCGGATCGCAGCCGGTTGCAAAATATGTGTATGAAAGATCAGCGGTAAACGGGAAGCGTGTTCAGGCACTATCGGGAGCGAAAAATCATCATGTGGTCATGCCCGATTGTGATATCGAAAAGGCTGCACAGCATATATTAACATCAGCCTTCGGTAGCGCAGGACAGCGATGCATGGCCTGCAGTGCGGTAGTCGTGGTGGGTGACAACGATAGGTTTGTAGAGGAACTGAGAGTGAAGGCGGATGCCTTGTCGATCGGAAATGGGATGGATGAGGAAGTGTTGTTGACTCCGGTTATTCGCGAAAGTCACAGGGAAAAAGTGATCGGCTACATTAAACAGGGAGTGGCAGAAGGTGCTACTCTTCTGCGAGATGGCAGAAAGGAGATGGAAGATCTGACAGAAGGAAACTATCTGGGACCTACCATTTTTGATCATGTATCACCTGACATGACGATAGCAAAAGAGGAGATTTTTGCCCCTGTACTGAGTTTGCTGCGAGCTAGGAATCTGGATGAGGCACTTGCACACATTGAAAAGTCCCGTTTCGGCAATGGAGCCACCATCTATACAAAGGATGCAAAGGCTGTGCGACAGTTCAGGGAAGAGGCTGATGCCGGGATGATCGGGGTCAATGTCGGGGTTCCTGCAACAATGGCGTTCTTCCCATTCTCCGGATGGAAAGATTCTTTCTATGGCGACCTTCATGTCAACGGAAAAGATGGGCTGAACTTCTATACCCGCAAAAAAATGATCACTTCCAGATTCGACTTTTAAAGGTGAGAATTCAATAAATGTAAAAAGGGGTTAGGACCCTTAAGAAAGGTGTGGTTGCTTTGGTTCGGATGGATCAGGCGCATGAGCAGGATTTGCTGGCTAGAGATGAGCGTTATGTATGGCATTCCATGAAGCCTTATAGTCCACAGGGGACGATGGTGGTGAAGGAGGCGAAGGGTGCCTGGGTGACGGATGTGGATGGGAAAAGATATCTGGACGGCATGTCGGGCCTATGGTGTGTAAATGTTGGATATGGCCGCACCGAGCTTGCGGAAGCGGCATATGAGCAGTTGAAGGAGCTTGCCTACTTCCCATTGACACAGAGTCACATTTCCGCCATCAAGCTGGCTGAGAAACTGAATGATTGGCTCATGGATGAGTATGTTATCTTCTTCTCCAACAGCGGTTCGGAAGCAAACGAGACCGCCTTCAAAATTGCAAGGCAGTATCATCTGCAATGCGGCGACCACAGCCGCTATAAAATCGTGTCCAGGTATAGGTCCTATCATGGCAATACGATGGGATCTCTTGCGGCCACTGGACAGGCGCAGAGAAAGTACAAATACGAACCGCTGGCACCTGGATTTGTCCATATCCCGCCGCCTGACACCTACCGCATGGAGAAGCCGATATCCACAGATCCGATGCAGCTTAGGAGTGTAAAGGATGTCGACCAGGCTATGACATGGGAGCTTAGTGAGACGATTGCCGCCATGATTATGGAGCCGATCATTACGGGTGGTGGGATCCTGACACCCCCGGATGGCTACATGAAAGCTGTCAGTGAGGTTTGCAAAAAGCACGGTGCCCTACTCATCGTGGATGAAGTAATCTGCGGCTTTGGCCGGACAGGCAAGCCATTCGGCTTCATGAACTATGATGTTAAACCGGATATCATCACCATGGCAAAGGGGATAACAAGTGCGTATCTTCCATTATCCGCAACAGCCGTCAAAAAGGAAATATACGAGAAGTTCAAAGGGTCGGAGGAATATGACTATTTCCGTCATGTAAACACCTTTGGCGGAAGTCCTGCATCCTGCGCTCTTGCGTTGAAGAATCTGGAGATCATGGAAAATGAGAAATTGATTGAACGCTCAGCTGAAAAAGGGAAAGTCCTGCTTGGTGAACTGAAATCCAGACTATCTCCCCACCCGTTTGTCGGAGATGTCCGCGGGAAGGGGCTGCTTGTAGGTATTGAACTGGTAGCCAATCGAGACACAAAAGAACCCATCTCACTGGATAAAATCAATAGTGTCATTGCCAGCTGCAAGCAAAAAGGTCTTATCATCGGGAAGAACGGTGCGACTGTTGCGGGGTACAATAATGTCCTGACCTTGGCGCCACCGCTATCCATTGAGGATGAGGATCTGCAGTTTATTATTAAGACAGTCTCGGAATCTATTCTGGCTCTTGATTAAAAGGGCTGCATAATAATTGAAAACTAAATAGACAATAACGAGTAGGAGGCGTTTCGCTTGAACAATCAGTGGAAATGGCTTTTACGCCTAGGTACACTTCTACTCGTTATGATCATTTTGTATGTTTGGATGAAGCTGAGCCCGTTCTGGACTCCGATCGTAAGAATTATCCTCACTGTTAGTATTCCGTTTTTTATCAGTGTTTTTATTACATACCTGCTGCATCCGGTGGTCGAATATACGCACAATCGGGGTTTGCCAAGGCCGGTTGCCATCCTGATCATCTACCTGTTGTTTTTCGGCGGAATCGGGTTGCTAGGGTACAAAGGCATCCCGGTCATCATTGATCAATTATGGGAGCTGTCCGAAAACTTCCCAAGGCTTGCAAAGACATACAGCGACTGGATCAAGCAGATCCACACCAGTACATCCAGCTGGCCAGATGGTATTCACGAAAAGGTGGATCAGACATTTTCGGAATTTGAAGATATGCTCACAAGCCTTCTTGTAAAAGTGATTGCAGGATTAAAGGGGCTCCTGAACTCTTTTTTTATTCTCATTGTCATCCCGTTTATCGTTTTCTACCTTTTAAAGGATTATGACCAGGTGAAAAAGACTGTCTGGTATCTGACGCCAAGAAAATGGCGAAAACCAGGAATGGCCTTTCTGCATGACGTCGACCAATCACTTGGCAGCTATATCAGGGGGCAATTGACGGTCTGTATCATAATAGGCCTATTTGCAACGGTCAGTTTGTGGCTTTCCGGCATGCGATATCCATTGGTGCTTGGTGTGATTATCGGGATTACCAATGTCATCCCCTATTTTGGACCGGTAATCGGTGCCTTTCCGGCTATCATTATCGCTGCCACCATTTCTGTGAAAATGGTGTTCCTTGTCATCATCATTATCTTCGGATTACAGTTCATAGAAGGTAATATCCTTTCCCCGCTGATAGTAGGGAAAAGCCTGCATATCCACCCGGTTCTGATCATCCTTGCCCTTTTGATTGGCGGTGAAATTGCCGGTGTTTTCGGATTGATTATGGCTGTCCCTGTTTTTGCTGTTCTAAAAGTGACCATCACTCATATCAGCAGTCATTTTATCAAGCATTGACAAACAGGGAGGTGGTTGCATATAATCTTTACATCTACATATTTTAATTCAAAGAAGGATCAAGTATGCTAAAGCCCTTCCTAGTAGAGAGGAATTCCTCAGGCTGAAAGAATTCCAGGAAGAAGAGTGGCAGAAAGCTAATCCGGAGTGCGGGGTAAAATCCTGCCGGTTTGCACCGTTAAAGCATCTGAGAGATGATAGGCCAGTCCTGTCATAATCAGGGTGGTACCGCGAGAATACACTCTCGTCCCTGTTTTGGGGACGGGAGTTTTTTGTTTTTTTTCAAAAGAAAAAGGAGGATGCATCAAAATGAAACACTTAACTTCTGCGCAAGTCAGACAAATGTTTTTAGACTTCTTCAAAGAAAAAGGACACTCTGTAGAACCAAGTGCACCACTTGTTCCACATGAAGATCCTTCCCTTTTATGGATCAACAGCGGGGTGGCAACACTTAAAAAGTATTTTGACGGAAGAGTGATTCCGCAAAACCCTCGCATATGCAACGCGCAAAAATCAATCCGTACAAACGATATTGAAAATGTAGGGAAAACAGCCCGACATCACACATTCTTTGAAATGCTTGGTAACTTTTCCATTGGAGAATACTTCAAAAAAGAAGCAATCGACTGGGCATGGGAGTTCCTTACAAGGAAGGAATGGATCGGCTTTGACCCTGAAAAACTTTCCGTGACCATCCATCCGGAGGACGAGGAAGCATACCGTTATTGGAATGAAGTAATCGGGATACCAGCAGAAAGAATCATCCGCCTTGAGGGGAACTTCTGGGATATCGGGGAAGGTCCAAGTGGTCCGAACACCGAGATCTTCTATGACCGCGGGGAATCCTACGGAAATGACGAAAACGACCCTGAGCTTTATCCTGGTGGGGAAAATGAGCGTTATCTGGAAATATGGAATCTTGTATTCTCCGAGTTCAACCATAATCCTGATGGCACTTACACTCCGCTGCCGAAGAAAAACATTGATACAGGTATGGGCTTGGAGCGTATGGTTTCTGTTATTCAGGACGTGCCGACAAACTTTGATACTGATCTGTTCATCCCGATCATCCAGGCAACAGAAAGCGTATCAGGTGAAGAATACGGCAAAGAGAAAGAAAAAGATGTGGCATTCAAAGTCATAGCTGACCATATCCGTACCGTAACATTCGCTGTAGGCGACGGAGCGCTTCCATCCAATGAGGGTCGCGGCTATGTATTGCGCCGTCTATTAAGAAGAGCGGTACGCTATGCAAAACAGCTTGGAATCAACCGTCCGTTCATGCATGACCTCGTTCCTGTTGTGGCAGAAATCATGGTAGACTTCTACCCTGAAGTAAAAGAAAAGAAGGAATTTATCCAACGAGTGATCAAGACAGAAGAAGAGCGTTTCCATGAAACATTGAATGATGGTCTTGCGATTCTTTCCACAGTTATTGCAAAGGCAAAGGAAGAAGGCAATAACGTCATCTCCGGGGCAGATGCGTTCCGTCTTTATGATACGTACGGCTTTCCGGTGGAGCTGACAGAAGAGTATGTAGAAGAACAGGGAATGACATTGGATCATGCAGGTTTTGAAAAGGAAATGGAAATGCAGCGTGAACGTGCCCGTTCTGCTCGCCAGGACGTGGATTCCATGCAGGTTCAATCCGGAATTCTAGGAGAAATCCGCTCCCAAAGTACGTTTGTTGGGTACGATCAGTTATCCAATACATCGACCATTTCCGTTATCGTTAAAAATGGGGAGCTTGTAGACTCTGCTAAAGCTGGTGACGAAGTGCAGGTCATCCTTTCTGAAACGCCGTTCTATGCAGAAAGCGGTGGACAGGTCGCGGACCACGGATATGTTGCCGGAGAAAGCGGAAGAGGCTTTGTAAAGGATGTTCAAAAGGCTCCTAACGGCCAGAACCTTCACACCATCCTAGTGGAAGAAGGCGTATTGAACAGAGAGCAAACCGTTAAGGCGGAAGTGCATGCAAACAACCGTGCGCAAATCATCAAAAACCATACAGCTACACATATCCTGCATCAGGCGCTGAAAGATGTTTTGGGGACACATGTCAATCAGGCAGGGTCTCAAGTAACAGCAGATCGACTGCGATTCGACTTCTCCCACTTCGGACAGGTAACGCAAGAGGAAATCGAAAAAATTGAGGGAATCGTCAACGAAAAGATCTGGGCGAGTCTGGAAGTTGTCATTGAAAACAAGTCCATTACAGAAGCAAAAGCGATGGGAGCAATGGCATTATTCGGCGAAAAATATGGGGACATCGTACGTGTGGTGCAGGTGGACGACTACAGCCTAGAGCTTTGTGGTGGTTGCCATGTACAGAACACCTCTGTTATCGGCCTATTCAAAATCGTCTCTGAATCTGGTATCGGTGCAGGAACACGACGTATGGAGGCGGTGACCGGCGAAGGTGCGTACCGTCTATTGAATGATCAGGTACAGCTGTTAAAGGATGCTGCTGCCAAACTAAAAACGAAACCTCAGGAAGTAGGAAGCAGAATCGACGTTCTTCTTTCTGACATGAAAGAGCTTCAAAGAGAAAACCAATCCCTTGCAGCTAAGCTTGGAAACATTGAAGCGTCCAGTCTTTCTGACAAAGCGAAGGAAGTTAATGGAGTGACCATGCTCGTAAGTAAAGTGGCAGGAACGGATATGAACAACCTCCGTACAATGGTGGATGATTTAAAAAACAAGCTTGGTTCTGCTATTATAGTACTTGCAAGTGTACAGGATGGAAAAGTGAACATTTCTGCTGGTGTAACAAAAGATTTAATTGAGAAGGGCCACCATGCGGGGAAAATTGTGAAAGAAGTGGCAACCCGTTGTGGCGGAGGCGGTGGCGGCCGCCCGGATATGGCTCAAGCTGGCGGGAAAAACCCGGAACAAGTCGACTCGGCGCTACAATCTGTGGAAGAATGTATAAAATCCGTTTAACATTGTTGAAAATTGGTGTACAATAAAGGTAACAATTTACAAGCAGATTAAAGAAGTCTAAAAGAGAGGTGCATACCATGAGCTCCTTTGACAAAACTATGAAGTTCAACTTCCAGGATGATACAATGGAAGCAAATGTAAATGAAGTATTAACGACAGTACATGATGCATTACAAGAGAAAGGGTACAACCCGATCAACCAAATTGTCGGCTACCTTCTTTCTGGTGACCCTGCTTACATTCCACGTCACAAGGATGCAAGATCATTAATACGTAAAATTGAGAGGGACGAGCTAATCGAAGAGTTAGTGAAGTCTTATCTAAACCAGCATCGCAAGGAGTAGTACATGCGCATTTTAGGCTTAGACGTAGGTTCCAAAACGGTAGGAGTTGCCATCAGTGATGAAATGGGATGGACTGCTCAAGGATTGGAAACGATAAAAATTGATGAAGCAGTAAAGAACCTCGGCTTTAAACGGTTGAAGCAGATAATTGCTGAATACAAACCTGAAAAAGTGGTCATTGGTCTTCCGAAGAACATGAACGGAACCATTGGTCCTCGAGGGGAAGCGAGCCACCATTACGGTGACATGCTGACTGCAAAAACCGGACTCCCTGTCATCTACTGGGACGAAAGGCTTTCTACTGTAGCAGCAGAGAGAATCCTGCTCTCTGCTGACGTAAGTAGAAAAAAAAGAAAACAAGTAATAGACAAAATGGCTGCAGTAGTGATTCTGCAAGGATACCTGGATAGCCAACAATAAACCTGAGGTGAATAGAATGGAACACGGTGAAAAGCAAATTACAGTAGTAGACGAAGACGGTAACGAACAGCTTTGTGAGGTATTATTTACTTTCGAATCAGAGGAATTCGGAAAGTCTTACGTACTTTACTATCCAATTGGAGCGGAAAACGACGATGAGGACGATATCGAAATCCACGCTTCAAGCTTCGTGCCAAACGAAGAGAACGAAGAAGGCGAACTTCAACCGGTTGAAACGGATGAAGAGTGGGATATGATTGAAGAAATGCTAAATACATTCATGGCTGAGGACGAGGAATAAGCCGCACTCACCACATAAAAAAAGAGCAAGCACCGGATAACCGGGCTTGCTCTTTTTTACGTGGATGGTTCTGGACGCTCAAATAGCAAGGAAGACAGCTGTTCCTTATTTGAAGCAAGGTCTTCCAGGCTATATTGATCCAGTACGGACAAGAATGCCTGGGTAGCTTGATGTAGGGCACCCTTCAGCTTACAGGCGGGGGACAATATGCAAGTTTGATGGTCCTGAAAGCATTCCACTATGTGAAAGTCCTCTTCTGTATTTCTCACCACGTCCCCAATTTTGATGTTTTTTGGGGATACGGCAAGCTTCAGGCCTCCGTTGCGGCCTCTAATCGTTTCTATGTACCCTAATTTCCCCAAGTGGAAAATGACTTTCATCAAATGGTTTTTGGAAATCCCGTAGGAATCCGCAATATCCTTAATTTGGACGAGTTTTTCTGTAGATGGCACACTCGCTAAATATATTAATACTCGCAAGGAGTAGTCGGTATACATGGTTAATTTCATAATCTACCTCCACCTTCATTTTACCACAAATTATCTGTTTTCATATAAAAGTTGACTTTGTTAAAGAATAGTGTTCATTTTCAAGATCACTAGCTGTTGATTGGAGCGATAGGCGAAGACTCCTGCGGGAGGTAGCAATTAGTGGAGACCCCGCAGGCAAAGCCGAGGAGGCTCACGCAAGCCCCTTGGGTCGCTGCGCCTAGTGCGGAAATCAACAGCGGTGTTTAACAGAGCCAAAAAGTTAAACGTATATTCCCAAGCAATCCGCTATTGTATGAAAGCGAAAGGTGCAGTAAACGATAAGAAAATGAAGACTGCCAGTAGTCTAAGGGTGATTCTCCTGAAAAAAATAATAACATTTCCGTACCTAAAGACCTAGTGTCTATCGAATAGAATAGGTAAATATACACGATAAAAGTGTCGAAAATCCAAAAGAATAAATATTTTTGTCAAAATTTAAATGAAATTGTTGTATAATTAATAATTGTGCGAGAGGGGGTCTTTTTTTGTCTGAGAAAAAGAGTAAAGACTATATCGAAGAGAAGTTAAAAGAGAAGCACCATGAGGCGAAAATTGTTCGCCGCATCGTATTTACTGTATTTGTCATTCTAATGCTAGTCCTAACCGGTGTAATTGGCGGCGGATATTTTTACATAAAAAATGCCTTGAAACCAGTTGATGAACAAAATAAAGAAACAAAGCAAATAGAAATACCAATCGGGTCATCCCCGACAACCATCGGAAAAATTCTGGAGGAAAACGGGATTGTCCATAACGCGAAGATATTTCGCTATTATGTAAAATTCAAAAGTGAATCCGGATTCCAAGCTGGCGAGTACGCATTCAGCCCAGCCATGTCACTTGATGAAATTATCGGTCAGCTGAAACAGGGAAGAGTCATGCAAGAGGTTGTTTTCCAAGTTACCATTCCGGAAGGCCGACAGCTTACCCAGATTGCCACGATCCTGGCAAGTAGAACAAATATTGAGGAAGAGGAGTTCCTTGAGGTCGTCAATGATCCTGAGTTTGTTCAGAAGATGATCGATAAGTATCCATCCATCCTGACCGACGAAGTCTTGAACGAGGAAGTTAAATATCCTTTGGAAGGGTACTTGTTTCCTGCAACCTATCCTTTTTATGTGGAAGATCCGACTGTAGAGGAGATCATTGACACGATGCTGAAAAAAACAGTCGAAGTGATCTCTGAATATCAAGATCTTATGCACCAAAAGGAATACACACCGCATCAGCTGCTTACAATGGCAAGTATGATTGAAGCGGAGGCAACCAATCAGACAGATCGTGAATTTATTGCCAGTGTGTTCTACAATCGTCTGGAGATCGACATGGCTCTACAAACGGATCCAACTGTCCTGTATGCGCTTGGGGAGCATAAGGATCGAACCCTCTATGAACATTTGGAAGTGGATTCACCATATAACACATACCTGAATACAGGAATGCCGCCTGGACCGATTGCCAATGCAGGTGCCTCATCCATTGATGCGGCATTGAAGCCGGCCGAATCCGAGTACTTCTACTTCCTGGCAACACCTGATGGGGAAGTGCTTTTCAATGAAACATTGGAAGAACATAACATCGATAAAGACAAATATATCACGAATAACTAACTGCAATTGAAAGAAAAGGGAATGCGAAATTAATTCGCATTCCCATTATTTTTATGATAAAATATATCGAGTTGTTTAAAAAAAGAAGCTTTCTCCCACACAAGAGTTCCTCAAACAGGGGTGAACTCTATTTTCTTGTGTAAGAAATGCTTTTGACCATATATGATCAAGTGAAGGGAGGACCACACTTGGGAATTAATCATGAAAAAATTGTCTCATATCTGGATTCTCTTATCTTGCCGAGAGATGAAGCCATTACAAAAATGGAAAAGCTAGCAGAAAAAGAGAATGTCCCGATCATGGATTTGGTCGGTATGGAAACATTATTGCAGCTGCTGAGACTCTCAAGCCCAAAAAGAATCCTTGAAATAGGTGCAGCAATAGGGTATTCCTCCATTCGAATGGCAACGGCCCTGCCGGATGCAAAGGTTGTAACCATTGAACGGGATGAAGTCAGATACGAGCAAGCAGTGAAACATATAAAAGAAACAGGGCTTACAGAAAACATTCAGCTTGTTTTCGGTGACGCACTTGAAGTTTTTGAACTTATTGAAAAAGAAGGTCATTATGACTTTATTTTTATTGATGCTGCCAAAGGCCAGTATGAGAAGTTCTTTACGATGTATGAGCCTCTTTTGGCCGAAAACGGTGTCATCATTACAGATAATGTTTTATTTAAAGGTCTGGTTGCCGAAGCGCATGATACGGTAGAGCCAAAGCGCATTAGGAATCTGGTGAAGAAAATTGACCATTTCAATCAATGGCTGATGAAGCATCCGGACTATGTGACATCGATTCTGCCTGTTGGAGACGGAATAGCCATTAGTAAACGAAGAGGTGAAAAACGATGAAAAAACCTGAACTGTTAGTAACACCAAAAGACATTGCGAACATGCGTGACCTGTTGGAAGCGGGAGCGGATGCTTTCGTCATCGGTGAGCAGCGTTATGGTTTGCGACTTGCAGGAGAGTTTGACCGTTCCCAGGTTGCTCTTGCGATTGAACTGGCTCATGCACAGAACAAAAAGGTTTATGTGGCGATGAACGGCCTTTTTCATAATGAAAAGGTGGACGAGCTATCCGACTACCTATCCTTCCTTGAGCAAGTGAAAGCGGATGCTGTAATATTTGGTGACCCGGCTGTACTGATGGCAGCAAGGGAAGCAGCTCCGTCCTTGAAGCTGCACTGGAATACGGAAACGACGGCCACAAACTACTTCACATGCAACTATTGGGGCCGAAAAGGTGCAAAACGAGCGGTGTTGGCAAGGGAACTCAATATGGATGCCATTGTTGAAATGAAAGAAAATGCTGAAGTGGAAATTGAAGTACAGGTGCATGGCATGACCTGTATGTTCCAATCGAAACGTTCGCTGATCGGCCACTATTTCGAGTATCAAGGGAAATCCATGGAAGTAGAAAAGGCGCAAGATAGAGCAATGATTCTACATGATAATGAACGAAACAATAAGTATCCTATTTTTGAAGACGAGAATGGCACTCACATCATGAGTCCGAATGACATGTGCATCATAGATGAGCTTGAAGAAATGATTGATGCCGAGGTTGACAGCTTCAAGATTGAAGGAGTATTGCAGACTCCGGAGTATATCGTGGAGGCGACAAAGCGTTACCGCAAGGCAATCGATCTTTGTGTGGAAAACCGTGAAGAATATGAAAATGTAAAAGAGGACCTGCTTGCCGAGCTGGAAGCGCAACAGCTTGACCATCGTCCGTTAGATACTGGCTTTTTCTTTAAAGAGACGGTTTATTAAGAAGAAAAGGAGGTAAAAGGATGACAACTTATGTGAATGATAAGATCTCAAAAATCGTAGACGGCAAACGTGTGATTGTGAAAAAGCCTGAGCTTCTTGCTCCGGCCGGCAATCTGGAAAAGCTTAAAATTGCCGTACACTATGGCGCCGATGCAGTGTTTATCGGTGGACAGGAATACGGACTGCGTTCCAATGCCGGTAACTTTTCACACGAAGAGATGGCGGAAGGTGTTCAATTCGCAGAAAAATATGGCGCTCGAATCTATGTAACAACCAATATTTTCGCACACAATGAAAATATTAATGGTTTGGATGAGTATTTAATCGGTCTCGAGAACGCAGGGGTTCATGGAATCATCGTTGCAGACCCATTGATCATCGAAACATGCCGCCGTGTGGCACCAAAGCTTGAGGTGCATTTAAGTACACAGCAATCCTTGTCAAACTGGAAGGCTGTCCAGTTCTGGAAGGAAGAGGGTCTAGAGCGTGTGGTACTTGCACGTGAAACAAGTGCAGAGGAAATCCGTGAAATGAAAGAAAAGGTGGACATCGAGATCGAGTCTTTCATACATGGTGCGATGTGTATCGCCTATTCCGGTCGCTGTACGCTAAGTAACCATATGACCGCGCGTGACTCCAACCGTGGGGGCTGCTGTCAGTCCTGTCGCTGGGACTATGACCTGTATGAATTGAATGATGGCAAGGAAGAGGCACTATTTGCGGAAAATGATGCACCATTTGCCATGAGTCCAAAAGACCTGAAGCTAATTGAATCGATTCCAAAAATGATAGAGCTTGGCATTGACAGCTTGAAAATCGAGGGACGTATGAAATCCATCCATTACGTGGCTACGGTAGTAAGTGTATACCGCAAAGTCATTGATGCATACTGTGCAGATCCGGAAAACTTTGTGATTCAGCCAGAATGGCTAGAAGAGCTCGATAAGTGTGCGAACCGTGAAACGGCTACAGCATTTTTCGAAGGTGTGCCTGGGTATAAGGAGCAGATGTTTGGTAATCATAGCAAAAAGACAACCTTTGATTTCGTAGGATTAGTACTTGATTATGATGCAGAAACACAAATGGTTACGTTGCAGCAACGAAACTTTTTCAAGCCAGGGGAAGAAGTGGAATTCTTTGGACCTGAAATTGAAAACTTCAAACAAAAGATAGAGAAGATTTGGGACAAGGACGGCCGTGAGCTTGATGCTGCACGCCATCCATTACAAATTGTGAAATTCAAAGTCGAAAAGCCGATCTATCCTAACAACATGATGCGAAAGGGGCAGTAACAGGATGGGTAAAAGACCAATCGTGATCGGTGTAGCTGGCGGATCAGGCTCGGGAAAGACGAGTGTTACTAAAGCAATATTTGATCATTTTACAGAGAAATCAATTTTAATGCTCGAACAGGATTACTATTATAAGGATCAGGCCGATGTAGCTTTTGAAGAAAGATTAAAAACGAACTACGATCATCCGCTTGCATTTGATAACGATCTGCTGATTCAGCATATACAAAGTTTATTAAGCTACGACTCGGTCAACAAGCCGGTCTATGATTATACCCTTCACACAAGATCCTCCCAAGTGGTCGAGGTCGAGCCGAAGGAAGTTATCATTGTAGAAGGAATATTGGTATTAGAAGACGAGCGTTTGCGCAACTTAATGGATATCAAGCTTTTTGTGGATACGGATGCGGATATCCGCATCATCCGCAGAATGCTCCGGGATATAAAGGAGAGAGGACGCACGATTGATTCGGTTATCGAGCAGTATGTGACCGTTGTGCGCCCGATGCATAATCAATTCATTGAACCAACGAAGCGATATGCCGACATTATCATCCCTGAAGGCGGGCAAAATCATGTTGCCATCGACTTAATGGTAACAAAAATTCAAACAATTCTTGAACAAAAGGACATTTTGTAATAACATATGAGAAGTTAGAGAATTTTCCAATTGTGGATAGAACGTTGATGTATTCCATTTGATGGGTACATCTTTTTCCACATTTACATAAAGGCTCTTTTCGTAAAGTTTGTTGCTTATGACTGTAAAAAATCGGCTTTTGGATTTTTTACCGAGATAATCTACGCAAAAATTAAAAAGTAAATTATCTAATAAACCGAAAAGAGCACGATGGTAGGTAAATTTACGTGATTATGTTGTATTCGTCAAAAGCAACAATTTCTGCGAAAACAGCCTACATAAAAGGAACGTAAATTGGGGAATGCAATTACTAGAAGGAGTGATTAGTCATGGCAAAAGAGAAAATATATCCAATGACTCAAGCGGGGAAAGAGAAGCTTGAGCAAGAACTAGAAAATCTGAAAAGCGTACGACGTAAAGAAGTGGTAGAGCGCATCAAGATCGCGCGCAGCTTCGGAGACCTATCCGAGAACTCTGAGTATGATTCCGCAAAAGAAGAGCAGGCATTCGTGGAAGGTCGTATCACACTTTTAGAGCAAATGGTCCGTAATGCAAAAATCATCCAGGAAGACAAAGATACAGATGCAGTCGGATTGGGTAAAACAGTTACATTCAAGGAGCTCCCGAATGGTGAAGAAGAAACTTACACCATCGTAGGTAGTGCAGAAGCAGATCCTTTCGAAGGCAACATCTCCAACGAATCTCCAATGGGAAGTTCACTTATGGGCAAAAGAGTTGGGGACGAAGTAGCGATCCAAACTCCAGGCGGAGAAATGAACGTGAAAATCGTAACTATAAAATAATAACCGGTATAAGGTTAAATAATGAACACCTCGTCAAAACTGTTGACGAGGTGTTTTTATATGCAGCGTTTAATAAGAGGTCGAATAGGAAAACTCGGAATTGCTATTATACTGATATTTATAGGACTTGTCGGAAGGCTTGTACAGATTCAATTGGTCAGTACGGAATCCTTCTCCGACTCAAGGGTCAATCTGATTGAGGCAAGTGTCAAACAGCGCACACAATCCATGATTATAGATGAAGGGCGAGGCCGGTTCATTGACCGCCACGGCAATCCCCTCACCCATGACTACTATCCAAGCCTGATTCTTTTTCCATTCCTGAACGGCCTGGATTGGCCGAAGGAGGAGCTTGCCGCCATTCTTGGAATGTCGGCATCAAGCCTTGATAGACTAATGGAAGGTGCGGAAAAGCCGGTGGTCGTGTCTGAATTTCAAGGGCCCATCAAGCTGGATGAGGAACAGATGAAAAAAATCAATGACCTGGACTATCCTGGTGTTGTCGCATTGTATCGCCAGTTTAAGCTGGAGGACCAGGTGGCGCAGCAGGTAGTCGGGATGACGGGGGAAAATGAGGGTGAATTTTTGAAGCGCTACAAGGAGAAAGTCGACAAAGAGAATTACTCTCCGAAGACACCCATCGGTATTACAGGACTGGAGCACGCATTTGATGAGTTTCTTTTACCGGAAGGGGAAACAAAGCTTCTGTACCATGTGGATCGTTTCGGTGGACCGCTGTTTGGTATCGATGTCCGTTATACGGGACCATCCAACCCCTATCACCCTGTTTCCGTCAAAACAACGATAGACAAGGACCTTCAGCAGATGGCGGAACGGATCCTGAATGACTATCAGGTGAAAAAGGGAGGACTTGTCCTGTTGGATATTGAAACAAATGAAATCCTTGCGATGGCTTCACGGCCAGCTTTAAATCCCGGAGCCCCTTTTGATGATGATGGTGCGGAAAATGTGATGCTGGAGCGGCATTTTCCGGGTTCGGTTTTTAAAACTGTCATTGCTGCTGGGGCAATGGAGGAGAACATCGTGAATGACGGGTCCACCTTTAATTGTGACTTGGATATTAGAGGGGAACTTTTAGAGGAAGAAAAGGATCGTAAGGGTGTGCTGAATTTTGAGGACAGCTTTGCCTCAAGCTGCAACCATACCTTTGGCGAGCTTGGGAAGCAGCTGGTTGAAGGAAATCCTGATGCCATCGATGCCTATGCCAAAATGCTTGGCCTGACATCCAAAGTTGGATGGAGCGGTGATGTGTTTCATTTCAATAGCTTCCCCCAGATACCAGCCGAAGAGAAGGGGGTGGTGTGGCATGACCAAAAAGACAAAAAGGTGAGTCTGGCAGTAGCCCAAACTTCTATCGGGCAGAAGGAAGTCCGTGTCACACCCCTTGCTGTAGCCAACATGATGGCAACCATCGCTAGAGGCGGACGGGCAGAAGAAGTGAAGCTGGTTAGTGATATCGTCTATAAAAATGGTGCAACACTCTATTCCTTTCCGGATCAGGATATGGATCAGGAGGAGCGGCTTTCCAAATATGCAGTCATGCAGCTTCAGCATTTACTTAGAGAAGTGGTCGTGAATGAAAAAGGGACAGGCTGGCGTTTTCGGGATCTTCCGTATGAAGTTGCAGGCAAAAGTGGTACCGCGCAAACGGGCAAGATTTTGGAAAGCGGCGGTGAGCTCCTGAATCGCTGGTTTGCGGGATACTTCCCTTTTCAGAATCCAAAGTATGCAATGGTTGTCGTCGAACTTGATGTGCTTTATGAAAACAATGTATCCAGTGTATACTATGATGTCGTCAAAAGCATTCACGACTGGGAAATGCTAGAAAGATAATGCCAATCCTTTTCACTGTGCAACTTAGCCCAATGGTGTTACAATTAACTATTGTAATTATACTAATAACTGCTTTGCATAGGAGGGACTTGGATTGTCTTTAAATCATAGAGATGGCTCACGTTATGGCCGAACGACAAAGCGCAAAAAAAGCAATCTCGTATTAAATGTGCTGATTGGTCTTGTATTCATTTTCATTATCTTCCTGGGCACTCAGTTGTTCTTTGGAAAATCTGACGACAAGCAGGTAAGCACAAACGAACAAGAGCTGAATGAATCTGCCGAGAAGAATGATGATAAGGCTGCAGAGGAAGAGGACGCAGCAGCTGAAGAAGAGGAATCCGATTCCAAACCTGAAGACGAAGAAAAACCGGCAGACGAAGAAGAGGCTGAAGAAAACACAGATGAAAATACAGAAAATGAAGATAGTGAAACAGAGGTTTCTGAGAACTCCGATGATCCGAATGTCATCAAAACGATGACCAACCCAGGCTGGGGACCGGTCGGAACATCCCAATCAGAACCGCACACATCCGTCTATGATGAAGGGCATGTGGACTGGGACGAAAAGCTTAAAGCCGTCTCTGCAGCAACAGGCCTTGCAAGTGGCGACTATACCTTATACTTTTTAGGGAACGGCGGGAGCGAACACCTCTCCGTCGCATCCATCAAAAACAAAGCCTCGGGCGAAAACTTCAAGGTCTACCTGGAATGGGTAACTGGCAAAGGATGGAAGCCTACGAAAGTGGAACAGGTTAAGTCGCTGTAACATGTTTTATGAAAGCAGATCTGCCCAATATGGGTGGGTCTTTTTTTGGTCATGAAATAGGCCGTCCTAAGAGTGGCTATTGGTATAAAAAGGTAATAGGGCCGTTTAAGGGGAGTTTTGGATCGTAATCATTGGTTTCGGACCGTTTAGTCCCTGTTCCCGCTCGATAATTCATCAAACCGGATTGATAAAGTTACATTTCGGACCGATATCTAAAAAATCACATTAGCACTCCAAAAAAATTCAATATAAGTAGGGAGGGATTTGTCTATGCTTGTCGAAATTATTGGTAAATCAGAAAGGAGTGAATGTATGATATTAAAAAAACGCGAAAAATCATTGTATCTATTAAAATTAGAGAGGATGATGGCTCGTCTATCAGAGAAAAATCCTAGATATCGATTAGCATCAAATGAATTTCTGAAACATCAGGCAGGATATCGAGGTGAAATGGCAGTTGATTATTATTTAAGCTTTTTATCAATGAGTGAGTATCATATTTTTAATGGTATACGTCTGAAGGATTCCCTAGGTAGATTTTTTCAAATCGACACGCTGTTGGTCACTCCATGGTATTATTTGATTCTCGAAATTAAAAACATTATCGGTGATTTGGAATTCTCCTATAAGCAAAACCAATTGATCCGGATCTATGAAGACAAATTGGATAGAATGGAATGCCCGATAACACAGGCAAAGAGACAGAGGGCGCAATTACATGATTGGCTTTCCAAACATAACTTCCCGACAATGCCATTAGAATATCAAGTAATAATCGCGAATAATCATGCCAGGTTGATTAACGCAGATCAATATGTGTATGAGAAAGTTTCCAGACATTCTAATATCCCCAGCCTGACAAATTCATTTGAAAAAAAGTACTCCGGCAAGGTCTTCACGGACAAAGATTTAAAAAGAATTACTAAACTCATTCTAAAAAAAGACACACCCCTAACAACCTCACCATTAATCCAACTGAAAATTGAACCTTTTGAGATCGTGAATGGTGTTCAGTGTCCTTCTTGTAAAAGGTTTCCTATGAAAAGAGTCCATAAAGTATGGTTCTGCACGCTCTGTCAATTTTCCAATGCAACAGCACATTTACATGCAATTCAGGACTATGCTCTTCTAATGGGTGACACAATCTCCAACAAGGAATTAAGATATTTTCTTCAACTGAATTCCAGCTCTGTGGCTGCGAAGATACTATCCTCTCAGAATTTCCCGATTTCAGGGACGACAAGAAACAGAAGATACCTCCTAACAAAAAACAATAAGCTGCTCATCTAAGCATCCTGCAATGCCTAAATAAACAGCTCCAAGTCACTTCCCAACCATCCGAAAGTGCACAACCGCACTGTAAAAGCGTCTGCCATCCCCGTCCACATGCATCTGATGTGATACAGAATGGACGCCGAGCATAATAGCTCGGTTCTGATCGATCTTTTCGTTGATCTTGTTTTCTAAGTCCTTGATGTCGAGTGCTTCAAAAAACTCCACTTTATCCTCAATCAGTTTAAATTCCAAATTCATAAAATTCCATCCACCTTAAGTAATATAACTAATTTATCCTCCCATCGTACCAAACAAATCCGTTGATGAAAACAGGGGAATATGTTAGATTAAGAACAGTTATTTTTTTAATTCATACTATACTTATAGGAATTATATAATATAAATTCGGAGTGATGACAACTATGGGTAGAGAATTTGTGGAACTATTTAATGATTGGGCGAATTACTATGATGCGACGGTCAGTGGGACGGATAAGGAGTATGCCGAGGTATTCAGGGGCTATGAGGATATCCTGGAGGATGTGGCTTCAAAATCAATATCTCCAGTCCTAGAATTCGGTGTGGGGACTGGAAATCTGACTAACGCGCTTCTAAATAAAGGATTTACCGTCTATGGAGTCGAGCCGTCCGAGACGATGCGTGAAAAGGCTGCGGAGAAGCTGCCGGCCAATATAAAACTCCAGGATGGGGATTTTTTGAACTTCCCTGCTCCACCTGAGAAGATTCAGTCAATTGTCAGCACTTATGCATTTCACCATCTGACAGATGCGGAAAAAGAAGAAGCGGTACAGCACTATGGAAAGTTACTTGATAAAGGTGGTAAAATAGTATTTGCTGATACAGTGTTCGAAAATAAGGACGCCTACTTTGCAACGATTGGTCAGGCAGAACAGCATGAGTTTTTTAACTTGGCGAAGGATTTGAAATCAGAGTATTATACAACGATGGAAGTGTTACAGGAAATCTTCAATAAAAACGGATTTACTGTTGAGTTTCAGCGTTTTAATCATTTTGTCTGGGTAATGGAAGCAATCAAGCAATAGCTATGGACGACCGACGACAGCTTCTCACTTTTCATAGAAGTAGGTGCAGGCGGTTCTGAAATGGCTAATATCTATGAAAAGAGGGAAACAGCAATGAAAGTGGCAATCATCGGAGCAATGGAAGAAGAAGTAACAATCATGCGTGAAAAAATAGAAGGAATGGAAACAACGATGGTGGCGGGTTGTGAGTACTATAGCGGTACTTTGAACGGGGTTGACGTCGTGCTTTCCAAATCAGGAATCGGGAAAGTGAATGCTGCATTAAGCACAGCATTGCTGCTGGAAAGATTCCAACCTGAAATTGTCATCAATACAGGATCTGCAGGAGGTTTTTCGCCGCAACTAAACGTAGGCGACGTTGTGATCTCCACAGAGGTTCGTCATCATGATGTGGACGTGACGGCATTTGGATACGAGTATGGGCAGGTCCCAGGACTGCCGGCTGCATTTAAAGCGGATGCCAAGCTGATTGAGGTTGCGAAATCAGCAGCCGTGCATGTATCAGGAATGCAGGTGGTGGAAGGCCTGATTGCAACTGGTGATTCTTTTATGAACGATCCAGTCAGAGTAGAGGCTGTACGTGAAAAGATGCCAGACTTGCAGGCTGCGGAAATGGAAGCAGCTGCGATTGCACAGGTATGTCATTCATTTAAGGTTCCGTTTGTGGTCATTCGTGCGTTATCTGATATTGCAGGGAAAGAATCCAATATCAGCTTTGACCAGTTTTTGAGCAAAGCGGCCCTGCATTCATCCATGCTGATTGAGAATATGCTGAACGAGCTGAAAAAAGCATAATCAGCTTTAAGTGAAGGGGAAATATAATGAACGTCTTTAAAAATGTGCAAGAATTAATTGGGAACACACCGGTGGTTGAACTTACCAACTTCTCATTGCCGGAAGGTGTTCGTCTTTTTGCTAAGCTTGAGTTCTATAATCCGGGAGGAAGCATCAAGGATCGCCTTGGAAAAGAGTTGATTGATGATGCCGTTAAAAAGGGGAAGCTGAAGGAAGGCGGAATCATCATCGAACCAACCGCCGGGAATACTGGAATCGGATTGGCTCTTGCTGCTGTTGGGACCAGTTTTAAGGTGAAGGTCTGTGTTCCGGAAAAGTTCAGCATGGAAAAGCAGGATCTGATGAGGGCGCTTGGAGCGGAAGTGATCAACACTCCGACAGAGCTTGGAATGAAGGGTGCCATTGCAAAGGCGAAGGAATTGAATGAGCAGATTCCCAATTCCTATTGTCCGCAGCAGTTCGGTAATCCGGCCAACCCTGATACCTACTATAAAACAATGGGTCCTGAACTGTGGGAGCAGCTGGATGGCAAGGTGGATGTGTTTGTTGCAGGTGCAGGGACGGGAGGTACCTTCATGGGTACCGCGAAATTTTTAAAAGAAAAGAATCCAGCTGTAAAAACGGTGATTGTGGAACCGGAGGGGTCGATCCTCAATGGTGGTGAGTCCGGTCCGCATAAGACTGAAGGAATCGGCATGGAATTCTTACCTGGATATATGGATGAAACATACTTTGATGGGATTCATACAATTCTGGATGTGGATGCCTTCAATCGTGTGAAGGAACTAGCGGTAAAAGAAGGGCTGTTAGTGGGAAGCTCGTCAGGTGCAGCACTTCATGCAGCATTGGAAGAAGCGAAGTTAGCGAAAGCCGATACAAATATCGTCATGATTTTTGCCGACAGCAGCGAACGGTACTTAAGCAAGAAGATTTATGAAGGAGGAATTTGACTTGAATAAGAAAACAAAGCTTATACATGGTGGAATCTTTGGTGACCCACATACAGGAGCAGTTTCAACGCCTATCTATCAAGTAAGCACGTACAAGCAGGAAAGTGTGGGCGTGTTCAAGGGGTATGAATATTCCAGAACAGGAAACCCTACCCGCTTTGCATTAGAGGAGCTGATCAAGGACCTGGAGAACGGAAAAGCAGGATTTGCTTTCGGTTCGGGTATGGCTGCGATTACGGCTGTGATGATGCTGTTCAACAGTGGTGATCACGTTGTCCTGACAGATGATGTGTACGGTGGAACCTACCGCGTCATGACAAAGGTATTGAACCGTGTGGGAATTGAATGCACATTTGTAGATACAAGCAAAATCGAAAACATCGAAGCGGCGATCCAGGAAAACACGAAGGCTATCTTCATTGAGACGCCAACGAATCCGCTTTTGAAAATCACGGACATTCAAAAAGTGGGTCTGCTTGCAAAGAAACATAACCTTTTAACGATCGTAGATAATACGTTCAGTACGCCTTATTGGCAGAATCCGATCAACCTTGGCGCGGATATTGTCTTGCACAGTGCGACCAAGTATATCGGTGGACACAGTGATGTAGTGGCGGGCCTTGTTGTCGTGAATTCCGAAAAGCTTGCCGAAGAGCTTCACTTTGTACAGAACTCTACTGGTGGAGTGCTTGGGCCGCAGGATTCCTGGCTGTTAATGCGTGGAATCAAGACACTGGGCTTGCGTATGGAAGCAACTGAGAAGAATACACGCCGTATCGTGGACTTCCTCGAAAGCCACCCACTGGTAGGAAAAGTCTACTACCCGGGACTTGAAGACCATCCGAACCATGATATTGCCAAGAGGCAGGCTGGCGGATTCGGTGGTATGGTATCATTTGATATCGGAAGTGCAGAAAAAGCTGATCAACTATTGGCGAAGATAAAATACTTCACGCTTGCTGAAAGCTTGGGTGCGGTAGAGAGTCTGATTTCCGTGCCGGCTCGTATGACGCATGCATCCATTCCGGCTGACCGTCGTGCAGAACTTGGTATTACGGACGGATTGGTGCGCATCTCCGTTGGTATTGAAGATGTGGATGATCTGATTGCCGACTTGAAGCAAGCAATTGAAAATTAACGACTAAACCTCCTGAAGCCCTGTGCTTTTGGAGGTTTTTTTATATCCAATCTTTTTATTCGCTATCCGAAACAAATCTGTTATAATAAGTTGGAATGTACATAATTTTCTTAATAATCAATTAGGGGGAGTAATATGTCAACTGTACCTGTTTTAGATGAAAAGGTTCAACAGAAGGTGGAGCAGTTCAAGAAACTCGATGAAAAGCTTTGTCATTATAGTGATGTCCTCGGTCTTCTTGGCTGGGATTCAAAAACGAAAGCGCCGAAAAAGGGACGTGCCCTTTTTGCAAAAGCGATTGGAACACTGTCTACTGAATCATTCAAGCTTTCCATCTCTGAGGAAATTGGCGAAGTATTGGAATTCCTGACGACAGAGGAAACTTGGGCTCAATTGGATGAAGTGACACAAGCTTGTGTAAAAGAGCGCAAGAAAAACTATGAAAAGTCCAAAACCATACCTGCTGATGAGTACCAGGAGTATGTAATCCTGGTGAACAATGCAAACCAGGTGTGGGAAGAAGCACGAGAGAATAATGATTTCGCTTCCTTTGCACCAGTGCTGGAAAAGGTGTTTGCATTCAAGAAGAAGTTTGCGGAGTACTATGGATACGAAGGTCATCCTTACAACGCGCTATTAAACGAATATGAGCCAGGTTTGACAGTGGAAAAGCTGGATCCATTATTCAAGGAGCTTCGTGAAAAGAGTGTCGAGCTTTTGAATAGAATCAAAGCTTCAGAAGCGCAGCCTCGTAAGGATATCTTTGCTGCTGAGTATGATGTGGAAGCTCAGAAGAAGTTCAATGCCTATCTACTGCCGTTGATCGGCTTTGACATGGATGGCGGGCGCCTCGACGAGACAGTTCATCCTTTTGCGCAGAGCGTGAATACAGGGGATGTTCGTATTACAACTCGTTATCAGAAGGATAATGTCCGTTCTGCCATTTTTGGGACAATCCATGAAGCAGGACATGGCATGTATGAGCAGGGTGTGAACGCGGAATACGAAGGTACGGTGATTCGCCGTGGAACATCATTCGGTATTCATGAATCCCAATCACGCTTCCTTGAGAATATGGTAGGACGCTCCAAAGAGTTCTGGACCTATTTCTATAGTGATCTGCAAAACCATTTCCCGAATCAGCTGAACGATGTTTCACTTGATGACTTCTACCGTGCAACCAACCGTGTGGATGCATCCCTGATTCGTGTGGAAGCGGATGAACTGACCTATAATCTGCATATCATGATCAGATACGAGATTGAAAAAGCGCTGTTTGGCGGAGAGATTGAAGTCAAGGACCTGCCGAAAGTTTGGAATCAGAAGATTGAAGATTACCTTGGGATTACACCACCTACTGATACGCTTGGTGTGCTGCAGGATATCCACTGGTCCTTTGGAGGCTTCGGATACTTCCCGTCCTACTCGCTTGGTAACCTGTACGCAGCACAAATCCTTTATACGTTCCTGAAGGAGATGCCTGATTTCTATGACAAGATCGAGCAAGGGGACTTCATGGCCATCCGAGAATGGTTAAAAGAGAACATCCACCAACATGGTAAACTCTACTCTCCGAACGAGCTGATTGTCAAAGTTACGGGAGAAGAGCTGGATGCAAAATACCTCATTCAATATCTGGAAGAAAAGTATTCCGAGATCTATCAATTGTCATAATAGGAAAGGAGCCCGCTTCAAGCGTCGGCTCCTCTTTTTTATTCCTCGTCTTTTTCAGACTCATCATCATTCTTTTTTTCTTTTTTATCGTCATTCTCTTTGTGATCTTTGATGTAGAGTGAGCTTTCATTGGTGGATTGGTTATTCTGTTGGTTGCTCGGATTAGGCTGGTTCACCACAATGACTTCTTCGGTGGTATTACTTTCGGTAGAGCAGGCGGAAAGCAGGATGAAGGTACAACTGCATAGTAGTAGACGTTTCATATGGCCGACCTCCTTTTGGAAACTTATTGCCTATTATACAGAAAATCGACCTTTTTCTACATTCTCAGATGGAAAAAAGTGAAGAATGAGAAAAAAACACTAGATTTGAAGAATGGATAGGATATTTCTTTCATTAATAAGGGTAGGAATGACTAGGGAGAACGGCCGAGATTGCTTGAAAATGGCGAAATTTACAAGGGAGTGTTCCTACTAATCTATGTTAAAGTAATACGTATGAGGTGATGACATATGAATAATAAAGAGCTTCAATTGAAAATCAAGGATTACACTAGATATGCAATGATTTTAACGACAGTAAGTGTGTTTTTATATATAGGTGTAGCTTTTCAACATGCCGGTAAAGAAGCCCTTCAGATCTATACGATGATGGGCGCCACTGTATTTTTTCTCGGTGGATCTGTATTTTTTGTGCTGAAAACGAGAAAGTTGAAAAGACTTTTGCAGGAACAGGAACAAGATGAATAAGCATGCGAACCTCTCTTTTTTTGGGAGGTTTTTTTGTGTTTATTATTTATTTTCGGATTTTTATAATAATGGTGTTTACAAATGCAGAGAAATTGGATATACTTACCTCTGTAAGTAAAATTATGCAAAGGAGGTCGAACAAAATGATGATGAAAAAGTGGATCAACAAATCACAATTAAATACGTTATGTCTATTCGACCTATCTGGAGCAAAGCAGGCGCACGCTTAAATTTTAACATTCCGTTAACTGATCCAGCCGCAGGAGAATAGATTCCCTGCGGCTTTTTATGTCTTCTTATGCCTTATTAGGCCGCAGGGATCCCCCTGCGGTTTTTTGTGTGCAAGAAATATTAAGGAGGTGATACACCATGACCCTACATTTACTATTTGTAACAATTACAGTGAAGAAAAGAGAACAGTCCATCGAAGAGCTATTACATGAAGAAAGAGTTGTTGAAACACTTAATAGCCTGAAGGACCGTATGTACAACGACGTGCGATTTTACTAATACTACCTTATAAAACTTAGGAAAGGAGAGGTTGAAAATGAAACAAATGCAATCAGGTCTAACATGGAAAAGCGTGGAGGAAGACTTCACCTAGTTAATAGTGGAGAGGAGTCTGAGTATGTTTTTAAAATTGACGTTATTGCCATTTCGATTTGTCACGAGGATGAAACGGAAAGAAAAAATATAAAGAGACTAGTGCATCAATTAATTGGTGCGCCAGTCTCATTTTTTTTGCAATATCATCCTATTAACAGTAATAATGTGTTTAAACTATTGCAAGAAGGGTATGTATAGTTTGTGCTTTTGAGAGAGACTAGAAGTATGGTAAGAAAAAGACCAATAGGAACAGGGAGTGCGAAGATTGATAACCTTTAGGGAAGTAACGAAAACCTATGAGGATGGGACTACAGCTGTCCAAGATTTTTCATTGGATATACATAAAGGAGAGTTTTTTGTGTTGATTGGCCCAAGCGGATGCGGAAAAACCACGACGCTGAAGATGATTAACCGACTGCATACCGTATCAGATGGTGACATACTTATAGACGGAAAAAGCATCAACGAACATAATATTCATGAACTGCGCTGGAACATTGGCTATGTGTTGCAGCAGATTGCACTATTTCCACATATGACGATTGAAGAGAATATCGCCATCGTACCCGAGCTGAAAGCCTGGAAGAAGGAAGACATCAAAAAGCGTGTGGATGAACTGCTTGAGCTTGTCGGGCTGGATCCATCCATCTATAAAAATAGAAAGCCTTCTGAGCTTTCAGGGGGCCAGCAGCAGCGTGTAGGGGTTGCAAGAGCGCTTGCCGCAGACCCGCCGATCATTTTGATGGATGAACCTTTCAGTGCGCTCGATCCGTTGAGCAGAGAGCAGCTGCAGCAGGATTTCCTCAAGCTGAAGGAAAAAATACAGAAAACGATTGTATTTGTCACGCACGATATGAATGAAGCTCTGACCCTTGGAGACCGTATCTGTCTAATGAAGGACGGCGAGATGGTGCAGGTGGGGACACCTGAGGAATTTTTAAAGCATCCGAAGAACGATTTTGTAAAATCATTCATCGGTAGTAAACAAAATGTTTTTCATCTTATGTTGGAGGAAGTAGTCCAGCAATTAACATGGGTGGAAGGTGTCGAATCCGCCGTTGCCATCGATGGCCAATCCACCCTTGCGGACGCAGTTGAATTGCTGCAGGTCCATGAAGCGGTCACAGTGACAGGGGCAAGCGGGGCGATCGGTGTATTGACGAGGCAGAATGTACTCCAGTTCATCTATAAACGTAATCTGGAAGGAGGGACTGTAGCATGAGGTTCCTTCAGGATTTGTATGAAGCAAGGGGAAATCAGCTTTGGACCGCTTTGCTTGAGCATATTCAAATATCCGTCATCGCACTTGCCATTGCGGTTGTCATCTCCGTACCTCTTGGTATCTATCTCACGAGAAAAGAAAGGATTGCCGAGTCTATTATAGGCGTAACAGCAGTACTTCAGACCATTCCGTCACTGGCCTTGCTGGGGCTTTTGATCCCCTTGGTAGGAATCGGGTTTGTACCCGCGGTTATTGCACTATTTTTATATGCACTGCTGCCAATTTTACGGAATACCTATACGGGAATAAAAGAAGTTGATCCATCTCTGAATGAAGCGGCAAGAGCCATGGGGATGACTTCGTTGAAGAGGCTTTTTAAAGTGGAATTGCCATTGGCGCTTCCGGTGATTATGGCCGGAATCAGAACAGCCATGGTACTTATTATAGGAACGGCAACTATTGTGGCGCTGATCGGGGCAGGTGGACTGGGTAGTCTGATCCTTCTGGGGATCGACCGTAACGACAATGCCCTGATTCTTTTGGGTGCAATACCGGCTGCGCTGCTTGCCATTCTATTTGATTTTGTATTGAGGGCGATTGAGACCGCAGCACGTAAAGGAGCCGGAAAAAAGGCATTGATAATCGGTTTGACCGTCATTCTCCTTTTTCTTTCCCCTTTTGCCGTGATGCGTGCAACAGAGGCGGATCTTGTGTTAAGCGGAAAAATTGGTGCAGAACCGGATATTATCATCAATATGTACAAGCTTCTGATTGAAGAGGAGACGGATTTAAAAGTGGAGCTTCGTCCTTCTCTGGGGAAAACCAGTTTTGTCTATCGAGCATTGAAAAATAAGGAAATCGATATCTATCCAGAGTATTCCGGTACTGCAATTGTAACTCTCCTTGAAGAGGAACCGGTCAGTCTTGATCAAAGGGAGGTGTTTGAGCAGGCGAAGGAAGGGCTGCTCGAGCAGGATAAACTGGTCTATCTCGAGCCGATGGGCTTTAATAATACGTACGCACTTGCGATTCCGGAAGATTTTGCAGCAGAAAATGAAATAACGGCCATCTCTGACCTGAATGGAGCAAAGAATGAGATAAAAGCTGGATTCACCCTTGAATTCACCGATCGGGAGGATGGCTATGTAGGGATGCAGAATGTCTATGGCCTGACTCTGCCAAACCTGACAACAATGGAGCCAAAACTACGCTATCGAGCAATTGAAACAGGGGATGTCAATCTGGTGGATGCCTACTCGACGGATGCCGAAATAAAACAATACAATCTACGTGTTCTCGAGGACGATAAAAACTTGTTTCCACCTTATCAGGGGGCTGCCCTTTTGAGGAAGGAAACCTTGGATGAACACCCTGAACTGGAAGAGATTTTAAACAAGCTTGCCAACCAGATAAATGATGAAGAGATGCGTGACATGAATTATCAGGTCAGCGTTGAAGGGAAGACAAGCTATGAGGTGGCAAAAACGTTTTTGATGAGTAAGGGTTTATTGGGAAAAGAATGATTGAAAATAAAAACTAGGCGGATCCAAACCTCCGCCTAGTTTTTTATGATGTCTTTTGTTCTTAGTTCCTTTATTTTGTTTTTTATATGGGCAACAAAGATCTTGTTATCTTGCAGATTGAAAATCTCAATTGATCGCTCAAGATTATCGATTGCATGTTTATTTTCGTCAATCAGACTAAAGTTATAGCCGATATGGTAATAAATATCTCCCAGCAGATACATGCTATCGTGCTTCACACACCATTTAATGGCTTCCATGCAAGTATCATTTGATTCAACTATTCTATTGAGGCGGGTTAGTGCTTTTGCCTTATTATAAAGAAGCTTCGTTTTTATGGTACAATCATGGATATAAGGTATCTTTTTATAATGGTTAAGTCCATTATTAAATGTTTCCAAAGAATTATTGTATTCTCCGACTTCAAAATATATAATGGCTACACTATTGATAATTTCAATTTCTCTTTCGCCTAAAAGCTTGGAAGTCATTTTCGTCATATCTAATGCTTCGTGCAGGAGACGGAGTGCGCCATTTTTATTCTGGTGAAGATGATAGACGCAGATTCCTTCATTCCAGATCAGGAATTGGGCGTATTTTCTATTATTAGCAAAAAGATTATTCTTTTTTTCAGCCTCGACAATTTTATAAACTTCCTCATATTTGCATTTGTTCAGCAGTTCGCGGACTTCTGTGAAAACCTCCTTCACATAGGAAAGCCTTGGATTGGCTGCCAGGTCGTAAAAGTAGTTGATATCTACTCCAAGTCTTTCAGCGATGTAGTATAGAGTATTTGCTAGAGGGAAAACCTCGCCTTTCTCTATCTTGCTGATTTGCGACTGGGTACATATACCTTCACTAAGTTCTGCCTGTGACAAGTTCAATGCAGACCTCAAAACCTTTATTTCCTTCCCGATCAAAGAGAAATCCATGTTTGTCCCCCCTTTAAAATATTCCTATAATTATAATTTTCACGAGAAATGGAGCATTCTATAGAAAACTGTATGCTATGTGGCTCTAATCGCCTATAATCAAAAATATGCAACTATTAAATATAGTGTATTATTCCTATTATAGATAGTTTATTAAATGTTACAAAAATTTTAAACAAAAAAACTTTTGGAGGTAGAATTTAAATGAAAAAATTTTTTGTTACGGTCCTAGTTGTTTCCATCACTCTTTTCGGTGCTAACGTATTCGGTTCTTCAGTAAGTGCAACTGATAACTATACACCAACTGAACTACCTACAAGACATTAATTTCTAGCTAAAGGAGAGTTCTTACTATGTCAATGACAAGTACTGGCACTTTTGAGCTGACATGCTTCTGGTTTATCGTTGTGGATCGTAAGCAAAAGGAACGTAATCGGTACCGGGTTGCCCAGCTTGTGGATTACAAAAATAAAACATATGCTGAAGTTTCTAAGTGGTTTGAAACCCTGTTTCAAGAGTACAGCGTCATAAAAGTCGGCAGAGGGACGATTCCTTCCAAGCTTAAAAAACTACCTTATATTCAGTACTAACGTCTTCCTATTATAATAGGAAGATTTTTTTTGTTGTTATAAAGGAGATAAGCCTTCATTTAATGAACATCCGTTCTTATTCAAATTGTACCATTATTCGAAGGAATTGGTAGAATAAAATTAATTTCTCTTTATTCAACAAAAGGATTTGTCTGGACAAGAGAGTTTCATTTATTTATTTTCAGGTGTACTTGCACAGTTAGGCCACTTCTGACATAAGAATTACTACTAGGCTCTTGCCTAACGATTCTTATGGAGGTGAAAGTGTGTCAAGTATATTAGCATCGGTAGGGTACTTAATCAAAGAACTTATCTTTCTAGTTTCCTATGTCAAAAACAATGCATTTCCACAACCATTATCATCAGCGGACGAAGCAAAATACTTAAAGCTCATGGCAGAGGGCAATGAACATGCAAGAAACATGTTGATTGAACATAATTTGCGTCTCGTGGCACATATAGTGAAAAAATTCGAAAATACTGGCGAAGATTCCGAGGACCTTATCTCCATAGGAACCATCGGACTGATTAAAGCTATTGAAAGCTTCCACCAGGGGAAAGGCACAAAATTGGCGACGTATGCGGCCAGGTGCATAGAGAATGAAATCCTGATGCATCTCCGGGCGTTGAAGAAGACGAAAAAAGATGTGTCCTTGCACGATCCGATCGGTCAGGATAAAGAGGGAAATGAGATCAGCCTCATCGACGTGCTGAAATCGGAATCCGAGGATGTTATTGATACGATCCAGTTGAATATGGAGCTCGAAAAGATAAAGGAATACATCGATGTATTGGACGACCGGGAGCGGGAAGTGATCGTCGGCCGATTTGGACTTGATCTCAAGGATGAAAAAACGCAGCGGGAAATCGCCAAAGAGCTCGGCATATCAAGAAGCTACGTATCCCGCATCGAAAAACGCGCCCTTATGAAAATGTTCCACGAATTCTACCGAGCCGAAAAAGAAAAGAAAAAACAATGAAAGTTAAACCCTTGGACATCATACTGTCCAAGGGTTTATGTTATTCCTGCAAGGGTCTGGCCCCTCATCAAAATTTAATATTCCTGATATGGTTCTGTGATAAAAGTTTAGAAAGATGGATTTTTCTCCGCTTTTGCCCTGTCTCTTTTTGGGGATTTGCATATGTTGGTGGTATAGATACCTATTCCTTAAAAGGAGGTGTTATGGTATGTACCCTTATGGACCATGTTGCCCTCCGCCTTGTCCGCCGCCATGCCCCTATCCGCCGTATAGACCATATGGATTTTTCGGAGGCTGGCTGTATGGCATTGTAGTGGTGCTGTTTATCCTCCTGTTACTGGGTGGGGGCCACTATTATAGAAACTATCTTGTCAGATAAGCTTATGCTTTTTAAGCATAAGCTTTTTCGTGCCCGCTCCCCCTATCACACGAAATTTCGTCAATCGAATATTTTGCAAGTCTAACGGTTTGGAATTATGGAAATATTATAATTTTTACGTTATAATTAATTTTATGAAATAAAAAGGGGGATTCAACTACTATGACAACAAAAACATTTCAAGAAACATGGGACCTTGATGTATTCTTCAAAGGTGGAAGTGGTTCAGAAAGCTATCATACATATCTATCAGAAATCAAAGAAGACCTAAAAGCGTTCGAACAACATATCGCTGCATTTGATGTGAAAGAACTTGAAAAAGTGCTTGGAGAATATGAAACTGTCGTAAAAAAGGTTGTCCAGTCTTCTGCATTCGTCAACTGTCTGCTTGCTGCGGATGTGACGGATAAGGGAGCAGCCCAACTGCAGGGGCAGGTTGCCCAGATACATGCAAAACTGCAGGTTCTTCTTGGTGCTTTGGATGATAAGCTGGTCACAATCGACGAAGAGACCTGGAATTCTCTTTTGGAAAAGGAAGAATTCAAGGTATTGGAATATGTGCTGAATGAACGCAGACGAAGAGCGAATGATAAAATGTCGGCAGATCAGGAAAAGCTGGTTACCTCACTTGCTGTAGATGGATACCATGCATGGGGCAAGTTGTACAACTCCCTTGTCGGAACCATCAAGGTAAAAGTGAAAGAGAATGGTGAGGTCAAAGAGCTTTCGGTCGGTCAGGCGCACAACAGATTTTCCGATGGCAGCCGTGAAGTCCGTAAAGAGGTGGCAAAAGCGTGGAAAGAGGCTTGGGAAAACCAAGCGGATACGATTGCAGCAGCGTTGAATCATCTGGCTGGCTTCCGTCTGCAGGTATATGAGCAAAGAGGATGGGAATCCGTACTGAAGGAGCCGCTTGATAATAACCGTATGAAGCAGGAAACGTTGGATACAATGTGGCAGGTAATTACCGACCATAAAGGGACGCTTACTAAATATCTGAACCGTAAGGCTGAACTGCTTGGACTGGAGAAGTTGAGCATGTATGATGTTTCCGCTCCACTGACGGCAGAAGAAACCAAACTGTCCTATCAGGAGGGTGCAGATTTCATCATCGAGCAGTTTTCCAAGTTTGGCCCTGAACTGACGGAGTTTACGAAAAAAGCGTTTGAAGATCGCTGGATCGAAGCGGAAGACCGCCCAGGAAAGCGTCCAGGCGGTTTCTGCACAAGCTTCCCGGTATCCGGACAGTCCCGTATTTTCATGACCTATTCCGGCACGCTTTCCAATGTCAGTACACTTGCTCATGAACTTGGCCATGCTTTCCATCAGCATGCCATGCACGGAGTACCGACATTGAACCGCTTCTATGCAAGCAATGTGGCGGAGACGGCTTCCACTTTCGCTGAAATGATCGTGGCGGATGCCGCTGTCAAGTATGCAAAGGATGAAAAAGAAAAGATTTCATTACTGGAAGACAAAATCCAGCGCAGTGTTGCGTTCTATATGAACATTCATGCACGCTTCCTTTTCGAAACAAGATTCTATGAGGAGCGCAAGAACGGGCTTGTCACTGTGGAGAAGCTGAACGAACTAATGGTAGAAGCGCAAAAAGAAGCATATTGTGGTGCATTGGATGAATATGATTCTACGTTCTGGGCTTCCAAAATGCATTTCTTTATCACCCAGGTTCCGTTCTATAACTTCCCGTACACGTTCGGCTACCTTTTCTCATTGGGAATCTACAGCCAAGCTCTGGAAGAGGGAACAAACTATGAAGATAAATACATCTCCTTGTTGAAGGATACTGCATCCATGACCGTGGAAGACCTTGCCATGAAGCATCTTGGCGTGGACTTGACACAACGTGATTTCTGGGAAAAAGCAGTGAAAAAATCCCTGGAGGATGTAGAGGAGTTTCTGGAATTAACGAATAAATAAGATAAAGGCAGCTCCGCAAAATGATGCGGGGCTGCCTTTTTTTAACTCCAATCAACAGGAGGTTTTTGCAGCTGTGGCTTCAAACCAAGTTCCTTTGCAGCGGCGAGGATAAATTCTTTTCGGAAAAAATAGCTTCGGTGACTGACGATGGTATTATTTTCCACTTCTTGTAACTGAATGTCATGCAGTTCTGTCCCATTGCCGACATTGCTTAGAACAATAATGACAGGTCTTGCCCAGAGTATGACTTCCTGAGCAGAATAACCTGGCAATCCGAATCGAAGCGAGCCTTTTCGCATTTCGTCCTTTGAATATTCCTGGAATCCAAGGTATGCTTCATTCTCTGCCTGCTCACTGAACAAGGAGAGCATCTCTTCGAAGTCTCCATTGTTGAATGCCGCCAAGTATGCTTGAATGATTTTTTTGTTTGCACGTTTTGTAGAGGGTTCCAGTTTTTTTCCCATATCAATGGTTGCGAGCTTCTTCCTTGCGCGCTGTACCGAAGCGAAGACGCCACCTGAGGTGCTCTTGACCATTCCGGAAACTTCCTCTGCGGTAAACTGAAAAACGTCAAACAAAAGAAAGGCCGCCACTTGCTTAGGTGGTAAATGGGATTCTATCAAATGGAGCAAATCCTCCAATAAAAGATGATCAATCAATTCAATCCCGTCTTCCGTTCTGGCCTTTTCATCCAACGACCCTACCATCCGTTTTTCCCTTCTGCATTGATCAAACCACGTATTTGTGGCAATCCGAAAAAGATAGTTTTTCCGGTCAGTGATCTCACTCCAACGTTGGGAAAGTAGCCCCATGGCTTTTAGCATAGTGTCTTGAAAAAGGTCTTCCCCATCCCAGGGAGACCCCGTCAAATAGCGGCAATAATTCCATAAGCCAGTGGTAAATTCCGAAACCGCCTTGTCAAAATCCTCTCTTACTTTTCGTATATCATGGATCAGTTGCTGATCTATTGCAGAGTTCTTGTTCATCATTTTTCCTCCTCCTGTCCTATTCAAATGATATAACGATTGGACGCGGGAAATTATACGCTATACCTGAATTAATTTATTCTGTTACATTTTCATTTTCAATTCCGATTATTTTAATTTCTAGATAAATGAGAGAACACCTCCAAATATTTGGAGTGGATTTGCAACGGCTATATCGGGTAACACGTACCATCCACCAATACTTCATAAATAAATAGTGCAGGACCTGCGCCAAATGTTATAATATCACTCATGGAGTCTGGCGTTTTGCCAGGATTTGTTTCAAACTAAGTAATGACTACAAACATTTGATGTTTTTTATAAATGCTTCATCAAAAAGATTCTGTTGGAGGGAAATATATTGTTAAAAAACTTGTACAGACTATCGATAGAGCTTACGAATCATAAGTACTCTTCCATGGCTGTGAAACGCTTCGCTTCTTCTAAAATGAGCAAACGGTTTATCCCGTCCTTTGCCAATGTCTATAAAATTAATCTGGATGAGATGAAGGATGATATCTCTACGTTTCCAACGCTACAGCAATTTTTTATCCGCAGTCTGAAACCGAGTGTGCGTCCGATTGATGCAGCTGCCGATTCCGTAGTGAGTCCGGTCGATGCGGTAGTGGAGAAGATGGGTGCCATTACAAGTGATTTACAAATGACAGCAAAGGGTATTGACTATTCAATAGAAGAAATGCTTTCTGATGAGATGCTCTCGCCGAAGTATATGGGCGGAACATACATGGTGCTGTATTTGAGTCCCAGTCATTATCATAAGATTCATAGCCCGATTACAGGCGAGGTTACCAATCAATGGACTTTAGGCGGGAAATCCTATCCTGTAAACCAGCTTGGGCTGAAATACGGCAAAGAGCCGCTTGCCAAGAATTATCGCCGCCTTACCGAAATGAAGCATAACAGTAAGCATGTTACTGTTGTAAAGGTTGGCGCCATGTTTGTGAACAGTATTGAGCTTACACATGAATCAAGTACACTCACAAAGGGCGAGGAAATGGCTTATTTCTCCTTTGGATCTACTGTTATCCTCCTGTTTGAGAAGGATTCATTTATGATAGATCCTTCCATTAAGGAGAAACAGGAAGTGAAGGTCGGACAGAAGATCGGGACGTGGCTCAGCTAGTAGCGGATATCCTTTGCAACACGGTGGAAAAGGGAAGAACAAAGACAAAAGCTAGTGTCCGCCAACTCTAGCTTTTCTTTTGTTTGTAGTAATTGGACATGAAAAAAGAGCCATAATCAGGCTCTTTTAGGATGTTGCTTTTATTTTATAATTTAAGGAGCGGCGTTGAATTTCAAGCTCGATTAGCTGGATAAAATCAGTGCTCAGTTTTAATTCCGTTGCTTTGTAATAGGATTCAAGTAAAAGTTCATCAGAAAGTTTTCTCATCAGGTTGGCCTCTGCCCTACACCTCCTAGTGTGGTCTATATGTATAGTCGACTCCAAATGTGTGAAATTCTGTTCTATATCATCCGGTAAGGTCATATATTGATTAGTTTAGCTGGTTTGTATCATTACTCTACCATGTAATATTTTTTAGAACAACCGTTCTGTTATCCACAGGAAAGCGTGGATAACTTGTGGGTAATCTGTTTATAATTACCATTAAACGTAATCTACTGGGTTGTATAATGTAGATAAGGTTATCCACAGGTGTTGAATGCAACTGTAATTTGTCGAAAAATTTTTATTTTCCGTTTATTTTTATCTCTTGAAACATTAGTAAACACTACTATTATCGACAATTTACTTGGAACATTGAAGGAATTTGGGTAAGATGGTAAAGTATAATTTTGTTTCGGAAAAGCTTCATCATGAAAATTGTATACGAATTTAGAAATATATAGAGGGTGAGCATCGTGCTAAAATATTTTTTGCCGGCTGAACATGTAAAAAGTGTGTTCGAAATTAAGCCAGCGACATTAAAGGAAAAAGGCATCAAGGGTATTATTACAGACCTTGATAATACATTGGTGGAATGGGACAGACCGGAAGCGACGCCGGCATTGATTGAGTGGTTCAAGGAAATGCAGGCTGCGGGGATCCTTGTCACCATCGTTTCCAACAATAAGCTCAAGCGTGTGAAATTCTTTTCAGATCCATTAGGGATCCCATACATCTATGAAGCGAGAAAACCATTCAGAAGAGCCTTCAAACGTGCCTTGCGCGAGATGAATATCAGGGCGGAGGAAGTGGTTGTTGTTGGCGACCAGCTTCTGACAGATGTACTTGGAGGCAACCGTCTTGGGTTGCATACCATTTTGGTGGTACCGGTAGCCAAATCGGATGGTTTTGTCACCAAGTTCAACCGACAGGTCGAACGTAGAATATTATCATGGATGAAGCGAAGAGGCATGATTTCTTGGGAGGATTAAGGAATATGGAAGAACAAGTAGTGTGTGTAGGTTGTGGAGTGGACATCCAAACCGAGGATAAGGCAGGATTGGGCTATGCTCCACCATCTTCTTTGAATAAAGAGACGATCATTTGTCAGCGTTGTTTCAGATTAAAGAACTACAATGAAATTCAGGATGTATCCTTGACGGATGATGATTTTATAAAAATTCTTCATTCCATCGGACAATCGGAAGGTCTCGTTGTAAAAATCGTGGACATTTTCGATTTTGATGGAAGCTGGCTGCCTGGATTGCACCGGTTTGTAGGAAACAATAAGATTCTGCTTGTCGGAAATAAAGTGGACCTTCTTCCAAAATCGGTCAAGCCAAACAAAGTGATCAACTGGATGAAGCTGGCTGCCAAGGAACTGGGCTTGAAGCCTGAAGATGTATTTTTGATCAGTGCTGATAAAGGGACTGGAGTCAAGGAACTTGCAACAGCAATGGACGAGTACCGCAACGGTAAGGATGTTTATGTAGTTGGGTGTACGAACGTCGGGAAATCCACGTTCATCAACCGTATCATCCGTGAATTCTCAGGAGAACAGGATGTCATTACGACCTCCCAGTTTCCTGGTACAACATTGGATTTGATTGATATTCCGCTGGATAACGGTGCTTCCCTTTATGACACGCCAGGCATCATCAACCGTCATCAAATGGCTCATTATGTGGACAAAAAAGATCTCAAGGTCATTTCTCCCAAAAAAGAAATCAAGCCGATGGTCTTTCAATTAAACGAAGAGCAGACATTATTTTTTGGCGGTTTGGCCAGATTCGATTATGTGAAGGGTGGACGTAATTCATTTACCTGCTATTTTTCCAACGCTCTCTACATTCATCGGACGAAGCTTGCCAATGCAGACCAAATGTATAAAGAGCATCTTGGCGAGCTATTGCAGCCTCCGGGTGTTGATTATGCAGAAAACTTCCCGGAACTCATCGCCCATGAATTCACCATTAAAGAAGAGAAAACGGATATCGTATTCTCCGGTCTTGGCTGGATCACAATCAAAGAGGCGGGGATCAAGGTTGTTGCACATGTCCCAAAAGGCGTTGGTGTAATGATAAGAAAGTCATTGATATAAAATGAAGCGGTAGGGGGGAGCTCTGATGAAGAAACTATATGGGGTGATAGGCTGTCCAATACAGCAAACCATGTCTCCACTTATTCAGAATGATGCATTTCTTCATCTTGGAATGGATGCCTATTATCATGCATTCCATGTGGAACCAAAGGACCTCGAAACCGCAGTAAAAGGGTTGAAAGCCCTCGGCGTATCCGGCTTCAATGTGACGATTCCGCATAAGGAAGCCATTATTCCTCTACTGGACGAAGTGGACGAACATGCCCTGCAGATAGGAGCTGTCAATACGGTTGTCCATGAGAACGGGATAATGAAAGGGTACAACACGGATGGCCCAGGGTACGTGGAAGCGTTAAAGAGAGTGACACCTATCAATGATAAGCGGATGTTAATAATTGGTGCAGGTGGCGCGGCAAGGGCTATCATCTATTCGCTAGTACAGGAGACTGGGGTCACGGCGGATATATTGAACCGCACTCCAGACAAAGCGCTCAGTCTGATCGAGGAGTTTTCCTTCGAAGACAGATGCCGTGCTGTAACCAAGGAAGAAGCTGTTCGGAGTCTTCCGACGTATGATGTCATTGTCCAGACCACATCAGTAGGAATGCACCCTCATGTGGAGGAAACACCGATTGCACTTACAACACTGAAAGAGAATGCAGTGGTAAGTGATATTATCTATAATCCTTTAGAAACGAAACTATTAAAGGAAGCACGATTAAAAGGAGCGGTTGTCCAAAACGGTGTGCAAATGTTTGTGTATCAGGCTGCTCTAGCCTTTCAGCACTGGACAGGAAATGTACCGGATGTGGATAGGATGGAAAAATTAGTAATAGAACGACTAGGAGGAACATCATGTTAACAGGTAAACAAAAAAGATTTTTACGTGCTGCAGCACATCATCTTGATCCAATTTTCCAAGTAGGAAAAGGTGGAGTAAATGAAAATATGACCAAACAAATCTCAGAAGCACTTGAAGTAAGAGAGCTTTTAAAGGTAAGCATTCTCCAAAACTGTGATGACGACAGAAACACAGTGGCTGCTGAGCTTGTAGAAGGAACGAAGGCAGAGCTTGTTCAGGTAATCGGAAATACCGTTGTTCTTTACAAGGAGTCCCGAGAAAACAAACAGCTTGAGTTGCCAAAATCCAGATAATCTGTGGGAGGGAATGTGGTGAAAAAAGTAGGCATTATGGGAGGCACCTTTGATCCTCCTCATCTTGGTCATCTTTTAATAGCAAATGATGTACAGCATTGTTTAAGCTTGGACGAAGTGTGGTTCATGCCTAACCATATCCCCCCGCATAAACAGTCGGATTCCATCACCAGCACCGAACATCGTCTCGAAATGATAGAGGCTGCAATTGGTGATCAGCCCTCTTTTCTGTTGCAAACGATTGAACTGGAGAGAGAGGGACCATCCTATACGTATGACACCATTCTTTTGCTGAAAGGAAATCATCCGACAATTGATTTTCATTTCATCATTGGAGCCGACATGGTGGAATACCTGCCAAAGTGGCATAAAATAGAGGAACTGGTTAAGCTGGTGAAATTCGTAGGTGTGAAAAGGCAGGGCTATTCCATTGAAACCGCCTTTCCTGTCATCGAAGTGGAAACACCGCAGTTTGAGGTTTCCTCTACGCTCATCAGACAGCGTGTTAAAGATGGCAGATCCTCCCATTATCTGGTGCCGGAGCAGGTCCGACGAATTATAGAGGAGAAAAAGCTGTATGAATAGAGAAAAAGCGCTAAGAATTGTACGGGAGCAATTAACAGAACGCCGCTATATCCATACCATCGGCGTAATGGATACAAGCATCGAGCTCGCAAAAAAATATGGTGTGGACGAAAATAAGGCGGAGCTTGCGGCGATTTTCCATGACTATGCCAAGTTTCGTGATAAGAAAGAAATGCGGAATATCATCCTGGAGCAAAATATGCCGCAGGATCTCCTTGCACATCATGATGAACTTTGGCACGCTCCAGTTGGAGCCTTTTTGGTGGAAAAAGAAGTGGGCATTACGGATAAAGATGTTTTAGAGGCAATAAAATGCCATACATCCGGAAAAATAAATATGACTACGCTTGATAAGGTCCTCTATGTAGCGGATTATATTGAGCCTGGCCGTGACTTTCCTGGAGTGGAAGACGTACGGGAAACTGCCAAAGCAAGCCTTGATATAGCAATGATACAAGCGATGAAAAATACGATTTCCTTTCTGTTGAAGCGGAATCAGCCTGTTTATCCGGATACATTTCACGCTTATAATGATATGACTATGAAAGTAAAAGGAAGGAAGTTAAGTTAATGTCAAAAGAATTATTACAACTTGCTGCACAAGCGGCAGATGATAAAAGAGCAGAAGAATTGGTTGCATTGAATATGAAGGGGATCTCCCTTGTTTCGGATTATTTCCTGATTTGTCATGGTAACTCCGACAAGCAGGTTCAAGCAATTGCGAGAGCTATTAAAGAAGCGGCAGAAGAACAGGGGCAAAATGTCCGCAGAATGGAAGGCTTCGATGAGGCACGCTGGATTCTTGTTGACCTTGGGGATGTGGTTGCACATGTTTTCCATAAGGATGAGCGCGGCTATTACAACCTGGAGCGCCTTTGGGGAGATGCACCACGTGAAGACGTACTTAAAGAGCTGACGTAAATGGCTTACGGTCAATTTGCTTTCATTTACGATCATTTGATGGAGGACGTCCCGTATGATCAATGGGTGGAATACGTCAAGAGCGTAAAGGATCGCTATGCGAAAGGGAAACCGGACTTTTCCATCGTGGATGTCGGGTGCGGGACTGGGGAAATGACTATCCGTTTTGCAAAAGAGGGATGGAAGGTTTCCGGAGTGGACCTGTCCGAAAGCATGCTTGCGGTGGCGCATGAAAAGTCTGAACAAGCCGGTGTAGTAATACCCTATTTTGAACAGAATATGACTGAGCTTGATGGCTTTACTGGCTCGGACTGTGTGACCATCTTTTGTGACTCCCTCAATTATCTGCAAGCAGAAGAAGAGGTTCAGGATACATTCAAGGCGGTCTCAAGCCAGCTTAAAGAAGGCGGACTCCTTTTGTTTGATGTTCATTCCATTTATAAAATGTCCCAAATCTTTATGAATAGCACGTTTACAAATGCGGAAGAAGAAGTGTCCTACATATGGAACTGCTATGCAGGAGAAGAAGCAAACAGTGTGGAGCATGAGCTGAGCTTCTTCGTCCTGGAAGAGGAAACCGGCCTATATTCCCGCTTTGACGAAGTGCATTACCAGCGTACACATAGTGTGGAGCTCTATAAGAAATGGTTGGAGGAAGCGGGCTTCGAACTGTTATCCGTTACAGGAGATTTCTCGATGGAACATCTCTCAGACCAGGCGGAAAGAGTGTTTTTTGCCGCAAGGAAGATATAGATATACATGCAAAAGAGCCTGTCAAATTGATCCCGATTTGATAGGCTTTTGTTGTAGACTAAGTACATTCCCTTACCCGGTGCATAGGATGAATTTATAAACTGGGAAGGGAATGAAAAAAATGTACTATGACCCCAATTTGAATCGATATCAATATTCAAATCCTTATTATGTTCATGCACCTATGTATAACTATTCGAGACAGCCTGTTTACTGGAATTACCCTGGGATGGAACATGCAAATCGGTATGATTCTTTTGGATTTTGCCAAGGTGATCATAGAATTATGTTGAAAGATTCTGGACCAAATCAATTTGTCGTAAATATCAATGAAGCCACAAAGCAAAACAATACTTATCGTACAGCTCTATGGACAGGAACCCATCTGCAACTTACTTTGATGAGTCTCAATCCAGGAGAAGATATCGGTTTGGAAATGCATCCTGACGTTGATCAATTCTTACGGATTGAGCAAGGGCAGGGAATAGTTCAAATGGGCAAGAGTAAAGATAATTTAAACTTTGAAAGAAATGTATATGACGATTTTGCCATAATAATTCCTGCTGGCACATGGCATAACCTAACAAATACAGGCAATACTCCCCTAAAACTTTACTCGATATACGCACCTCCTAATCATCCATTTGGTACTGTTCATACAACCAAAGCAGATGCAATGGCTGCTGAAGAAGGCCATGGGAAGACGGTTATTTCAGGGAAAACTCCAGATGAATGGGTAAAGTACACGGAGTTTTTAGTGAATGAAGGGTTAGAGGATGTGAAAAGAGGAATAAATGCTACACACATCCTTCAGGAATTTATCCTGATGGGGGTTCTCGTCGGGAAAGGATATTCACCTGAAAAGGCATATCAAACAGTGGAAGAATGGGAACGTACAGGAGAATCCAAACTTCTTCAGCAAAGCAAAAATATGTAGACTTGATTATTACTAACGAAAAAACCATCCTTTGACGGCAGTGCCAAGGATGGTTTTTTCATAGTCGTTTTTTTTAGAAGAATTTTGCAAAAGAAAAAGGAATTCTGTCGAACAGGTCGAATACGTTAGTGAAACTGCTTTTTAACCTCGCACAGATCTTCATCAAACTTCTCGTGGGTTTTCTGTATCAAAAGATGGAATACATCACCAAGCTCATTTTCCAGTACCTTGATTCCCTCTCCTGTTACACCACCCTTTACACACACTTTAGCCTGCAGGGTAGGCAACGTATAGAGGTTCTTCTCCAATAGTTTTCCCATACCGACTATCATTTCACTTGCCAGTGCAGTAGCCTGTTCCTTGGTAATCTCGGTTTCACTTACTGCCCCATCAATGAACTTCTGCAGCAGATAGCTGAAAAATGCCGGTCCGCAGCTGACAATATCAGAAGCCACTCTCGTCACATTTTCGCTTATGATAATTGGTTTGGAAATCTTTGCACAGATTTCTGTCAGATAGTCCTGATACTCCTCATTTAAACCATCACCGAATGTCATGAGGGTAACTCCGGAGAGAGCCCGGTTTGTTATGCTCGGAATGATTCGTGCCACCTGACAGGAAACGAGAGATTGCAACTGCTTCACAGATACAGGTGAGGTGATGGAGATTACACATTTATCATTAGTCAGTAAATGATCTATTTTCAATAAAAGGGGGTGAATATCCAAAGGCTTGACGGAAAGAAATATGATGTCACAAGCTTTCACTACTTCCTCTGCTGTTTCTTTTACCACTATATTTTCGTATAGACTCTTAATGCTATACGCCTTCTTTAATGTTCGATTGGTTATCGTCATATTTTCAGGAGGTACTGCGCCAGCTTCGATAAATGCTTCGATCAATATCTTTCCCATATTACCGGTCCCGATGATTCCAATTTTCACTTTCATGCCCTCCTTCATCCAAAAAGTTTCTCATACAATATATGTTTTTTTTGAAAAAAATATGAATAGAAGGTGAAAACTCCGTGAAAGAATTCCTATATCTTCATAAAAAGAAATGGATACTCGGTACATTAGGTGCCATTGCACTCGTATTCATCCTCTTGCCTAAACTCTTTCCAGCATCTCAAACAACCGAACCAAAAGTTTTCCAAAAACTCGTAGTGGACGAGGTTAGAGATGAGGGGAACGTGAGTATCGATTCAGATTCTGAAAGTAAAAATGAAGTACAACACCCACCCGCAACAGTCCTGATTGATATAAAAGGCGCAGTAAAACTTCCCGGAGTGTACGAGCTGGCAAATGGAGAGCGCATTATTGACGCTGTAGACAAAGCTGGAGGCTTTTTGCCAAGTGCCGATACGAGAAAAGTGAATCTTGCTGCCTTGCTGGTGGATGAAATGGTGATTTATGTACCGGAAGAGGGAGAAGAGGTGGAGGGACTATCACTAGTGGAGCCGCCTAGTCCCGAGGATGGCAAAGATACAGGTCAAAATAAGGTAAATATTAATACCGCGACAGTCGAAGAGCTTACCACTCTCTCTGGGATCGGACCATCAAAAGCGAATGCCATCATAGAATATCGTGATGAAAACGGATTGTTCAAGTCGGTGGATGGGATGCTGAATGTCACCGGAATTGGAGAGAAATCGCTTGAAAAAATTCGGGACGACATTACGACGACAAATTAAATTGACGAGGCACTGGATATGTCGATACACTATAGTTATTGTAAATAGGATGTTGGAGGGAATATTTATGGCTAGAATATCTTGGGATCAATATTTTATGGCGCAAAGCCATTTGCTCGCATTACGCAGCACGTGTACACGATTGACCGTCGGTGCTACCATTGTTCGGGACAAGCGTATCATAGCAGGCGGTTATAACGGGTCCATTGCCGGCGGAACCCATTGTATAGATGAAGGATGCTATGTTATCGACAACCACTGTGTGCGGACCATCCATGCCGAAATGAATGCACTCCTGCAATGTTCCAAGTTCGGGGTGCCAACAACAGATGCTGAAATCTATGTCACACATTTTCCATGTCTGCATTGCTGTAAAGCCATTATCCAAGCAGGAATAAAAACGGTCTATTATGCCATGGACTATAAGAATCACCCTTATGCGATGGAAATGTTTGATCAGGCGGGAGTTCGGGTTCAGTATGTGGAGTTCCAAGATTCAGGTCAAAATGATCCTGAAAAGCTGAAGTTCATCTCTGAGTTGATCGGTAAACTGGAAGAGTCGGGTGCATCAGAGGAAGAAATCAAAGAATGGTATGAAAAGGCTGATTTTTTGTTTAGCTCCAGGGTGTAGGCTTTCATGAATCCAACAGGCAATTATGCATATCTTTCCATTTCCAGCTGTCTAGGCATTGCAGTCTCCAGTTTTTCGTTTCACTGGGGACTGCTGGCTTTATCATGTTGTTTTCTTCTTTGGTTATGGCTCGGTTTGAAGAGAACCGGCTTGATGTGGGCTGCTTTGACAGTGGGTATTAGTTTTGGTATATATACTACGGTGATAGACAGGGCAAATACCTCACAATATACGCAGTACGATACGGATTTTTCAGGAGAAATAAATCAGCATATTATCCGCGATGGCAATAAAATAACTTTCCAATTCGAAACAGAAAGAGAAGAACCCCTCCTTGTTGAATACTACATGAATACGGAAAAAGAGTTCCAGTACTTTTCGCCTCTTCAGATCGGGGATTTTTGCAATTTTACCGGAACACTAAAAGAACCCCTGCCTCCAACAAACCCTCATGCCTTTGACTACAAGCAATTTCTCTATCACCAGCACATTCACTGGACCCTCATGTTAATCGATCCTCCTTCACATTGTATGTCGCCATCTCCCACAGGCATCCTAACGACCTTAAAGCAATGGAGAGTAAAAGGGATGCAATTGATCCATGCCAAAGTGGAACAGCCGATATCGGGATTCATGATTAGCTTGATATTTGGAGAAAGAGCCTATATGGATGAAGAGATTCTTGAAGCCTATCAGTTGTTGGGCCTTGTCCATCTGCTGGCAATCTCAGGCCTTCATGTAGGGGTGATTACGGCAGCCGTTTTTTTTATGGGGATCAGACTCGGTGCTACAAGAGGGTTCATGAATGGTACGCTGCTCTTGTTTCTCCCGGTATACGTCATAATTGCTGGAGCGGCTCCATCCGTCATGCGGGCTGCCATTATGACAGGTGTGGTGCTATTGTATCTGATGGTGAAAAAAAGGTTCCTTTCCATCGATTCACTTGGTGTAGCATGCATAACCATCCTATCGATCAGCCCTTACTACCTTTTTCATATTGGATTTCAGCTTTCCTTTATCGTCAGTCTTAGTTTGCTGCTATCGACCAAAAGACTGAATTCAATCGGACATAAAGGCTATCAATTGCTTTATGTTTCTGTCGTAGCACAACTTGCATCGCTGCCAATCATCCTTTATCACTTCTTTCAATTCTCCATATGGAGCCCTCTTTTGAACCTCATTTTTATCCCGTTCTACTCTTTGTTTGTATTGCCGCTTTCTTTTTTCATTTTCTTTTGCCTTTTGCTTTTACCAGATTTAGTACCCATGATTCTTCCGCTACTGAAGTACCCGTTGCTTCTTATGAATGTTCTAGCCGAAGAAATCGCCAACTTTTCTTTTGGTTCTCTCGTATTCGGAAGGCCACCACATTTTTTGATGGTTGGATATATTCAATCGGTTGTTTTTCTCTTTTACAAAATGGAAACCACAACCATAAAAAGTAGCTGGAAGGCCATTTGCTCCTTATTGATTTGTTTTGTTTTTCACTGGAATATCGGCTTGTTCCAATGGGAAGGCAAAGTTGTGGTACTGGATATCGGGCAGGGAGATGCCATCTATATCAGGCTGCCACACAACCGAGGGGCGTACTTGATTGATACGGGAGGTCTTTTCCAGTTTGAGATGGAGGAGTGGGAAAAGCGAAGATCAGAATTTGATGGCGGGAAAAGAATCCTGGTCCCTTTTTTGAAAGCTGAAGGAATAAGAGAGCTGGATAAATTAATTTTGACGCACGGGGACTATGATCATATCGGCAATGCTCCAAGCCTGCTGAAGGAAATGAAAGTAGATGATTTATTTGTACCGGTTGGTTTTGGAAGAGATGGGGGTGAAATGGAACGCGAGGTTATGGAAGAAGCAGCGAAAAGAAAGTTGAACGTAATAGAGGTGGATGGGACGTCCGGCTGGGAAGCAGGGGATGCTTCTTTTCAGTTTTTGCATCCATCCAAGGTATATAAGGACAAAAATGACGGTTCTATCGTTCTATACTCAGAGTTCGGCGGGCTATCCTGGCTGTTTACAGGGGATATTGAGGAAGCTGGGGAAAGGGATCTTTTGCGCAACTATCCACAATTGAAGGCGGATGTTCTGAAAGCAGCGCATCACGGCAGCGGTACTTCCAGCCTGGCACCTTTTCTGGATAGGGTGGAGCCTGATTATGTCCTGATTTCAGCAGGTCGGAACAACCGGTTTGGGCACCCTCATGCAGAAGTGTTGGAGCGTTTGGAAAGTGCAGGTTCTATCATTTACCGTACTGATGAACAAGGCGCTATCGTGTATATTTTTACACAACGCAGAGGAACGTTTTCTACCCAATTACCATAGGATACACTAGAAGAGATGAAAAAGAGACTGCCAATTGTCAGCAGTCTCTTTTAAAACGAAGCTTTGAGTATTATCCTCATTCTTTCCACAACGAGCTTTGAGAAAGAATCACTACGGTATGTATTAATCCGTAATTAAGATCCTAGGTACTGTATAAGGGTTCCCATTAGAAAAATCGTTGCGAAAAAGCCGAAGGATACGACAAAACCGACACCAGAATCAACTGCATCGTTACGTTTACTTTGGACGCTTTTTTCAAATTCGTTCATAAGTATCCCTCCTTATCATTCATTAGTATAAGCTATTCACTAAAAAAAATCTACCTAACAAATATGCTTTTCCACCTTTGACAAGAGTTGTCACAAATAGTTCGGAAATAACGGGAGAACATAGTAATACACCCGAGGGGTCAATCGTCAACCAGTGAGTTACCTGGGGCTCGCTACGTTGACGTTCATATAAAATGGGGATTAGTTTTTACAGTCGAAACTAATCTCCTTTGACTTTTATAGTCGTTTTATCTGTTTGCCTTTTCTATGCTTGTCAGCACCTCGCTTCCTCATGTACGATAGGATAGTGAACGAAAACTGACGGGAGCAATTCTATGGGATTTGAAGCATTGAAAAAAATTAAAGCAAAACATTTTGCGCCTATCTACTTATTATTAGGAACGGAAGGTTTTTTATTAAAAGAAGTGCGGGACAACATTATCAATCATGCCCTTGAACCGGAGGAGCATGACTTCAATTTGTCCTATTATGATATGGAAGAGCAGCCGGTGGATATCGCGATAGAAGATGCAGAAACCCTGCCGTTTATGGGTGAGCGGAGAGTGGTGGTGCTCACCAACCCATTCTTTCTTACAGGGGAAAAAAGCAAAAGCAAGGTGGAGCACAATACGGATCGGTTTTTGTCATACATACAGCAGGCAGCACCTTACACCATTCTCGTGATTCATGCGCCTTACGAAAAGCTGGACGAGCGCAAGAAAATCGTGAAGCAGTTGAAATCTTTAGCGGAGGTCATCGAAGGACAGCCGCTCGGCGAAAGGGAACTGATGGCCTGGATGAAGGATAGGGCGGAGCAGAACGGGGCTATGCTTGCTAACGATGCAGCGGAGGAACTGCTGAAAATTGCGGGGGTGAACCTTTCCGTCCTGGCACAGGAAATCAACAAAATGGCGATGTATATCGGAGCGGCTGAACAGACAATCACTGTGGAGACAGTGAAACTTCTGGCAGCCAAATCGATTGAGCATACCATTTTTGAGCTGATCGAGAAAATGGTGCATCGTAAAATTGATGAGGCACTGGCAATCTTCTACGAATTGATCCGTAACAATGAAGAGCCAATCAAGCTGCACGCCCTGATTGCCACACAATTCAGGCTGTTATATCAAGTGAAGGATTTGAGTGAACAAGGCTACAGCCAGCAGAAAATGGCGGGCATTCTCCGAGTGCATCCATACAGAGTGAAGCTCGCAGCCCAACAAAGCCGCTACTTCTCAAGAAATGAATTGATGAGTATGATGCAGGACCTTGCGGAAGCGGATTATGAAATGAAGAGCGGGAAAGTGGACAAACAGCTGGCAATCGAGATGCTGCTGCTGAAGCTGGCACCGATGAAATAGCATATGGAGTGCTTGACCTCATGTAGGGGTCAGGCACTTTTTTATTGAAATTGGGGGCCAGCACTGGTGGAGGTGGTGGATGTTGTGTTTTGTTTTTGTTGTATGGATGGGTGTTGTGGGGGGATGGTACTTATTAGTGCCAGGCCCCTCTTTTTTTGTTTGGGGGAGAGAGAGGTTGGGTGGTGTGTGGAGGGGCCAGGCACTGGTGTTACGGAAATCAACAGCGGTGTTTAAAGGGGAAAATAAAAAAAACCCAAAATAAAAAACGACCCAAGTGGATCGTCTTTCATTAGGCAGTAGCGCCGTTTACTTTTTTCGCTAAGCGAGATTTTTGACGGTTTGCTGCATTCTTGTGGATGATACCGTTTTGAGCAGCTTTGTCTAAACGCTTCGCAGCTTCTAAGTAAGCAGTTTTTGCACCTTCAACATCGTTGTTGGCAACAAAAGCTTCTACTTTCTTCACAGCAGTACGCATAGAAGACTTAATAGTAGCGTTATGAGCACGACGTACATCGTTAGTTTTTACACGTTTAATAGCAGATTTAATGTTTGGCATATCTTTCACCTCCATACAATTCGACGATCGAGATTATATAAAACTCGACATTTCTATACTTATGAGAACAAGTGATATTCTATCAAATCCATGATGATTATGCAATAGGGAGTCAAGGTAATTTTCTTGAAAGTGGTTTCTTCGCTGAAACATTATGTTCAAATATCGATGGAAAGCCGATTTAACCTCAAGAATATTGGATGCATGAAAAGCGGGGAAAAGGTAAAAATAAAACTAAAATTTGGCAATACTGGAGGTCCTTATGAATAATCAACCATTGGATTTAAGTAAATATAGTGTAAGAACGGATTTGGCAATTGAAGCAAATCAGATGGCGTTGGAGAAACAGGAAAGGGAGTCCACCACCTCACAAACGGAAGAGTCCACAACCGCTCAGCCGGGTGACCAGCCTTCTACGGCGATCGAAGGAGTGGTGGTTAAAGAACGCAAGACTGACGGAATTAACATTACAACCGTAACCATCTCTGAAAAAGGTGCAGAAATGACAGGAAAAAAAGCTGGGAACTATTTGACCTTGGAGACCACGGCGATCCGTCAACAGGACACTGATCTGCAGCAGAAGGTGGAAAAAGTTTTTGCAAAAGAATTTAGCGCATTTTTGGATGGTATGAAAATATCAAAGGATGCCAGCTGTCTCGTCGTTGGACTTGGTAACAAAAATGTGACGCCGGATGCGCTCGGGCCCCTTACATGTGAGAACCTCCTCATTACAAAACATCTTTTCACCCTTCAGCCGGAATCGGTTCAGGACGGCTTTCGCCCGGTAAGTGCGCTGACACCTGGAGTGATGGGGCTAACGGGGATCGAAACGAGTGACATCATCGTCGGGGTTGTGGAAAAAACAAAACCGGACTTTGTCATTGCCATCGATGCACTGGCGGCCCGTTCCATCGAACGAGTTAATGCAACAATCCAGATTTCCGATACAGGTATTCACCCAGGATCAGGAGTCGGCAACAAAAGAAAAGAGCTGAGTCTTGAAACACTTGGAATCCCTGTTATCGCAATTGGCATTCCGACTGTTGTCGATGCGGTATCCATGGCGAGCGATACAATTGATTTCATATTAAAGCATTTTGGAAGAGAAATGCGTGAAGGCGATAATCCATCCAGATCCCTGGTACCTGCCGGAATGTCCTTCGGTGAAAAACGGAAGCTGACAGAAGAGGATCTGCCTGCAGAAGAGCACCGCCAAAACTTCCTTGGTCTTGTCGGGACGTTGCCGGATGAAGAAAAAAGAAGATTGATCCATGAAGTCCTTTCTCCACTTGGCCATAATCTGATGGTTACTCCAAAAGAAGTGGATGATTTTATCGGAGATATGGCAAATGTCATCGCCGAAGGACTGAATGCTGCCTTGCATGCACATGTCGGTCAGGATAATGTAGGAGCCTATACCCATTAATCGACAGTTTGTTCTACTCTTTCCCGCTAATGCATACACATAGTAGCAATTAGCATAGAAAGGGTGAAAGCATGAAGGGCTACCGCTCGTCAAACGTCGTCGTAACAGTTAATGGGACAAGCTTGAAAAAAGCAATCGTAGCAGTGATCTTGGGATTCATACTTGTATTTGCGGTATCCGGTGTAATGACATCACTTAAGCCGGAATATAGGGTCACCTCAAGCTCTATCAATGAATTTTCCAAAAGACTGAATGGAGAATCTCTTTTATATATTTTAGGCTATACTAATGCATATTTTACACAGGGTCTGTCGGAGGAGGCGAAAAAGCCGAATTATGGCTCCGCGCTCTTTGAGCTGACAACCAGCATAAATCTGGATGATCCGAGAAGTTTGATAAGAAATGAGATACCGGGATTCTTTCATTATGATGGTGAGATCCTTGTTGCAGGGGAAGGGATCAACTATGCGAATATGCCTGTTGAGTCCTCGCCGCCGATGGAAGTGCTTTTAGCGGAAAGAGAGGCATCTGTTGTGGAACTCGAGGAGGAGAGTGAAGGGAACAGTCCTCCACCAGCCCAAACGACTGGAGACAAACGTACCGTTTTCATTTACCATTCCCATTCACGTGAATCATTTCTGCCTTATTTGAAGGGGGTGACTGATCCTGATTCTGCGAGTCATCCTGAAGTCAATGTGACAAAGCTTGGTACAAAGCTTCAGCAAGAACTAGTTGATAGAGGGATCGGTACAGATGTTGATACGACGGATACCGCGCTTGGGTTAAAGGAAAAGAATTGGACATACGGAAAATCCTATGACATCACCAGACCAATTGTTCAAGAAGCGTTGGCAGGGAATCAGAATCTCAACTACTTGATTGATATTCATCGGGATGCGGGGAGAAGATCCAGCACTACCATTGAAATTAATGGAGAATCATACGCAAAATTATATTTTGTTATCGGGAAGAAGAATCCAAACTATGAGCAGAATCAAAAGCTTGCCAATCAGATCCATGAAAAACTGCAGGAAAAATACCCTGGACTGAGCAAAGGTTTATTCGATCCGCCAGCAGTTGCAACGAGAAACGGACTCTACAATCAAGATCTCTCACCAAACTCCCTGCTTATAGAAGTCGGCGGAGTTGACAATACTTTTGAAGAGATGAACAGAACACTCGAAATATTTGCGGATGTATTCAGTGAGATTTACTGGGACGCTGAAAAAGTGGATGGCACTCCAGAGGGAGATCGCCAATAAGAATAAAAGGAGCTGAAAGTGCGATGAAAAGATTTTTGTTCATGAGTGGACTCATTACAATGGTACTGTTTCTTGGAGTGCTTTGGGGGATGCAGCAGGCGAATGAAGGAATGCGCAAGATGAAGGGGTATGACGACCCTTCCGATGGCAAGGCTTTTCACGTCGTTGAAACATCTGAGGGCTACAACGGCACATTCCTCGGCAACGAAATCACTTCACAGGATATAAAGGAAAAGCAGGAAAAACTGGAAGGAATCAAGGCGTTCAATTTTTTCTCCTCCATGGGAAAGAAGCTCGCGGACGGAGTGAGCAGCCTGATGTCGGGGCTATTGAAAGACGCGTCTGATAAAATCGAAGAGCAGGTCAGTGAATAGAATGGACGGTCCTATGTAGGGCCGTTTTTTGTTTCACTGACCAGAGAGACTACCAATAATAGGGAAAAGTTCAATAGAACTCCCAAAAAGGTCAATAGAAACCGAAAAAAGTTCGATAGACAGGCAAAAAAGTTCTATAAAACTCCAAAAAAGTTCGATAGACTCGCAAAAAGTCCGATAGAATAAATTCAACCCACCTCCCCCTGCAGATTGCCCCCCTTCACCGATTACCATTGAATCTTACCCACGCTATTGTTATAATCAGAAATAGTGTACGTTGCCGAAAGTGTAGGAGTGAAAGAGATGAACAGAGAAGAACGTTTAAAAAGACAATCAAAGATAAGAAACTTTTCCATTATCGCCCATATTGACCATGGGAAATCGACCTTGGCCGATCGTATTTTGGAAAAGACATCCGCTTTGACGCAAAGGGAAATGAAGAATCAGCTTTTAGATTCGATGGACCTTGAGCGTGAGCGTGGAATTACCATTAAATTAAATGCCGTGCAGTTAAAATATAAAGCTAGGGATGGAGAGGAATACATTTTCCATCTGATTGACACTCCGGGACATGTGGATTTTACATATGAGGTTTCTCGAAGCTTGGCTGCCTGTGAAGGAGCCATTTTAGTTGTGGATGCAGCGCAGGGCATTGAAGCCCAAACGCTTGCTAACGTCTATCTGGCATTGGATAACAACCTTGAAATCATGCCGGTCATCAATAAAATCGACTTGCCGAGTGCTGAGCCTGAACGAGTTCGCCAGGAAATTGAAGATGTAATCGGATTGGATGCATCGGACGCTGTACTCGCGAGTGCCAAAGCGGGTATCGGAATCGAAGAGATATTGGAACAGGCAGTGCAGAAGATTCCAGCGCCACAGGGTGATCCGGATGCACCGTTTCAAGCCCTTATCTTTGACAGCTTATTCGATCCATACCGTGGAGTTGTCGCTTACATCCGTGTCGTGAATGGTTCCGTCAAGGTTGGAGATAAAATCAGAATGATGGCAACCGGCAAGGAGTTTGAGGTCAATGAAGTGGGTGTATTTACACCAAAAGCGTTAATGCTTGATGAATTGACAGTCGGTGATGTTGGGTTCTTGACAGCTGCCATCAAAAACGTGGGAGACACACGAGTAGGTGACACCATTACTAGTGCGAAGAATGGTGCATCAGAGCCGCTTCCAGGGTACCGTAAATTGAACCCGATGGTTTATTGCGGACTCTATCCGATTGATTCAGCTAAGTTCAATGATCTTCGTGATGCATTGGAAAAGCTGGAACTGAATGATTCAGCCTTGCAATATGAGCCTGAGACATCACAGGCGCTGGGCTTTGGCTTCCGTTGTGGATTCCTTGGATTGCTTCATATGGAAATCATTCAGGAACGGATCGAGCGTGAGTTTAACATCGATCTGATTACGACGGCCCCATCCGTTATTTATCAAGTGCATTTAACTAACGGAGACTCGTTCAATGTCGATAACCCGTCCAATTTTCCTGACCCGCAAACGATTGATCGTGTGGAGGAGCCTTATGTCAAAGCAACGATAATGGTTCCAAATGAATATGTCGGGGCGGTAATGGAGCTTTGCCAAGACAAGCGCGGTAACTTTATTGATATGCAGTATTTCGATGATATTCGAGTGAGTATCGTTTATGAAATTCCATTAGCGGAAATTGTGTATGATTTCTTTGACCAGTTAAAATCGAATACAAAGGGCTATGCTTCCTTTGATTATGAACTGATTGGGTACAAGCCTTCCGCTTTATCGAAAATGGATATTCTCCTAAATGGAGAAAAAGTCGATGCGCTTTCTTTCATCGTTCACAGGGATTCAGCCTATGACAGAGGGAAAATAATCGTAGAGAAATTAAAAGAGCTTATTCCAAGACAACAGTTCGAGGTGCCTATACAAGCGGCAGTCGGCCAAAAAATCATTGCCAGATCGACGATAAAGTCCATGGGTAAAAACGTATTGGCTAAATGTTACGGTGGAGACATTTCCCGTAAACGTAAGCTATTGGATAAGCAAAAAGAAGGTAAAAAACGCATGAAGCAGGTTGGTTCTGTGGAAGTGCCGCAAGAAGCCTTCATGGCAGTCCTGAAAATGGACGATACTGCGAAGAAAAAGTAATATATAGCAATAGCTGAAAAATACCGCAGACCTACTGCGGTATTTTTTCATAATTGCATTGCCTGTGCTATATTGTAGGGACAAATTAAGGGAAGTGTGATTTTTTATGATTAAATCAGCCTATCTTCATATACCATTCTGTCATCATATCTGCCACTACTGCGATTTTAATAAAGTCTTTCTGAAAAATCAGCCGGTGGATGAATATCTGCAGTTTATGGATATGGAAATGAAACATACATTGGAGCGGTTTCCTGCCAATCATCTCGAGACGATTTTTGTTGGTGGCGGAACTCCGACGGCATTAAATGAAAAACAGCTGGACTACTTGCTGCAGTCGGTTCAGCAAAATTTTGATGTGACCCCGGATCTCGAGTATACCTTTGAAGCAAATCCTGGAGATCTATCCCTAGAGAAGCTCCGCCTTTTGAAAGAAGGCGGGGTTAATCGCCTAAGCTTCGGTGTACAAAGCTTTAACGATGAACATCTAAAAAGAATCGGCCGCACGCATCGGAAAGAGGATGTATTCAAATCAATCGAGCACGCGCGAGCTGCCGGTTTTGACAATGTCAGTGTGGATCTGATTTACAGCTTGCCTGACCAGACCGTGGAGGATTTTCAGGACACCCTTCGTACAGCATTCTCACTTGATATGGAACATTACTCGGCCTACTCTTTGATCATTGAACCGAAGACGGTCTTTTATAATCTGATGAACAAAGGAAAACTTCCCCTTCCCACCGAGGAGGAGGAAGTACAAATGTATGACGTGCTAATGAATGAAATGGAAAAGCACGGCTACCATCAGTATGAAATATCCAATTTTGCCAAAGAGGGATACGAGAGCAGACACAATATCACGTATTGGGACAACTCATCCTATTACGGAATAGGAGCTGGTGCGCATGGGTATGTAGAAGGCGTGCGCCGTGCCAATCATGGTCCGCTGAAGAAGTATATGGATGCCATTTCGGAATCCGGTCTCGGCTATAAAGAGGAGCATACGGTGACTCGGGAAGAAAGGATAGAAGAGGAGATGTTCCTTGGACTGCGCAAAACACAGGGAGTATCCATCTCCGGCTTTGCACGAAAATTTGGTGCTAATCCACTTCAGATACTGAAAGAACCAATAGAAGAAAACGTTAAAAAAGGGCTGCTGGAAATACAAGGCGACTATATACGATTGACCAGAAAAGGGAAATTTCTTGGTAATGAAGTTTTTCAAGCATTTATTGGTGCGATCTGATTGACATGTGAATGGGTATTTGGTAATTTATTTATAGAATTAGCACTCGACTTATAGGAGTGCTAACAGAGGTGATGCTGAGTGCTTACAGAACGACAGTTGTTGGTGTTGCAAGTAATTATTGACGACTTCATCCGTTCTGCACAACCTGTGGGCTCAAGGACGCTTTCCAAAAAAGATGAAATATCCTTCAGTTCGGCCACGATCAGAAATGAAATGGCGGATTTGGAGGAACTCGGTTTTATCGAAAAAACCCATACCTCTTCAGGCAGAGTTCCATCAGAAAAAGGGTATCGCTATTATGTGGACCACTTGCTTTCTCCTGAAAGGCTGACAAAGCAGGATGTGTTTGAGATAAAATCCATCTTCAGAGAGCAGATCTATGAAATGGAAAAGATCGTGCAGAAATCGGCACAGATACTTTCCGATCTGACGAAATATACGTCTATTGTCCTTGGACCGGGTGTCAGGGATCATAAGCTGAAGAATTTGCAAATCATCCCGATAAACCATGAGCAGGCAGTTGCGATTATTGTAACGGATACAGGGCATGTAGAAAACCGCATGATAACATTTCCAGCCAATATGGATGCATCTGACATTCAAAAAATGGTGAACATTTTAAACGAGCGTTTGGTCGGCGTCCCTCTATCCGAGCTTATCAACAAGCTTTACAAAGAGGTGGCCACTCTCCTGCGTTCTCATATAGGAAATTATGAAAATATCCTGCAATCGTTAAGTACCACTCTGTACATGGAAGAGAAGGACCGGGTGTTTTTTGGCGGAAAGACCAATATGCTCACCCAGCCCGAGTTCAACGATATCAATAAGATCCGTTCCCTGATGCTTTTAATTGATCAAGGTAAGGACCTGTCACAGCACATTCGGGCTAAAGAGGCGGGCATTTACGTGAAAATCGGCAGTGAGAACAATATTCCAGGTATGGAAGGCTGCAGTATCATTTCCGCAACCTATTCCATCGGTCCGGAACAATTGGGTACGATAGCGTTACTCGGACCCACACGCATGGAATATTCACGCGTGATCAGTCTCCTTCAGCTTGTCAGTTCCGACCTTTCACATGTCGTTTCAAAGCTGTATCAAAAGGACTGAGCATGGAAATATTGTTAGAGGGGTGTTGTAAGGTACGGCACTCTTCTAACGATCGTATTTATAAAAAATGCTCTGTTAATGTTCTATCTTGATGCTCTAACCGTCTCCAGCTGTTGATTGGAGCACAAGTCGTAGACTCCTGCGGGAGAAGCGGAGTCAGGGAGACCCCGCAGGCGAAGCCGAGGAGGCTCCCTACCCGCCCGCGGAAAGCGCAGACTTGTGCGGAAATCAACAGCGGCGTTTAACTCAGCACAAAAAAGATCCATACACTTTAGAGGAGGTGAAACCATTGGTAGAAAAGAACGAACAAGCAACTGTTGAAAACGAAGAAGTGACTGTAGAAGAGAATGAGGAAGCTACAGAAGCTGTACAAGAAGAGGTGGAGGTATCACCTGAGCAGCAGAAGATTGAAGAATTGGAAGCAAAGCTTGAAGAATCGGAAAACCGTTATCTTCGCTTGCAGGCCGACTTCGATAACTTCCGCCGTCGCATGAGACTTGACCAGGAGGCTGCGCAGAAATATCGGGCGCAAAATCTTGTTACAGATATACTTCCCGCTTTAGATAACTTTGAGCGAGCGCTTAAAGTGGAATCTGAGGATGAAAAAACAAAAACATTCTTGCAAGGCATGGAAATGGTGCACCGCCAGTTAGTAGAAGCATTAAAGAATGAAGGGCTTGAAGCTATTGATTCTGTAGGCCAGGAATTCGATCCGCATCTACACCAGGCAGTGATGCAGGTGGAGGAAGGCGAAGGGGAATCCAATACAGTCCTAGAAGAGTTCCAAAAAGGATACAAACTGAAAGACCGTATCATTCGCCCATCCATGGTGAAAGTAAAGCAATAATTCAACTGAAATGGTTAAACTACATAGAAGCATTAGGAGGAAAACAAGATGAGTAAAATTATCGGTATTGACTTAGGTACAACCAACTCATGCGTTGCTGTCCTTGAAGGCGGCGAGCCGAAAGTAATTCCAAATCCGGAAGGCAACAGAACAACTCCATCCGTTGTTGCATTTAAAAACGGGGAGCGTCAAGTAGGGGAAGTGGCAAAGCGTCAATCCATCACGAACCCTAACACGATCATGTCCATCAAACGTCATATGGGTACAGACTATAAAGTGGAAGTGGAAGGCAAAGAGTACTCTCCACAGGAGGTTTCTGCTATCATCCTTCAACACTTAAAAGGCTATGCGGAAGAGTATTTAGGGGAAACAGTTACAAAAGCGGTTATCACTGTTCCTGCTTACTTTAACGATGCAGAGCGCCAAGCAACTAAAGATGCTGGTAAAATTGCTGGCTTGGAAGTGGAGCGTATCATCAACGAGCCGACTGCAGCTGCATTGGCTTATGGATTAGATAAAATGGATGAAGATCAAACAATCCTGGTTTATGACCTTGGTGGCGGAACGTTCGACGTTTCTGTACTTGAGCTTGGAGACGGCGTGTTCGAAGTACGCTCTACAGCCGGTGACAACCGTCTTGGTGGAGACGACTTTGACCAAGTGATCATTGACTATCTTGTTGCAGAATTCAAAAAAGAGAACGGTATTGACCTTTCCAAAGATAAAATGGCGTTGCAACGTCTGAAGGATGCTGCTGAAAAAGCGAAAAAAGATCTTTCCGGTGTAACTAGCACGCAAATTTCTTTACCTTTCATCACGGCTGGAGAAGCTGGACCACTTCACTTGGAAGTGAGCTTATCCCGTGCGAAATTTGACGATATTACGTCCTCTCTAGTGGAACGTACAATGGGTCCTGTTCGCCAAGCGCTACAAGACGCTGGTATCTCCGCTTCTGAACTTGATAAAGTAATTCTTGTAGGTGGATCTACGCGTATCCCTGCAGTACAAGATGCCATCAAGAAAGAAACTGGAAAAGATCCACACAAAGGGGTTAACCCGGATGAGGTTGTTGCATTAGGTGCTGCAATCCAAGGTGGAGTATTGACTGGTGACGTAAAAGACGTTGTACTTCTTGACGTAACACCACTTTCTTTAGGAATTGAAACAATGGGCGGAGTCTTCACGAAGCTTATCGAAAGAAACACTACAATTCCTACAAGTAAGTCCCAAGTATTCTCAACAGCTGCAGACAGCCAAACTGCAGTAGATATCCATGTGCTTCAAGGGGAGCGCCCAATGGCAAACGACAACAAAACACTAGGTCGTTTCCAATTGACGGACATCCCGCCAGCACCACGTGGCGTACCACAAATCGAAGTATCCTTTGATATCGATAAAAACGGTATCGTAAACGTTCGTGCGAAAGACCTTGGCACAAATAAAGAGCAAACAATCACAATCAAATCTTCTTCAGGTCTTTCTGAGGACGAGATCCAACGCATGGTAAGAGAAGCGGAAGACAATGCGGATGCAGATAAGCAACGCAAGGAAGAAGTAGAACTTCGCAACGAAGCGGACCAACTGGTATTCACTACTGAAAAAACACTGAAAGAAGTAGAAGGTAAAGTGGAAGAAGCAGAAGTGAAAAAAGCGGAAGATGCGAAGGAAGAATTGAAAGCTGCAATCGAGAAAAACGATTTAGCAGAAATTCGCACAAAGAAAGATGCACTTCAAGAAATCGTTCAACAGCTTTCCATGAAGCTTTATGAGCAAGCTGCCCAAGCACAGCAAGCTGCCCAAGGAGCAGAAGGCGCGGAAGGCGGATCTTCAAACCAGGACGACAACGTCGTGGACGCAGAGTACGAAGAAGTAAACGACGACAAGAAATAAGCTTAAGTCTCCGGACTTTTGAAACATCCTAAGAAGAAAGTCGAAGCCTAGGCTTTGACTTTCTTTTTCATGTAAATAGAAATCACAAAACTGGTGAAGGAAAAGAGACCCAGAGGTCTAACCTTTTATTGCTTTTTAAGGCTCAAAAGTGATACAATAACCTTTATGTGAATAGATCGGGAGTGGGTATTTAATGAGTAAACGCGATTACTATGAAGTACTTGGCGTCAGTAAAAGCGCGTCGAAAGATGAACTGAAAAAGGCATACCGCAAGCTGTCCAAACAATACCATCCAGACATCAACAAAGAAGCGGATGCAGCTGATAAATTCAAGGAAATCAAGGAAGCCTATGAAGTCTTAAGTGATGATCAGAAGAGATCGCACTATGACCAATTCGGCCATACTGACCCTAACCAGGGTTTCGGCGGAGGCTCCGATTTCGGTGGCGGCTTCGGTTTTGAAGATATTTTTGAAACATTCTTTGGCGGACAGGGTGGCGGCAGAAGACGCCGTGATCCGAATGCTCCTAGACAGGGATCTGATCTTCAATACACCATGTCGCTTAATTTTGAAGAAGCGGCGTTCGGCAAGGAAACCGACATTGAAATACCGTTGGAGGAATCCTGTGATACATGTTCAGGAACTGGGGCAAAGCCTGGAACGAAAGTGGAAACATGTTCAAACTGCCGTGGAACAGGGCAGGAGAGTGTCGAACAGAACACACCATTTGGACGTATTGTTAACCGCCGTACATGTTCTGCGTGTAAAGGAACAGGAAAATCGATTCCTCATAAATGTGCAACTTGCCACGGTGCAGGCCGCGTGAAAAAACGCAATACCATCCATGTGAAAATTCCTGCGGGTATCGACGATGGTCAGCAGCTTCGTGTAGCAGGCAAAGGGGAAGCCGGTGTGAATGGTGGACCTGCTGGTGACCTATACATTGTTTTCCATGTTCGCAATCATGAATTCTTCGAGCGTGATGGAGATGACGTATACTGCGAAATGCCGATCACGTTTGCACAAGCTGCACTTGGTGATGAAGTAGAGGTGCCGACACTGCACGGAAAAGTGAAATTGAAGGTTCCTGCCGGTACACAGACAGGTACGAATTTCCGCTTAAAAGGAAAAGGAATTGCCAATGTACGTGGATACGGTCAAGGCGATCAACATATTAAGATTCGAGTTGTTACTCCTACAAAGCTTTCCGAAAAACAAAAGCAGTTAATGCGTGAATTTGCCGAGATCAGCGGTCAATTGCCTGATGAGAATGAAGATGGCTTTTTTGCAAAAGTGAAGCGTGTGCTTAAGGGAGAATAATCAAATGGTAGGATTGGAGTTGGTATTATGAAATGGTCAGAAATTAGTATTCATACAACAAATGAAGCGGTTGAACCGATTTCACATATTCTTCACGAGGCTGGTGCCAGTGGAGTCGTGATCGAGGATCCATTTGATCTCACGAAGGAAAGAGAAGATAAATTCGGGGAGATATACCAACTCAATCCTGATGATTATCCGGAAGAAGGCGTCATTATGAAAGCCTACCTCCCAGTCAACAGCTTTTTAGGCGAAACGGTAGAGGGGATTAAAGAGGCGATCAATAATCTGCTTTTATTTGATATCGATCTTGGACTAAACAATATTTCCATCAGTGAAGTGAATGAAGAGGAATGGGCGACAGCGTGGAAAAAGTATTATAACCCTGTTAAAATATCCGAGAAATTCACCATTGTGCCAACATGGGAAACATATGAGCCTGTCAGCTCGGATGAAAAAATCATTGAGCTTGATCCAGGTATGGCCTTCGGAACGGGAACCCACCCTACAACAGTCCTTTGCATTCAGGCGATTGAACGGACCGTGCAACCACAAGACAAGGTCATTGATGTAGGTACCGGATCTGGTGTCCTAAGTATTGCCGCAGCCATGATGGACGCACAAGAGGTATTGGCACTGGACTTGGATGAAGTGGCAGTGGAATCTGCCAAGCTCAATATCAAGCTGAATAAAGTGCATCCGCGTGTAAGAGTGAAACAGAACAACCTTCTTAACAATGTGGAGGGGCCAGTAAATGTGGTGGTTGCCAACATCCTTGCCGAAGTGATTATCAGATTCACAGATGACGTTTACAGAGTATTGGAGAACGGCGGAACATTTATTTCTTCAGGTATTATCAGTACGAAAAAACAGGAAGTAAAGGATGCGCTGATCAAATCCGGCTTCAAAATTGAAGAAACGATGATGATGGAAGACTGGGTTGCCTTTATTGCGAAAAAAGAACAATAAGAAAGCGGGATAGCCATGCAGCGTTATTTTGTCCATTCCAATCAATTAGAGGACCAAGCCGTTACCATTACAGGCGAAGATGTTCATCATATAGTCAGAGTGATGCGGATGAATGTAGAGGATCAATTACTCTGCAGCCTCTCTGATACAAGGCAGACGGCACTCTGTCAAATTGCTGAAATTACCAATGATATGGTTGTGGCACGTATTGTAGAATGGATAAGTGCTGAAGTGGAATTACCGGTTCGTGTTACCATTGCGAACGGGCTGCCCAAAGGGGATAAACTGGAACTTGTCATCCAAAAGGGAACAGAACTTGGCGCAGAAATGTTTATCCCTTTTAATGCTGCCCGTTCCATCGTGAAATGGGATGAGAAAAAAGGTCAGAAAAAGGTGGAGCGCTGGAACAAGATTGCAAAGGAAGCTGCTGAGCAATCCCATCGTTCGTTTCTGCCTGACGTAACAGCTCCACTTTCATTTACAGAGCTGTTGAAGGAAAGCGGGAACTACCATCATAAACTTGTCGCTTATGAAGAAAGTGCCAAAGAAGGGGAGCGTTCAGCTTTTGCCCAGGCGCTTCAAAAAATGAATGCGGGGGAATCTGTACTGGTGCTGTTCGGACCAGAAGGCGGATTATCCGAAAAAGAAATAGAAAAGCTTACGGAATACGGTTTTGTCTGCTGTGCATTGGGGCCCAGGATTCTAAGAACAGAGACGGCACCGCTCTATGCGCTCAGTGCCATATCGTATCATTTTGAACTAATGAATTAATGTGAGGTGAAAAACATGCCAACTGTTGCCTTTCACACACTTGGATGTAAAGTAAATCATTATGAAACAGAAGCAATCTGGCAGTTATTCAAAGGTAGTGATTATGAAAGAACGGAATTTGAAGGAACTGCAGATGTGTATGTCATCAATACATGTACGGTAACGAATACAGGTGACAAGAAGAGTCGCCAGGTCATTCGCCGTGCTATCAGAAAAAATCCGGACGCAGTTATCTGTGTTACAGGCTGCTACGCACAGACCTCTCCAGCGGAAATCATGGCCATTCCTGGCGTGGATATCGTAGTGGGAACTCAGGATCGCGTGAAAATGCTGGAGTATATTGAACAATTCAAGCAAGAACGTCAACCGATCAACGGCGTAGGAAATATTATGAAAGCTCGTGTTTACGAGGAGCTTGATGTTCCTGCTTTCACTGACCGTACCCGTGCATCCTTGAAAATCCAGGAGGGCTGCAACAACTTCTGTACTTTCTGTATCATTCCTTGGGCACGCGGACTGATGCGCTCCCGTGATCCGGAAGAAGTAATCAATCAGGCTCAAGCTTTAGTGGATGCAGGCTACAAGGAAATCGTTCTTACCGGAATTCACACAGGCGGATACGGTGAAGACATGAAGGACTACAATTTTGCCATGCTTCTCCGTGAACTGGACAAAAGAGTAAAAGGCTTGAAGCGAATCCGCATTTCTTCGATTGAAGCAAGTCAAATTACCGATGAAGTAATCCAAGTATTGAACGATTCCGACAAAATTGTGCGCCATCTTCATATTCCAATTCAATCCGCTTCCAATACGGTCTTGAAAAGAATGCGTCGTAAATATACGATGGAGTTCTTCGCTGACCGCTTGAACCGTCTGAAGGAAGCATTGCCCGGACTTGCGATAACATCCGATGTAATTGTCGGCTTCCCAGGTGAAACGGAAGAAGAATTCATGGAAACATACAATTTCATCAAAGAGCATAAATTCTCTGAGCTTCACGTGTTCCCATACTCAAAACGTACAGGAACCCCTGCATCACGTATGACAGACCAAGTGGATGAAGAAATTAAAAATGAGCGCGTACACCGTCTAATCGAACTTTCCAATCAGCTTGCCAAAGAATATGCTTCCATGTTCGAAGAGGAAGTATTGGAAGTGATTCCAGAGGAAATCTATAAAGAAGAACCTGACAAAGGGTTATATGTTGGCTATACGGATAACTACCTGAAAGTGGTCTTCCCAGCAAGCGAAGAAATGGTCGGCAAGATTGTTAAAGTGAAAATAACAAAAGCCGGCTACCCTTATAACGAAGGACAATTTGTCCGCGTCCTGGACGATGCACCACGTCTGGAAGAAGAGCAGGTTCGCCTAAGTTCATAATTGTAATAGAAGTGATTCCATTGGAAAAGATGGAATCACTTTTTTTTGTGGAGAAAAAGTTAAAGGAAATACTATCATTGTACTCGCCAAAAACAATCAAACATGTTATGATGGCTAAAGTGATGTTAGAGGTCAGACCTCTTATATTGAAAGGAGCATGAAATATGCATACAAACATTGGAGAAATCATTGATCATACATTATTAAAAGCAGACGCTAAAAAAGAAGAAATCGTAAAATTATGTAACGAAGCCAAAGAATACAACTTTGCTTCCGTTTGCGTTAACCCGACTTGGGTAAAAACCTCTGCAGAATTGCTAAAAGGCAGTGAAGTGGATGTTTGTACTGTTATCGGATTCCCATTAGGAGCCAATACTCCAGAAGTTAAAGCATTTGAAACATCGAATGCCATTGAAAACGGCGCAACTGAAGTGGACATGGTTATCAACATTTCAGCATTAAAAGACGGCGACAATGAGCTTGTGGAAAGAGACATCCGTGCAGTTGTGGAAGCAGCTAAAGGAAAAGCTCTAACAAAAGTGATCATCGAATCTTGCCTTCTTACTGATGAAGAAAAAGTAAGAGCATGTGAACTTGCTGTAAAAGCTGGCACAGATTTCGTGAAAACTTCTACAGGTTTCTCTACAGGTGGAGCAACAGTTGCTGACATCGCATTAATGAGAAAGACAGTTGGACCAGAAATCGGAGTAAAAGCTTCCGGTGGCGTTCGTGACGCACAAGGAGCAAAAGAAATGATCGAAGCTGGTGCTACACGCATCGGAGCAAGCTCCGGTATTGCAATCGTTAACGGATTGACTGCAGATAGCGACTATTAATATAGATGAGAAAGAGCGTCCTGGTTGATGGGATGCTCTTTTTTTGTTGGCTCTATTCGATAATACTTTAAGAATAGAGCTGGGCTAAAGATAAGATGTCAACATTAAACACCCTGTTGGTCTCCGTTCCAGGCGGCAGCGATCGCGGGCGGCCTCGGGAGCCTCCTCGGTGCTGCGCACCTGCGGGGTCTCCCTTGACACGCTGCTCCCGCAGGAGTCTCACGCCTTGCACTCCAACCAACAGGGGTGACTCAAAGAAAAAAATTATCTTACTAAAGGGAGAAAAATTGGACTATGTCTCAATTTTTCATTTCAGTAGAGCAAATAATGTTAAAAAACTGAGTTGATTGTAGCGGAGGACACTTGACTCCTGCGGGATAGTAGAGGGCATGGGAGACCCCACAGGCAAAGCCGAGGAGGCTCCCATCCGTCCCCGCGGAAAGCAAGTGTCCGCAGCGGAAATCAACGGGCTACATTTAATGTGTACATTTTATCTAAACAGCAATACTGAATGCGAAAAAAGCTATTTGTTTTTACCAGTTCATTTCTTTTCTACCTATGCAACCTCTCCACAAACCTCGAAAAAGGCTTCACAAACGGCAGTGCCACAAAAGAACAGACAATATTGAAAATCACACTTGAATGGGCAAGCTGAACGTCGGCACTCACAGCCAAATACTCCACAATCTTACTCAGCAAAGGGATCAATGGAAAGAAAGCCAAAACACCGAAAACATTCAGCCAAATGTGTGCGTAAGCGGTGAGCTTTGCTTCTTTTATCCCACCGATGCTTGCCATGAAAGCAGTGATACATGTACCGATATTTGCTCCAAGCATAATCGCTATCCCTGCTGGCAGAGACAGGAGACCATTATTCAAAAAACTCATGCTGATTCCGACTGTTGCAGAACTTGAATGGATGAGTGCTGTAATGACAGTCCCGATAAATACACCAATTAAATGCTGGTCATTCGTATGCAGCAGAAATTCCTGTACATTTTGGAAAAGGGAAAGAGGAAGTGCCAGGCTTTCAAATCCTCCCATTGCTACAAACAGGCATCCAAGGCCGAAAATAGAAGATCCGATACTGAATGGAAGCTTCCTTTTGGAGAAAAGGAAAAGAAAGCCGATTATCAACAATGGGAAGACATAATTCGAAATATCAAGGGTGATTAATTCTGTCGTCAATGTCGTCCCGATGTTGCTTCCGAGCATAATCCCGATGGACTGATAAAAACTAAGATAACCCGCGGCTACAAGGCCCACTGTGATGACCATGACTGCTGAGCTGCTTTGAAGCAATGCTGTCAGCACTGCACCTACCATCATGCCTTTGACAGGATGATCGGTAAAATGCTGCAGAAACCCTTTTGTTCTGTCCTCCGTAAGGTTCAGGAGACCGGTGCGCATCACAGCCATTCCAAATAAAAATATCGCTAAATAAACAAAAAACAACGTTATAATAGTAAACAAGCCCATCACCTCTCTTCAACTATATGGAGAAAGGTGGACAAGAATGACAAAAAAGGAGTTGCGTACATGAGGAAATGGACGGGAAAAACAGTGATGCACAGCTACCCTGGCATGGTGGCGCTTGTTACCGCCGAATGCAACGGGAAGATGAATATAATGGCTGCCGGCTGGCACAGTTATATCTCATATGAGCCCCCTATTTATGGAGTCGCAATAGCCAAAGAAAGGTACACGCATCATCTGGTGGAACAATCAGGGGAATTTGCGATAAATTATGTGCCGGAGGCTTATGCACATTACATACAATTTTCAGGTACAAAAAGTGGCGCCGAGACTGATAAATTGACGGAAATGAACGCACCCTATAAGAAAGGGAGAACAATCGGAGCACCAATCCTGGACCATGCTTACATTGCCTACGAGTGCAAGGTGATGGATCAGCGGACATATGGAGACCATGATTGGTTTGTTGGCGAGATGACCGGTTTCTATAAAGATGAAGAGCTTTTTCAGGAAAGCGGTCTTCCGCAGTGGGAAAAGCTTTCTATACCGCTTTATGTAGGGAGATCCCAGTATATGATGGCTGGAAAGGAAGCGCGTGTTTTAAATCTATATCACGATAACAGTATGAAGAAGAATGTTTAAAAGCATTTCCTTATAATTGTTGACCATCACAAACAGATATATTATAATTGGAAAGTACATGTTCCATACATGATTTTTTTGCGTTTGGTACATGTTTTTTCTGAAAATGTTAGTGGTTGTTCTGGAGGGAGGGAATTAGAATGTCAAAAACAGTTGTTCGTAAAAACGAATCGCTTGAAGATGCTCTTCGCCGTTTCAAACGTACAGTTTCAAAAACTGGTACGTTGCAAGAAGCAAGAAAGCGTGAATTCTATGATAAGCCAAGCGTAAAACGCAAGAAAAAGTCTGAGGCTGCTAGAAAGCGTAAATTTTAACAAGAGGGTGTAAGAATGAGTCTTCTCGAGCGTTTAAATACCGATATAAAGCAAGCTATGAAGGATAAGGACAAAGAGAAGCTTTCCGTACTCAGAATGGTTAAGTCTGCAATTCAAAACGAAGCCATCAAGCATGGTAGAGATTTAACTGAAGAGGAAGAACTTACCGTATTGTCTCGTGAATTAAAGCAACGTAAAGACTCCCTCCATGAATTTGATAAAGCCGGTCGTGAAGACTTGGTTCATAAATTACAAGGTGAACTTGCGATAGTCGAACATTATTTGCCTGAACAGTTAACTGAAGAAGAAGTATCAGCAATTGTTCAACAGACAATCTCTGATGTGAATGCTACTTCAAAAGCTGACATGGGTAAAGTGATGGGAGCTTTAATGCCTAAAGTTAAGGGCAAAGCGGACGGTAGCCTTGTTAACAAACTTGTACAACAACATCTTTCATAAAAACATTAAAATAGCATCTTACATATGTAAGATGCTATTTTTACATCCAAATTTCTCTCCTTCCTGCTTCATTTTCACTAAATTTCATCCATTTAAAATTTTTCAATAAAAATTACATAAAAACTGAAACCTGGCAGGAGTTTGTGCGTATTACTTATTAGGCACGGTGAATGATAAAAAAGGAAGAATGGTTGGAGAGGGGGACATCATGAAAAAGGTTCTTCGTATAGGTTATGTTAGTGCTTTTTTACTTGCTTTAATACTATCTGTTTTCCCTATGGCGCCATCACACGTAGATGGTGCAGAAAAGCTTGTTTACGTAATTCCGGTTGAGGATACGGTAGAATCCGGTCTGCTTGCTTTTATAAACAGGTCGATAGAGGAAGCGGAGGATGCAGGTGCGGATCTTATTATTTATCAGCTCCATACTCCAGGTGGACTAGTGGATGCTGCGAGTGACATATCCAAGAGCTTCAAATCCACCTCTATCCCGAGTGTTGCTTTTATTGATACGAGGGCGTTGTCTGCTGGTGCTTATCTGGCTCTATATGCCGATGATATCTATATGACGCCTGGAGCGACTATGGGGGCAGCTGCTGTGATAACCGGTGATGGAAATGCAGCGGATAAAAAGTCTCAGTCCTACTGGCTACAGGAAATGGAAAATGCTGCAGAGTCAAGTGGAAGAGATCCCTTGTACGCAAAAGCGATGGCTGATACCGAAGTAGATCTGCCTGAACTTGGTGCTCCAAAAGGCGAACTACTTACGCTCGGTCCAAAAGAGGCATTGGAGGTTGGATACTCGGAAGGTACTGTGAAAAACCTTGAGGAGCTTCTTCAAACATTGGGCTACGAAGAGGCGGAAGTGGTAAATGTCGAGGTAACATTCGCAGAGAATGTGGCACGTTTCCTGACAAACCCGATAGTTGTATCGATTCTGTTATCTGTAGGATCATTGGGGCTTGTTCTTGAATTGTATTCTCCCGGTTTTGGAATACCCGGCTTTATGGGGATCAGTGCATTATTGCTGTTCTTCTACGGGCATCTGGTTGCAGGCTTGGCTGGAATGGAAACGATGATATTGTTCGTACTCGGTGTAATATTTATTGTGCTCGAGATATTTGTGCCTGGGGGGATATTAGGCGTGTTAGGATTAGGGGCAGTGATTACAAGTTTCTTTTTAGCCAGTGCTAATATAGTCTCGATGGGCATTTCACTGTTGATTGCCATGTTCGTAACAGTTGTGGCAATGATAGTGCTGTTTACCGTATTCGGAAAACGGATTCGACTTTTTGACCGCATTATTCTTCGCGATTCCACGAATACAGAGCAGGGCTATGTATCAAATGTATCACGTATCGAATTAGTGGGGCAGGAGGGTGTGACATTGACACCACTGAGACCTGCAGGTACAGCCGTCATCAAAGAAGAACGTATTGATGTTGTAACGGAAGGCAGTTTTATCGGCTCCAACAAACGAGTAAGAATTGTAAAAGCGGAAGGTCCTAGAATTGTTGTAAGAGAAATACACACGGAAGATTTGACAGGAGGAAATGAATGATGGATCCAACTTCATTGATAATATTAGTAGCAGTTGTTTTAGGAATAATCTTTTTTGCGGTACTGATGACATTTGTACCGGTTATGCTCTGGATTTCAGCATTAGCTGCCGGTGTTAGAGTTAGTATATTCACACTTGTAGGGATGAGATTAAGAAGGGTTATCCCGAGTCGTGTTATTAATCCTTTGATCAAAGCGCATAAAGCAGGCGTGGATGTATCCACAAACCAATTAGAGAGTCACTATTTAGCAGGAGGAAATGTGGACCGTGTTGTAAATGCCCTTATTGCAGCACAACGCGCAAACATTGAATTACCTTTTGAACGTGGAGCTGCAATTGATCTGGCAGGTCGTGACGTACTCGAAGCAGTTCAAATGTCCGTTAACCCTAAAGTTATCGAAACACCATTTATCGCCGGTGTCGCAATGGATGGTATTGAAGTGAAGGCGAAAGCTCGTATTACCGTTCGTGCAAACATTGAACGTCTAGTAGGGGGTGCCGGTGAAGAAACCGTTATTGCCCGTGTAGGTGAAGGTATCGTTAGTACTATTGGTTCTGCTGCTAATCATAAAAAAGTATTGGAAAATCCGGATATGATCTCCCAAACAGTTTTATCCAAAGGTTTGGATGCAGGTACAGCATTTGAAATCCTATCCATTGATATTGCGGACATTGATATCGGGAAAAACATTGGTGCGGAATTACAAACTGACCAAGCGGAAGCAGATAAGAAAATTGCTCAAGCTAAAGCAGAGGAGCGCCGTGCGATGGCCGTTGCTCAAGAGCAGGAAATGCGCGCCCGCGTAGAGGAAATGCGTGCGAAGGTTGTGGAAGCGGAAGCGGAAGTTCCACTAGCGATGGCAGAAGCATTACGTTCTGGAAATATTGGTGTCATGGACTATATGAACATTCAAAACATCACTGCTGATACGGATATGAGAGATTCTATCGGGAAGTTGAATGATACACCTGAAGATGGTGACAAGAAGTAATAAATGAAATGGGGGAAACACATCGTTTTCCCTGCTCCTTTAGGAAGGGAGGAAGATTGACCATTGGGTAACATAATTGAATTATTCCTTCAAAACCCGCTTCTTTTGGTCCTTCTGATTGGTGCCATTACCGGACTGTTTGGGAAGAAGTCGAAACAAGAGGAACAAAAAAGGCGTCAGCAGCAGAGGCAGCAAAGACAGTCCGAGCAGCAGTCAGAGGTGCAGACACAATCTTCTTATCCAAACAATGAAACTGGATATAGAGAAGCAAAACACGAGAAAAAGCAGGAAAGCTTTGACTGGGATATAGACATTTTCAATGAAACAAAGGAAGAATTGGAAAAGAAGGTTAGAGAAACACTATCTCCGTATTTGGAGAAAAAGAAAGAGCAAGTCGTCACAGCAAAAGAAACCGCTCCATCCGCGATGAAAGACAAGGTCCAGGAGCTTTCCATCAAGCAACAGGAAATCGCCAAAAACAGCCCCATTTTAAAGCAGGAGCTGCAGCTTTCTGAAGGAAGAGTAGTAAAAAGTCATAAATTAAACCCAAAACGAGTGGTGGAGGGTGTCATGTGGGCAGAAATCCTAGGACAGCCACGTTCGAGAAACCCTCATACCCCTATCTATTCGCAGCATTACGCTGCCTCTAGAAGGAAAGGTTAAAGAAATCCCATGCCGTTATGAACGGTATGGGATTTTTTTGATTGCCATGCAAATTCTGTGATAGAACCCTCTTTTTTCTCATACATATGAGTGAAAGGGGGTTTTTCCATGCTCAAGAAGTTTCGTGCGAGAATGAACAGCTGGATTCAGGAAAATATGGAACTACCCGCAGATGTCATGATGGATCTGCCCCGCATAACCATGATTGGACAAATACATATATATATTGAAAATCATCGAGGATTGCTTACCTTCAGCGACACGGAGATAAGGCTTATGCTCAAACAGGGCCAGCTGCTTGTCAAAGGGGATTCTTTTGTCATAAGGACCATCCTTCCGGAAGAGATACTACTGGAAGGGAAAATAAGCCAAGTACTCTATTTGAATGAATGATATAGGAGGATTTTCATGAAAAACCAATGGATGAATTTTTTTTCAGGTAGTGTCAAAATCATTATTCATGGAAGAGGAGTGGAAAGGTTCCTCAATGACTGCACAAGAAATGGAATTCAAGTATGGCAGGTGAAAAAAATGGGGGCAGAGGCATACACCTGCTATATTCTGCTCAAGGATGTCAAAAAAGTAAGAAGGCTGATCAAAAATCAGGAATGCAAATTTCGTTTTCTGACAAGAAAGGGCGTCCCTTTTATGCTGCAATATTCCTTTAGAAATAGTGGAATCATTGCTGGTATCCTGTTGTGCTTGCTGACCATCTTTGTTCTTTCCAATATGGTGTGGAGTATTGAAATAAAGGGTGCCAATCCTGCGACAGAGCACAAGATTATGCAGGAATTGAACAAGCTTGGCTTAAAAAAGGGCAAGCTTCAGTTCTTTATCAAGGATGTGGAGAGCATCCAGCGAGATCTGACAGATACGATCAGTGAGATAACATGGATTGGAGTAGTCCTGAATGGAACATCCTATCATTTTGAAGTCGTAGAAAAGAATGAGCCGGAAAAGATTGAAAGCCTTTCTCCAAGGAATCTGGTTGCGTCCAAAAAAGCGGTGGTGGTCAACATGTTCGTCGAAAAGGGACAACCAATGGTGGAAAGAAACGATCATGTTCAACCAGGGCAATTACTCATCTCGGGCACCATTGGCAAAGAGGGAAAACAAAAGTCGACTGCGGCTGTTGGGGAAGTGCTTGGGGAAACATGGTACAAGTCCGATGTGAAGATTCCGATGAAAACCATTTTATCGGTATTCACCGGGGAGGTTTATAAAAAGCACTATGTTGAAATAGGGAATGTACAGATACCGGTTTGGGGATTTTTCGAGCCTGAATACAAGATGAAAAAAGAATACGAAGCAAAACGGCCTTTTTACTTCTTCAAGTGGAAGCTTCCGATCTCTTACATGGGAAAAACGATTCACGAGTCTGAAATGGTGGAGAGAATCTATGATGTGGATGAAGCGATTGAAGAAGCTCTCGTAATCGGGAAAAAGGACTTAAAAAAGGATTTACCTGAAGATGCCACCATTATTGGTGAAAAAGTTTTGCACCATGAAACGGAGAATGGTAAAGTGAAAGTATCAATTCATTACCAAGTCATTGAAAATATTGTAAAAATAGAACCAATTATTCAAGGAGACTGAGGAATGTCAGAAGAACTAGTTATGATGAAGCAGCAAGTAAATAATCCGAATGAAGCAATTGCTCTATTTGGCAACCAAGATGTTCATCTAAAAAGGATTGAAGAAGAACTGAAGGTTTCCATTGTAACAAGAGGAGAAGCCGTGAATATTTCAGGAGAACTTTCTGATGTGGAAATGGTGGACAATGTCCTGCAGAACCTTTTGCTTGTTATAAGAAAAGGAATTACGATTTCTGAGCGTGATGTGGTGTATGCCATCCAGCTTGCGCGCGAAGGCAAAATGGATTCCTTCCAAGATCTTTATGAAGAGGAATTGACAAAGAACGTAAAAGGAAAGTCCATCCGTGTAAAAACATTGGGTCAAAGGCAGTATGTATCTGCCATCAAGAAAAAGGATCTGGTGTTCGGGATTGGCCCTGCAGGTACTGGGAAAACATATCTTGCGGTGGTCATGGCCGTCATGGCCCTGAAAAATGGACAGGTTAAACGTATCATCCTTACTCGTCCAGCAGTTGAAGCGGGAGAGAGCCTAGGTTTCCTGCCGGGAGATCTGAAGGAAAAGGTGGATCCATATTTGCGTCCATTGTACGATGCACTGCACGATGTTTTTGGATCGGAACATACGCAAAGATTAATTGAACGGGGAACAATCGAGATTGCTCCTTTGGCATATATGAGAGGGAGAACCCTTGATGATGCATTTGTCATACTGGACGAAGCGCAAAACACAACACCTGCACAAATGAAAATGTTTTTAACCAGACTTGGATTCGGCTCCAAAATGGTGATTACCGGAGACGTCTCCCAGGTGGATCTGCCTAAGGGGATGAAGTCCGGCTTGAATGTGGTCAGGGACATCTTGAAAAACACCTCAGGCATACAATTTATTGAGCTTGAGCAGTCGGATGTGGTCCGTCACCCACTTGTGGCTCGCATCATTTCAGCATATGAAAAATTGGAAGAAAATAAATAGCCCCTCTAATGGGGCTCTTTCGCTTGAAAGAGGGATAAGTCTTTGTTTCATGTCGGGCCAGACCGAGCCGTCTACGTTTTTCTATTGTCTAGCTCCGCCGGCTTGTCCCTCGAGGTCATAAGCCATTTTTCCTGCAGAGGTAAAACCCAACCTCTTACGGAAAACTGTCTTATGCTTGTCGGACCAGACCGAGCCGGCTACGCTTTTCTAAAAAGGGGGGAGAGTATGAAGAAGAAACGTGCTTTTAATTTCGGGAAATCTTTTCAGCAAATGAAAGGGTTCAAATTCTATCATATCATCATCTACTGTTTACTTGGAGTCATCATGTTCGGTCTGATGTACAGTAATGTCAAACCGGATGAGATTAATGTAACTATTTTTACAAACGCTGAAAAAACAATTGTAGCTCCGCATAACTTTGAAGATCGGGAAGCTACTGCCATGCTACAAAGGGAAAAAGCAGACGCTGTAGAGGACCAGTACATTCATGATCGTGAAAAAGTCATTCAACAAGCGGAACGTGTACATAAGGTATTTGATGTGGTGGAAGAAGTACAGGTAGAGATACAAGCCTTGGAAAAGCCGCCTGAAGTAGACACGTCAGAAGAAACGGAAGAAGCTGAAGCGGAACAGGTTGAAGAGACTGTTACATTGACGGATGAAGAGAAGCTTTCTTTGCTTGAGGAAAATTTGGTGGGACAAGTTACAGATGATTGGAAAGAAGCAATTACCAATGAGGAATACTTGATGCTTCTTAAAATGAACAAAGCAGATCTTACAACATTAAGAAATGCTACTGTTACTGCTATCAATAATGCGATGTCAAAAACAATCCGCCTTGAAGCTGATGTGAAAGAAGCTAAAAATGATGCTGTACAAGAAATGCAAGTGTACGGAAATCTTCCCATGAATGTGCGGAATATCGGAATTTCGCTAGCAAATATGGCAATTATTCCAAATGTCATCTATGATTCAGAATTGACGCAGGATCTAAGACGACAAGCCGAAGATTCGGTAGAACCGGTGCGTATCTCCCAAGGGGATACAATCGTGAAAGCGGGACAATTTGTAGATCGGGAAAAATTCAGGATTTTAGAAGCTGCAGGACTTGTTAACCAATCCAATTCCATTACCCCGTATATTGGGCTTGGAATTATCATTTCATTGATGGTGACGGCTTTGGCTTACCTATTCAGGAGTATCGATACGAGCATCCATAGTAAAAATACCTACTTGACCATGTATCTACTCGTGTTTTCCATCACGCTTTTATTACTGAAAATCTTCAGCTTGTTCCAGACTCTTAATGCAACGGAAATCGGCTTTATTGCACCTGTTGCAATGGGTGCCATGTTGATAAAGATGTTAATAGATGACAGGATAGCAATCATTTCAGGTATTATTTTCGGAATATGTGGAAGTATCATATTTAATACAGTTCCAGGAGCAATGAATTATACGGTAGGGGCATATCTGATCATTTCAGCTATAGCTTCCGTCTTGTTCCTTAATCAGCATAACCGCCGTCTGACGATTCTCCAGACAGGGCTGTTTGTGTCCCTGATCAATGTGATTACTGTCATTGCAATGATGCTGCTGACAAACCGGGATCTCTCAGGTGTCAGTCAGTGGCTGGAAATAGGTACACACAGCACCATGGCAATTGGATCTGGAGTAGTTTCGGCTGTATTAACAATAGGGATATTGCCGTTTTTTGAAGTAGGTTTTGGCATGCTTTCAACCATGAAACTGTTGGAATTGTCCAATCCTAATCACCCCTTGTTAAGAAAGATATTGATGGAAACGCCAGGAACGTATCACCATAGTGTCATGGTCGCCAACCTCTCCGAATCAGCATGTGAAGCGGTGGGGGCAAATGGTCTGTTGGCAAGGGTGGCGTCGTATTATCATGACATAGGAAAAACAAGAAGGCCGCATTATTTTATCGAGAATCAAATGGGTCGCAGCAATCCACATGATAAACTGCCACCGCAAACCAGCAGGAATATCATTGTGGCACACGCAACCGATGGAGCCCAAATATTGCGCGAGCATAATATGCCGAAAGAAATTGTGGATATTGCAGCCGAGCATCATGGCACCACTTTATTGAAATTCTTCTACCATAAAGCAAAAGAGAAGAATGAGGATATCAGGGAAGAGGAATACCGTTACCCTGGCCCGAAAGCTACAACAAAAGAGGCGGCTATTGTCGGAACTGCTGACAGCATTGAAGCAGCAGTAAGATCCTTGAACAATCCGACACCCGATAAAATCGAGAGCATCGTAAAAGCGATTATCAGCGATCGATTACAGGATGGGCAATATAGTGACTGCTCCTTGACCTTCAAAGAGCTGGAGTCGGTTGGACAATCATTTTGTGAAACCCTCCAGGGGATATTCCATTCTCGAATAGAATATCCGGATGCAACCAAGAAAAAGGGAGATGATGAATAATGCTGGAAATAGATATGATGGATGAAACTTCGGAGATATCAGAAGAGCAATGGACGGATATTGAGCAACTGCTTCAATTTGCAGCGAAAAAAGAAGAAATAACTCCAGGTGCAGAGCTTTCTGTTACTTTTGTGACTAATGAAAAAATAAAGGAAATAAATCGCGATTATCGCAATAAGGACCAGGCTACGGATGTCATTTCTTTTGCAATGGAAGAAATGGGAGAAGGGGAAATGGAGATCATCTATGAAGAGGCTGCACCAAGAATGCTTGGAGATATAATCATTTCGGTTCCAAAAGCAATGGAGCAAGCGGAGGAATATGGCCATTCATTGAAAAGGGAGCTTGGTTTTCTTGCGCTCCATGGACTTCTCCATCTTCTGGGCTATGACCATGAAACTGAAGCGGAAGAAAAGGAAATGTTCGATAAACAAAAGGAAATTCTTGATGCCTATGGACTCAAAAGAGCGGAATAAGAAGGGTTATAGGAGCTCTTTCGCAAAAAGCTTTACCTATGCATGGAGTGGATTGATGTTCGTCCTCCGAACAGAGAGGAATATTAAAATCCACCTCGGTATAGCTTTTTGCGTAATAGCGCTCTCCCTATACTTGAATATATCCAAAGTGGAATGGCTCATCCTTTTTCTCGTCATTGGAGGTATTCTCGTCATTGAAATACTCAATACCGCAATAGAGAATGTGGTGGACCTTGTAACAGAGGAATATCATCCTTTGGCAAAAATTGCAAAGGATGTGGCGGCTTCGGCTGCGCTGGTTTTTGCTTTTATCTCTGTTATAATAGGAATACTCTTATTTTCACCTTATTTGTGGGCTGTTGTTAAATAAATTGAAAATTTTAAATTTTTTATATATTTATTTAATTTTAACGTGATTTACCACGTAAATTAAGGTAAAATAAAAGTAACGCGAACCCTGAAGCTTATAGAAGAAAGGAAGAACAATATTGAACATCGAAGCTTTGATCCAAGAAGCAAAAGCAGCAAGAGAATTAGCCTATGTACCTTACTCTAAATTTAAAGTTGGTGCAGCCCTACTAGGAAAAGACGGAAACGTCTATCGCGGATGCAATATTGAAAATGCGGCATACAGTATGTGCAATTGTGCAGAACGTACGGCATTATTTAAAGCGTATTCAGAAGGTCAGAAGGAGTTTGACGCAATTGCAGTTGTCGCTGATACTCGCCGCCCTGTGCCCCCTTGTGGAGCCTGCCGCCAAGTTATCTCTGAATTATGTGCACCTGAAATGAAAGTGATCTTAACCAACCTTCACGGTGATGTGCAGGAATTGACTGTAGCTGAATTGCTGCCAGGAGCTTTTTCACCGGAGGATTTAAATGCTTAATACCAATACAAACTACAAGTCAGGTTTTGTTTCCATTATTGGCAGACCGAATGTAGGAAAATCGACATTTTTAAACAGGGTCATTGGACAAAAAATTGCCATTATGAGCGACAAACCTCAAACGACCCGTAATAAAATACAAGGTGTATATACACAGGATGACGCACAGATTGTCTTCATCGACACCCCTGGTATCCATAAGCCCAAACATAAACTTGGCGATTTCATGATGAAAGTGGCGCAGAATACCCTGAAAGAAGTGGATCTCATCTTATTCATGATCAACGCAAAAGAAGGATTGGGTAGAGGCGATGAATTTATTATCGAGAAGCTGAAGGAATCAAGTACTCCAGTATACTTGGTCATAAATAAAATCGACGAGGTTCACCCTGACGAACTGCTTCCGTTAATGGAAACTTACAAATCTCTATTCGATTTCAAAGAGATCATTCCCATTTCTGCACTTCAAGGAAATAATGTAGAAACATTACTTGAGCAGATTAAGCAATTCTTGCCTGAGGGACCACAATACTACCCGGCTGACCAGGTGACAGACCATCCTGAACGATTCATTGTTTCAGAACTTATTCGGGAAAAGGTACTGCATCTCACGAGAGAAGAAGTGCCGCATTCCATAGCTGTTGCTATCGACTCGATGAAAAAGCGCGAACGTGGAGATATCGTGGATATTCAGGCAACGATTGTGGTGGAACGTGATTCGCAAAAAGGCATCGTCATCGGAAAACAAGGTAAGGTATTAAAAGAAGTGGGACAAAAAGCAAGAATGGACATTGAAGCACTCCTCGGCTCAAAAGTATTCCTCGAGCTATGGGTAAAAGTCCAAAAAGACTGGCGCAACAAGCAATCCCAGTTAAGAGACTTCGGCTTTAATGCGGATGAATATTAAAAATCCTTTCTTGAAGGTGATTTAAACCAATTTGCCTAGCTGTTGATTGGAGCAATAGGCGAAGACTCCTGCGGGAAGCGGCGTTTAGTGGAGACCCCACAGGCGAAGCCGAGGAGGCTCCATTAACGCCCCGCGGAAAGCGCAGCCTAGTGCGGAAATCAACAGCGGTGTTACAAGAGCCGTTAATATCTAAAGCCATCTTAAAACCAGTTGCTCATTCAAACCTTATGGAAAATAAAAGGCAAGCATATACGCAGCACTTAACTTTGCAGGGAATTTACATTATTTATCTAACATGTTTTGGCCCTTGAACGGTCATCATAGTCATATAGGAATTGGAATAAGTATGCTGGTCTTTACTACAGAAAGGGTGGGGTTTACAATGTTGGATTTTACCTGGAAAGTTTTTAAAGAAACAGGTAATATTGATACCTATCTTCTTTTTAAAGAGCTTGAAAAGGAGAATGTCGATATACCCGAACAATCAGAAGAGCTGGCGAATCGAGACTTACCAATTTCATGACGATGATGACTACCCGATAAAGGCAATCTACCCCTTGTAGATTGCCTTTTTGCATATAGGTCTATACAATTAATAAAGACAGGATTATCAGTGCGGGATGGTGTACGAATTGCTACATAAGTGTGAAGGGATAGTTATCAGAACAAATGCCTACGGAGAAAACAATAAAATTGTGACCTTGTATACGAAGGAATTGGGGAAAGTGGGTGTAATGGCAAGAGGGGCCAATAAACCGAGCAGCCGCTTGACGGCAGTTTCCCAGCTGTTTTCACATGGTACTTATGTATTCCAGCAAGGCAGCGGTCTTGGAAGCCTGCAGCAGGGGGATATTATTGAGTCGTTGCGGGCCATAAGGGAAGATATATTCCTTACTGCCTATTGCTCATTTGTGGTGGAACTGATGGACCGGGTTACAGAAGAAAGAAAGCGCAACCCTCATCTATACGACCTACTTTATCTGACTTTACACTATATCAATGATGGAATGGATGCAGAGATATTAACGTTCATTTATCAGATGAAAATGCTTGATGTGATCGGTATAACTCCTGAATTGAATAAATGTGCCTCCTGTGCAAGCAAGGAAGGGACTTTTGCTTTTTCCATCAAGGAAGGCGGCTTTATTTGTCATCGCTGCTTTCATAAGGATCCATACCTTATCAAGGCCTCACCAGCAGCTTTAAGGCTTTTGAGAACCTTTTATTATTACGATCTGCATCGAATAGGGAATCTGTCTCTTAAAGAGGAGACAAGAGCTGAGCTGCGTCTGATCATTGATGAATATTACGAGGCATATTCAGGGATCATGTTAAAATCCAAACGGTTCCTCAAACAGATTGGGACGTTAAAAGTAAATCTTGAAAAATAATTGCGGTGATACATTGACTTTGTGAAAAAAATCATTTATTATCCTATTACGTTCATAATGATTGCGTTGAAGGAAAGTAGTACCTAATCGCCCTCTAATAAAGCGAACCTAGGATAGTGCAAGCTAGGGATTAGAGAGATGGGGAAGGCGTTCTGGAGCAATACGGATAAAGTGGTAAAGGGCAGACCCTTTACAAATAGGGTGGAACCGCGGGAAAACCTCTCGTCCCTATGCTGATGAAAGTTGGCATAGAGATGGGAGGTTTTTTCTATTTTCCTCTCTTGGTCAACTTGAAAAATAGAATTGGAGGGAAATGAAGATGAACATTCAAAATATGATTTTAACCCTGCAAAATCATTGGTCCGAACAAGGCTGTATTTTGATGCAGGCCTATGATGTCGAAAAGGGTGCCGGAACGATGAGCCCTTATACTTTCCTTAGAAGTATTGGTCCGGAGCCATGGAATGTGGCTTATGTAGAGCCATCCCGTAGACCGGTAGATGGTAGATACGGGGAAAATCCGAACAGACTGTATCAGCACCATCAATTCCAGGTGATCATGAAGCCCTCACCTGATAATATCCAGGAGCTTTATCTGGACTCCCTTAAAAAGCTAGGGATCGACCCGTTAAAACACGATATCCGTTTCGTGGAAGATAACTGGGAGGCTCCAACCCTCGGCGCAGCCGGACTGGGCTGGGAGGTTTGGCTGGATGGAATGGAAATCACTCAATTCACGTACTTCCAACAGGTAGGCGGCCTGGAATGTAAGCCGGTATCTGTAGAAATCACATATGGTATCGAGCGTTTGGCTTCGTATATTCAAGATAAGGAAAATGTATTTGATCTGGAGTGGACAGAAGGATTTACGGTCCGTGACATCTTCCTTCAACCGGAATACGAGCATTCCAAATATACCTTTGAAACGTCAGACCCTGACATGCTGTTCAATCTTTTTGACATCTATGAAAAGGAAGCGCATCGTCAAATGGACCATGGACTCGTGCACCCGGCCTATGACTATGTCCTGAAATGCTCCCACACCTTTAACCAGTTGGATGCCAGAGGCGCAATCTCTGTAACGGAGCGTACTGGATATATTGGCCGTGTCCGGAACCTCGCAAGAAAAGTGGCGAAAACATTCTATGATGAAAGAGAGAAACTTGGTTTTCCAATTTTGAATAAGGAGGAGAATACCAATGAGTAAACGGGATTTTTTAATTGAAATCGGACTAGAAGAAATGCCTGCACGCTTTGTGACAGACTCCATAAACCAGTTGGAAGCGAAAGTGAAGGAATGGTTGGCGGGTAATCAACTGGAATTCGGTTATGTGCATGTTTATTCTACGCCGCGTCGTTTGTCCCTACTTGTAGAAGACCTAGTGGAAAAGCAAGAGGATGTAACGGTTGAAGCGAAAGGACCGGCAAGAAAGGTAGCCCTGAATGAGAACGGGGAATGGTCCAAAGCTGCGCAAGGTTTTACAAGAGGGCAAGGTCTGACTGTTGAGGATATCTACTTCAAAGAAATCAACGGCGTGGAATATGCGCACGTTCAAAAGCATGTAGTAGGGAAGGAAACAAGAGAGATCCTTGAAACGATCGTTCCTGTTCTGACAGGCCTGCATTTCCCGAAAAACATGCGTTGGGGCAGTGAAGAGCTGCGCTACGTTCGTCCAATCAAGTGGCTGGTTGCCTTATTCGGTGACGAGATCATTCCGATGCAAATCACCAATGTGGAGTCCGGAAGAGTGTCAACCGGTCACCGTTTCCTAGGTGCGCAAGTGGAATTGAAGGAAGCGGCGAGCTATGTGGATGCCCTTCTGTCCAATTACGTCATTGTAAATGCTTTTGAGCGAAAAGAAGCGATCAGACAGCAACTGTCCATCATTGGAGAGGAAAATGGCTGGGAAATCCCCGTGGATGAGGACCTGCTTGAAGAAGTAAACAACCTGGTTGAATATCCGACAGCACTATTCGGTACATTCGAATCTGAATATCTTTCATTGCCGGAGGAAGTGTTGATTACATCCATGAAAGAGCATCAGCGCTACTTCCCGGTGAAAAGCAAAGACGGAAAGCTACTTCCTTATTTTGTGACAGTCCGAAACGGGAACCACGAAAATCTGGATATTGTAGCAAGGGGAAATGAAAAGGTGCTTCGTGCCAGACTTTCAGATGCAGCATTCTTTTCAAAGGAAGACGAAAAGCTAGTCATTGAAGACGCGGTAAGAAGACTAGATAAAATCGTTTTCCATGAAGAAATAGGAACAACTGGAGAAAAAGTAAAAAGAGTGCACAAATTTGCTCTACAATTAGCGGATCTCCTTCAAGTCGATGAAGAGACTGTGAAGAATGTAAGCCGCGCAGCCTCCATCTACAAATTTGATCTGGTTTCACACATGGTGTATGAGTTCCCGGAACTGCAAGGGATCATGGGTGAGAAATATGCGACAATGAAAGGGGAAAACCCGGTAGTCGCTCGCGCAATAAATGAGCATTATATGCCACGATCTGCCGATGATGATACTGCGTCTTCCGATGTTGGAGCAATTCTAAGCATCGCGGAAAAGTTGGACACAATAGTCGGCTTCTTTGCTATCGGTGTCATTCCAACAGGATCGCAGGACCCATATGCATTAAGACGCCAAGCATCTGGGATCATCCAGACGCTGATCAATAAAAAATGGCCGATTTCCGTTGAAGAACTGATCACTAAATTTGTCGCCTATTATGAGGAACAGAATATCGGAAAGCGTACAAAAGAAGAAATTGCTGCCGAAGTGATTCAATTTTTCAAAATGCGCTTAAAGAATAACCTTTCAGAACGCGGAATCCGCTATGATATCGTGGATGCCATACTGGAACTGCCTCTTCATGATATGAGTGCAAGCGTGAAAAAAGCGGAAGTTCTGGACTCTTCAAAAGCGGATGCGAATTTCAAGGAAACGATGGAATCCTTGAGCCGCGTAAGAAATATCGCCAAAAAGGCTACTAATAATGACGAGGTAAAAGAAGAACTTCTCATCGACGTGGAGGAACAACAACTTTACTCCTTGTTCAAAGAAAAAGAAGCAAAGGTACTTCAGGCTTCAGAGTCCCAGGACTATAAGAAGGTTTGGAAGGAGCTCGCTTCCTTGAAACCGGCGATTGACGCTTTCTTCCACAATATCATGGTAATGACAGACAAGGAAGAAATCCGCAGCAACCGTCTTGCATTAATGGCAAGTCTGTCTCGATTGATTTCTATTTTTGGAAATATAAACGTCATTATTGTGAAGTAATATCTTGAGACAAACGAAACATCCTGTGATAAAATAAGAAAATTGAAGAAAGAGGCTGACTAATAATAGCAAACTATATTTAGTCAGCCTCTTTCCATTTCCGTCGTATTTCAGTATAATTAGTATATAATATTTACATATAAAGTATGTCACATTCCGTGCAAATAGATTTGATAGGTGGTGAATGACAATAGAACTGAATAAACGGCAAGAACATATTTTACAGATTGTAAAAGAACAAGGACCTATCACCGGAGAAGCTATTGCAGATCAACTTAACCTAACGAGAGCAACACTGCGTCCCGACCTGGCCATTCTGACCATGGCAGGCTATCTGGATGCAAGGCCAAGAGTGGGCTATTTCTATACAGGAAAGACAGGATCCCAACTTCTATCTGATAAAATCAACAAAATCCAGGTTCATGACCATTCCTCGATTCCCGTCGTGGTTCATGAGAGCGTCTCTGTTTATGACGCAATCTGCACGATGTTTTTAGAGGATGTCGGAACACTTTTTGTGGTGGATAAATTTTCTATTATTGTGGGAGTGCTCTCCAGGAAAGACCTGTTGCGTGCAAGCATCGGGAAACAGGAGCTGACCTCCATCCCGGTTAATATCATCATGACAAGAATGCCGAATGTCACCTATTGTTTTAAAGAGGATCTGATTATCGATGTTGCACAGAAATTAATCGAAAAGCAGATTGATGCTCTTCCAGTCGTAAAGCAAACAGACAAAGGCTATGAAGTGGTCGGAAGAATTACGAAAACAAATATTACCAAGGTTCTTGTTGCTCTTGGGCAAAACGAAATAATCTAGATTGGAGGAGAATCATGGAAAAGAGAACGGTATACATTCTTTCAGATTCAGTCGGAGAAACGGCAGAACTGGCAGTGAAGGCGGCAATCAGCCAATTTAATGGAGCGAATTTCCATTTGAAGAGAATACCTTATGTAGAGGATATCGCAACCATCACAGAAGTGATTTCCATTGCAAAAATAAATCATGGACTTATCGCGTTCACTCTTGTCGTCCCTGAAATGAGAAAACATCTGATTTCCCTTGCCCGGAAGGAAGGGGTTCCCGTATATGATATTATCGGACCCTTGGTCGACCTGATGGAACAGGAATATAAGGTAAAGCCGAAATATCAGCCAGGACTGGTGAGACAGCTGGATGATGATTATTTCAAAAAAATTGAAGCGGTGGAGTTTGCGGTAAAGTATGATGACGGCCGTGATCCAAGAGGGATCATCAAAGCTGACATCGTATTGGTTGGAGTTTCCAGAACCTCCAAGACCCCTCTATCCCAATACCTGGCGCACAAACGCCTGAAAGTAGCGAACGTACCCATCGTCCCTGAAGTCGACCCGCCTGAAGAGCTATACAAGGTTTCGCCGGAAAAATGCTTCGGCCTGAAAATCAGTCCTGAAAAGCTAAATGACATCAGAAAAGAACGTCTAAAAGCACTGGGATTAAACGATAAAGCTGCCTACGCCAACCTCGAAAGAATTAAAGAAGAGCTGGCATTTTTTGAAACAGTCGTTAATAAAATAGGTTGTGAAGTAATCGACGTCACCAACAAAGCAGTAGAAGAAACAGCCAACCTCATCTCAAATATCTATAACAACCGGTTGAAATAATTAAGTAGAACGGATTGTTGTTTTTATCCTGTCTACAGCTGTTGATTGGAGCAAAAGGCGAAGACTCCTGCGGGAGATAGCGCTAGAGTGGAGACCCCACAGGCGCAGCCGAGGAGGCTCCACCAGCGCTCCGCGGAAAGCGAAGCCTTTTGCGGAAATCAACAGCGGTGTTTAACGTCAACCAAAAAATTACTATATGAACAAGGAGCGCTTATTACAAGTGCTCTTTTTCTTGGGGGGAAAACATAATTTTCCGCATGTATTTTAGTGGTCAATTCAAAAGGTTTATATTATAATAAAAAATTGTGATAAAAAAATTCCCGTATAGGGTTTAGAGTTCCAGTTAATCGAATAAACTAAAACTAGCTATAAGTCAATAGCGAGGAGACAGTTTCGTTCGACAACCATAAAAAAACTAGCGAAAAAAGAAGGTTTTTGGGAAGGGATGTAGAAACCATTTAACATGCAAAATAATCGACAACCTATTATTTTGGTAGACGCAGATGCGTGTCCTGTTAAAGAAGAGATCAGCAGTATCGGTCATACATATCAATTGGACGTATACTTTGTAGCATCCTACTCCCACGTAGTCAAAAACGAAATAAAAGGTACATGGGTATATGTGGATGATGAAAAGGAATCTGCGGATCTTTACATACTCAACCATGCAAGAAAAAATGATGTGGTGGTAACCCAGGATCAAGGGCTGGCCAGTATGTTGGTGTCGCGGAACGTTTATGTTCTATCTCCTCGTGGAAAACAATACGAAGAGAGCGAAATGGACATGATGCTTCACATGAGATTTTTATCGGCAAAAGAACGAAGAAAAGGAAACTATTCAAAAGGGCCTAAAGCGTTTTCTCAGCAGAACCGGGAAAACTTTGTGCATTCATTCAAAAAAACTTTGTCGAATATTGCAGGAATTCGGGAATAGAAAGCGAATAGTTAGTCACGGAGTGTTGTTATGAACTATAGAATTCCTGAACAGACCATTGATCAAATAAGACAATCATCCGACATAGTCGATGTAGTTGGTGAATATGTACAATTAAAGAAACAAGGTCGAAACTATTTTGGACTGTGCCCATTTCATGGAGAAAGCACACCTTCCTTTTCCGTTTCCCCGGATAAACAGATATTTCATTGCTTTGGCTGCGGAGCTGGAGGTAATGCCTTTAACTTTATCATGGATATAGAAGGCGTCAGTTTTGTAGAGGCGGCCCAAAAGCTTGCCAAATCCTCGAATATTGAAATGGAAGTCCCGGAAAATGAACTGTCCGGAAATTCAGGTCAGTCAAAAGAAACAAAATGGATGATGGATGCACATTTGCTCTTACAGAAATTTTACCATCATTTACTTTTAAATACAAAAGAGGGTCAGGAAGCCTACGACTATTTAAGCGGAAGAGAATTTACCGATGAAATGATGAAAAAGTTCGGTATTGGATATGCGCTGAACAGCTGGGATTTCGCCCTGAAGTTTTTGACCAAAAGAGGATACAATCAAAAGCTTTTGGAAAAAGCGGGTCTTCTTATTGAAAAAGAGCACACTGCCGAATATTTTGACCGTTTCCGGGACCGGATCATGTTTCCGATACATGATCATAAAGGAAACGTGATTGCTTTTTCCGGACGTGTGTTGGGTAAAGGGGAGCCTAAATACTTGAACTCTCCTGAAACGGCACTCTTCAATAAGAGCAAAATCCTGTACAACTTCCATCTGGCAAGACCACACATACGGAAACAGGAGCAAGTGATACTCTTTGAGGGTTTCGCAGATGTCATTGCTGCCGATCGTGCAGGATTGCATCATTCCATTGCAACGATGGGGACTTCCCTGACAGAGGATCAGGCAAGGATCATCCGCCGTCATGTCGAAAGTGTCATCATCTGCTATGACGGTGACAATGCAGGGATTGAGGCTGCATATCGTGCGGCTAAGATTCTGATTGAGCAGGGCTGTTATGTGCGAGTCGCCTTGATGCCAGATAAACTAGACCCTGATGACTATATCCGCAAAAAAGGGCCAGAGTCATTCAAGCAGGATGTAATAGGGGCAAGTTTAACGTTTATGGCATTTAAGTTGCAATACCTTCGCCGAGGCAGAAACTTAAAAGACGAAGGAGAAAAGATCAGGTATATAGAAGATGTTCTGAAGGAAATCAGTATGCTTACAAAAGCGGTAGAGCGGGATCATTATCTACGCCAGCTGGCAGATGAATTTTCCATCTCCCTTGATGCGCTGAAGCAACAGCAGTTTCAAGTGTATAAATCTCTTAACCAAAAAAAGGATTATCGGGAGCAGAATAGAATTACTATATCTAACCAGCCAAAGCTCTTTTCCAAAACGTTAAAACCTGCCTACGAAAACGCAGAACGCTTTCTTTTGGCACATATGCTGAAAAATAGAGCGGTCTCCGACAAAGTGCAAGCATCCATCGAAGGAGCCTTCATCATGGAGGAGCATCGGGCGATAGCGGCTTATCTTTATGCCTTTTATGAGGAAGGATATGAACCGAATATAAGCGTATTGATGGAGCGCATCCCTGAGGTGGAACTGAAGAAAAAAATCTCCGAACTCGGAATGCTGACACTTGAGGAAGAATTAAGTGAGGCAGTTCTTCGGGATTACATGAAACAGGTGTTTAATTATCCAAAGTTGTTAACAATAAAGGAAAAAGAACAAGAAAAGAAACAGGCAGAAGTTAAAAACGACTTTTTGCGTGCTGCACAAATCGCGATGGAAATTATCCAATTGAAAAAAGAGTTAAAACAATAAATATGCCTCTTTATCGCGTTCAATGTTGGAAGGAGGGGACTGTTGATGGCTGAAAAATCAGCGCAATCAAAAGAGATGGAAACAGAATTGACCATCGATCAAGTAAAAGAGCAACTAACAGAAGTTGGGAAGAAACGTGGAGTCCTGACGTATGAAGAGATAGCAGAAAAAATGTCCGGCTTCGAGATGGAGTCCGACCAGATGGATGAGTACTACGAGTTCCTCGGAGAGCAGGGTGTCGAAATAATCGGGGAAGCGGAATCAGATGATGACCCAAACACTCAACAGCTTGCAAAGGAAGAGGAATTCGACCTTAATGACCTGACTGTACCACCCGGTGTGAAAATCAATGATCCTGTCCGTATGTACTTAAAAGAAATCGGACGTGTGGACCTGTTGTCTGCTGAAGAAGAGATCAGCCTGGCAAACCGCATCGAAGAAGGAGACGAAGAAGCAAAACGTCGTCTGGCTGAAGCGAACCTGCGTCTTGTTGTAAGTATTGCAAAGCGTTATGTAGGACGCGGAATGCTGTTTCTTGACTTGATCCAGGAAGGTAACATGGGTCTGATTAAAGCGGTAGAAAAATTTGATTACAGAAAAGGGTTCAAGTTTTCTACATATGCCACTTGGTGGATTCGTCAAGCAATCACCCGTGCCATTGCAGACCAGGCGAGAACCATCCGTATCCCGGTACACATGGTGGAAACGATCAACAAGTTGATTCGTGTTCAAAGACAGCTTCTTCAGGATCTTGGACGTGAACCAAGTCCGGAAGAAATTGCAGAAGATATGGACCTTACACCGGATAAAGTACGTGAAATCCTGAAAATTGCACAAGAACCAGTTTCCTTGGAAACGCCAATTGGTGAAGAGGATGACTCACATCTTGGTGATTTCATCGAAGACCAGGATGCTACATCCCCATCTGATCATGCTGCCTATGAGTTGCTGAAAGAACAGCTTGAGGATGTACTGGATACATTGACAGACCGTGAAGAGAATGTGCTAAGACTCCGCTTCGGTTTAGATGACGGACGTACACGCACACTCGAAGAAGTTGGTAAAGTATTCGGTGTGACAAGAGAGCGTATCCGACAAATTGAAGCGAAAGCACTTAGAAAACTGAGACACCCAAGCCGCAGCAAACGCTTAAAGGATTTCCTCGAATAGAATCTAAACTCCGAAATAGTTCGCTTTTATTTATAAGGTGAACTATTTCTTTTTTTTATTATTTTTATTTTCAATTTTCAGTTATCTACACCTGCAAGAGGAGTGTTATTTACTTTGAATAGACAAAGAAAAGATACTATCATTCAAGAGATACATTATTGGAAGGAAAGCCGCTTGCTTCCGGAACACTATTGTGACTATCTACTAGCGCTATATACCGAGGGAGAGGGGAGCAATAAACAAGCAAAAGTTCCAAAAAAGAATCTTTTTCATTTATTTCTTGCATTCCTTATTCCATTGTTCGTTCCAATAACATTTCTTGTCATTTATTTTACTGAATTGTCAATTGATTTGCAAATGCTCCCGATAAAATTTTTTATTCTGCTTTCGGTATTAGGCTATTATGTTTTTCGGAAAGAACATTTCTTTATACATATACCAATAATTACAACCGCTCTGCTTGTGCTTCTCCTATCCTTGAAATTGGTGGAAACGACCGGCTACCATTCCACCAAGATGCTAGTTACAGTAGGTGCTCAGGCTGTTGGGTGGTTTGTGATCGGATTCCTCAAGAAATGGTACTATCTGAATGTAGCTGCCATTATCACTGGTCTTTTAATCTCGGCAGTTATTATATTAAAGTAATTTACATATAATTTTGTTATTTTAAAAAGTTGAGAATATTCCCTCCTTTCTATTATAATACATTTGAAAGCGTATTCAATATGTAAAGTGTAGATGGAAATTACTTTTCCTTTTGATTACCAGTTTTTCACGGGAAAAGGTTTTTTGCTAAACATCAAGGGGGGAAAATGATGAATTTCGATTTAACATCTGAACAAGCAATGATAAGAAAAACGATTAGAGAGTTTTCTGATGAAGTGGTGGCACCTGGGGCACTTCAAAGGGATCGTGACAAAAAATTTCCGGTTGAAGTTTTTCGCCAACTGTCCGATCTGGGAATGATGGGTCTGCCTTTTCCGGAAGAATACGAGGGTGCTGGGGCTGATACAGTAAGTTTTGCCATTGTGGTAGAGGAACTCAGCCGTGCATGCGGCTCTACTGGGATCACCTATTCCGCACACGTTTCACTAGGCGGGGCACCAATCAACCTCTTTGGGACGGAAGAACAGAAACGCCAATACCTTGTTCCTATCTGTACAGGTGAGTCCTTGGGAGCATTCGGATTGACAGAACCAAACGCAGGCTCTGATGCCGGAGGAACCCAGACGACTGCAGTGGAAGATGGAAATGACTATATCATCAATGGAAATAAATGCTTCATTACCAATGCATCCTATGCAAAGCATTTGGCGCTTACTGCCATTACAGGCAGAAATGGTAATGAAAAAGAAATATCTGCTGTGATTGTCCCAACGGATGCACCAGGCTTCCAGGTTATTGATAACTATGAAAAAATGGGGCTGAACGCTTCCAATACGACTGAATTGGTACTTGAAGATGTACGTGTACCGCAAGAGAACCTTCTTGGAAAGCGTGGAGAGGGCTTCAGACAGTTCCTGATCACGCTGGATGGTGGACGCATCGGAATTGGTGCAATGGCTTTAGGGATAGCTCAGGCCGCTTTTGAGCGAGCGCTCGCTTATTCAAAAGAACGGAAACAGTTCGGCAGATCTATATCAAGCTTCCAGGTGAACCAATTCAAGCTTGCCGATATGGCAATGAAGCTTGAGCTTGCAAGAACGATGGTTTATAAAGCGGCATGGCTGAAAGATCAGGGAAGACCTTTTTCCAAAGAAGCTTCCATGTGTAAGCTTTACGCGTCCGAGGTCTGTATGGAAATTGCAGACCAGGCTGTCCAGCTGCACGGCGGATATGGCTATATGAAAGAATATCATGTCGAGAGGTTCATGAGGGACGGCAAGCTCCTGGAAATTGGCGAAGGAACCTCGGAAGTTCAAAGAATGGTTATTGCCAGGCATTTAGGCTGCTAAATATTTTTGTGAAAAACTTTTAAAAGATAGAATATAGAAGTGGCTTTAGAGAAAACTAAATATGTTGCCAACAGTCTGAAACCTTCATCCTGGATGAAGGTTTTTGCTTCATCCCTGATGAAGGTTTTTGTCTAAACTGTGAATTTAAAGCAGAAGTTGGCATTTTGGTCTTTTCCTATAGTAAAATATAAAGTAAAATAGATAGTGCTTGTATAAGTTTCGACATTCGTACATGTACATAAGGAGGTTTGAAAATTATGAATCGTAATCCACTTATTCCTTTTGCATTTATTGCAGTTTTAGGACTGGGATTGATGTTCTTATTCTCTTTTATTGGTTTAGATCAAGCCGAGAAAATTGCGAGCGGTGAAGATGGTGCGACAGCGGATATGTCTGCTGAAGAGATCTATGCATCAAAATCTTGTATTGGCTGTCATGGTAATGACCTTGCAGGGGGAGCAGGTGCACCAGCTCTTGTTGATGTAGGCGAAAGATTAGATCAAGAAGAAATCAAGAATATTATCATTAATGGTCAAGGTGCGATGCCGCCTAACCAAGCTAACGCACAAGAAGCTGAAGTCTTATCCGAATGGTTGGCAAACTACGGTAAAGAAGGCGCTGAAGGCGAAGCGAAAGAAGACGGCGGAGGCCATTAATCCCTCATTCTTTACAACATGTTTTCATATAAAAGGTCCTTTGCATTTGTGAAGGATTTTTTTTTATACTTAGCGTATCCGTAACAAAATACATAATAATTGTGGTGATCTTTGATGAATGAATTAAAACTATCGAAGCGGCTGGAGGCGGTCACTTCCTATATTCCGAAAAACAGCATATTGGCAGACATCGGCTCCGACCATGCCTACCTCCCGTGCTATGCCTATCTGCAAGGGATGATTGAACGGGCGGTTGCTGGGGAAGTGGTGGAAGGTCCTTATCAATCTGCATTGGATCAGGTAAGAAGAACGGACCTTTCCCATGTAATTGATGTGCGAAAAGGGGATGGACTTGAGGTCATCTCCCCGAATGAAGTGACATGCATTACGATTGCAGGTATGGGGGGAACGCTTATCCAGACCATTCTCGAGAAGGGGAAGGAAAAGCTTGCAGGTGTTCAAAGGTTGATCCTTCAGCCGAATATCGGCGCAAAGAAGGTAAGAGAATGGCTGTTATTCAATGGCTGGGAGCTTACTGCGGAAAAAATCCTGGATGATGAAGGACGGATCTATGAAATACTCGTAGCGGACCGTGGCGATAGCGGGAAGCCATACTTGAATAATAAAGAAGCAGGACTGTTGATGGGTCCATTTCTGTGCAATGAGAAGAATGAAATATTTGTTCAAAAGTGGACGAATGAAAGAGAGCACTGGATGAAAATCGTCAGTCAGCTTGAAGAAGCTCCTGTTACAGATGCGAACGAAAAGAAGAAAGCCGAATTGAACGCGAAAATCAAGCTGGTAGAGGAGGAACTTGGCATTGAAAACAGCTAACGGCCATGAAATCATACAATGGTTTGAGCAATTTTCACCAAAGCGCTATGCGATGGAGGGCGATAAGATCGGCTTGCAAATCGGAACATTAAATAAGCCTGTGAAAAAGGTGATGATTACCTTAGATGTTTTGGACAACGTAGTCGATGAAGCGGTTGCGAAAGAAGTAGATCTAATCATCGCGCACCATCCGCCAATTTTCCGTGCGTTGCCACATGTAACGGATGGCAATGCAGCAGGACGGATTGTGACCAAATGTATCAAGCATGATATTAGTGTATACGTGTCCCACACGAATCTGGATATTGCAGTCGGTGGGGTGAATGATATGCTCGCAGAAGCGCTTGGGTTGGTCGATACAAAGGTACTTGTACCTACCATGACGGAGGAGCTGCGAAAGATGAGTGTTTTTGTTCCGGTTTCTCACGCAGAAGATTTGCGTTCAGCGTTGGGGGAAGCCGGAGCTGGTTATATCGGCAATTACAGCCACTGTACCTTCAGTTCGGTAGGGGAAGGTCGTTTCCTCCCAATGGAAGGAACAGATCCTTTTATCGGAAAGCAGGGAGCGCTTGAAAAGGTCGAGGAAGTGAAAGTGGAAACCATCTATCCTGTATCCGTGGAGAAAAAAGTGTTGAGTGCGATGACAAAGGCGCATCCATACGAAGAGGTCGCCTACGATATCTTTGCTCTGAAAAACGAAGGAGAAACACTTGGCTTAGGCAGAGTAGGAAAGCTTGCTGAGCCGATGACTCTGACTGAATTTGCCGAGCATGTGAAGCGGACGCTTGATGTGAAGAATGTCCGTGTTGTGGGCGGTTTGGACGATATGGTAAAGAAGGTCGCTGTAGTGGGTGGAGACGGGAACAAGTACATCAACCATGCCAAGTTTGCAGGAGCTGATGTATATGTAACGGGAGATCTTTATTTTCATACTGCCCATGATGCGATGGCAATCGGCTTGAATGTAGTAGATCCCGGTCACTACGCAGAAAAGATAATGAAAAATGGGACAGCAGATAAGCTTGCAGCAGCCGCTTCTGATTGTAAGTGGGAGCTAGAAGTAGTGGTTTCGGAATCGAATACAGATCCTTTTACGTTTATGTGATTGGTGTTATCGGCGGTCTGGCACATTTGGTGTCGGGCTGCTTTTTTATGGTGTGTGGGTGGTGGAGGAATGATGGTGTCACTCGGTGGAAAAAGGAGGAGTGGAGGAATCAAAAGGCAGGAATGATACCGTCACTCGGTTATGTTCATCTTCAAAAGCATCAAATAAAAAAGCTACCGGAACCAATCCCGGCAGCAATATAGTATTAAAGCATCTTCGCCTTCTTAACCTTAGGCAATATCTTCTGCAAAGGAACATTTTTGGTCGTATTCCATGTTGCTTCGTTCGTCGGATCGAAGTTTTCGATAAACGTGATGACTTCTTTTGTGATAGGCGTTGGAGTGGACGCTCCAGCAGTCACAGCAACTTTTTTCGCATCCATCAGCCACTCGACCTTCAATTCGCTGATGTCCGAAATACGGTATGCAGGAGTGCCTGCGATCTCATGTGAAACCTGCGCAAGGCGATTGGAGTTGTTGCTTTTTGGATCACCGACCACTATCGTTACGTCCGCTTCTCCAGCCTGCTCGGCAACAGCTTCCTGTCTAACTTGGGTAGCCAGGCAGATCTCTTTGTGCTGTTCCACGTGCGGATATTTCTCCTGCACCTTTATCATGATGTCAGCAACGTCCCATTGGCTCATTGTCGTCTGGTTCGTTACGATAATCTTTTCGTTTTGAATGTCGAGTCCTGCCACATCGGTTTCGTTTTCTACAAGATGGACAATGTCTGGAGCGACACCGACTGCTCCTTCCGGCTCTGGATGGCCTTTTTTACCGATGTAGATGACATCATAGCCTTCCGCTTCCTTTGCACGAATCAGGTCATGTGTACGGGTAACATCCGGACATGTTGCATCGATGGTGTTCAGGCCTTTTTCTCTGGCAAGCTTCTTCACTTCCGGTGACACTCCGTGAGCTGTGAAAATCACGGTTCCGTGATCAATCTTGTCTAGAATCTCTTTTCGGTTTGCACCGTCGAGCGTTATGATTCCTTCTTCTTCAAATGCATCCGTAACATGTTTATTATGAACAATCATACCAAGAATGTAGATTGGGCGTGGTAACGTTTTGTCTAAAGCTGCATTTCTTGCAATAACCATAGCATCCACTACGCCGTAGCAATAGCCACGTGGGGCAATCTTAATAATCTCCATACTATGTTACCCTCCTTAAAAATCAATAGGGCTCTTTTCATGAAATTCTGTTGCTTATGACCGTAAAAAATCGGCTTTTGGATTTTTTACCGAGATAAACTTCATAATATATAATATGAAAATTATCTATTACACCGAAAAGAGCATAAAGAGAGTGATATACGATACACACTCTCTCGCTACTATTCTCTTATTATAATATAAATGGGAGGGATAGTACAAAAGGAAGATAAGGGCAGTTCTAAACATAAAGCTTTGGACCGGGTGCCCCTTTAGGTTTTGCCTCTTTTACTTCCTTCGCATCTGTTTCTGGCTTTTTCTTTCTAAGAGGTTTTGATGTGGCTGCCGTACTTTTTTTGCTGTCAGAATCTGTGCTTTCATCATTTGTCTCCACAGAATCTGTTTCTTCGTCATCAGACACATCGACATTTTTCAATTCGCTATATAATTTGATCATGGCAGGAACATTTCGAACTAGAGGCCCATATTGCTGAACCATCGGCATTACGGATTCAGCCATCTTAAGCGCCTTTTGAACATTCGTTAACATCCCGGTCAGATTCCCTGGGTTTGCAAGCTGCTGAAGGACGCCGCCACTGTTTGCCAACTGACCTAAGCCTCCGCCAGTGTTAGCCAGTTGACCTAGTCCGCCCATTCCGCCAATGCTCCTTGCTCCTCCTCGGCCCAAAAGCTTGGCTAGCAAGCCCCCTCCGCCACCGGAACCGCCAATGTTCGCACCTCCAAACCCGGTTCCACCAAAACCAGGTCCTCCAAAGCCAAGTCCACCAAAACCAGATCCTCCGAAGTTACCACCCAATAATGGTCCCCTGGAAGCTCCCCCCATTCCCCCCATAAAAGGAGATGGGTTTCTCATCATCATTGGATTAGACATATTTGACATATTTGGTGGCTGCATCTGCCCAAAGGGTTGCATGCCACCTCCGAATTGAAAAGGTGACGCATTATTGGGTGGCATCGGTCGGTTTGGTCCAAAAAACATGGTAATCCTCCTTTCTTTCTTAAAAATTCTTGTGTGTTTGTTACATCAGAGTGATTAATGGGGAAAATAGAAAGACATTAACCTTTTACATGTAGACAAATGCTTATTCTTTTATAATTTATGCCGTTAGTACTTGAAATGTTTATCGTCCCATAAGAATGGGCACAACCGTAATGTAGCCAAAACGGAGAAAGTCATTTATAATAGTAGTTTGGGTAAAAAAATGGGACAAACTTAAAAATTGATCTCTTCGAAAATTATGGAACATTAACATAGATAATCATGATTTTAAATTAGAAATGCTGGAGGAAGATAGATGAATACACAATTTGAGAAATTCAAAGTGAAACCTTTTATATTGGAAGCGGTGAAAGAACTTCGTTTTCAAAAACCGACTGAAGTACAAGAAAGAATGATTCCATCCTTATTGAATGGAGAAAGCGCAATCGGCCAATCACAAACAGGTACGGGTAAAACGCATGCTTATTTGATTCCAATCTTAAGCAAAATTGACCCATCCGTACAAGAGGTGCAAGCTGTCATCACCGCACCTACAAGGGAATTAGCAAACCAGATCTACCAGGAAGTTTTAAAAATGACAAAGTTTTGTGCACCGGACGAAGAGATTACAGCTCGCTGCTATATTGGCGGAACAGACAAACAGCGTACGATAGACCGCTTGAAGCAGCAACCTCAAATTGTAGTGGGGACTCCAGGTCGAATCAAAGATCTGATGAGTGAAAAAGCACTACAGGTTTATACAGCTAAAACAATCGTCGTGGATGAAGCGGATTTGATGCTTGAAATGGGCTTTATTGAAGATATCGATAAAATCGCTTCTGCCATGCCAAAAGACCTTCAGATTCTTGTATTTTCTGCAACGATTCCTGAAAAGTTAAAGCCGTTCTTGCGCAAGTATATGGAAAATCCAAAATATACACATGTAGCACCGAAGCAAGTTACTGCAACGAAAATTAATCACATGCTTATTCCGGTTAAATCAAAAAACAAAATGACTCTTTTGCATGATGTACTTGTTCAAATGAATCCTTTCCTGGCAATTGTGTTTACGAATACTAAGAAAAAAGCCGATGAAGTGGCGGATTCTCTCCTTGAGCAAGGCTTGAAGGTAGGAAGAATCCATGGTGACCTGAATCCACGTGAACGTAAGAAAATGATGAAGCAAATCACTGAACTGGACTACCAATATGTGGTTGCAACAGACCTGGCTGCCAGAGGTATCGATATTGATGGTGTCAGTCATGTTATTAATTTTGAGATTCCTACAGATCTGGATTTCTATGTACACCGTGTTGGACGTACTGGCCGTGCCGAATATTCCGGAAAAGCAATTACATTTTATGAACCGACGGATGAAAATGCATTGGCTCAAATCGAAAAGCTGGGAATTACATTTACACAGATGGATCTTAAAGGCGGCGAGCTTGTAGAGATCGGTGCCCGTAATAAGCGTCAGAACCGTCAAAAGAAGATTAATGAGATAGATGTGGCTGCGAAAACAGCGGTTAAAAAGTCCGAAAAAGTAAAACCGGGCTATAAAAAGAAACATAAGTACGAAGTGGAGCAATTCAAGAAAAGACAACGTCGTTTAAAGAAAAGATAAGGCTACAGCTCTAATCTGACCTTTCCCGACAACATTATGGTAAAATAAAGATGGATTTTTTAAAGAGGTGATGTTGTAGTGGAAAATAATCTTTTAATCGGTTCTCATGTTTCCATGAGCGGGAAGAAAATGCTGCTTGCTGCAAGTGAAGAGGCTGCTTCTTATGGGGCCAATGTATTTATGGTCTATACGGGTGCTCCTCAGAATACAAGAAGAAAAAAAATAGAAGATCTTAATATTGAAGCGGGTCTTCAGCATATGAAGGACAATGGGATCAAGGACATTATTGTCCATGCCCCGTATATCATCAATATTGGAAATTCCGAAAAGCCGGAAACATTCGAGCTTGGAGTGAACTTCTTAGCCGAAGAAATCAGAAGAACAGAAGCGATCGGAGCGAAGCAGATTGTGCTTCATCCAGGGGCTCACGTGGGAGCGGGAGCAGAAATTGGTATTTCCCAGATAATAAGAGGTCTCAATGAAGCTCTTACAAAAGAACAAAATGTGCAAATAGCACTGGAAACGATGGCAGGAAAAGGTTCGGAGTGCGGAAGAACCTTTGAAGAAATTGCAGCTATTATCGATGGTGTTCATCTCAACGAAAAACTTTCCGTCTGCTTTGATACATGCCATGTTCATGATGCAGGTTATGATATTGTGAATGACTTTGATGGTGTACTGAAGCAGTTTGACGATATAGTTGGACTTGATCGCATCAAGGTACTTCATGTCAATGACAGTAAAAATGTACGTGGGGCAGCGAAGGACCGTCATGAGAATATCGGATTTGGAAACATCGGGTTTGATGCCTTGAATTATATCGTGCATCACGAGCAACTTTCCTTCATCCCTAAAATATTGGAGACGCCTTATGTCGGAGAAGATAAAAAAGACAGAAAGCCTCCTTACAAGCACGAGATTGCAATGCTGAGAAACAAAGTGTTCGAGGAAGATATATTGACGAAAATATTAAATGACTAATTGAAAAGGAGCAGGGGATTCATACCCCCTGCTCCTTTTTGCTATTTAGTAAACTCCATAAACAATTGGTTCACTTTTTTTGCTGTCTCATGGCCGGTGATCTTTGCAACTTCCTTCATCAGCTGGATACGTTCCGATGTGTTGAAGACATTCACTTTTTTTGATTGTAATAGAGCGGAAACCTTCTTTGCCTGATCTGAAGTCAATGAAATATTGTTCTGAGCGCTGTAGTTCATCAGTTCTTCAGGTGAAATGGTGTGAAGCTTCTTGTTTACAATCTGCTGGTAAATATTCATAGAATCCCTCCCTTGATAGCCTATGGAAAATAAACAAAAGTGCTACCTTTACGAAATAATATGACAATAGTTAGGAAATTATTGTATAATTAAAAAAAGATAAACAATATTTCTTTTTTTAAGATATTCAAAGGTAACAAGGGGGAGTCGCCTTGTCTTTTATCATAGATCAGAAGGAACAAGATATTTTCCGAACATTAAGCTCTGATTTGCGCTTGATATTGAATGTAAACGGTTCGATTGAGGAGTGGAATGAACATGCTGCCTCTTTTTTCTCGCTGTTGGATGAGGATAGATCGTTTTTCTTAACTTTTCCCACCAGCTACAGGGATAAAGTCTTTACATACATTCAAGAACTGGTGATGGCTAATGGGGAAATGCGAAAAAAGATTCTTTTTCACCGAATAGATGGGAAATACATAGAAGTGGTGTACAACGGAAAGTTTGCGGAGAACCGCATTTATTTGTCTGGGAATGTAATTGAAAACAATGATGTGATGAGTATCCTCCCATTGCATTATGGCACCATCGAGCAATCCCTTAAATTGAATGAATTCACTACAAACTCCCTGGATGTAGCCATCTTGGTCCTAACCAAACAAGCTACCATTGAATATATCAACAAGCGGTGTCTGACCGTTCTGGAGCTTGATGTGGAAGAGGATACATACCGCAATGCCGATTTCTCCAGCATACATACTCCAAGCTTTTTGAAGCAGAAACTAATGGAAATCCACGAAGAAGTTTATCTCAATAAGATCTTTAAGGAACGGATCTGTTATGACGATGAAATGCTTTTTCAGATACAAGGTCTCTACTTTGAACAGACGGAGAAAGTGTTTTTTATTATCCATGACCGTTCATACCAGCAGAAATTCGAAAATCTACTGATTTATAAGCAGCAGATGGAGTCAGTTTCACAGATTTCCGCTGGGATGGCACATGAATTGAGAAACCCACTTTCCGTAATAAAAGGGTTTATTCAGTTATCACAGATTACGAATAATTGGAGCAAATACTATGATACCATCATGGCCGAAATCAATCGAATGAACTCCATTATTGAAGATTTCCTGTCGGTTTCCCGTAAAAAAGTAAAAAAGCAGCCGATTCAGCCACAACAGATTTTCCGTTCACTTGTTTACATTTTTCAATCAGAGTGTTTGCTGCATAATATCGATTTTGATTTTGAAATAGAGGAAGTGGAAGACCAGGTAGTAGTGAATGAAGCGATGATCAAGCAGGTTATGCTCAATTTTCTTAGAAATGCAATTGAAGCGTATCCGGAGAACCAAAAGAGTAAGTTCTTCCTATTGCGTGCTAAAAAATCGGATATGTTTTATGAAATCACCGTTATGGATAACGGGAAAGGCATGACTGAGGATGTACTCGACCTGATTGGGAAGCCATTTTTTACAACCAAGGAAAAAGGGAATGGTCTTGGAATTCCGCTTTGCAAAAAAATAATTGAAGATCATGATGGGGAACTCTTCATCGATAGTAAGCTTGGAGAAGGGTCCACTTTTTGCTATCGTCTGCCTCTGCATAAAAAAGCCTGATTTACAGGCTTTTTTGTTTAGCTTTGAAAAGGGAGGAGGATAATAAAAGTATCCAACTTAAATGATTTACTTTTCTACTTGTCTCCTGTATACTAAACTATTGTTGAAAAATCGTAATCATTCTTATCTTTTAAGGTGTGAAATAGATGAAACCTATCGAAAATGTGTTAGAAATAAAAGGACTTTCCTTTAAATATGAACAGCAGAATGTGTTGGAGGATATCCACCTGACGATACCTAAAGGAGCATTCCTTGGGTTGGTGGGTCCGAATGGTTCCGGAAAATCTACGCTGCTCAAATGTATCCTTGGCTTATTGAAACCTCAGCAAGGATACATTCAGCTTTTTGGAAAGGACATACGGAAATTTAGAGAATGGAATAAAATAGGGTTTGTTTCACAAAAGGCTAATAGCTTTAATTCAGGTTTTCCAGCGACCGTCTTTGAAGTTGTATCTACAGGTCTTGTTTCAAAAGTCGGTTTGCTTCGTTTCTTCAATAAGGAGCATAGTCGGAAAGTGTTGGATGCGATCAAAGCCGTAGGGATGGAGGAATTTGCCCATAGAAATATCGGCGATCTTTCTGGCGGTCAGCAGCAGCGCATCTTTATCGCTAGAGCCCTGGTAAGTGACCCGGAGCTGCTTATATTGGATGAGCCGACAGTAGGTGTGGATGCAAAAAATGTCCATAACTTCTACCAGATGCTCGAAAAACTGAACAAAGATCTGCGAATCACCTTAGTAATGGTTACGCATGATATCGGGACCATAACAGAAAAAGTGACACATGTGGCATGCCTGAACAAAACACTGCACTTTCATGGTTTAACGGATGAATTTGAAAAATTATGTTCCCATGACTTATCTCAGTTCTATGGTCATGACGTCCATGTTCTTAGTCATCACCACCATGATGGAGGGCATATGTAATGATATCAGCACTCATGCAATTCGAATTTTTAAGAAATGCGGTTTATACAGGATTATTGATTGGATTTTTAGCACCGTTATTGGGTGTCTTTGTTGTCGTCCGGAGATTGTCCCTGATAGCGGATGCCCTTAGCCATGTAACGCTTGCAGGGATAGCAGCGAGCCTGCTTTTGGAGAAGCGGTTCGGTCTTTTCACCGGGTTAAGTCCGATTTATTTTGGGATGGCGTTTTCTGTTACGGGAGCTCTCTTTATTGAAAAGCTACGAGGTGTGTATAAGCATTATCAGGAGCTTGCCATACCTATCATTCTTTCGTCCGGGATTGGACTCGGAGTCATTTTCATCTCACTTGCGGATGGCTTTAACACCGACTTGTTCAATTTTCTGTTCGGTAGTGTCAGTGCAGTAACAAGAGTCGACTTTTGGACCATTTTTGTTATCGCGATTGCGGTTGTAGCAACAATCGTCCTTTTCTATAAAGAATTTTTCGTCCTATCCTTCGATGAGGAGCATGCCAAGGTATCAGGTGTGAATGCCAGAATGTTTCATTTGATTTTTATCATCATGGTAGCTTTGGTTATTGCCGCAAGTATGCGTATAGTTGGGATACTGCTTGTTTCTTCTCTTATGACATTGCCTGTTGCAGCAAGCATGCGTCTGAGCCGCGGATTTAAGCAGACTATTTTCCTGTCGATATTGTTTGGGGAAATTGCGGTGATAGGTGGTCTTGCAACATCCTTTTACCTGGATCTTGCTCCTGGGGGAACGATCGTCATTATTTCTGTCTTGATTCTCATTATTACGATTCTTTGGAATAAAGTAAGGAGAGGAAAGTAAATGAATGTCTCACAAGCATTGCTCTTAATGAAAAACAAGGGGTACAAATATACCGGTAAAAGGCAGGAAATGCTGGAGTTGTTTGCAGCAGAGGATAAGTATTTGACTGCAAAGGACGTATTGGATGCGATGAAGGATAACTATCCTGGTCTCAGCTTTGATACAATATACCGTAATCTTGCTCTTTTTGTGGAGCTTGATATTTTGGAAAGTACGGAACTGTCCGGTGAAAAGCATTTCCGTTTTACCTGTTCAACAAACCACCATCACCACCATTTTATCTGCCTGGACTGCGGAAAAACAAAAGAGATTGAAACATGTCCAATGAGAGATCTTGGTGAAGATCTAAACGGTTACGATGTAACTGGGCATAAGTTTGAAATCTATGGAAAATGTCCTGAATGTGTCTAGAAACTATATACGATGAAATATAAAACGGCTGAGTATCTGCAGCCGTTTTTTTTGACTTCACCTTTTCTCCAAAACCAACATATAAAGGTACTATAGTCTTATATGTAATACTAGCCCTCGAAAAAACGAGAAAGCAGTCGAACTTTTTCATATAGGCTCTTTTCGTAAGGTTTGTTGCTTTTGACCGTAAAAAATCGGCTTTTGGATTTTTTACAGAGATAAACGACACAATGTTTAAAAAATTTATTAACTTCATACACCGAAAAGAGCACGATGATGAAAAAGTTTACGTGTTTATATTGTATTCGTCTAATGTAACAATTTCTGCGAACACAACCTCATATATGAAAAAATAAGGGTGTATGCAATGTCAAGGGAGAAGGTTGAGCAGTCCTCTTTAAATAAGGAGGACTTGGTTGTCATTTTGGAAACAGCAAAAGAAATAGGCACGAAAAATCAGGAAATCAATACTATTGATTTTGTTGATAGTATAAAAAATCAATTAATCAAAGCCATGAGAAAACACGGTTGATTCAAATTAAAAAAAAGCTGACATATCAGACGCACTTCTGCGTAGATAAGTCAGCTTTTTCAATTAAATGGCTGTGTTAACTAAAACTGTAATTCCAGCGCCTACAAATACTGCAAAAGCAATAAGGGATGCGTACATGACCTTTTCTTTTCGTTCTGGTGTAAACCATGTTTCTTCGTTATGCATGATTATTTTCCTCCTTTAACGTTTAAGCCCGTACGGAGGTTGTTTCGTGTGCGTGTTCGGTAGCTGGCTAGCATGTCTCTCTTCAAGAAAGAACTTTAGCTCCATGGCTTTGCGTCATCATTTTTCAATGATTTTGCCTTTTCGTACGGCTTTTTCATCATAATTATCGACAATGTTATCCAATTTGTAAAGAAAATTGTCGAAAGATGGGTATAAAGGCTTATTTTAGGGGAGCGGTGGTTTGAAGGAGAGTTTGTACTATTTTCTCTGCTTCAAACCAATTGCTCACTCTATGTACATTATCTGGGATCGGATTTCTGTTATAGGGTGTATCAAAGAGAATAACAGGGATTTGGCATTCTTCGCTGATATCCACTGCGTTATCGTGCTTATCTTCAAAAAAGAGGTCAATATTATGCTGCTTGACAGCGCTTATCTTATTATGTGTTCCTAATAGTTCCAAATGATCATAGTCGATCTCTTGCTTGCTGAACCAATTATTCGTGATCTCGAAAAGATGGCTTCTTCGTGCACTAATAAAATATAGATCAAATTCCCCCTGCCACTTTTGGACAATCTCTTTTGAGCCTATTGCTAAGGGGGCATCCTGATAGATGACAGGCTCCATTTCGTCCATCCATTTCCAGAAGCCTTCCTCCGACAATCCCATGAGAGGTGTCAGATCGTATTGTGTCATATCTTCGAGGGTAATGTTTTTATTTAAGGTTTTATTGATAAATGGAACAAAGGTGGTAGGGCAGGTCAATGTTCCGTCGATATCGATGCCAAGTCTTTTTCTCATGTAGTACCTCCCGCTTTTCTTCATAAGGACATCTTATCATATTTTGTCCAAAAAACAGTTAATAAGAACTAAGTTTCATCACCTTTCTAAGTAAAAGACCTGTTGAACACCGCTGTTGATTTCCGCACTAGGCTTCGCTTTCCGCGGGGCTTGCGAGAGCCTCCTCGGCTTCGCCTGCGGGGTCTCCACTAAACGCTTCCTCCCGCAGGAGTCTTCGCCTATTGCTCCAATCAACAGCTAGTGTACATAAAAAACTTTGGACTCTAATTTTAGGTTTTAAAACATAATTTTGAGCAGACGTTATGTGTAACCTGCCGCCCCTGTTGGTTGTAGTGCAAGGCGTGAGACTCCTGCGGGAGCAGCGTGTCAAGGGAGACCCCGCAGGCGCAAGCGCCGAGGAGGCTCTCGAGGCCGCCCGCGGAAAGCGAACGCCTGGAACGGAGACCAACAGGGTGTTTAATGTTGACATCTTATCTTTAGCCAAGCCCTATTGAAAAAGCGGATTGCTTCGGAAAAAGTTAACATCTATTCTTTCGATGAGGGAGGTCATAATAAGTAATGCTCCTAACTTCTTATGAAAGCGAGGGATACGAATGGCAAATGAAATGGAGAAAAACGAAGAAGCACGAGAACGTTTTGATTCTGAATTGGCATATCAAGATCCTCATGTAGCTGCAGGAAAATCGCAACAGCTGTATTTGGAAGAAAATGCGGCAGAGGTTGCGGTTGCTCCTCCTGTACTACGCTCAGATAGAAGCAGGGAAAGAGAAGAGGTCTTTGAGGAGGAACGAAGCGATGTTATGGGAATGAGCGGTAGAGGCCTTGGGTTTCTAGGGCTTGCTCTTTCTATACTATCTTTATTCTTCCTACCGATCATCATGGGTGCTGCTGGTATCATTGTGGGCTTCATTGCCCGCAAACGTGGTGCTGCAGGGTTAGGAGCATGGGCGATAGGTATTGGTATCGTCTCAATCGTTGTTGGGTTGTTTGTACTTCCACTATTTTAAACCTAACAAAAAAAAGCTTGGCACTTTTCAGTGTCAAGCTTTTGCTTTTTCCTCTTCCTGGCTTGCGAAATATTCTTCTGCAATTTTATCGATTTCTTTCTTTAGTTCCTCGACCATTACCGCTTCAGGAACTTTACGGACGATTTCTCCTTTACGGAAAAGAAGTCCCTCGCCACGTGCTCCTGCTATGCCGATATCCGCTTCGCGTGCTTCTCCTGGACCGTTTACCGCACATCCAAGGACCGCGACCTTGATTGGTGCCTTGATTGTGGAAATGTATTCTTCCACTTCATTCGCAATGCTGATGAGGTCGATTTCGATACGTCCGCAAGTAGGACAGGAAATCAATGTAGCAGCGTTGGAGGAAAGTCCGAATGATTTCAGCAATTCACGGGCAACCTTTACTTCTTCAACCGGATCGGCGCTTAGGGAAATACGCAATGTGTTTCCGATACCTTTGCTCAGGATGGCTCCCAATCCTGCAGCACTTTTCACCGTACCGGCAAATAATGTTCCGGATTCAGTGATCCCCAAGTGAAGAGGGTAGTCGAAAGCTTTAGCAGCTTTTTCGTAGGCCTCAATCGCAAGATTCACATCAGATGCTTTCATGGATACGATGATATCGTGGAAATCCAGATCTTCGAGTATCTTGATATGGTGAAGCGCGCTTTCCACCATTCCGTCAGCAGTAGGGTAGCCGTATTTTTCAATGATACGCTTCTCAAGGGATCCTGCATTTACCCCGATACGAATTGGAATACCCTTGGCTTTGGCTGCATTTACAACAGCTTCCACCTTTTCACGGCGTCCAATATTACCCGGGTTGATTCGGATCTTGTCTATACCGCCTTCAATGGCTTTTAACGCTAGCTTATAGTCAAAGTGGATGTCTGCCACTAATGGAATATTAATTTGTCTCTTGATGTCCGCAATGGCGTTGGCAGCACGCTCATCGGGAACTGCTACTCGAACTACCTGACATCCTGCTTCTTCCAGACGCTTAATTTCGGCAACTGTCGCCTCGACATCATGAGTTTTTGTTGTGGTCATACTTTGGATAAATAGTTCATTGCTTCCGCCGATAGTAAGATCGCCAACCTTTACCGGGCGGGTTTTAGTACGATGTATCATTTCATTCACGAGTGAATCGCTCCTTTTAGGAATGATCTAAGATCAAAACATCTATCTTTCATCAGATTACCTTTATTCAAAGAAAAAAGCTAGTATTATCCACTAACTCCCAACATATTTTAACAATTGCTTTTCCTGAAAACAAGTGGAAATGTTTAAGAGCTTTTAGTATAGGGGAAACTTATATGTTTTGCCTACTTGAATCTTCTCTGGCTCCATTCCTTCGTTTAGAACCTGGAAGTCCTCCACTAGCTTGGTGATGGAGACAGGGATAGGCTTATTGGCGATTCGCTCTGCAACAGTGAGAACGGTATCACCGGCTTTTACTTCCACTTCTATGTAGATGGCATTCGTTTCTGATTCCGTTACCGGTTCCTCTGTCAAGGAAGGGGTGGTCATGACCTGGGTTGCCTGCTGTTCATTGGCAGTGGGGATGGTGCCGTTGGATAGGTCATAATAGATGCTGAAAATGGTGATACAGATAAGGGCTGCAATGAATAGTCGAATCATGGGAATGTTCCTCCTAAAAGCAATATAGTTAGTTCACTATATGCTTGTCCACGGAGGTTATGACAAAACCAAACAAAAAAACCGCCGGACTTTTACCAGCGGTTTAACAAACTATTCCTGTATTTTTCTGATTTTCACTTCTTTTATTATCAGGAAAAGAACAAATACTGCAATGGCAAAGTTCAGCCACACCGCTCCAGGGACCTGGATGGATAGTGCCTCCATGATGGCAAAAAACACACTTGGTATGGTGACAGCGTATGCGGACATGATCCATGTATGACGGAAATTCAGGTTCGTGCGTCGAAGGGCATTTTTTAATACCAACCCGATAAGACCGAGAATGGTCACTTGAATAAATTTAGTGGCACTAAAGAAAACGTAGCTTGCAATGATGATGAGGGTGATCCACACAGGAAGCGTTCCTTCCATAGAATCCAAAAAGGAGACAACCTCTTCCTTACCTATATATGCACCTTGAAAATCCGAGAATGGTATATATTCAACTGTGCCCTGGTATACAAGAAGCGCTTCATCCTGCTGGAAAGCCAGCACTTCTTGATATGCTTTTATCTCACTTAAGGAAAGTTCATTTTCAGGGTCGAGAATGATGGTAAGTCCACTTTCTTCTAATACAAATGGCTCTTGTACATCAGCGTGAAATTGGTTTTCTTCTATGTAGAAATTTGGAACATCGGATTCGAAAATTTCTTGTGTGCTTTTATAAAAATTTGTAACATCGGTTCCAATATTGACAAACTTGGGAATAGAAGTAAGGAGTACAAGGAAAAATACGAAAAGAATCGTCTTTCCGATACCTTGAAAACGAAAGCTTGCCATCGTTTTAGGTGAGTAAAAGCTCTTTATGAATTGTTTGAAAATATTCAACTGGATCAGTCCTTTAGTGATATTGATTATTCATCCTAATGGTACCTTAATTTGGTTATGTATACAATATTTTATTGAAGTATCAGAATCCTTTGTTAATTTCAAGTATCGGTTTGTAAAGATAATGTAAATTTATCGGGTTTTCTATTTACATTAGTTCCACATTAGGTTAATAATTGTATTTGGTTTTGTTGATTTTTGTCGATAATGAGTACATAAATTAAGGGGTTGAAAGTATTGGACTTGGATGTTCAGAGGTTGATATTTGAATTTGTTGGTGGTCTTGGTATTTTCCTATTTGGTATTAAATACATGGGTGACGGACTGCAAAAATCAGCAGGAGACAAACTTAGAGATATTTTAGATCGATTCACAACGAATCCATTTATGGGTGTGTTGGCAGGTATTCTCGTTACCATCCTACTCCAAACGAGTTCCGGGACAACGGCACTGACAGTAGGTTTGGTTAGTGCAGGCTTCATGACCCTTCGCCAGGCAATTGGTGTTATTATGGGTGCAAACGTAGGTACAACCGTAACAGCTTTTATTATCGGAATTAAGATTGACGAATATGCGTTACCTATTATAGCAGCAGGGGCAGTGCTTTTATTCTTCTTCAAAAACCAAAGAATACAGTATTTCGGCCAGATTGTATTTGGATTTGGTGCTTTATTCTATGGTTTGAAAACAATGGGAGACGGTCTAAAACCATTGCGCGAGCTTCAAGCATTTTATGACTTGACTGTATCAATGAGTGACAATCCGATTCTTGGGGTTGTAGTTGGAACAGTGTTTACAGTTATTGTTCAAAGTTCCAGTGCAACAATCGGAATTCTTCAGGAACTGTTCGGTCAGGGTGCAATCAGCTTAGATGCTGCTTTACCGGTGCTTTTCGGCGATAACATCGGTACAACGATTACCGCGGTTCTTGCTGCAATCGGTGCTTCTGTTGCTGCGAGACGTGCTGCCTTATCACATGTTCTCTTTAACCTGTTAGGAACGACAATTGTATTAATACTATTAGTTCCTTTTGAAAAATTGATTGTATTATTCCAGAACTCATTGGGTTTAAATCCGGAAATGACAATTGCATTTGCACATGGTACTTTTAACGTGGCAAATGTAATAATCCAGTTCCCTTTCATTGGATTGCTTGCACTTATCGTTACAAAGATCATTCCTGGTGAAGATGCTATCGTTGAATATAAAGCAAAACACTTGGATCCGATTTTTATTGAACAGTCACCATCACTTGCATTAGGACAAGCTAAAGAAGAAGTGCTCAGAATGGGTGAATTTTCGGTAAAAGGTCTAGAGTCTACGCATGAATATTTGAAAACGGGTACTACAAAATATTCTGAACAGGCATACCAAATAGAGGATGCAATCAATAACCTGGACAGAAAAATCACGGACTACCTAATAAAGTTGTCTTCAAGTTCATTATCAGATCATGAATCGGAAGAACACTCTACTTTAATGGACACTGTTCGAGACATCGAAAGAATCGGTGACCATTTCGAGAACATCGTGGAGCTTGTGGATTACAAAAAAGCAAATAAGGTGGACTTGACTGAGGCTGCTGATACAGATCTTGAAGAAATGTTTACATTGACGATTACTACTGTAAAAGAAGCAATCGAAGCATTACGAACCAACAACAAAGAACTTGCCAATGATGTAAGACTCAAAGAAGATCAGATTGACAAAATGGAACGTGCTTTACGTAAAAAGCATATTCTCCGTCTGAACGAAGGATTATGTTCCGGTCAAGCCGGTATCGTATTTGTGGATATCGTGAGCAACTTAGAGCGCATCGGGGATCATGCCGTAAATATTGCAGAAGCAGTTTTAGGTGAAGACCACGAAACGCTATAATAGATAGTAACTTAGAAAATGCCGGACTCTCTAGGGGTCCGGCTTTTCTTGCATTTTATCGAAATGGAGGATGAATATGGATATCGTCTATTGGATTATCATCATTACACTGTTTGTTGTCTCATTTGTAGGATTGATCTACCCGATCATTCCAAGTGTGCTATTCATTGTAGGGGGATTTCTATTATATGGAGTGTTCTTTTCCTTTGAAGAGCTGAATGTCTGGTTTTGGATCATTACTTCTTTGTTTGTCGTACTTCTATTTGTTGCCGATTATTTTGCCAACCTACTAGGAGTCAAAAAGTTCGGCGGAAGCAAAGCGTCGATTTGGGGAAGTACAATCGGTCTACTGGCGGGTCCCTTTGTAATTCCGGTTGCAGGCATTATCCTTGGCCCATTTTTAGGGGCAATACTTGGGGAATTGCTTTTCAACAAAAAAGAATGGAAGGCAGCGGTGAAAATCGGCTTCGGCTCTGTTGTAGGACTTTTCAGCAGTGTTCTTGCAAAAGGATTGATTCAAATGGTGATGATCCTTTGTTTTCTTTTCTTTCTTTAAAGTCAAATAGCTTAACATTGGCATTTTACCAACATGGAATGGTTTAATATGGATATACTAAACTTTGTTTATCTGGCAAGCTTTTGTGTTATGGAAAGGTATGTTCAATTATAGGGAGTGAAGACAATGAAAACGATTGGGGTATTAACGAGCGGTGGGGATTCGCCTGGAATGAATGCCGCTGTACGTGCTGTGGTAAGGAAAGCAATCTATCACAATTTAAATGTATACGGTATATATCAGGGGTATGCTGGATTGATGGGCGGCAACTTCAAGAAACTTGAGCTAGGATCTGTGGGGGATATCATTCATCGCGGAGGAACGATTCTCTATACAGCAAGAAGCGAAGAGTTTAAGACACTCGAAGGTCAGGAAAAAGGAATAGAACAGCTCAATAAGCATGGCGTGGAGGGGCTTGTTGTCATAGGCGGAGATGGTTCCTATAGAGGTGCACAAAAGCTGACAGAGCATGGATTCCCTTGTATTGGACTGCCTGGTACCATCGACAATGATATTGCAGGAACCGATTATACCATCGGCTTCAATACGGCCTTGCACACTGTCATTGATGCGATTGATAAAATAAGGGATACAGCCACATCGCATGAACGAACCTTTATTATCGAAGTAATGGGGCGCCATGCCGGTGATATTGCCTTATGGGCGGGCTTGGCCGGTGGAGCGGAAACAATCATCATTCCGGAAATAGATTTCAAGCTCGAAGACGTCGTAGGCCGTATCAAAAGCGGACAAAAACGTGGAAAGAAGCATACGATTATCGTTCTGGCAGAAGGTGTAAGCAATGGAATGGACTTCGCCAAGCTGATTGAAAGGGAAACAAGCCTTGAAACTCGTGTTTCTGTATTGGGGCACATACAGCGAGGTGGGACTCCAACGGCATTTGACCGCGTGCTGGCAAGCAGACTTGGAGGACGTGCTGTTGAATTGCTGATAGAAGGAAAAGGTGGACGTGCAGTGGGTATGGAACAAAATCGTATAGTGGACTATTCCTTTGATGAGGTCTTTTCCAAGCCTCACCATATAGATGAGAGCATGTATCGACTCTCTCAGGAACTATCCATTTAAATAAATGTGACAAGTTTAAGGCAGATTAATTGAAAGATACTACAAGTTTTGGTAATCTGAAAATAATGAATCATGGGATGGAGTACCACCCCGGATTTATACTACATAACAAATTAGGAGGAGATAATTATGGCATACGAATTACCACAATTACCTTATGCTTATGACGCATTGGAGCCTCATATCGACAAAGAAACTATGAACATTCACCACACAAAGCACCACAATACTTACGTAACGGGTATTAACGCAGCTCTTGAAGGTAAAACAGAACTTCAAGGCAAAAGTGTGGAAGAGCTAATCTCCAACATGGAAGCTGTTCCTGCAGAAATCCAAACTGCAGTTCGCAACCACGGTGGTGGACACGCGAACCATAGCCTTTTCTGGAACATCCTGACTCCAGGCGGCTCTACTTCTCCAACTGGTGAATTGGCAGATGCCATCACTAGCAAATTCGGTAGCGTTGAAAACTTCAAAGAAGAGTTCACTAAAGCTGCTACAACTCGTTTCGGCTCTGGCTGGGCTTGGTTAGTAGTAAACAACGGTGAGCTTGAAGTGACAAGCACACCTAACCAGGACAACCCACTGATGGAAGGCAAAACTCCTATTCTAGGTCTTGATGTTTGGGAGCATGCTTACTACCTGAACTACCAAAACCGTCGTCCAGATTACATTTCTTCTTTCTACAATGTAATCAACTGGGATGTTGTTGGAAAGCTTTATAACGAAGCGAAATAATTTATCTATCTAGACTCTCGTCCATATGGGCGGGAGTTTTTTTGTTTTGGAGCAATCTTGAGTGGGTGTACAGGTTGAATAGCCAACATGGGTTGGATGAAAGGCTTTTTGAAGAAGGATTCCATGTGAAAAGCCCATCATAAGGTGGATGAAAGGCTTTTTAAGAAGGATTCCAAGTGAAAAGCCCATCAAAAGGTGGATGAAGGGCTTTTTGAAGAGGGATACCGAGTGAAAAGCCCATCATAAGGTGGATGTAGGGCTTTTTGAAGAGGGATACCGAGTGAAGAGCCCATCAAAAGGTGGATGAAGGGCTTTTTGAAGAGGGATTGCAAGTGAAAAGCTCATCATAAGGTGGATGAAGGACTTTTTGAAGAGGGATACCGAGTGAAAAGCCCATCATAAGGTGGATGAAGGGCTTTTTGAAGAAGGATTCCAAGTGAAAAGCCCATCATAAAGCCCAAAACATGCTTTTTCGATTCCGGCGACGACTATTAGCATCCAAAAACAATACATATTCCCTCCCTGTTAAGCCACAATAAACGTAGATAAAGGAGCGAGGGTAATATGGTTGCATTAAAAAAGTTAATTGGTGATGTGGAAGTGAATAAGGACTTGCTAATGCTTTTGGTCATTGGCGGACTCTATTCATTAAGCATCGCTTTATCGAACACCTTTGTAAATGTTTACTTGTGGAAGCAGTCGGGAGAATTCAGCGATCTGGGCTTCTACAATCTGGCAGTTGTCATCTTCCAGCCTCTTACATTCATCCTGGCTGGGAGGTGGGCAAAAAAAATCGACAGAGTCATAGTGCTACGTTTAGGAGTCGTATTCTTAGCACTTTTTTATTTGTCTGTACTCTTTATAGGGGATCAGGCATCCACCTACCTCCTGATGCTCGGTTCCTTACTTGGAATCGGCTACGGTTTCTATTGGCTCGCCTTTAATGTGCTTACATTTGAAATTACGGAACCGGAAACACGGGATTTTTTCAACGGGTTTTTAGGGATCCTGACATCTGTAGGCGGGATGATAGGTCCGTTTGCTGCAGGCTACATCATTTCTACTTTGGAGAAGTTTACTGGGTACACGGTCATTTTTACGATTTCTCTGATCCTATTTTCTGCAGCGGTCATCTTAAGCTTATTTATTAAGCGTAGAGGGGCAGAGGGGAGCTATGAGGTGAAGCGAATCATCAAGGAAAGGAGAAACAATGACAACTGGCGTTATATTACCAATGCCCACTTCTTTCAAGGTATAAGGGAAGGGACATTCATTTTTGCAGTATCCGTATTGGTGTATATCACAACGAACAGTGAAATGGCACTCGGAACCTTTGGGTTATTGAATTCGGCTGTAGCATTTGTAGCCTACTATTTTGCCACAAGGCTTATCAAGAAGCATCACCGGAAAAAAGCCATCCTGATTGGCGGGCTAATCTTGTACGGGGCGATATTCTTCCTGGTATTCGAGCTTACATATGTGAAACTTCTCTTCTATGCAGTGACGATTGCGATCGCCTATCCATTGTTATTGGTGCCATACGTCTCTCTGACATATGATGTGATCGGCAGCAGCTGGAAGGCTGGTGAGATGCGCATTGAGTATATTGTAGTCCGCGAAATTTTCCTGAATGGAGGCAGGGCTGTTTCCGTTATACTTTTCCTGATAGCTGTCCTATTTTTTGATCAGCAAAAAAGTATTCCGGTCCTTATGTGTATCATCGGGGCTGGTCATGCGATGATCTATCCTTTTGTGAGGAAAATCGAATTGGAGCCTACTAAACCTATCCCAAAAGAGGAACCGCACCCAATTGTGACAACTTTGAGGGATGGCGAAGGAGAATCTAAGCCTTAGTTCCATTTATTAATAGATATTTGAAGTGATTTCTTATACAATAAAGATAGACAAAGACACCTAAGGAGATTACAAATAGGTGTCTATTGCTTTTTATGCAAAAATTTCAGATGAAAAGGTGTAGGGTATGACCAATCAGAAACAAAAAAAGAAGAAAAAGAATTATGTCCCATATAGGTTGAATCTTTTGTTTTTTGCGGTATTCTTGTTGTTTTCTGCCCTAATACTTCGCTTAGGATTTGTCCAGATCGTCTTTGGAGAGGACTATCGCAAGGAAGTGGATAGAGAAGAGAATGTTACTGTAAATACATTGGCGCCACGAGGGAAAATATTTGATCGCAACCATAATGTGGTGGTGGATAATACCCCATTAAATGCGATTACATATACGAGAATGCAATCCACCTCTTCCAAGGAGCAGTTGGAAATTGCAAGGGAATTATCCGAGGTCATCACCCTAGATACGAAGGAAATTCAGGAGCGGGACAAAAAGGACTATTGGATCCTGACCCGTCCGGATGAAGCCAAGAAACTGATCACAGATGCAGATATGAAAAAAGTGGAAGACGGAGAGATTGAAGAAGAAGACCTGTATAAGCTTCAGTTGGATCGGATAACCGAAGATCATTTGAAGGAGATTACAGAATCGGAAGAGGATATGAAAGTCCTTGCTATCTTCCGTGAACTAATCAAAGGCTATCCTCTTACCCCGCAAATTGTAAAAAATGAAAACGTCACCGCAAAAGAGTATGCCATCATCAGTGAAAGCCTCGGCAATCTACCTGGTGTGGATATTATGACAGACTGGGACCGCCAATATGTTTTTGGAAGCACGCTTCGTTCCATATTGGGTAGGGTGTCAGACACCGATAGTGGAATACCAAGTGAACGTCTGGAGGAATTTCTTGCGAAAGGATATAGTCGTAATGACCGCGTTGGTATGAGTCAGATAGAGGCTCAGTACGAAAATGTTCTGCAAGGTCAAAAGGCGAGAGTGAAAAATGTGACAGATTCCTCTGGCAACCTGCTGCGCCAGGAAAAAGTATTCGAAGGACAAAGAGGAAAAGACCTCGTTCTTTCTATAGATATGGAACTGCAACAAATCGTTGAAGAAGTTTTGGTCGAAAAGATGCTGGCAGCGAAAGCAAATCCTGCAGCAAAAGCGGAATTCTTGGATCGTGCCTATGCAGTAGTCATGGATCCCAAGACAGGTGAAATTCTTACTCTTGCCGGAAAACAGCTAGTCAAGGATGAAAATGGTAAATTGGAAGTGTTGGATCACGCACTTGGAACTTTCCAGTCAGCATTTGAGCCAGGTTCCACCGTAAAAGGAGCAACTGTTTTAGCTGGATTTGAGCATGGAGTAATCCAACCGGGAAGCTACCAGTTGGATACCCCTTTATATCTCGGCCCAGACCGACTGAAAAAAGGTTCCTATGCGAATATGGGGAGTATTAATGATTGGACAGCGCTTGAACGGTCTTCCAACGTGTATATGTTCAAGACTGCCCTGGCAATTGCAGGAGCTAATTACAGGCCTGGGGAAGCAATATACGTAAAACCAGAAGCGTATGATACGCTAAGAAGCTATTTTGCACAATTCGGTTTAGGTGTTAATACCGGAATAGATTTACCAAACGAATCCACAGGGGTAATCGGCGGAGACAAATCTCTGCCAGGTTTACTGCTGGATTTATCAATCGGCCAGTATGACAACTACACCACTCTCCAGTTAGCGCAATATGTATCCACCATTGCTAACGGCGGCTACCGTGTTAAGCCGCAGCTGGTTAGAGAAGTTAGGGAACCTGTGGAAGAGGAAGGGTTAGGGCCGGTACTGCAACCATTCAAACCAGAGATACTCAACAGAGTGGATATGACGGATGCGGAAATCAAACGTGTCCAAGAAGGATTTAAACGTGTATATAATGGAACACAGGGTACAGCGAGAGGCTCGAAAATGAAAGAATACAAACCAGCCGGTAAGTCCGGTACTGCAGAGTCCAGGTATGTGCAAATATTGGAAAACGGGAAAAAGGTAGGACATGATACGCTTAACTTTAATCTTATCGGCTATGCCCCATACGATAATCCCGAACTTGCATTTGCCATCATGGTTCCATACGCCTCCACCGGTTTCAACGTAACTGGGGGAATCAGTACCGAAATCGGGGACGAAATAATGAAAGCTTATTTCGAACTCAAGGAGAAACGGACGAATGGTCTGGATAACCCCGAAGAGCAGAATACCATCGTAACCGAGGGTGACACAGTCCCTGAAGATGAAGAACAAGATCAGGAAGACACCGAATAAATAGAAAAAAGCACTCATTGCGAGTGCTTTTTTTATTGCATTCTACCTATAAAGCCGGATTTCAATAGCTAATACTTCACAAAAATCGCTAGTATTCCCCAAATTTCATCAAAAAAGAGGAGATTTACAAAACATTTACACTTGATTCATACCTCGTTAATACAATACCTTTATTCTATAACTCGTAGGGCAAAACAAAAAGAAACCTTAGGGGGAATTAAGCAATGAAAAGCTTCAAACGTTTGTTTTTATTAACAATCATCTCGGCAGTTGCAGTATTCGCAGCAGCATGTGGTAACAATTCAGGGAATGAAGGATCTTCTACTTCCGCAAGCGGAGAAGAATTAGAAGGAAGCGTAGTAATTGATGGTTCTGGAACGGTTTACCCTTTTATGGCTAAAATGGCTGAAAATTATATGACAAATGCACAAGAGAATGTTTCTGTAGAAGTCAGCCGTGCAGGTACTTCTGCTGGTTTCAAAAAGTTCCTTGTTGAAAACGGAACGGACTTCAATGATGCATCTCGAGCTATCAAAGATGAAGAAAAAGCACAAGCTGAAGAATTAGGAATGGAAGTTAAGGAATTAAAAGTTGCACTTGATGGTTTAACAATCGTAATCAACCCGGAAAACGATTGGGCTAAAGAGCTTACTGAGCAAGAAATCATCGACATCTTCCTTGCTGAAGGCGGAAAGAAAAAATGGTCTGATGTTCGCCCTGAATTCCCGGATGAAGAAATCAAAACTTACGGACCAAATGAAAACCACGGAACTTATGAGTTCTTCTGGGAAAACATCCTTGAAGAAAAAGATTTAGCTGAAGGTACAAACCTTCAACAAGAATACTCTACTCTAGTGGATCTTGTTTCTAAAGATAAAAACGCAATCGGATTCTTCGGATACGGTTACTATGAAAACAATAAAGATAAATTGACGGCAGTGAAAGTTGATTTTGGCAACGGACCTGTAGAACCATCCCTTGAAACAATCAAAGAAGATGGTGATTATGCTAACTTTACTCGCCCAGTGTTCACATACTTGAATGTTGACTTGGCGAAAGAAAAGCCGCAGGTACTGGATTATGCAATCTACACGATGCAAAATGCGGCTGAAGTTGCTAGTGAAACAGGTTTTGCTCCATTGACAGAAGAAGAAATACAAAAAGTTGTAGAAGAGCTTGAAGGTTTAAAGTAAGTTTCCTTGGAAGATGAGGGGCAAATAGCTTCTCATCTTCCTGCATGCTTTTGAACACAGGATTTGGATGGTCCTGTAAAGTGTGGGTGAAGGATGAAAGGGGAATTTCAAATTGGCTAATCCGAAAGACAGCGTCAATGTTCGTGAGTTGATTCATGAGAAAAAGACAACTCTTAATATAAATCGTTTTATCGAGGCCTTTGTACCAAAGTTTTTATTAGTTATTGCAACCATATCCATTTTTACGACAATCGGTATTATTTTCACCTTATTATTTGAAACGGTTGAGTTCTTTAAGGTTGTTCCATTTGTAGAGTTCTTTACAGGAACAGTATTAAAGCCTCTTGGGGAAAACGCCCAGTTTGGCGTATTGCCACTATTGACAGGAACATTGATTTCATCCTTGATTGCAATGGTGGTTGCCATTCCGATCGGGTTAATGTCAGCAATTTATTTAAGCGAATATGCCTCAGATAGAGTAAGGCGTGTATTAAAGCCGATTTTGGAAGTCCTTGCTGGAATTCCGACAATCGTATACGGATTCTTTGCTTTTACTTTTGTAACACCTCTTTTACGGGCCATCATACCCGGATTGGAACCGACCAATATCCTCAGTCCAGGGATAGTGATGGGGATTATGATCATTCCGATGGTCGCCTCTTTATCTGAAGATGCCATGAGCTCTGTTCCTAATGCAATGAGAGAAGGAGCATTGGCCCTCGGGTCTACGAGATTGGAGGTTGCTTGGAAGGTAGTCGTTCCTGCAGCTATGTCTGGTATTATCGCTTCATTTGTTCTAGGCATTTCCCGTGCAATCGGGGAAACGATGATTGTTACGATTGCAAGTGGAAGTACAAAGAATTTTACGTTTGATATTACACAATCTATGCAAACCATGACCGCTTATATTGTGGAAGTGACCGGTGGAGATGCGCCAGCTGGTTCAACTTTATATTACAGCTTGTATGCTGTTGCGATGACTCTGTTCGTATTTACTTTAATCATGAACCTGATCGCGCAGTATGTCTCTCGCAAGTACAGGGAGGAATATTAAGATGAAATATGTGGATGCAGCTCAAGTACAAAAGAAAATGGACTCAAGACTGACAGTCAATAATATTGCCAAATCATTATTTTTGATTTCCACCTTAATTGGACTTGTCGTTCTTGTCATCTTATTTTACCGTGTTATCTCCCAGAGTATGGGCTGGATAGATCTTCAATTTATTACGAATAAACTTTCAACGATGGCTGATAAAGCAGGAATCATGGGGGCCATCATGGGTACCTTATGGCTGATGCTCGTTGTAGCGCCAATTACGATGTTTCTTGGGGTAGGAACAGCCATCTATCTGGAAGAGTATGCGAAAAAAGGCCGACTTCAACGCTTTTTGCAAATGAATATTTCCAACTTGGCCGGTGTACCTTCCATTGTATTCGGAATCCTGGGATTAACCATCTTTGTTCGAGCAGCAGGACTTGGAAATATTGTGCTTGCAGGTGGATTGACCATGGCGTTGCTTGTTCTGCCAATCGTAGTAGTGGCAAGTCAGGAAGCGATACGTGCAGTTCCTGGATTTCTGAGAGAAGCATCCTATGGAATGGGAGCTACAAAATGGCAGACAATTAAAAACATCGTATTACCGGCATCCTTACCAGGTATCTTGACAGGGGTTATTCTCGCATTATCCAGAGCAATCGGGGAAACTGCTCCACTTGTTGTATTGGGAATTCCGGCATTATTGATTCCGTTACCGGATGGCATTTTTGATAAATTCACGGTACTTCCTATGCAAATCTACTATTGGACAATCGATGCATCTCTGGTATCTGAATATGCGAACCTTGCAGCAGCGACAATCGTGGTCTTGCTTTTCGTATTATTAGTGATGAATTCCATTGCCGTCATTATTCGAAATAAATTTCAAAGAAGATTTTAATTCTGGAGGAGGAAACTTCTATGCAAGTAGTGTTACCTGAACGTGAAACGAAACTAGAACAGTCTTCAAATACAATTACTCCATCTTCAAAAAAGATTGTTTACGATACAAAGGACTTGAACCTTTGGTACGGAGATGATCTTGCTTTAAAGAGCATCAACCTTCCGATTTATCAAAATGAAGTGACTGCGATTATCGGACCATCAGGGTGCGGTAAGTCCACGTACATCAAAACATTGAACAGAATGGTTGAATTAGTTCCTACTGTACGAATTTCAGGAGACATTCTATATCGTGACAAAAGCATCTTTTCGAAAAGCTTCCAAGTGGAAGAACTGAGAACAAATGTAGGAATGGTATTCCAAAAACCCAATCCTTTCCCAAAATCCATCTATGACAATATTGCCTATGGACCGAGAATCCATGGTATCCGCAATAAGAAGGTCCTTGATGAAATCGTGGAAAAAAGCTTGCGTGGAGCGGCAATCTGGGATGAGGTTAAAGATCGTTTGAACGAAAATGCATATGGCTTATCCGGCGGACAACAGCAGCGTCTATGTATTGCGCGTTGCCTTGCTATTGAGCCGGACGTAATCCTGATGGACGAACCAACATCCGCACTTGACCCGATTTCTACATTAAAAGTGGAAGAGCTGGTTCAGGAACTGAAAAAGGATTACAGTATCGTAATCGTGACCCACAACATGCAGCAGGCAGCTCGTATTTCTGATCGAACAGCATTTTTCTTGAGCGGGGAAGTGGTAGAATACACCGAAACGGATAAGCTATTCTCTAACCCGTCTGATAAACGAACAGAAGACTATATTACCGGTCGCTTCGGATAAGGGGAGAGTACAATGACAGTTCGTGGACAGTTTCAAATAGATTTGAACGCGCTAAGAGATAAGTTATTGGAACTTGGAAGCTTGGCGGAAATTGCTTTAGGTAAATCCATCAATACCCTCACTAACAAGGATATAGACCAAGCGCTACAGATAATTGAAGATGATTATAAAGCAGACCGTCTCGATGAAGAAATAAATGACTTCGCGATTCTCTTAATAGCTAAACAGCAGCCGGTTGCAGTGGACCTACGGAGAATCATTGTCGCAATCAAGATTTCAACAGATGTGGAACGGATTGCGGATTTTGCAGTTAACATCGCAAAGTCAACCATCCGTATCGGCGAAAAATCAGAAGATCTTATTCCTATCGAAAAGATTGTCAAGATGCATAATATTGCAACTGAAATGTTGTCACTATCTTTAAAGGCCTATTATGATGAAGATGTCGTACTTGCTAAACAGGTAGCAGAAATGGACGATCAAGTCGATGAGCTATACGGCGAAAACATTCGCGAACTATTGAAGCTGACTAAGGATTATCCTGACATGATCCCGCAGATTACACAGTTATCCTTCATTTGCCGTTACATTGAGAGAATGGCTGATCATACTACAAATATTTCGGAAAATATCTTATACCTTGTAAAAGGTCGACACTACGAATTGAATGAATAGTAACGGAAAGCTTTGTCTAACTCCATAGACAGAGCTTTTCTTTTTGGAAATGAAATTTGTCTTTTTTTTGAAGAATATACGAAAAGTAAAGGAAAAAAGAGAAAGAGAGAGGTAGAGAGACATATATTCATTTGTTTCCGTTTTCCTCGTGATTTTCACGTTTTCAAATATATGTTATGATTCTTTCTGTTGCAAACGGACCCGACTTTCTTGAGAGTAGAAAGTCAAAAACAAAAAACTAAATAATAAAGGAAGAGGTGTGCTATGAATTTAGCGACTTTAAAACAAGAATGGTTTGGTAATGTGCGTGGTGACGTACTTGCAGGTATGACCGTTGCATTAGCCCTCATTCCAGAAGCAATTGCATTCTCTATCATTGCGGGTGTTGACCCGATGGTAGGACTATATGCATCCTTCTGTATTGCAGTGGTTATTGCATTTACTGGTGGAAGACCTGGTATGATCTCTGCAGCAACCGGAGCGATGGCACTATTGATGATAACCTTAGTAGCCGATCATGGACTGGAGTATTTATTTGCTGCCACCATCCTTACCGGAATCATTCAAATATTGATGGGTATATTTAAGCTGGGTAAATTTATTTCCTTTTTACCACAGGCTGTAATTATTGGATTTGTAAATGCATTAGCAATTTTAATTTTTATGGCTCAGTTAGAGCAGTTTGTAGATGCAACATGGTTGATGTACGCATTTGTTGCTGCAACACTTGCAATCATCTATATCTTGCCTCGTTTTACAAAAGCGATTCCTTCCGCTTTATTTGCCATTGTAGTTATTACGGCCATAGTCGTATTCGGTGGGGGGTTTGGTTTAAGCACTGTTGGAGATCAAGGTGAAATTACTCGAGCATTGCCAATGTTCCACATCCCAATGGTAGAGTTATCCTGGGAGACTTTTATGATTGTTCTTCCATACGCATTTACTTTAGCGATTGTAGGTAACTTAGAATCTTTATTAACAGCTACAATTGTTGATGAAATGACAGAAACAAAAAGTAACAAGAACCGCGAGATGAAGGGACAGGGAATCGCGAACATCGTTACTGGTTTCTTCGGAGGAATGGCTGGATGTGCAATGATCGGCCAATCCGTTATAAACGTGAAATCAGGTGGGAGAGGAAGACTTTCAGCACTAGTTGCAGGGGTATTCTTATTGTTCCTTATCATGGTTTTAGGCGATGTGGTAGTACAAATCCCAATGGCTGCACTTGTGGGTGTAATGTTCATGGTCGCAATTGGTACATTTGATTGGCAATCTATCCGTGAATTGCATAAAATCCCTCGCGCAGACGCATTAGTTATGGTTATAACTGTAGCAATTGTAGTATATACGCATGATCTTGCAAAAGGTGTAGCTGCAGGTGTGGTGTTAAGTGCATTGATTTTCGGCTGGAAAATGGCGAAGATCAGAGCTACATCCATACTGGATAATGAAAAAATGGTCTACAAAATTACAGGTCAGATGTTCTTCGGAACAATGAGCCACTTTGTTGAGCTATTTGATTATCATAACGATCCTCAAGAGGTGGTTATCGACTTCGGTAACACGCATGTCTGGGATCAATCTGCTGTTACGGCTATTTCCAAAACAGTGCTTAAGTATCAAAAGTTAGGCAAAAAAGTAACGATTATCGGACTAAATGCGGAGAGTGAAGTTTTAGTAAACAAAATTGGACTTTCTGCACCATCAGGTCATTAATTTTAAGAAAGATTGCACATTTGGTGCAATCTTTTTTTCTTTTCATACTACTATCTGAAATAAAACAAAGCATAATAAAAAGGAGCTAAAAAGCTCCTCAAGAAGTGTGATTAAAAAAGGAAAAGAAAGCGGCTATGGATGCTAGCACAGATTTACTTTTGTTAATTTGTTCTTTTATTTCTTTTTTTGCTTCTTCTTGTTCCACATGCAGATTTTGAAAAGCTTTACGTCTGTATTGATAATCCATCATAACAGCATCACCTTTTCTATCTTTATGATATTTTGGAAGCGTTTTCTTGTTAAGATTATAGCAATAATTTTAAAATTCTGCAAATAATCTTAATAATTTCTTAACAAACGAACGCTTGAAAATAACATATAAGTGTTTTATTATATAATCATATTGTTATATAAGTGGTTTATTATATATCTATTTTTTCCAAAGGTTGGTGATACTATGCAAACTGTCTTAAAAATGGAAGAAGCGGCTGCAACTCTTAAATTGCTCGGGGACAAAACAAGGCTATCCATGGTGGCATTGCTCCAGGATCATGACTGTTGCGTTTGTGAGTTTGTCGAGATCTTTCAGATGAGTCAACCCTCCATCAGCCAGCACTTGAAGAAGCTCAAGGATATTGGGCTTGTAAAGGAGTCCAGAAAGGGCCAGTGGATCATGTATTCGCTTAAACATGACCATGCCCATTATGAGATGGTCAGTTCCATTTTGGAGCATGTACCAAAGCTAGAGGAGAAAATGCTGGAGCTGGAGAGAAAAGGACTTAGAATAACTTGTAACTAGACGGGGGTTTTATTCTTGCTTGAAATTATTTTAGCATCATCGATTTTTTTACTTACATTGATATTTGTCATCTGGCAGCCCAAGGGCTTGTCCATTGGCTGGTCAGCCTGTGCTGGTGCACTCTTAGCTTTGCTTGTTGGAGTGGTATCCATACAGGATGTCTATGATGTAACTGGTATTGTCTGGAATGCGACCTTGACGTTTGTCGCACTCATCATCATTTCTTTGATCCTTGATGAGATTGGCTTTTTTGAATGGTCGGCACTTCATATGGCCCGTTTCGCAAAAGGAAGCGGATTAAGAATGTTCATCTATATTACCTTGCTTGGAGCTCTCGTTGCAGCGTTTTTTGCCAATGACGGAGCAGCACTTATTCTGACGCCGATTGTACTTGCAATGGTAAGGAACCTTAACTTTAAAGAAAAGATGATCCTGCCATTCATTATGGCGAGTGGATTCATCGCAGATACGACTTCTTTACCGCTTGTAGTAAGCAACCTGGTTAATATCGTTTCTGCAGATTTCTTTGACATCGGCTTTGTGGAGTATGCCTCTCACATGATTGTCCCGAATTTCTTTGCACTTGGTGCGAGTATTGCAGTTCTTTATCTGTTTTTCCGCAAAAGTATACCAAAGGACTACGACATGTCCGTTTTAAAAAAGCCGGAGGAAGCAATTAAAGATTTAAAGCTCTTTAAATTATCCTGGGCTGTATTAGCGGTTCTTCTTGTAGGATATTTCATCAGTGAATTTGCAGGAATACCGGTTTCGTTTATAGCAGCAGCAGTAGCACTTTTCTTTTTAATCATAAGTAGAAGAAGCCCAGCCATTCATACTAAGGAAATTGTCAAGGGTGCACCATGGGCCATCGTATTCTTCTCCATTGGTATGTATGTAGTGGTTTATGGACTTCGAAATGCGGGACTTACAAATGTCCTGACTGATCTGATTCAAATGGCAGCTGATGAAGGACTGTTTGTTGCTACCATTTCCATGGGATTCATCGCAGCGATTCTGTCCTCCTTCATGAACAACATGCCGACTGTCATGATTGATGCGCTTGCCATCAAGGATACGGCAACAGACGGCGTAATCCGTGAGGCACTCATCTATGCCAACGTCATCGGATCGGACTTGGGTCCAAAGATAACACCGATTGGTTCCTTGGCCACTCTATTATGGCTACATGTATTAAGCCTTAAAGGTGTGAAGATTTCCTGGGGATACTACTTTAAAGTGGGTATCATCCTAACCATCCCAACATTATTTATCACCTTGCTTGGCCTTTATTTCTGGCTATTGATCATTGGTTAAAAACAGAGACTTTCTGTTTATATAAACTATCAAATATAATTTAAAGGAGTTTTTCATCATGACAAAAAAGACTATTTACTTCCTATGTACAGGTAACTCTTGCCGCAGCCAAATGGCAGAAGGCTGGGGGAAAAAATATTTGAGCGATGAGTGGGATGTTTACAGTGCGGGTATTGAAGCACATGGCGTAAATCCGAGTGCCGTGAAAGCGATGAATGAAGTGGAAGTGGACATTACAAACCAAACGTCCGATACGATCGACCCTGAAATCCTGAAAAAGGCAGATCTTGTTGTAACACTTTGTGGCCATGCAGCTGATGTATGTCCGGCTACTCCTCCTAACAAGGAGCGCGTGCACTGGGGCTTTGATGACCCGGCTAAAGCGGAAGGAACAGAAGAGGAAAAATGGAAGTTCTTCCAACGAGTACGTGATGAAATTGGCGATCGCATCAAGACATTTGCAGATACGGGAAAATAATATCCAAAAACGAAGAGCCGAGTCTTTCCTTTCTCGGCTCTTTTTTTAAAAAGGGGAGGAAAATGAAATGACGAAGATTGAAATATTTGATCCGGCAATGTGCTGCTCTACAGGTGTATGTGGTCCTACGGTCGATCCGGAACTTACAAGAGTGGCTAGCGCCATATTCTCCTTGCAGCAAAAAGGCTTAGAAATCAGCAGATACAACCTCGGTTCCGAACCTGGGCCATTTGTATCAAATAAACAGGTAAATGACCTGTTGATGGAAAAAGGTCCAGAATGTTTGCCGGTTGTTATCGTCGATGGGCAAGTGAAAAAAATTGCCGCATATCCGAGCAATGAAGAGCTTGCTTCCTGGACACAGTTAAAGGAAGAGGAACTTGCACACCAAGAACCTAAAACAAAGCTGAACATCACATTAAATCCAAAAAGCTAGGAGGAGCCTCGAATGCTTTCTACTTTTGATCCGAAAGAGATGGTGAAGACCCCTTATCTTTTTTTCACAGGAAAAGGAGGGGTTGGGAAGACATCAACAGCTTGTGCCACAGCAATTTCCCTTGCTGAAGAGGGCGAGCGAGTCTTGATTGTAAGCACGGATCCTGCCTCAAATCTACAGGATGTTTTTGAACAGGACCTAACCAATGAGATTTCGGAGGTTCAAGGGGTGAATGGATTGTTCGCATGTAACCTCGATCCGGAAGAAGCGGCGAAGGAGTATCGGGAAAGTGTGATTGGTCCTTATAAAGGAAAGTTGCCAGATTCTGTTCTTGCCACCATGGAGGAGCAGCTATCAGGGGCATGTACCGTTGAGATTGCTGCGTTTGACCAGTTCTCGACACTTTTGACGAAAAAAGATATTACCGAACAGTTTGATGTGATTGTCTTTGATACGGCACCAACGGGACATACGCTAAGGCTCTTGTCACTGCCAACTGCATGGAACAGCTTTTTAGCGGAAAGTACACATGGTGCATCCTGTTTAGGACCACTTTCCGGTCTTGATGCAAAAAAGTCATTATACGAGCAGACGGTGAAAGCTCTATCAGATCCGGATCAGACACAGCTATTCCTTGTGACCCGTCCGGATGAGTCCCCCATTATGGAAGCGGCTCGTGCTTCAGCTGAATTGAAGGAAATCGGCTTGAAGAACCAGCACCTTATTGTAAATGGTCTATTAGAAAATCCGGTGCTTGACGACGCAGTCTCCCATGCATTTTATGAAAAGCAGCAAAAAGCTTTGGGGATGGTGACGGATAAATTTTATGGGACGAACATTTCCTATTTGCCGTACGTTTCATTCTCTTTGACCGGCATGGAGTCCTTGAAAGCGTGGATAACAGGGGAGACAATGAAGCTGGACGATTCTAAATCAGTTCCTTCCAGCCTTTTATCGAGCCTTGCTGATTTCGACGATGTCGCACGGGATGTCATGACACAGAATCTGAGGGTTATTTTCACCATGGGGAAGGGCGGAGTAGGAAAAACGACGCTGGCAGCACAGTTAGCCGTTAAGCTTGCAGAAAAAGGTGTTCCTGTTCATCTTACTACTACAGATCCCGCGGCTCATCTGGAGCAGGCCTTGCATTCCCAAAAGGTGATGGATAATCTTTCTCTGAGCAGAGTAGATCCGAAACGTGAAGTGGAGGAATACAAGAAAGTAGTTCTGGAAAAGGCGGGAGAGGGTTTAGAAGGGGAGCAGCTTGCTTACATTGAAGAAGATTTGAACTCTCCGTGCACCGAAGAAATTGCCGTTTTCCAGAAATTCGCCAAAATTGTAGGTCAGGCAGATGAAGAGGTTGTCATTATTGATACGGCACCAACAGGTCATACATTATTGTTGCTCGATGCTGCCCAGTCCTATCATAAGGAACTGCTCCGTTCGACTGGGGAAGTCTCGCCGGAAGTGCAGAATCTCTTGCCTCGATTAAGAAATAGCGAGGAAACTGCTGTACTTATTGTCACGCTGCCAGAGGCTACACCAGTACTGGAAGCAGAACGATTGGATGCAGATTTGAAACGTGCCTCCATATCACCGCGCTGGTGGATCATCAACCAAAGCTTTGCCTTAACGAAGACAGATGATAAAGTATTGGGTGGACGAGGAAAGCAAGAATTCCGCTGGATAGAAAGAGTCGCAAATGAACATGTGAAATGCGCCATCATACCATGGCGTCAAACAAGCAACTGACAGAAAGGCTCTTTTCGTAAAGTTTGTTGCTTATGACCGTAAAAAATCGGATTTTGGATTTTTTACTGAGATAAACTTCGCATCCTTTAATAAGTAAATTAACTCATACACCGAAAAGAGCACGACGTTAGGTGAATTTGCGTGTTTATGTTGTATTCGTCAAAAACAACAATTTCTGCGAAAACAGCCGACAGAAAAGAGGGATTAAGATGTCACAAGAAAAAAGCTATCAGGCATTAATGGAAAACATTTATATTGGTGGTGCAGACCAGGTGAAAGAAGCTCACCAAAATGAGGGACTGGATGTTATCATCGACCTGCGTGAAGAATCAGACAACTTAGAGGATGGTCTCCCAAGAATTCACATGCCGATTGTAGACGATGAAGCCAAACAAGATGAATCGGTGAAAAGAGCTATCGACTACGTGGTACAGGCTCAAAAAGAAGGCAAAAAAGTTTATTTCCATTGTTCAGGTGGAAGAAACAGAACAGGGACGGTTGCCATGGGTACCCTTCTGCAGATGGGGAAGGCTAACACTGTAGAAGATGCGGAGAAACAGGCAGTTGCCATTCGTCCCATCATTAACGTAAAGCCTGAACTAAAGGAAGTACTTCATAACATGCTCGAAAAATAATGGAAAAGTAAAAAAAGCATGTTTTTAAATGTGCTTATCTAGCTGTTGATTGGAGCAAAAGGCGTAGACTCCAGCACCGCCCCGCGGAAAGCGAAGTCTTTTGCGGAGATCAACAGCGGTGTTTAACAGAGAAAAAAAGCAAAGGAAGGTGACTGGCCGTGAAAGTTACAAACGAAGCAAGAGACGTCCTTGTTGATGTACTCCGTCAAAACGGAGCACAAAACATCCGTGTCTACTTTGCAGGCTGGGGCTGAGGAAGTCCACAATTAGGATTGTCTCTGGATGAGGCAAAAGCGGATGATAAAGTGGAAACATTAAATACAATCAAAGTCGCAATCGATCCGAAAATCGAAAGCATGACAACCGACCTCGTGCTGGATGTCCAAGATGGCCAACAAGGTAAAGGACTTGTGCTACTTGGTATGAAGGATAGCGATTGCTGTTAATAGAAAACGAGCATAGGCAAGTACGCCATGCTCGTTTTACTATTCTGGTACGCCAACTCCGCTGAAGGGGTAAAAGCGGATTGTAACTTCCCCGAACACATCCTCTTCCGGGACAAATCCATACATTCTACTATCTCCGCTGTTCAAACGGTTATCCCCCATGACAAATAAACAATTTTCCGGGACCTCCACTTCAAAATCCTCGGTTAATGCAAATGGGGAAGACTCCTTGTTTGCCTCCAAATATGGTTCCTCCACAAGCACATCGTTTATGTATAACCGATCATTCTGTACCTTCAGTCTGTCTCCGGCCATCCCGATAACTCTTTTAATATGCTTATCGCTTGAGGTTGGTGCTTCAAAGACTATCATATCAAAGTGTTCGATCTCACTCATTTTCATCACCATTACCCGATCATTATGATGGAATGTAGGACTCATGGAACCTCCATTTACAGTGACTGGTGTAAAAAGAAACTGTCGGCATACAATAACAAGCACCACCACAGCCAAAAGTGACTTAATCCATGAGAAGACTTCTGTTTTCGTACTATTCTCCATTCGTAACCCACCTAAAGCAATTTGATCAACTATCCTATAATAAATACGAAACAAATACTAGAAAAGTTTCCATTTTTTTAAAAAAGAGTTCTGCTAAAGAATATTGTTCATTTTATATACCTAGTCTAGCTGTTGATTGGAGCAATAGGCGAAGACTCCTGCGGGAGGAAGCGTTTAGTGGAGACCTCACAGGCGAAGCCGAGGAGGCTCTCGCAAGCCCCGCGGAAAGCGAAGCCTAGTGCGGAAATCAACAGCGGATTTTATCAGAAAAAATCTGAAATAATACTTGCAAAATGCAAATAATTATCTATAATAAAGGTAAGAGGTGAAAATAATGGAAGATATTAGAGCAATGCTACAAGTTACCATGCGCCGATTCGGTATGCTGAACAAAAACTGCTGTACAGTCGACAGCCTGGATATATCAATGGTTCAAAGTCATATTCTATATGAAATAGCACGAAAGAATCTCCCTTCCATGCAGGAGGTGGCGGATACGATCGGGATGGACATCACCACCTTCAGCAGACAGATCCAAACACTCAAAAAAATGGAGTTGGTGGAAAAAAATCAATCGGCAGAGGATAAGAGAGTATACCACCTAAGCTTGACTGCCAAAGGGAGGCAAGTGGAAGAAAGCATCAACGAACAGATGAAGCATTACCTGGAAAATGTTTTTACTCACTTAAATGAAAAAGAACAAGACGAGGTAATGAGATCCCTAGAAATTCTGAATGAAGCAATGGGCAAAAGCAATATGTGCTGCAAACCCTTCTCCTAAGCAAGTGAAAAGCTTGCTTTTAAACTAAGTTAATATTTGCATAATGCAACTAAATTTGATGAAGAGGTGTTTACTATGTGGAAAGAAGTCCTTTCAAGTTTTTTCTATATTGCGCTTGAGCTTACATTATTGTTTATTCTTGTTACATTCCTGGTTTCCGTTGTTCAAATGGTCATCCCTTATCACAAAATGGAAAAGTGGATGAATCATCCCAATGTATGGCTCGGTTCTATTCTTGCAGTCCTGTTCGCTTTTATTACACCATTTTGCTCCTGCTCCACCATCCCGGTTGTCGTAACGCTGCTCCAGAAGAAGGTTCCCTTTGGCATTGTCATGGTATTCCTTTTTGCTTCCCCTGTGCTGGATCCAACGATACTCACCATCATGACTGCATTTCTCGGTTGGAAGGTGGCACTATTCTACACCATCATCACGACGACTCTTTCTGTGGCGATCGGGTTGACACTTGGTAAATTAGGTTTTGAAAAGCAAGTGAAAAATGTCATTCTGAAAAGCTATAATCCTGAAAACAAAGGCTTCAGTATCAAACAAGCGGTCTCAGAAACATTAGTGCTGATGAAGACAGTTTATCCATATCTGATTATCGGTTCTGTTATCGGGGCGATCATTCATGGCGCTGTTCCTACGAGCTTCATTACACAATATTTCGGTGGTGATAATTGGTGGCTTGTACCGATTGCAGCAATTATCGGCATCCCTTTATATATCCGCTTAAGCACGATGATTCCGATTTCCCAAATGATGATTGCAAAAGGAATGGCGCTGGGTCCTGTCATGGCACTGGTCATCAGTTCGGCTGGCGCAAGCTTACCAGAATTGGCCCTCCTGAATTCCATTTTCAAAAAGAAGCTTGTTGCAGCTTTTGTGCTTTCAGTAATTAGTATGAGTACAGTATCAGGATTCTTGTTTTACCTAGTGTAGAGAAAAATTTATGTGGATGACATCTTCCCCTCTTCAGGATACTAAAGGGGAAGATGTCATTTTATTTTTAGTTATTCAAAAGTTTGTTTGAATAATCGTTGACAATTGTCACATCATCACATACGATAAAACTATAATGACATTCAAATGAAGGTTTGAATAGGAGGGGCAATGGTGACAGAAAAATTTATTCAAGCTGTGGAAAAAGATACATGTGAGACATTTTGCTATGACGAGCAGAAAGTAGACATTCTTAAAAATAGAGTGGAAGAAGTCAATGGAGTGGAATTGATATTCAAAGCACTCTCGGATTCCACCAGAATAAAGATTGCTTACGCATTAACCTTGGAAAAGGAACTGTGTGTTTGTGATGTTGCGAATATTATTGGATCTTCCACTGCAACAGCCTCCCACCATCTGAGATTGCTAAGAGGTATGAACCTGGCGAAGGTTCGAAAGGAAGGCAAGCTCGTATTTTATTCATTGGCGGACGACCATATTCATCAATTAGTTTCCATTGCATTAATACATTCCAAAGAAGGTGTAGTCCATGGAGGAGAAAGCATTACAAAATAACAAAGAGACATATAGATTGCAGGGGCTTTCCTGTACGAACTGCGCGGCTAAATTCGAAAAAAATATCCGTGATATTCAGACGGTAAACGAAGTACAGCTTAATTTTGGTGCTTCAAAAATTACGGTATATGGGGAAGCAACGGTCGAACAGCTAGAAGCAGCAGGAGCTTTTGATGGTATAAAAGTGATACCAGAGAAACAAAAAAGGAATGAGGAGCCGAAAATCCCGTTCTGGCAAAAGAAAGAAAACAGGAATACGATGGTCTCCTTGTTCTTTCTTCTTTTAGGCTATGTTTCCGTCTATAGGTATGGGGAGGAGTATTTTCCAACCATCCTTCTTTTTGGGGTTTCCATCTTGGTAGGTGGCTATCCGTTATTTAAAGTCGGGATCAGGAACCTGTTCAAATTGGAATTCGATATGAAAACGCTGATGACCGTTGCCATTATCGGTGCAGCCATTATTGGCGAGTGGGGCGAAGGGGCTGTTGTGGTATTTCTATTTGCTCTTAGTGAAGCGCTTGAAGGGTATAGCATGGATAAGGCTCGCCAGTCGATTCGCTCCCTTTTGGATATAGCACCTAAAAAAGCAATGGTTAGAAGAGGGACGCAGGAGTTGGAAATGGATGTAGAGGATATTAGAATCAATGATATCCTGCTCATCAAACCCGGTCAGAAAATCGCCATGGATGGGGAAGTGGTAAGTGGGCAGTCTTCCATTAACCAATCAACCATTACCGGCGAGTCGATCCCGGTTCTGAAAGTTGTAGGGGATGAAGTTTTTGCCGGTACCTTAAATGAAGAAGGGGCACTTGAAGTAAGAGTAACCAAACGGGTGGAAGACACCACGATAGCAAAAATCATCCATCTTGTGGAGGAAGCCCAGACGGAGCGGGCACCTACCCAAGCCTTCATTGATAAATTTGCGAGATACTATACTCCTGCAATCATGGTCATTGCACTCTTGATCATCTTGATTCCTCCCATGTTTCTTGGAGGGGATTGGTCCGAATGGATCTATCGGGGTTTGGCGGTGTTGGTGGTTGGATGTCCGTGCGCATTAGTCATTTCCACCCCTGTCGCCATTGTAACAGCGATAGGAAACGCAGCAAAAATGGGAGTATTGATAAAAGGCGGCATTCATTTGGAGGAAGCCGGCCGGTTGAATGTCATCGCTTTTGATAAAACAGGAACATTAACCCAAGGAACGCCTGAAGTTACCGAAATACTCACCTTTAATGAGATGGCGGAAAAAAAGATACTGGGCATTAGCATGGCCATTGAAAAGTTCTCTCAGCATCCCCTTGCATCCGCGATTATCAGAAAAGCGGAACAGCAAGGTATTTCTCAAGCTCATTATCTGGCAGAAGACTTCCAATCGATAACAGGTAAAGGAGCTGCAGCATCCATTCAGAATGAGACCTATTATATCGGAAGTCCATCGCTGTTTGACGAGTTGATGGAAGTGCCTCCTGCCATCAATGAATATGTAAGGGACCTGCAGACCCAAGGGAAAACGGTCATGCTTGTTGGAACCGGTGAACACATCATTGGGTTGATTGCAGTGGCAGATCAGGTGCGGGATAGCAGTAAACGGGTACTTGAACAACTAGAAAGTATCGGTATCAGAAAAACGATTATGTTAACTGGGGATAATGAGGCAACAGGTCAAGCAATCGGGAAACTGGTGGGGATAAATGAAGTGAAGGCTGAGTTGCTTCCACAGGATAAACTTGAAGCAATCAAGTCACTTAGAGTGGAATACGGTAAGGTTGCAATGGTGGGAGACGGCGTAAATGATGCCCCTGCATTAGCAGCAGCAAGTGTCGGAATCGCAATGGGTGGAGCAGGAACAGATACGGCTTTGGAAACAGCAGACATTGCTCTTATGGCCGATGATCTCGAAAAACTGCCATATACCATTAAGCTGAGCCGCAAAGCACTAGCCATTATCAAGCAAAATATCCTTCTTGCACTAGGGTTGAAAATTTTAGCATTGCTATTGATTATTCCGGGCTTGCTGACCTTATGGATGGCAATCCTTGCCGATATGGGAGCAACATTGATTGTAATCATCAATTCATTGAGGCTTCTGAAAATAAGAAAATAAACACAGTAAATAAATCTCTCTGGAGAAAAGTACGGAGTGATACCGTTTGAAGATTAAAAAGAATAAATAATAGAAAAAATAGCAGGCTAATTCGCATCAGAATTAGACCTGCTTTTTTTTCTAGGTATATCAAGGTTTATAAGTAATTGTTAAAGTTTAACCACTTAGTTAGCAGGCGGCCACTAGTCTATAACCATCTAGAAATAAATTATTTCTTCTTCAGCAAACGGGCCATTAGATTGTTGAATAAAGAAGTTGATAAAATATGTTGAAATTAGGAAGTTATTGTGAAGAAATGTACTTAAACTAACGATCAGTTATGTTGAAGAAGAAAGAGTGAAAAATTATAAATACGAATTAATATACCATCTTATGCTAAACCTAAAATGAGTAAATTTTAGGAGGAGATTTATATGCCAGAAAAATCAGCAATTACTTCATCTGAATTAGGTGTATTATGGCTTACATATCAGGAAAAGACAATGATTTTACGTATATTAGAATATTTTATAGAGAAGGTTGATGATGAAAAGGCCAAGGATATTATGACTAATTTATATGGGGAGATTGACAATTATGTTGGTTTAATTACAGAAACACTACAAAATGAAGGGGCAGTAGTACCAGTTGGATTTAATGCTCAAGATGTTAACAAAGAGGTACCAAAGTTATATGATAATGGTTTTGACATCATGTTTGTTCGCCTATTAAAAGAAATTAGTATGGGGCTTCACTCATTAAATATAACTATGAGTTATCGAGAAGATATTGTACTGATTTTTAAAGAGCTAACTGCCATTACTCAAAAGTATTATAACCTTTGCACACAATATTTGCTTGAGAAGGGGTTGCTTGTTAAGTCTCCTCATGTTTCAATGCCAAAGTCAGTCGAATTTGTTAAAGATAACAACTACTTGGGTGGACTCTCCATTAATCCATTTAGCGAAAAACGTTCATTAAATACAGTGGAAGTTGCACAGATTCATCATTCAATTGAATCAAATGTCTTTGGGCTTCAAATGATTACAGGTTTTGCTCAATGTGCAAATGAAACAGAAGTAATAAACTACTTTAATGAGGGAGCTGAACTTGCTAAAAGTATTGTAAAGGAATTAAGTGAAACCTTACTTCAAGACGGTATACAAACTCCTCAAACATCAGGTGGTAATGCAACCCGTTCAACAATACCACCATTTTCTGATAAATTGATGATGTATTGCACAAGTCTTTTTTGCAGTTTTTCTATGGGAAGTGGCTCATTGGGTACCGCCTTTAGTTTACGAAATGATTTACCAGCTAAAATGACTATTTTTATGAAAGATATATTTGAATATGCTCATAAAGGTGCAAAAATAATGATTAAAAATGGTTGGATGGAAGAACCACCTCAAATGGAAGAACGCAATCAAATGTTGAATTGAGTGATACAAAGTGAAGAATTATAGAAAACCTAAAAAACTTGAGGCTTTATTATGGAGTATTGCTTTACCAGGGTTCGGTCAGTTTCTAAATGGAAGTGTATTTAAAAGATGCGTATTCATTTTTTTTGGAGATTCTTATTAATTTTTAAGCAAGTTCAATTTAGCGATTCTTTATTCATTTCAAGGAGAAATACAAAAAGCCGTTGAGGTTAAAACTTTCAATGGCTTATGTTTTACCCTTGTTTATATATGTTTGCCATGTGGGCTGCATACCGATATGCAGATGGATAAGTGAATTGCTTTTCTTACATACCTTTTGTATTTGGAGCATTCTTTATTACAATAGGTTTAATATGTTCAACCACATTAAAAGTATCAGGAGTGCTAATTGGTCCTGTTTTTTACCTATGCTTTCTTTAGCCCCCGGGCTTTTGATAGGGTTTATTATTTATAAATTAGTTATTATCTACAAGACTTAAAGAAACTTTTCTGCTCTTCAACTATCGGGCTCTTTAATTCAATAATATCAATCCTCTAATAAGCTGTTAATGCAAAAATAAAATAAGTACTAACTGATAAAACAGGCGACTGTTGAAGTTGTAATCGGCTACTTTTTTAATGGTTTTCTTATTGGTTCTTTTAAAAATTTGATTCTTTTAACTGTTTTTCACCATTCTAGACCACTTGAATAAATTGGTTATGTAATTATATTGCAAGAAATCTATTAAAATGAAATTTTGCTATTTTCTGCTTCTTTGGAGGGAAAAGTAAATAAGTATAGAATATGTATTGATGATATAACTCAAAAATTTGAAGGAAATGATACCTTAGAAAGGTACAACCTAGGACTTAATTCCAGGTTGTACCTTTTTTACTTTAGGAGGATGTTGATAAATGCATATATTTTAACGGGAAAATCGGAAGCTTAATAGGTAAATAAGAAATAGTTGTTAAAGTGAAAGAGGGGATGAGGTTAATGTTTAAAGATAACGCAATATTAAACGCTATTGTCAAAGAGTTTTCACAATTACAGGAGGTAGAAGCCATACTACTTGCGGGTTCTCACACAACCGACACTCAAGATGAAAACTCTGATTATGATTTATATATCTATTCAAACAAGGAAGTTCCCATTAAAAAAAGAGAAGAAATCACAAAGAAATTTTGTGATTATATGGAGATTAATAATCAATTTTGGGAGACAGAAGACGATGGGATTATAAGAGACGGGAATATTCCAATCGAAATTATATACCGGGATTTCGATTGGATCGATGCGCAGCTTGAGAAAACACTATTTAAATATCAAGCAGATGTCGGGTATACAACTTGTTTTTGGAGTAACTTCATAACATCCGTTATACTGTATGATCAACACGAAAAAGCTGGAAAGCTTCAACAAAAATACAATATAAAATATCCCGAAGCATTAAGGTTAAATATTGTAAGAAAAAATTATCCGTTATTAAGAGAGCAGATGCCTGCTTATTATTTTCAAATTGAAAAAGCCATTAAGAGGAATGATTACGTAAGTATTAACCATAGAGTGGCATCTCTATTGGGCAGCTATTTCGATATTTTGTTTGCTATAAATGAAATGGCGCATCCAGGAGAAAAGAAATTAGTAAAAATATTAAAAGAAAAGGCGACTAAACTGCCTTTCGATATGGAAAAAAATTTAAATGATTTATTGAGCAGCATTTCTAGTTTTGATGAAAGAATCTTAGCTGAAGTAAATAAGCTGGTTGATAACTTGGATAATCTTTTAATTGCAGAGGGGATTTTTACGTCAGAGCGCTAACAACAACGCCAAGAGAATCGAGAAATTCAAAGGTAGTAAAGCTGCAGCGTAAGGGGGAACACTTCCATTGCGAACCTGATTCATAGCCATTGATTTTCCACAATAATGTGCGAGTGCGGCCAAGCTTAGGTCGTATCATATACCGGGTGGGATTCCCGTCGAGTAAGAACTAGCCATTCGCCCGTAGCGAGTCTTGGAGGAATAAAGGTAACTTTAGTCTTTAAGCGTAGACAGTTAGGTGGCGGGCCGAAAGCCAACTGGTTGAAAGGATTGAGCTCCATAATGATTGTAAATCGAGAGGGCTGATGCTTTATGCGCTGCAGAAAGCTACATTTTATCTTTAGTTAATGGCAAGAAAGGTAAAACCTCTCTGGAGTCATAGACCTTGGCACGTCATACATTGATATGGTACGGCAACTTGGGAGACCCTACCGGTCTTTTCTTTTTTTAGAAGAGTTGGTGTACAAGCGATAAAATGCAAGGAAACCAAATGCCTTTGTAGGGAGTCGGATAGCAGCGTAGTACCAATGAAGTTGGGTAATGCCGATGGAGGAAAGGCTGCTACCTAGTTATCACCCTTACTAGAGACACATTTACTACACACAGAGGTAGGTATTTAAAATGGAGACAAAATTACTAAGGATAGCAGAATTAGCAAAGTCTAATCCTAAAATGAAATTTACATCTCTTGCGCATCTATTAAATAAGCAAGCATTAGCTCAATGTCATCATGAACTACCCAATAGGAAAGCAACAGGGATTAACGGTACAAATAAAGAGCAGTACGGTGAAAATTTAAATAAGTTAATTTAGCTAAAAAATAAAATGATTATACAATTGTTGCCCAGCTGTATAGGTATCTATTGGATGAGTATCTTGTATTACATGATACTATTATAAGTGGTGGTATCTTGTTATGCAAGGTATGATTATTAAATAAACAAATATTTAAAAAATTATATAATAGTAATTTACAAACTTGCAGGGGCTCGTGTATAATTTAAGAAAGTTTATAAATTAGCTGATGAGGCTTTGAGAGACAGCTTTTTGTACCAAAGGGGATCTCCATCCACTTTGGTACAAAAGCTGTCTTTTTTGCTTCTAAAAGAAACCGCTTCCAAATATGTAAACTTTATATTATTTTAAAAGGAGGAAAATAAATGTCTGCTTTTTTAGGTGAAGTAATTGGTACGATGATTCTAATTGTTTTTGGAGGAGGAGTTGTTGCAGGCGTCGTTCTAAAAAAATCAAAAGCGGAAAACTCCGGATGGATTGTCATTACAATGGGATGGGGGTTTGCTGTAGCATTTGGTGTCTATGCAGTGGGTGGTATTAGTGGAGCACATCTTAATCCAGCGGTAACTCTTGGATTGGCGTACATTGGGGAATTTGCCTGGGCGGAAGTGCCAGGTTATATTTCAGCGCAGATACTGGGGGCATTCATAGGAGCTGCAATCGTTTACTTGCATTATCTGCCCCATTGGAGAGAAACAGTGGATCAGGGAGCGAAACTAGCAGTATTTTCAACAGGTCCAGCTATACGTCACACTCCATCAAATTTAATTAGTGAAATTTTGGGTACAGCGGTTTTACTATTTGGCCTTCTATGTATTGGTGCAAATGAATTTACAGAAGGGTTAAATCCATTAATCGTCGGTTTCTTTATTGTTGCAATCGGACTTTCACTTGGCGGCACAACGGGATATGCTATAAACCCTGCTCGAGATTTAGGTCCGCGTATTGCACATGCTTTGTTACCGATTCCGGGGAAAGGTTCATCTGATTGGAAATATGCCTGGATTCCAGTTGTAGGTCCATTCTTTGGCGGAGTTTTAGGAGCGAAGTTTTATCAGGTAGTGTTTACCAATGGATCTGAGACAGGTTTATTCATTCTTGCTGGAGTTATAGCTGCTGTAGTGTTAGCGGCAAAAGTGATGCCAGCTGCAACACCGGTGGAAATAGAAGCGAAAAAGAAGGCAGCATCCTAAAGTAATATATAACATTGGTTTCTAAGTTTTTGGGTAGCGTTTTGAATGAAATACGAACATACTAAGGGGGAAATGAGATGGAAAAAAAATATATTCTTGCTTTAGACCAAGGTACAACCAGCTCAAGAGCAATCTTGTTTAACAAAGGCGGAGAGATTGTTCATATTGCCCAAAAGGAATTCACACAGTATTTTCCTAAGCCGGGCTGGGTCGAACATGATGCAAATGAAATTTGGGGATCAGTTCTTGCCGTTATTGCGGGTGTTTTATCAGAGGCGGAAGTGAAACCGAATGAGATTGCTGGGATTGGCATTACCAATCAAAGAGAAACTGCAGTGGTGTGGGATAAGAATACTGGAAAGCCAGTTTATAATGCGATCGTATGGCAATCACGTCAAACAGCTGATATTTGTGAGGAGCTCAAAGCCAAAGAGCATAATGAGTTATTTAGAAGGAAAACAGGTTTATTAATAGATGCATATTTTTCAGGAACAAAAGTGAAATGGATATTAGACAATGTGGATGGTGCTAGAAAAAAAGCAGAAAATGGTGAGCTGCTTTTTGGGACGATTGATTCATGGTTAATCTGGAAGCTGAGTGGTGGAATGGCACATGTAACCGATTATACAAATGCTTCAAGAACGCTTATGTATAATATTTATGATCTGAAATGGGACCAGGAGCTGCTGGATATTTTAGATGTTCCAGCATCGATGCTGCCAGAGGTACGTTCTTCATCGGAAGTGTATGCCCATACGGCAGATTACCATTTCTTTGGGGAGATTGTGCCAATCGCAGGTGCAGCAGGCGATCAGCAAGCGGCTTTATTCGGTCAAGCATGCTTTGAGAAGGGCATGGCGAAAAACACTTATGGTACAGGCTGCTTCATGTTAATGAATACGGGTGAGACGCCTGTTCCTTCAAAAAACGGCTTACTGACAACAATAGCTTGGGGAATTGACGGGAAGGTTGAGTATGCTTTAGAAGGAAGTATTTTTGTAGCTGGATCAGCCATTCAATGGTTGCGTGACGGTTTGCGGATGATTAAAGCAGCCTCGGATACGGAAGAGTATGCGACTCGTGTAGAATCGACAGACGGTGTCTACGTTGTTCCAGCATTTGTCGGACTTGGAACTCCTTATTGGGATAGCGATGCCAGAGGTGCAATTTTCGGGTTAACACGCGGTACGTCAAAAGAGCATTTTATCCGTGCAACACTTGAATCTCTTGCATATCAGACAAGAGATGTATTGCAGGCAATGGAGGCGGATTCAGGAATTAAACTGAAAAAACTTCGTACTGATGGTGGTGCAGTTAAAAATAATTTCTTAATGAAATTCCAGAGCGATATACTTAATGTCCCTGTTGAACGCCCGCAAGTAAATGAAACGACGGCACTTGGTGCAGCTTATCTAGCCGGTCTTGCAATCGGTTTTTGGGAAAGTCGTGATGAAATTGCTGAAAACTGGATGATAGATCATACATTTGAGGTAACGATGAACGAAGAAACACGTACGAATTTATATAATGGATGGAAAAAAGCTGTTGAATCGACTATGGGATTCAAACCGGTTGTTCGATCATTAAAAGAAGAGCAATCTGTATGACTCTTTACGAATAATTGCACGGTGTGTTAGACTGATGACAAGTTAATTAAAGGTCTGAGTATATGAGGAGACCACGGCATCTTGTAAACATTTTTAATGTGTTTACAAGACTGTTGTGGTCTCTTTTTTTATTAGCCCTGATAAAGCTTAATGTGATATTTAAGGCAGCATAGCTGGTTCAAGAAAAGAGCACGACAGCAACGTTTAGTACGGAATGGTATAAATTCCGAAAAAGCAACAAATTATGCGAAAACAGCCTTATTAATAAAAATTATGGAAGAAAAGGGAGAGAAGGATGAGTATACATTTTTCAAATAAAAATCGTGCAGCTATTATGGAGGATATGGGGGAAAGGGGTTTAGATTTACTAATTATTGGCGGAGGAATTACAGGAGCAGGGATAGCCCTGGATGCCCAAGTACGAGGTTTGAAAACGGGATTAATAGAGATGCAAGATTTTGCTGCGGGCACTTCAAGCCGATCAACTAAGCTTGTTCATGGCGGGCTTCGTTATCTAAAGCAATTAGAAATAAAGCTTGTGGCAGAGGTTGGACGCGAACGTGCTATTGTGTATGAAAATGCGCCACATGTAACGACCCCTGTTTGGATGATGCTCCCGATATATAAAAATGGAACGTTTGGTAAACTTTCAACATCAATAGGTTTAGGCATGTACGATTTCTTGGCACGAGTAAAAAAATCTGAGCGTCGTAAAATGTTATCTGCAGCAAATACAATTTTAAGAGAACCTTTATTGAATAAAGAGGACTTAAAAGGATCTGGGGTTTATGTGGAATATCGGACTGACGATGCGCGTTTAACGTTGGAAATTATAAAGGAAGCATTCGAAAAAGGAGTATTAGCGGCGAACTATGTAAAGGCGGTAAATTTTCTTTATAAGAATGGGAAAGCAGTCGGTGTTGAGATTCTGGACATGAAAACTGGACAAACAAGGGACATCTATGCGAAAAAAATAGTCAATGCAACTGGCCCCTGGGTAGATGGATTACGAGATTTGGATAAGTCAAAGAAAGGAAAATATCTTCATTTAACAAAAGGTGTCCATCTGGTCATTGATAAAAAACGCTTCCCTTTAACAGAAGCGGTCTATTTTGATACACCATATGAGGATGGACGTATGCTTTTTGCGATTCCGCGTGGAGAGAAAACGTACGTAGGTACCACTGATACCAACTACATGGAGAACCCTGTTCATCCTCGAATGACAAAAGAGGACCTTCATTATATTCTGAAAGCGACTAATCATTTGTTCCCAAGCCTTCACCTAACGGAACAGGATGTGGAATCAAGCTGGGCAGGCTTAAGACCGTTAATTCATGTGGAAGGGAAAGACCCATCCAATATCTCCCGCAAAGATGAGATTTTCCATTCACCAACAGGCCTTATTACGATTGCAGGAGGCAAATTAACAGGATACAGAAAAATGGCTGAAAAAGTAGTGAATCTTGTTACGAAAGAATTAGAAGCAGAAACCGGTGTACGCTACCCTGCCTGCACAACGGAAAAGGTGAAACTGTCTGGAGGCAGCGTTGGAGGTTCTGATAATTTCAAGGTGTATTTGAAAGAACAGGTACAAGCAGGTATGGAACTTGGTCTTGCTGAAGCGGACGCTAGAAAACTAGTTGAATGCTATGGTTCCAACATCTCTTTAATCTATGACATTATGAGAGAAAATGAAAAAAAGGACGCTTCAAATTTACCAAAGGACTTATTGGCAGCACTGATTTATGGAATAGAACATGAAATGGTTACAAGTCCTACAGATTTTTTCCTTCGCAGAACCAGTTACTTATTGTTTGATATAGATAAGGTTTACCAATGGAAGGAAAAAGTGATTTCATTTATGGCCGATTACCTTCAATGGTCCAAGGAACAAAAGTGTCATTATTCAGAGGAGTTAGAGAAACGGATAATAGATGCAGCTGGAACAGTAAAGGAAGAGGGGAAGCTGTTATTTAGCAGTTAACTTCTTTAATTTTTTTTATGAGTAATAGTATTTAATGGTATAGTGAATTCTATTAAGAACTTCAATACTGGAGGGTGTATATGGACTTTAATGGTCAGAAGGTTCTTCCTGCAATCAAAAGGATGAAAGACTTTGAAATCGTACTTGAAAGTAATTATGAATATATTGTCATACTTGAGATCCACATCTCACAGCTGGCTAGTGTAATGAAATATGCCGCGAATAGGAAGAAAAAAATCATTTTACATGCTGATTTAATTCAGGGCTTAAAAAGTGATAAAAATGCTGCAGAATTTTTATGTCAAAACCTAAAGCCGGCAGGTCTGATTTCCACACGGGGAGATGTCCTTAAAACAGCCAAAAAAAATAATGTTATAGCGATTCAGCGTTTATTTCTCATTGATACGATTGCTCTGGAAACGAGCTATAAGTTAGCTGCCAACGTCCAGCCGGATTTTATTGAAGTGTTACCAGGCGTATTACCGCAATATATTGAGAAGGTTAGAAACGATACGAATATCGATATCATAACTGGCGGATTAATTGTTAATGAAGACGATGTGAAACAGGCACTTGATGCAGGTGCCAAAGCTGTAACAACATCAAATATTAACCTCTGGAGTTTCGGAGAATCGTCTTTACAAGTTAATAGCTGAAATAGAAAAAATTGAAAGCAGAGGTTCTCTTTTTTTGGGGCCTCTGTTTATTAAGTATTTGGATAGTAATAACTGCTTATTAATAATATCATCAATGGTTTCCTCTGCCCCCTCCCTCTTATATTCTCATTGTGTGAGATAAAAGCCCTCTTTTCATTCCTTCAGACCAGAGCCTCCTTGAGTTATTTGGAATCTATTCTGGTCCTCAATACGATAAAACGTTTCCTAATGGGGACCAAGTATCTTTAGTTCTAATCACTTTTATTTGTAGACATGGAGAATTAATGGAAAGTAACGAGGAGTCCATACTAAATAAGTTTTACCCACTAAATGAACTACCAGAGAATGTATCTATTGAGCATAAGATCCTTGTTGATGACTTATTATCAAAAAATCCATTACTGATTATTGGGTAATACAATTCATCTAAAGGGTCTTTAATAGAAGATCATATACAAGTTATCTTGAAATCAAGTCTTCGGCTATCGGGCGCAATCCTGGAACAAGGATTAGCGCTCTTTATTAATTTAAGTCCAGATTGTGAAATAACATGTTAGATAATATAGTAAAGGAAACGTACTTAAACTTAAGAGCAGGTTATTGTAAACGCTGATAACACTAATAAGCTAAAGAAAAAACAATTTTAAGTGGTAAGATAATAAATATATAATTATTCGGACCTTTAAGAGAGGTGATTAAAATGAAGATGGAAATATGTTTCCCTCCAGAAAACACTTATCCTTTTGAGATTTACGGTGAGTCAAAGAGTATCATTGAGTTTTCTTGTTAAATTGATGGTGCTTATACAGATGCCCATGAAGAATTCTTTTGCAATTGGATGGAGAACCCAGATTATTACCCTATTTATTCACTTGCGGAAATTTTTGAATTTCAACAAGCAGAGTACGACGAACTGTTTAAGATGCAAAATATAGAGTTCAATTATATGAAGGGGAGTCGTAAAGACACGTTCTTTGTAAAGGCAATTATCCGCAGCCCTCAGCACTTTAAAGAATATTATCCTTATTTGCACGGGAATGGAAGCATGTTGAACTTGTCATTATGGTCCTTAAAACAGGATGTATTCAGATTAGAGGAAAGGGAATATGAGTCACCTTATCCTGTAAAAAGAACAAAGAAAAAACGAACCAGACTTGTTAAATTAAAGTGGATAGCCAACACTCCAATAGTAACTTTAACTGAGAATTCTACTATGTTTTGGGTAGGGTATGATGGTGATTATATTACTGCATTCTCAAATAATGAACATTTTTCAAAAATAGAATGTCTTCAAAAAATAATACCAGAAAAAGTCGAACTGGTGGTTGCTGGTTATGAGTGGGAGTAGTGTTATCCCATTCCATACACTTTGTGAGCTAAGGGGAGCTTTTGTGGAAAAAGGGCAGTCACTTCTTCTCAAACGAGTTTAATGGAATAAGAATTTGGTGAGATTGCTGTTAGATTGCTGTTAGATATAAATTCAATTTAATAATTATTAGGGGATACCATATGGAATGATGCTGGTACATGGCGGACCTGGTGAAAAGGTGGATGATCCAAGGGATTCGATAGTACTCCGCTTGCTTCAAGAAGGGTAGGAGGTCGTTGCTCCTTGTTATCGAGGCTGTTCCGGAAACGGGCAAGAGCATAGAGATGCCAACCTAGGGGAGTATGGTAGAGCAGATGTGTGGGACGTACTAGCTGTAGGTGAAGACTGGAAAAATAAGCTCCACACTAAACGTCCTTTAGCTAAAATCGGTTATAGCTATGGGGGTTATCTGACTCTCTTATCCTTGTCTAAGGAGAGAAACCCATTCGAACTTGGTATTTCATTGTGGGGGCGAGCGATGGAAAAGCATAATCGATACCTTGATGCATATAAGTCTTGCGGAACAAAAATTAAAAATGACGATAAAATTATTAATTTTATAGAAGAAAATAAGCATTTGTTAAAAAAGCGTCCCAATCAATTTCAGCACGATGATTTTCACTTAGGCAACATTATAGTGAAGAACAATAAGTATGCTGGGGTAATAGCCTTTGATAATTTTGATTGGGGAGACCCACTTCACGATTTTGTAAAAGTAGCTCTATTTCAAAGAGAATTGAGTGTTCCATTTTCAATCGGTCAAATCAAAGGTTATTTTAATAACGATGTCCCGGAAGATTTTTGGATGCTTTATTCTATTTATGCTGCTATGGTTATCTTTTCATCAGTTGTTTGGTCATTAAGATTTGTACCGGATCAAATAAATGAAATGATTGAACGATTACATAATATATTAGAAGACCATAAAGAGTTTGAATTAATAATGCCCAATAGGTATGAACCACAGACTGCATTATATTAATGAAGGAGGCAGGTGTTAAAAATCAATACCGCCAACAGAATAATATCAATAATATCAATGATCTTCTGCAGTCGGGCGCCTTTCTTTAATAAAATGGCATAAATTTTCATACTCTCCGTATCTTTTTACAAAGGAAAATCGTTATTAAAACGAAAGGTATTTTTACAAACTATTAGAAGCGAATGGGGGAAAACAATGAAGGTCCTTATATTAGGAGGTACTCGTTTTTTAGGAAGAGCTTTAGTAGAAGAAGCATTGAAACGAGGTCACGAAATCACCTTATTTAATCGTGGCACCAATAATGAGAGATTTCCTGAAGTGGAGCAACTAATCGGCAATAGAGACAGTGATGTATCGCTTCTAGAAAACCGAAAATGGGATGTAGTAATGGATACATGCGGATTTGCTCCTCATCAAATTAAAAAAGTTGCAGCTGTACTTGGGGATAACATCGAACATTATACATATATCTCAAGCATCTCTGTTTATAAGGATTGGATACCTCTCAATATTTCGGAAGACTATCATTTACAATCCTTACCGTCGGAAAATATATTGAAAGACGTTGAGAAGGGAACAATATCGCCTTACGAATATTACGGCGCATTGAAAGTATTATGTGAAGCAGAAGCAGAGAAGCATTGGCCAGGGCATGTATTGCATATAAGAGCTGGCCAGCTTGTCGGACCGTTTGACTATACAGATCGGCTACCTTACTGGGTTAAGCGTGTAGCACAAGGCGGAAAAGTATTGGTGCCGGGACATCCAAATCGTCCTGTTCAATTGATTGACATAAAAGATGTAGCAACATGGGCTTTCAACATGGCAGAAAACAGCAAAACAGGTAAATTCAATGTATCAGGACCGGATTATGAATTGACTATGGAAGAGCTATTGAACAACTGTAAAGCTGTCACAATCGGTGATGCCGAATTTGTATGGGCAGATGAACAATTTGTATTGGATCATAAAATACAGCCATGGACGGAAATGCCGTTATGGATTCCTGAACACTTCCCGTTAGAAGGAGAAACAGATCCATGGAAAGGCGCTTCTTTCATTAGTGTAGAAAAAGCTGTGAACGCGGGTCTTTCCTTCCGACCTCTTGAAGACACTATTCATGATGTATATCTTTGGGAGAAAGCGAGACAGGATTCAGAACGAAAAACGGGGATATCAAGAGAAAGAGAGCAGGAGCTGCTAGAGATTTGGTATAAAAAAATTAAAAGCATATTTAAATAATTAGAGAAACGAATATTCAATAAAAGGGTGCGATCCTGGAACAAGGATCAGCGCTCATTTTTCATTTTAGGGTCAGATTATTAAGAAACGGAGTGCGAGAAATATGTTAAAATTAGGGAGTGTTAGTGAAGAAGTGTACTTAAAGTAACAGAGTAGGTTAGTAAAATTTTTAAATATAATTCTAATTCCAATAATTTACAATTAATTCAATGGCGGGGATGACTTAGGCTAAAAGGATATTTTATCTCATACTTCAAATTATATGTATAATTGTTAGTTTAATTTTCACCTATTTTTTTGTATGGGATGAGCAATTGGTAAAATTTATTATATTTACTGTTATGGTAATTTCAATATCACTTCTAGGCTATTATTTAAATAAAAAATTTAAACGAGATAATATAAATATATAAAGACATTATTTCACTCACGGGATCTAATGTCGAAGAAGAATGACTAAAAACTATAGATCCATTTGTTGCGCAGTACAAGGATACTATTCAATATAAGAAGGATTTATTCAACGATCGGGCGCTTATCCAGAACAGGATAAGCTTCTTTTTTATGTGAAAAAATGTATTGAGTAAATGGGTGATATTTGAAATAATTGGTATTAAGCAATAGGGAAGAATCCTGGAACCAAGAATCCCAGAAAACTGGAAGCTATGGATTGGTATTACTATCGTACTAATCCTGTTTGCCTATACCATACCAATCATTGATATGATTCAACATGCACCACCGGGACATCTGGTTTCAAACTCTGGTAAATAACAAATATATTGGGAGAAATAGAAAATGAAAAAGTTAGCATTGGCATTTATGATTATCATGCTGGTATCTATCATGGCTGCATGTGGAGGAGAAGACCATGTGATCTCTGAACATGGAAGCGGGGAAACAGTGACCCTGAACGCATCCAATTACAAATTTGATAAAGAAGAATATAAAGCAAAGGCCGGCGACGTAACCATCCAATTGAAAAATGCTGAGGGTTACCACGGCATTACGGTCGAAGGAACGGACATGAAAATTGATGGAGAAGGCAAAGCGACCGCAAACCTGTAAGCGGGAACATACAAAATCATCTGTAGCATACCATGTGGAGAAGGCCATCAAGAAATGACCGCATTATTGGTGGTAGAGTAACAAAAAAGAGAGTTTGCCGATTTTGAAAACGATTATAGTGAGTGCATTAATCTTATTGCACGCCCCCTGTTGATTGTAGTGCAAGGTGTGAGCAGCGTGTCGAGGGAGACCCCGCAGGCGCTAAAAGCGCCGAGGAGGCTCCGGAGACCGCCCGCGGAAAGCGAACGCCTGGAACGGAAATCAACAGTGGTGTTTAATGTTGTCTACTATATTTTCAGGATAGAACTCAAAAACGAGGATCATGCATTCAAGCATCATCCTCGTTTCTTCTATGATTTTAGCGAATCAGAACGCCTGCAGCTTCTTCATAGCTCATGTTCTTTTTCATTGTGAAAGTACCTGCTCTTACACGAGTGGCAATATCGCGATCTTCCAGGAACGCATCAAACTCATCTGCGTCCTTGATGACACCTTCAGCTTCCAAAAGCTCAGACACTTCGTAAGTTGCCATTCCATCCGGAATATTTACATCAAAAGGTTCGTTTGACTCTTCCGCTGCAGCTTCGTCTTCCGGCTTTTCTTGCTCCTCAGCAGGAGGGCTTTGTTCAGTATTTTGTTCTTCAGGCTTCTCTTCTTCAATGGAAGGAAGAAGCTCCTGGTATTCTTCGTTTGTCAATAAATGCATATTGTTCTCTTTAGCATAAGCTTTGACATCCGATTCTCCTAAAGTATCAGAGCTGACGATAGAATAAGCGACTCCCATTACTCCTGTTGCAAAAATGATTCCAACTGCAAATGCACGTAAATTAGTTTTCATTGACTGCATTCCCTTTCAGTTTTGCTGTCTGTAGTACACTCTCCACTTTTTCGATGGAAGTGGAAGTGAATTGGGAGATTTGGGAAGCGGTGTATCCTTTTTTGAAAAGGGAGATGGTTACATCTTCCTGGCTCACATCCTGATGGGCAGCTTTCTTTTCTTGGACTTTCTTATTATGTAAGGGTGCCGCTCCAATCAGAAGCTCTTCTTCTAACACTTTGATTTTTCTTTCAAGCTTGTATTTATCCTGTACAACGTCCAAGGACAGCTGTTCCACTTCTTCCTGAAGCTCGGAATATTTGTCGCCTACAAAGAATGAAAGGGCGATTAGCCCGGCAGCGATGGCTATTAGTAGAATGCTTGCGATTAACATGTTGTCACCTCATCTAAATTTCTCTCTCTTTTTTATAACATACACAAAAGCATGGCAACATACCTCTTCGACAATTTCCTTCTTTAAATATGACATATTTGTGAATTATTTTAAGGTACGGTCATAAAAAACTACACCAGTCTTTGAAAAATTAACACAAAAACTGAAAAGACGACAAAAAAGGGTGGTTGTGGGAAAGAATTTTCACATGATATGATGAAAGAAAGCTAGGTCCATGAACGTAAGGAGGAATGGTTGAAAGTGTCTGAACCCCATACAGAATTCCTCCATATTCATTGTGATGAACACGGCAAACTGTTTGTTCAATGGCAATACGCCTCCTGGCGCAAGTCCTTTGTTCACTTGTACAAAGGAAACAATGAACAGTCCTTGCCTGTTACGGTCCGCATTATTGGATGGAAGAAAAACTTACAGAATAATAGCCTTTATAGGAAGTATCTCGATATAGTGGTAGAAGAAGGCTCTAATAGTCTAGCAGTACAGTCTATACCTGAATTGCATGAAATCATTGTCGAGATTGGTTTCGGTTCTGGGAGAGAATTTTTCCCGATACTTCAATCAGAACGTGCAAGACTTAATGGAAAACAAAGATTTTGCAACACAGAAGAGGCTGAATGGACATCAATTCAGATGGATAGCAAAGCTTGGTATTCACAGTTTTCTACATACACCTATTATGAAAATGTGGGAGGGAAGTAGAATGAAAAAAACATTATTTTCCTTAGTGATCAAAGCCGACTTTCCCTCCGTGGTACAGGAGGATTATCAATCGGAAGTCGATTTTTTTGAACAGCTTACCCTTTTATATCTTCCATTGTTCTTACACAGTTATAACGGTAATTTCGACATGCCGTTAACGGTGGCCTTTTCCTCTTCTTTTCTAGAAAACATCTCCGATGAACGACTAATACGGCGTTACTCCTCCTACCTGCAAAAAAGATCGGCGTTCCTTCAACAGGAGATTGCCAATACATCCCTCCCTGACGAGAAGGCGCTCTTCTCATTCCATAAAGAACAATCTGATAAGATCACGCAGCTGCTGGCGGAATATGAAGAAAGTATCAATCTGCTGCTTAAAAGCCTGGTGGAAAGTGAAAAATTGATTGCCACTTCAATAGTTCGGGATGAGAGAACGGTCCTGCAGGATCTTCTGTTTGGGGAAACAGGCTTCTCAAGGGATTCAAATTATCTCGACCCCATGAGTGATGTAGTGTATGAAAGAACATGGGATGAGATTAAGAACTATTCGATATGGCAGGATTATCGTGGACCGATAGGAATCAAGCTATATAAAAAAGGGATGAAAAATCCAGCAAACAGAATGTGGTACGAGAGTACGGTTGCACATCAATCCCTGGAAAAACATGCAATACAGCTTGTTGAAGATCTACAAACGGCTGAAATTGTAACTTCTCATCCATCCAATTTGAATGTTACCCTTTCTCTGGGCAAAATCGGAATGGAGTGGCTGGAATTACCTGATTTCCTGGAAGTGTTTATGAAGAAAGTTGTAGCCAACGGTTGGATGGAATGGGTCACTCCTTCTGATATTAGAAATAATGAGTATTTTTCAAAAGGAATGAAGAACGGAAAGGCAATCTTCAATCTTCAGAAAAAGAAAGAAGCAACTTTTCCCCAAGTGGATAGGAAGGACCTATTCTATTCTTCTATCCAGAGTCATAATCATTTGATACGCCTAGAAAAAAAGACCGGTAAGCAAAGAATCCTGATGCTTTCCTGGGAATTTCCCCCGTCTGTGGTAGGAGGACTTGGAAAGCATGTTTGGGAGCTTGCAAACTCTTTGACCTCGGAAGGGCATGATGTGACTTTATTGACACCAAGCTTTGTCGGTGCGCCGAATTATGAAAAAATCAATAGCATCCATGTTCATCGAATAAAGGAATTTCAGCAAACATTGGATGATTTTCATCTGTATGTAGCTAGATTCAATATGAATATGGTGGAAAAAGCGATGGAACTGAACGCTCAAACAGATTTTACGATCATCCATGCGCATGATTGGATGGTAGGGCTTGCAGCAAGAAGCATCAAGGATATTCTATCTATTCCGCTCATAACAACGATACATGCTTCTGAAACAGGACGAAGGAACGGGCAACATCCTACTCTGCTCCAGGAAATGACGATAAAGCAGGAAGAGGAGCTTATTTCCTATTCGGATAGGGTGATTGTCTGCAGCGATTATATGGAAAAGGAATTGCAGCGTGAATTTGCTTTTAGAAAAGAAAAGCTTGCCGTTATCCCGAATGGTGTGAGCAAGGTGGAGGAAATCGAGGAAAGTGAAAGCATCAAACTGCTCTTGGAGCGGAATTCGCAACAGCGCCTCGTGCTTGCTCTTGGAAGAATGGTACCGGAAAAGGGATTCGATATATTTATAGATGCAGCAGCCATCATTTTGAAGGATTACCCGGATTGTCTATTTGTAGCAGGAGGGAAAGGTCCGTTATTGGATACCTACCGTAAACGGGTCATCAGAATGGGATTGGAAAGGTCGATTATTTTTGTGGGCTTTTTGTATGAGCAGGAAAAAAATACGATACTAAAGTATTGTGATCTGATGGTAGTACCGAGCCACTACGAACCGTTCGGAATAGTGGCGCTAGAGGCAATGGTTGCAGCAAAGCCTGTCATCGCCTCTAGAACAGGTGGTCTTGCAACCATATTGGAGGATAATTTCTCGGGGCTCTATTTCGAGGCCGGGAAGGTCGAACAGCTAGCAATTGAGATTGCAAAAGTATTGAAGGATCCTAAACTCGGAAAGTTTCTTGGGGAGAATGCAAGAGAAATGGCTTTGAAAGATTATGATTGGGAAGATGTAAGACGAAAAACAGTGTACATCTACGAAAGTACCATCACTACTTCTTCCGTCCAATAGGAGGGATTATGTATGAAGGCAGTTATACTGGCTGGTGGAAGGGGCACACGCCTGCATCCTTTTACGAGAAGAATGCCAAAGCCACTCGTACCTTTGCTTAATAAACCTGTTATGGAATATAGTATTGAACTGCTGAAAAAACATGGCATTTCCGATATCATCGTCACACTTCAATACCTTGGAGACAAAATCATGAGTTACTTTGGTGACGGCTCGAGATGGGGAGTGAATCTTTCTTATGTATTGGAGGATGCCCCACTTGGTACTGCCGGGAGTGTGAAAAATGCGGAACACCTGCTGGATGAGCCTTTTATTGTCATAAGCGGGGATGCCCTGACGGACTTTGACCTGATTGATGGATTGGTATTTCATCTGCAGAATAAATCACTTTTCACCGTTTTTATGAAAGAAGTAAAAAATCCTGCCAAATTCGGCATCATCCAAACTGATCTTAATGGGAAAATAAAGCGTTTTTTGGAAAAGCCGCAGAAGGAACAGGAGTTCAGCAGAGTGGTGAATACCGGGATCTATATTGTGGACCCCCTTGTGCTTTGCCTGATGGAGAAAAACAGGGAATATGATTTCAGCAAGGAGCTCTTTCCTAAACTCATGGAAAACAATATGGGGCTGTATGGATTTAGGGCGACGGGCTATTGGAAAGATATAGGAAGCCATGAGGATTACCGCCAAGCGCAGTATGATATGCTCGAGAGAAAAGTGCAGGTTTCCCTGCAGGAGGAAGATGTACTGCCGAAGCTGTGGGTTGGCTCACATGTTCGATATATAAGAGGATCATCCTACTCCGCAAAAAGCAGCAAGAGCAAAACGCTGGTGAAAGCTGGATCTTAAGTTTAGGCAAAAAAAATAAGCAGACAGGAAAATCCTGCTGCTTATTTTGTTTCACGGTGTACAGTTACTTTTTTCAATCTTGGGCTATATTTTTTAAGCTCAAGACGATCTGGGTTGTTACGTTTATTTTTAGTCGTGATATAGTTACGATCACCAGTTTCAGTACAAGCTAAAGTTACGTTTACGCGCATCGTTATCCCTCCAAACATATAAAGCTTTCAATTCAGACCTTACTATAATATCACCTTTTTTTTCGGAATGCCAGTCTTTTTTCAGCAACGGGAAATTAGACGGGAAATCCTGCATCTTTTTCTCTCCTTCATTAGAAGAAAGCGGTGTTTCTTGGTATATTCTTTATAGAGAGAAATGATGATGATAAGGAGCGGTTCCTGATATGGGCAAAGAAAAACAGCGGGAAGAAATGAAAAAATGGTTGTCTGGACTTTCGAAAAACCAATACGACAAGAAATCACAAAAAATTCATCAAGCACTTTTTTCATCGGCTGAATGGAAGAAAGCACAGATAGTGGGGGTTACAGTTTCGAGGGTTCCGGAAGTAGACACCCTCCCAATTATCGAACAGGCATGGCTTGAAAAGAAACTGGTCGCTGTTCCAAAATGCCATCCCAGGGATAAAAGTATGGATTTCTTTCTACTGAGAGGATTCGATGAATTGGAGACTGTCTATTTTGGGTTACGGGAACCAGACCCCACTCGAACCAGTCCGTGTGAAAAATCAGCAATGGATCTTATACTCGTCCCGGGACTCGTCTTTGATAAGAAGGGCTATCGGATCGGGTTTGGTGGAGGCTACTATGATCGATTTTTAACAGATTACAATGGGAACACTATTTCATTGGCCTTCGAAGAGCAGGTGAAAGAAGAGTTGGAACATGAAACATTTGATATTCCTGTAAGCAAAATAGTGACGGATGGAACAACATATGACTGTACTGTTGGAGAATAGCGGGGTACTGCTCGCGGGAATACTTCTGCTTGCAGGGCTGGGATATAAAGCCAAGGCCCTTTCTAGGTCAGGGGCAATCGGAACCTGCATCATCGGCATCATGATTGCTGCCGGATTCAAAGGTTATGGGCTTCTATTGATTGGTATTTTTTTTGTAACCTCGAGTCTTTGGAGCAGATATAAAAAGAAGAGCAAGGCAAATGTGGATGAAATCCTGGAAAAAGGGTCACAGCGCGACATCTTTCAAGTGTTTGCAAACGGGATGGTCCCGGCACTGTTTAGTTTGACCTACTTACTCTTCCCCTCGGAAATCTGGTTGATCGGGTTTGTAACAGCGATAGCAGCGGCAAATTCAGATACCTGGGCTTCCGAAATCGGTACGCTTAGCAAGGAGGACCCAGTTTCCATTCTTACCCTTAGAAGAGTGAGCAGGGGTACATCAGGTGCCATAAGTCTTCTGGGGACTGGAGCTTCTGTAGCAGGAGCTGGACTGATTGCTGCTGCGGCTTTTGTGTTTTGGACAGAGGTATCGCTTGGCACAGCTTTTCTGATTACCCTACTTGGGATACTTGGCTGTTTTGTTGATACCTTCCTTGGGGCTTCCATTCAGGCTTCCTACCGATGCTCATTCTGTGGAAGAACAGTTGAAAGTCCTCATCACTGCGGAAAGCCTACTGAACTGGTGAAAGGATTTCGAGCTTTAAATAATGACATGGTGAATATCGGATCCATTGTATTCGTCTCTTTTCTGGCCGCGATCCTCGCTGCTACATAAATCTATTTGACACAGAATAGAAACATATTGCTCAGTGTTTCACAAACTTTCGGTGTAGAATAAAGTTATCATTAATCCTTGAAAAGAAACGGGGAGATTGGTTTGAGAAATGGAATCAGTAGAGTCGCTTTAATTGGTACGGGATTCGTTGGTTCAAGCTATGCATTTGCATTGCTGAACCAAGGTGTAGCGGAGGAGCTCGTCCTGATTGATCTCAATAAGGAGAAATCAGAAGGGGATGCCATGGACATGAATCATGGTATTGCCTTCGCTCCTGCTCCGACAAAGATCTGGTATGGGGATTATCACGATTGCAAGGATGCGGATATTGTGGTGATTTGTGCCGGTGCGAACCAGAAGCCTGGTGAGACAAGATTGGATCTAGTCGAAAAGAATTCCAAAATATTCAAGGGTATTGTCGATAGGGTAATGGAAAATGGGTTCGACGGAATATTCCTTGTAGCGACCAACCCGGTTGACATCCTTACTTATGCTACATGGAAGTTTTCCGGATTGCCGAAAGAAAGGGTAATCGGTTCGGGAACCATTTTGGATACGGCCAGATTTCGCTTTCTTTTGGGGGATTATTTTCAAATCGATGCCAGAAATGTTCATGCCTATATTATCGGGGAGCATGGAGATACGGAGCTCCCTGTTTGGAGTAAGGCGGACATCGGCGGCAAGCCGATACTTGAATTGATGAAAGATAAAAAAGCGTATAAAGAGGAAGACCTCGAGGAACTGTTTGTAAATGTCAGGGACGCTGCCTACCAGATTATTGAGCGCAAGGGTGCCACCTATTATGGAATTGCCATGGGCCTTGTCCGTCTGACGAAAGCGATATTACGGAACGAAAACTCCATCCTGACAGTTTCCGCATACTTGGACGGGGAGTATGACAGCAAGGATATTTATATAGGTGTCCCGGCAATCGTTAATAGAAACGGTATTCGCCAAGTGGTAGAGTTAGAGTTGAATGAGAAAGAAAAAGCACAGTTTCATCATTCTGTTGAAGTTCTTACTAGTATCAAAGAGAAAGTCTTTTAAAATAAAGTGGAAAAACATGTCTAATATTAGGCATGTTTTTCTTTTATTTGAAGCATCATAATAGCAGGAGGGATGATAATGGGATATTTAATCAGATTAGTTCTTATCATCGCAGGAGCCTATGCGATCTACCAGAACCGCTATCGGATCTTGAATTCCATTCTTGGAATAAGTCCGATAAGAAGGTTTGTGGTTGCCTTTGGAATGGACATCCCTTTTGTCCGGGATCGCTTCCTGCAAACGGTTTTTCGTGGGTGAAAATTCAGGCTGGAAATTAAAGTGATGGACTACCTGTCAATCCTCTCTTAACTTGGAGTGGTTTAGTGGGTAGTTTTTTGTTTAACCAAAGATTCTAAAGGGAAGATGCCTTCATACATATAGGTATCTTCTTTTTTTGCATAAGAAGTTAAAATTTTTACTTTTCAATTCCTACCATATAAAATGGTAATCAATGAGGAGGTGCGCTGTTGAAGCAGGATTTTGTATTTTGGCATCTGTTATATAGCTTGGTTGTAACGCATGAATATAGAATCATACATATATCCCCCGACCATAAGGAAGTGTGGCTGGAGGGACTGGGAAATAAACAAGCCCCGATTATACGAGTGTACCGCTATGATCTCGATTGGAGCACCTGGCTTCAGCGGGATATGGAAAAGACCGTATTTCAGGTTGCTAATTTCAGGAAGCAGCTTAGAAAAAGCAAGCTAGCTGCTGTCAATATATATGTTTCCTCCTATCCCCCGGTGGATGACTGGGAATTCCGAGTGCAGGAGCCTCTGGAAAAGAATCATGCCAAGGTCAGTAGTGTTATAGTCCATGAAGGTAATTTTGAGAATTCCTGCAGAACAATATCCAATCTGATTGGGAAAGAAGTAAAGGTAGAAGTGGAATATGAAGAGGAGGAAGCTCTCTATCCTTTAAAACAACTCGTTTTGGATGCGTCTGCAAGGGCAATCAAGAAAGAAAAGGAATTATTCCAGTTCGGAAAGCCATTATTCACTTATCTGTTTATTGCGATACAATTAATTGTCTTCTTTTTTCTTGAGATGAATGGAGGAAGTCAGAATACAGAGACCCTCATAAAATATGGGGCGAAATTTAATCCATTGATTCTCGAAGGGGAATGGTGGAGGTTTTTTACCCCGATATTCCTGCATATAGGGATTATTCATCTTCTGCTTAATACACTTGCCCTTTATTATCTGGGAACTGCAGTCGAAAGAATCTATGGTAATACCCGTTTCTTATTTGTCTATCTTTTTGCAGGGTTTGCAGGCTCACTTGCAAGTTTTGTCTATACACCCTCCATTTCAGCAGGGGCATCGGGTGCAATTTTTGGCTGCTTCGGGGCATTGCTTTTTGTCGGTATTGCCTATCCTAAGCTCTTTCTCCGCACCATGGGGATGAATATCCTGGTGCTGATAGGGGTCAATCTTACAATAGGATTCGCTATTCCAGGGATTGATAATGCAGGGCATATCGGCGGGCTGGTTGGTGGATTCCTTGCAGCGGCAATTGTCCATCTGCCGAAGCATGTGAAACCTCTTCCAAGAATAATTGGCCTTCTCCTAGCCTGCACCATCACCTTTTACATGCTCGATTACGGCTATAACAACGAAAATCCGTATACCAGGATATCTGAAGCGGAAACACTCCTCCAAAACGGGGAGTATGAAAAAGCTTATGATATACTTCTTCCGCTTGAAGAGCAGAAGGAGGAATATCCGGAGGTGCTTTTCTATCTTTCCTTTATAGATATTAAAAAAGGGCGGCTGGAAGAGGCGGAGTCACGGCTCGTTGCTGTTACTTCCTTACAGCCGGACTTCCATGAAGCTCACTATAACCTGGCTTTGGTTTATCTGGAATTGAAGAAAACAGAAAAAGCGCTCGTTTCTATTGAACGTGCCATTGAAATTGAGGAGGATGGCGCGAATTATCAAAATCTCCGTTCCGAAATCATTCAATCCCTAGATTCTGAATGAGCTTGACGGATTCTCCTTCTCTCGTTTCAAATAAAACGAGCAAATGCGAATAGTCTTTGGAAATCAATATCAGTGGCAGGGAGCTATCTATCGGTGGAATGGTAGTTCCGGCCGCTGTTTTTATTCCAAGAAAGTACTCCTTGTATAATCCCTCCCAAAGCCTCCCGACAATCTCCTTAGAACGGGCATTATCTATCCCCGGCAATCCTTTTTCCTGAAGATCTATAATCTCCTCCAATGAATACAAGTCATAATTCTGTACAGGAATATCAAAGAAATCAACCGCCTTTTCCCACGAGTATTCCAACTGCTGGGCAGTCACTTTGTCCAAGACCTCTTTCCATTCCCTTTGCTCTTCTGTTTCGGAATCCTTGAATGACTGCAGGGGACTGAAGGAAGAGTCGATCACATATAACTGGTCTTTGCTCATTCTATGGGTACTCGTAATCTTTTCATCCTTATGATGAATTTCCCCGTGATGAAAGGTAAGCGCCACAAAATGACTGCTGTCCTCGCCTGAATAGGTGGCATATTGTGTCAAATCGCTGCTATTATCCTTCCAATCGGATAAAATGGCTTTTAATCTTCCATCAGCAAATAAAAGAGAAATATCCTGTCTAAGGTAGATCGGCTCACCAGTATCTGATGAAACCTCCCAGTTTAATACATATTCGTCGTTATCCTTTTCATTAAGTAGATGCAAACTTGTATCTGCTTCTTTTATTTGAATGGTTGGATCAATCGGAAAAAAGATAATACTTTCGACTGCTTTCTGATGAAATAAGAAAAGCAAGAAGACAGTAGCTGCCAAACCCAATACAAGACCAATTCCTACTATATAAAGTTTTTTCATCTTGCTCCTCCAAAAATAGACTTTCTACCAACTTATGAGCTTGTCTATTTTTTTATGAATAGATCAAGAACGGTTAATTAGTTTTTACTATCTGGTATTTTTTTTTCGAATAAGTAAAAAATGTAAGAGATAGCTGCAGCGAGGAGGAACAGACGTTGACTTGGACCAAGCGAACAAAAAAGATGACAGGAAATTTTGACGAGGATATCGCCTATCTGAAAAATAGATTGGCTGTTGATAAAAGCTTTGATTTGATATTTCTTGACCTCCACTATGCAGGCAGAAAAATCGGCCTGTTTCTGGTAGATGGATTCGGAAAAGATGACATCATGCTCTTTCTGATGAAATTCCTTTCCGACTTGGAGCCGGAAGAGCTGGAAGAACACCCGCTTGATAAATTACTCCAAAAATACATTCCTTATGTAGAATTGGGCAAAACAGACGATCTGGAGCATGTAGTCGACCAGGTGCTTTCAGGACCGACAGCACTTGTCGTGGAAGGTGTGCCTGAAGTAATTATGATTGACTCCAGAACCTATCCTGTCAGGGGCCCGGAAGAACCGGATATGGAAAGGGTGGTCCGTGGCTCAAGGGACGGATTTGTCGAAACCATCATTTTCAACTGTGCACTTATTCGCCGAAGAGTTCGAGATAGCTCCCTCCGGATGGAATATCTACAGGTGGGCCGCCGATCAAAAACGGATATCAGTCTTTGTTATCTGGAGGAGATAGCGGACCCTCATATTGTCGAACGCATCAAGCATGCGCTAAAGAAAATTGATACGGACGGCTTGCCGATGGCAGAAAAAACACTCGAAGAATTCGTCGAGGGAAGACATTGGAACCCATATCCAACCGTCCGCTATACGGAAAGACCTGATACTGCAGCGGCCCATCTTTATGAAGGCCATGTACTTGTAATTGTGGACGGTTCTCCGAGTGTCATCATCACTCCCTGTACATTCTGGCATCATCTCCAGCATGCAGAGGAATACCGCAACAAGCCCCTGGTTGGTGCCTATCTAAGACTTGTAAGGTTTCTTGCTGTATGGGCATCCCTTTTCATCTTGCCTTTATGGTATCTACTCGCCTTGAATCCGGAGCTTCTGCCACCGCAGTTATCCTTTATCGGACCATCAGAAATGGGAACCGTCCCGTTGATTGCCCAGGTACTCATCATTGAGCTTGGGATGGACATGCTGAGGATGGCAGCCATCCATACACCTACTTCGCTGGGGACGGCACTTGGTCTGGTGGCTGCCATATTAATAGGTGATGTTGCGGTAAAAGTGGGATTGTTTGTCCCCGAGATCATTCTTTATTTTGCCATTGCTGCAATTGGAACCTTTTCGACGCCAAGCTATGAACTTAGTCTGGCAAATCGTCTCGTTCGGATTGGCATGATAGTTCTGACTGCATTATTCGGTATACCTGGTTTCATGATCGGTCTTCTGCTATTCATTTTACTGCTTTTACGGATGCAGTCGTTCAATGTGCCATATTTGTGGCCATTCATACCCTTCAACTACCGCGGGATGAGGGATGTGTTGATTAGGGCACCGATGCCATTAAAAAATAGAAGACCCACCATCTTGCATCCAGAAGATCCTGACAGATAAAAAAGCCGTGGTCGCGGCTTTTTTGCTGTTTTGTAGGGGATTGGTCTACGAAGATTGGTTTATCATTATGTGGTGGTCTCAGTATGGCTTGACGAACGAAGCGAATTCTTTATACTTAATAGGAGAAAGCGCTTCTTTCGCAAGGAGAATAGGTGGAAATATGAAATCGATTCTAGATATAAGACAGTTTCTAAAAAGATATGGTACATACATCTATACAGGCGATAAAATCGGGGATCTGGAGATGATGGAGGACGAAATAAGAGAGCTCTATCACTCGGGTGTCCTGGATGCAAAAAGCTTCGGAACAGCGATGTTGTTAATAAAACAGGAAATATCCAAACAAAGATAAAGAAAAGGTGGAAAATATGGAGAGCAAATGGTTAGTTGGCGTTGATTTAGGTGGTACAACAATTAAAATGGCTTTTATCAGCCAATATGGTGAAATCGTTCATAAGTGGGAGATTGTCACAGACATCAGTGAAAAAGGGAAAAACATTACAACCGATATCGCAAAAGCGATTGATAAAAAATTGGATGAATTGCAAGAGCCGAAATCCAAGCTTCAAGCAATCGGCATGGGGGCACCGGGTCCGGTAAATATGGCAACAGGGCTAATCTATGAAGCAGTAAACCTCGGGTGGGAAAATTATCCCCTGAAAGACCTGCTTGAAGTGGAAACGGGTTTGCCGGTGGTAGTCGATAATGACGCAAACCTTGCTGCAATAGGCGAAATGTGGAAGGGTGCTGGAGAAGGCTCGAAAGATCTTGTCTGTGTAACCCTTGGGACAGGTGTTGGTGGAGGCATCATTACCCACGGTGATATTGTCCATGGTATCAATGGTGCCGGCGGAGAAATCGGACACATTACCGTTATCCCGGAAGGCGGGGCACCATGCAACTGTGGGAAGACGGGTTGTCTCGAAACAATCGCATCTGCAACAGGTATTGTTCGTACAGCTGGTGAGCAAGTAGAGAAGCATCCAGAAAGCAGGCTTGCCAAAGTGGCAAAAGAAGAAGGCCTCACCGCAAAAGTGGTCTTTGAACTGGCTAATGAAGGAGAAGAAGTCGCTTCCATGGTTGTTCATCAGGTGACAGCACCGCTCGGGCTTGTTCTGGCAAACCTGGCAAATGCACTTAATCCGGAAAAGATAGTAATCGGCGGTGGAGTATCACGAGCTGGTGATGCATTGTTAAATCCATTGCGCAAGCATTTCGATCAATTCCTGTTCCCAAGAACAAAAGTTGGTGTCCAAATTGCGACGGCAACTTTGGGGAATGATGCAGGGGTAATCGGAGCGGCTTATCTGGCAAAAACAAAAATATAAAATCATTTTTGTTTAAATCTTTCTAAAATAGGGTAACTACTTAAGAAAGAAGCGAAATAACGTGCAAAAGAAGGCTTCTTGAGTAAGCCTTCTTTTTTATTTGAAAATTCTAAATATATAAACTTCGGAAAAAGATGAAACTTTTATGCTTGTTCAACGTCTATGTATATAGTAAGTTGAATAGCCTAAATACTACTATTCTATCAATCCCTTTTTCTCACAGTATTAATTATCCATTGATTTTTTGTTAAAAAAGTTTTAAGATATGTCGTAGTCATTTTTCTTTAAAAATCAAAGATATAATTTCTAAAGATAATGAAGAAGATAAATAAAAGAGCTTCCCCTGTCTTTCGTTATAAGGAGGTAAAAAGATGAAGAAAACTTTTAATTCAAAAGTTCCTTTTATCCTGATTGCAGTGGTCCTGCTTTGGATAAAAACCTATATTGTATACAAAACAGCATTTAACATTACCATTGAATCCGTTAAACAAGAATTTATCCTATTTATCAACCCTTTGAGTTTTATATTACTGATAGCCGGTATCGCGCTCTTCCTTGGTGAAAAGGGTGCCAAGCGATATTTAATCATTACAAGCTTTATCATTTCATTTGTACTTTATGCAAATGCCGTATATTATCGATTCTTCAACGATTTCATCACGATCCCACTATTGTTCCAATCAGGTAACATGAGTGATCTTGGTGGAAGTATTACAGGATTGATGTATCCCGCAGACGTGCTTATGTTCCTTGATGTGGTGATTCTTATCGTCCTTTCCAAATGGACTCCTGCATTCGTAAGCTTTGCAACATGGCGTCCAAAGGTAAGAAAAATGTATTTCCTTTCTATTGTAGGTATTTTCCTGTTCAACCTTGGGTTGGCGGAAACGGAAAGACCACAGCTATTGACACGTACGTTCGACCGTGAAATCCTTGTGAAAAACCTTGGAACATACAATTACCACGTGTATGATGCTGTCCTCCAATCCAAGACACGCGCGCAGCGTGCATTGGCGGATGGAAGTGAACTGGCTGAAATACAGAACTATATCAATGCCAATTATAAAGCTCCAAATGACGACTTCTACGGGATTGCCGAAGGTAAAAACGTCATTGTTGTAAAAATGGAGTCACTTCAGAGCTTCGTCATTGACCGAGAAATTAATGGAAAGCCTGTTACACCATTCTTAAATGAAATTAAAGATCAAAGTTATTATTTTAGTAATTTTTTCCATCAAACAGGGCAAGGTAAAACATCTGATTCAGAGTTCATCTTAGATAACTCATTATATCCTGTTGGCCGTGGGGCAGTGTTCTTTACGCATGGTACCAATGACTACCATACTGCTACACCGAATGTTTTAAAGGAAGAAGGCTATAACCCTGTAGTGTTTCACGCGAACAACAAAAGCTTCTGGAACCGTGACGTAATGTATGATGCATTAGGCTACGAGAATTTCTATGATGTAGATAGCTATGAAGTAACAGAAGAGAACTCAGTAGGTTGGGGGCTTAAGGATAAGGATTTCTTTGAGCAGTCCGTCCCTTACATGAAGGAAATGGATAAACCTTTCTATGCGAAAATGATTACTTTAACAAACCACTTCCCATTCGTACTGGATGAAGAAGATAAGCTTGTTGATGAGTTTGACTCTAATAGCCGCACATTGAACCGCTATTTCCCAACAGCAAACTATTTGGATCAGTCCATCAAGGTGCTATTTGATGAATTGAAAGCGGCTGGACTTTATGAAAACTCCGTCATCATCATGTATGGTGACCATTATGGAATATCTGAAAACCACAATGATGCAATGGCGCAATATCTTGGAAAAGAAATTCGTCCGTTTGAAAACGCTCAGTTGCAGCGTGTACCGATGATTGTACACATTCCAGGTGTAACGGATAAGAATCCAAAGGAATTTGATACAGTAAGTGGTCAAATCGATATTAAGCCTACCATCAAACATTTACTTGGAATGGAAACAAAGAACGATATCCAATTTGGGGAAGACTTATTCTCCGAGGACCGCAGCGAGTTTGTAGTATTCCGTGACGGAAGCTTCGTTACTGACGAAGTCATCTACACGAAGAATGCTTGCTACGATAAAGAGTCTGAGGAAGAAGTCGACCAGGAAGCATGTGAACCATACATGGAGAAAGCCAAAAAAGAACTTCAATACTCCGATCAGATCATCTATGGAGACCTATTGAGATTCTATGATGGAACTTCCATTCAAATGGATCAAACAAAAATAAAAGAATAATGTAAATCGAACCCCGATGAAGCGTCCGCTTTGTCGGGGTTTTTCTTCTGTCCGAAATGATTTCAACTCTGAGTCTTTTTACTCTTCAGGAGTATTACGCATATTGTCTTGCTATATGAAACATTCCGTTCTTGTTGCCAAATATCTGTTCTAGCGAATGAAAGCCTTTCATACAGTAGTAGAAACAAATTGGCTAATAGGTTTATTTCGACATGGACCGGATGGTGACGGATAGTGATGAAAAAAGATAAAGCTAAAAACAGTGCAACAGAAAATAGGTTCACTTCATTGAAGGTGAATCCTAGGCGAGGAGATACAATTTGGTATTACAGTCAGCTATTTGGAGTACGGCTTGAGCTTTTGACAGAGGCTAATAAAAAGCTGAATACTGAAAACCTGCAGCAAGCCTCTGAAGTTGCGATTGCCGGGTTTGTAAGGGAAGCGTATAAGATCAAATGTGGAGATACCGCATATAGTCTTGCAAGGAGTCTTCATCTTGGATTAGATGCCCTCTATTTAGTGAATCACAATAAGGATCTTACCATTTTAAACGTAGGGGATACGATTGATGTGCCGAAAAGATTGACGAACCGTATCGTAGACTCCACTCGTAAATATGATTCCAACGTATTTACGGAGGACTTAAATCTCTTGATTGATGTTTATCCTTTTCTGGAGTGTTCCACTATCGGACAATCTGTCATGGGAAAGCCACTTTACCATCTGAAGCTGGGTAAAGGGAAAAAGAAAATACATTGGAATGGGAGCTTCCATGCCAATGAGTGGATAACGAGCTCCGTGATTATGACTTTTCTGAATGATTATCTGCTAGCACTAACAAATAACCAGCTGCTGAGAGGGGTGCCGGTTTATCCCTTATTCGAACAGGTGACTCTTTCTATCGTACCGATGGTCAATCCTGATGGAGTGGATTTGGTACTTTTGGGACCTTTAGAGGAAGAGCGGTATTATCAGGAAGCGGCGACCATCAATCGGGATCAACCGGATTTTACAGGTTGGAAGGCCAACATTCGTGGAGTGGATTTGAATAATCAATTTCCAGCAAAGTGGGAGATTGAAAAGGACCGTAAAGAGCCGAAAGCCCCAGCGCCGAGAGATTACCCAGGTGATGATACGCTGACGGAACCGGAAGTGGTTGCAATGGCGGAATTGACGAAAAGGGAAAACTTCGACATGGTGGTAGCGTTTCATACGCAAGGGGAAGAGTTCTACTGGGGCTATGAAGGATTCGAACCCGCTGAAGCAGAAAGAATGGCGGAGGAGTTTGAACGGGTAAGCAACTATAAGAGCGTGCGGTATGTGGACAGTCATGCTGGTTATAAAGATTGGTTTATCCAGGAGTTTAAGAAGCCAGGCTTTACTCTCGAGCTGGGAAGGGGGATTAACCCTTTGCCCCTCTCACAGTTTGGTAACATCTATCACAAAGTGTTTGGCATCTGTCTCGCTTCACTCTATATGTAGTTTTATTTTTCGACAGCGTGTCCTTATATGGAGGATTAGCTTTTTTCTTTTGGCTACCTAGAAAATAAGTGTGTGTTCTGTTAAACTCCCTTTTGATTTCCGTTCCAGGCGTTCGCTTTCCGCGGGGCGGTGCTTGAGGCTCACGCAAGCCACTTGGGTCGCTGCGCCTAGTGCGGAAATCAACAGCGGTGTTTAACAGAACGTTCCTTTAAAAATTATTAATTTTTCTTCCCTTTTTACACTTGTATTGAAACTATTCCTGCCTCATAATCGTAATAGAAGAAAAGGGAAATTTAGGGGGGCTGGAATGAAAAAAGGAATGGTCTATTTAAGTGTAATATGTAGTCTTCTTATAGGATGCCAGCCATCTCAGAAACCGGAGGAAGTAGTGGATTCCCCTTCTATATCGGAGGGAGTGGTGAAAGAAAATCCTGTTCCTTACGAAATAGATGAAATTAAACAAATTGAAACGCCTTTCGAATCGTTCAGTGCTGTAGTGGAATGGCTGAATGATGAAACGGTTTTATATACTATGGAGTCCTCAGGAAAGTATGAGGTCCATGCCTTCAACGTACGATCAGGAGAAAGTACCCTGTTTTATACCTCTGCTTCACCGATTATGACCGTGGAAGCAAACAGCACCAATGAATTGTTCGTTATCCAAACTGCCCCATCCTTCACAGAAGGACACATATGTGTGGTGGATGCCTCCGGAAATCTTGTCACCCAGTGGGAATTCCCTGACACTCAAGATTTGGTCTATTCGTGGAACCCTTATACCAACAAACATATCGCCGTATCCTCCTTTCATGAAGACTGGACCTTTGAAGGATATCTGCTGGATGTCTCAACTAAAGAAATGACAATAAAGAACTTCTCCAACCCATTTGTTCAATGGCTTGGAGAGAGCAAAGTCGGCTACATTAATTGGGATCAGGATGAACCATCTTTAACGGCTCCTTTACATGCGTATGATGTGCTGACAGATCAAACAGAACAGATCATGGAGAATGTGATAATGTTTACATCACTTTCAGACTTAGTGATGACAATGACCAGTAACATGGAAAATGAACTGGTGGCACAATACAATTTTCTCGATATAATCAAGTTCAAGAATGTGCATCAGTTCCAGGCACCCCTATTATCCATGTACTCCAATTATGTTACACCGTTTTATGAATATGTCAGTTCCACCAATCAGTTCTATACTTTTATTCCTACTAGTGGAGGTACTGTTGAAGGGCTTTCGGATTCGTTCCAATTTATTTCCTTCCATGTTGAAGAAGGAGAAAAGGAAGTTCTGCTTGAAAAGCTCGAAAACAAACCGATCAAATTTTCTCCAAACGGTCTATTTTGTCTGTACGGCTATCAATTGGAACAGTTGATTTTCATTCCTGAAAAAGAGATGATAGACTTAGTTAAATATTCGTAATAAGAATGGTGGGATTATTTTGGCTATTGTGGACGTAACCGTTATTCCAATCGGAACAAACGGACCGAGTGTAAGTAATTATGTGGCCGATATCCAGGAAATTTTGGATGGCTACAAGGAAGAAGGTAAAATCAACTATCAGTTGACTCCGATGAGCACAATCATAGAAGGGGATTTACCGGAACTATTTAACGTGATTCTGGCAATACATGAGGCTCCTTTTCAACAAGGGTTACATCGTGTGGCAACCAATATACGTATCGATGACCGCCGAGATAAAAAGGTCCAAATGCAGGACAAACTGGCTGCAGTTGCAGCCAAAAGGTCACAACGATAAAGAGAAAACGCCTGGGATTTCCAAAAGGAATGCCAGGCGTTTTATTGTTAAAAAATGAGGAGAGTGAAAACTTCAAATTAAATCCACTGAGAATGTCTCTTTAGAATGAAATAGGTCGTTTCAATTTACCACACCCATTGCACCTCGAGCATTTTTTCATAATAGGCAGGAAACCGAGCTTTATCCTACCAGACCCATTACAAATACCACAAACTGTTTTTACCGACAATCTCCCGTCACACCCCTTTATCGAATAAGTAGAATTCATTGTCATGTTCCTACTGTAATTTTGTATAAAATGCCATCAATTTATACGCTGATTCTATTAACACTTCAGATAGTATCAGTATATTCAGTTCGGGAATAATGTGTTGTCAAAAAAAGAGTACTCCGCATATTTGCGAAGTACTCTTTTTTTCATTCAATTAGTGGGCTACTGGATAACCGGATGTGATCAGGGTAGCTACCGTAAATGCTCCGAATACAACAACTGTACCTAAAGCGAATAGCAGTGCTAGGAAGTTCTTCTCACGCAAAGAACGAACGACAGCGAATAAACACAATATCGTTACTAGACCAAAGATAATAACTAATGGCATGTTAACGCTCCTTTCGGAATCATTTCATATTTATGAGAAATGGCGATAAAAAAAGTATGTAATAAGACATTACACTCTTTTTATATTTTAAATCTTTTCCCACTATTTGTCGAGGTCCAAAAATGACACTTCTATGTCATATGCTTTTGCGACCTTAAGGATGTATTCCCTGCTTTCTTTATCAATGAAAAACAGCTTTTTATATTGTTCCTCCACGGCGATGATTGATTCATCCATTTGCATGAGCGCCATGTTTATATCATCCTCTTTCCCGCTTTTGATATGAAAAGTAGCTGTCATGGCCTGATACAGGTAGTGGTTTTCCTTTTCCGAGACAAAACCATAGTCGGTAAAGAGAGAGGAGAGTGCAGGATTCTCCAATAGGGATAATATGTAGGTTTCTTCGAGCAGGCATCGATCGGTCAACAGGTTCTTGACCAGCTTCGCTTCCATCGCGGAATCGGTAATCAATAAATTCTCATCCACATCAAAGATGCTCGCTGTGTGCTTAATTTGCAACAAAAGATTCTGAAAGTATTGTGGAGTATCATCGGCGCATTGTATTTCCAATCCAAACATCGACTTCATAGGCACGTATCCTTTCATTTCTCAAGCTTCTTCCTATAGTGTAAAATAGTTGGGAGGATACTTCAAGGAAGGTGTGAATAAATAATGAAATGGATGCAGTTGCCGCTTGGGCCATTACAGACCAATGCGTACCTATTGATAAATTCAAAAAAAGAATGCTTGGTCATCGACCCTGGAAGTGAGGGAGAAGCATTGATCCAATACATAGAAGAAAAAGGATGGAAGCCGATAGTTATTCTCTTGACACATGCACATTTCGACCATATCGGAGCAGTGGATGCTGTCCGCGACCATTGGAAGGTTCCTGTCTACTTGCATAAGAAAGAGAAAAACTGGTTGATGGATCCCAGCCTGAACGGCTCGCAGTTCTTTCAGCTTGGCGCTATCACCGCAAAACCTGCCGATCACTTGATTGGGGAAGAAGGAAAGCTTGTCATTTCCGATTTTACGCTTGATGTTTTATTTACTCCTGGCCATTCACCAGGAAGTGTCAGTTTTTATCATGAGGCAAGCAAGGTGGTTTTTGCCGGAGATGCCCTTTTTGCAGGAAGCATCGGCAGAACGGATCTGCCAGGCGGTGATCACAGCAGGCTGATTAAAAGTATACATGATAAGCTTTTGGTGCTGCCTGAGGAGACGACAGTCCTTTCAGGGCATGGAATGACTACTACCATCGAACGGGAAATGGACAGTAATCCTTTCCTCAACGGCTTTTGATCATGGTTCCGGATTTCCTGGCAGATAAAATAAGTAATTCGGCAGGGCGGAAAATCAGCTATGCGGCATATATGAATGAAGTCCTGTACCACCCCGAGTTTGGTTATTATATGAAGCACAGGGATAAGGTGGGTGCAAAAGGGGATTTTCTGACCTCCAGTAATGTTTCAGATATTTATGGCAGGGTATTTGCCGGATTATTTGTTCGATATTTTAATAAAAATGCACTTGCTCCGGTTATCTGTGAGATAGGTGGGGGAACTGGCAGGTTTGCCAAGCAGCTGTTAGAGGAAATGAAGCTCCTGGATGAGGAGCTCTATCATACGGTCTCCTATAGGATGATAGAGTCCAGTCCATTTCACTTAAAGTGTCAACAAGAGGTATTGTCAGGGGAAAGCAGTGTTTCCTTCTATTCATCCTTGGATGAGATGCCGGAAAAGCAGATGGAAGGAATCCTCTTCTCCAATGAACTATTTGATGCTTTTCCTGTTCATGTGGTGGAAAGAAAGAACGGGCAATTGATGGAGATATTTGTTAGTGTGGATGATGGTGGGGAGTTGATGGAAAGCTCAGACAGTCCATCAACTCCCGAAATCGAGCGATACCTGACCTGCTTCGACTTGGAGCTGAAGGAAGGCCAGCGCATGGAAATTCCTTTAGCCATGATGAATTATGCAAAGAAGCTTTCTTGCTTCCTCACCAAGGGCTCCATCATTACAGTGGATTACGGGTATACCTTCCAAGACCTGATGCAGCCTGAGCGCCACGAGGGAAGCTTGAGAGGCTATTATCAGCATAAGATGATCAGAGACCCGCTTCTCCATCCGAGTCAAATGGATTTGACGGCACACATTCACTTGGATGCTTTGAATCATGCTTTATCGTACGAGGGCATGATTTCTATTTGCACAAAACATCAAGGGGAATTCCTCGTCGCGGCAGGTATCCTGGACTACCTACAGGATAACTTCGATCCCAACCCTTTTTCGGAACAAAGCAAAAGAAACAGGGCGATAAGAAATTTAATATTGGATTCAGGCTGGAGCCATGGCTTCCAAGTCCTGATCCATGAAAAGAATAGTAACGGTTCATGGGCTGGAATAGTCGATGACAACGAAAAAAAGCGATGACAGGAGTCATCGCTTTTTGTGATGGCAAGAAGCTTACGGCTTAATGTCCGCCAGTTTCAGCACCTGGTACCATCATAAATGTTGTCCAATACGTAAAGCCGACGAAGAAAATTGTTAAATATGCACCAAAGATATAAATGTACATACGTTCAGATAGCTTTAAGTAACTTAATAAAATGAAGAATACCGTTTGTCCAAAGAATAGTAAAGACGTTTGAGTCATGTGTCCAAGGTAGAACATAACAGCAAATATCCCTGTCCAGAAACCCATTACACGGTACATACGATCCATATGTATCCCCTCCTTACGCACTTATCCATATGCTTGTCACTTACTTATTATAATGTACCAATACTTTACTTGTAAATAAGCGTTTGTTTCTAGTTTGTGACGATTACATAATAAATACATTTTTCGCTATCTATCTAAATATTATACAGCAATTAATAAGATCCGATTAGTCAAATAGGGTTGTTTTCTCAAGGAATCTCTATATTATGTATTGCCTATCTGAACGAGGGACAAACCTTGCAAAAATTATCGGGAAAAATATATCTAAATTAATCGAACGAAATACTATACAAAGGTTATACAATTAATGTACAATGAATGCAACATAGAAAATATCCTGTTCGAAAAAAACTACTGGGAGGTATTGTGATGAATGAAATCATATTTTACAGCTACCCAAGTTGTACATCATGCCGAAAGACTAAAAAGTGGCTAACCAGCAATAATGTCAATTTCCGTGAAAAGCACATTTTCAGAGAAACGCCGTCTTATGAAGAAATGCTGAAAATCCTTTCCTTAACGACAGATGGAATTGATGAAATTCTTGCAACAAGAAGCCAGACATTCAAGGATCTGGGGATAGATGTAAATGAGTTATCCCTCTCGGAGTTAATCAAGCTGATGATCGATGAGCCGAAATTACTTAGGAGACCGATCATAATGAACGGAAATAAACTGATTGTAGGCTACAATGAATCAGGGCTGCTGAAGATCGCGAAGAAAAAAGCAAAGCAGGAGTTCAAGCAGTCAGTGTCATAAATGCATAAGGTGCACAGTGAAGAAGACTTATTCCCCCTGACTGAATAAGTCTTTTTATTATGTTTTTTTAAAAGGCGCTACTTTCTTCCCATTTCCCTTTATATAAGAGGTGAAAGGGGGTGAGAACATGGCGGAAGTAACTATTGAAAATTCCCAACTGCGTCTTGTGTATGAGCTTGGGGATGATGAGAACGGCAAGATGCAGTATCGTACGAAGAACTACAACAACATCAAGGTGGATGCTACAGCAGACGGCCTTTTGGCAGCTGGGTTTGCCATTTCAGGCTTACAGAACACACCTGTTGCGAGTGTCAAGCGTAACGAGCTTCAACACTTAGGGTAACCCCTACTAAACTAGAGGAAAGGAGGAATGGGAATGTTCACATTGGAATTGTTTTTCTTAAATGAGGAAGCAAAATCCGTGAAAATCACGATCGATGATCCTCGTTCAGATGTGACAGGTGAAGAGCTGGCAACTGCGATGGCTTCCATTATTGCAGCCGATGTATTCACTTCCAGTGGTGGGAACCTGGTTTCTGCTGTTGGTGCAAAAGTAATTGAACGTAACGTAACTGAAATCGAAATAGCATAATCCAAAGGGAAGGGTCTACAACTGTGGGCCCTTTCTTTTACAGAAAGGAGGTTTATACATGGAACAATGGTGGACGTGGATCAGTGAAGTGGGATTCCCGATTGTTGTGACGTTCTATCTACTACACAGGATCGAGCAAAAGCTTGATAATGTAACCAAAACGCTGCAGCAGCTGCCTTATCACATGACCTTCCACACCCAGCCCAAGCGAAGCACGAAATAGGTAGAAAAGCCTAAAAAGCGGACAGCCCCGCTTTCTGGGCTTTTTCCATGTTTGAAAATATTTTTGCCTTTCTGATGCATTTCGATAATAATATAGGGTAGAGACATAAGAGGAATGTAAAAAAGGATGATGATTGTATGAAAAAAAATAAAATCGTTTTTACTGGTGGAGGATCTGCCGGACACGTTACCCCCAATATTGCCATTATGAACAAGCTGAAGGAAAAAGGCTGGGACATTACATATATCGGATCTAGAAAAGGCATAGAGGAGGATATCATTACAAAGGAAAATATCCCCTTTTACGGCATTTCAAGCGGGAAGCTCAGAAGGTATTTTGATTGGAAGAATTTTTCCGATCCATTGAAAATTATGAAAGGGGCAATGGAGGCCTATTTCGTTCTGCGAAAAGAAAAACCGAGGGTGGTATTTTCCAAGGGTGGCTTCGTGACAGTTCCGGTGGTAGTTGCAGCGAAAATGCTGAAGATACCGGTTGTCATCCATGAATCTGATATCACACCTGGTCTTGCAAATAAAATCGCAACCAAGTTTGCAACAAAGGTATTTGTTACGTTTGATGAAACGTTAAAGCATTTTCCGTCGGACCGGGTTCTGTTCACCGGGTCACCTATCCGCGAAGAGCTGTTCAAAGGCAGAGCGGCTGAAGGGAAAGCACTTTTAGGATTTCATGAGCCAAAACCGATTCTTACGATAATGGGTGGAAGTTTAGGTGCGAAGAAAATCAATGAAACGGTAAGAGAGATCCTTCCTTCGTTGACCGAGAACTTTCAAATTGTCCATATTTGCGGAAAAGGGAATGTCGATGAAAACCTGCTCAATATAAAGGGCTATAAGCAATTCGAGTACATTTCCAATGAACTGCCTGACATTTTGGCAGCTTCCCAGTTTATTATTTCAAGAGCGGGAGCGAATTCCATTTTTGAATTTCTGGCACTGCGCAAGCCCATGCTCCTCATTCCACTTTCCCGAGCAGCTAGCAGAGGAGATCAGATTCTCAATGCCAATTCCTTTGAGAAAAAAGGCTTTGCCAAAGTATTGTTGGAGGAGGAGCTTACCGAAACCTCCCTAGCAGCCAAAATACAGGATTTGCAGATGGAAAAAGAGATTCTTATGGGCAATATGGAGAAGGATAGTGCGCCAAATACACTGGAAATCATTCTTGCTGAAATTATCAAGATAGCAAAATAACAGGACAACCGAACAATCTTTAGCAGACACCTCTGCTATGGATTGTTTTGTTTTTTGTAAGGAATTCCAGTGATTTGGGTAAACTAGGCAGAGAAAAAAATGAAAGATGGCGATTCTCTTGAAAAAACAAACATTGAAGCTATTTACTATATCTCTCATTGCGTTTGTCATTATCATTTCGGTGCTACTGTATTTTTTCTCGGAACGGTTTACTAGGTCCTGGATTCCTATCGACCATGGTTTTGGAGATACCGTCACCTTGTCACCGGACGATGAAAAGATAGTTTTTCCTTTCTATCAAAGTGGAGATGGAGCACTTTATCGAGCTAATCTTAATGGCACTGAGGTTGTGCAGTTGACCTACCCGAGGCAGAATGAAAGTCATGTTCATCCAAGGTACTCCAGGAATGGAGAGAAACTTTTATTCTTATCACAAGAGAAAACGACGGAAAACATGAAGCAGTCGCTGTATATCATGAGCAGGGATGGCAGTGATCTCATGAGGCTCTCGGAAAATAAGGAGCTTATCATTGACGCCATTTTTTCCGAGGATGACAAAAAAATCTACTATCTTGGGGCAAAAAACTACAATAGTGAAGGTGTCGGCCCAAAGGAAGGCCCGGTTAATGTGGACCTGTATTCCATTTCGGTAACGGGAGAAAACAAAGAAAGATTAACGGAGACGGAAAGCTTAAAGAAACGAAGCCTGTCCATTACCGAGGACGGGAAAAAGATTGGATTTGTACAGGTGGATGAAAGGGAGGAAGGGAAAACGACTTCAAACTACTTTGTATACGACAAAGAACAGAAAGAAGCGAAAATGGTAAAGCCGAACAAGGGCGTTACTTCAGATCTTATCTACAGTGGAAGGATATCTCCTGACGGGTCTCTTATCGCCTTTTCAGCTGGCAGTACGAATCCCCGGAAAAAATCGCAAACCATCTATGAATTATATACGATGGATATTAATGGAGATGAGGTGGAACCTGTTACAAGCTTCCGCACTTTCATTACGGAACCGACATTCTTTCACCAGTCCAATCGCGTGCTTTTTATTCAAGACCAAAGCTGGACAAAAGGTCAAGCCAATTTCAAGCTATGGGCGCTGGATTTGAATGGAGAAAGGATAAAATCCATTACATTGCAAATGCCCCAATTCTCAGGAACGGCACTATAAGCGGAGGGTATCGCTTCTGTTGAGGCTGGCTGGTGTGGTACAGTAGAAATAGAGAAAAATAAAGGAATGAGTAGGATGAAACGTAACACACTCGCTTATTGGATTGGTCTGTTTATTTTTGGTGGTCTTATTTTACAGACATTCTTGCAGCTTGAGCTGGAAAAGCATGGATGGGACACCAGGATGGAGGCACTCGGATTTATCGCGATATCGGCCCTCCTCTATTTTATCTGTGTCATGCTCTATCAACACAATGCCAGGTTTATCACCTATGTACTACTTTTACTTATTGGGGTTGCAGCTACGGTTCTCGCTATCATCGCCCCCATGCTGTTTCATGCACACTAGTCACGGTTGCCAAGCAAAAGCGCAGGCCCATTGAGGGAATTCCTGTGCTTTTTGATTTTATCCTAGTAAAAATGTTGGATACTAAGAACACTTGTCTATACACAATTGAATAGCCTTTCATAGTATATAGTATCACTTGCGGGAAGGAGTGTGGATAGATGAGTGGATCTTATGGCAACAACTTTGTGTTAATTTTAGTATTGTTTATCTTACTAGTGATTGTAGGCAAATCATTCTACTAAAATGCAAAAAAGACAGGAAAAGTCTTATGGACCTTTCCTGTCTTTATCTTTACAGTTAATAATATTATTGGAACATAGGTAGCAGATAAGAAATGATAAACCAGATGATACCAAAGAAAATCACCAAGTATGCGGTATATTTGATAAATGTGGATGCAACTAATCCTCTATCTTCTTTTGTTTCTCTGCGTTCCACTCTGACATCTTTGTCTTCGATCATGTTCATCCTCATCCTTTCATCACTGTCTTTTGTATATGGTATATATACCCTGTAAGAATCCTTCTAAACCTGCCAGTCTTTTTGGTATGCTAGGTTCCATTGAATAAGAAGATGGAAAATGGGACTTGGGAAAGTGTATAATGAAAATGACGAATTAAACGGTGTTTTGTGAGGTTACTTTCCCAACAAGGACTTTGTGTTTATTTTTTAATGAAACCTTTATAATAAAGGAAGCACAAGTCAAACTTCTTTTTTGAAATCGAGGAAGCGGAACCTGACAAAAATAGACTATCTATGATAATAGGGGTATTGTATGAAAAATAAATGGCTACGGCTATTGCCATTAATCTATCTGCTTTTTGGAATCCTTTGGGTTACCCTGACTGATTATTGGCTGTACAGCCTACGGCAAAATAACGATCTCGTTATGGCGGAATATGTCAACCTGTTAAAAGGGTGGGTATTCATCATCATAACCACCGTACTTATATACTTAATCATTAAAAAGCATGAGGCACTGAAGCAGTTGGAGCAGAAAGAACACGAGCTCTTGACTCTCATCAATAATATGCCGGACTTTGTCTGCTTCAAAGATGGAGATGGCAGGTGGCTGCTGGCAAATGAATATGGCCTTTCCTTGTATGAACTGCAAAATGTCGATTATAAGGGCAAAACGGATCTGGAACTGGGCGAATATTCTCCTCATTTCAAAGAAGCGTTTGCCTATTGCACAGATACGGATGAGCGGACATGGCAAGAAGGTAAAATCACCCGAGACGAGGAATCATTTGCAATTCCTTGTGGAGAACTGAAGACCTTTGATGTCATCAAGGTTCCACTATTCTATCCTGATGGAAAAAGAAGAGCGCTTGTAACCATCGGGAGAGACATTTCTTCTTTGAAAAAGGCGGAACAACTGCTGGTAACGAAAGAAAAACTGTCGGTAGTAGGAGAATTATCCGCGGGTATTGCGCATGAAATAAAAAATCCGTTAACTGCGATAAAGGGGTTCATCCAGCTTATCCAAAAATCAGGAAAAACAAACAAGGATCATGTAAATCTGGTACTGTCGGAAATTGATCGAATCAATGACATTGTTAGTGAAATGCTGATACTTTCCAAGCCGCATACCAAGAAATTGGTGTTTTTCCCATTGACGGATGCGATTCAGTATGTGATTGATTTAGTGAGTAATGAATCATTGAAAAACAATATACATATTCATTTGAATAACATTGACGAGTCAACCCTGGTTAAAGGTGATATAAACGGGTTGAAGCAGGTATTCCTCAATCTCATCAAAAATGCGATGGAGGCAATACCGAACGGAGGCATAATCGAAATATCTTCCCTTGAGACAAGTGATGATTATATAACGATAAAAATTCGCGATAATGGGATGGGCATAAGTGTAGAAAACCAGAAGCTTCTCGGACATGCTTTTTTTACATCCAAGGAAAAAGGGATGGGGCTCGGATTAACGATTACGTATAAAATCATCCAGGAGCATAATGGACACATTTCCATTGAAAGCAAGGAAGGCGAAGGTACTGTTGTTACTCTATCTCTACCAACCTCTTAAAAATGTGCGTTTGATAGAAGATAGATGACCAAGCAGTTTGAAAAAAATCACATAGAATGTATGGTGTACAACTTCCTTCTCCTTTCGTGCACGTAATACTTTTAGGACAGAAACTTTTCTGTCCTTTTTTTATGAAAAGAAGAAATTAAGGAAAAAAAGGATAATAAGCACTTTTAACTTGGGGTTGGTTGTGCTGTTTGAAACACAGTAGGGCATTCAGGAAATTTAAGTTTATATAAATGAGGGACGGGTAACTTATCTATGTAACTAATAGCCGAAGGAGTCGATAGATATGAGTAAAAAAATTGCGGTATTGATGACGGATATGTTCGAAGACTCGGAATATACAGAACCGGCAAAAGCCTTTAAGGAAGAGGGGCATAGCCTGACTGTCATCGAAAAGTCGAAGGGGGAAACCTTGACAGGTAAAACTGATGATACGGAAGTGACATCAGATGCAGGGATTGACGATGTGAAGCCTGATGAATTTGATGCTCTGTTTATTCCCGGAGGTTTCTCTCCTGATATATTAAGAGGTGATGATCGATTCGTTATGTTTGCCAAAGCATTTATGGATGACCAGAAGCCTGTTTTTGCAATCTGCCATGGACCGCAGCTTCTGATTACAGCGGAGGCGTTAAAGGGAAGGGATATAACCGGTTACACCTCCATTAAAGTGGACCTGAAAAATGCAGGCGCCACTTTCCATGATGAAGAAGTGGTCGTATGCCATGAGCAGCTGGTGTCAAGCAGAACACCTGACGACCTCCCAGCCTTCATTCGTGAATCATTGAAACTATTGAAATAAATCAATAAAGCCAGGCCGTATAGTCGGTCTGGTAATTTTTTTTGAGAAAAATAAAAAACTTGCAGGAAACGCTCGAGATTTGTAGAAATCATAGGAGCAAGAAAAAATTAGGAGAGGAGAAAAGAAACGTTAAAATAAATTATCGAGGTGAAAAATGAATATTGAACAAAAGTGTGAAGACCTCGTTCGCCAAGCGCTTAAGCTTCGTGTATCCGACATCCACATGAAGCCATTGGAATCTTCCGCAACCCTCATGTTCAGGGTAGACCATTACCTTTATGAACAGGAGAAGATTTCACTCGACATCTATGAAAGAATGGTCTCCCATCTTAAATTCCAAGCCTCCATGGACATTGGAGAAACGAGAAAACCGCAAAACGGCGCATTAACGCTCACCATTGATTCCAAACAGATCAACCTCAGACTGTCGACCTTACCGACCCTTTATAACGAAAGTGTAGTCATTCGCATCCTCCCACAGGATTCTCATCAACCATTGAAATACATGACCCTATTTCCCAACTCCACCACCAAGCTTCTTTCCTTAATGAAATACTCCCATGGATTGATCATTTTTACGGGTCCTACCGGATCTGGCAAGACCACCACTCTATACTCTTTAATTGAAGAAACGAAATCCCTTTTACAACGGAATATCATCACCCTTGAGGATCCTGTGGAACGCAAAAGCAAGAATGTGCTGCAGGTTCAGGTGAATGAAAAGGCCGGAATTACGTATACCACCGGTTTAAAAGCGATACTTAGACATGACCCAGATATTATAATGGTCGGGGAAATCAGGGACGAGGAAACCGCGAAGATTGCAATCAGGGCATCCATGACGGGACACCTGGTATTGAGCACCTTGCATACGAGGAATGCAAAAGGGGCGGTTTATCGGCTTTTGGAATTTGGCGTCACTCCACAAGAGCTGGAACAGACGCTGATTGCCATTTCTGCCCAAAGGTTGGTGGAGCTGAAGTGTCCATTTTGTCAGGAGGAATGCACAGCATTCTGCAGAAAATATCGTACCCACCGTCTGGCAAGTGTCCATGAGCTGCTCTATGGGAAAGAGCTTGGAAAGGTCATGAAGGAATGTAATGGGGCGGAAGTGGATTTGACATACCCGACGCTTAAAGAAGTGATAAAAAAGGGGATAGCTCTCGGGTTTATCAAACAAAGCGAGTATGAGCGGTGGGTCTTTGATGGAATTGAGGAATAGTGGGTGGAGTCTAAAGGAGCAGGAGGAATTTCTTCTGCGTATAGGGGATCTGTATGTAAATGGATATGCACTACTTGAGGCCATTGAATTGATGTGCATTCATTATGAAGGTCACAAAAAGACTGACTTGCATCGTGCCGTCAATGAATTGAAAAACGGCTATAGCATCCACAAGGTACTGGAGTTGCTTCATTTCCATCAGGATGTTTTATCCCTGCTCTTCTTCTCCCAGCGACACGGTAAACTTGGTGAGGCATTTCGGACTGCTGGGCAGTTGATGAAAAGAAAGAGGTATTACAAGCAAAAGCTGCTTACTCTGATACGCTACCCAATTTTTTTGATGATCCTGGTCATGTTGATGCTATTCTTTGTGCAAACAGTACTGTTGCCACAATTTACGCTATTATTTCAACAAATGAACATTTCGGTAAACAAAGGAATACAAATTTTCTTCACCGTGACAAGCAAACTTCCGCTTTTTCTACTTTTCGTATGTTTTCTGGCAGGTGTATTTCTCCTTCTCATTAAAACCTATGCCAAAACCATTCATCCCGTCAAAAAAATCTCCTGGATGATGAAAATCCCTATACTTAAAACCTTTCTAACCCTTCACTACTCCCATTACTTTTCCCAGCAACTCAGCAGTCTGCTCTCTAGCGGAATGACCATCAATGATGCCATCGGCGTGTTCGAGCAGCAAACATATAATCCATATATCAAATACAGAGCAGCCGAATACAGGGAGCGACTGTTAGAAGGGGAAAAACTGGAGAAGGTTGCAGAAACCGAAGTGGTTTTCGATAAGGGGCTGGCACCGACTATTTTACATGGACAGAAGAATGGGAGACTGCCTCGGGAGCTGGAGGATTTCAGTGGACTTCTGCTGGATAAGCTCCAAAGAAAAATGGAGAGTGTACTTGGGAAAATACAGCCTTGCCTTTTCCTGGCTATTGGCTTGTTCGTACTGCTGCTATATCTATGTATTTTCATACCGATGTTTCAATTATTAGGAGGATTATAATATGAAAAAGCTATTCAAAAATGAACAAGGTTTTACACTGGTGGAAATGCTTTTGGTGATGCTGGTCATTACGGTTCTACTATTGATCATGCTGCCGAATGTAACGAAGAATTCCGGTCTGATCGGTGATAAGGGATGCGATGCCCTAGTGAAGATGGTGGAGGCTCAGATGCAGGCCTACCGCTTGGAAAATGACCGGGAACCATCAGATCTTCAGGATTTGAATACTCCGGATTATTTAGAGGATAAATTTGCGGAAGACGATGTCCTATATTGCCCGAATGACAAGGTAATCGCACTTTCGGCTAACGGAGTAGTGGAAGCGGTTGATGCACCGGAAACGCCGTAACAGTAACCTGCAACTTGGTTTTACCTTTGTCGAGTCGCTTCTGGTCCTATCCGTGGTATCTGTTATTCTTTCATTTACCATCCTGAAAATAGCTGATATAGAAGAAAAACATGTAACGAAAAACTTTTTCAGCGAGCTTACCAACGACCTGTTATTTGCCCAGCAATATGCCATGAGTACAAAAAGGTCAGTAACCATCACTTTTAGTCCAAGCAATCACTATTACCGGATTACTCAAGGGTCAGGAAATGAACTCTTAAGAAGAAACTATCATGAGGATATCTGGATCGACCCGCGAACAATGGGAACGTTATTGGTATTTCAATCGCATGGAAGCATTCAAAAAGCAGGAACAATGGGAATATCCTATAAGAATCTGGAAAATTACCGTTTAGTTTTCCAATTGGGAAAGGGTAGATTCTATGTGGAATCAGTCTAAGGGATTCACCCTACTGGAGGTGCTTGCTGCACTCGTAGTTTGGATGATCATCATGACCCTATTGCTGCCAAGCCTTGTCAGGATCAATCAAGAAAGAAACAACTTCAAACTCGATCGGGCAGCAAGGCTTCTCCTTACAAAAGAAGTGGAGAATGTGCGATTGAGTGGCGGTATGTTTATTGGAAAGGAAATCGAAAGTAATGGAAACAGATATCGGCTTTACCAATCAGTTGAAGGTTCCCTTCCGGCTATATGTGCCGAATATCTGGATTATCGGAAAAGGGAAAAAAGAAGGTGTGTATACTGGGATGAAGAAGGGGAATGAAAAGGGGTTTACGCTTTTGGAGGCCCTTGTCAGTTTTTCGGTTGTACTGATCATTACTGCATTTCTCCCGATTCTATTCCAGACAATCCATACCTTTGTGAAGGAGGGGAAGGGCATCCATCCTCTTGAACTGGAGGTATTCAACCAACAGGCAAAGATGGAGATCCGAACAGCAAAATCGGTGACAACAACAGGTAAGGTCCTAACAATTAGGAGCAGGAACAATCAGAGTATCACTTATGAAAAATATCAAGGAAACATCAGAAGGCGTGTAAATGGTACAGGTCATGAGATAATGCTGCAGAATGTAAAGGATGTGGTGTTTGTGCAAGCAAGGAACGGAGCGATACTTTTTATTACAGGGGATGAAGAGGATTTCTATGAGATTCCGCTTCATGCCATCTTGAAGGATTGGCCGCATGAATAGAATGGAAAAGGGGTATATATTCCCGGTGACACTCCTCCTATCCTTATTGCTTTCTTCCATGCTGCTGCACCAAATAGAGATGTACAGGATGGAAAAAGCATTTTATACAGAGTCAGGGGAGCTATTCGAATTGGAAAGCATGATGAGATATTCCTGGGAGAAGGTGGAGGGGGAACTCGAAGTGGGTCGTTTTCCTCCTTTATCCCACATAGATTTTCCAAACGGGAATGCAGTGATCACAGCAAATGATGAGTACCCCGTTACACAGATCAAAATAATTTGTACGACCACAAAAGACAGGAAATACGAAGCAACCATCCTATATGAACGGACAAAGTATCAAGTAGTATCGTGGGTGGAAAGCAATTGATACTTCTTTTGTTCTGACAACAAGAATCAAACGGGTCATACTTGATTGAAATAGAAAAAATGGCGCTTAATCAAGCAGCACTACTGGTTAGCCCCTATTTCTGTGGAGAAATCAGCGTACTTTTCCTATAATGGAGAGAATAGCAGCAATGGAAAGAGGGAGTTAAATGAAAAGCATTTACCTGACAGGATTTATGGGAGCGGGAAAAACTTCAATAGGACATGCCTTGGGAGAGAAGCTGGGTCTGGCCGTTTATGATACGGATTCTGTAATAGAGGGAAAAATAGATGAGAGCATCAGTGGATTTTTTGAAAAATATGGTGAAGCGGATTTTCGCAGTTTGGAAGAGAGGGTGCTACAGGAATTGCCAGTGACCGATTCCATTATCATGACAGGCGGAGGGATTATCAAACGAGCGGATAATATCTCCTGGATGAAAGAAAATGGTGTAATGGTATTCTTATATTGTGACATGGAAGTAGTGCTTCAAAGGCTGGAAAATGACATCACCAGACCGCTGATTCAACAAAAAAGCAAAGAGGAAATTAAGGCACTATTTTCCGAAAGGCTCCCTTTATATAAAAAGGCGCATATCATGATGGATACGAGTTCTCTAAGCATTCTTGAAGCAGCGGAAAAGTTGGCTGTGGCGATTAAAAACTGGCATTCTGGTCAACACTAAAAGGTAATCAAAACCTGGTGGTGAACCCATTGAAAACGAATGACTATGTCAAATATGTGACACAGCAATTGGTAACCTATATGGATCAGCCAAAAGAAGTGAAGAAGGCACAGCGCAACCAGCGAAAGCTTGAACGGTCACCTGTTGTGTATCAGCTTTTCGGAGTAATTCCTTTTGCGATCATGATGTTATTCAAAAAGAAAAAAATGTAAAGGTGTAAAAGGGACAAAAGTATTGCATGCTTTTAGACTTTTATGCTACAATCTCTTCGGACAGTTAGAAGCAATCAATTACATATCTATGCAAATGCTTTCAAAGTGAGCATAGGAACTTTACGTGTTACTGATACGATCAGGCATGAGTGAAGAGGTTTTGACCAATACTAAGGGAGGAAGACATACCCTTTGAATTTGATCAATCTTCTTACTCATGCCTTTTTTGATTTTCCCGATGCCCCGTGGTTAGCAGCAACGGCAACAGGGTATAGGAAAAATGGAATAGGGAGTTCTTTATGTAATGAGGGTTTCTGAAAGTTCCTTGAGGCTGATTTTCAACAAATTTAAAGGTGATATCTGCATATTTGTTGAAAACTATAAGAGGAACCATGTACATTAAGTACTATCAATAAAATAAAACATACTTAAAGGAGTTCGATTACAATGGCAGAAAAAACATTCAAAGTAACAGCAGATTCAGGAATTCACGCACGTCCAGCTACTCAATTGGTGCAAACAGCAGGTAAATTCGATGCTGAAGTAAACCTTGAGTACAACGGAAAATCCGTAAACCTTAAATCCATCATGGGTGTTATGTCCTTAGGGATTCCTCAAGGAGCGGAAATCAAGATTGTTGCAGTAGGTTCTGATGAGAGCGAGGCAATTTCTGCTATTGAAGAAACTTTGAAATCAGAAGGGTTAGGGGAATAATGTCAAACACGATCCAAGGTATACCTGCTTCTAGCGGTATTGCCATTGCGAAAGCATATCGTCTGGAAAATCCGGAATTGACTGTGGAGAAAAAGACGATTGACAATGCCCAAGCGGAAGTGGAAAGATTTGAAAAAGCTGTAGAAACCTCCAAGAAAGAGTTGGAAAAGATCAAGGAGCATGCACATCGAGAATTAGGTGCGGACAAAGCGGAGATCTTCTCTGCTCACTTGCTTGTATTAAGTGATCCTGAACTTTTGAATCCAATCAAAGATAGAATCAAAAGCGATAGTGTAAATGCGGAAGTTGCTTTAGATGAAACCGCAGGCATGTTCATTAACATGTTTGAACAGATGGACAATGAATACATGAAGGAGCGTGCAGCGGATATCCGCGACGTGACGAAACGTGTTCTTGCTCATCTACTCGGAGTAGGGGTATCCAACCCTAGCCTTATATCAGAAGAAGTGATCATCATTGCGGAGGATCTTACCCCTTCTGATACAGCTCAATTGAACCGTCAATATGTAAAAGCCTTTACAACCGATATCGGCGGACGCACTTCCCATTCCGCAATCATGGCCCGTTCCATGGAAATTCCTGCGGTAGTGGGAACGAAAAATGTAACGGAAAAAATCCAGAATGACACGATGGTTATCGTGGATGGCTTGGACGGAGTAGTAATTGTGGATCCTACAGAAGAGGAAATTGCTACATATACGGGAAAAGCGAAAAAACATGAAGAACAGAAAAAAGAATGGGCAAAGCTTGTCAATGAGAAGAGCCTTTCTTCAGATGGACAGGAAGTGGAGCTTGCTGCAAACATCGGTACTCCTAAGGATGTAAAGGGTGTTCTTGCCAATGGTGGGGAAGGTGTCGGGCTATACCGTACGGAGTTTCTTTACATGGGCAGAACTGAGCTTCCGACCGAGGAAGAGCAGTACAAAGCTTATAAAGAAGTATTGGAAAGAATGGAAGGCAAACCTGTTGTTGTCCGTACATTGGATATCGGTGGGGACAAGGAGCTTCCTTATCTGAACCTTCCTAAAGAAATGAACCCTTTCCTTGGCTTCCGTGCCATCCGCCTTTGCTTGGAGGAGCAGGAAATCTTCCGTACTCAGCTTCGAGCATTGTTGCGTGCAAGCTCATACGGAAACTTGAAAATCATGTTCCCAATGATTGCAACACTGGGTGAATTCCGCCAAGCGAAAGCGATTCTTCTGGAAGAGAAGGAAGCGTTAGTGAAGAACGGTACAGAAGTGAACGAAAATATCGAGCTTGGTATCATGGTGGAAATTCCATCAACCGCTGTCCTGGCAGATATCTTCGCAAAAGAAGTAGATTTCTTCAGTATCGGGACAAACGATCTCATCCAATACACAATGGCTGCCGACCGTATGAACGAACAGGTTTCCTACTTGTATCAGCCATACAATCCGGCAATCCTACGACTGATCGATAACGTCATCCAGGCTGCGCACAAAAACGGCAAATGGGCCGGCATGTGCGGCGAAATGGCTGGCGATCCGATTGCGATTCCGATCCTATTAGGACTTGGACTGGACGAGTTCAGCATGAGCGCCACAAGCATCCTTCCTGCACGAACCCAGTTGAGAGGCATCTCCAAGGAAGAAGCAGCTTCCTACAGAGAGCAGATCCTATCCATGGGCACAGCAGAAGAAGTGGTGGAGTTTGTAAAAGAGAAATTTATGAAGTAATAATAGATGAAAAGCCAATCCCTTTTTGATGAGGGGTTGGCTTTTTCTGTTGCACTATTTTTCTAGCTGGGAAGATAGAGCGAATCGTACCATGACTGTGAGGAATATGGCAGGAAGAAGTTAAGAAAAGGAACGAATCGTACCGTGACAGTGAGGAAAATGAGAGGGAGACGGTAAGAAAAGGAGCGAATCGTACCGTGACAGTGAGGAAAATGAGAGGGAGACGGTAAGAAAAGGAGCGAATCGTACCGTGACAGTGAGGAAAAATGGAGGGAGACGGTAAGAAAAGAGGCGGATCGTACCGTGATAGTGAGGAAAATGAGAGGGAGACGGTAAGAAAAGGAGCGAATCGTACCGTGACAGTGAGGAAAAATGGAGGGAGACGGTAAGAAAAGAGGCGGATCGTACCGTGATAGTGATAAAAAAGCAAGGGAGACGGTATGGAAGGAGCGAATTGAACCGTTTTACAGGTTAAGTAACTGAATAATTTAGCTGTTTCCACTCATACTACTAAATACTACCATTATATAAGAGGGAAGTGACAGCATGATATTTTCTCGCTTGCAGATATCCTTTGTCGTGATTTTGTTTATTGGGATATCCAATCATGTTCTGATGTTGCCGCACCTTCTTTATGTAGCGAAGCGCGATGCTTGGGTATGTGTGTTATTAGGTTATATTATCCTGCTGTTCTGGGGATCCATCCTTTATTTTATCATGTCAAAAAATAATCAAAATACGAAGCTTGCAGCTTGGATATCTTTGAAAACCGGTAAAGTGATCTCAGGTATGATTATGATTTTCTTTTTCATCCACATTCTATTAATTGCCTTCATTTCTTTTTATGATTTCATCACTTCTATCAAAATATATTTCTTGCCATTAACTCCGCAATGGATTGTGGTACTGCCGTTTTTGCTTTTATGTGTGTGGGGTGCGAGCTCCAATTTAAAGACCATTGTCTATAGTTCCACATTTCTTTTGCCTATTGTCTGGCTGCTTGGTTATTTTGTGGCCTTTTCAACCATCGCCAATAAGGACTATTCGTATATTTTTCCTGTGTTGGTCAGTGGCAGTACCCCGATAATACAAGGTGTAATTATCGTTTTAGGCGGGAGTGTGGATATTCTGCTGCTCTTACTATTACAACCGTATATCAATAAGCAATTTGCGTGGTGGCATATACTTCTATTGGTCACCATATTGCTTGGACTTGTTCTTGGACCTGCACTAGGTTCCATTTCTGCATTTGGACCTAATGTGGCTTCTGTACTGCGTTTTCCAGCCTTTGAACAATGGCGCTTGGTGGAATTGGGGGAACATGTCTCGCATTTGGACTTTTTGGCGGTTTTTCAACTGATATCTGGTGCGGTAATAAGGGTGGCATTATGTGTGTACTTCCTTAAAGATTTAGGAATGAAAAATAAGGTGTTCAAGATGTCGGTGTTTTGGACTTCTGCATTCATATTATTTTTGGCTGGGGTGTTGCCTATAAGTGATATATGGATGCAAACAGCTATTGGAAAGTATTTTTATCCAATAGTACTCTCAATCGGATTATTTCTTACTGGGATATTGGTTGTTATCGGTTTTATACCTCAAAAGTTGAAGGGGACGAAGAGTATATGAAGGTCCAACAACAAGATGAAGCCAATCTGGAGAAATTAGATGAGAAATTAAAGCAGCAAGGTCTAACCAATAAAAGTATAGAAGCATTTTTCAAAAATCATGCAGATGTGCATTTTTTACCTTTGGATGAAAGGTATGGTGGAATTTCTTCCTTTTATTCTGCTGGAATGATAGAAATCAATCAGGTTAATGATTATTTTCATTCTATTCTTGAATACTTGGATAAGGGGGACAGTTCGTTTGGGGCAAATTACTTTCCGCCTATAGATAAAATATTTTCCTTCAAAGACCTGGTTGATAAAGTTTTTTCGGGCTACCTAATTTTTTATCAGGAAGGACTGCCTTATTTCTATGGATTTGAACTATCCAAAATTCCGCAAAGAGAGCCATCCGAGTCGAATACGGAGGTATCCATCAAAGGACCAAAGGATGGTTTTACAGAAGAGATCAATATCAATGTTTCCCTTATCAGGAAGAGACTGAAATCATCTGAGTTACATAATGAACATTTTGTGTTAGGAACATTGAGTAAAACAAGCGTTTCCTTAATGTACATGAATAATAAAGTGAATAAACAAATGCTTAGGGAAGTGCGGAACCGTCTTGGAAATTTAAAAACGGAAAGTGTGATAAGCAGCGGACAATTGGAGCAATGGTTAGCCAACAGGACTTTTTCTTTATTTCCTCTATTCGACTATATAGGAAGACCTGACTTTGCTGTTGAATGCTTATTGAGAGGCAGGTTTATTATTATAGTCGATGGATCTCCCATGGTACTTATCGGTCCAAATAATGTTTTTGTGTTATTAAAGTCTCCGGAGGATATTCATTATCCATATCACACTGTTGCTTTTCAACGTTTTTTTCGAATCATCGGATTTACGATAGCAGTAATGCTTCCTGGATTCTGGATTGCGATTTCAGCTGTAAATATCGACCAACTTCCGTTTCTTTTATTAAATACAGTTGCTGCATCTAGAGAAGGTCTGCCTTTTCCTTTAGCACTGGAGGCATTCTTCATTTTGGGGCTCTTTGAGTTGCTCAGGGAAGCGGGAATTCGCATGCCAAAGGCAGTTGGACAGACAGTGGCTATCGTAGGTGGCCTCATCATCGGGGATGCAGCAATACGTGCAGGTTTAGCCTCAGCAACAATGATTGTGGTCGTAGCACTTACAGCTGTTGCCACCTTTACACTTGTTAATCAATCTTTAACTGGCACAGTGAGTATTTTAAGGGTCTACATTATGCTATTAAGTGTTTTCTTAGGCATATACGGAGTGTTTATCGGATTATTTAGTGTGTTATTTTATATGGCTCGGTTGGAGTCCTTTAAGGTTGGGTATCTGGAGCCGGTTTCCAAGCTGAGTTTCAAAGAATTTCTTTCAGCATTAATTGTAAATCCATTTATCAACCGTAAATTTACAGCACCTATGATTCAGAAAGAGAGCGAAAAGGAATGATGAACAATAAAAAGTTCTTCAAATCCGTAATGGTCCTCCTCCTGATAGTTTTTCTGACGGGCTGTTCAGATATCAAGGAAATCCAGAGTTTGAGTTATGTAACGGCAATAGGAGTGGACTATCAAGACAACGAGTATGTAGGATACATTCAATTAATCAGCTTTCAGTCGGAGGCCACAGATGGGGGTGGTAAACCTTCCGTGTGGGTTTCTGAAACAAAGGGGCAAACGTTTGATGAGGCGCTTTCTGAGGTATACAATACTGCTCAACAAAAGCTGCTTTGGGCTCATGTCGGTACAATACTGGTGAGTGATACAGCCCTCAAGGAAGGCTTTCATCATATCTTTGATGTCTTAACAAGATACTACGAGCTTCGTTTAACAACATGGATATTTGGTACCAAGGATTCAATCAAAGAAGTCTTCTCAACCACTAGCTTCTTTGATCAATCCGCTTTGGAGACGATTCTGCATCAACCGATGGGTACCTATGAGCAGAATTCCTCGATCAGACCGTTGAAGCTTCAACAATTTGCACGAGAACTATTTGAACCTGCCCTGACCACCTACCTGCCCTCTATAAGCATAAATAGGAAAGACTGGGAAAATAATTTGGAAGCAGCGCCGAAGCTTGAGGTAGATGGGGCTTTCTTTATTAAAAATAAAGAATATAAAGGGCACTTTACCTTAAAAGAGCTAAAAGGTCTAAGATGGATTACCCCAGAAACAGAAAGAGCAGGTATTCAAATTTTTAATCAAAACGGTATACCAGACTTCAATATAGTATTTGAAGAGATTGATGTGGAAATAAAACTATTATCGGATAAAAGTACAGGAAAACCCGAATATAATGTTCTTCTCAGAATAAAAGGGGTCATGGCGGACCGGGACGAAAATAATATTACTAATCTAAATGAAATGGAAGTCCACGTCCGAGATGCAATAAAAAAAGAGATTAATGATTTATTTGATTTGGGAGTTGAGACAGGGACGGATTTTCTTCAATTGGAACATATTTTGTACCGGAAAAAACATAAAACGTGGAAGAATGTGGCCTCTGGTAGTGGATCTGATTTTTTAAAAGAAGATTTATTAAAAGACGTAAAATTGGATATTACTCTCCTGCATACTGGTGCGATCAAAAACCGGACAATAAAAATGGAGGATATGGAATAGTATAGAGCACACGGTGCAGCTTTTTACATTTTCCACCCCGGAATTCCAACCTATGATACAATTAGACCATTCGTGAGTAGGAGGGAAAAACCGGTGCTACAAGAAAAATTAACTAAGTATGCAGAATTGGCAGTAAAGGTTGGAATCAACCTGCAGGAAAATCAGGGACTAGTCATCAATGCCCCTATTTCAGCTGCTCCCTTTGTTCGGGAAGTGGCAAAGATTGCGTACCAGATCGGTGCGAAGTTTGTACATACGGATTGGAACGACGAGGAACTTACAAAAATCAAATTTGAATTGGCATCTGAAGAAACATTAAAAGATGTCCAAGACTGGATTGTTAAAGGCCGTGAGCAGTTGGCTGAAGAGGGAGCGGCATTCTTGACAGTTGTTGCATCCAATCCTGATCTTCTGAAAGCGGTGGATCCAGAGCGTGTTTCCATCTCGAACAAGGCGCAGGCCCAGGCTCTTCAGAAGTATCGCTCCTATATTCAGACAGCTAAAGTCAGTTGGGCAGTGGTTTCTGTTCCTTCAAAGGAGTGGGCGGCAAAGCTGTATCCAGCACTTTCCCCAAATGAGCAGGTTGAGAGCCTTTGGGAAAATATCTTTGCTGTTACAAGAATAAATGAAGCAGATCCGGTTGCTGCATGGGATTCCCATATAAAAACCTTGCAGGAAAAGCTGGAGCTTCTGAATACGACGAAATTCAAAAAGCTGCATTACAAAGCGCCTGGAACAGACCTGACAATTGAACTTCCAAAAGAACAGGTTTGGCTCGGAGGCGGTATGAACAATGAACAGGGAACATACTTTGTTCCGAATCTCCCTACTGAAGAAGTCTTTACGCTTCCAGTAAAAACTGGTGTGAACGGCGTGGTATCCTCGACAAAGCCCTTAAATCTAAATGGGAACCTTGTAGATGATTTCACACTTACGTTCAAAGACGGAAAGATTGTGGAGTTTACGGCAAAAGAAGGTTATGAGGTATTAAAGAACCTACTTGAAACGGATGAAGGGGCACTTTACATTGGTGAGGTGGCACTGGTTCCACATAGTTCACCTGTATCCAAGCAGGAGGTCATTTTCTACAATACGCTATTTGATGAGAATGCGTCCTGCCATCTAGCGCTAGGCTCAGCTTACCCGATCTGCATCGAGGGTGGCGCGTCCCTGACGAAGCAAGAATTGGAAGCAAAAGGCGTGAATACGAGCATGATTCATGTAGATTTCATGATAGGTTCGGGTGAACTGACGATTCAAGGGGAAACAGCAGACGGAACACTAAAAACTGTACTTGAAAATGGTGAATGGGCAATATAGATGGTCAGAAAATGGAATTCCTCTATGGGAATTCCATTTTTTAGTTGGCGGGCTGGTATTTTTCCATAGGTTGAATCAAGTTCGTGCCAAGCGGTCGTGAGTTCGTGCGCAACTACCCAAAGTTCATGCCAAACTCTGGGGAGTTCGTGCCAAACTACCCAGAGTTCATGCCGAGCACCGAATATTACAGTAAGTAAAGGTATTGGCATATCTTAAGTAGAATAAATGAAAGGTGAGAGGATTAATAGAGAGATAGGGGATTAAAATAATGGAAAATGCTATCAAACTTCGGAAAATAGATGAATCAAACTGGAAAGAAGCCATCAATTTGAAGGTCGGTGAGGAACAGAAGGAATTCGTTGCATCCAACGTATATTCACTCGCGCAGTTTCAATTTCTGAAAGATTTCAAGGCAATGGGGATCTACTTCGAGGAGAAGATGATCGGCTTTGCCATGTATGGGATCGACTCGGATGATGGGAACTATTGGATCTACCGTCTGATGGTGGATAAAGCGTATCAGGGTCGTGGAGTCGGTAAGCAGGCTCTCGTGAAAATATTAGAAGATATCAAGGCAGACAATATTGGTAATATTCCTTGCGTCATTCTAGGTTTTAATCCTGAGAACAAAATGGCAAAGCATGTCTACGAAAAAGTGGGATTTGTTGAAACCGAAATGGCACCTTGGGGGGAGCAGCTTGCAAAGCTGGAACTCGTTTAGGAGCAAGAAGATGCATAGAAATAGTAGAAAGCAAAAGTTGATGCTGGTTCTATGCCTAGGGACTGTTCTGCTGGCCCTCCTGTATTTTAATCCAAGCGAACAGAATTATGAAGAGTTCTCCGAGCAGGAATATGGGCTCCCACCTGATGATGTCGAAATGGATATCGAAAGAATCAATTTCTTCTTCTTTTCCACTTATACACCAGTTGTTTATTCGGAAAAAGGGATCACCCATCTTGGGATTATGGAGAAGTTTATTCTAATCTCAGATGGGCAGTTTGGTTATCCGGTCTGGCTGGGGCTATTCGATTAACACTTGATACATGGAAAATAGGCAGGGACAGTGCCCTCTAACAGGCACTGTCCCTTTCATCATTTTTTCGGATAATAGGAAAAACCGGGATACTTGACCACTGGCCATTTCTCTTTTCTAAGAACGTCCAAGAGCTCCGATCCAACATGCAGGTTACTTCGGATCAAGTCTTTTGGAGTCAATGCCATCCATTGATTAAGGGAGACATCTTCGAATCGGTCACTTTTGAAGATCTCCAAAAACCATAATGTCTCAGTGCCGGTATTCTGGATATAATGCCCTGTAGCAAAAGGAACATAGCCGACATCCCCAGCTCTAAAATCAAAGGTTCTCGCATTTCCATTTCCAGTAAAGACAGTCATGCGCGCTTCGCCTGTAAGATAGTATTGCCATTCATCGTTATTCGGATGCCAGTGCATTTCCCTCATAGCCCCCGGTTCGACTTCAACGAGTGCAGCGGCAACGGTTTTGGAAGCGGGAAAATTGGTGGAGTCGACAATCCTTACACTTCCACCAGGCGTCTTGATTGGTGGCTGTTTGAGCAGTTCGAATTTAAAAGAGAGAGGTACTTCTCCTGCTGGGGACTGTATTTTCTGCTCGTTAAGCGGAGGCGGGACCTCTGCTTGGTAAATATAAACCTGACCGTCTGGAATGGAAGCAAATGCTTGTTCAGGTACACCAAAATTGGCAGAAAGAACCTCCTTTGGTGTGTGTGCAAACCAATCTGATATGGAAAGGGTGCTCAGATCTGTAAAATTCCCATCATCAAAGACAAGGAGAAATTCACACTGCTCCAAGCCTTGAATGGAATGGGGAATGCCAGGAGGGAAGTACCACAGATCCCCTGGCCCGATATCGGCGATGAAATTTCGGCCATCCTGATCCACTGCAGTGATGCGTGCTCTTCCTAAAAGCATATAAGCCCATTCCGCTTCTTTGTGCCAATGCAATTCCCTAACGCCTCCCGCAGTCAAGCTCATATTGACGCCTGCAAGAGTCGTGGCGATAGGCAGTTCCCGGACCGTTACCTCCCTGGACCACCCACCAAAATTCAGTTTCATGCTAGTGTTTGAAAAAGAAAATCTTAAATTAGGCAATAGCCCGTTATCGGTTTTTGGTGGGACAAGCAAATCAGGATTCTGAAGGTCAAGCATGATATTTCGTGGACCGTCATCGACCGTCCCTGCGCCATCGCTTCTAATCGGTTGGGGAATATGGTTTTTGATAGTATGATCTGTTTGTTTTGACATTTATCATCACCTCTTTTATCAGCAGAAAAATTATCTTCCATCTTACTCTTATGATAATTTTAGAAGGCGTATGTCACATACGGATATATAGGCCCTCTAGTATAAAGAATGCATATTTATCGTACTCGTCGAAGGGAGAAATCAGCAATGAACTTTACCTTTGATTGGAATGAGATGTTCATGATTATTTCCACTGTACTTACCTTTTTGATATTTTGGGCAATACGAAAGTATTTTCATCCGGTGATGATTATTATTATTGGATATTTAATATAGCTTTTCTTGAAATGATTGATTACTTTTTAGCTGCCACTCCTTTTGAATTGTACTATTTTGGGGATAATTCCACCTACGAAGCATCGACTGCATTAATCCATGTTTTTTTATATCCGAGCTTTTCCATGATATTTCTATTTTTTTATGATAAGTTCCAACTTCAGGGAAGAAAGCTTGCTCTGTATATCCTCTTCTGGACAGTGGTTTCGATCTTTTATGAATGGCTCTGCATCAAAAATGATGTCTTGGTCTATACGGGTTGGAAATTGATTTATTCCATTCCCTTTTATCCGGTATCATCTGTTATATTGATTGCAGTCTTTCATATCAGCAAGCGTCAATTAAAAAAGATTTTCAGCGAAAGGGAATTGCGATGGGAAGGGCAGAGGTAGAGAAATAGAAAAGAGCCAAGACGGCTTATCTTGGCTCTTTTCTTAGTTGTTTTCGATCTACCGAAGTGGGGGGCTGCTCAAACCAGCCATTGTTGATTAGCATCTTTGCACCGTCCACTGTATATTCTGCTATCTCTGATAGGAGACGTAAATAATGCACGCCAAGATCCTTCCTGATACTTGCACTTATGGCAGTACCGTAATCTGCAATTCCGATGGCTCCCAGCATATTGGCATGAAATAACATAAGCTTGTCCGAAAATGGGGCATCCTTAGTAGTGGTTAATGTTCCATCCCATGTAGAAGGATAGGCAGTATCATTTTCCCTTAATAAATCTAAGAATGTATCTACCTGTTTCTTTCCAATTTCATATCCTTTTCGGAAATAATCTCTTAGTTTACTGGACTGTGCGACCTGACTGAATCCGAGAAAGAGTGTTTTTCCGACGTTTGTCACTTCGATATTTGTTCCAAGATGTGCTATTTCAACTGCTAGCAGCGTTCTTTTTTGCCCTACAAAACTGCCAAGGAACGAATTGTCTTTTACATACTCCACTTCTGTGGGGTAAGTAATATAAGGCGAACGAATATAAACCCCCTTCGCTAATTGAGTGTCTGAAACCATATCGTAAAGATCCTCGGTTTGCTTGTAGAACTTTTTGTATAGTGCCCGTATATCCTGTCTGGATGATATGGCTTTGGCAAGTCCATAAGTAGATAATCCCGTCCTTCCCATATGTTGAAGATAACGGATATAGGAAGTATCTGACCAGAGTTTCGGTGCATTAAGGTTTACATCATTATCATTGAAGCCATGAGGAATTGGGATGTTCTCCATAGTGAAAAGTGTAGAAATGGTATCAATATGTTCTACTGATATTGATAGGGCGAATTCTAAAATTTGCTGGAAATCTTTCGTTTCATTTGTTTTCAAAAAATGCTGCAACACACAAATTGCCAATGAATCCGCAACGAACGTGTTCCATAAAGTAGCTATTTCTGCTGAAGTCAATTGAGGATTGTGTTCCATTTTCATCATAATCTCTCCAGTTTTCGTAATTTTGATTATTGCATTACTTTAATTTTTCTAACGGGATATCAAATTGAAACCACAAAAATAACACGAAAGGTATGGAAAGTATTAAAGCAAGTAATGGTTTCTTAAAATGGATGGGAAATAAAGCGAACATGACAATTACGAAAAATGTGGACCACCCCATGTGCCAGCTATTATGATGGGATATCAAACCCAAATGGAGATTGACATATTCCACAACAAGGTAAATGGTTACCCAGAATCCATATTGAAGCGCCCGACCGATCATGCTTTTTGTTCTAAAGAAGTATTTCAGGTATGTCAATATTGTTGCCGGATAACAAACAAACATGATGACTAAGGATATAAAGGTGTGATTTGGCAATAGTTCAGGAAAAAGGTTCTCATGGAATTTCCAAAAATGATTGTTATACATAATAAAATTATGAAGAAGATCACCAACTATAAAAAAAAGAATGGTCGGGTAATATTTTTCCCAGTTTTTCCAATCTCCCCATTTCCATGCGATTAATAGAAATATTAGATTATAGACAACATGCATATAAATATCATTTCCTCTTGTTAATAGTACTAATTATTATTTACTTATATTGGAAGTGTATTCATTTTTTTAGAGGAAGCTGTAATTTTATGCAGAATAAGTATAGAAGGTGGAAGTTAAAGGAGGAAAAACATGTATTGGGAAACGCTGCCCGACTGGTTCTGGCTTGGTTATTACCTATTCTTTTTTGCTTCTTTTGGGACGGCGCTATCCAGTCTTGTAAAAAGGAGAAGAATGTCTTTTGCATTACTAATTTTTATATTGGTGTTCACTATTCCGGTATTAGGTTTATTAAATGGGATAGAAAGGGGACCTGATCTGAATGAAGCGGAGCACCTGTTGCAATCATTGCAGAAAGGGGAAATCTGGTCCATTTACATAGCGACGGGTTATGTCACCTTGCTAGTTTGGTGGATTTTTTTTATAAAAGGGATATTCGAAAGAAGTAGAAAAAAAGGTGGATGACTGCCTTAAGCACCTATTAAACTGTTTCATTAATGATTAACTAAAAGTGGGGTTTTACTATGCAGAAAAAGAAAACACATCTAATGATTATCCTGGCATTGTTTATCAACGGGATGGCAATGGTGCTGTTTGCCATTGATAATATTCAATTGAAAAATGTCGGTCCGGGAATCACCTTTACGGTACTCGCGGTTGTGCTTTTTTCCTTTGGTGTCTACAGCATCGTGAGAAATTCAAAAATTAAAGAGATGGAAAGAAGATAGACCTGTCTTCGATGAGCAGAAAATGACAGGAAGGCTGCATACATAATCGATAAAATAAAAAGTAAGGGAGGGCTTATAGTGGCATGGGTGGAGTCGATACAAAAGGCAATTGAATATATGGAAGACCATTTGCTTGAGGATATGCAAATGGAGGATATTGCGAAGGAAGCGAATGTCTCCGTCTTTCATTTTCAGCGGATTTTCACCGTTTTGACTGATTCTTCAATAGGTGAGTATTTGCGGCGCAGAAGGCTGACGCTTGCTGGACAGGACCTTCTGACCACCGATTCCAAAATCATTGATATCGCGATGAAGTATGGCTATGACACTCCCGAGGCTTTCACGAAAGCTTTCCGCAGGCAGCATGGTGTGTCGCCAAGTGAAGTGCGAAAGAACAGTGGTAAGCTACAATCCTATAACCGCCTGGTGATTCAGGTGACTTTGAAAGGGGCAGAACCGATGAAGTATAGTTTGGTGGAAAAGGAAGCATTTCGTATCGTTGGGGTGAAAAGGGAATTTTCATGTACAGGGGAAGAAAATCTGTTAGGAATACCGAAGCTATGGGATGAAGTAAATCGGAACGGGACATGTGACCGCCTGTTTGAACTGAATGATGGAGTCGTAAAGGGAGTCCTTGGCGTCTGCGACGGTTCAAGTGATGAAAAGCGCAGAAACAAGGTGATGGATTATTGGGTAGCGGCGTCTTTCGACGGGGAAGTGCCGAGCGGAATGGAAAGCCTGGAGATCCCTTCATCCAAATGGGTAGTATTCGAAGTGCACGGCCCTATGCCAACAGCAATGCAAAAAGCGTGGAAGCAAATCTATTCCGAGTGGTTTCCGTCCAACAGCTATCAGCATGCAGGAACACCGGAGTTCGAACTGTACACGGAAGAAGATCCATCCAGCCCAGATTTGTATTCGGAAATCTGGATTCCGATTAAGTGATTTTAAGGATTGGATCAAGGGTATTGCTATAAAGAGACTGAGTTCAATGGTCTAATTGAAAACAAGTAAAAAAAGCAATCTTCTCTCATATGGTACAAGAGAAGATTGTTTTTTTCTATTCTTCCTCCACAATCACTTTAAAGCTCATCACAGAATGTCCCGCTCCGCAAAGTACGCTGCATCTTCCTTCAAATTCTCCTGTTTTTCCCGCGTTAAATATCTCGGGATCTCTTTCAGTCAGGTTGATTTTCAGTGCGGGTACCTGGATGCCATGGCCGACACTGTTAGAGCTCTCCATGATTAGTTTGACAGTTTCTCCTTTTTTAACAGTTATCTCGGAAGGCTCGAAGTAAAAGTCATCCACGTTCGTTCCTGTATGTCCAATAATGGTGATTTCTCGATCCGCTTTTACATTCTCGCTTTCTTTGGTTTTATCATTTCCACTACAGCTACTTGTAAACATTGCTAGAATCAGCAACGACATGAGCCCGAAACGCTTCATTTTCATACCTTTTCTCCTTACAACTTTTTCTTTTCATTATAACGGGGCATTTTAATAGATGTCGAATGCTTTCCTTTTCTTTAAAAAGAACGACTTGTTTGTAAAGAGAGAATGAAACATTGTATAATGTTCTTAAAAAAGTACGAACGGAGGCCGCTGATGAAGAAGCTATTAATCCTATTACTTTTTTTAAATCTATTTGATGCTATTGCTACCTTCATCGGCTTGAAGGTGAATATAATCGAGGAAGCGAATCCTATGATGGCAGCACTCTACAAAAAGGATCCCTTTCTGTTTCTCGGGGTAAAAGCATCCTTTTCATTCTTCCTGCTATTCCTCCTTCATTATGTAAATGAGATTAGATCCATGCTAGTCAAATACATAAGTGTCGCAGCCGTTCTCGGTTATGGGGTTGTTATGGGTGTTCATCTGTTTTGGATTTTCCCTTATATTTCATAAAAATGAAACTTTTCCCCATTACTTATCGTAGAATTATAAAGGGGGAGAGAGAATGCATTCTGACATTTCTATTGCGTTGCTTCGGAAAAAACAACTATTGCTAATGAACTTCATAATGATAACGGCAGCTTTCGTGTTTTTGGGAGTCTCATTTTACGGAATACAGCTATTATATTTAAACATCTTCGCACTAATAGTGGTAAGTCATCATATTATTGCCCACTTTAATCCAAAAGCGGACTTAATCAGAAGAATGTTCCCGGTGTTAAAGCAGATTGAAGAGCATGAAAAAGCTAAGCTCGGTACTGAATATATAGCCCTGAAAAAAGCCCAGCTGATCGGTAATGTGGTTTTGATACTTATCATAATGTTTAACTCTTTCATTATTCCTGTGGATTCTATGATTGCCTTTCCGGGATCCTTGTTTGGAGTTATGGTAATGCTTATTTTGGTGGTTGTCGGTAATTTCTCAGCCATCAGGCATGCAAAAAAAGTGGACAATATTTCACCTTGGGAAGTGAAAGGGTTCACGAAAAGAGAAAATCGTTTCAATATTATTTTTGGTGTTGTATTTGGTCTCCTGACCGCTTTTATCTTGATTACTGTAGCGGTTATTATTATCACGCCTTGAAACAGAGGGACAGGTACCTTGTCCCATCTGTATACCTACAAATCTAATGCAAACTTCCTCAATTCCTCTTTATCATTTGGCAGTATTACAAATCCATCTGGCTTCATTCCGAGTTTTTCCAAAAGCTTCATAGATGAATGATTATGTTTTGTTGTGATGGCGATAAGTCGTCTCAAGTCTATTTTTTTGGCGTATTCAACAGTTCCTTGGGCTGCTTCAAAGGCAAAGCCCTGGGCGTGATAATCGGCAAGAAATGCATAGCCGATGTCTACATCGTCCAGACCGTCCCGCTTGATTAATCCACATAAGCCGATAGGAGCTTGATTTTTCTTCCATTCAACCAGAAACAAACCAAAGCCTTCTCGGTCATACATGGCACGAGGACTGTTTTTAATATAATGTACCGCATCTTCCATTGTACGGACTCCTTTGTCGCCTATATGCTTCAACCAACCAGGTTCATTCAACAACTGCAAAATAAATGCCGCATCGGTCTCTTCCACCTTTCGTAGAAGAAGTCTATCTGTTTCAATTACTATCACCCAACCACTCCCTTAACAACGTCTGAACGATCAAGAAGGCTAACCTTCAGCTTTATAGTACCAGAAGGAATGGTGCAAAATATATAATTAAAGAGCAATTCCGGTTCATAGTGAAGAATTCCGGATCGCTCTTTTTTTAAAAAATTAGTAGCTCGTAATGCGTGACCAACTCCTACCTACCATCCTGTACGCGGTTCATAAATCCTGGAGTAAGATAAAAAAGCCCGCCATTTATAATGGACACATGAATCTTGGGTTCATACTGCTCCTGGAGTGCCTTCTTCTCCGTTTCATAGGATTCCGGCTTTTCCTCTTCATCCTCATAAAAATGATCCAAGAGCTGAAGGTCCTTTTCCCAGCGCTCTCTTGCAACATCCGCCCAAGTGTGGTCCTCGCTTGCAATAAACCCATTCACATAATGCTCCAATCTGGAAAGTCCGCTTGCTGGCTTAATGATGGGCGACATCGTGAAACAGAAATCAGGAATCTTGGGAGTGACTGGAGTTTTATTCAAAACATCCTGAAACCCTTCGATAATACTCCCTGAAATAAGATGAATCCCAAGCGACATGATAACGTCCTTTTTCCGATCGCACTGGTAGCTGATCTTCATATTCACATTCAGCCAAGGGTGAAGGGGGAGATGGCCGACATTTGGTGCAACTCGGGCGTCCTCATACAGTCGGATGTATCCTGCAAGCCGCTTGGTCGATTCAAAGATCTGGTGCAGTCTAGGGGAGCCGAAATGTACGGTATCCCCCTTCAGGTCATCCGGAGCCTCGTTGTTATTTGTAATCAGTGTCAATTGCATCGGATTTGGCACACCGCCAGTTTTCTCTAGGTAGTGCCAATAGAAGGGACGGTTCATCAGCTCCTTGTCCATCTCGATGGAGAGTTGGACCGCCAAATGACTATTCGTATTCTCTATGATTTCACAGCTGTTTGCCGAAAAATAACGCTCCAGGAATCTATGAATTTCCTGCTGCTGCATGTGGCTCCTCCTCCTTTTTTAAGCTATCCGCAAATTCTATGACAGAAGAAAGGTTCTCCATCTTGATTTTCATTTCGCCTTCCGACTTCGAATGCAGCATGATATCCTGGATGTGGTCTTCCAAATTCTTGATTTCAAGCTTTGTCAGGATATCGTCAAGCTCTCCGATGACCCGTTCAAACAGGTTGATCTTTTCATATAGCAGCTTCAGAATGTGCTCTTCCACCGTATTCTTCGTTGCGAAATTGTAGATATGAACATCACGTTCCTGTCCGAGACGATGAATACGGCCGATTCGCTGCTCGAGCCGCATCGGATTCCAAGGGAGGTCATAGTTGATGATATGGTTACAGAATTGCAGATTGATTCCTTCTCCGCCTGCTTCTGTTGCAATCAGTACCTGTGTATGATTTTTGAAAAGCTCCTTCATCCAGTCTTTTTTCCCGCGCTTGAATCCCCCGCGGAAAGGGACGGACGTAATCCCATGCTGCTTCAGGAACCATTGAAGATACATCTGGGTGGCCCGGTATTCCGTAAAGATGATTACTTTGTCATTGACCTTGCGGATAAGTTCCAGTGCTTTTTCCGCCTTGGAATTGCGGCCGACAAGATCGATTTTCTGGAAGATTTCCATCAACGCAGGTGACGGAATATAGTTCGGATTCTCCTGCTGCTTACGCTCAATTATATTTTTGACTGTGTAATAGACGGCTTCCCTGCTGCTGCAGGCTTCCCTTTGAAGGGTCATGATGGAAAACTGGCTAGTAATTGCAACAGAAGGATCAGTCCGTAATTTATTGATGGTGTTATAGAGCTCCTGTTCCTCCTGTGAAAATTCAATCATGCACGACTCCACGTGACGCTTCGGCCAGTCAATTCCGGTATCGCCGCGACGGTTCCGGATCATCACTTTATTGACAAGCTCCTTCAGGTACTCATCGTTTTCAAGCTTCCGGTCCTTCGCGCGGAACACTTCTTCAAAATTACTTAAACTGCCTAGATGTCCCGGTTTCAGGAGCGAAACAAGATTGAAGATCTCCTCCACCTTATTCTGGATGGGGGTGGCAGTAAGCAGCAAACAGAACTTCTTTTTCAGATTTTGGACAAATTCATAGTTTTTTGTTTTATTATTTTTCAGTTTATGAGCCTCATCAATAATCACCATGTCGTACTCCAGGCTATTGATAATTTCGCGGTGGGGACTTCTTTTAGCCGTATCAATCGAGGAGACGACCACATCGCACTGCTCCCACACATAGCTTTTGCGTTGCGCGATGGCTGGTATGTAAAATTTTTGATAGAGCTCAACCGACCATTGGGAAACAAGGGAAGCGGGAACCAAGATGAGCACCTTTTTCACCAGCCCGCGAATCATGTATTCCTTCAGGACAAGACCAGCTTCAATGGTTTTACCGAGTCCCACCTCATCCGCAAGAATGGCTTTCCCGTTCATTTCTTCCACCACATTCCTTGCCACCTCAAGCTGATGGGGGAGCGGCGTCAATTGCGGCAGGTGGGAGGGAGCCAGCAAGCCTTCAAAATTCGGTATGCTTAAATGGTTTTCCACTTCCAATGCTAGCTTAAATAATTCATAGTTCGCCCATGGACCGTCATCATCCATCCTTTTTAACAGTTCTTCCTGCCAACCTTTGTCGAATACAATCTCCACATTCATGCATGAGCATCCTTTCTGAATTATCCAATTTATAGTGGTTGAAAAATAGATAACGTTTTCATTAGCAAATAATGATAATTGTACCGTTGAAAGACGAACAATTAGCTATATAAAAATAATAATGTTCCATGTTTTTGTATTGCCAGATAGCTTTCTCTAATGGTAGGATAATAGTGAGCTTTGAAAGGATGATTTACCTTCAAAATGGTGATATGGAAAGTCTGACGAATAATCTTCTTTTTATTGTTACCAATTTCCACAAAATTATATATTCGCGAATGAGAACAAGGGGAGAGACTGCCGAAGTTTGGCGGCGCCGAAGGAGCAAACAAGCTTAATTGTGAATCTCTCAGGCAAAAAGACACTTGTTTGACGCATCTCTGGAGAGCGTTCAACTTTAGATGAACCACCAAAGGGGAAAGCCTTACATAAGGTAAACTTTCAGGTGCCAAGGACAGAGGAACTCTTTATAAAAAAGGAGTTTCTCTGTCCTTTTTTGGGAAAACAGCATTTTTACTAGGCTTACAATCTTTTATAAGGGTAGAGGAGGAGAAGAAATTGACTGAATTGAAAAGAACTCCGTTGTTTGAAGTTTATAAAGATTTTGGTGCGAAGACCATCGACTTTGGTGGATGGGACTTGCCTGTGCAATTCTCGAGTATCAAGGAAGAGCATGAAGCCGTACGTACAAAAGCAGGTTTATTCGATGTCTCGCATATGGGGGAAATCGAGGTCAAAGGCAAAGACAGTCTGGCATATCTGCAAAAAATGATGACCAACGATGTATCCAAGCTGAAGGATGGTGGAGCCCAATATACCGCAATGTGCTATGAAAATGGCGGTACAGTGGATGATCTGCTTGTCTACAAAAAAGCAGACGCGGACTATCTGCTTGTGGTCAATGCTTCAAATATCGAAAAGGATTATGATTGGCTGGCAAGCAAGGTGACAGAGGAAGTAACTGTTACTAATGTGTCAGAAACCATGGCACAGCTGGCGATCCAAGGCCCATTGGCAGAGGAAGCTCTTCAGAAATTGACTAACACAGACTTATCAGAAATCAAATTTTTTAAATTTAAAGAAAATGTAGAAATAAACGGCACCCCTGCACTAGTTTCACGCACAGGATATACAGGCGAAGATGGCTTTGAAATCTACTGTGCAAGTGAAAAGTCGGTGGAGCTTTGGAATGAAATCCTAAAAGATGAAAACGTGATTCCATGTGGACTGGGTGCGCGTGATACATTGCGCTTTGAAGCAAATCTTGCATTATACGGCCAGGAGCTATCCAAGGATATCACTCCGCTTGAGGCTGGAATCGGCTTTGCCGTAAAGGTGAACAAGGAAGAGGATTTCTTTGGAAAAGAAGTATTGAAGGATCAGAAAGAAAACGGCGTACCGCGCAAACTGGTTGGGATTGAAATGATCGATAAGGGTATCCCGCGCCATGGATATGAAGTTTTTGTAGGAGAGGAACAAGTCGGTGAAGTGACGACTGGCACACAATCTCCAACCTTAAAGAAGAACATTGGCCTCGCCTTATTAAAGAAAGAATTCACGGAGCTTGAGACGGAAGTGGAAGTTCAGGTCCGTAAAAAGCGCCTAAAAGCAAAAGTTGTCAAAACACCATTTTATCAACGTCCAAAAAACTGAGGGGGCTTTCAACATGAAACATCGTTATTTGCCGATGACTGACCAAGATATTCAAGAGATGATGAACGTAATTGGGGTATCTTCCATAGATGAACTTTTTTCAGATATCCCGGAAAGTGTACGATTTGATGGAGAACTGAAAATCAAACAAGCTAAATCGGAATCCGCATTAATGCGTGAGTTAAGTGATCTGGCTGCAAAAAACAAAGACTTGAGAAAGCATGCTTCCTTCCTTGGAGCTGGTGTGTACGACCATTATATGCCGGTCATCGTGGACCATGTCATCTCCCGTTCCGAGTTCTATACGGCATACACCCCATACCAGCCTGAAATTTCCCAAGGTGAGCTTCAGGCAATATTTGAATTCCAGACGATGATCTGCGAACTCACTGGCATGGACGTAGCAAACTCCTCGATGTATGATGGCTCGACTTCCTTTGCAGAAGCGGCAATGCTTGCTGCAGGTCATACAAAGAAAAAGAAAGTCCTGATCTCAGGTGCTGTTCATCCGGAAGCGAAGGCAGTGGTGAACTCCTACGCAAAGGGCCAATACATTGAAGTGGTCGAAATACCAACGAAGAATGGTGTGACAGACGTTGCAGCACTCGAAGAAATGATGTCGGATGAAATCGCAGCGGTTATGGTCCAATATCCAAACTTCTTCGGTCAGATCGAACCGATGCAGGAAATCGAAAAGCTTGCTCACTCCGGTAAAGGAATGTTCGTTGTCTCCTCCAACCCATTGGCACTTGGAGCATTGACACCTCCTGGTAAATTCGGTGCGGATATCGTAACAGGTGATGCACAGCCATTCGGGATTCCGACACAATTCGGCGGACCTCATTGTGGTTATTTTGCTGTCACAACAAAATTGATGCGTAAGGTTCCCGGTAGATTAGTAGGGCAGACAGTGGATGAAGAAGGACAACGCGGCTTTGTGTTGACACTACAAGCGCGCGAGCAGCATATCCGCCGCGATAAAGCGACGTCCAATATCTGTTCAAACCAGGCTTTGAATGCGCTGGCTGCATCTGTAGCGATGACAGCTCTTGGCAAAAATGGTGTCAAGGAAATGGCCGTACAGAACATCCAGAAGGCTCAATACGCCAAACGAGAAATGGAAGCTGCAGGATTAGAAGTTACGTTTAGGGGACCATTCTTCAATGAGTTTGTCGTGAAGCTTTCTACTCCTATCAAAGAAGTGAACCGTAAGTTGATTAATAAAGGAATCATTGGCGGCTATGACTTGGGTACATACTACCCTGAGTTTGAAAACCATATGCTGATTGCTGTAACTGAATTGCGTACGAAAGAAGAAATTGACACACTAGTGAAAGAATTGGGGGATGGCAGCCATGAATAAGCAAAATCAACCACTTATTTTTGAACTTTCTAGAGAAGGACGTATCGGCTACAGCCTGCCTGAAAATGATGTGCCTGAAGTAGATTTAAACGAGCTGTTCCCTAAAGAATTCATTCGTGAAGAAGCACCTGAGCTTCCGGAAGTATCAGAACTTGATATCATGCGCCACTACACTGCGCTGAGCAACCGTAACCATGGGGTGGATTCAGGATTCTATCCATTAGGTTCTTGTACAATGAAATATAACCCGAAAATCAATGAAAATGTCGCGCGTTTCCCGGGCTTTTCCCATATCCATCCTTTACAGGACGAGTCCACGGTTCAAGGTGCACTTGAATTGATGCATGACTTGCAGGAGCATCTTATCGAAATCACAGGTATGGATGAAGTAACCCTACAGCCGGCTGCCGGTGCCCATGGTGAGTGGACGGGACTGATGATGATCCGTGCCTACCATGAAGCAAACAACGATACAAAGCGTACAAAGGTTATCGTGCCTGACTCTGCACACGGTACAAACCCTGCTTCAGCAACCGTTGCTGGTCTTGAAACAATTACCGTTAAATCAAATGAAGATGGTTTGGTAGATTTGGAAGATCTTCGCAGAGTGGTAGGGGAAGACACGGCAGCACTTATGCTGACCAACCCGAATACACTTGGACTGTTTGAAGAGAACATTCTGGAAATGGCACAGATCGTCCATGAAGCGGGCGGAAAACTCTATTATGACGGTGCCAACCTGAATGCCGTTCTAAGCAAGGCGCGTCCAGGGGACATGGGCTTTGACGTGGTTCACTTGAACTTACACAAAACCTTCACAGGCCCTCACGGAGGCGGCGGACCAGGTTCAGGTCCAGTTGGAGTAAAAGCGGACTTGATTTCTTACCTGCCTAAACCGCTTGTCGTGAAAAAAGAAGACGGAAGCTTCGGCTTTGACTACGATCGCCCTGATTCCATCGGCCGCGTGAAGCCGTTCTACGGAAACTTCGGTATTAACGTTCGTGCTTACACATATATCCGTTCCATGGGGCCGGATGGGTTGAAGGCTGTCACGGAATATGCCGTATTGAATGCAAATTATATGATGCGTCGCCTTGCAGAGCATTTCGACCTGCCGTTTGACAGACATTGCAAGCATGAATTCGTATTATCCGGTAAGCGTCAGAAGAAGCTTGGCGTCCGTACACTCGACATCGCCAAACGCCTGCTCGACTTCGGATACCATCCGCCAACAATCTACTTCCCATTAAACGTGGAAGAGTGTATCATGATCGAACCGACAGAAACCGAATCAAAAGAAACCCTGGATTCCTTTATCGAAGCGATGATCCAGATCGCCCGCGAAGCCGAAGAAAACCCGGAAGTAGTGCAAGAAGCACCGCACACAACCGTCATCAAGCGTCTGGACGAAACACTTGCTGCGCGTAAGCCGGTACTGCGTTATCAGAAGGAAGCATAAGCGGGGACAGGTTCCTTGTCCCACATTTGAATATTTGAAAGCAGCGGCCCTTTGGAAGGGTCGCTGCTTTATTAATCTTTCAGGGTTTGTGGGATGTCGAAATTTCACTCTTATTGACAAGTGGCTAGATTATGATGGGATCTGGACAGATT